>NZ_JOFS01000042.1 GCF_000719285.1 Streptomyces bicolor | reverse complement strand
CAACCGCCGCGATTCCCCACGTCGGCCCCGAGCGCACCACCCAGCAGCCCCTGCCCCGCAAGCCCCCACTCGACCTGCTCGCCGAGCTGACGAACACACCCCCGCCCCCGGACACCCCCGTCCGCACGGTCGTCCGGCGGATCAAGATCTGGACCCCCCTGGTCCTGCTCCTCGCGATCCTCTTTGCGATCGCGCAGGCCGTCCGTCCCCTGCCCGCCCCCACCCTCGCCCTCACCGCCGAGGAGTCGTACACCTTCGAGGGCGGCAAGGCCTCCCTGCCCTGGCCCGGCGAGGGCCAGGGCTGGATGGACGTCAACGGAATCGGCACGATGGGGAACTTCGGCGAGCAGACCCCGGTCGCCATCGGCTCGGTCGCCAAGGCCATGACCGCGTACGTCGTCCTGAAGGACCACGCCCTGAAGTCGGGCGAGGACGGCGAGAAGATCAAGGTCGACGCCCTGGCGGAGAAGGAGGGCGGCTATGACCAGGACGGCGAGTCCACCCTCAACACCGTCAAGGAGGGCGACACCATCACCCTTCACGACGCGATCGCGGCGATCATGATCCCGTCCGCGAACAACATCGCCCGCCTGCTGGCCCGCTGGGACGCCGGTACCGAGAAGGCCTTCATCGAGAAGATGAACGCCACCGCCAAGGAACTCGGGATGACGAACACGACGTACACCGACGCCTCCGGCCTGAAGGAGACCACCGTCTCCACCGCCGAGGACCAGGTGAAGCTGGGCAACGAGCTCGTCAAGATCCCGGCACTGATGGAGATCACGGCCATGGGGCAGTGGATCGACCCATCCGGGAAGAAGCACTACAACTACAACTATCTCGTCCCCTACAACGGCGCCATCGGCATCAAGACGGGCACCACCACCGCAGCCGGCGGCAACCTCCTCTTCGCGGCCCGCAAGGAGGTCGGCGGCGAGATCGTCACCCTCGTCGGCGCCATCCTCGGCCAGCACAAGGCGCCGATCATCCAGACCGTCAACGACGTCAGCAAGACCGCGATGCTCGCCGCCCAGGACGCGATGACCTCGGCGAAGATCCTCAAGAAGGGCGACGTCGTCGGATACGTCGACGACGGCCTCGGCGGCCACACCCCGGTCGTCCTCACCGAGGACGTCACCGCCGTCGGCTGGTCCGGCTTCAAGGTGAAGCTGTCCTTCGACGCCGACGACGTCCCGCACACCGCGAAGGCCGGCACCAAGGTCGGCACGCTCACCGTCGGTGACGGCGCGAGCGGTGCGGTCAAGGTTCCCGTGGCCCTCCAGACGGACCTCGCCGAACCGGGCTTCACGGACAAGCTGACCCGCGTCGCCTGACCCGCCGGCAGCCGAACGGCACCCAGCGCGCAGCCCGCCGACGAGCCCCGTCGGCGGGCTGCGTGCTAGCGTCACGAAACGGGCAGGTCGTCGCTCACGAGGCACGGCCGCGAAACCCTTGGATACAGGGCCGACAACACGCGGGAAACGGGACGCGGCCAGAACAGAAGACGGGACAGCACGGGGAGTGCCTCACAAGTGGCCACTGCGGAGCCGACACGCGCCGACGACGCCGATCCGGAACGGGGAGCCGGTCCGCGAATACGCGTGCCCGCCCCGCGCCAGGGAGGCCGCCCGAACGGTCCGGAGGGCAGACCGCCGTCGCGTCTGACCGCCGCCGCCCTCACCCTGCGTGAGCGGCTGCTGGGGCATCCGGTGCTGTCGATCACCATCCTGGCCGGGCTCCTCCACGTCATCTGGTTCTTCACGTTCGCAAGCAGCGGCGGCGATCTCGCGGCCCAGGACGCATGGGCCGAGTTCGTCGGCCGGCACCCGGACTCGGCGTACAACCTGGCCTGGTACGGCGGGATGCACCCGGTGTCGTACAGCGTCGTCTCGCCGTATCTGATGTCGGTCCTCGGCGTCCGTACGACGATGATGATCGCGGGAACGATCTCCGCGGCCCTGCTGACGCTGGTGCTGCTGCGCAGCCGTTCGGTACGCAATCCCCTCTGGTGCGCGCTCGCCGGGGTCTTCGGGCTGATCGCCAACGCGATCTCCGGGCGGGTGACCTTCGGCCTTGGCACGATGTTCGCGCTGGGCGCGGTCGCCGTCGTGTTCTGCTGGCCGTACCGCTGGCGCTACAAACGGTGGGCGAAGGCGCTGTGCGCGGCCCCGCTGGCCGCGCTCGCCACCATGGCGTCGCCGGTCGCGGGGCTGTTCGTGGGCTTCGTCGCGGTCGCGCTGTTCCTGCAGAAGCGGCGGCCCGGCGCCTGGGCGCTGGGGCTGGCGCCGACCGCCGTCGTCGCCGTGTCCGCGTGGCTGTTCCCGTTCTCCGGCACCCAGCCGATGGTGATCGGCTCGGTGCTTCTTCCGCTGCTGATGGCGGTCGTGACCTTCCTGATCGTCCCCAAGGACTGGAAGACGGTCCGGCTGGTGTCGGTGGTCTACGGCCTCGCGGTGATCCTCGTCTGGGTGGTCAGCTCGCAGATCGGCTCGAACATCACCCGGCTCGCGATGCTGTTCGGCGGGGTGACGCTGGTGGCGGCGCTGCCGTTCACGGTGCCGAAGTCGCGCAAGTGGTACGCGGGCGTGCTGGCGCTGCTCACCTTCGGCGGCTGGATCGGCTACAAGACCGTCGACGACATCATTCACGCCGCCCCGGAGGCCTCCTGGGCGCGAGAGCTGGCGCCGTTGGTCAACGAGCTCCAGGAGGTCGGCGCGGAGAAGGGCCGGGTGGAGGTCGTGCCCGCCCGCTCCCACCGCGAGGCCTCCGCGCTCGCGCCGTACTTCAATCTGGCCCGCGGCTGGAACCGCCAGGCCGACATGAAGCGCAACCCGCTCTTCTACGACGACACGCTCAACTCCGCGAACTACCGCGAGTGGCTCCAGCGCTGGGCCGTGCACTTCGTCGTCCTGCCCAAGGACGAGCCGGACCCCACGGGCGCCGAGCGCGAGCGGCAGCTGCTGCAGCGCGGCATGCCGTACCTCAAGCAGGTGTGGGGCGACGCCAACTGGCAGCTGTTCAAGGTGACCGCGCCGGCGCCGCTCGCCGAGCCGAACGCGGTCGTCGAGCGGGCCGAGCAGGGCGAGATGACGATGCGGGTGAGCAAGCCGGGCCGCGTCCTCATCCGCATCCCGTACTCGCCGTGGCTGAGCATCGTCGACGCCGAGGGCAAGAAGCTCGACCCGCCGCAGGAGACGGAGGAGTCCGAGGAGCGTCCCGACGGCGAGCCGAAGTCGTACGACAACGTCAACGGCTGTCTGTGGGAGACGGAGGAGGACGCCTTCGGCGACCAGTGGACGATGCTGCTGGCCCCGAAGGCCGGCACCTACCGTCTGGCGGCGCCGTACGACGTGCCGCGCGGCACACCCTGCCCGGAGGAACTGCGCCAGGGGTGAGCCCCGGCGCAGCCCGTCCTCGTCCTCGCCCCGGTCACCGCACCGGGAACGCCACGTCGCACACCGGGTCCTCGGCCCCCGCCGCGTCCCAGTCCGCGAAGTAGATCTCCCGGCACGGGCCCGCCATCCACAGCCCCTGCCCCGGAATCCACTCCTCCACGGCCTCGAAGGCGGCCAGGATCTGCGGATGGGCCACCTGGGCCTTGGTGATCCGGGTGTAGGCCAGCCGCTGGGCCGGCTCCACGCGCACCTTCGTCGCATGGGTGCGGCCCTGCTTCTCGACCCACGCCCGGGCCGCCGCCTCGTCGGCCACCGGTACGCACGACTCGGCCGGGCCGTCGCTCTCCATCGACACCTCGGAGTGGTAGACGACGAACGGTGCGGCCGTGATGCCGCCGCACTCCCGCGCCCCCTCCTCAAGGCGTCCCAGCGACGCGCCGATCCAGGCCGGCAGCTCGCCCGCCAGCACATGCCGGGTCTCGGTGATCAGCACCTGCTCGGGCACGTCCACCGTCTCGACCACGAACTTTCCGTACATCTCGGAGCTCCTCCCCGACAGTCGTCCACGGAGGTACTCGGCGAGCGTCCGCTGCCCCGCCACCCGCGTCTCGACGTCCGCCCAGTAGGCGGTGAGCCGATCGGCGGCCGCGGCCCCGTCCGGGGCCTCGACGACCTCGGCGACCTGCGCGAGCGGCATGTCCAGCTGGCGCAGGAGTGCCACCAGGCGGGCGCGCTCGATCTGGTCGGCGCGGTAGTAGCGGTAGCCGCTGAGCTCGTCGACGTGCGCGGGAGTCAGCAGCCCGAGGCGGTCGTACAGCCGCAGGGCCTTGGCCGACAGCCTGGCCCGCGCGGCGAACGCGCCGATGGTGAGCAGTTCGTCGTCCACGGCCTCATCCTCCGTCACCGGGCGGCTCTTCCGCCCGGTGCGAAGGAGGTTCGACCCTGCCCCTGGGGCAAGGTCAACGCCGGTCAGGCGAGCGCGTCCTCCACCGCGGCCACGAGCTCCGCGGCCTCCGGCTCGGTCTGCGGCGAGAAGCGGGCGACGACCTGGCCGTCCCGGCCGATCAGGAACTTCTCGAAGTTCCAGCGGATGTCGCCGGTGTGGCCCTCGGCGTCGGCGAACCCGACGAGCCGCTCGTACAGCGCGTGCCGGCCCTCCCCGTTCACCTCGACCTTCTCGGTCATCGGGAAGGTCACGCCGTACGTCGCCGAGCAGAACTCGGCGATCTCCTCGGCGCTGCCGGGCTCCTGCCCGAGGAACTGGTTGCAGGGCACGCCGAGCACGGTGAAGCCGCGCTCCGCGTACGTCTCCTGGAGCTTCTCCAGGCCGGTGTACTGGGGGGTCAGGCCGCACTTGGAGGCCACGTTCACGACGAGGACCGCCTTGCCGGCGTACTGCGCGAGGTCGGCGGCACCGCCCTGGAGGGAGTCGATCTCGACGGAGAGGGGGGAGTTGCTGTCAGTGGTCGTCATGAACCGGATGCTAACTCCGGTACGTGTCGGTCCGGTGCCGGGCCTCGACGAGGACGTCCCCCGCCGCCGTCCGCGCGTACAGCACCGACCGCCCCGCCCTCCCCCATCGCTCCACCAGCCCCGCGTCCAGCAGGACCCGCACATGCCGTCCGACCGAACCCAGCCCCTGTCCGGTCGCGGCTCCAACTGGGTGGTGCTGAGCGGGGAGTCGAGGAGTACGAGCACCGTGGCGCGGGCGGCCCCGAGCAGGGCACCGAGGCTCGCGAGGACCGCCCTTGCGCCGGGGTCGGTCAGCGCACCCGCGCGCGGGTAGACGAGGGCGTAGCGGTGGGGCTCCTCCCCGTGACCTTTCGCGCCGTGGCGAAACAATAACGGTCCGTTCGCCGGCCATCCGAGAATCCGTCGCATGCGCAGTTACCGACAGCTGTTCCGCACCCGGGAGTTCACCCCCTTCTTCCTCTCCTACGCCGCCTTCAACGCGGCCCTGACGATCGGCGGACTGTCGCTCGCCACGCTGGTCTACCGGACCACCGACTCGCCGCTGCTGGCGGCGCTGAGCATGTTCGGTCCGCAGCTGGCGCAGGTGCTGGGCGCGACCTTCCTGCTCTCCGGCGCCGACCGGCTGCCCCCACGGGCGACGCTGGCCGGGACGGGGCTCGCCTTCGCGGCCCTCACGGCGGTGCTGGCCCTGCCCGGACTGCCGGTCCGGGCGGTCTTCGCCGTCGTACTCCTGCAGGGCCTGATCGCGTCGCTGGGCGGGGGAGTGACCGGGGGGCTGCTGAACGAGATCCTCCCCAAGGACGGCTTCGTACTGGGGCGTTCGGTGTTCAACATGGCCTCCGGGCTGATGCAGGTCCTCGGTTTCGCGATGGGCGGCGCGCTCCTGGCGCTGCTGTCCCCGCGCACCTGCCTGCTCCTCGCGGCGACGCTGTACGCCGTCGAGGCGCTGGGCTACCGGCTGGGCCTGTCCGCCCGCCCGCCGCGCGCCTCGGGCCGCCTCTCGGTCGCGGCGACCTGGCGCAACAACGCCTTCCTGTGGTCCTCGCGGCCCCGCCGCCTCACCTACCTGGGCCTGTGGGTCCCCAACGGCCTGGTCGTCGGCTGCGACTCCCTCTACGTCTCCTACGCCCCGCACACCGCCGGCGCGCTGTTCGCGTCCGGGGCGCTGGGCATGTTCGTCGGTGACGTGGTCGTCGGCCGTTTCGTACCGCCCGCCCTGCGCCCCCGACTGGCCACCCCGCTGCTCCTGCTGCTGGCGACGCCGTATCTGGTCTTCGTGTCACGGCCGGGGGTGGTCCTGGCGGCCCTGGCTGTCTGCCTCTCCAACGTCGGGTTCGCCGCGAGCCTGGTCCAGCTGGAACGTCTGATGTCCCTCACGCCCGACGACATGGCGGGCCACGCCCTCGGGCTGCGGTCCTCCGGAATGCTCACCATGCAGGGCGTGGCCGCGGCCCTCGCGGGGACGGTGGCCCAACTGACCTCGCCCGCGACGGGGATGACGGTGATGGCGGCGGCGTCGATCGCGGTGACGCTGGCCCTGGCGGGCCTGCAGCGCCCTTCCCGGATGGCCAGGGGATGGCCAAAACATCACCGCGCGTGAGGCGTTTCGGTGTCAACTCCCGTATTCCTCGCGGAAGTTCACTACTTTGGTTGCAGATTTAACCACTCGGACGACTCTACCCACCCCCTGGAGGTCCACCGTGCCCGATCCCGACACCCCCCTCAGCGCCGCCGATCGGACGTGGGCCCGGATCGACACGTCCAAGCCGCACTCGGCCCGCTTCTGGAACTACTTCGTCGGCGGCAAGGACCACTACGAGGTCGACCGGCGGATCGGCGACGAGATCAAGGAGATCTTCCCCGGCCTGGTCGACGTGGCCGTCACCAGCCGCCTCTTCCTGGGCCGCGCCGTACGCCATCTGGCCGGGGAGGCGGGCATACGGCAGTTCCTGGACATCGGCACCGGCCTGCCGACCGCCGACAACACGCACCAGGTGGCCCAGCGCGTGGCGCCGGACGCGCGAATCGTGTACGTCGACAACGACCCCGTCGTGCTGGCCCACGCGAGCGCCCTGCTCACCAGCACCCCCGAGGGCATGACGACGTACCTGGACGCCGACCTGTACGACCCCGAGGCCGTCCTGGAGGCCGCCGCGGGCACGCTCGACCTCTCCCGCCCGGTCGCCCTGATGATCCTCAACACGCTCGGCCATGTCGCCGACCACGACCAGGCCCTCGACCTGGTACGCCGCCTCCTGGCCGGCCTCCCCTCGGGCAGCCACCTGGTGATCAGCGACAGCACGGCCACGAGCGAGGGCATGATCGCCGCGGCGGAGGCGTACAACGCGAGCGGCGCCGTGCCGTACCACGTCCGCAGCATCGGCGATATCGCCGCGTTCTTCGACGGCCTCGACCTCGTCGACCCGGGCATCGTCCAGGTACCCGAGTGGCGCCCCGACGCCCTCGGCCCGGCGGATCCCGCGACGGCCGCGGTCGACGCCTACTGCGGGGTGGGCCGCAAGCCCTGACGGGCCCCGACGACCGGCGTGGGGGCGGGGTCGCCGTACGGCTCCGCTCCCGCCGCCCTCACCGCTCCTGCTCGACGTACTCCTTGAACTGCTCGAGATCACCACGGACCAGCCGCTCGATCGCGTTCGCCTGGGCGAACCCCTTGGGCCCGCCGAAGGTCTCCCGGACCGTGCCGGGGTCGTACTCGACTCGCGCCTGGACCCGGGTGTGGCCCTGGTCGATGGCCAGCAGCGAGAAGGAACCCGCCAGCCGGGGATCGCCCGTGGTCCGCCACTCCAGTACGCGTTCCCCCGCCCGGTCCGACACCTCGGCCTCGAACTCCCGGGCCCGCCCTCCGGTCTCGACATCCAGCCGCGCCCGGCCGCCCGCCTCCGTACGGGCCCCGCGTACGCCCGCCAGGAACCGGGGATAGTTCTCCACCTGGTGCAGGCCTTCCCAGGCCCGGTCGATCGGGACTCCGACATCCACGTGTTCTTCGAGGGTGCTCATGGCCCACCTCCACGTCCGGCTCACGAGGTATGCCCCTGTGTTTCCAGTGTGCGCCTGGTGGCGGGAGCTTCCGCTCGGGTGGTGGGCGGTCCGGAAGAGCGGGTATGGCCGCTCATGCCTGACCGGTCAGAGAGCCCGGGGAGCCGTTGCAAGGTCATCACGGCGGGGGAGGACCATCGCCGGACAGGCCGTGCGCGGTCCTGACGCACCGGACATCGAACCGCGGCTGACTTCCACGGTTCTGGCGTGAACGGATCGGGCCCGCGCTCCGTATGCTTATCCGATCGAGGCGCGTATCCGGACGAATCACTCGATCTTCATGGGTTTCTGCATACGGTCGCGAGTGCCGCGGCCACGGGGGATGTGAGGCAACCATGGCGACGACGAGCAACACGGTGCGGACGGGCACCGTCCCTCCGGTCGACGCGGCGCGCTGGGCGATGTGGGCGTTCGTCATCGTCAACGCGGTGATCGTGGAGGCGCTGTTCCTCAGCGCCGGTTCGGGCAAGA
Organism: Streptomyces bicolor; assembly: GCF_000719285.1. Taxonomy (GTDB): domain Bacteria; phylum Actinomycetota; class Actinomycetes; order Streptomycetales; family Streptomycetaceae; genus Streptomyces; species Streptomyces bicolor. The sequence continues at coordinate 49,896 of NZ_JOFS01000042.1, read as the reverse complement.
ACGGGGTCCTCACGGTCGCCAAGTTCTTCGGACTGCACGCGGCGCTGCTGATGCTGTTCCAACTGCTGCTGGTGGCGCGGCTACCGTGGCTGGACCGCCGCATCGGGATGGACCGGCTCACGGTGTGGCACCGCTGGGTCGGCTTCACCCTGCTGTGGACCGTCCTCACCCACGCCACGCTGGTGGTGCTCGGCTACGCGACCCTCGACGACGCCTCCATGGGGAAGACGTTCGTCGCCCTGAGCGGGGTGCCGGCCTCCCTGCTGGGCATGCTCGCCGCGGCCATCGTCGTCGTGGTCGCCGTGATCTCCACCCGGCCCCTGCGGCGGCGGCTGCGGTACGAGGTCTGGCACGGCCTGCACCTGCTGCTCTACGTGGCCCTGGGCCTGGCGTTCGTCCACCAGTTGCAGGAGACGACGACGTTCACGTCCTCCGCCTTCGCCACGGCCTACTGGTGGATCCTGTGGCTGTTCGCCTTCGGCGCCCTGCTGACCGGGCGGCTCGTCATGCCGCTGTGGCGCAACGCCTACCACCGGTTCCGCGTCGCGGCCGTGGTGCCGGAGTCGGACGACGTGGTCTCCGTGTACGTCACCGGCCGGCACCTCGACAAACTCCCGGCCCGCGCGGGCCAGTTCTGCATCTGGCGGTTCCCCGGCCACAACCACTGGTGGCTGGCCAACCCCTTCTCCCTGTCGGCGGCGCCCGACGGACGGGGGCTGCGCCTGACGGCGAAGGCGGCGGGCAGCACCAGTGCCGGCCTGCGCAACGTCCCGGTCGGCAGCCGCGCCTTCGTCGAGGGACCGTACGGCGCGTTCACCGCACTGCACCGGACCCGGCCCGGCGCCCTGCTGATCGCCGGCGGCGTCGGCATCACGCCAGTACGCTCCATGCTGGAGGAGCAGGTCGCCGGCGACGTCGTCGTGCTGTACCGGGTGCGCAGCGAGGCCGACGCCGTCCTGCTGGACGAGGTGCGCCACCTGGTCGCGCTCCGCGGCGGACGGCTCCACCTCCTCACCGGCAGGACCGCCGAGCACGGCACCCCGCCCTTCGCCCCCGACAACCTGCACCGGCTGGTCCCCGACATCACCGAACGCGACGTGTACGTCTGCGGCCCGCCCGCCATGACCACGTCCGTACTCTCCGGCCTGCGAGACCTGCAGGTCCCCGCGCGACAGGTGCACGCCGAGCGGTTCGGCTTGGCCTGACCTGACCGAGGTACGGGACGCCGGGGAACTCCAACGGCTCCTGCAGCGCGAGCTTTTGCTCCCTGACTTCTACGGCCGCAACTGGAACGCCTTCTGGGACGCGATCACCGGCCTCGTCGCCCTCCCGCACGAGAACTAGGCCCCACTACCACCGCAGTATGGCGCGGTGGCCGATCTGCTGTGGGATGACGTGAGGTGCTTCTTCGACCCGGACTCGATGGGGTCGCTGCCCGACGTGCGTGTCCCTGGTGCCTCAGTGGAGGACTGGCAGGCGGTCCTCGATCTCGTCGCGGAGAAGGGCTGGAAGTGCCGGTACTCCGAAGGAGAGGCGGTGCTTCCGGTGCCCCGGGCGGAGCCCGTGCTCGCTCGTCCGGCGGATGCCGAGTGCCCGAACCTGCGGGTCTGGCCGACCGCGGATGTGGTGGCGATCTTTCGTTTCCATGCCGACGACGAAATCGACTTCGACGTTGACCTGCGGGAGTTGCAAGGCCAGGAGCGACTCGACGTGTTCTGCGGCTTCCTTCGGGAGATCGGGCGGCGGTTGGGCAAACCGGTGCTGATGGATCCGGAGGGCGCACATGGCCATCCGGTGCTCGGCTACGACACTGAGGCTGATCGAGTCGTTCTCCTCGCAGAGCCGCTGGTCAGCGACCGAGGTGGATCCGGGCTCCGGTCCTGACGCCCATTCCCGGATTTCCTCGATCCAGGGGGCCCGGGCGCCGGGCCCCCCAGGTGAGCTACTTGCCGAGGACGACGGTGTTGTTGCAGCCCTGGCTTGAGCCGAGGTCGGTGGTCTGCGTGCCGGGCGAGCCCTCGCCGTTGTTCCGGTTGCCCTCCCGGCCGTTCTGGAACCCGTACTGGCCCTGTACGTCGACGTTCTCTTCGACCGTCGTGCATGTGGTGCTCTGGCTGATGAGGAGCGTCTTGCCCTCTTTGCCGTCCTTCTTGTGTCCCTTTCCGTGCTTGTGCCCGTGCCCGTGCCCGTGCTTGTGTGCCTGTCCCTTCTTGTGTTCCTGTCCGTGCTTGTGTCCGTGCCCGTCGGCGTGGGCGATGCCGGTGCCGGTGCCGAGGAAGCCGACGGCGCTGAGGAGGACGGCCACGACAGCGGTGTTGAGAGGCTTGCGCATGTCTTCTCCGAGCGTTGAAGCGGACGCGTACGCGGTCCGCCACGTCATAAGGTGACGAGAGGTTAATGCGCAAATATCGGATATCTGCTCGTCGGCACGCCGGATCGTCCGACCAACGAGCAAGGGCGTGGACCCCACGGCTGGCCCAAGTCCCCTGCACGGCACAGGAATTACGAAGCCGAAGGCGGGCGTAGGCGCTCCGCGCAGAACCACCCGTGTGGCCGCGCCATGAGCGCGAGGCGGCCCAGGCTCTTCGCCACTTGACGCCAGGCGCCGACGAAACTCCCGTGGAGGTCGATGACTTCGCCGCACGACGGCGCATCTCGACGACGTCCCGCGCCGCGTACGGCGGGAAACGATCTCCGGCAGCGTGGGAAGCGACCACCGGACGGGAGCGCGAGGTGCCCCCGGCAGGATTCGCCCTGCGACCCTCCCAGCGGGTTGCCGCTCCGCCCGCTCACGCATCGCTCATGCATCGCTCGCGCATGCGGTGCCTTTGACCGGCGGCGCTCCAGTCAGGTCGGCGAGAGTGGCGAATCGCCTTGCTCAGGCTGTGGCATTGAGGTTCTGCGCGTACGCCTCGATGGCCCGCCGGTACTGGCGCAGGTGAGGGTCCTCGCTGGTGGTGGCGAGCAGCATGAGCAGGATTCGCATGGCTTCGTGATGCTGGTCGGTGTTGAACAGGGCCATGGCGAGGAAGGTCTGCAGGGCCCCGTCATCGGGGAACTCGGCCGCGCCTTGGCGGAGGGTGCCGACAGCCTGGGTGTACCGGCCGAGTACCCGGTAGGTGCTGCCAAGGCCGAGGAGAGCCCCGCGGCGGTCTTCTTCCGACAGCAGCCCTGGTCCGTGGAGGCTGCCTTCGTAGAAGGGGACGGCCTCCGCCTCCAGGCCCAGGACGTCATGGACCCAGGCGGTCTGGTAGGCAACCTCGGCGTCCCCGGGATGCTCGGCGGCCAGATTCAGCAGCCTGCTCCGGGCCTCTTCAGGATTCCCCTGCCGGCGTAGACGGATGGCCTCAGCCAGCAGTTCGTCTCTTGTGTGTCCGTTCATGTCCTCAACCTCTCCGGTCGCCTGCCCCGACCAGCAGGGCCAGATCGGTCCCATGACCACGTCCGCGTCCAGCTCCCTTCACGGGATCGGTCCTCTGCCACACCCCCAGGGGGAACGACCGACCCCGCGGCGGTGAATCCCTGCCATGACGTTCCGTCACAGGACCCGGGAGACCTTGTAGGCGATTCCGCCTTCGACGAGGTATCCCGACCCGACGCAGACCGTGCCGTTGAGCCATGCGTATGGCTCGGCCCCTGTCTCGAAGAGCGGGTTGGTCCGGAAGTAGTAGCTGGCCGGGTCGACCCGGTGCCGCTCGTCGGGGTCGGCGAGGGCGTCGCGCGCTTCGGGCGGCGTTACCCAGCGGCCGCCGTAGGTCATGTGCAGGAGGGCGCCGTCGTGGGTGCGCAGTGTCAGGCGTACGTCCAGGGTCATCGTTCCGTCGGGATCGAAAAGCGCCCAGTCTCCCCCGCCGGGGAGGACGTCGCCGTGCAGCCTGGGGCCGTGGAACGTGCCGCCTGCCGCGCCGAAGAGGACGCGCCGGCCGAACGGGCCGCTGCCGATGGGCAGGCGGGGGTGCAGGTCGACGACCATGTCGAAGAGGTGCGCTGTCCGGATCTCGCCGACGTCCTTCACTCGCGGGTCTGCTGTCATGCTGCGTCGCCTCCCGTGAGCGCGGGAAACAGCCTCTGTCGGACCGCGTCCGTCGAGACGCCCGACTGGGCGCACAGTGTTGCCAGGTCGAAGAAGAAGCGTTCGCCTGCGATCAGGTCCTCTCTGAACGTGAACTGGATGAAGACCGGTATCTCGGCCCGTTCGCCGTTGGGGAGGACGCCGAACCGGTTGCCTGTCATGGTCAGTCGCGCCGTACCCCAGCACACGAGCGTGTCGCCGTTGCTCGCGTGGCCGTGCAGGGCGACGTCGTAGTCGGGGAACGAGGCGAAGAACCTTCGTAACGCCTTCTCGTTCTCGGCCAGGCCCCGAGCCGTCGTACCGAAGGCCGGGGTCTCCAGCACCACGCCGGGGTGGAAGAGCCGCAGAGCGGCGGGAACGTCCTGGCGGCTCTTGGCGACGGCGAGCGCTTGCGCCAGCTCGAACATGCGGTGTCCGTGCACGGATGCCTCCTTCAGGTGTGCTGCGAAGTAAACGTACGATCGGTCGTATGCTTTAAGCAAGCGCATGACAGGATGGGAGTCGATGAACGAGCACTCAGAGAGCCGGGAGCAACAAGCGGCCGTGTACTCCACGGAAGCGCCAGGCGCGACCGCGGGGGACCAGCGCCTTGTCCGCGGTACCCGGACCCGACGCAAGATCGCCCGGCATGGCGTCGACGTCGCCTCGCTCGAAGGGCTCAACGGGCTCAGCATCGGCCGCTTGGCCGCCGACCTGGAACTGAGCAAGAGCGGTATCCAGACGCTCTTCAAGACGAAGGAGAACCTGCAACTCGCGGTCGCGGAGTCGGCGCGCGAAGAGTTCACCGCAGCCGTCATACGCCCCGCCCTGACCGCTCAACCGGGCGTCGCCCGGCTCCGCGCACTGACGGAACGCTGGATCTCCTACGTCGAGGCACCGCTGTTCGCCGGAGGCTGCTTCTGGGCGGCCAGCCTCCCCGACTTCGACAGCCGGCCCGGCAAGGTCCGTGACGCCCTGCTGCTCCACCGCCGTGCCTGGCTCGCCCTTCTCGCCGACGAACTGCGCTGCGCCGTCAACGCCGACGAAATCACGCACTTGGACGTGGACCTGACGGTCTTTCAGATCGATGCGATGCTCAACGCCGCGAACACCGCACTGCGCCTGGGCGAAAGCGACGCGGTTTCCAAGGTTCGTCGTGTTGTCGACGAGTTTCTTGCCTCACCGCACTGACAGGCGGCCACTCCCGGTAGATGCCTCGCTGGTCAACACCCTGCGGCGGTGCGGCAGAGGCACGCCCCGACTCTCCGAGGAACCCGGGTGATGCAGTCGTGGGGCCGCAGACGCGCGGCGACCGTGGTCACCGCGCCGCCTAGTGCGGTCTTGCGGCTTTTCCGCGGGGTTCGGGGCCAGCTTGTCTGCAGGAGACGGTTGGCCAGCTTCACTTGCCGTTGCCGTTGCCGTTCGGCTTGGCGGTCAGTATTGGGGCGCTGGGGTGGATGGCGCTGATGTCCCAGGTCGTGATGATCTTCGCCGGGGACGGTACGGTCATCGTGCCGCGCCCGCCGCCGATGATGCTGTCGGAGCCACGGCGCGGCCGGTTTGCGGGGAGATCATGCCGGCGCACAGGCTGCGGCTCGCCAGCCCCTGCGCGATGCGGGGGATGGCTGCGCGGGAGTTGGCGGCCCAGTCATGCATGAGGATGACCTGGCCCCTGGTGAGCCGGCCGGCCGCTGCCACGATCGCGTCGGTGCTCGCGCCGTTCCAGTCCTGCGAGTCGACGTTCCAGATGATCTCGGTCAGGCCGTACTTGGTCGCGACGGCCTTCACCGTCGAATTGGTCTCGCCGTACGGCGGTCGGAACAGCTTCGGCGTACCGCCGCCCGCGGCCGCGATGGCCTGCTGGGTCCGGGAGATCTCCGAGTCGATCGTCGCCTGGCTCTGCTGGGTCAGATGCGGGTGGGTGTAGCTGTGGTTGCCGACCCACATGCCGGCATTGACCTGCGCCTTGACCTGGGCCGGGTAGGCGGCGGCGTACTGGCCCTGGTTGAACATCGTGGCCCGAAGCCCGTGCTGGGTGAGCGCGTTGAGCAGGGCCGGGGTGTTGCCGGACGGGCCGTCGTCGAAGGTGAGCGCGACGTACCCGTTGCATGCGGCGGCCCGCGCCGGGGCGGCGGTGTCGACGGTGAGGGTGCCGGCGGCAGCGAGCGCGACGACGACGAGTAGCGAGAGACGTGGTGTGGCTTTCATGAGGAGCGGTCCTCCAGCCTGGGGGATTCGGGAGTCGGCGCCTGGGACTGGGACTGGGACAGCCGGCGCCGATGTTCCGGATGGACCAGGGGGCAAGGAGCCAGGGGGAGGGGGAGAGGATCCCCACAGGGGACGGCACGTTCGTCGTCACGGTCGCCGCGTGACGGCTGATCCGCAGCCGCCCCCTTTACGAACTGGCCTAGCTCACCGTGATGTTGGAGCTCCCGCTGCTCTGGTATCCCTCGGTGGCGAGGATCATGTAATAGCTGAAGCTCCCCAGGCGCATTCCGGCGCGGGCCCAGGCGTCGAAGTGGTTGCCGGTGGTGATGGTGCCACCGGTCCGCTTCGACTGCCGGACGCTCCAGTACTGGTTGAACGTGCGGGTTCCTTCGACGGACGGGGCGTTGTAGCGCGTGGTCTGGTAGATGTCGTACGTGCCGCCGTCGCTGGTGACGGTTCCCTTGTGGGTGCCCGTGGGCCGGTAGGTGCCCCAGTTGTCGACGACGTAGTACTCGACGAGCGGGTTCGACGTCCACCCGTAGAGAGTCAGGTAGCCGTTGCCGGACGGGTTGAAGCTGCCGGAGTAGGTCACTGTCCGGCGTGAGCCGTTGCTCCAGCCCTTGCCGGCGACGAAGTTCCCGGTGTTCCTCCAGGAGGTGCTGTAGTTGCCGCCGGAGTTCAGGGTCATGGACACCGTGCCCTGGCTGTCCGTCCAGAACGAGTAGTAGTACCCGTTGTTGGTTCCGGTCTGGTTCGTGGTGATGACCGTGGCCGCCTCGGCGGTGCCGGGCAGGGCCAACGTGGCTCCGGTGGCCAGCAGCAGGGTGCAGACGCTGCGGCGCGTCGGGTGTGCGGGTCCGTCGTTCATGAGCGTGCTTCCTCCTCGTCCTCGTAAGGCCGACGGGCCGGGCAACTGGTGTCGGCGGGTGGTTCGTGCCCGCGCGCGTCGACAGCGGTCGAGCTCTGCCAATGGCGAATCAGTTTTGGTGTGACCCTGCCAACTGTCAACTGTTTCGACGCTGATTGCGAAATGTTCGCTCCGCGGATTATCCCCATGTGGGGAATTCTCCCTGGTAGCAGCAGCGCCTGATGGGGCTGACCAAGGTTTTGATCACCGATGCGGCGAGTGTTGGATCGGAATCTTGGGCCCCATGCATCGAATGTTTCGAAGATTGCTCGAAGAGAAACCCCAGGGCAGCGGCTTAACGTGTTGCGCTCAACCCGCTGAAGTCGGCGAGGGATGGCCCGGCGTTCGCGTCGCAGCCGTTCCGGCCGCCCGGACTCCGAGTCCACGATCGCCACGGTCGGATCCGCTCCAGGGACCTCCGTCCCGCTCACGTGACCCGTGGGCGCACTTTCTGTAACCGTTCCGGTTCGCACTGTTGACGCCCCACCCACGTCCCCTTACCGTCGCGCCAACATTGCGAACATGTGACGACATTTCGAACGTTTGAAAGTGAGTGCCCTGTGCGTTGCCGGAATCAGCACGCATGCGGTCGGAACGCCGTAGCGCAGCCTGACGCACGTACAGGTGGACCCCGGCATGGAGACCACGCGAGCCGACGAGCCCCGGATGCCGAGCCGCAGCAGCGCGCTGATCGGCGATCTGCGGGAGACCGAGGTCCCTTAGGGGGGCGCCGAGGTGCCGTCCCGGCAAACGACCCCGTCCGAAGGTCGATCTGTCCAGGGCCCCCGGAGATCTACGTGTGCGGCGGCCATTTGTAAGACCTGATCCTCGACACAGCCCGGGAGCGGGTGCGGCGCGTCCCGCACGTTCTCGACCCGCCTGCCGACTGCCCGGCCCGCTCCACCGCTTCTCCCGCGACGTCTGATGCGCCGTCATCCCCTCAACGACGAGAAGGACAAGGAACAATCAGCATGCTCAGTCGAAGAACCGTCCTCGCCGGAGCCACCTCCCTCACCCTCACCCTGTCCGCCTGCGGCCGGAACAGTGAGAGCAGCTCAGAGGCCAGTTTCCGGGGCGGTACCGTCGGTATCGCCATGCCGACCCGGTCCTCCGAGCGCTGGCTCACCGACGGCAAGAGCATCGTCGAGAGCCTCAAGGCCAAGGAGTACAAGACCAAGCTGGTCTACGGCGACGACGACCCGAAAGCCCAGGTCTCACAGATCGAGAAACTGATCCGACAGGGCATCGACGCACTGATCATCGCGGCCATCGACAACACGTCGCTGAACGGCGTGCTTCGACAGGCCGCCGACGCGGACATTCCGGTGATCGCCTACGACCGGCTCATCCTCGGCACCAAGAACGTCGACTACTACGTTTCTTTCGACAACGAGATGGTCGGTCGGTTCCAGGCCCACTACATCATCGAAAAGCTCGGCCTGGAGGACGGCAAAGGCCCGTTCAACATCGAGTTGTTCGCCGGCTCCCCCGACGACAACAACACCGGATACTTCTTCGACGGATCGATGGCGCTCCTGCAGCCGTATCTGGACAGCAGGCAATTGGTCGTCCCGTCCGGCGAGACCGAGCTCGACCAGATCGCCACCCTGCGCTGGGACGGGCCCACCGCGCAAAAACGCATGAGTGGCATCCTCACCAAGTGGTATCGCAGTGAGAGGATCGACGCGGTCCTGTCGCCGTACGACGGCATTTCGAGGGGCATCCTGTCCGCGCTGAAATCGGTCGGCTACGGCTCCGACAGCAAGCCATTCCCGGTCATCACCGGTCAGGACGCCGAACTGGCGTCGGTGAAGTCCATCATCGCGGGTCAGCAGTCGCAGACCGTCTACAAGGACGTCCGCCGGCTCGCCGAGGCCGCCACCGCCATGGTCGACGACATACTTACCGGCAGGAAGCCGTGGGTGGACGACGTAACCAGTTACAAGAACGGCGTCAAGGCCGTGCCCGCCGTTCTATTGCAGCCCGAGAGCGTCGACAAGACCAATTACAACACCCTTGTGCGGGACGGCTACTTCACCGCCGACGAACTCAAGTAGCAGCACGGCCTCCATGTGACAACGCCTGCACGACGCTCGCCATGACACTGACACCCTCCCCCTGGCGGTTGGAGTCGTGCCCCGCCTGGGGACTCCAGAGCCTGGGCCACTCCGAGTTCGGCCTCACCGTGGTCGTCTGCACGGACGTCGCCCAGGACGCCCAGCGGGAGACGTCCGTCCCCGCGCTGACCTGCGCGGGGACGGACTGGACGCGGTGATACGGATCCTGGAGAAGGCGGCACGAAGGCGTGAAGCCGGCGGACTGGTCGAGGCGGGACGCGGAGCCTGGAGAGGGGCGGAGTCCAACCTTCACGCAGGGCAAGCTGAACAGCCGCGGTGCCGCGACTTACCAACCGGTCGGGCACACATCGGGCACGGGTTCAGCCGCACGGTTGACGCAGTCCCGGCCATGATCCTATTGTCCGCCTTGCGCCTTGCGCGTGGTTGCAGCCGACGGCAATGAAAGCCGACCGGATTCTGATTAATGGCGAAATCTGAGTAAGTGAGGGTAGTCGTGGGGGTGCTGCTCTCCTACCTGGTCCTTTTCCTTCTTGAATGCGGCTTGATGGCGCTGCAGATTGTCGGCGCGTTCCTGCTCATGTTGAGTGCCGCTCTTTTCGTCAGGCGCTTCGCCGTTGCGCGCAAGCGTCGACCCGATGGGCGCTTCCCGAAAGGGACACCAGTGGCACCATATGTGCTTGGCGGCATCGGCATTTGCTTGCTGGTTCCCGCTTCGGTAGCGCTCTTCATCGGGAAGAAGTTGGGCATTTTTGACATCTGGGCGATATAGGTCGAACCGTTGTGGTCTGCGGTGGCATCCTCGGCCGCCCGCGTTGATGTCAGACCTGGATGTCAAAGGCCACCTACCAAGATCGGTAGGTGGCCTTTTGGCTGGTGCCCCCGGCAGGATTCGAACCTGCGACACCCGCTTTAGGAGAGCGGTGCTCTATCCCCTGAGCTACGAAGGCGGGGGCTTGTGGAGAACCTTGTTGAAAACCCAGGAAATGGATCTTCAGCTAGGAGCACAAGCCCGCTGGTCAGACGTGGTGCGACGCCCCTCCACGGTGTCATACGCGTAGACAGCGCGACGTACCAACGACCGGCCATGGACAGCGTAGCGGATGCGCGTCAGTGCGGGTCGTTCATATGGGAGGAGACGGGCTGCGGGCCGACATGAGCTGCTCTGAGCTGCTGCTTCTGTGGCTTGCGATGAGCGATGAGCGAGGGGGATGTTGGTCTGGCGCTCCGGACCGCACTCGTCAGCTCAGCTGCGGGCCCTGCTGGACCTGGCCATCCACAACAGCGCGACCGGCAAGTTCGTGATCTGGATGGGGCACCGTCAACGACTCGCAGTACGTCTGGCTGCCGCTGGCCTTCCCCACCCGGACAACCATGAACATGCCGTGGTACCCGCAGGTCGCCGTCGACACCGCCGCCGGCACGGTCAGTGGTGTGGGCGGCGGCCCGTTCTACCACCTGGTCGCCCGGCACAGCTCCAAGTGCCTCGATCTCACCGACAACTAGGCTGCCGATAGCGGGGTGGCGCTCCAGTACACCCGAGTCGGCGGCCTGAACCAGCAGTGGCGGCTCCAGGACGCGGGTGGCGGGTACGTCCGTGTCCTTACCCAGCACAGCGGCAAAGTGTCTCGACATCGCAGGCGCCGCCCGCCAACGGTGCCCGTCTCATCCAGTGGACCTGCGGGACCGGCACCAACCAGCAGTTCCAGTGCCGCACCGTCTGACGAAGCGCCGAGGTCCGGCGGGTGGCGTCACCTGCCGTCCGCCGGACCTGCGTGCGCTTCCCCCCCCCACGCGGCAGCCGGCTCCCCTCTCCGCAAAAGATCGTGGGGCATGCGCCGGGCGCTCCACCGCTCGGGCCCGGACGCGAAGGCACCTCGGGAGCCGTCGGCGCCGCAGTGGAGATCGGGGGCCGCATCGCCCTACCGGCCCCGAGAGCCTGTGTCGCACGGCCGGCCGTCATGGACGCACGACGACGGTCCATCCGGAGTGGTAGGTGTCCGGCACCGGGAATCGTTGCCAGTCGCGCGCCCAGTGCGGTGGCTTCCCCTCGCGAAGGACCAGCGCATCGGGGTGCGCCGGGGGATCCGTCTCCGAGACAGTGCAGCCCGCGGTGTGGGCGATGGGAATCGTCGATGTGTTCCCCGCGAGGACACACGGCGGGTGCACCCCGTGCTCGCGCAGCACGGAGGCGATCCGGACCCAGTCTCCGCGGGCCTGCTGATGGTTGCCCGCATGCTTGTGGACGAGCCCGGCCTGGATGCCCAAGTGCCCGAGGAGTGCCAGGACGAGCACCGCGGCTGTCGGCAGCGAACGGCGGGTGCGGGCCCGGTGGACGACGGCGAGGAGCCCGACAGCGGCAGGGAGCGCCAGCAGGGCGTAGGCCGGCAGCAGGAACCGCGGCGCGGCGTAGGGAACGAGGAAGAGATACGGCGCCGCCGCGGCCACCGCCACCGCCACCGCCAGCCACAGCGGTGCAGCGGACCGGCGCGCCCGGCGCTCCGCCCACAGCCCCAGGGCGACCAGCAGCGGCAGCAGCACCCACCACTCCGTCACGGGCAGCCGTACGGTGTCGCCCGTACAGGGACGGCACAGCAGTGGGCCGTCCAGCGAGGTGAGATGGGCGCCCAGGGAGAAGACGGCCCGCAGGCCGCCCTGGACCTCGTCGGCTTCCGCGAGCCGGTTGCGCACGCCGCCGAACCGCAACTCGGCCTCTACCACCCAGGGCAGCGCACCCGCCATGAGTCCGGCCGCCACGGCCGACAGACGCTCCCAAAGGCGGCCGTGGTCGCGCAGTGCGGGCATCAGTACGGCGGCCAGGAGCAGCGGTGCGGCGACGGCCACACCGTCGTTGGGTCGCATCAGGGTCACGACCGCCAGGCCTGCCGCGACACCCGCGTACCGGGGGCGCGGTGCGAGGAAACAGCCCACGGCGGCGGTGGCACCCATCGCGGTGTAGTGGTTCGGCATCGCGGAACCGGCGTAGAAGAGGGTGATCCACAGGCTGCCGTACAGTCCGGCCGCCACCCACACCGCCGCCGGGCGGTGCAGGATCCGCAGCCAGGGTCGGAATCCCAGCCAGAGCGCACCGCCGGCCAGCAGGAGCAGCCACACCCTGAGCAGCACCGTCGAGTCGCTCCAGGAGGCGATCGGAGCGAGCAGCAGGGGGACCCCGCGGGTACGCGGGGCGCTGAACGGGGTCGCGGGACCGTACGGTCCGAAGCGGCTGGCGTACACGAGCTCGTCCCAGCCGAGCGGCAGGGTGAGCGGTACGAGGACGGCCGACAGCAGACAGAACCCGGCGGCCACGATCCACAGCATCCGCTGTGCCGAGAGCATCCGCTGTGCCGAGGCCGTTGTGCGATCCGCGGTCATCCGACCCACCCCAGCTTGCGCCGCCCGCGGCGCACCGCTGCGCGGGCGAGGATGCCTGCCGTGGCGGCGAGCACGGGGGCACGGTCGCGCCAGTCGGCCGGGCCGGGCGGTGGCGGAGCGGCCCGCCCGGCCCGCTCCTCCAGCAGTGTGTTGAACAGGCGCTCGTAGCGGTCGGCGATGCCATCCGGAGTGAATCGTCTCGCCGCACCGGCCCGGGCGGCCCTGCCCATCTCCGCACGCCGTCCGTCGTCTCGCATCAGTCCCAGCAGCGCGTCGGCCACGCCCTGGGTGCTGTCGCGTGGGACGAGACAGCCGTCCACACCGTGGCGGATGATCTCGCCGGGCCCGTGGGGGCAGTCGGTGCTCACCACGGGCAGGCCGCAGCGCATGGCCTCCACGATCGTCATTCCGAACGACTCGTGCGCGGAGGTCACCGCGGCGATGGAGCCCTTGACCCACTCGGCCTCGATGGGAGTGGCCGAACCCATCAGGAAGACCCGGTCACCCAGGCCGTGGTGGGCTATCCGGTCGGCTATCCGGGCGCGCTCCGGGCCGTCCCCGTAGATGCGCAGGGACCAGTCGGGGCAGGCCGCACCGGCCAGGGCGAACGCGTCGACCAGCATCTCGTACCGCTTGACGCGGGCCAGTCGTCCCGCCGCGACGACGACCTTGGCCGCCGCGTCGGCCGGCGGCACCGCGGGTTCGGGGACGCTGTTGGGGATGGCCAGCACCCGGGTGCGCGGCAGCCGCATGCCGCGCCGGTGGTCGCGCGCGTCGGCCTCGGTCATGGTGACCAGCGCGTCGAGACCGCCGTACCAGCGCTGGAGTTCCGTCCGCAGTCGGTGCGGGTGGTTGTCGTGGGTGAGGTGCTCCTGGCCGACGCGTACGGCATGTCGTGGCCCGAACCGGGCCACCAGCGCGTTGAGTCCGGCCCTGGTGCCCACGACGACGTCGGCGTCCGTCTCCCGCAGCCAGTCGATGATCCGCTGCTCGGCGAGCCGGTGGTACTGGTGCGAGCGGCTGTCCCCCTTCGCGAAGGCCTCTCCGGCCCGCCGGGTGAGAGGGTCCGCCGCGTCCGTCGATCCCTCGCGCCGGTCCACCAGGGCCCGCAGCGGCACCTTGGGCGAGCGCCCCAGTTGTGGTTTCTCGCGGTGCCGGAAGACCGACACGAGTTCCACCTGGTGTCGCCCGGCGAGCGTGTCGGCGAGTGTCATGGTCGTCCGTACGGTGCCGCCCATCGCGTAGGCGTTGTGCAGCAGGAAGGCGATGCGCACGTGTGGCGTCCCCCGGTTTTCCTGGTGAAATGGCTGGTCAGTGTCACTGTGTTCGCCGCGGAATCCATCAGAGGGGCCCTGGGGACGGGCTCTGCCGCCCGCTTTCCGCGAAGGCTCCGCGCGGGTCGGTTCGAGACCGACACGGCCGGCGACCGATCCGTGTGGCCGGCGGCGGCGCCTTGTGCGGCCCGCTGGATCGGCGATGCCACAACCGACACTTGCAACCGGAGCGTTGTTTGCCACGTCCCTTTTGCCAGGTCAAACAATCGTGTGGGCAACGAACAGCACACGTACGGCGGCCCGGCCGGAGCAGTGATCACGATCGCCCTGCGCCGGACGGCCGCCCGCTCCAGTTCACCCGCACTCCGGCCGTCGGCGAGCCGGCCAACGCGATCTGGTCGGGGGCGACGAGATCGGTGCCCTCGCTTTCGCTGCGGACGCCTCGCTGCGGACGCCTCGCGGCGGAGGGCCGGACGGGCCGGGTGGCGCTGTGGGACGGGTGGCTCTGGCAGCACGACGGAACCCTGCCGAAGGTCTTCCCCCGCATTCCCGGACGCGAGACCGAAGCGATCACCGGCGACAGCTCGGAGGCCGTCAGCGCCCTCGCCGGCACCCTGAGGCGCAGTGTTGAGCATCAGACCGCGATCACACCGCCGCCGTAGTCGTGCACGACCGCCTGCCACTCCAGGACCGGGCACTCGGCGACCAGCAGTGTGTCCAGTCCGTCCGCGCTACCGGCCGCTGCGACCCGGGCAAAGGCATCCTCGTTCACAGGGAAGTTGCCCTGCAGTTCGATCTCATCCGGATCGAAGTCCTCGGACTGGGCGAGCTCATCGAGGTGCCGTGGATTCCCCTGTGACTGATCGTAGTGACGGCCACTGACAGGGGGACCGACCGTGAGCAATCCCCGGCATCCAGCATGGAGTGTCACGAAGCGCCCTCTTGGCGTCGGGCATGGACTTACGATCGCCCGGAGACGCCGGGTCAGGGGGACGCGGGGGACGCGGGGGCCACGGGGGGCACGGTGAAACGTGAGCGCGTCACCACGCTGGTGACGACGATGCTGCGGAGCCTTGATGAGGGATCAGGGTGGCCGCCGGCTCCCGGTGCGCGGTGAGCCCTTTGCACGAACAAGCCTCGATGGAGAACCTCTTGTGACCGGCCAAGCCTCAGAACCTGTGCTCCCCTCAGATTTCCTCCTCACGGCGATAGCGGACTGCGGCCCGGACGACCCCGCGGTGCGACTGGCGGCGCAGCAGGTCCGTTCGGCGAAATCCCGATACGACCGCTCCGCCCTGGCCGAGGCTCTGCTGTCAGGTCCCCATGCCGAGGAGGCGCCCCCGTGGCTCCTGGAGGCGGCTGTGGCGGGGGATCCGGAGGCCGAGACCGAACCGTTCCACTTCGACCGTCGGCCGGCCTTGGTCGCGCTCGCGCTCGGGCATCCGTCGTGTCCGGCGTCGCTGCGGGAACAGACACTGAAGCGGTGCACCGCTGAGCAGTTGGCCCGGCTCGGGGGTCCCTGCGTCGCTGACAGGCTGGTCAGTGCGGTTGCCGAGGAGGTGCGTGCCCGCGGCGGCACCCCGCCGCCCATGACTCCCCACCTGCTCGAGGAACCAACCCCGGCCCAGATCGTGCTCCGGCAAGGTCCGTTGCACGACCTGGTGTTCGTGGCGGCTCGCGACACCCTCCCGACGGCCCCGGACTCCGAGCCCGGCGACGGAGAAGACGTCACGGACTGGCTGGAGCGGCACAGACGGGCGTACGAGGCATGGGAGAGCATGTGGCGCCGCATACTCGAACGGCATCCGGACCGTCACCGGGAATGCGTGGAGTGGGCCGATGGCACCGATGCCGGGCGGACGGTCCGCGACGAGTTGCTCGGCAGCCTGCCCTGGGCGGTCGAGCCGGGGCTGCTGACCGAGATTGCCACGGCTGACCTGGAGCGTTTCCCGTTCGAGGTCCTGCTGGCGCAGGGCTGCCGAATGCGCCGTGACGGGTCGGACGAGCAGCAGGTCCTGGATCGCTTCGCCGAGGAATTGTCCGCCGTGACGGACGAAGAGCAGGTCCGCTTCCGTCACTTCCTGGGCCGTAAGAGCACGACTCTGCTGGACATCGGATGCGACGCCCCCGTCACCTGGGTCCGGATCAGCGCATCCGGAACCTGGCGTCACCTCCTCAACCCGACGCAGGTCAAGGACGGCTATCGACCGGTTGAGTGGCGGGCCTCCGCCACCACGCTCGCCGACCTCGCGGCGAGGTTCGCCGAGACGGCTGCCCGTGCCCTGCCGTTCTGGGAGCCCGAGGACCGCTACTCAGCCATCGACCCGGACGAGGTGGCCTGGGTACGCGACATCCTGCTGCACCTCCCGACGGTCACCGAGGACGTCAAGGCCGGGGTTCGCCCGATCATCCGGCATGCGCGCACACGGGTGAGCCCTCATCACCCCGGCCTCCAGCCGCGTTATGACAAGCGCCGTGAGCTCGACGAAATACTCGACACCATCGAGCGCGTCCTCGCCGACCCTCCGCCGGCCACCGGCGCGGATCGCCGCCGAACCGCACTCGGTGCCCCGGACACGGTAACCATGCGCCAACTGGCCGGCATCCGGACACCGGCACTGAGCGAGTACCTGGACCGGCACCCCGGCAACGACTCCCTCATCGAGAAGGCTCTCCTCGCCTGCGCCGCGAGCGGGTACCGGTCCGACGACGACTTCGAGGACGTACTGCGTCGTCACGGTTCCCCGGACACCGTGCTGGCCCGCCTCACGGAGGGCCTGCGGGGGAATCTCGGGGGAGCGCCGTCGTGGCGCGAGGCTTGGACCCGGCTGATCCTGGCCAGGCCGGGCATCACGCCGGAACTGGTACGTGCCCTGCCCGCCTGGTCGGCGCTGCGGGCCCGGGGTGGCCGCCACGGGAGCGCCCATCCGTCGGTGGTCTCCGTGGTGCGCGAGGCCCTGGGGGCCGATCAGGACGCGTGGGACCGGTTCGCGACCTGCCCGGCCTCCTACTCGGGGCCGACAGCTTGGCTGCGCCTCGGCGACCTGCTGGATGCGGCTGCCGCAGGGACACCGTGGCCGAAGCCGCCGGGCAGCCGGTGAGCAGCGGGCGCGGGCCTGGGACACGTTCACGACGAGAGGGCAGGATTCCGTCCCACCGAAGCCGGCGTGGAGCGCGGCGTTGCGTCAGGCCAGCTTCTTGAGCATTTCGGCTGCTGCCGGTCCCGCGGAGGCGGGGTTCTGGCCGGTGACCAGGTTGCGGTCGACGACCACGTTCGGGGCCCACGGCTCGCCCTCCTGGTAGTCGGCGCCGATCTCGACCAGGCGGTCCTGAAGCAGCCACTTGGCGCCCGCCGCGAGGCCCGTCTGGGTCTCCTCGACGTTGCTGAAACCGGTGAGCCGGTAGCCGGCGAAGGCGTTGGCGCCGTCGGCCAGGGTGGCGGCCAGCAGGGCGGCCGGGGCGTGGCAGACCACGCCGAGTGGCTTGCCCGAGGAGAGGGCGTCGATGAGGAGCTTGCCGGAGGTGGCGTCGACGGCCAGGTCCTCCATCGGGCCATGACCACCGGGGTAGTAGACGGCGGCGTATTCGGCGAGGTCGACGTCCTCCAGCCTGACGGGGTGCTGGAACTCGCTGATCGAGGCGAGATCGTCCGCCATCTTCTTCGCGCCCTCCTCGCCGCCGTTGAACTCCGGGGCCAGGCTGCCCTGGTCCACGGGCGGTACGACGCCGCCCGGCGTGGCGGCGACGATCTCGTGGCCGGCGGCCGTGAACGCCTGGTACGGGACGACGGCCTCCTCGGCCCAGAAGCCGGTCGGGCGCTTGGTGCCGTCCGCCAGCGTCCAGTGGTCGGCGCCGGTCATCACGAAAAGGATCTTCGACATGGTGGGGTCTCCTGGAGCTTTGCCTGTTCGTCGTCTCGAAGCTAAAGCTGCTGAAGTATCCGCGCCAATGAAGAGACCGATACCAGGTATCGATGGCGCGATGGCGCGATGGCGTGATGGCCCGGGTGGCTCGGTGGGTCGTTCCTCTGAGGGCGGACGGCATGTGGTTGCCATGCGCACCTCGTAGTCTCGAAACCGTGGGCGATCACGACACTCATGGGTCCGGTCCGCTGGACCTGAACCTGCTGCGCACCTTCCTCGCGGTGCACCGCCTGGGCTCCTTCACCGCCGCAGCACGTCAGCTGAGCGTGTCGCAGTCCACCGTCACCACGCAGATCCGGGCGCTGGAGAACCGCCTGGGCCGCGAGCTGTTCGAACGCCGGGCGAAGGGCGTCACCCCGCTGCCCCACGCGGACGAACTCGCCAACCGGCTGTCGGCCCCCCTCGACCACCTGGCGGTCATCACCGGCGAGGAGCCGAGCAGCACCGTGGCACCGGTGCATCTTGGGGGGCCCGCGGAGTTCATGGGCGTGGTCGGCCTCAAGGTGCTGGCCCCGCTGGTCGCGCATGGAGTGCGGCTGCGGGTGGCCATCGGACTGACCGAGCCGCTGCTCCAGGAGATCCGGGCCGGACGCCACGACCTCGTCGTCGCCACCCGACGCCCCCGCGGCCGGACGCTGCACGCCGAACTTCTCGCCGACGAGGAGTTCGTCCTGGTCGCCGCCCCCGTATGGGCCGAACGTCTCGAGGGACAGGAGCTGCCCGCCACTCTGGAGAGCCTCCCGCTGATCACCTACGCCGAGGACCTGCCCATCGCCCGCCGCTACTGGCGCCATGTCTTCGCCCGCCGGCTGCACGTCCAGGCCGCGATCACCGTCCCAGACCTGCGCAGCGTCCTCACCGCCGTAACCGTCGGCGCCGGCTGGACCGTCCTGCCCAGCTACCTGTGCCGCACCGAGCTGGCCTCCGGCGCCCTGCGCCTGCTGCACCAGCCGGAGGATCCGCCGATCAACACCGCCTACCTCGTCCAACGCCCGGGGAACTCCACCAACCCGCACGTGGCACTCGTACGGGAGCGCCTGCTGGCCGCCGCGAAGGACTGGTGAGCCGGGGGGAACCCGACTCACACCACCGACACCCGAGCGAACCTCCCCGCCACCCCCAGGTCCGCGGTGATCCGCTCGGCCGTCGCCGTCAGCTCCGGCAGCACGTCCCGGACGCACTCCCGCACCGACCGCCGAGCCGCGTGCATCGCCACGTTCGCCGCCGCCACGACGCGGCCCGCCCGGTCCCGCACCGGTACCGCGATCGACCGCAACCCCTCCTCCAACTCTTCGTCGACCAAGGCGTAACCTCGCGCCCGGATCTCCTCCAGCTCCGCCGCGAGGGTCGCGGGGTCCGTGGTCGTGCGCGAGGTCAGTGGGCGCAGTTCGCCCAACTGGCGCCCATCCTCAGGGAGATCCGCGAGCAGCACGCGGCCCAGCGATGTCGCGTACGCCGGCAGTCGCGTGCCGACCGTCACGTTGACGCTCATCACGCGGCTGGTGGCGGCCCGGGCCGTGTACTGGATCTCCTCGCCCGACGGCGTCAGCACCGCCAGGGACGCCGACTCGTGGACACGGCCGGCCAGTTCGGCCAGGTGTGGGGTCGCGATCTGGGCCAAGGTGGTGCGGGACAGGGGTGGGAAGCCGAGGGACAGGACGCGCGGGGTGAGTGCGAAGCCCCGTGTGCCCGACTGACGTACCAGGCCCAGATGGTCGTACGTGATGAGCGCCCTGCGCGCCGTGGCCCGGGACAGGCCCGTCGCCCGTGCCACGTCCGTGAGCGTCAGCTCGGCCCGTCCCGCGCCGAAGGCGGTCAGCACGGTCAGTCCGCGGGCCAGTGACTCGACGAACTCCCTGCCCAGTTCCTGCTTGGAGGCGCCCGTCCAGGTCGCCAGGCCCGCCGGGACCCGGCCGGGCTGCGGCTCGGGTGCCTCGCGCAGCACGCGTTCCATCTCCGCCACGGCCGTCCGCAGGCGGGGGAGGAGCGTGTCGCGCAGGTTCGCGGCCGTGTGGCGGCTGGTGTGGCTCACGACGCTCGCCACGCAGGCGATACGGCCGCCCGCCCGGGGGTCCCGTACCGGTACGGACACCGCCACCAGCCCCGGCTCGATCAACTGGTCGTCCAGCGCCCAGCCGTCCTTCCGGGCCCGCTGCGCCCGGCGTTCGAAGTCCTCGTCGGGTGAGGTGTGCTCGCGGGGCGGTACGGCGGGGAAGCCCCGGTCCTCCGGGTCCGCCGCCCGGCGCTCGTGCCAGGCCCGCCACTGCGCGTCCGTCCACTCCGTGGCGAACAGGGGGCCCGGCGCGGTGCGTTCGGCGGGGAGCAGGTCGCCGATGCGGAAGCTGAGGGACATCGCGCGGCGGCGGGTCGCCTGGTGGATGAAGCGGATGCCGTCGCGGTCGGCGACCGCCAGCGACACCGACTCGTCCAGTTCGTCGGCGAGCGCGTCGGCGTGGGAGGCGAGGAGGGCGGGCAGGCCGAGGGAGGCAAGGTAGGCGTTGCCCAGTTCCATCACGCGGGGGGCCAGCACGACGTCACGGCCGTCGAGGCGGACGTATCCCATGCGCGCGAGCGTGGACGCGATCCGGTCCACCGTCGAGCGCGCCAGTCCGGTGCTCCGCTCCAGCCCGCTCGCGCTCACCGTCCCGCCGGCCTCCGTCAGCCGCCGCAACACCGCCACCCCCCGGATCAGCGGCGTGACCGCCTCCGCCGGCACGGCACGGTCGTCGTCCAGGGTCGTCTTCGCGGGCATCGGCTCTCCGTACGGCGTTCGAGGCAGCCCTAACCGTAATCGGCCCCACGCGCGCGTACGGCAACCTCGACCCGCGCCCGGACATCCTCACTCCACCCGAGCCCACTCCACCCAAGCCACCCCCCACCTCCCACCTCCCGCTCCAACCTCCCCCGCCCCCACCCCCTACTCCCGCGTAACCCGAACCCGATAACTCCCCGTCAAATCCGCCCCCACCACCGAAACCCGCACCCCCCTCTCCGAGTCCCGGAACTCCTCCCCGGGCACGAACGTCGCGTCCGACAGCTCCGCGTGGACGTTGGGGCTGCGGGTGCAGCCGCCGCTGTCCGGTCGGGAGTCGTGGACCTTCACCGGGCCCATCCCGGTGTCCACGTCCGCGTCGACCTTGTAGATCAGGACGCCGGGGCGGCACACGGTCTCGTCGTTGCCCTCTCGGGTGCGCAGTTCGACGGCGTAGCCGCTGCGGCGGTCCAGTGGGACGAACACCAGCTTCGGGCCGCCCTCCCGGGCCAGCGGCGTCAGTTCGTAGTCGGTGGTTCCGGAGGCGGTCGCGCACCGTACCTGTGCCGCGTCCAGCCAGCCCAGCTTCCACTTGTGCCAGCCGAGCAGGTCGTTGTTGGCCCCCCAGTCCTCGCTCATGATGTCCCAGTGGCCGACCGCGCCGCCGCCCTCCGCGGTGTACAGGTCGGGCAGGCCGAAGACGTGGCCGTTCTCGTGGGGGAGGACCCGGTAGCCGGTGCGGCGGTAGGAGCCGGAGCCGTCGTCCTGGCGGGAGTAGACGAAGGAGGCGTTCGCGACGGAGACGCCGTCGGCCACGGGGGCCTCCGTGTTGCCCGCGAAGGACACCGACAGGACCGTGTCCAGGGCCGAGGGGCCGGCGTTCGGTGTCACCAGCACGTTCAGGAAGTCGTACGACCGGAAGTCCACCTTGGGATCGGCCGCGGCCACGATGTCCTGGACCAGCTGCCGGTACCCGGGGTCGAAGGGCGCGCCGCGCTCTATGCCGTAGGCGCGGAAGGACTTGGGCATGCGCAGCCAGCCGGGGATCGGGGTCCGGGGGCGGTAGTCGAGGCGGCCGTAGGAGCTGGTGCGGAACCAGTCCTGGGTCTGCGGGAAGAACTCCGCGAAGCGGTCGAGCGCGCGGCCCGGACCGGGTGTGTCGGGGAAGTCGACCATCACGGTGAGGGCGTGCACGGTGCCGGTGGAGCGGGAGTAGCCGCGTGCCGTCGGCACGCCTTCCGACATCTGGACCGTCGGCCGGCCGCTGATCATGCAGGGGCGGAGGGGGGAGGAGCGGGCGAGCGCGATCGGTCCCGCTCCCGTCGCCGTCAGGGTTCCCGCCGTGTGGTGCCCGGTGCCTGCCGAGGTGCTGACCGCCAGGGTCAGGGCGGTCACGGAGGCCAGGGCGACCGCACGGCGGGGGCGTATCCGACCGCTCGGCTGCATGCATGGGCCCTTCAGTCCATGGCAGCGCGCCGGCCGCGTGCTGCGCCCTCTCGATCACCCTGTGTCGAGGGGTGCGCGGGCGCGCGTTGAAGGAGACCGAACGTGGGTTCTTCACCGAGGAGATTGTGACCCGAGTCACATGGAATCTTTTCGAAGGTGGGAAATAACCGGGGATCCTTTCCCCGTTTAGCCAGGTGTCCGAGCGAAACGGGGAGAGCTTCCCCGGATCGCCAACCGCTGGAACTCAGGAGTACGCCGTGCAGACCGCGACCCCCGTAGCGCGCAAGGCGACCCGGCCGCGCGCCGACGCCCTGCGCAACCGGGAGCGGATCGTCACCGCCGCCCGGGAGATGTTCGTCGAACACGGCCCCGACGTGCCGCTGGACGACATCGCCCGCCGGGCCGGCGTCGGCAACGCCACGGTGTACCGCAACTTCCCCGACCGCGACGCGCTCGTCCGCGAGGTCGTCTGCTCCGTCATGGAGCGTACGGCGGCCGCCGCCGAACTCGCGCTCGCGGAGACCGGGGATGCCTTCGAGGCCCTGGAGCGCTTCGTGCACATCTCCGCCGACGAGCGGATCGGCGCGCTGTGCCCCATGGTCCAGAGCACGTTCGACAAGCACCACCCGGATCTGGAAGCCACACGGGTGCGGTGCGAGCAACTGGTCGTGGAGATCATGGACCGCGCCAAGGAGGCCGGCCAGCTCCGCCATGACGTGGACTTCGGCGACGTGATGGTCGCCGTGGCCCAGCTCAGCCGGCCCCCGGCCGGGACCGGGTGCGACATCGCCGACCGCTACGTCCACCGCCATCTGCAGCTGTTCCTGGACGGACTGCGGGCCCCGGCCCGTTCCGTTCTGCCGGGCACGGCACTGACCATGAAGGACCTGCGCCAGGCCCGACCGATGAGTTAAGAGCGCGACAGCAGGCACCACACCGAATCTCACCGGCCGTCACAGCCGACGAGCCGTCCCCTTTGGACACCCGTTTTTTCGTCTTTTTCCGTCACGAAGTCCCGAAGTGGGTACCCCCATGTCTGAAACAGCCGCAAAGGCTCCCGGCAGCGCCCTCGGCGCCGCCGATTCGAACCGCTGGAAAGCGCTCGTCTTCATCGCGCTGGCCCAGCTGATGGTCGTGCTCGACGCGACCATCGTGAACATCGCCCTGCCCTCCGCCCAGCAGGACCTGGGGATATCGGACGGCAACCGGCAGTGGGTCGTCACGGCCTACGCCCTGGCCTTCGGCGGTCTGCTGCTGTTCGGCGGCCGGATAGCCGACCTCTGGGGCCGCAAGCGTGCCTTCGTCGTCGGTCTGGCCGGCTTCGCCGCCGCCTCCGCGCTGGGTGGCGCGGCCACCAACGAGGCCATGATGTTCGGCGCCCGTGCCCTGCAGGGTGTCTTCGGCGCGCTGCTCGCGCCGGCCGCGCTGTCGCTGCTCGCCGTGATGTTCACGGACGCCAAGGAGCGCGCCAAGGCGTTCGGCATCTACGGTGCGATCGCCGGTGGCGGTGGCGCCGTCGGTCTGATCCTCGGCGGTTTCCTCACCGAGTACCTGGACTGGCGCTGGACGTTCTTCGTGAACATCCCGTTCGCCGTGCTCGCCGCGGCCGGTGCCTGGCTCGTCATCCGTGAGCCGGAGGGCGGCCGCAACCGCAACCCGCTCGACATCCCGGGCGTGCTCCTGTCCACCCTCGGCCTGGTCGCGCTGGTCTACGGCTTCACTCGCGCCGAGTCCGCGGGCTGGGGCGACTCGATGACGGTCGGCATGTTCGTCGCCTCCGGCGTGCTGCTGCTGGCCTTCGTCCTCGTCGAGGCCAAGGTCAAGGCTCCGCTGCTGCCGCTGCGCGTGGTCACCGAGCGCAACCGCGGCGGTGTCTACCTCTCGCTCGGCCTCGCGATCATCGCGATGTTCGGCCTGTTCCTCTTCCTCACCTACTACCTGCAGATCGTGAAGGGCTACTCGCCGGTGAAGACCGGCTTCGCCTTCCTGCCGATGATCGCGGGCATGATCACCGGGTCCACCCAGATCGGCACCCGGCTGATGACCCGGGTCGCGCCGCGGCTGCTGATGGGCCCTGGCTTCCTGGTCGCCGCGCTCGGCATGCTGCTGCTGACCCAGCTGGAGATCGGCTCCTCGTACGCCGCGCTCCTGCTGCCGGCGATGCTGCTGCTCGGCCTGGGTATGGGTACCGCGTTCATGCCGGCCATGTCCCTGTCCACGCAGGGCGTCAAGCCGCAGGACGCCGGTGTCGCCTCCGCGATGGTCAACACCTCCCAGCAGGTGGGCGGTGCGATCGGTACGGCCCTGCTGAACACGATCGCCGCCTCGGCCACCACGTCCTACATCGCGGACCACATCGGGGGCGCGACCAGCCGGTCCCAGCAGCAGCTGGTCCAGCTGGAGGGCATGGTGCAGGGCTACACCAGCGCCATCTGGTTCGCCGTCGGCATCCTGGTCGTGGCCGCGGCCATCGCCCTGACCTTCGTCAACGCCGGCCGTCCGGGCGGTACGACGGTGGCGTCCTCCGAGGAGGGCGCGGCGGACGAGGTGCCGGTGCCGGTCGTCGCGCACTGAGTCCGACGACGACCGTACGGCCGTACCCCTAGGGACCAGGCGTACGTACGGGGATGGGGACGCTCCGTACGTGCGGCCTCCAAGGACCTGCCCCGGCTCGCTGAAATGAGCGGTTCAGCGCAGCCAGGGCAGGTCCGCACCCGCTTCGCTCGGCTGCAGGCCCTCGGCGACGATCTGCATGATCTCGCCGAGGGCCTTCTGCTGCTCGGGGGTGAGCCGGTCGAACATCGCCTGGCGTACGGCCTCCACATGGCCCGGCGCGGTCTCCCGCAGCACCTCCAGGCCCTGCTCCGTCAGCACCGCGAACTGGCCCCGCTTGTCGTCGGGGCAGTCCTCGCGCCGCACCCAGCCGTTCTTCTCCAGCCGGGCGATGGCGTGCGAGAGACGGGAGCGGGTGATCTTCGCGAGCATCGCCAGCTCGGTCATCCGCAGTCTGCGCTGCGGGGAGTCGGCGAGCTTGACCAGCAGGCCGTAGTAGACGTGCGGCATGCCCGCGTCCCGCTGGAGCTGGCGGTCCAGGTGATCCCAGAGCAGGGTGGACGCTTCCATGTACGAGCGCCAGACGCGCTGCTCGTCGTCGGTGAGCCAGCGCGGTTCCGCCGGCGCGGAGGTAGATGCCGTATTCATGTACCCCACTGTACGAGAGCTCTCCTTGAAATTTTAACTACCGAGGCGTACCTTCTTCGAGAGAGAAGCTTTAGATTTGAAGCAAATAAGGCTTCAGCTCTCCGGAGGGAGTCGCCACCATGTCCGCCGCCACGCAGGAACGCATGCCTGCCCTCTATCTCAGCCACGGCGCCCCGCCGCTTGCGGACGACCCGATCTGGCCCGGTGAGCTCGCCGCCTGGTCCGCCGACCTGCCGCGCCCCAGGGCGATCCTCATGGTCTCCGCCCACTGGGAGGAGGCCCCGCTCGCCATCGGTGCCACCGAGACCGTTCCTCTCGTCTACGACTTCTGGGGATTCCCCGAGCACTACTACAAGGTGACGTACGCGGCACCCGGCGCTCCGGAACTCGCCGAGTCCGTACGGAAACTGCTGCGCGCCCCCGGCATGCCCGTGCAGGACATCCCGGACCGCGGCCTCGACCACGGCGCCTACGTACCGCTCGTCGAGATGTACCCCGAGGCCGACATCCCTGTCCTCCAGATTTCCATGCCGACCCTCGACCCGCTGAGGTTGCTGGAGATCGGTCGGAAGCTGGCGCCGCTGCGTGACGAGGGCGTGCTGATCGTCGGCTCCGGCTTCTTCACCCACAACCTGGCCGCCCTGCGCCAGAGCGACATCCCCAGCTGGTCCGTGGAGTTCGACGACTGGGGCCGCCGGGCGCTGGAGAACCGCGACTGGGACGGGTTGCTGGATTTCCTCCACAAGGCCCCGGCCGGCCGCTACGCCCACCCGCGCACCGAGCACTTCGCCCCGCTGTTCGTGACGATGGGCGCGGCGGACGCGGCCGGTGGACTCGATGGCCAGAAGTCGGTGATCGACGGGTTCTGGATGGGGCTGGCGAAGCGGTCGGTGCAGTTCGGCTGAGGGCGAGGGGGCCGAGTCCTGGGGTGAGGTCCCTCCGGCGAGGCTCAGAGGTCCTTCTCGTACCAGGCCACGTCCCAGTACCGGCCGAACTTGCGGCCCACCTCGCGGTATGTGCCGATGTGCCGGAAGCCGAAGCGCTCGTGCAGCCGGGTGGACGCCTCGTTGGGCTGGGCGATCCCGGCGTAGGCGCGGTGCAGGTCCTCGTCCGCCAGCGCGTCGAAGAGGGCCTTGTAGAGGAGGGTGCCGACGCCACGCCGACCGGCGTCCGGAGCGAGGTAGATCGTCACCTCGACGGAGGTCTCGTACGCCGGCTTCGGCCGGAAGGCGCTGGATGTGGCGTAGCCGAGAATCCGCTGTGAGTTCCCTTCGGGGCCCGTCTCCGCGGCAACCATCAGCCGGTGCGGTCCGTCTTCAGGGTGGGAGAGCAGCCAAGGGCGGCGCTCTTCAGGCGTGAAGACGGCCGTATCGAATGTGATGGGCGTCTCACGTACGTAGTGGTTGTAGAGGTCGGTGAGGGCGTCGAGGTCGCTTTCGACTCCCGGCCTGACCTGCACCTCTCTACGTTCCGGCGGCATCGGGTTTCCTCCTGTGGCCGGACAGGGTACTGCAAGATCAGAAAAATAGAGGGGCGGCTTGGGAATTCTGTCCTGATTCCAGTCGTTGTTTCCATCGGATGCCGGGCACTCGAGAAGAGTCCCAGGCGTTCACGGACCACCCGCCCACATCGCAAGGGAGCACGCATGGCAACCCGTGCCGTCGCCCGTCGTCAGTCCGCCACCGGCGAGGCCGTCGACGCGGCAAGCAGTGTTCGCGCCCATGGCGGCGAGATCGCGGACCGCGACCTGGTCGGCATGTACCTCGACGAGATCGCGCGTACGCCGCTTCTCGACGCCGCCAAAGAGGTCGAGCTGTCGCAGATCATCGAGGCGGGTGTGTTCGCCCAGCAGGTCCTCGACGGGTACGAGGAGTCCAAGGCGGACGCCACCCGTGAGGAACTGGAGGCCCTGGTCGCCGACGGCGAGCGGGCGAAGGACATCTTCATCCGCTCCAACCTCCGCCTGGTCGTGGCGGTGGCCCGTCGCTACCCGCGCAGCGGTCTGCCCCTGCTCGACCTGATCCAGGAGGGCAACGCCGGCCTGGTGCGCGCGGTGGAGAAGTTCGACTACCGCAAGGGCTTCAAGTTCTCGACGTACGCGACGTGGTGGATCCGTCAGGCCATCACCCGCTCGATAGCCGACCAGTCCCGCACCATCCGCCTCCCCGTCCACCTGGTGGAGGAGCTGGGCCGCATCCGGCGCGTGCAGCGCGAGTTCAACCGGGAGCACGGCCGTGACCCGGAGCCCGCGGAGATCGCCGCCGAGCTCGGCTCGAACGCGGACCGCGTGACGGACGTCCTGGACTGGGCGCGCGACCCGGTCTCCCTCAACATGGCGGTGGACGACGAGGGCGAGACCCAGTTCGGCGACCTCCTGGAGGACACGTCCGCGGTCTCCCCCGAGCAGTCCGTCCTGACCCTGCTGCGCAGCGAGGAACTGGACGACCTGATCGGCCGCCTCGACCAGCGCACAGCGTCCATCATCAAGATGCGTTACGGCATCGAGGACGGGCGCGAGCGCACGCTGACCGAGGTCGGCAAGGAGCACGGGCTGACGCGCGAGCGGATCCGGCAGATCGAGAAGCACGCGTTGCTGGAGCTGAAGAAGCTGGCGCGGAGCACCGGGTTCGACGCGGCCGCGTAGTGCCTCCGGCGGGAGGGCCGCGTGGTGCCTCCGGCGGGAGGGCCGGAGGTGTGTGGCCGTGGGCGGCGTACGCCGGGTGGCGAAAGACCGCGCAAACATGGCGATGTAACGCCGCTTCAACTGTCAGGGCACCGGGAAAAAGACCTCCGGGCAAGGGAGTTCGGGACCTGAGGCGACCGGCCTCGGGCCCGGGCGGAGATCGACGGAGCCCCACCGAACGCGACACCGGCGGATCAACAGACCAAGTCCCGACGCACTCCCCCCGGCGCCGGGACTCTCCCCGAGCCGGGCTTCGGCGCCTATCCCCCCTGGGTGCCGGGGCCCGGCTCTTTCATGGCCGGAGAGCGGGCGGGCCACCCCGTACCTGAACCACGGGGTGGCCCACCCGGACGGCAGATTGTGTCACATGGGCATCTCCTGTCCCCGACCGCGCTCCGCGCCTGCTGACCGGCTCACCCCCGCCGCCCGGCTCAACCGCCCGCCCAACTCCCGTACGCACCGCACCAGTTCCTCCGGCGACTCCACCGTGAACTCGCAGTCCACCATCGCCAGCCGCACGGCCATCCACTCCACCGAGTCCCCGGCCGACCCCCGCAGCCGGCACCGCCGCCCGTCCTCGACCGGCTCCGGCGCCCCCAACCACCCCGGCAACCGGCCCGCGACGAACTCCGGTGGCGCGTCGAACGTCACCGAGAAGTCGTAGGTCTCCTGCCGCCGCCACATCGACTGCCGCAGGTACTCCGCCGCACTTCCCGACGGCAACTCCCGCGGAGCGAAGCGCGCGCCCGTGGCGAACGGCTCGCTCACCCGGTCGACCCGGAACGTCCGCCAGTCGGCCCGGTCGAGGTCGTAGGCGACGAGGTACCAGCGGCGCCCCGTCGACACCAGCCGATACGGCTCGGTCAGGCGGCGCGACTCCGTTCCGTCCCCCGCCCGGTACGCGAATCGCAACCGCTCCCGCCCCGCCACGCTCGACGCCATCACGGTCAGCGTCTCGGGCGCGATACTCGCCCCGTCCCCACTGGTCAGCGGTGTCGTCGCGGCCTGCAGCGTGGTCACCCGGTGCCGCAGCCGCGACGGCAGCACCTGCTCCAGCTTCGCCAGCGCCCGCACCGACGCCTCCTCCACGCCCTCGACCGCGTGCCCCGCCCCGGCCCGCAGCCCGACCGCGATCGCCACCGCCTCCTCGTCGTCCAGGACGAGCGGCGGCATCGCCTTGCCCGCGACGAGCCGGTAGCCACCGTCGGCCCCCTTGGTCGCCTGCACGGGATAACCGAGCTCCCGCAGCCGGTCGATGTCCCGCCGCACCGTGCGCCGGGACACCCCGAGCCGATCGGCGAGCTCACCGCCGGGCCATTCGCGGGGCGTCTGGAGGAGGGAAAGGAGTGTGAGCAGCCGTGCCGGAGTATCCGTCGTCATGAATCCGAGGATGCCGCAGATCTAGGACACGATCTGACCTAATGAGGCCATAGCTTCAAGCCATGACCTCCACCGAGACGTCCATCGAGACCTCAGCCGGGACCGCACCCGGCACAAACACCGTGACCCAGGGCGGCGCACCGCCCGCGGAGCCCGCGGCGGGCGACCGCCGCCGCTGGTTCGCCCTGGCGATCGTGATGACCGCGGCCTTCATGGACCTCGTCGACGTCACGATCGTCAACGTCGCGATCCCGTCGATCCGGCGGGAGTCCGGCGCGACCTTCAGCCAGATCCAGTGGATCACCGCCGGCTACGCCCTCGCCTTCGCCGCGGGTCTGATCACCGGCGGCCGCCTCGGCGACATACACGGCCGCAAGCGGCTGTTCCTCGTCGGTATCGGCGGCTTCACCATGGCCTCGGCCCTGTGCGGCTTCGCCGCGAACCCGGAGATGCTGGTCGCGGCCCGGATCCTGCAGGGCGGCATGGCGGCGATGATGGTGCCGCAGGTGCTGTCGATCGTGCACGCGACGTTCCCGGCGCACGAACGGGGCAAGGTCTTCGGCCTGTTCGGAGCGGTCGTCGGGCTCGGCGCGGTCATGGGTCCCCTCCTCGGCGCGCTGCTGACGGAGTGGAACCTCTTGGGTCTCGAATGGCGCCCGATCTTCCTGATCAACCTCCCGGTCGGCATCGCGGGCCTGATCCTCGGCAGCCGCTACATCACCGAGTCCAAGGCGCCGCGGGCGCTGAAGCTGGACCTGGTCGGCGTCGCCCTGGTCACCCTCGGCCTGCTCATGCTGCTCTACCCGCTGACCCGCGGCCGCGAGCTGGGCTGGCCGCTGTGGGGGTACGTCTCGATGGGCGGCGCGCTCGTAGTCCTCGGGGCGCTGGTGGCGTACGAGAAGCGGAAGGCCGCCCGTGACGGCTCCCCGCTCGTCGAACTGTCGCTGTTCAAGGTGAAGAGCTTCGCGGGCGGCATCGCCGTACAGACCGTCTTCGGTGTCGCGCTCGGCATCTTCTTCCTGGTCTGGACGCTGTACATGCAGTACGGCCTGGGCTGGCGGCCGCTGAAGGCCGGCCTGACCGGTATCCCGTTCTCGATCGCGGTCTCGACGGCGGCCGGTCTGTCCGTGCAGAAGCTGGTCCCGCGCTTCGGCCGCAAGGTGCTCCAGGCGGGCGCGCTGGTGATGGCGATCGGCGTTCTGCTCTACCTCTGGGAGTCCGGCCACTACGGCCTGTCCATCGCCCCCTGGCAGATGGCCCTGCCCCTGGTCGTCATGGGTGTCGGCATGGGCCTGATCGTGGCCCCGCTGACGGACGCGATCCTGTCGGAGGTGCCGCGCGAGCACTCCGGTTCGGCGTCCGGCCTCATCAGCACCGTCCAGCAGATGGGCAACGCGCTCGGGCTGGGTCTGGTCTCCGTGGTCTTCTTCGGCGTCATCGACGACCGGCTGGCGGAGGGCGCCCAGGGCCCGGCGGCGGGCGCGGCCTTCGTGGACGGCTTCCAGCACGCGCTGGGATGGGTGGCCGTGGTGATGGGCGTCATCTTCCTGCTGATGTTCGCGCTGCCCAGGCGGTCGGCGCAGCATGTCGAGGGGGCGGCCGGGGAGACGGCGGCGCCCGAGGCGGCTCCGGAGAAGGAGCCCGCGCTGACAGTCTGAGAGCGGGGGAGGGGCCCGGCACTTCGGTGCCGGGCCCCTTCGGCGTTTCCGTATCGGCCCGAATGCTTCCCTATCGGCCCGACGGTTTCCGCTCGACCCGACGGTTTCCGCTCGACCCGAGGTTTCCGCATTCGCCCACTTCGGAAGCCCGCTCATGCCCAGAT
The DNA here is from genome assembly GCF_000719285.1 of Streptomyces bicolor. Taxonomy (GTDB): domain Bacteria; phylum Actinomycetota; class Actinomycetes; order Streptomycetales; family Streptomycetaceae; genus Streptomyces; species Streptomyces bicolor. Next base: position 18,799 of record NZ_JOFS01000042.1, on the reverse strand, counting down.
CGGCCGTCGGACATGCCTGATTGCGCCCGAACCTGTTTACTTTCCGGAAATCCGGGCGTAGCCTCCCAGTGAAACCACAAGTTCGGGCACAGTTCGGAGGCGAACGGACATGTACGCACCGGAGCGGCAGCAGGAGATCCTCCGGCTCGCCCGTGACGGCGGCCGAGTGGACGTCCTGTCGCTGGCCGAGGAGTTCCAGGTGACGGCGGAGACGATCCGCCGGGACCTGAAGGCCCTCGACCGCGCCGGGCTCGTGCGCCGCGTGCACGGTGGCGCGATCCCGGTCGGGCGCCTGGACTTCGAGCCGGACCTCGCCGAGCGCGAGTCGACGGCGGCCGACGAGAAGGACCGGGTGGCCAAGGCGGCCCTCGCCGAGCTGCCCACCGAGGGTACGATGATCCTCGACGCCGGTACGACGGTGGCCCGCCTCGCCGCCGCGCTCCCGCTGGAGGCGTCCCTCACCGTGGTGACGCACAGCCTGCCCATCGCCGCCCGCCTCGCGGACCACCCGGGCATCCAGCTCCACCTGGTCGGAGGGCGCGTACGGCACCGTACGCGCGCCGCCGTGGACGCCTGGGCGCTGCGCGCGTACGGCGAGATCCGCGCCGACGTCCTGTTCGTCGCCGCCAACGGCTTCTCCGCCGAGCACGGCTTGACCACCCCCGACCTCGCCGAGGCCGCGGTGAAGCGTGCGGCCGTGGCCGCGGCCCGCCGGGTGGTGCTGCTCGCCGACTCCTCCAAGCACGGCCAGGAGCACTTCGCCCGCTTCGGCGACCTGAGCGATGTGGACCTGCTGATCACCGACAGCGGGCTGAGCCCCGAAGACGCCGCCGCCATCGAGCGCGGCGGCACGGAAGTAGTGCGCGCATGATCCTCACCGTCACCCCCAACCCGTCGCTGGACCGCACCTACGAGGTCCCCTCCCTCGACCGCGGCGAGGTCATCCGCGCCACCGGCGAACGGATGGACCCTGGCGGCAAGGGCGTGAACGTCTCACGAGCCGTGGCGGCCGCCGGGCGGCGCACGGTCGCCGTCCTGCCCCTGGGTGGTGCGCCCGGCGCGGTCGTCGCGGACCTGCTCCACGCGCAGGGCATCGAGGTCACCGCGGTGCGGGTCGCCGGGGCCACTCGCTCGAACATCGCGCTCGCGGAGTCGGACGGGGTGCTGACGAAGATCAACGCGCCCGGTCCCGAACTGTCCGCGGCCGAGCAGGAGTTGCTCCTGGAGACGGTGCATGAGCACTCGCGCGACGCCGAGTGGATCGCGTGCTGCGGGAGCCTGCCGCGCGGGCTCGCGCCGTCCTGGTACGCCGATGTGGTCGCGCGGGCGCACGACGGGGGCGCACGGATCGCGCTGGACACTTCCGGGCGCGCCCTCCTCGAAGCCCTGCGCGCCCGTCCCGACGTGGTGAAGCCCAACGCCGAGGAGCTCTCGGAAGCGGTCGGGCGGCCCCTGGCCACCGTGGGCGACGCGGTGAAGGCGGCCGAGGAGTTGCGCGAGATGGGCGCGCGCGCCGTCCTCGCGAGCCTGGGCGCCGACGGGCAGCTGCTGGTGGACGGCTCGGGTGCCTGGTTCGGCAGCGCGCACGTGGAGGTCGTACGCAGCAACGTCGGCGCCGGTGACTCCTCCCTCGCCGGCTTCCTGATCGCGGGCGGCACCGGCCCGGAGGCCCTTGCCTCGGCGGTCGCCCACGGCGCGGCGGCCGTACAGCTTCCCGGCAGCGTGATGCCGTCCCCGGGCGACCTGGACCTGGCGGCGGTGACGGTCACGGCCGAGGTGCCGGTGGATCGCGTCCTGAAGGAGCCGGTGTCATGACAGATGTCGCAGTTGTCACAACCCTTCCCGATCGGCTCCGCGAGCGGCGAAGCTCGCTGTTACTCACGGCCGCCTACGGACGGCAGGGCCTCCTGAGCCGCTCTGCCGCCCGGGGGAGGCGGGGTTTCCCCGACCCCGCCCACCCCTCCACCCCTGGCACCCCCACCGCCACCCCCCACCGCACCCCCGTCCCCTGCACCGCCCACCAGACTCCCCGGGCGATACGCGTGCGAAGGAGCCCGCGATGAGCGACATGATCACCGCGGACCTGGTCGATCTCGACCTGTCCGCCGATACCAAGGAAGCGGCGGCGCGCGCCCTCGCCGAGCGCATGGTGGCCCTGGGCCGGGTGACCGACCTGGACGGCTACCTCGCCGACGTGGCCGCCCGTGAGGCACAGATGCCGACCGGCCTCGACGGCGGCATCGGCATCCCGCACTGCCGCAGCGAGCACGTCACCGAGCCGACGCTCGCCTTCGGCCGCAGCGCCGCCGGCATCGACTTCGGCGCGGCGGACGGCCCCGCGGACCTGATCTTCCTGATCGCCGCCCCGGCGGGCGCGGACGACGCCCACCTGACGATCCTGTCGTCGCTGGCCCGGCAGCTGATGAACGCCGAGTTCACGGACGCGCTGCGGTCGGTGGGGGACGCGGCGTCGGCGGCGGCGCTGATCCGGGGCGAGGAGCCCCCGGCGGCCGAGACGGCCGCTTCCACAGACTCCGTGGCGTCGTCGGTGGCGGCCTCCGCCGACGACGCCACGGGCACCACCTCCGGGGCCCCTGGCGGTACCACCGCTGAGGCCCCCGGCGAGACGCCCGGCGAGCGCCCCTTCCGTATCGTCGCCGTCACCTCCTGCCCGACCGGCATCGCCCACACGTACATGGCGGCCGAGTCGCTGGAGAACGCGGGCCGCGAGGCGGGCGTCGAACTCGTCGTCGAGACGCAGGGCTCGGCCGGCTTCACCCGCCTCGACCCGGCCGTCATCGCCGCGGCGGACGGCGTGATCTTCGCCCACGACGTGGCCGTACGCGAGAAGGACCGCTTCGCCGGCAAGCCGACCGTGGACACCGGCGTGAAGGCGGGCATCAACCGCCCCGCCGAACTCATCGCCGAGGTGCGCGAGAAGGCGGCCCGCGGTGAGGTCACCGCGGCGGCCCGGCCCGGCGGCGGCACGCCCGTCGAGCGCGTCGGCGAGCCCGGCGAGGGCTACGGCAGCAAGCTGCGCAAGTGGCTGATGTCCGGCGTGAGTTACATGGTCCCGTTCGTCGCGGCCGGCGGTCTGCTGATCGCCCTCGGCTTCGCGATCGGCGGCTACCAGATCAACGAGGCCAAGTCGGTCACCGAGCACTTCGACTGGGGCCAGGTCGACAGCTGGGGCGCGCTGCTGTTCCAGATCGGCGCGGCGGCCTTCGGCTTCCTCGTCCCCGTCCTCGCCGGATACATCGCGTACGGCATGGCCGACCGGCCAGGTCTCGTGCCCGGCTTCGTCGGCGGCGCGATCTCCGTCACGATCGGCGCGGGCTTCCTCGGCGGTCTGGTCGCCGGTCTGATCGCCGGTGGTGTGGTCCTCGGCATCCAGCGGATCAACATCCCGCCGGTGCTGCGCGGCATCATGCCGGTGGTGGTGATCCCGCTGGTCTCGTCGGCGGTCGTCGGCTTCCTGATGTTCGTGGTGATCGGCAAGCCGATCTCCGAGGCCCAGAAGGGCCTGACCGACTGGCTGAACGGTCTGTCCGGCACCAACGCCATCCTGCTCGGCGTCCTGCTCGGCCTGATGATGTGCTTCGACCTCGGTGGCCCGGTCAACAAGGTGGCCTACACCTTCGCGACGGCCGGCATCTCGGTCGCGGCGCCCAGCGACTCCGCGATGAAGATCATGGCCGCCGTGATGGCCGCCGGCATGGTCCCGCCGCTGGGCATGGCGCTGGCGACCACGGTCCGCAAGAAGCTGTTCACCACCGCCGAGCGCGAGAACGGCAAGGCGGCCTGGGTGCTGGGCGCCTCCTTCATCTCCGAGGGCGCGATCCCGTTCGCCGCGGCCGACCCGCTGCGCGTCATCCCCGCCTCCATGGCGGGCGGCGCGGTCACCGGCGCGCTGACCATGGCGTTCGGCTCGACCCTGCGCGCCCCGCACGGCGGCATCTGGGTCACCTTCCTGATCGGCAAGCCGTTCCTCTACCTGCTGGCCATCGCGGCCGGTACGGCGGTCACGGCCGGCCTGGTGATCCTCCTGAAGGGCATGCGCGGGACGGCCCCGGACGGCACCCCCGCCGCCGAGTCCCCGGCGGCCTCGGCCGCGGAGGCCAAGCAGCCGGTGGCGGCGTAGGGCATGATCCGCAAGCATCCGCCGGACAGGCCCTGAGTCCTCCGGCGGGCAAAGCTCCCGCTTGTCCCTTTGAGGCGCTGTGAGTTGTTCACGGCACCTGCGAGATACGTCACGGTCCGGGCCCAAAGGCCCGGACCGTGGTGTCTACTGGGGCCCATGCCTGAGCACGTCTCGTTCCTCCAACTGCTGGGCCCTGCCGTCCTGGCCCTGGCGGCCGTGCTCTGGGTGGTCAGCCTGATCCGTCTCCTGCGCGGCATCCGCCCGCAGCGCTCGCCGATGCGCCCGGGCGGCTCGGCACTCTCCGCCCTCCCGCAACAGCGCCGGACGGCCCCCGAACTGGAGGCCGTGGAACTTACCCCGGCGGAACGGGACGCGTTCGCGGGACTGGTACGCCGGCTCAGCGACGGTCGCTGAACATCCGGGCCGGGATAGCCGGGTTACGACACCTGCGTCGCCCGCCGCTCCATCGCATCGCGCGCCGCGTCCTCGTCGACGTACACCTCGCACATGTGCCGTCCGTCCGGTGTCGCCGTGTGCTCGACCTCCCACAGGGAGACCTCCCTGCCGTCGCGCAGCAGGAAGGCGTGCTCGTAGAGCGAGAAGCACAGCCCGGCGCGTCCCGTGCGGCACGGGCGGCCGAAGGCCTGCGTGATCTGGTGCGCGAACGCCGTGGTCAGTAACGCGGCCGTCTCCGCGCCCGGCCGGTCGGCGTTCTCCGCCCGGCGCAGCAGCCGGCGCGCGTGGTCCGCCGAGTCGTCCGGCACATACGCGTGCCGGGGCGCGGGTATCGGCGACAGCTGCACCGTCACCGGCAGTTCGAAGTCCGGCGCGTCCGACGGCAACGGCAACCGCGAGGTCGCGGCGCGCAGCTCCTCCTCGTCGGCGTACACCTCGTGCTGCGGCGCCCCGCCCCGTGCGGTGTTGTGCACGAGCTCCCACAGCGTGAGCGCCGAGCCGTCGGCGAGCAGCCAGGTGTGCCGGTACGTCTCGCGGTGCAGTCCCGCGCTGTGGTGCGCGGAGTGCAGAGAGCTGTCGTGAGCCAGCGCACAGTCGAGCCGCTGTATCGTCTCGTCGGCCAACTCGAAGGAGTTCAGGGCGCGGCCGAGGAGTCGCGCGAGGTGCTCCTCCGGAGACTCCGGCGACTCGGGTGGTTCGTACGCTGCCGTCTCGTACGGAACGCTCAAGGTTTCTCCCGGCGTTGCTGCATGTCACCTTGTGGGTGCATACCGTAGCCCCTCGGTCGGACATCATGTCCGGGAACCGAGAAAACGTACGTCCGGTAAAACGCACGGGCCGCGCGAGAAGTTCCCGCGCGGCCCGACGAACCATCAACAATCCCTGCTGGAACGGTACTTCAGTGGATCACGCGGCACTGCCCGCGACCCACTCGCTCCACGCCATGTTCCAGCCGTTGAGCCCGTTGTCCGGCGTCACGGTCTTGTCGGGAGAGTTCTTGACGATCACGACGTCGCCGAGGATCGAGTTGTCGTAGAACCACTTGGAGGGCGTGTCACCCTGTCCGCCCTGCACATCCTGCAGGCCGACGCAGCCGTGGCTGGTGCCCTGGCGGCCGAAGGGCGGATTGCCCTTGTTGTACCAGTAGTTGCCGTGGATGAACGTCCCTGACTGGGTCAGCCGCATCGCGTGCGGCACATCCGGGATGTTGTACGCGTTGTCCAGGCCGACGGTCCTGCTGTCCATCCGCAGCTTGGTGAACTTCTCGGAGATCACCATCTGCCCGTTGTACGTGGTGAACTCCGCGCTGCCCGCCGAGATCGGCACCGACTTGATCGTCTTGCCGTCCCGCACGACCGTCATCGTCTGCGTGTCGACGTCGACCGTGGAGACCTGCGAGCGCCCGACAGTGAAGGTGACGGTCTTCTTCTGCACGCCGAAGACACCGTTCGCGCCCTCGACGCCGTCCAGGTCGACCTTCATCGTGACCTTGGAACCGGCCTTCCAGTACTCCTCGGGCCGGAAGTCGAGCCGCTGCTCGCCGAACCAGTGCCCGACCACCTTCTGCCCGCTGCTGGAGGTGACCGTGATGTGCGACTGCACGGCCTTCTTGTCGCTGATCGCCTTGTCGAAGTTGAAGGACACCGGCATACCGACGCCGACCGTCGTGCCGTCGTCCGGCGTGTACGTCCCTATGAAGCTGTTGGCCGGACTGACCGTGGTGAAGGTCGAGTCGGCGGCGACGGTGCGCCCGTCCACGCCCTTCGCGCTGGCCGAGATCTCGTACTTCGTGCCCCGCTCCAGCTGCTCCTTCGGCTTCCAGCTGCCGCCGTCGGCCGACAGGGAGCCCGGCACGGCCTCCCCGCTGTCCGCCAGCGTCATCTTCACGTCGGTCAGCTTCCCGTCGCTGACCTTCACGCCGGTCGTGTTGATCGACGCGCCTGACGAGCCGTCCTTCGCCGAGATCACGATCTTCGCGGCGGACGCCGCGGAGTCCTTGCCGCCCTTCCCGTCCTCGTTGTCGGCGTTGGCGCTCCAGCCGCAGGCGGTGAGGGTCAGGGCGCCGATCACCAGGGCGGCACAGGCCCTCAGTGCGCGCCGCGCTGCTATGTCCGGCGTTGTCACGAGCTGCTCCAAGTTCATGTGATCTGCGGGATCCGTTCCGTTCCACGGTGGAAGAGGCCACCGCCACCGAACCGGGTTCCCGCCGTACGCGGTGAACGCCATCACGTGACAGAACCGCGACAATCACCCGCACGGCCCCGCACGGCCCCGCACGGCCCCGCACGGACCTGTACATACCGCACGGACCCACACCGTCCCGCACCCTGCGCAGGCGCCGCCTGCCGGATCCGCGGTCAGCGCTCCCCGTACAACTCCCGGTACGACGGCCACACTCCCCCCGGCCCGTCCACCGACTCGGCCGCGCGTACGGCGCGCACGATCGCGCGCGTCACCGCGTCCGCGCCCGCCGCGAGGATGTCGTTCAGCGCGAGGGGGTGCCCGGTGTCGAGCGGGCGGTCCCCGGTGGCCAGGGCGAAGACCGTGTCGCCGTCGTGGAGCAGGTGCACCGGCCGCACCGCGCGTGCGATGCCGTCGTGCGACGTGCCGGCCAGCTTCTGCGCCTGCGCCTTCGACAGGTCCGCGTCGGTGGCGACCACCGCGAGCGTGGTGTTCAGCGGAGGCGGTGCGTTCTTGACCGCGATCTCGGCGAGGCGGCGGCGTGCGGCCTCGTGGACGTGGGTCTCCGGGTAGACCACCCGCCCCTGGAACAACTCCCCGTACATCACACCGGTTTCCGGATCCACCGCCGCCCCCGCCGCGTTGGCCACCACCAGGGCGGCCACCGTGATGCCCGAGTCCAGGACGACGCTCGCCGTGCCGATGCCGCCCTTGACCGGCCCGACCGTGGCTCCCGTGCCGGCGCCCACGCATCCCTCCCGCACGGGCGTGCCGGGTTCGGTCGCCGCGGCCGCCTCGACGGCCGCCCGCCCGGTGGCCGCGTCCGGCCTCGCCCGGAAGTCGCCGCCCCGCCCGAGGTCGAAGACACAGGCGGCCGGGACCACGGGCACGACCTCCGCCGGATCCACGCCCACGCGCACCCCGCGCCCCCGCTCCTCGAGCCAGGCCATCACCCCGGACGCCGCGTCGAGTCCGTACGCGCTGCCGCCGGTGAGCACGATCGCCTCGACCTTCTGCACGAGGTTGCGCGGATCGAGCGCGTCGGTCTCCTTGGTGCCGGGGCCCCCGCCGCGTACGTCCACGGCGGCGACGGCCCCTCCCTCGGGCGCGAGGACCACCGTGGTGCCGGTGAGCCAACCGTCGCCGGTGCGCGTCGCGTGCCCCACCCGCAATCCCGCGACGTCTGTCAGAGCGTCAACTGTCATGGGCCCAGTCTCGTCCAGTGCCCGGCGCCGCCCTATGACCCGCGTCGGCCGTGACCCATCTTCGCCCCTACCGCCGCCCCTTCCGTCGTCTCTTCAGCCGTCCCCTCGGTCGTCCCTTTCCCTAGGCGACCGGCGCCTTCAGCCGCTGTCTGTCCTCCCGGCTCGTCATACGTGCCGTCAGCGTGGTCCCGGTCGCGACCGCCAGCGCCGAGACGAGGCCGGCCGCGAGCACCGCCCACTCGCCCAGGAACGTGCAGCAGATCACCAGCAGGGCCGTCGTCGGCAGCACCAGTTGCTGGGTGATGCCGAACTTGAAGTGGCGCGAGTGCAGCGCCCAGACGGTGAGCAGGTAGAGCGCCGTCGGCAGGGTCACCGCGGCCGACGCGGCCAGCGTCGAGATGTGCGCCTTGCCGATGCTCTGCTCGACCGCCACCTCCAGGCCCGCGCCGATCGCGGCCGCCGAGGCGAAGACGAGGTAGTGGCCGTAGCCCCACAGGAACGCCTGCTTGTTGGAGCGCAGGTGACCGTGGATCGGCACCACGAAGTAGATCCACCACGCGGCGAAGATGATCAGCAGCCCGCCCGCGGCGATCGGCAGCAGTTCGCCCAGCTCGTCGCTCTCGTCGATGCCCGTCTTCACCGCCACCGTGGCCGCGGCGATGGTCTCGCCTAGCACGATGATCGTGAACAGCCCGTACCGCTCGGCGATATGGCGTGGATGCCAGGACGTGGGGTGGTCCTTCTCCGCGTACGGCGGCACGCACAGCTCGAGGATCGCCATCACCAGGAAGAGCCAGGGCCTGGCGTCCTCGGGCAGGACCACCAGCCCCAGCCAGCCGACGAGACACAACAGCACACCGGCGGCATACCGCAGGGCCATCGTTCTCTCCGGGCCCTCACTCGACCTGGCCGCGCGCAGCCACTGCGTGACGAGTGCGAGCCGCATGATCACGTAGCCCAGCCAGACCGCGAGGAAGTCGTGGTCCTCGAACGCCTGGGAGACCCCGGCCGCCAGGACCAGCACACCGGCGATCTGCAGCAGGGTGACGACCCGGTAGAGGACGTCGTCGTTGTCGTACGCCGAGGCGAACCAGGTGAAGTTCATCCAGGCCCACCAGATGGCGAAGAAGACCATCGCGTAGTTGAGGATCCCCTCGCCCGCGTGCCCCTCGGCGACGGCGTGCACCAGCTGGATCCCGACCTGGGCGATGGCCACGACGAAGCACAGGTCGAAGAAGAGCTCGAGCGGGGTGGCGGTCCGGTGCGCCTCCTCACGGCCACGGGCCGTGAGCCTGCGCAGTGGGCGGTTGCTTTCGCGCGCCCGGGGGGAGTCCGGCGCGGGAGTCGAACTGGACGTCATGGGATCAAGCACAGCAGATGGGGCGGGGAATTGCTTGCCCAGTGATTCACAAGTGCGCAAGGCCGTCACCCGCAGCCCGGTAGCCGTAGCCCCAAGGACCGTACCCTGGACGCATGAGTACCGCCTCCGCCTCCGAGCCGCGCAAGCCGAAGCCTGCGCTGATCTTCGACGACCCGCTGGACCAGCAGTCCTCGGACGACACGGACCGTGGATGGGGCGAGCGGCCTGGCACCGACGGCGACAGCGCGGCCGACCTGAAACGCTTCCTCGACGAGAAGCCGCCCCACCACATCTGAGCCGTTATTGCCGGCTTGGCCCCGAGCCGCGCTGGGCGATCAGTGCGTCGCGGATCTCCTTGAGCACCTCCAGCTCGGTCACCTCGATGACCTCCTGGGTGCCCTCCTTGGCCTTGCGGCGGGCCTCCTGGCGGGCCAGGTACTTCGCCATGGGCAGGACCATCAGGAAGTAGACGACGGCCGCGGTGATCACGAAGCTGAGGGTCGCGCCGAGGACCGAGCCCCACAGAATCCGAATGCCCTGGTCGCCCTTGCATGTCGAGCTCAGGCACGAGCTGTAGTGATCGAGGTTCTTGGTGCCGATCGCCCCGACCAGCGGGTTGATGATCCCCTTCACCACCGAGTTGACGATGTTGGTGAAGGCGGCACCGATGACCACCGCCACCGCCAGATCGACGACGTTGCCGCGCATCAGGAAGGTCTTGAAGCCCTCCCAGACGCTCGGATCCTTCTTCTCGCTCACTTCGGAGCCACCCCTCGGACGCACAGGTTGTGGAACAGACCGCTCCGCAACCTACGTGAGCGTTAAGCCATCCTGTCCAATCGGGTCCCTCCAACGAAGGGCTTGACAGAGGCTCGTCCAGATTCCGCCTCAGCACAACGTCACCGCCAACCGCGCCGTAGCACTCGCCCCCGCAAGCCGCGCCGCCGTGGATCGCGGGACCGACAGCACCACCAGCGCCCCGCTCTCAGCCGTGGCATCCAGCGGTTCCGGCACCTTCGTCACCCGCGCCCCGCGCGCGACCACCTCGGCGTCACCGCCTGCCGCACTCTCCTCCGCGGCGATCACGTCGACCCGGTCACCGGGCCGCAGCAGCCGCACCGTGGCCCCGTCGGCGATCCGCACCGGCGCGGACACCCGCTCGACGGCCCGGTGCTGGCGTACCGGCTCCGCCACCGGGTGCCCACGCGCCCGGTCGGCCTCCCGCGGCCCCGCCGCCACGAGTGCCGCCGCGGTCACGGCGAGCCCGGCCGCCACGGCCCGCCTCCGGTGCCGTACGAGCCGGCGCAGTTGATATCGCCCGCCGCGCACCCGCACCGGGGCGAAGTGCGGTACCTCGCAGGTGGCCGGGGCGTCCGGGCCCAGAGGCAGCGGAACGACTGGCGAAGACGAAGAGAGGGAGGAGCGAGAGGAGTGGGAAGAGGGGGAGGAGAGGGAAGTACGGGACGACGGAGCAACGGACACGGGTACCACCACCTGCGACGACGGAACGGCTTGCCACGCCACGATGAGGCATCTCGCCGCTGCCCGCCGGAGCCGGTGGACTACTGGCCGGTTGTGGAAAACTCCCGCACCCGAACGAGGAATTCCGTCCCTTGCCCGTCCTCAGGCCGGGGCCCAGCCCGTCCTCACGCCGGGCCCAGTCCGTCCCCTCGGCGGCCCTACGGCAGCTCGAACCCCGGATCCATCCCACCCAGCGCGTTGGCGCACAGGCAGTCCCGCTCCCCGTTCCCCGGCAGCCCCGCCACCGCGTCGAACAGCACCCCTCGCAGCCGGTCCACATTCGCCGCGAACACCCGCAGCACCTCGTCGTGCGAGACGCCCTCGCCGGTCTCGGCGCCCGCGTCGAGGTCGGTGACCAAGGTCAACGAGGTGTAGCAGAGCTCGAGTTCACGGGCGAGGGCCGCCTCGGGGTGGCCGGTCATGCCCACCACCGACCAGCCCTGCGCACGGTGCCACAGCGATTCGGCACGGGTCGAGAAGCGCGGGCCCTCTATGACCACGAGGGTGCCGCCGTCCACCGGCTCCCAGTCCCGCCCGCGCGCCGCCTTCAGCGCGGCCGCGCGTCCCGTGGGGCAGTAGGGGTCGGCGAGGGAGACGTGGACCACGTTCGGCACGTTTCCGTCGGGCAGGGGCAGGCCGTCGAAGTAGGTCCCCACCCTGGACTTCGTACGGTCGACCAACTGGTCCGGCACGAGCAGCGTGCCCGGCCCGTACTCCGGACGCAGACCGCCCACCGCGCACGGGCCGAGCACCTGACGCGCGCCCAGCGAGCGCAGTGCCCAGAGGTTGGCCCGGTAGTTGATCCGGTGCGGCGGCAGATGGTGGCCGCGGCCGTGCCGGGGCAGGAAGGCGACCCGCCGGCCGGCGATCTCGCCGAGGAAGAGGGAGTCGCTGGGCGGTCCGTAGGGGGTGTCCACCTGGATCTCGGTCACGTCGTCGAGGAACGAGTAGAACCCGGAGCCGCCGATCACGCCGATTTCGACGTTCGCCTTGTTCGCCATGCCCGCACCCTAACCGGGACCGGAAACGCCGAGGAGCCCGTCCGCGACCCGCACCCGGAAACCGCCGAGGACCCCGTCCCCGACCCACACCCGGAAACGCCAAGGAGTCCGTCCTTGACCCGCCCCCCACAACCGCCGAGAACGGCCGTCCTTCAGCACCACCGCAACCGCCGAGAACGGCCCTCCTCGCCCCCATGACCGCCGAGAACGCCCTCCTCACCCCGCACCCGCGAACGCCAAGGACCCCGTCGCCGTAAGACGACAGGGTCCCGCGAGCAGGAGGTGTTACGCGGCGGAGCTGCTGGAGGAGGTGCCGGCGCTCGACGGCTTCGAGTCCGAGGACGATGAAGACGAAGAGGCGGACGAGGACGAGTCGGACGAGGAGGACGTCGACGACTTCGACGACGCCGGCGAGCTGCTCGACGAGGAGCCGCGGCTGTCGTTGCGGTAGAAGCCGGAGCCCTTGAAGACGATGCCGACCGCGGAGAACACCTTCTTGAGGCGGCCCTGGCAGCTGGGGCACTCGGTCAGGGCGTCATCGGTGAACTTCTGCACCGCCTCGAGGCCCTCGCCGCACTCGGTGCACTGGTACTGATAGGTGGGCACTGTCTTCCTCCTGGCACTCTCACTCGATGAGTGCTAACGACGGTCCATAGTGACGTATTCCAGCCGCTCAGTCCACTGCTACCGGCACCCGGTGACCCACGCCACGTGCGACGGTACGGACGCGGGGTCGGACCACCAGCCGCGAGCGCAGCGCCACCAGGGTCGCCAGGGCGAGCAGCGTGCCGCCCATCGGGACCAGGAACCCGGCGCCGCCCCAGAAGCGGTCCTCCAGCTGTCCGGCGATCGTGACGGCGGCGGCCTGGCCGAGCGCCACCGCACCGGTCAGCCAGGTGAAGGCCTCCGTGCGGGCACCGGCCGGGACCAGGCTCTCGACCAGCGTGTACCCGGTGATCAGCGCGGGCGCGATGCACATGCCGACGACGAGACCGAGGCCTGCGAGGAGCAGTACCGAGTGTGCGGCCCACAGCCCGGACGCGGCCAGCGCCAGCGCGGCGTACCCGAGGACGAGGCGGCGCTGCGGGGCCACCTTCCACGCGATGGCGCCGCAGGCGATGCCGGAGAGCATGTTGCCCGCGGCGAAGGTGCCGTACAGGACGCCGTTCAGGCCGGGCTCGCCGATCGACTCGGTGAAGGCGGCCAGCGAGACCTGCATGCCGCCGAAGACGGATCCGATGCCCAGGAAGGTCACGATCAGCACGCGCACCCCGGGGACGCGCAGCGCGGAAGCGTGCTCCACGCGCGCGTGCCCGGCGACCGTGACAGAGGGCTGCGAGCTCTTCTGCGCGGCGAACAGCAGACCGCCCAGCAGGGTGAGCGCGGCCTCCGTCACCAGGCCGGCGGCCGGGTCGACGGCGGTGCACAGCGCGGTGGCCAGCAGCGGGCCGACGACGAAGGTCAGCTCGTCGGTGACCGATTCGAAGGCCGCGGCCGTCGTCATCAGGGGCGAGCCCTGGAGTTTCACGCCCCAGCGGGCGCGCACCATGGGGCCGACCTGCGGAACCGAGGCGCCGGTGGGCACGGCCGCCGCGAACAGGGCCCACAGGGGCGCGTCGGTCAGAGCGAGCGCCGTCAGGGTCAGACCCGACAGCGTGTGGATCAGTACACCGGGGATCAGCACGGCGCGCTGACCGTAGCGGTCGGCGAGGCGGCCGCTGTAGGGGGCGAACAGGGCCATGGAGACGCCGGTGACGGCCGCGGCGGCGCCGGCCGCGCCGTAGGAGCCGGTGGTGTGCTGCACCAGCAGCACGATGGAGATGGTCAGCATCGCGAACGGCTGGCGTGCCGCGAAGCCGGGCAGCAGGAACGTCCAGGCGCCGCGGGTGCGCAGCAGCTGTCCGTATCCGGGGCGGGAGGAGACCGGCGAGTCCTTCGACGGCTCGGTGGTGACCGTGGATGCCACGGCCCGTGCCTTTCTGCCGCCTGGTAGCGCGGCCCCTTCGGGTGGGGGGCGGCGCCGAGAGCTGTCCTCACGCGCGGAACTGCGGTAGATACCGGCGTCCACTGCTCAGGACGACCCGGCCGCCATACGGTCGCGCCAGCTCTGCGTCAGGCAGAGTTGGTTCGATCTGGGTTACGCCTGCATAGTACAGGGGGCCATGGGGGAATCGCCTGTGAAAATGCGCACCATGACCTGCTCCACCTGCGATTAGGCGCTGATCAGTTCGCGCCGTTCGTCCCCAGCCACCCGGCCAGCTTGCCCCCGGCCGCCACGGCGCGAAGGCGGTTCTCGGCGGCGTCCCGTACCGGATCCGTGGCGACCACGAGCAGCTCGTCCGCGCGCCGCAGCACCGTCGTCGGCAGCGGGACGAACGACTTTCCGTCGCGGACGACCAGGGTGACGGCGGCTCCGGCGGGCAGCCGCAGCTCGTTGATCTCGACGCCGTGCATCTTCGAGCCCTCGGGGATCCCGAAGGACAGCAGGTGCCCGCGCAGCCGCTCCAGGGGTGCCGACTCGATGCCGAGGTCGGCGGCCTCGGGGCCGCCACCGAGGTTCAGCTTGCGGGCGAGCCAGGGCAGCGTCGGACCCTGGAGCAGGGTGTAGACGACGACCAGGACGAAGACGATGTTGAAGATGGTGCGGCTGTCCCGGACGCCGCTCACCATCGGGATCGTCGCCAGGATGATGGGCACGGCGCCGCGCAGCCCCGCCCAGGACATCAGCGCCTGCTCGCGCCAGGGGACGCGGAACGGCACCAGGCACGCGACGACGCTCAGCGGGCGCGCCACCATGGTCAGCACCAGGCCGATGACGAGCGCGGGCAGGATGTCGTCGCCCAGCTCGTGCGGGGTGACCAGCAGGCCGAGCAGGACGAACATGCCGATCTGGGCGATCCAGCCGACCCCGTCGGCGAACCCGCGCGTGGCGGGCCAGTGCGGCAGCTTGGCGTTGCCCAGCACCATCGAGGCGAGGTACACGGCCAGGAAGCCGCTGCCGTGCGCCATCGCGCCGGCCGCGTACGCGGTGACGGCGATGGCCATGACGGCGATCGGGTAGAGGCCGGAGGCGGGCAGCGCCACGTGCCGAAGGCCCCAGGAACCGAGGAAGCCCACCGCGATGCCGATGGCCGCGCCGATGGCCAGCTCCAGGGCTATCTCGCCCACCAGCACATACCAGTGCTCCATCGGGCCGGAGTGGGAGAAGGCGACCACCAGGATGACCACGGGTGCGTCGTTGAAGCCCGACTCCGCCTCCAAGGTGCCCGTCACGCGCGCGGGGAGGGGGATCTTGCGCAGCACGGAGAAGACGGCGGCGGCGTCGGTGGAGGAGACGACCGCCCCGATGATGAGCGCCTGCCGCCAGTCCAGCCCGACCAGATAGTGCGCGCCCGCCGCGGTGACCCCGACGCTGATCCCGGTCCCGGCCAGCGCCAGCGCGGTCGCGGCCGGAAGGGCCGGCTTGATCTCCTTCCACTTCGTGCCGAGACCGCCCTCGGCCAGGATCACGACCAGCGCCGCATAACCGATGACCTGCGTCAGCTCGGCGTCGTCGAAGCGGATGCCGCCGATGCCGTCCTGGCCCATGAGCACGCCGATGCCCAGGTACACGAGCAGGCTGGGGAGCCCGCTGCGCGAGGAGATCCGGACCGCTGCGACGGCGACGAGCAGGACGAGCGAGCAGACGAGCAGGAGCTGGTTGAGGTCGTGGACAGTCAGCGGCCGTTCCCTTTCCCTGGCCCGCACGCACGCGCGCGTGGGCTCACGTACATAGGACACGAAGTGGCGGTTCTCCGCACCCAACTACTTCGTTACCTTACCTAACTCTTGACGATTTCTTGACACTCGGCGAGGCATGATCGAACGTCCGTCCGCGCTGGTTCACCACTCCGCGTCAAGGTGGACCGGGCCCTGCGCCTATGGTTGCTCCAGCGCTCATTCAAAAGGACAGCCCGCCCTGCCGCTCGCGTAAGGACAGCAAGGACAGCGATGCCCCCGAATACCACCGCCTCCACGGGTCAGCAGCCCGGCAAGTCCGGCAGGAAGAAGGGGCGCAGAGCCCGTCTGATCGTCCTCGTGCTGGTACTGGGCCTGATCGCAGGCGTCACCGGTGGTGCCTACTGGTCCATCAGCACCGTCCGTGCCTCGTTCCCGCAGACCAAGGGCTCGATCTCGCTGGAAGGCCTGTCCGGGCCCGTCGACGTGAAGCGCGACGACTACGGCATCCCACAGATCTACGCCTCCTCCGACGAGGACCTGTTCATGGCGCAGGGCTACGTCCAGGCGCAGGACCGGTTCTACGAGATGGACGTACGCCGGCACATGACCTCCGGGCGCCTGTCCGAGATGTTCGGCAAGAGCCAGGTCGGCAACGACGAGTTCCTGCGCACCCTGGGCTGGGACCGGATCGCGCAGGAGGAGTACGACAAGACGCTGTCGGCCTCCACCAAGAAGTACCTCCAGGCCTACGCCAAGGGCGTCAACGCCTACCTGGACGGCAAGGACGGCAAGGACATCTCCCTGGAGTACGCGGCTCTCGGGTTCGCCAACGACTACAAGCCGGCGAAGTGGACCCCGGTCGACTCGGTCGCCTGGCTCAAGGCGATGGCCTGGGACCTGCGCGGCAACATGCAGGACGAGATCGACCGCGCCCTGATGACCAGCCGCCTCGGCCCCAAGGAGATCGCGGACCTGTACCCGGAGTACCCGTACAGCCGTAACAGGACGATCGTCCAGACCGGCCAGTACGACGAGGTCACCAAGACGTTCCAGCCGGCCGGCTCCGCGTCCACCGCGGGCTCGTCCACCGGCGGCTCCACGAGCGGCGCGGCGGGCACCGCCTCCTCCTCGGGCACCAGCGGCCTGCAGAGCCAGTTGGGGGGCCTCCAGGACGTCCTGGACGACCTCCCGACGGCCGTCGGCGTGAACGGCAACGGAATCGGCTCCAACTCCTGGGTGGTCGGCGGGAAGCACACCATCACCGGCAAGCCGCTGCTGGCCAACGACCCGCACCTGTCGCCCGCGCTGCCGTCCGTCTGGTACCAGATGGGCCTGCACTGCCGCGCGGTCTCCGGCAAGTGCCAGTACGACGTCGCCGGCTACACCTTCGCGGGCATGCCCGGCGTGATCATCGGCCACAACCAGAACATCTCCTGGGGCATGACCAACTCCGGCGTCGACGTCACCGACCTCTACCTGGAGAAGCTCTCCGGCGACGGCTACCTGTACAACGGCAAGACGGTGCCCTTCGCCACGCGCGAGGAGACCATCGATGTCGCCGGTGGCGCGTCCAAGAAGATCATCGTCCGGGAGACCAAGGACGGCATGCCCCTGCTGTCCGACCGCAGCTCCGAGCTGGTGAAGGTCGGCAAGAAGGCCTCCGTCGACACCGCCGCCCCCGACCGCGGCGACGGCTACGGCATCGCGCTGCGCTGGACCGCGCTGGACCCGGGCACCTCCATGGACGCCGTGTTCGCCATGAACAAGGCGGCGGACTGGAACGACTTCCGCGCCGCGGCGGCCCTGTTCGACGTGCCCTCGCAGAACCTGATCTACGCCGACACCAAGGGCCACATCGGCTACACCCTGCCCGGAAAGATCCCCACGCGCGCGCGGGGCTACGACGGCTCCGTCCCGGCGCCGGGCTGGGACTCCAGGTCCCGCTGGACCGGCTACATCGACGAGGACGAGCTGCCGTACGAGTACGACCCGGCACGCGGCTACATCGTCACCGCCAACCAGGCCGTGGTCGACAAGAAGTACCCGTACACGCTCACCACGGACTGGGGCTACGGCGCCCGCAGCCAGCGCATCACCGACCTGATCCAGTCGAAGATCGACGACGGCGGCAAGATCTCCACCGAGGACATGCGCCAGATGCAGCTCGACAACAGCAGCGAGATCGCCAGGCTGCTGGTGCCCCAGCTGCTGAAGATCGACATCTCCGACAAGGACGTCCGGCACGCGCAGGACGTCCGGGACGCACAGGAGCTCCTGGAGGGCTGGGACTACACCCAGGACGCGGACTCGGCGGCGGCCGCCTACTTCAACTCGGTCTGGCGCAACATCCTCAAGCTCGCCTTCGGCAACAAGCTGCCCAAGGAGCTGCGGGTCAAGGGCCAGTGCCTGTGGGTCGACCCCGTCAACACCACCGGCCCCGCGGACCAGACGGGCGAGGTGCGCGAGTGCGGCGAGCGCGACGCAGACCAGGCGCAGCCGGACGGCGGCGACCGCTGGTTCGAGGTCGTGCGCAGCCTCATGGACGACGAGGACAGCGACTGGTGGACGACGACGAGCTCGGGCAACCGCCCTGGCGCCACCAACCGTGACGATCTGTTCAAGCGCGCCATGATCGACGCCCGCTGGGAGCTGACCGCCAAGCTCGGCAAGGACATCGACACCTGGAGCTGGGGCCGGCTGCACCGCCTGTTCCTGAAGAACCAGACGCTCGGCACCGAGGGCCCCGGCTTCCTGCAGTACGCCCTCAACCGCGGCCCCTGGAAGCTCAGCGGCGGCGAGGCCACGGTCAACGCCACCGGCTGGAACGCCGCGGGCGGCTACGGCGTCGTCTGGGTGCCGTCGATGCGGATGGTGGTCAACCTCGGCGACCTCGACAAGTCGAAGTGGATCAACCTCACCGGCGCCTCCGGGCACGCCTACAACGCCCACTACACCGACCAGACGGACAAGTGGGCCGAGGGCGAACTGCTCGACTGGTCCTTCTCGGACGCCGCGGTCGACGAGAGCACGCAGGACACCCTGGTGCTCAGGCCGTGACCCACTGACGGCGAACGGCCGAAGGGCCCTCCACGCGCGCGTGGAGGGCCCCTTGGCGTCAGAGGGCGTTTCGTTCCGTTGTTTAGTCCCTGGATGCCCTAATTCGTTGAGGTTCTAGGTGCCGCGCCAGCTCGGGGTGGATTCGGCTGTGAGGCGG
>NZ_JOFS01000041.1 GCF_000719285.1 Streptomyces bicolor | reverse complement strand
ACCCCATCCGGCGACGAGGACTCACCGCCCCCACCCCCGCCTCTCGGCAAGCCCGTGATCACCGCCCCGGGGGCAGGCCCGGCCGCGCCCCTCCGCGCCGCCCGGCCCCACGCGCGCGAACCGCCGGAGGCAGGGCGTGCCCGTCGTTTTCCCACCAGGGCCAGCCAGGAAGTCATGGGACCAAGCCTCACAGCACCCGCCACACCCGGCATTCCGGACTCCGCCACCCGACCGAATCCGGCGCACAATCCGGGTATGTCGATACGACACGGGCTGCTTGCGCTCCTCGAACCCGGCGCCCGCTACGGCTCGCGGCTGCGCACCGAATTCCTGGCCCGCACGGGCGGGACCTGGCCGCTGAACATCGGCCAGGTCTATACGACCCTGGGCCGGCTGGAGCGGGACGGCCTGGTCGTCCAGTCCGGCGTGGACGAGGCGGGGCGGGTGCTGTACGCGCTGACGGAGGCGGGCCGCGCCGAACTGCGCGACTGGTTCACCCGACCCGTGCAGCGGGCGAGCCCGCCCCGCGACGAGCTGGCGATCAAGCTGGTGA
Source organism: Streptomyces bicolor (assembly GCF_000719285.1). Lineage (GTDB taxonomy): Bacteria > Actinomycetota > Actinomycetes > Streptomycetales > Streptomycetaceae > Streptomyces > Streptomyces bicolor. The sequence goes on along the minus strand of NZ_JOFS01000041.1, from coordinate 58,826 downwards.
TGGCGGTCGGTGCGCCCGGCGTCGACGTGAGGCAGGTCGTCGGGGCGCAGCGCAGGCATGTGGCCGAGGCTCTGCACGGCTATGTGCGGCAGCGGGCTGACGCGCTGGCGCGGGCGCACGAGCACCCCGAGGAGATGACCCGGCTGCTCGTCCTGGAGCAGCTCGTCTTCCATGCCGAGGCGGAGAGCCGCTGGCTCGACATCTGCGAGGCCCGCCTGCTGCGCTTCACTCGGGCCGGACAATCAGGGCGGTCCAGGTAGCCGCTGCCGTGGGGATAATTCGGGCAGTCAAGGCATTCCGGGCGGTCCGGGTGGGCCGGAGGCCCGCCGCTCCCGAAGAGTGACGGAAAGTACCGCACCGTAAACGGTGGATCTCTCCCCACAGGGGGCACCACGATGATGAGCTGTACGGGTGCGAGAGAATGGCGGCATGGAGATGCCGAGGAACGAAAGGCCGTCCGAGAACCCCCAGATCCTGGTCGTGGGCCAGGACGGGATGGCGCTCACCGGCGGTAACGGAGACGAGGACTCCCGCGAGATCCCGGTGACGGAGCAGGTCGAGCAGCCGGCGAAGGTCATGCGGATCGGCAGCATGATCAAGCAGCTGCTCGAAGAGGTGCGCGTGGCTCCGCTGGACGAAGCGAGCCGGGTCCGGCTGAAGGAGATCCACGCCAGTTCGGTGAAGGAACTGGAGGACGGCCTGGCCCCGGAGCTGGTCGAGGAACTGGAGCGGCTCTCCTTGCCGTTCACGGACGACGCGACGCCGAGCGACGCGGAACTGCGTATCGCGCAGGCCCAGTTGGTCGGCTGGCTGGAGGGCCTCTTCCACGGCATCCAGACCACGCTCTTCGCTCAGCAAATGGCCGCCCGCGCCCAGTTGGAGCAGATGCGCCGCGCCCTCCCGCCGGGAGTCGGCGGCCACGAGGACGGCGAGCCGCGCCAAGGCGGCCGATCGGGTGGGCCGTACCTCTAGAACCACGGTCCCCGCCCGACACCACAAGGGCCCGGCAGCCAACGCTGCCGGGCCCTTTCACCTCGCGGACGTCACCGTGGACGCCTTCGCGGACGTCACCGCGGGCACTACTTCGGCAGACCCGTCGAGACCTCGATCTGGAACACCGGCGGGTCGTCCGGGTCGAACTCCGCATAGAACTTGGGCGACTGCTTCATGACGGTGTCATGACCGAACAGGTTCTCGTTCACCTCGGTCGTCTCGTACTCCCAGCCCGCGGCGTCGAGGCACTTCTTGACCGACGGCCAGGACTTGAACATGAAGCTCGGAGCCCGCACGTTGCCGCTGTCGTCGTAGGTCTTGAACGGTTCGGTGCACTCGGTCGTCTTCACCGTGTTCGTGCTGTCCCCTTCCCGATAGCCCGGGGCGTTCGTCCCCGTGCCCGTCGCGGTCGGGCTGCTGTAGCTGTAGTCGCTCGTCGGCAGGCTGTACGGATCGTCGTCGTCGGTGCCGCCGTCGTTCAGCGTCGTCGCCAGGATCAGGCTGATCACCGCCACGACGGACACGGCGATCGAGACGATGATCACCGGCCGGTTGTTCCTGCCGCCGCCCGAAGAGGGCTGCCGCTGGGGCGAGATGGTGTACGGCTGCGGGGCACCGGGCGGCGGGGTCGAGGCGCCCGGTTGCGGGGAGTACGCGGCCGGCGGCGGCGTACGGTAGCCGGGCTGCTGCGGATAGCCGTACGACGGCGAGGGCATCGACGGCGGCGGCGTGCCGTACGGGTTCGGGGCCGGGGTCTGCTGGTACGGCGTCTGGACGGGAGCCGGCGGGGGCGTCTGCGGGCCGACCGGCGGTGGCGGCGTCTGATGCGGGGCCGGCGGTGGGGTCTGGGGGCTGACCGGCGGGAACACCGAGGCGCCGACGCCCTGACCGCTCTGCGTCTGCGCGCCCGGCACGATGCTCGGCGGGGCGGCCTGGAAGGACGCGGCCACGCGCAGGCACTCCTCGCGCATGGACTCGGCGCTCGGGAAGCGTTCGTTCGGATTCTTCTTCAGCGCGCGGGCGACCAGCGCGTCCACCGCCGGCGGCAGGGCGCGGTTGATCGAGGAGGGAGCCACCGGCTCCTCCTGCACATGCGCGTACGCGATCGCCAGCGGCGAGTCCGCGTCGAACGGCAGCCGCCCGGTGACCAGTTGGAACAGCATGATGCCGACCGAGTACAGGTCGGAGCGGGCGTCCACGGCCCGGCCCAGCGCCTGTTCCGGCGAGAGGTACTGCGGGGTGCCGACCACCATGCCGGTCTGCGTCATGGACGTCACACCGGACTGCATGGCGCGCGCGATGCCGAAGTCCATCACCTTGACGACGCCGCGCTTGTTCACCATGACGTTGCCCGGCTTGATGTCCCGGTGGACCAGCCCCATCTCGTGGCTGATCTCCAGGGCCGCGAGCACATCGGAGATGATCTTCAGCGCCTTGTCGGCGGGCACCGCGCCGAACTGCCGTATGTCCTCGTCGAAGACCGAGCTCAGCGGCCGGCCCTCGATGTACTCCATGACGATGTACGGCGTCGTCATGCCGTCGACGGTGTCCTCGCCGGTGTCGAAGACCGAGACGATGTTGGTGTGCGTGAGCTTCGCCACGGCCTGGGCCTCGCGGCGGAAGCGCTCGCGGAAGGCCTGCTCGCGGCCGAGCTCGGTGTGCAGCGTCTTGACCGCCACCTGCCGGTCGAGCACGGTGTCGTAGGCGAGGTGCACCGCGGCCATGCCGCCCTGGCCGAGCAGATCCCGCAGCTGATAGCGGCCACCGGCCAGTGCCCGCCCCGCGTGGCCGCCCTGTGCGCCGTCCTGGCTCATGTTCTGCTTCCCCCGTAGCCTCTTGGGCGCCTGCGATTGGCGTGGATCAGGTGATCCGAGTGATCCAAAGTGCTATTCCGGGCCAAGTCTGCCCCACGGCACTGACAGGTCAAGCGAGGTGCCCGTTCCGTGACCGTACGCGAAAGAAGAGTCGCGGAAGCGTTACAGGGGAGGTGCGGCCGGTCCACAGAATTTGCACGAGGGGACGGGGTACCGGTTTTATGGCCGGTCCGGCTCCTTCCGGTTTGGGGCGACCGTCTCGGACCGACGGCTTGCGTGAAGGCTGTAGCGTGGCCGACGGAGACCGTAACAACACCGCGCGCACCGCGGGCAGAAACGACGGCGAGGACTGATGGCACAGCAGCAGCGCGCTCAGGGCCCGTCCGACCCCGAGGCGGCTGGCGGCGGTATGTCAGACGCGCCGGAGATGTGGGGTAATGGCGGACTTGTCGGGGACGGCCGTTACAGGCTGACCCGCAGACTCGGCCGGGGCGGCATGGCCGAGGTGTTCGCGGCCGAGGACGTGCGCCTCGGGCGCACCGTGGCGGTCAAGCTGCTGCGCTCAGACCTCGCCGAGGACCCGGTGTCCAAGGCCCGCTTCACGCGCGAGGCCCAGTCGGTGGCCGGCCTCAACCACCACGCGATCGTCGCCGTGTACGACTCCGGCGAGGACCTCGTGAACGGCCAGAGCGTGCCGTACATCGTCATGGAGATCGTCGAGGGCCGCACGATCCGCGACCTCCTCCTCAACGCCGAGGCGCCGGGCCCCGAGCAGGCACTGATCATCGTCTCCGGTGTCCTGGAGGCGCTCGCCTACTCGCACCAGCACGGCATCGTGCACCGTGACATCAAGCCGGCCAACGTCATCATCACCCACAACGGCGCCGTGAAGGTGATGGACTTCGGCATCGCCCGCGCGCTGCACGGCGCGCAGTCGACGATGACGCAGACCGGCATGGTCATGGGCACGCCGCAGTACCTGTCCCCGGAGCAGGCGCTCGGCAAGGCGGTCGACCACCGCTCCGACCTGTACGCGACGGGCTGCCTGCTCTACGAACTCCTCGCGCTGCGCCCGCCGTTCACCGGCGAGACCCCGCTGTCGGTGGTCTACCAGCACGTCCAGGACATCCCGACGCCGCCGTCCGAGGTCTCCGACAGCGTGCCGCCGGAGCTCGACGGCCTGGTCATGCGCTCGCTCGCCAAGGAGCCGGACGACCGGTTCCAGACGGCCGAGGAGATGCGCGGCCTCGTCCAGTACGGCCTGCAGATGCTGTACGACCAGGGCGGCCACACCGGCACCTGGAACACCGGCCCGGTGGCGATGCACGACGGCCGGCACACCCCGGCCGCGGGCTTCGCGAACACGACCGTCATGGGGCATCCGGGCACCCCGGCCTCCGGCACGACGCAGATCCCGCAGCCGATCCTGCCCAACAGGTACGGCGGTGGCGACGACGGCGGCTTCGAGGGGCACGGCAACCGGGGCAGTGGCCGCGGCAAGCTGTGGATCCTGGCCGTCCTCGCGGTGATCGCGATCGCGGCGGGCGTCGCGTGGGCGATGAACAACGGCGGCGGTGACGGCGGGGGCGGTGGCACCAAGCAGACGCCGACCACGTCGCAGACCACCGACGAGGACAAGGCCAGCGAGACGCCGAGCGACGAGCCGACGGACGAGCCGACCGACGAGTACACGGACGACGGCACCGGCACGGGCACCGACCCGACCTACGAGCCGACCGAGGACCCCACGTACGAGCCGACGGAGGATCCGACGTACGAGCCGACCGAGGACCCGACCACGGCCGAGCCGACCGAGGACCCGACGGAGGAGCCGACCGAGGAGCCCACGGAGGACCCGAGCACGCCGCCGACGCTGCCGACCGCCCCCACGGGTGAAACCGGAGGCGGCGGCGCCTGACCGGCCCGCCGGCACGGCCAGGCGGAAGAGAACATCCCCACGCGCGCGTGCGGCCCGGAAGCGGGCTCCACGCGCGCGTGGCGTTTACGGCGGGTGACGGAATCGCGGCTGGCTGAATCGCCCAGCAGGCACAACCTGATTTATCCGCTTTCATGCACGAGATCAGCGTCACACGACTTCAGTGACCTCACCCTCGTCGACTCTTCCCGTGACCTGGGTCACCGATATAACGTGCCGTTGTTCCGGCCCCCTGCAAGGCTGTGACCTGGAGTTGTTCCCGGCTTTCGCGATTTACTTGGATATCCAAGCAAAATCGCAGGTCAGGAGGGGTTTCACAGAAATGTGGAGCACTGGGTAACGTGCCTTTTGCAGGGCGCTCGCCGGGGCACCTGTCACGCCTGTCCCCAATGGGCCGCACCCCACCCCGTGCGTCCGGAGGGCTTCAGGTGAGCCGCACTGGCACCCGGCGAACCCGGGATGCCGGACCGACGGAGGAGCACACGTGACCGTGGAGAGCACTGCCGCGCGGAAGCCGCGACGCAGCGCCGGTACCAAGAGCACGGCCGGCAAGACCACAACCGCAAGGAAATCGCCAAGCGCGGACCCCGAGCTCGTTCAGCTGCTGACGCCCGAGGGCAAGCGCGTGAAGAACGCCGAGTACGACAAGTACGTCGCCGGCATCACCCCCGAAGAGCTCCGCGGCCTCTACCGCGACATGGTGCTCACCCGCCGCTTCGACGCCGAGGCCACCTCCCTGCAGCGCCAGGGCGAGCTGGGCCTGTGGGCGTCGCTGCTCGGCCAGGAGGCCGCCCAGATCGGCTCCGGCCGGGCCACCCGTGAGGACGACTACGTCTTCCCGACCTACCGTGAGCACGGCGTCGCCTGGTGCCGTGGGGTCGACCCGACCAACCTGCTCGGCATGTTCCGCGGCGTGAACAACGGCGGCTGGGACCCCAACAGCAACAACTTCCAGCTCTACACGATCGTCATCGGCTCCCAGACGCTGCACGCCACCGGCTACGCGATGGGCATCGCCAAGGACGGCGCCGACAGCGCGGTGATCGCGTACTTCGGCGACGGCGCCTCCAGCCAGGGCGACGTCGCGGAATCGTTCACCTTCTCCGCGGTCTACAACGCCCCCGTGGTGTTCTTCTGCCAGAACAACCAGTGGGCGATCTCCGAGCCGACCGAGAAGCAGACCCGCGTGCCGCTCTACCAGCGCGCACAGGGCTTCGGCTTCCCCGGCGTCCGCGTCGACGGCAACGACGTCCTGGCCTGCCTCGCCGTGACGAAGTGGGCGCTGGAACGTGCCCGCAGCGGTGAGGGTCCGACGCTGGTCGAGGCGTACACGTACCGCATGGGCGCTCACACCACCTCCGACGACCCCACCCGGTACCGGGGTGACGAGGAGCGCCAGGCCTGGGAGGCGAAGGACCCGATCCTGCGCCTTCGCCGCTATCTCGAGGCTTCAAACCACGCGGACGAGGGATTCTTCGCGGAACTGGAGGCCGAGAGCGAGGCGTTGGGCAAACGAGTGCGCGAGGCGGTCCGTGCCATGCCGGACCCGGACCACTTCGCCATCTTCGAGAACGTGTACGCGGACGGGCATGCGCTCGTCGACGAGGAGCGCGCCCAGTTCGCCGCCTACCAGGCGTCGTTCGCGGACGTAGAGGGGGGTCACTGAGATGGCAGAGACTGTGACATTCAAAAGCATGGCTCTGGCCAAGGCGATCAACGAGTCGCTGCGCCGCGCCCTGGACTCCGACCCCAAGGTCCTCATCATGGGCGAGGACGTCGGCAAGCTCGGCGGCGTCTTCCGTGTGACGGACGGCCTGCAGAAGGACTTCGGCGAGAGCCGGGTCATCGACACCCCGCTGGCCGAGTCCGGCATCGTGGGCACGGCGATCGGCCTCGCCCTGCGCGGCTACCGCCCCGTGGTGGAGATCCAGTTCGACGGCTTCGTCTTCCCGGCCTACGACCAGATCGTCACGCAGCTCGCGAAGATGCACGCGCGCTCGCTGGGCAAGGTCAAGCTGCCGGTCGTCGTCCGCATCCCCTACGGCGGCGGCATCGGCGCGGTGGAGCACCACTCCGAGTCCCCCGAGGCGCTCTTCGCGCACGTGGCCGGCCTGAAGATCGTCAGCCCCTCCAACGCGTCGGACGCGTACTGGATGATGCAGCAGGCCATCCAGAGCGACGACCCGGTGATCTTCTTCGAGCCGAAGCGACGCTACTGGGACAAGGGCGAGGTCAACACCGAGGCCATCCCGGGCCCGCTGCACAAGGCGAAGGTCGTCCGCGAGGGCACGGACCTCACCCTGGCCGCCTACGGTCCGATGGTGAAGCTGTGCCAGGAGGTCGCCGACGCGGCCGCCGAGGAGGGCAGGAACCTGGAGGTCCTGGACCTGCGCTCGGTCTCCCCGCTCGACTTCGACTCCATCCAGGCCTCCGTCGAGAAGACCCGCCGCCTGGTCGTGGTCCACGAGGCTCCGGTGTTCTTCGGCTCGGGCGCGGAGATCGCCGCCCGGATCACGGAGCGCTGCTTCTACCACCTGGAGGCCCCGGTGCTGCGGGTGGGCGGCTATCACGCCCCGTATCCGCCGGCGCGCCTGGAGGAGGAGTACCTGCCGGGCCTGGACCGGGTGCTCGACGCCGTCGACCGTGCCCTGGCGTACTGAGGAGAGGGGCATGACGACGATGACTGAAGCGTCCGTGCGCGAGTTCAAGATGCCCGATGTGGGCGAGGGACTCACCGAGGCCGAGATCCTCAAGTGGTACGTCCAGCCGGGCGACACGGTCACCGACGGCCAGGTGGTGTGCGAGGTCGAGACGGCCAAGGCGGCCGTCGAACTGCCCATCCCGTACGACGGGGTGGTCAGTGAGCTGCACTTCCCCGAGGGCACGACGGTGGACGTCGGTACGGCGATCATCGCGGTGGACGTCGCGGGCGGGACGGCGCCGGCCGCTGAGCCGCCCGTCGCGCAGCCGGCGGCGGCCCCGGCGGAGGAGCCCAAGCCGGAGGGCTCGGGCCGGCAGCCGGTTCTGGTCGGCTACGGCGTGGCCGCGTCCTCGACGAAGCGCCGCCCGCGCAAGGGGGCCGATGTCCCACGCCAGGAGCCCGCGGCGGCGGCACAGGCCCTGCAGTCCGAGCTGAACGGGCTGAACGGGCATGGTCCCGCCCAGGTGGTGCAGCCGCCCCGCCCGCTGGCGAAGCCGCCGGTGCGCAAGCTGGCGAAGGATCTCGGGGTCGACCTGGCCACGGTGACGCCCACCGGCCCGGACGGCATCATCACGCGCGAGGACGTGCACGCGGCGGTGGCTCAGCCGACCCCGGCCCCGGCTGCCGAGCCGGTGCCCCAGGCCGCCCCGGTCGCCGTTCCCGCCGCCGCCCCGGCGCCGGTAGCCACGTACGACGCGGTCCGTGAGACCCGTATCCCGGTGAAGGGCGTGCGCAAGGCGACGGCTGCGGCGATGGTCGGCTCGGCGTTCACGGCGCCGCATGTCACCGAGTTCGTCACGGTCGACGTGACGCGCACGATGAAGCTGGTCGAGGAGCTCAAGGAGGACAGGGAGTTCGCCGGCCTGCGGGTGAACCCCCTGCTGCTGATCTCCAAGGCCCTGCTGGTCGCGATCAGGCGCAACCCGGACGTCAACGCGTCCTGGGACGAGGCGAACCAGGAGATCGTGCGCAAGCACTACGTCAACCTGGGCATCGCGGCGGCGACCCCGCGCGGTCTGATCGTCCCGAACATCAAGGACGCCCACGCCAAGACGTTGCCGCAACTGGCCGAGGCGCTCGGCGAGTTGGTGTCGACGGCTCGGGAGGGCAAGACCACGCCGGCCGCGATGCAGGGCGGCACGGTCACCATCACCAACGTCGGCGTCTTCGGAGTCGACACCGGCACCCCGATCCTCAACCCGGGCGAGTCCGCGATCCTCGCGGTCGGCGCGATCAAGCTCCAGCCGTGGGTTCACAAGGGGAAGGTGAAGCCCCGCCAGGTCACGACCCTGGCGCTCAGTTTCGACCACCGCCTGGTGGACGGCGAGCTGGGCTCCAAGGTCCTGGCGGACGTGGCGGCGATCCTGGAGCAGCCCAAGCGGCTGATCACCTGGGCGTGAGACAGAAGCGGCAATGAAAGGGGCGGCCACCGACGGGTGGCCGCCCCTTTCACGTCACCGCGGGCGTCAGCTGATCCTGGCGTAGCCGTAGTTGATGAGCTTCTTCACGTCCGCCGTGCGGTCGGTCGCGGAGGGGGCGGTCATGACGGTGCCCATCACCGACTCCCCGTTGAGGGTGGCGGCGAAGACGAGGCAGTACTTGGCCTCGGTGCCGGAGCCGGTCTTGATGCCCAGCGTGCCGTTCCAGCCGAGCAGGGTGTTGGTGTTGGTCCATGGTGCCATCGTGCGGGTGGAGCCGGAGCTCGTGATCGTCTTCGCCGTGTACGACTTGGTCTTCACGACGGTCTTGAACGTGGTGCTCTTCATCGTGCTCCGGGCGAGCTTCGTCAGGTCGCGCGGCGTCGAGTAGTTGGAGCCGTTGCTGATGCCGTCGAACGAGTCGAAGTGCGTGTTGGTCATGCCAAGGTTCTTGGCCATGGTGTTCATCTTGCCGATGAACGACTTCACGCGCGCGTTCACCGTCGTGCCGGTGCCGAACTTGTCGGCGAGGGCCATCGCCGCGTCGCAGCCGGACGGCAGCATCATCCCGTACAGCAGCTGACGGACGGTGACCTTGTCGCCGACGATCAGACGGGCCGACGAGGGGTAGCCCTTGGCGACCATGTAGTCGCTGACGGCCTTCTTGATCGTCACCTTGGTGTCGAGGTTCAGGTTCGACTGCGAGAGCACGACCTTCGCGGTCATGATCTTCGTGGTGGAGGCGGTGAGCCTCTTGGTGTCAGCGGCCTTGGTGAAGAGGGTCGTGCCGGTCGCGCTGTTCATCAGGAACCCGCCCTTGGCGGTGATGGTGGGCGCCGTCACGGCCTGCGCGGGCGCCGCGGTGAGGGCTCCGGCGACGAGCATCGCGCCGGTCGTCACGGCGACGGCTGCGGCTCTGCGGGCACGGAAGCCCTTGGTGGCGGTTATCAACTGAAATACCCCGATTGCGTCGAATGCCCCAGAATGCGGCCGAGTTGGTGGGGAAGGCGAGTGGGCCGCACGTATGTGACACGTAAGTAGCACAGAAGGTTGTGTGGTTGATGAGGCGGGTTGCCTTTAGGGGGCGGTTGACAGGAATTTGATAGATACGGGCCTCCGGGGGCGTCCGCATGATGGACCGGAACCCCGATGCGTACCTGTTGTATCTATGCTGTGCGCATGCCTACCGCCCCGCCCGCACCCCTGAAGCAGCCGCCAGCCGCCGACCGCGTCTACACCCACGTCAAGCAGGGCGTACTGGAGCGCCGTTACGAGGGCGGGACGCTGCTGACCGAGGGCGAGCTCGCCGAGGCCGTCGGGGTCTCGCGCACACCGGTGCGGGAGGCGCTGCTCCGCCTGGAGGTCGAAGGGCTGATCAAGCTCTACCCGAAGAAGGGCGCACTGGTCCTGCCGGTCTCCGCGCAGGAGATCAAGGACGTCGTGGAGACGCGGCTCCTCGTCGAGGAGCACGCGGCGCGCAAGGCCGTCCCCGCACCGCCCGGCCTCATCGAGCGGCTCGAGGAACTGCTCGCCCAGCAGAAGGCGCAGGCCGCCGCCGGAGACCTCGCCGGAGCCGCCGTCACCGACCGGTGCTTCCACGCCGAGATCGTCCGCAGCGGCGGCAACGAGATCCTGTCGCGGCTGTACGACCAACTGCGCGACCGGCAACTGCGCATGGGCGTCGCCGTACTGCACTCCCACCCCGACCGGGTCGCCAAGACCCTCGTCGAGCACGAGGAGATCCTCGAGGCACTGCGCTCCGGGGACGCCGAGGCGGCGGTCGGGCTGGTCCACCGGCACATCGACTGGTTCTCGCACCTCGCGCGAGGTGAGGAGCGTTGAAGCCCGCCGCACTCCCCGGCGATCCTCCGGGCGGCCGCCGCGCCGTCGCCGTCTGGGGCATAGGTGTCTCGGTCTACTTCGTCGCCGTCATCTTCCGTACGTCCCTGGGGGTCGCCGGCCTCGACGCCGCGGACCGCTTCGACGTGAACGCCTCGGCCCTGTCGACGTTCTCGATCCTCCAGCTGCTCGTGTACGCGGGCATGCAGATACCCGTCGGCCTGCTGGTCGACCGGCTCGGCACCAAGAAGGTGCTGACCATCGGCGTGGTGCTGTTCACGGCGGGCCAGCTGGGCTTCGCCTTCTCGCCGTCGTACGGCATGGCCCTGGCCTCGCGCGCGCTGCTCGGCTGCGGCGACGCGATGACGTTCATCAGCGTGCTGCGGCTCGGCGGCCGGTGGTTCCCGGCCCGGCGCGGTCCGCTGATCGCGCAGCTCGCGGGCCTCGCGGGCATGGCGGGCAACCTCGTCTCCACGCTGGTGCTGGCGCGGCTGCTGCACGGGGTGGGCTGGACGGCGGCGTTCGCGGGCAGCGCCGGCGCGGGCGTGGTCGTACTCGTCCTGCTGCTCCTGTTCCTCAAGGACCACCCCGAGGGACACGAGCCGGAGCCGCTTCCGCATCTGGGCGCGGCCTACGTACGACGCCAGATCACCGCGTCCTGGCGGGAGCCGGGCACGCGGCTGGGGCTGTGGGTGCACTTCACGACGCAGTTCCCGGCGATGGTGTTCCTGCTGCTGTGGGGGCTGCCGTTCCTCGTCGAGGCGCAGGGGCTGTCCCGGGCGGCGGCCGGTGAGCTGCTCACCCTGGTCGTGCTGTCCAACATGGTCGTCGGGCTCGTCTACGGCCAGATCGTCGCCCGGCATCACGGGGCGCGGCTGCCGCTGGCGCTGGGGACCGTGGGGGCGACGGCGGTGCTGTGGGCGACGACTCTGGCCTGGCCCGGTGAGACGGCGCCGATGTGGCTGCTGATCGTGCTGTGCACGGTGCTCGGGGCGTGCGGGCCGGCCTCGATGATCGGGTTCGACTTCGCGCGCCCGGCGAATCCGCCGGAGCGCCAGGGAACGGCGTCCGGGATCACCAACATGGGCGGTTTCGTCGCCTCGATGACGACGCTGTTTGCGATCGGCGTGCTGCTGGACGCGACGGGCGGGGACTACGCCGTCGCCTTCTCGGTGGTGTTCGTGCTGCAGGCGCTGGGGGTCAGCCAGATCCTGCGGCTGCGGCGGCGGGCGGCGCGCAGGGAGCGGGAACGGCTGGTCGCCAGCAGGGTGGAGACGGTGCACGTTCCCGCGTGAGCCGGTGGGTCAGCGGGCCGGGGCGAGAGTGAGGTAGGCCAGCCCCAGGACCCCGCGGTAGCTCATCCACTGGGCACGGTGGCGGTCGAGGCGGTCGCGGGTCTCGGCGGCGAGCGGATGGCCGGGGTGCTGGGCGAGCCAGACCTCGACGTCCGCCTGATACGCCGACTCGAACTCCTCCCATTCGTCGAGGCTCGCCGTCTCGGTCCATTCCGGGCGGAAGCCCGCGTCGACCGCGAGATCGAGCAGGGTGGCGAGGTCGTGATGGTCGGTGGCGGAGGCGCCCGGCCACATGCCGGAGAGTTCGGCGGGGGTCGGTGTGCGCTGCCAGAAGCCCTCCCCGAGCAGCACGCGGCCGTCGTCGGTGACCAGGCGGCGTAGTGCGCGCAGGGCCTCGGTGGTGTACTCCGGCGGCCGGGCCGAGCTCAGGGCCTGGCTCGCTCCGACGCACAGGACCAGGTCGGCGGGTCCGCGTGAGGTTCCGACGGCGGACTCCTCGACGAATTCCGCCCTCTGTGTCAGCCCTCTGGCCTCGGCGTCGCGGCGGCCGCGGGCGAGATCCTCGGCCTTGATGTCGATGCCGACCCCCGTCGCTTCGGGGGCGGCGGTCAGTATGCGCAGCATCAGTTCGCCCCAGCCGCAGCCGATGTCCAGGACGGTGCGGGGGTTCGTGCGGGTGAGGCGCTGGACGAGGGCGTTCGCCCGTGTCTCGGACAGGGGGCCGTGGAAGGTCAGCCGGGTGAGGCGTGGGGGGTGGCTGGTGGTGGCGTCAGTGGTGTTGGTCACGGCGGGACGTTAGCCGCGGGCGGGTACGGGGGGACAGCGGTTTTCCGGGGTCCTGGTTTCCTCGGCCCCGCCGCCCCTACCCGTCCCATCCTGAAGGGGCGCTGCCCCTTCGACCCCGCCAGGGGGCTGCCGCCCCGGGGACCCCCGCTTCGGACCTGAAGGGGCCTCGTCCTCAAACGCCGGACGGGCTGGAAGATGCCGGCCGGCGCTGGGAAGTGACCGCTGGTGCTGTGTGGCGGAGCCCCCCGGGTGGCCCTCGCTACGGCGTCACCGTGAAGTTGCGCAGAATCGCCGTCGTCAGGCCGGGGTCACCCTCCGCCTTCACCCGGTCCGCGACCGCTTCCGGCGTGACACGGCCGCAGGCCAGGCGGACGAACGTCTCCCAGTCGAGGGTGAGGGTGGCCGCGGGGCCGAGGGCGGGGGCCGTTTCGAGGGTGCCGCGGCCCTGGATGTCGACGCGGATCGTGCGCAGGAACTCGATCGGGCCGTGCACGTCGAAGACGATCGCCGAGCTGCGCGGGGCGTCGGCCTTGTTGGCGACGAGGTCGGGGAGCTTGCCGAGCAGTACGTCGCGGGCCACGTGTGCGCCGGGGGAGTCGAGGTTGCCGGGGCGGCCGAGGGCGGCGCGCAGGTCCTGCTCGTGCACCCACACGTCGAAGGCGTGGCCCCGCATGGATTCCTCGAGGGTGAGCTCCGCGCCGAGCGGGCCGCGCACCTTCGTGCCGGGGTCGCGGGACTCGTTCCGCAGCTGGCGGTTGCGGCGGATGACCGTGTACTCCAGCTCGGACGTCATCTCCGGCGCCGTGTGATGGCGGCGGACGTCGACCTGCATCTCCATGTAGCGCTGGTGGTCGTTGGTGACGTGGAAGAGGTCGCGCGGGAGCGTGTGGATGGGGCGCGGGTCGCCGAGCATCTCGCAGTCCAGGCCGATGACATGGGAGACCACGTCGCGCACCGACCAGCCGGGGCAGGGTGTGCGCCGGTTCCACTCGCCTTCCACGAGCGGCGTCACCAGCTCGGATATCGCTTCGATGGAGTGGGTCCAGGCGTCGGCGTAGGGCTGGAGGGTGGGATGCAGACTCACGGAACGGGACCCCTCGGCGGTTGGTACGTCGGTACGCGGGCAGGTTGTGGCGGCGTTGCCAGTGGGAGGCGGCAGCTGTCGGCGGGTGTCTTGAAACGCTAAGTTACGCTGCTGTGAGGCACCCCGGCAGTGCTTTCGTGTGACGATCGTAGGCCCGCTTGGAAGCCCGTGTGGACCGCTCGAATGCCAGGACGGTGGTAGTGTGCGCGCCTCTTTGCTCCAGATCGACGTAAACGAGGGCGAATCGATCGAATCGCGCCGGGTGAGGATTGCCTCGCTCGTGCGGGACCAGGCCGGGGCGGCGGACCTCGTCGTCCTGCCCGAGCTGTGGACCACCGGCGCCTTCGCCTACGAGGAGTTCGGCAGCGAGGCCGAGCCGCTCGAAGGGCCGACGTACGAGGCGATGGCGAAGGCCGCGAGCGACGCCGGAGTGTGGCTGCACGCGGGCTCGATCCCCGAGCGGGACCCGGAGGGGCCGCTCTACAACACCTCTCTGGTCTTCTCCCCCTCCGGTGAGCTGGTCGCCGCGTACCGGAAGATCCATCGGTTCGGCTTCGACAAGGGCGAGGCCGTCCTGATGGGCGCGGGCGAGGAACTGGTGACGGTCCGTCTGCCCGAGACGACTCTTGGCGTGGCCACCTGCTACGACCTCCGTTTCCCCGAGCTGTTCCGCGGCCTCGTCGACGCCGGCGCCGAGACCCTGGTCGTTCCGGCGGGCTGGCCGGAGCGCCGCCGGGCGCACTGGACGCTGCTGGCTCAGGCGCGGGCGGTGGAGAACCAGGCGTTCGTGCTCGCCTGTGGAACGGCCGGGACACATGCGGGAGTTCCGCAGGCCGGTCACTCGATCGTGGTCGATCCGTGGGGCGAGGTGCTGGCGGAGGCCGGGGCGGGGGAGCAGGTCCTCACGGTGGAGTTCGATCCGGGTAAGGTCGCGGTGACGCGGGATCAGTTCCCCGCGCTGAAGGACCGGGTGCTGGGATTGGCGGCGCCGCGCCGCTGACGGCTCAGTCGTCCCCGCTCTCCTTCTCCGCGAGATGGATCACACACACCGCCACCGCGATCAGCAGCGCCGGATCCGCGTCGTCCCGTACGACGTCCACGCCGTACGTCTCCCGCACGTGCAGCCACCGCCGGGAGACCACGGCCAGCAGTTCGCCGTCGTACTCGATGGCGAACTCCCGGTCCAGGACCTTGCCGCTGACGTCGAGTTCCGTGCTGCCGTCCGCCAGGGACACCCGGTAGTGGTTGCGCAGCAGGGACAGCCGTTTGCGGCGGATCTTCGCGAGCGGCGCGCCGTCCCGCTCGATCACCATCGTGTCGCGCAGGGCGAGCATCTTCTGGTGGATGTCGACGAGAACGCGCCCCTGCGTGTCCTTCAGCTCGAAGGTGTCCCGCAGCCGCATCGCCTTGCCGTCGACGAGGAACACCTTGTTGCCCCGGTCGTCCTCGATCCAGTAGTCGTCACCGATGCCGAGGATCCGGTCGCGTACGAGGAATCTCATGCCGTTACGGCTTCCCCGACGACCGGAGCCGGACTCAACCGGTAGCCCGACAGGATGATCACGACGGGCCGCGCCGCGTAGTCTGCACCGACGTCTCCCTCGTGGAGAAGGTGCTTCCAGGAGGGGTGCAGAAGTGGTGATCCGGATCGGATACGCGCGCGTGCTCGGCGGTGTCGCCGCCATGGTCGCAGGCGTGTCCGGATGCGCGGGCACACAGGTCTGCGCCGGGGTCGGCGTGGTGTCCGAGGTCGGCGTGTACGTCGTGCAGGACGGCTACGACGGTCTCGCGGGCGCGTCCTACGAGCTGTGCACGCGCGGTGAGTGCGTCAAAGGCGAGTTCAGGCAGGAGGGCGTCTCGCATGTCAGTCTCCGGCTGCCGGACGACGTCGACCCCGACACCGCCCCGGTCCGTCTCCGCGTCACCCGCGACGACGCCACCACGCCCGTCATCGACGACTCCGTCGACGTGAAGCTCCTTCACCAGTCCGACGGCTGCGGCGGCGGCGCGTACCACCGGGCCCTCGCCTTCGCCAAGGAGGACGGTCTGATGCCGGAGGTCCCGAAGAACATCTCGGCGGCCTGGCTCCAGCAGGTCAGGTCCGGGGCCACCGCGGCGGCCGACCCTTCCGTGTCCCCCTGATCCCGGGGAACTCCACGCCCGGCTCCTTGCTCAGGACGGGCCGGGCGTCACCGCGTCATCCCACGCGGCCACCGGCATTCCCGCGGCCGACGGTCCGACGGCCGACGGCCCGAAACGCCGCCGGTACTGCGACGGGCTGAGCCCGGTGACGCGCCGCACGTGCGCGCGTAGGTTCGCGGCCGTCCCCAGCCCACTTCGCGCGGCCACCACATCGAGCCGCTCCTCCCCCCGCTCGATCAGCCTGCAGGCCAGCGCCACCCTCTCCCCCGTGAGCCACGCGAGCGGAGTCGTCCCCAACTGTGTCCGGAAGCGGCGGTGCAGGGTCGCCGGCGACATCGCCGCCCGGTCCGCCAGGTCGGCCACCGCCAGCGGCTCGCCCAGCCGTTCCTGCGCCCAGGCCAGCAGCGGGGCCAGGGACTCGTCCGGCACGTCCGGGACCGGCCGCTCCACGAACTGCCGCTGACCGCCGTCGCGGTGGGCGGCGAAGACCAGGCGCCGGGAGACATGGTTGGCGATCTCGGCCCCGTGGTCACGCCGTACGACATGCAGGCCCAGGTCCAGTGCCGACGCACTCCCGGAGGCCGTCAGGATGTCGCCGTCGTCGACGAACAGGACGTCCGGTTCCAGCCGGACCAGGGGAAACCGGGTCCGGAACGACTCCGCCCACATCCAGTGACACGCCGCCCGCCGCCCCTCCAGCAGCCCGGCCTCCGCGATCGTGAACGCCCCGGAGCAGAAGCCGAGCAGGCGGGCGCCACGCGCGTGTGCCCGGCCTACGACGTCCAGCACCTCGGGGGAGCGGGGCACCTCCGTGTCCGGCCGGTTCGGCACGATCAGCGTATCGGCCTCCTCGGCGGCCTCGAGACCGGCCACCCCGGTGAGCGTGAAGAAGCCGTCCCGCATCCGCGTCAGCGGTTCGGCGGCGCACAGCCGGAAGTCGTACAGCTCCCGGCCCAGTTCGGGGCGGCGCAGCCCGAAGATCTCGATGGCGCAACTCATCTCGAAGGGGTTCGAGTTCTCGTCGACCACGAGAACCACACGATGCGGCTGCTGAGAGGATCCTTGCGGCATGTGCGATTCCTAGCACTCGTGGGGCGCTCCCACCACGCCCGACGATGAACCCATGGAACCCATCGCGCTGTCCGACGCCCTCGCCTCCTTCACCGACCGGTGGAGCCCCCGCATCGTCACCGCCGTCAACGACTACGACGTACGCATCGCGAAGGTCGAGGGCGAGCACCTCTGGCACGTGCACGACCACACCGACGAGTTCTTCCTCGTCCTGGAGGGGGAGCTGCACATCTTCCTGCGGGAGCCTTCCGGGGAACGCACGGTCGTCCTCCCCAAGGGCAGCGTCTTCACCGTCCCGCGCGGCACCGAGCACAAGCCGTACGCCCCCGTCCCCACCGCCCTCCTCCTCTTCGAACCCACGGGCACCCTCACCGTCGGCGACCGGCACGACGACGTACCGGACCACGTGGACGTGACCCCGGGGCATGCGCTCACCTGACCGAACCACCCGCACGCGCGCGTGGCGGTGCGCACGGGAATGACGGGATCTTGGATTGCGCTTTCTCCTGGGCGCCCGGGACATTGGAGTTCATGGGGAGCGAGAGATTTCCGCGGCCCGAAGAGGCCTCCGACGCCGCTGAGTTCGTCGCGTCGATGCGGCGGGCGAAGGAACGTTCCGGTCTGACCTACCGGGAGTTGGAGCAGCGGGCGGCGGCCCGGGGTGACGTCCTGGCCAAGAGCACGCTCGCCAACGTGCTCGCCCGGGACGGCCTGCCCCGGGCCGAACTCGTCGCCGCGTTCGTCAGGGCGTGCGAGGGCGACGACCGGGTACCGCAGTGGCTCGAAGCCCGGGAGCGGATCGCGGCGTCCACGGCGCAGGCCCCGGCCGTCCCCGGTGCGGCCGGACCCCCCGCCCGTGAACGGGGCACGCGCGCGTGGAGCTTCCGCTGGATCACCACCGCCGCGGTCGCGTGCCTGGCCCTGGCGACGGTCGGCCTCCTGGCCCGGCCCTGGTCCGACGACCCGGACGCCACCGACCCGGCCGGGGCAGGCGACGCCTCGGCCTCCCCCACGGCCTCCCCCTTCGGGGACGGTCCGCTGCGCATCCGGCCGGTCCAGTCCCCCACGCTGTGCCTGACCGACGGCTTCCTCCAGGACGGCCGTTACGAGTCGCAGGTGGCGGTGCACCGCCCGTGCGCCAAGGCGGAACCGCCGGTGACCGATCTGGTGGCGGCCGGGAACGGCACCTACCGCGTGCGGTGGACCCACCCGGTGCACGCCTCGGGCTGCCTGAAGGTCCTGACCGGCGAAACGACCCGTGGCCTGCTGGAACCGCAGAACAACTGCGCCGCGGCGACCGTGTTCCGCATCGAGCCCGTGCGGGCACGGCCCGAGGGCGGCAGGTCGATGTCGGTGTCGAAGGCGACGACGTACATGCTGCGCGTCGACGAAAGCCGGTGCGTGGGAGTGGCGGCCGCGCGGCCGGAGGCGGGGACCGAGGCCACCGTGCAGACATGTGACGGCGCGAAGGCCCAGCAGTACCTCATCGGCCCTGCGGGCGACTGAGCCGGTCCGCCGGGGCACCCCCCACCCCGCCGGACCGGCTCGGTGACCGGTCGTCAGCAGCGGGCCGTGGCGCCCCCGTCGTCCAGGTAGGCGTCGTAGATCCAGCCGAGGCTGCTGCCGCCCGCGTCGCGGACCCAGGTCCAGGTGTTGCCGTAGTCGTTCACGGCGTAGCAGTCGTAGTGGACCGTGGCGCCCTGCGAGACGTATCCCACGATGGTGCAGGCACCGTACGGTCCCGTGTGCACGGCGGCGCTGCCGGACTTGGTCACCTTGCCGGAGCCGCTGTCCTTGTTGCTGTGCGGCCAGTTGGCGTTGCCGCACGTGACCGCGGTCGCGCCGACGTCGGCCGCCTGTGCGGCCGGCGCCGCGAGTCCGCCGAGGACGAGTGCCGCACCGGCGAGGGAGCCCATCAGGGCATGACGTACACGCATGCGTTCTCTCCATGAGTCGCTGTGACAGGTGGTGCCCGTGGGCCGGATCGGCCGGGCAGAACCGACGCTGACAGGCGCCGACAACGCCGGGCAACGCATACGCCGTGTCCCGGACTGTCCCGGACAGCGGCCCCTGTCCGGGACAGCCCTGACCAGGCAGGACACCTCCACGAACCGGACTGTCGGTGCCGGGTGGACCCCGCCCGGGCTGCTGCGCACGGGTGAGGGTGCGGGAACCGATCTCTCCCGCACCCTCGAACTCGACCCTTCCGTGCCGGAGGGCGTCCTGCACATCTCCGCGATGGCCGCGTCCTGCGACGACACCGCGTCCGACGGCGGTTCCGCCGCGGGGACCGACGAGTACCCGGCCTGTCACGTCCATCGACAGGACTGGGTGTGCCGGTCCGGCTCACCGAGGGCGGCGCCGATCGCCTGCCCCTGGTGCTCGCCGGAATGGAGACGGCAGTGGCTCAGACGCCGTAACCGTCGCTGTAGCCCTCCCGGTGCCGATGGTGGTGCCCCTCCTCGTCGACGACCGGCGTCGAGGGCGGCACCACCACGCGCCGGCGCCTGGCGATGCTGCTGAACGTCGTGGTGCCGATCAGCCCCACGATCATCAGGATGATCCCGACCAGGTCGAGATTGACCCCCTCCATCTCCCAGTCGGTCGCGAACGTGAGGATGGCTCCCACGGCGATGAGAATGATGCACCCGCCGAGGCCCATGAGTTGTCGCCTCCCTGTCCGGTCCGGTGCTTCCGGTCGGAGGCGGGTACCCCGTCCCGTAGGGACTACCCCTCCAGGAACGCCACCAGCGAATTCGCCAGCAGCCACGGGTCGTCCGCGCCGCACAACTCCCGTGCGCTGTGCATCGACAGGATCGCCACGCCGATGTCGATGGTCCTGATGCCGTGCCGGGCCGCGGTGATCGGGCCGATGGTGGTGCCGCAGGGCATGGAGTTGTTGGAGACGAAGGACTGGAAGGGCACGTCCGCCTTCTCGCAGGCGGCCGCCCACACCGCGCGGCCCGAACCGTCGGTCGCGTAGCGGTTGTTGACGTTGACCTTGAGGATCGGTCCGCCGTTGACGCGCGGGTGGTGCGTCGGGTCGTGGCGCTCCGCGTAGTTGGGGTGGACCGCGTGGCCCGTGTCGGAGGAGAGACAGACCGTGCCCGCGAAGGCGCGTGCCCGGTCCTCGTACGAGCCCCCGCGCGCGAACACCGAGCGCTCCAGGACGCTGCCCAGCAGCGGCCCGTCGGCCCCCGTGTCGCTCTGCGAGCCGTTCTCCTCGTGGTCGAAGGCGGCCAGCACCGGGATGGCGGGCAGGGCCGCGCCCGAGGTCGCCGCCGCGGTCAGCGCCGCCGCGCCCGCGTGCACCGACAGCAGGTTGTCCATGCGCGGGCCCGCGACCAGCTCCTTGTCCCGGCCCAGGTACGCCGGCGGCTCCACGGAGTGCGTCATCAGGTCCCAGCCCGTGACCTCCCCTGCCGGAATCCCCGCCGTCTCCTCCAGGAACGCGATCAGATCGCCGTCGCGCACGTCGTTGCCGAGACCCCAGACGGGCTGCAGGTGCCGCTGCTTGTCGAGCTTCAGCCCCTCGGCGGACACCGAGCGGTCCAGGTGGATGGCGAGCTGGGGGACGCGCAGCAGCGGACGGTCCACGTTGACCAGCCGCGACGAACCGTCCCGCAGCGTCAGCCGGCCCGCCAGGCCCAGGTCGCGGTCGAGCCAGGAGTTGAGCAGCGGTCCGCCGTAGATCTCCACGGCCACCTGCCGCCAGCCGTGCGCCCCGCTGTCGGGCAGCGGCTTCACGCGCAGGTTGGGGGAGTCCGTGTGCGCGCCCACGATCCGGAAGGGCGTGTGGGGCGCCGCGCCCTCGGGCACGTACCAGGCCACGATCGCGCCACCGCGCAGCACGTACTTGCCGCCGCTCGACCCGTCCCACGCGTCCGTCTCGGCGACCTGCCGGAAGCCGGCCTTCTCCAGCCGCTCGGCGGTGTTCGCCACGGCGTGGTACGGCGACGGGCTCGCCGCCAGGAAGGACATGAGGTCGTCGGTATGGCCGCGGTCGAAGCGGGGGGGTGCGCTCATGGGGTTCACCTTAACGACGTACGAGGGCCCGCTCCCGGTGAAGGAGAGCGGGCCCTCGTGAGGGCGATGTGGATTGTCCGTGAGTGACCGGAACCAGTGGCCGAAGTCTGCCGCTGGAACCGAGCGGCCGGATCGCCTAGAAGGCCGCCTCGTCCAGCTCCATCAGGTCCAGGTCGACGCCCTCGGCGAGCTTGCGCGCACCGGTGACGCCCGGCAGGACGTTGGCCGCGAAGAACTTCGCCGCCGCGATCTTGCCGGTGTAGAAGGCCTTGTCCTTCGCCGACGCCGTCTGCAGCTTCTCGGCGGCGACCGCGGCACCCTTGAGCAGCAGGTAGCCGACGACGACGTCACCGGAGGCCATGAGCAGGCGGGTGGTGTTGAGGCCCACCTTGTAGATGTTCTTGACGTCCTGCTCGGTGGCCGCGAGGTCGGTCAGCATCAGACCGACGATCGCCTCCAGCTCGACGGCGGCCTTCGCGAGGTGCTCGCGGGCGCCGGCCAGCTCGTCGCCGCCCTCACCGAGCGCCAGGAACTTCTTGATGTCCTCGGCGAGCGAGTTCAGCGCCGCACCCTGGTTGCGGACGATCTTCCGGAAGAAGTAGTCCTGGCCCTGGATCGCCGTGGTGCCCTCGTACAGGGTGTCGATCTTGGCGTCCCGGATGTACTGCTCGATCGGGTACTCCTGCAGGAAGCCGGAGCCGCCGAAGGTCTGCAGCGACTGGGCGAGCTGCTCGTAGCCCTTCTCGGAGCCGTAGCCCTTGACGATCGGCAGGAGCAGGTCGTTGAGCGCGTGCTCGGTCTTCGCGTCCTCGCCGGCCGCCTCCTTGACGGCGATCGCGTCCTGGATCGAGGCGGTGTAGAGGACGAGGGCGCGCATGCCCTCGGCGTACGCCTTCTGCGTCATCAGCGAGCGGCGGACGTCCGGGTGGTGCGTGATGGTGACCTTGGGCGCGGTCTTGTCCATGAAGTTCGCGAGGTCGGGACCCTGGACGCGCTCCTTGGCGTACTCCAGCGCGTTCAGGTAGCCCGTCGACAGCGTGGAGATCGCCTTCGTGCCGACCATCATGCGGGCGAACTCGATGATGCGGAACATCTGGCGGATGCCGTCGTGCTTGTCGCCGATCAGCCAGCCCTTGGCGGGGTGCTGGTCGCCGAAGGTCATCTCGCAGGTGTTGGAGGCCTTCAGGCCCATCTTGTGCTCGACGTTCGTGGCGTAGACGCCGTTGCGCTCGCCCAGCTCGCCGGTCTCGAAGTCGAAGAGGTACTTCGGGACGAGGAAGAGGGACAGGCCCTTGGTGCCGGGGCCGGCGCCCTCGGGACGGGCGAGGACGTAGTGGAGGATGTTCTCCTCCATGTCGTGCTCACCGGACGTGATGAACCGCTTCACGCCCTCGATGTGCCAGGAGCCGTCCTCCTGCTGGATCGCCTTGGTGCGGCCGGCGCCCACGTCCGAGCCGGCGTCCGGCTCGGTCAGCACCATGGTGGAGCCCCAGGTCTTCTCGACCGCGATCTGGGCGATCTTCTTCTGGACGTCGTTGCCCTCGTCGTAGAGGATCCCGGCGAACGCCGGACCGGAGGAGTACATCCACACGGCCGGGTTCGAACCGAGGATCAGCTCCGCGTACGACCAGATCAGCGACGGCGGGGCGGTGGTGCCGCCGATCGCCTCGGGCAGCCCGAGCCGCCAGTACTCCGACTCCATGAAGGCCTTGTAGCTCTTCTTGAAGGACGCCGGGACCGGCGCGGTGTTGGTCTCCGGGTCGAAGACCGGCGGGTTGCGGTCGGCGTCCGTGAAGGACTCGGCCAGCTCGTTCTCCGCGAGCCGCGTCAGCTCCTCGAGGATGCTTTTCGCGGTGTCGACGTCCATCTCCTCGAACGGACCCGTGCCGTACAGCTTGTCGCGTCCGAGTACTTCGAAGAGGTTGAACTCGATGTCGCGGAGGTTCGACTTGTAGTGCCCCATGGTCACGGCTCCGTAGAGAGGGATCGGCGAGGCACTTGGATCCTCGCGCTAGTTCACGTACCAACAAGTAGCTACGATGATGCTACCCGTCAGTAATAAGACGCAACCCCGATCCCGTCATCTGTGACAGGTCACACCGGAACGGTCAGCGTCGCGGTGTAGCCGTCGGCCACGCTGCCCTTCATCGCCGCCAGCTGCTGCTCGTAACCGTCGCTGAAGATGCCGTCCGTCTCCAGGGACAGCTCGGCGAGATTCGTCACACTCTGGTCGTATCCGTCCGTTGCGTAGACCGTGTCGCACACGTCCTTCGGGAACGCGAGCTGCGAGGTGTTGGTGATGGAGGTGGCGGCCGTGGCGTCGGCCAGGCTGCCGTAGACCTCGAAGTGGATGTGCGGCCAGCGGCCCGTGTAGCAGCCGGGGAAGATGCTGGTGAAGGTGACCTGGCCCTTGTCGTCGGTCTCCTGGACGCCCCGCAGGTAGTTCTCGTCGGTGACGCCCTCGGAGTAGAGGGAGTAGTCGCCGTCCCGGTCGCAGTGCCAGATGTAGACGGCGGCGCCCTTCTTCGGCGTCCCGCAGCCGGAGGCGGCGTCCACGACCGTCAGCGTGACGGTCAGGGGCACGCCCTCGGCGGTGCCGCCCGCGGAGTCGCCGAAGCTCTTGGTGATGTCGCTGCGGACGACACCGCTCTCCTTCAGGACGTTCACACCGTTCGAGCCGTCGCCCGGGAAGGGGCCGGCGGTCTCGTCCGGGATGGTCGCGCACTCGGCGGTCGCGGAGGGCGAGGCGCCATGGGCGGAGGAGGTGGCCGTGGAGGATGCGGAGGTTTCCTCGTCCGAGGTGCAGCCCACCAACGGGATCAGGCCCGCCCCCGCCATCAGCCGGATCATCCGGCGGCGGGCGAGGACCGGAAGGTCGTAGGAGAGCCCACGGTCGTGCTCGTGGACTGCTTCGGCGTGGTCTCGGTGCATGGAAAGACGCTAGGAGCGGCAGCTGTCGGAAACCAGCGCGCGGACTGTCGAGTCGCTGTCAAGTCACTGTCGGTTTGCCCGCATGGCGGTACCGGCCCGTCCTCCCGGCCGCGCTCGGTACGCTTGCGCCCATGTACGGCTACGACCAGAACGTCGGTGCACAGCAGGGATACGCCCCGCCGCAACAGCCCATGGCCGGCGGCGTCGGCGGATACGGCCAGCAGCCGCCGCTCTACCCCGAGCCGTCCCCGCCCTCCCTCGCGGACGCGGTGCGGGCCTTCACCACCGGGCAGATGTCCGCGGAGGACTTCCAGCAGGTCTTCGCGACGTCGAAGGTCTACTGCCCGCGCGGCGACAACCCCGGATTCCTCGCCCTGCACAACACCCAGCAGCCGGTGATCCCGATGTTCACCTCGCTGAAGGAGCTGCGGCGGTACGCGGGCAAGGAGTCCAAGTACTTCGTCATCACCGGTGCCGAGGTGATCGACCTGCTGCCGACCGGGTACGGGTTCGTTCTCGACATGGAGGGCGAGCACCGGATGGTGTTCGATGCGAAGGCTGTGGAGCAGATGGTGGAGTTCGCGATGCGGCGGATGTACGGGTAGCGCCTTGCGGGGTGCCGCGCCGGGTTGTTCGGCGGCTGCGGGTTCGTTGTGGCTGGTCGCGCCCACGCGGCGGAGCCGCATATTGATAGGGCCCCGCGCCCCCAAGGGCGTTCAGGATGCCGTTGCTTTGAGGCGCAGGGTCAGTCCGTCCAGCACGATGTCCGCTGGTGCTGGTCGTCGACAGCATGGCGCTGACCGTCGCGGTGCCCGTGATGACCGGGGAGATCGGGGCGAGTGCCCAGGAGACCCAGTGGATCCTGGACTCCTACATCCTGGTGTTCGCGGGTCTCCTGCTCACCTCCGGCAGCCTCGGTGACCGGTTCGGGCGCCGGAAGGTGATGCTGATCGGGCTCCTGCTCTTCGGGGCGGCCTCACTCGCCGCGACCTGGTGCACGAATCCAGGTGAGGTGATCGCCGTACGCGTCGCGATGGGCGTCGGCGGGGCGCTGATCATGCCGTCCACCCTGTCGATCCTCATCACCGTCTTCGACGAGGAGGAGCGCGGCAAGGCGATGGCGGCCTGGAGCTCGGTGTCGATGCTCGGCCTGGTCGGCAGCCCGGTCCTGGGCGGTGTCCTGATCGACCACTTCTCGTGGCAGTCGATCTTCTTCATCAACGTCCCGATCGTGGCGCTCGCGATCGTCGCCGGTCTGACGCTGATGCCGGAGTCCAGGGCGCCCTGGCAGAAGGCCGACCCGCTGGGCGCGGTGCTGTCGGCGGCCGGGATGACGGCCCTGGTCTGGTGGATCATCGAGCTCCCGCAGAACGGCGTGTGGACCGTCGCCCTGCCCGTGGCCGTCGTGTCCCTGGCCGGCTTCGTGATCTGGGAGAACGTCACCAAGTCCCCCATGGTCCCGCTGGTCCTGTTCAAGCACCGCAACTTCAGCGGCGGTTCGCTCTCCCTGGCCCTCGTGCAGATCGGCAACGGCGGTCTGCTGCTGGTCCTCACCCAGTACCTGCAGTTCGTGCTCGGCTACTCGCCGGTCAAGGCGGGCCTCGCCTTCCTGCCGCTGGCGATCACGGCCCTCGTCGGCAACGGCGTGGGCGTCAAGCTCGCCGCGAAGTACGGCAACCGGTGGGTGATCCTCGCGGGGATGCTGGTGATGGTGGCCTGCTTCGCCCTGCTGGCCACGGTCTCGGCGGACTCCGGCTTCACGGTCCCGGCGGTGGCGCTCGGGCTGCTCGGGCTCGGCGCGGGTCTCGCGATGCCGGCCGCGGTCGGCGCCCTGATGGGCACCATCCCCGAGGACAAGGCGGGCGTCGGCTCGGCCCTGAACGACACCATCCAGCAGGCCGGTACGGCGCTGGGCATCGCGATCCTGGGCTCGCTGCTGTCGAGCGGCTTCGCGGACCGGATGCCCGAGGGTGTGCCGGACGAGGCGAGGCACTCGATCGCCGGGGCGGTGGCCGGTGGCGACGCCGGGCTGGTCGCGGTGGCCCGCGAGGCCTTCACCGCCTCGATGTCCACCACCTTCACGGTCAGCGCGATCGGGGTCGCGGCCGCGGCGCTGCTGGCGACGCTGGTGACGCGGGACGACCGGAGGAAGCCGCGGGAGGAGGCGGAGGGTGCCGGTGATGCCGACGGGACCGCTGAGGCGGACAGCACCCGCGAGAAGCAGCCCGAACCAGCTGTCTGACCCCACCGTCCCGGCTCTTGCTGACACACTGAGCCGCCGCCGAAGCACCGGGTCCTCGTGACGAAGGCCGGCGCCCGCCCCGGGTGCCGGCCTTCGGTCGTGCCCGGAGGGAATGGCAGCCCGGCTTTTCCCGTTAGAGGTGGCAGAAAGTTCAACGCTCAACTAAACTGGCCGCACAAGGAGGTACCGACATGCCTGCAGTGACCGTCGAGAACCCGCTGACGCTGCCCCGTGTCGCCGCGCCCGCGGAGGCCGTGGCCCGTCCCGTGCTCGCCGTCACGACCGCGCCGAGCGGTTTCGAGGGTGAGGGCTTCCCGGTGCGCCGTGCGTTCGCCGGGATCAACTACCGCTACCTGGACCCGTTCATCATGATGGACCAGATGGGCGAGGTGGATTACGCGCCGGGCGAGCCCAAGGGCACCCCGTGGCACCCGCACCGCGGCTTCGAGACCGTCACCTACATCATCGACGGGATCTTCGACCACCAGGACTCCAACGGCGGTGGCGGCACCATCACCAACGGCGACACGCAGTGGATGACAGCCGGTTCGGGCCTCCTGCACATCGAGGCGCCGCCGGAGTCGCTGGTCATGTCCGGCGGTCTCTTCCACGGCCTGCAGCTGTGGGTGAACCTCCCGGCCGGCGACAAGATGATGGCGCCCCGCTACCAGGACATCCGCGGCGGCAGCGTCCAGCTGCTCACCTCCCCCGACGGCGGCGCGCTCCTGCGTGTCATCGCGGGCGAGCTGGACGGCCACCAGGGACCCGGCGTCACCCACACCCCGATCACGATGATCCACGCGACCCTCGCGCCGGGCGCGGAGATCACCCTGCCGTGGCGCGAGGACTTCAACGGCCTCGCCTACGTCCTCGCGGGGCGGGGCGCGGTGGGCGCCGAGCGCCGCCCGATCCACCTCGGCCAGACCGCGGTCTTCGGCGAGGGCGGTTCGCTGACGGTCCGTGCGGACGAGAAGCAGGACTCCCACACGCCGGACCTGGAGGTCGTCCTGCTGGGCGGCCGGCCGATCCGCGAACCGATGGCTCACTACGGCCCCTTCGTGATGAACACGCGCGAAGAACTCCAGCAGGCCTTCGAGGACTTCCAGAAGGGCCGGCTGGGGACGATCCCCGCGGTGCACGGAATGAGCGAGAGCGGGCCGTCCGAGGCCTGATCCGGGCAGTACGACAGGGCCTAGGCCGGAGCCGCACCCCTGGTGTGCGGCTCCGGCCTTTTCGTCTCCTCGTCACCCACCCGGTCCGCCCGCGCACGACAACACCGCCGCGCTCATGATCAGCTGGAAGCGTGCCGGCCCCCACCCCGCTGCTCCCCGACCCCGTCCGGCGGCTCGCCGCCTGGTGTGTCGTCATGCTGCTGGTCGCCGGGGTCGTCTACGTCGCGATCCGGCTGACCGTGGAGTTCCGTACGGCTGTGGTGCCCGTGCTGCTGGCGCTGCTCGGGACGGGTCTGCTCAGGCCGCTGCACCGGCGGCTGGTGAAGGCCAAGGTCAATCGGTCGGTGGCCGCCGGGCTCACCTGCGTCGCCGTCGTGGCCGTCGTCGGTGGGGCCGTGTACATCGTCGTCGCCGCGATCGTCGAGACCGGCGACCAGATCGTCGATTCGCTCAGGCAGGCCGGCCAGGACCTCGCCGATCACTTCGGGGCCGCCGGGACCTCGTTGGACGACCTCGCGTCCAATTCCAAGGAGCTGCTGACCAAGTTCGGCGGGACGGCCGCCTCGGGAGTCATCAGCGGGGTGAGCGTCGTAGGCGAGGCCGTCGCCATGGCGGTGCTCGCGCTGCTGCTGGTGTTCTTCTTCCTGCGGGACTCCCATCGGGCCCCCGGCGTCCTGCGGTCCGTCGTCCCGGGCCACAGCGGGGACGTCGTGGAGGCCATGGCCCGGCGTGCCTTCCATGCGGTGGAGGGGTTCATGCGGGGGACCACCTTCATCGCCTTCATCGACGCCGTCTGCATCACCGTAGGGCTGCTCGTGCTCGACGTGCCGGGTGCGGTCGGGCTCGGTGCGCTCGTCTTCGTCGGGGCCTACATCCCCTATCTCGGCGCCTTCATCTCGGGGGCGGTCGCTGTGCTGGTCGCGCTCGCCGACCGGGGGTTCGTCATCGCGCTGTGGGTGTTGGGAGTCGTGCTCGCCGTGCAGGTCCTGGAAGGGCATGTCCTGCAGCCCATGATCCAGAGCCGGACGGTGCAGATGCACCCGGCCGTCGTCATGGTGACGATCACCGCGGGGGCCTCGGTGGCCGGCGTCCTCGGCATGCTGCTCGCCGTACCGCTCACCGCCGCCGCCACCGGCGTCGTACACGAACTGCGCGAGCTCTACGGAAGCCCGGAACCCCCCGAGTCGCCGGAGCCCTCCGAGCCGTCCACGCCGCCGTCCGCGCCCTTGGACTCGTAGAGCTCGAACCACGTGCTCTTGCCCTCGCCCCGCGGATCCACGCCCCACCCGTGTGCGAGCAGCTCGATCAGCATCAACCCCCGCCCGGACGACGCCAGTTCCCCGGGCCGGCGCTTGTGCGGCAGGTCGTCGCTGGTGTCCGTGACCTCGACGCGCAGCCGGCGGTCCCCCGGATCGCCCCGGACCTCGGCGAGGAGCAGGGCGTCCGCGTCGGTGTGGACGAGGACGTTGGTGAGCGTCTCGGAGAGGAGCAGGACCGCCGAGTCGACCTGGTCCTCGGAGGCCCAGTCGTGCAGCAGCTCCCGCAGCTGCTGACGGGCCGCCGCGACCCGCTCCGGCTCGGCCTGCGCCACCGACAGCATGGTGCGCCGGATCGTCGGCGGGACGACGAGGGTGTCGCCGCAGCCGCAGCCCTCCCCCTGCCGGCGCAGCAGCAGCACCGCTATGTCGTCCTCACGCCGGTCGGCGAGCGGGCCGGTGGTGTGGTGGGAGGACGGTCCGTGGACGGCCTGGACGAGGCCGTCGGCGAGCGCCTCCAGGTCACCGTCGTGCTCCTCCAGGATCGTGCGGATGCGCTTCCAGCCGGTCTCCAGGTCGTGGCCGCCGGTCTCGATCAGGCCGTCCGTGCAGATCAGCATGGTCTCGCCGGGTTCCAGGGTGATCCTGGTCGTCGGGTAGTCGGCGTCCGGGTCGATGCCCAGGGGGAGACCGCCGGCCGTCGGGCGGGCGAGCACCGTGCCGTCGCTCATACGGATCGCCGGGTCCGGATGGCCGGCGCGGGCGATGTCCAGCAGGCCGGTCGTGGGGTCCACCTCGACGTACAGACAGGTCGCGAAGCGCAGGTCGGACGGGTCCTCGTCGAGGGAGCCGAACGTCATGCCGTGCAGGAAGCGGGAGGCGCGGGAGAGTACGGCGTCGGGGCGGTGGCCCTCGGAGGCGTAGGCGCGCAGGGCGATACGGAGCTGGCCCATCAGGCCCGCCGCCCGCACGTCATGGCCCTGGACGTCGCCGATGACCAGGGCGAAGCGGCCGTTGGGCAGCGGGATCATGTCGTACCAGTCGCCGCCGACCTGGAGCCCGCCGCCGGTCGGGACATAGCGGGCGGCGACGCTCATGCCCGGTATCTCGGGGCCCAGCTTGGGCAGCATCGAGCGCTGGAGGCCGTCCGTCAGCTCCCGCGCGGACTCGGCGGCCTCGGCGCGGGAAAGGGCCTGGGCGAGCATGCGGGCGACCGTCGTCAGCACGGACCGCTCGTCGGGTGTGAAGGCGACCGGATAGGTGAACGCCGCCATCCAGGCGCCCATCGTGCGGCCGGCCACGGTCAGCGGCAGGAACGCCCAGGACTGCCGCTTGAAGTGCGCCGCGAGGGGCCAGGTGGCCGGATAGCGCTCCTTGTACCTCTCGGGGGAGGAGAGGTAGACGGCACGGCCGGTGCGGACGACCTCCGCGGCCGGGTAGTCCGTGTCCAGGGCCATGTGCGTGAACGGGTCCTCGTCGCCGGGCTCATGGCCGTGGTGGCCGATGATCGTCAGGCGATCGCCGGTCACCCCGAACACCGCGAGCCCGTCCGGTGAGAAACCCGGCATCGACAGACCGGCCGCGACCCGCAGCACCTCCGCCGTCGAGCGCGCCTCG
Organism: Streptomyces bicolor; assembly: GCF_000719285.1. Taxonomy (GTDB): domain Bacteria; phylum Actinomycetota; class Actinomycetes; order Streptomycetales; family Streptomycetaceae; genus Streptomyces; species Streptomyces bicolor. The sequence goes on along the minus strand of NZ_JOFS01000041.1, from coordinate 28,503 downwards.
GCCAGCGCCCGGCCGGCGTCCAGCAGGAACGCCTCCCGCGAGCGCCGCCAGTCACCGGTGACCGCCGTACGCCCCGCGGAGGTGCCCGGTGCCGGTTCGGTGACCTCCTGGAGGGAGCCGGTCACCTCGTAGGACCGTTTCTCGCGGTCGAAGGAGGCGTGGAAGCGGCTGCGGCCGACCCGGATGACCCGGCCCTGCCCGTCCATGATCCGCACCCGCACCTCGCCGAGCGTGCCCTCGGCGACGGCCAGCTGGATCACTCCGCTGATCTCGTTCCAGTCGACCGGGTGCAGCCGGGCGCGCACCTGCGCCTGGCTGAGGGTGGCCCGCTCGGCGGGCAGCCCCAGCAGTCGTGCCGCCTCCGCGTCGACCGTGACGAGTCCCGTGGCGGTGTTCCAGTGCCACAGTCCGGTCGCGAGGGCGGCGAGAACCTCCCCCACGGTGGGCAGGGGCTCACCAGTGCGCATTGCCCTACTTTAAGAACAGGTGATCGCACACTGCCACCGAAGCTGTATGGGGCATCTGGTCGGGAGAGGGTCAAGGGGCGCGGGGAAATGGTGGGGAGGCGATCTTGGGGTCCCCGGTAGGCTTGGGGGGAGTTTCACGTGAAACAAGCCCCCCGATCCGCGAAGACTGGATGAACGACGATGCATCGGTACAGGTCCCACACCTGCGGCGAGCTCCGCTCCTCTGACGTCGGCACCGACGTCCGGCTGAGTGGCTGGCTGCACAATCGGCGCGACCTGGGCGGCATCCTCTTCATCGATCTGCGCGATCACTACGGCATCACGCAGCTCGTCGCCCGTCCCGGCACGCCCGCGTACGAGGCCCTGGACAAGCTCTCCAAGGAGTCGACCGTCCGTATCGACGGCAAGGTCGTCTCCCGCGGCACCGAGAACATCAACCCCGACCTGCCCACCGGCGAGGTCGAGGTCGAGGTCGGCGAGGTCGAGCTGCTCGGCGCCGCCGCCCCGCTGCCGTTCACGATCAACACCGAGGACGGGGTCAACGAGGAGCGGCGCCTGGAGTACCGCTTCCTGGACCTGCGCCGCGAGCGCATGCACAAGAACATCCTGCTGCGTACGTCGGTCATCTCGGCGATCCGCCACAAGATGACGGCGCTGGGCTTCAACGAGATGGCGACGCCGATCCTGTCCGCGACCTCCCCCGAGGGCGCCCGCGACTTCGTCGTCCCCTCCCGACTCAACCCGGGCAAGTTCTACGCCCTGCCGCAGGCCCCGCAGCAGTTCAAGCAGCTGCTGATGATCTCCGGCTTCGACCGCTACTTCCAGATCGCGCCCTGCTTCCGTGACGAGGACGCGCGTGCCGACCGCTCGCCGGGCGAGTTCTACCAGCTCGACATCGAGATGAGCTTCGTCGAGCAGGAGGACGTCTTCCAGCCGGTCGAGAAGCTGATGACCGAGCTGTTCGAGGAGTTCGGCAACGGCCGTCACGTGACGTCCCCGTTCCCGCGGATCCCGTTCCGCGAGGCGATGCTGAAGTACGGCTCCGACAAGCCGGACCTGCGTGCCCAGCTGGAGCTCGTCGACATCACCGACGTGTTCGAGGGCTCGGAGTTCAAGGCGTTCGCCGGCAAGCACGTGCGCGCGCTGCCGGTGCCGGACGTCTCCGCTCAGCCTCGGAAGTTCTTCGACCAGCTCGGTGACTTCGCGGTCTCGCAGGGCGCGAAGGGCCTGGCCTGGGTGCGTGTGGCCGAGGACGGTTCCCTCACCGGCCCGATCGCCAAGTTCCTCACCGAGGAGAACGTCAAGGTCCTCACCGAGCGCCTCGGCCTGGAGGCCGGTCACGCCGTGTTCTTCGGCGCGGGCGAGTTCGACGAGGTCTCGAAGATCATGGGCGCGGTGCGGGTCGAGGCCGCCAAGCGGGCCGGGCACTTCGAGGAGGGCGTCTTCCGGTTCTGCTGGATCGTCGACTTCCCGATGTACGAGAAGGACGAGGAGACCGGCGCGATCGACTTCTCGCACAACCCGTTCTCCATGCCGCAGGGCGGTCTCGAGGCCCTTGAGACCCAGGACCCGCTGGACATCCTGGGCTGGCAGTACGACATCGTCTGCAACGGCGTCGAGCTGTCCTCCGGCGCGATCCGGAACCACGAGCCGGAGATCATGCTCAAGGCCTTCGAGATCGCGGGCTACGACCGTGAGACCGTCGAGGAGAAGTTCGCCGGCATGCTGCGCGCCTTCCGCTTCGGCGCCCCGCCGCACGGCGGCATCGCGCCCGGCGTCGACCGCATCGTCATGCTGCTCGCCGACGAGCCGAACATCCGCGAGACCATCGCCTTCCCGCTCAACGGCAACGCCCAGGACCTGATGATGGGCGCGCCGACGGAGCTGGAGGAGGCGCGGCTGAAGGAGCTGCACCTGTCGGTGCGCAAGCCGCAGCCGAAGTAGGCGGCAGCAGGCAGTCGAGGAAGGGCCCGGAACCGATCACGGTTCCGGGCCCTTTCAGCTTTCACAGGTAGCCACAGCCCATACCCATGTTGCTTACAGCGCTCTGTGTGCGGCGTGGTGGGGGCGGCCCCGAAGGACCGCCCCCCTTTCGCTTCACCGAGCCTGTCAGCTCAAGGACTTGTAGCCGCTCCATCCGCTCGCGATCTGTGCCCGCGAGCCGAACGACCCCTTCCCGTCGCCGCTGTTGCGCCAGACGTTGCCGCTGGTGTCGCGGGAGACGATGTCGGCCTTGCCGTCGTCGGTGATGTCGCCGATGCCGACGACGACGTTGTAGTTGCCGCCCCAGTTGGTGAACAGCTTCGCGCGGGCGGCGAAGGTGCCGTCGCCCTTGCCGTTGTAGCGCCAGAGGGTGTTCGCCGTGTCCTGGGCGAGGAGGTCGGGCCTGCCGTCGCCGGTGATGTCGCCGACGCCGACGATCTTCTTGTAGCCCTTCCAGTTGTCGTAGAGCTTCACTCGGGCGGCGAGCTTGCCGGTGCTGGTGCCCTTGTAGAGGTAGACCGTGCCGGTGGAGGCCTGGCGGGCGATCAGGTCGGGGCGTCCGTCACCGCTGATGTCGCCGGGCGAGGTGAGTGCGTTGTACTGCGTCCAGCCGCTGCTCGCGAGCGTGGTGTACGACGTGGAGGGCGTCACGGCCTTTCCGCAGCCCGGCTTGTACAGGCGCAGGGCGCCGCTGCTGTAGCGGACCAGGACGTCGTTGCAGCGGTCGCCGCTCAGGTCGCCGAAGGGAACGGCCGTGATGCCGGTGGCCCAGCCCGTGCCGGTGTACTTCGCGTTGACCTTGCCCGTGCCGGTGCCGCTGTGGAAGGTGAGGCCGCCCGAGGAGTTCAGGGTGAGCAGGTCGCCGCGGCCGTCGGGGCCGTCGGGGCTGGTGAAGTCCCGGCGTACGGGCGCTCCTCCGGTCAGGCGGCCCTCGCCGCCGGTCAGCGTGACGGGGGTGGAGGTGCCGAGGCCGGTCGCCTTGAGGGTCCAGGTGAACCGGCCGTTGGGGAAGAGGCTCCCGTCCGCCGCCCTGCCGTCCCAGTCCGCGGAGATCCACGCCGGGGACGCGCCGCCGGTGACGGTGCGGGTGGCCTTGCCGTTCGCGCCGCTCTGGACCGAGGTGAAGGTCAGGGACCAGGAGGTGACCGGGCGGGACGGCAGCCACCGGCCGGTGAACGGCACCGTCGGGGACACGTAGTAGGTGGCCTCCGATTCGAAGGCCGTCACCGCGGACGGGGTCACGCCGGTGGTGGCGACGTGCGTCTGCTCGTACGCGTCGAACCAGGCGACCAGACCCGTGTACTCGTCGACCGCCCAGCGGTAGCGGCGGTCGACGGCGAGCCCGCTGTCGGGCAGCCCGGAGGCGATCACCCGCGTCGTGCCCGTGGCCGCCTCGGTCAGGACGAGCTGGTCGGCGTCGTGGTCGTGGCGGACGGTGAAGCCGTCGCCGAGGAGGACATCACCGGGGGTGACCGGGCGCGACGTGGCCGCCTGGGTGTCGTACACGCCCGCCGAGCCCGTCCCGCACGCCCAGTACACCCACCGGCCGGCCGCCTGCAGCTCGCTCGGCACGCAGCCGAGGCCCGGGACGGTCACCGTGGCGAGGGTCTTGTCGGTGGCCAGGCTGTACGAGGTGAGCTGTCCGGAGGTGGCGGTGGCGCTCCAGAGCGTGGAGCCGTTCAGGGCGGCGGCGCGGACGGACCGCTTGAGCTGCTGGCCCCAGCCGAACTGGCCGACGTACTGCATGGCGGTGTCGCCGCCGGAGTTGTAGACGGCGTAGTCGTCGGAGACGTCGACGATGCCGCCGTCCCGGGTGCCGAACTCCAGGTCGGGCACGCCCGATCCGTCACCGGTGCGGGCCACCCGGTCCACGTTGTTCAGCCCGGTGCCGCCCTCGTTGGAGTCGTCGAAGGTCTCGAGGTAGGCGTCCCGGGGCTTGCCGGTGTAGTTGCCCCACATCGCGGAACAGTCGGCGCCCGGGTACGGGCACACCGGCATGATCGACGATCCGTCCGTCGCGGCGGACGCGGTCAGTTCGGTGCCGCCGTTGGTGGTGAGCGTGCGCAGCGAGGTCGTGTCCATGCTGCTGCCGGGGTTCTCCTCGGCGATGCGCAGGCTGCCGCGGCTGAGCGCGAGACCGGTCTTGGGGTTCTCGTACGGCGCGACCTTGTACAGCTTCTGCAGCTGCGGGGTGCCGTCGGTGCCGATCGAGACGCGCTGGATCCACCAGTCGGCGGCGTCCGTGCCGCCGGTGACGAGGGCACTGCCGTCAGGGGTGGCCAGCGGAGTGCCGTAGGACCTGGTCAGCAGGGTCTTGTTGGTGCCGTTGGTCAGGGACACGGCGTACACGCGGCTGTCGGTGGTGATCATGAGCCAGTCGCCGACGAGCGTGGGGTAGCCGGATCCCGCGAACCCGGCGGCCACCGGCACCGTCTCCTCGGCGGTGAGGTCCGCGCGCGGCTTCAGGTGCAGGCCGCCGGAGACGGTGTACCAGCCGATGCGGTCGTCGGTGAGGACGAGCTCCGGCTTGGTGGGCAGGTCGGTGAAGACCGTGGTGAACTGCGCCGTGGCGAAGTCGAGGTAGCCGACGGAGTACGACGCGATGCCGCCGACCGCGTCGGGGATGGGGTAGGCGAAGATCATGCCGGTGTCGTCGCCGGTGCGGGAGTTGTCCGACCACCAGTGCCGCTCGGACGGGTAACCCGTCACCGGGCGCTGCCGCACCTTGCCGTCGACGAGGTCGAAGAGGAACAGCCGGGTGCCGTCGAAGCTCTCGCCGTTGTAGACACCTTCCCGGTCGACCCCGACGACCGTGCTGCCGTACGTGCCCACGTAGTCGGTCGACCCCAGGTCCACGGTCTGCAGCGCGCTGCCGTCCGGGCGCCACAGGGACACCGGCTCGGTGTAGGTGCGGTCCGGCAGCGCCACGGTGTCGGTGCCCTGCCCGTACATGCCCGAGGGGCAGCGCACGGCGATGTCCCAGCAGGAGGTGGTCGTCGGCTTGTAGACGCCGAACGGGCCCTGGACGGTGACGGTCGTGCCGTCGTCGTAGTCGGTCCACAGGAGTCCGGCGGTACCGGCCTGCCGGTGCAGGAAGCCGGTCTCGCCGGCCGAGAGCAGGCGGTCGGAGCGGCGGGTTTCGTTCCGCGGATCGTCGAAGCCGAGTTCGGCGGTGCCGGTGGCCGCGCCGGCGGTGGCCGCGGTGGTGCTGATGGCGGCCTGCGCGGAGCCCCCGCCGTCCCCGGTCCCGGAGAACAAGGTGATGGATCCGGCCGCCACGGCGACCGTGAGCGCAGAGACAAGAGCGGCCCGACCGCCCCGTCTCAGGGCGTGTCTGCCCACGTGAGTTTCCCTCCCCTACGAGGGCACGTGCCCTCGCACAAGTGGCCGGATCCTACCAGGGGGTGGGGTTGGAGGGGATGGTGTTCCCGCAGGTGAGAAGAGGGGCGGCAGGGCCCGTCACCCGGGCCTCGTCACTCCTCCGTCGGCGGCCTGAGTGCCTCCTCCTCCAGGAGCCGTTCCGCGATGTCGTCGGCCCACGCCCGGGCCCACCCGCGCAGCGACGCCACCGACTCCTCGGCGAGGCCACGGGCCGTGAACTCCCTGTCGTCCAGGAGTTCCGTCGCCTCCAGGCGGGACTGGAGGTCCGCCAGGTCCAGTTCGTCCCACGCGTGACGGCGGCCCAGTTCCTCCAGGTCGGGGAAGCTCCAGTGAGCGGCGGCGGCGTGGACGTCGATCAGGTCGCGGGCGGCGCCGCGGTCGGTGAGGGCGCGGACCTTCGTGCCGATGAGGTCCTCGAGAGCGAGCGCCGGGCCGAGGTCGGTCATGACCGGCGGGCGCCAGAAGGTTTCCTTCAGGAGGTCGACCGTACGTTCCTCACCCGTGTCGGGGTCCGTGACGAGCATGCGGGCGGAGAGCGGGTCGGTCTCCAGGGGACGTACCCGTCGGCCTCGCTCCGTCAGGCCGTAACGGACCATGGCCGCGATCTGGTCCATCGGCTCGGGGTTTTCCGTCGCCAGCTCCAGGGGGACCGTCTCCCGAGAGGGTTCCGGGGCCAGACCGTGCGCCCGGACCGCGCAGTCGCCGGCCAGGACGAGCGGGTAGCGGGCGCCGACCGTGAGGATGTCGGTCAGCAGATCGCGAGGCGGGGGCGGGAGCATGGTGCCCCGATTATCGCGGCGGCGTCCGTATCGGCCCGGCGCCAACATGCCGCCGTACAGGTGTGGTCCACCTCACGTCCATGACGAGTGGACGTCTCCGTCACACTCTTCCGGCGCCCGGCGTCAGGCAGGTGACGGAAACACCGTCGTACCGGCCTTCACTCGTCGAGGAGCCCCGCCATGCATGTCGCCCACGTCGTCGTCACTGTTCTTGCCGCGCTGATGGCCGGATTCTCCGGCACCGTCCTGCTTCTGCGGGCCCGGTGGATCGTCGAGGCGCTGACCGACTACCAGGTGCCCCGCGCCTGGTGGACCTGGCTCGGGCTGGCCAAGGCCGCGGGAGCCGTGGGGCTGCTGGCCGGGCTGTTCCTGCCGATGATCGGGGCGGTGGCCGGTGCCGGGTTGGTGCTCTACTTCGCCGGGGCCGCCGTCACCGTGGCCAGGGCCCGCCGGTACGCGCACATCCCGTTCCCCCTGGTGTACGCGGCCCCGATCGTCGGTGCGCTCGCCCTGGGCTACGCCGCCTGATGCCTGGGTGGGGCGGTTCGGTTCCGGCGCGGGACCCGAACCGCCCCTCGCGGCTACTTCGCCACGAACTGCGTCAGGATCGCCTGCACCTCGTAGATGTCGACGCCCTTGGTGAACGTCTTCTGGACCGGGGTCGCCGAACCCGAGAGCCAGATCTTCAGCTCGGCGTCCAGGTCGAACGTGCCAGCGGTCTCCACCGCGAAGTGCGTGATGCTGCGGTAGGGGATGGAGTGGTACTCCACCTTCTTGCCGGTGATGCCCTGCTTGTCGACCAGGATCAGACGGCGGTCGGTGAACAGGATGGTGTCGCGTATCAGCAGGTACGCGGCGTGCACCTGCTCACCCTGGCCCAGCAGACGGGCGTAGTCCTGCTGCGCCTGCCCCTGATCGATGGTGTGCGCGTTTCCGAACAGTGCCATGGATGGATCCCCCCACTAATGGCTTCACATGATCTTCGCAATGTATAGCGCCTGGGGGGTGTCCAGGCATAGAGGCGTAAACGATCAGGTGTCGTACGTACCGTCCCAGGGCGCCCCGAAACCCAGGTGGTCGGGGTACAGCTCGGCCCAGGGCTCACCCTCGTCCTCTCCGGTCAGCAGGCCGAACAGCACGCCCTCGACGGTGAGTTGGAAGGGACGTATCGCGATGTCGGTGTAGGTGCGCCGGGGGAGGCTGCGCAGCATGGTCGCCAGGTGGGCGCGGGCGCGGGCGAGGACGGACTCCGGGCCGTGCGGGGCGCGTTGCTGCTCGGCCCAGGTGCCGGCGCACCAGATCTCCGAGTCGCGGTGCCTGCCGTCGGCGTCGAAGGTGTGCAGGACCGAGTAGAGGCGTTTGTGGTCCTCCCAGCCGGCCTCGAGCTCGAACCCTTTGGGGAAGGCGTACGTGACCGATCCCATGAACTGCCCGTCCGCGTAACAGCCGATCGCCTCGGTACGGCCGTGCGGCTCGTAGGCGATCGGGATGACCTCTGGGACTGCCATGGCGGAAACCTTACGGTCGTGGCCGGGGGCATGGTGCCGGTGGGGGGAGATCGATGCCAAGCCAATGGCCAACATCCCCGTGATGTCCCCGGGTTGATCACCGGTCAGCCAAGAAATTCACGGCAACCTTTCAGATCTTCGCGACCACAGAGGGGGCGGACGCCCGCTCACGCGGGCCGGCTCGCAGACGCGCGAGCCGCACCGTCGTCGGCACCGCCGCCGTCGCGGCCGCCGGCCTCGGCGCCGGTGTCCTCGTGATGAACGGAACGCCGGGACGGTCGACCTGTACCACCAGACCCTGCCCGCCAAGGACGGCTGGGCGGCCTCCGGCTCCGGTACGACGGGTGGCGCCAAGGCCGACTCCGCGCACACGTACACCGTCAGCACCCGCGCCCAGCTCTACTCCCTCTCCGCCTACCTCAAGGCCTACGACCGACAGCGACAGCACCGGCAAGCTGCGCGTCACCATTCACCACAACGTGTGGAAGGGGATCGTGCAGCGGGCGCCCCTGGCCCGCATCGGCCAGATCCACCTCTACAACAACCTCTACGACACGACCACCCTCAACGGCTACGCGCCGAAGTACAGCATCGACTCCCGCGCCAAGGCCCAGGTCGTCGCCGAGCACAACGCCTGGCGGCTGCCGGCCGGCGCCAAGGCCGCCAAGCTGCTGAGCGGCGACGGCACCGGCGCGATCGCCGGCGGCGGCAACCTCGTCAACGGCACGGCGACCGACCTCGTAGCCGCCTACAACGCCGCGAGCTCGAAGAAGATCAAGACGACGGTGAACTGGAAGCCGGCGCTGACGGCGGGCCTGCAGACCTCGGCGAAGAACCTGGTCACGGAGCTGGCGACGACGACGGGCGTCGGCGTCCTCAAGTAGCCGGCGCCTCTTCCAGACGAGGGAAGAGCACCGCGCCCTTCGTGACCGTGGTGCCGGCCGGCAGCCTGCCCCACTCGCCGGACTCCTGGATCCTCTGGTCCGCGAGGGCGCCGAGGGATGTCTCGGCGCCCAAGGAGTCCCAGAGCTTCCGGGAGGTCTCCGGCATGACCGGGTCGAGGAGGACGGCGATGGCCCGCAGGGACTCCGCGGCCGTGTAGAGGATGGTCGCGAGGCGGGCCCGGCCTTCCGGGGATTCGTCCTTGGCGACCTTCCACGGCTCCTGCTCCGTGAGGTAGCCGTTGACCTGCTTGATGAAGCCGAAGACCGCCACGATGCCGCCCTGGAAGTCCAGCTCGTCGCCGATCCTCCGGTCGGCCTCGGCGACCGCCCTGGTCAGGCCGTCGTGGATCGCCTGCTCGGCCTCACCGACGGCGGTGGCCTCCGGCAGCGTGCCGCCGAAGTACTTACCGACCATCGCGGTGACGCGGGAGGCGAGGTTGCCGTAGTCGTTCGCCAGCTCGCTGGTGTAGCGGGCGGTGAAGTCCTCCCAGGAGAACGAGCCGTCCTGGCCGAAGGCGATCGCGCGCAGGAAGTACCAGCGGTACGCGTCCACACCGAAGTGCGAGGTCAGATCCTGTGGCCTGATCCCGGTGAGGTTGGACTTCGACATCTTCTCGCCGCCCACCATCAGCCAGCCGTTGGCCGCGATCCGGCCGGGCAGCGGCAGGCCGTTCGCCAGCAGCATCGCCGGCCAGATGATCGCGTGGAAGCGGAGGATGTCCTTTCCGACGAGGTGGACGTCGGCCGGGAAGGTCGACGCGAACTTCTCCGGGTTCTCGTTGTAGCCGACGGCCGTGGCGTAGTTCAGCAGCGCGTCGACCCAGACGTAGATGACGTGCTTGTCGTCCCACGGGACCGGGACGCCCCAGTCGAACGTCGAGCGCGAGATGGAGAGGTCCTGCAGGCCCTGCCGTACGAAGTTGACGACCTCGTTGCGCGCGGACTCCGGCTGGATGAAGTCGGGGTTCGCCGCATAGTGGTCGAGCAGTCTGTCGGCGTACGCGCTCAGCCTGAAGAAGTAGTTCTCCTCCTGGAGCATCTCGACCGGCTTGCGGTGGATCGGGCAGAGCTTCTGCCCCGCGTACTCGCCCTCGCCGTCGATCAGCTCACCGGGGAGCTTGTACTCCTCGCAGCCCACGCAGTACGGGCCCTCGTAGCCGCCCTTGTAGATCTCGCCCCTGTCGTACAGGTCCTGGACGAACTCCTGGACGCGGTCCGTGTGGCGTCGCTGCGTGGTGCGGATGAAGTCGTCGTTGGCGATCTCCAGGTGCTGCCACAGCGGCTGCCAGGAGTCATGGACCAGCCGGTCGGCCCACTCCTGCGGGCCGACCCCGTTCTGCTGCGCGGTGCGCAGGATCTTCTGGCCGTGCTCGTCCGTGCCGGTCAGAAACCAGACGTCCTCGCCGCGCCGGCGGTGCCAGCGGGCGAGGACGTCTGCGGCCAGGGTGGTGTAGGCGTGGCCGAGGTGCGGGGCGTCGTTGACGTAGTAGATGGGGGTCGTGACGTAGTACGTCATGACCTCACTCCATCACACCCTCGCAGCGGCCCTCACATCGTTTACGCCGGCTCGCCGCCGAAGCGCTCCTTGTACGCCTCCAGGTCCTCGTCCGTGAGCTTGGCGAAGAGGACCGGCGGGACGGTGAAGGGGGTGCCGGCGGGGACGGCGGTCAGGGACTTCGCCTCGTCGGCACTCACCCAGGTGGCGGTGTCGTCCGTCAGGGCGAAGGCCTCGCGCATCGTCTTCGCCGTCGACGGGATGAACGGTTCCGAGACCACCGCGTACAGGTGGATCAGGTTCATCGCGGTACGGAGGGTGAGGGCGGCGCCGTCCTTGTCGGTCTTGATCTCCAGCCAGGGGGCCTTCTCCTCCAGGTAGGAGTTGCCCGCCGACCACAGGGCGCGCAGGGCGGCGGCGGCCTTGCGGAACTGGAGGGCTTCCATGTGCTCCTCGTACTCGGCGAGGAGGCGGGCGATCTCCTCGCCGAGCTTCGCCTCCGCCTCGCCGGGCTCGCCGCCCGCGGGGACGTCGTCGCCGAAGCGCTTGCGGGAGAAGGACAGGACGCGGTTGACGAAGTTGCCGAGGGTGTCGGCGAGGTCCTTGTTCACCGTCGCCGTGAAGTGCTCCCAGGTGAAGGACGAGTCGTCCGACTCCGGGGCGTTGGCGATCAGGAAGTAGCGCCAGTAGTCGGCGGGGAGGATCTCCAGGGCCTGGTCGGTGAAGACGCCGCGCTTCTGGGACGTGGAGAACTTTCCGCCGTAGTACGTCAGCCAGTTGAAGGCCTTGACGAAGTCGACCTTCTTCCACGGCTCGCGGATGCCGAGCTCGGTGGCCGGGAACATCACGGTGTGGAAGGGCACGTTGTCCTTCGCCATGAACTCCGTGTAGCGGACGTCGGCGTCGACGTCGTACCACCACGACTTCCAGTCCCGGTTCTCCGGGTCCTGGTCCGACCACTCCTTCGTCGCGCCGATGTACTCGATCGGGGCGTCGAACCAGACGTAGAACACCTTGCCCTCGGCCGCCAGCTCCGGCCACGTGTCCGCCGGGACGGGGACGCCCCAGTCCAGGTCACGGGTGATGGCGCGGTCGTGCAGGCCCTCGGTGAGCCACTTGTGGGCGATGGAGGACGCCAGGTGCGGCCAGACGCCGTCGTGGCGGGCGACCCACTCCATGACCTCGCTCTGCAGCTTGGACTGGAGGAGGAAGAGGTGCTTGGTCTCGCGGACCTCCAGGTCCGTGGAGCCGGAGATCGCGGAGCGGGGGTCGATCAGGTCGGTGGGGTCGAGTACGCGGGTGCAGTTCTCGCACTGGTCGCCGCGGGCCTTGTCGTAGCCGCAGTGGGGGCAGGTGCCCTCGACGTAGCGGTCCGGGAGGAAGCGGCCGTCGGCGGGCGAGTACACCTGGCGGATCGCCCGCTCCTCGATGAAGCCGTTCTCGTTCAGCTTGCGGGCGAAGTGCTGGGTGATCTCGACGTTCTGGGAGCTGGAGCTGCGGCCGAAGTAGTCGAAGGCCAGCGCGAAGCCGTCGTAGACCGCCTTCTGGGCGTCGTGCGCCTGCGCGCAGAAGTCCGCCACGGGGAGGCCCTGCTCCTTGGCCGCCAGTTCGGCCGGGGTGCCGTGTTCGTCCGTCGCGCAGATGTAGAGGACGTCGTGGCCGCGCTGGCGGAGGTACCGGGAGTACACGTCCGCCGGGAGCATGGACCCCACCATGTTGCCCAGGTGCTTGATTCCGTTGATGTACGGAAGGGCGCTGGTGATGAGGTGTCGAGCCATCGGGGGCTGCTCCCAGGTCGGGGTTGTTTTAGGAACCTCGAAATGGTAGCCGACATGGGTGGGCCGCCCGCTTCCTGTTTTGAGGGGTGGAAGGGGCGGCCGCTTGTCTCCGACGGTTGGGCGGTGCTACGGCGTCACGGGCGCCACGTGGCGAGGATGCCCTCGTAGATCTCCGCGTCCGTGAGCTCCTTCGGGGTCTCGCCGGCCAGGAAGTGGGACGTGTTGTCCAGCTTCAGCTTGCGGAGGTAGTCGAAGGCCTTGTTCGCCGGGTCACCGAAGGCGACGAAGGAGAAGAAGACGGTGGGGTGGTTCTTCGCCGCCTCGGTCAGGGCGTGGGTGGCGGGGGTCTTCGCGTCGGGGGCGCCGTCCGTCTGGAAGACGACCAGGGCGGGGGTGCCGGGGGCTTCCTTGCCGTGGTGGGCGAGGACGTCCTCCACGGCGGCGTGGTAGCTGGTACGGCCCATGCGGCCGAGGCCCGCGTGCAGGTCGTCGATCTTGTTCTCGTGGTCGGGGAGGGTGAGCTCGCCGGTGCCGTCCACCTCCGTGGAGAAGAAGGTGACGTGGACCTTGGTGTCCTCGGGGTCGAGGTGGGCGGCGAGGGCGAGGGTCTGCTCGGCGAGGGCCTGGGCGGAGCCGTCCTTGTAGTACGGGCGCATGCTCGCGGAGCGGTCGAGGACGAGGTAGACCTTGGCGCGGGTGGTGGTGAGGTCGCGGTTCTGGAGGGCGGTTCGGGCGGCCTTGTAGGCGGTGAGGAGGCCGGCGGGGAGGGGCGGGGTCGGGGCCTCGGCTTCGCCTTCGGCGTCCGTGTTCCCACCCGCACCACCCGTGCTGGTTTCGTCGTCGGCTGCGAGTGGTTCTTGCGGGGCGTTCTCGCCGTCGGCGGCCGCGGGGGTGTCTGTGGCAGGCGTCGCCTCGGCTTCGCCTTCGGCGTCCGTGTTCCCACCCGCACCACCCGTGCTGGTTTCGTCGTCGGCTGCGAGTGGCCCCTGTGGGGCGTTCTCGCCGTCGGCGGCCGCGGGCTCGTCGTGCGGCTCGGGCGCGACCTCGGCGACCGGCTCCGGTTCGGGCGCGGCCTCCTCGGCTGCGGCAACCGGGGTTGGCTCCTCGACGACCGGCTCGGGCTCGGGCTCTGCGGCGACCGGGGTCTCCGCGGCAGGCTCTGCTACGACGGTCTCCTGGTCGACGGGGGTCTCCGCGACCGGCTCGGCCTCTTCGGCGACCGGCGTCTCCGTGACGGGCTCTTCGGCAGCAGGCTTTTCGGTAGCCGGCTCCTCTACGACCGGCTCCTCGACCACGGCCGTCTCCGTGACGGGCTCGTCGGCGACGGTCTCTTCGGCAGCAGGCTCCTCGGCAACCGGCTCCTCGACCGCCGCCGCCTCCGCCACGGCCTCCTCAGCCACCGACGTATCCGCCACAGGCTGCTCAGCCACCGACGTATCCGCCACGGGCTCCTCAGCGACCGGCGCTTCCACCACCGGCTCTTCGGTGACCGGCTCCTCAGCGACCGGCGCTTCCACCACCGGCTCTTCGGTGACCGGCTCCTCAGCCACCGCCGCTTCCGCCGCCGTCTCCGCCGCCGTCTCCGCCGTATCCACCGGCTGCGCCGGCTTCGGCACCGTGACGTTGTCGAAGGCGGCCGAGACCAGCTCGTGCTCTGACTTGTCCGAGTTGTCCGACTTCTCGGCCCTGTCCGCCGGTGCCGGCTCCGGCGACGACGCCTCCGGCGCGCTCGGTTCCGAAACCCGCGGTTCCGGCACCTGCGCGGTAGCCGTCGGCTGGGGTTCCGGCGACGGGGACGGAACCGTTCGCTGGGGTTCCGGCGAAGAGACCGCACCCTCTGCTTCGGCGGTACGCCCCTTGCGTGACCGGCCGAACGCGTTCCGCAGGAGAGTGAGAATGCCCATGTGCGCAACCCTTCGCGATGAGTTGATGCCCGTCGATCCCTGGCCAGGACGGACACGTAAGGTTAGCGGCCCCAGATGGTGATCTTGGGGAGGGGCGGACACTAGGGGTCCTGGTCCGTCAAGGGCTGCATCGAGTCGAGTCGGGGCGCGCACCCAACTGCCGTACATCTACCTCTGGTTCACCTGTCGTTCACCCGGTCGCCCCGCTCCCGCACAAACGTGCCCCTACCGTCCCCCACGCTGCACTCAAGGGGAAGCAAGGGGAGAACGAAACGCCATGCGCATACCGTTGCCGATCATCCGAACGAACAGCGACTCGCACCATGCCAACCGGTCCGCTCTGACCTGTCGGTTCCGGTGCGGTGACGCCTGTTTCCACGAGGTGCCCAACACCTCCACGAACCCGTACGTCGGTGACGTCATCGCTGAGGCCATCAGCCGCCGTACGACGCTGCGCGCCGCCGCCGTCGTCAGCGCGGCCGCCGCCGTGGGCGCCACCGCCACCGTCGCCGCGCCGCAGGCCGATGCCGCCGAGGCCGCCGGCGCCGCCGCCACCGAGCGGACCGGCACATTCGGCCGCGGTGCGCGTGGCCTGCGCTTCAGCCCCGTCGCGCCGAACACCGCCGACACCGTGACCGTCCCGGACGGCTACGCGCAGAACATCGTCATCCGCTGGGGCGAGCCCATCCTGCGCGGCGCCCCCGCCTTCGACCCGGAGAACCAGACCGGCGAGGCGCAGTCCAAGCAGTTCGGGTACAACAACGACTTCCTCGCGCTGCTCCCGCTGCCGGGCGAGCGGAACCGGCAGATCCTCGTCGCGAACCACGAGTACACGGATGAAGTGCTCATGTTCCGTGGGTACGATGCCGCCAACCCGACCAAGCAGCAGGTCGAGGTCGCCTGGGCCGCGCACGGGCTCTCCGCCGTCGTCGTGGAGGGGGACCGCAGGACGGGCAAGCTCACCGCCGTGCCTCGGCACCCGCTCAACCGCCGCGTCACGGCAACGACGGAGTTCAAGGTCACCGGTCCCGCCGCCGGCTCCGACCTGCTGAGGACCTCCGCCGACCCGACCGGCACCAAGGTCCTGGGCACCCTCAACAACTGTGCCGGCGGCGTCACCCCGTGGGGCACCACGCTGCACGGTGAGGAGAACTTCAACCAGTACTTCGCCAACGCCACCCGGGCGACGGACAAGCGGTACGGCCTCGGGACCGGCGCCAGCGAGCGCAAGTGGGAGCGTTTCGACAAGCGCTTCGATGTCGCCCAGGAGCCGAACGAGCCGCACCGGTTCGGGTACGTCGTCGAGCTCGACCCGTACGACCCCACCTCCAAGCCGCGCAAGCACACCGCGGTCGGCCGCTTCAAGCACGAGGGTGCCACGGTCCGGCTGACCGAGGACGGCCGCCCGGTCGTCTACTCCGGTGACGACGAGCGCTTCGACTACTTCTACAAGTTCGTCGGCAGCAAGCGGATGAAGAAGGGGACGAGCCGCGCCGTGCGCGAGCACAACCTCTCGCTGCTCGACGAGGGCACGCTCTACGTCGCCAAGCTCACCGGTGACTCGCCCGCCATCGAGATCGACGGCACCGGCAAGCTGCCGTCCGACGGCGAGTTCGACGGCAGCGGTGAGTGGATCCCGCTGGCCACCGCCACCGCCGACGGCGCCGAGTCGCACGTCGAGGGGATGACGGCCGAGGAGGTCTTCGTCTTCACCCGCCTCGCCGGTGACAAGGTCGGCGCCACGAAGATGGACCGGCCCGAGGACGTCGAGCCGAACCCGCACACCGGCAAGGTGTACGTCGCCCTCACCAACAACTCCAACCGGGGCAAGACCGGCTTCGCCGCCGCCGACGAGGCCAACCCGCGCAACAGCAACAAGCACGGCCAGGTCCTGGAGCTGACCGAGCGCTGGAACTGCGCCGACAGCAAGAAGTTCGCCTGGTCGCTGTTCCTGGTCGCGGGTGACCCGACCGACCCGGCCACCTACTTCGCCGGGTTCCCGAAGGACCAGGTCTCCCCGATCTCCTGCCCGGACAACGTCGCCTTCGACTCGTACGGCAACCTGTGGATCTCCACCGACGGCAACCAGCTCGGCTCGCACGACGGCCTCTTCGGCGTCGCTACGCGCGGTGAGCGGCGCGGTGAGCTCAAGCAGTTCCTGACGGTGCCGAAGGGCGCGGAGACCTGCGGCCCGGTCATCCAGGACCGCCGCGTGCTCGTCGCCGTGCAGCACCCGGGCGAGATCGACGGCGCGACGGCCGAGCAGCCGCTGAGCGCCTGGCCCGACGGCGCCGGCAAGATCAACCGCCCGGCGGTCGTGGCGGTCTGGCGCAAGGACGGTTGCGACATCGGCGTCTGAGCCGAGGAGAAGCCGAGAGAACCGGTAGAGGTTCTACGGGAGTGCTGGGACCGGCGGCTGCCGCTCACCGTCGCGTTCCAGCCACTCCCGGTACGCCGGCGCCTGCCGTGCCGCCTCCCAGTACGCCTCCTCCAGGGCGGGATAGACGCCGTCCAGGTCCGTCTCCGTACGGGCCGCGAGGAGCAGCCGTACGCCGAGGGGGTCGCCGTGCAGGCGCCGTACCGCCATGTCCGCGCTGGACGCGTGGGTCGGCTGGCAGACGGTGACCACCTCGCCGGTGGCGACCAGGGCGCCGGCCGTGTGGTAGTCGCCGTGCAGGACATGGGGGTTGACCCCGGCCGCCCGGAACATCCGCTGCACGGCGTCCCATTCGCCGTCGACCGTCGGGTCGATCATCCAGCGGTCGGCGGCCAGGTCGGGCAGGGCGACCACCGGCTTCGCCGCGGCCGGATGGTCGGCGGGCAGGGACACGAACTGCGGCTCGCGGTCCATCAACACGCGTAGCCGGAGTTCGGGTGGGATGCGCAGGGGGCAGCCCTCCACCTCGTGCACGAAGGCCACGTCGAGCTGGCCGTCGGCGACCATGCGCAGCAGGGCGTTCGGGGAGACGTTCATATGGAGGGTCGGGTCCTGGCCGTGCGCGCGCAGGCGTCGTAGCCAGCCCGCCAGGGCCTTGCTGGCCGTCGAGCCGATCCGCAGCTCCGGGCCGCCCACCGCGGCCGCCCTCGCCTCGGCGACCAGGGAGCGCATATCGGCCACCAGCGGGCGGGCGCGGCTGAGGACCAGGCGGCCCAGCGGGGTGGGGCGGCAGCCGGATCTCGCGCGCAGGAACAGCGCGCCGCCGAGCTCCTGCTCGATCCGCCGCAGTTGCGTGCTCAACGACGGCTGAGCCACGCCCAGTTGGCGGGCGGCCCGGTGCAGACTGCCGGTGTCGGCTATGGCGCACAGCGCGCGGAGGTGTCTGACCTCGAGGTCCATGCCCTCGGAGACTAAAGCGGAGGCACCGGTTTCACCAGCCGCACAAAACCGCCCTGATGCCTGCCAATTGGGGCCCTGATAGGACCGGGCTATCACCGGTTGCCATCATCACAGCCGCCTCACAGGCGCCGACACTCGCCTTGACGACTCACCCCCCACCTAGGAGTCATCAATGCGTATGTCCCTGTCCATGTCCGTTTCCGCCCGTACGGCGGTGGCGGTCGGCCTCAGTGTCGCGGCACTCGGCCTGGGTACGGCCGCTCCGGCCACGGCGGCGCCCGTCCATGCCGGCTACGTTGCCAAGTCGGCCGAATCCGACGCAAGTCGGGCGTTCTTCGAGGCGGTCCTGAAGTCCGTCGCCGAGAAGCGCGCCGCGAACCCGAGCGCGGCGGCCGTCACGGTCGTCTACGACGCCTCCGCCGCGCCCGCGTTCAGCGCCCAGATAGCCCGCAGCACCGAGATATGGAACGGCTCGGTGTCCAACGTCAAGCTCCAGGAGGGCTCGACCGCCGACTTCACCTACCGGGAGGGCAACGACCCGCGCGGCTCGTACGCCTCGACCGACGGCCACGGCAACGGATACATCTTCCTCGACTACCAGCAGAACCAGGAGTACGACTCCACGCGTGTGACGGCGCACGAGACGGGGCACGTTCTCGGGCTGCCGGACCACTACGAGGGGCCGTGCAGTGAGCTGATGTCGGGCGGCGGGCCCGGGCCGTCCTGCACGAACGCCATTCCGGACGCGAACGAGCGGGCCAAGGTCGAGCAGCTGTGGGCCAACGGGTTCGCTGCCGCGATGGACAAGGCGCTGCACAAGGCCGCGCGCTAGCGACGCCGCGCGCCGGCAGCGCCGGTCACCAGGAACCACCCCCCACATGGCGCGGTCGCCCTCCTGCACAGGGCGGCCGCGCCGGGGTGTTGCGGGGCAGGTTCGCCAATGGCTCGGGTGGTGTGTGTCGTTGTGCGGCTGCGGCTGCGGCTGCGGGTTGTCGGTGGTTGATCGCGCAGTTCCTCGCGCCCCTAAGGAGCCTCAGTGCGGGGACGTGATTGCGCGTGCCGCTGCCACTTCTTGCCGTAGGGGCTCCAGGACGCTGTCCGGTGGGCCCGTGAGGTCTGTGCGGACCGGGTACGGGGTGTCGGCCTCGCGTACGCCTTGCGCCAACTCCCGTAGTTGACGTGCGACCTGGGTGACCTCGTTCGCTGAGGGCGGGGGAGCCCCGTGTTTCACCCGTACCCTTGCCGCCGTCGTCGCGTCGACGATCCGTTCCACCGCGACGACCAGCGGCCACCACGCCGCCGCCCGGCGTCCGGTCGGGGGTGGTTCGGTCAGGGCCCGTTGGAATTCCGTGCGGATGGCGGACAGGTTGCGATACAGCCCGCGTCGCATGCGGGCGCGGGCCGGGGGGTCGACGGCTGCCGGGCCGAAGGCGCTCTCCACGTAGCGGGCCGTGTCGTCGACGGCGTCGGCCAGACGGTCGCCGACGCGGGTGTGCCAGCTTTCCGGCCACAGGAGGTATCCGGCGACCAGGGCGATCGCGCAGCCGAGGAGGGAGTCGACGAGGCGGGGCAGCAGCAGGTCGGTGCCCTCGCGGTTCAGGACGTCCGACAGGAGCAGGATGACCGGCGTGATGGCGGCCGTCTGGTAGCCGTAGCCGCGCGCGGTGAACGCCGGGATCAGCGGTGCGAGCAGCAGCAACGTGGGTACGTCCGCCCAGCCGCGCGGCACCTGGGCGAGCACCGCCGCCGCGATCACCAGCCCGGCGACCGTGCCGAGGGCCCGCAGCAGGGCGCGGGAGAAGACGGAGCCGAAGTCGGGCTTGAGGACGAAGGTGATGGTGAGGGCGACCCAGTAGGAGCGGGGGACGGCGATGATCGACACCAGGGTCTGGGCCAGGCCGATGCACAGGGCGAGGCGCAGGCCGTAGCGCCAGGAGGCGGCGGAGAGCGTCACGTTGCGCAGGGCGCGTGCGGCGCGGATGCCGAGGGCGGCCGGTCGGCCGAGGCGGTCGTCGATGCCTCGGGGGTCCACGTCCGGGGTGGTGACGACCTCGGCGGCGTGGCGCAGGGCGTGGTCGACGGCGCGGGTGGCCTCGGTGGTGGGGGCGGGGAGCTTCAGACCTATCGGGCCCGTGTAGCCGGTTTCCACGGCGGAGGCCAGGTGCCGTACGGACTCGGGAACCTCGGGTGGGAGGGGGCTGCCGCCGAGGTGGGCGGCGGGGGCGGACTCCACCACCGGAGTGATGGCGTTCAACTGGGCGAGCAGGCGGGTGAGTTCGGGGCTTCGGCCGTGCTGGCGGGCGCGGTGGGCGAGGACGGTGTCGTACGACTGGTTCAGGGACTGGGTGACGGCGTGCCGGGCGTCGTCGTACGCCCGGCTGGTGCCGCCGACGGCCCTCAGCAGCTCACCGACCGCCCGGTAGGTGTCCGCGACCGCGCTCCGCTCCGGCACGCCCATCCGCAGCGGCCAGGCGAGCAGTCCGAGGACCAGGACGAGCAGGCCGCCGCCGGACATCAGCAGCGGCGCGTGCCACCACGCGCCCGGCAGCGGCAGCCCCGCCCCGACCACGCAGGTCAGCAGCAGCAACAGCCCCGACACGGAGGCGACCGCGCCGATCGTCGAGATCATCCCGGAGACCAGTGCGACGCCGGTGACGGCGGCGACGGCGGCCCAGCCGTGGCCGTGCACGAGGGAGCCGAGGGTGATGCCGACGGCGCCGAACAGCTGGGGGATCGCGATGGTGGGGATGCGGACGCGGTAGGCGGCGGCCGTGTCGCTGATGACGCCGTTGAGGGCGCCCATCGCGGCGAGGGCGCCGTAGTCGGGCCGGCCGGTGGCGAGCCCGAGGGCCAGGGGCAGGGGGATCGCGATCGCGGCGCGGACCACGGCCGACCGGCTGACCGGGGCCGGCTGGGCCCGGAGGTTCCGCACCAGCCAGTCGGGAGGTGTGAGGCCGATGGGGAACTCGCGGGGCATGCGCCCCATTATGAGCACCCGTGTTCGGCCTATCGGCGCCGGTG
The DNA here is from genome assembly GCF_000719285.1 of Streptomyces bicolor. GTDB lineage: Bacteria > Actinomycetota > Actinomycetes > Streptomycetales > Streptomycetaceae > Streptomyces > Streptomyces bicolor. The sequence goes on along the minus strand of NZ_JOFS01000041.1, from coordinate 7,906 downwards.
AAGTGTGACTTCGGTGAGCAGCGCGCGGTGGTCCGTGCCGGGCAGGTCGAGGAAGCGGGCCGTGCGGGCGGAGATGTCGGCGGAGAGCAGCACGTGGTCGATCTGCACGCCGAACGTCGGGGCGGTGCGCGCGGGCCAGCTGGGTGTGCGGTCGTCGCCGGTGAGCCGGGTGGCGTCGCGCAACCCGGTGTCGAGGATGCGGCGGAAGGCGGCGTGGTCCTGGGAGGCGTTGAAGTCGCCGGCGAGGATCAGGGGGGTGCTGTCCTCCTTGGCGGCGAAGTCGCGCAGCTCGCCCAGTTCGCGGCGCCACAGGTCGGTCCCGCCGGGCAGCGGCGGCATGGGGTGCGCGAGCTGCAGCCGTACGGCGTGCCCGTGCACGTCGGCGACGGCGCCGGGCATCGCCATGGTGCTGGGGACGCCCTCGGCGGACGTGAGCGGGAACCGGCTGAGCACGACGGAGCCCGCCGATCCTGCGGCCACCTGGGCAGCCCGGTGCGGATAGTCGGTGCCGAGGGCCTGCCTGAGTGTGGCGTCGCAGGTGTACTCGCATTCCTGGACGAACACGATGTCCGGCTTCTCGCGACGGACGGCGGCGACCAGGGCGTCGGTCGCGTGCCCGAACTCGACGTTCGAGGTCAGCACCCGGAACGAGGCGAGCGGCGGCCCGCCCGGCTCACTGCTCTTCCCGTACGGCTCGATGAACCACGCCAGCAGCCCGAGCAGCGCGACGGCCCACACGACGCCGGCCCACCAGCGGGAGAACAGCGCGAGCAGCAGCCCGAAGCCGGTGGGCACCAGCAGCCACGGCAGGAAGGCGAGGAACTGCGGGACGGGGGTGATGCCGTCGGTGTCGGCGACGCGACAGCCGACGACCGCGCTGACGCCGAGGAACAGCAGGGCGGCCGACCAGGTGCCGAGCCGCCGCCCACGCCGTCGTTCCGGCACGCCGTCCGGGAAGGCCGTCCACTCGGCAGCCGCAGTCTCCAAGGCCCGGCCTTCCGCTCGCGGGTGGGATGCCCGAATCCTCCCTCAAAGACGGGGACCGTGGGGCGAAGGTTGCGTGGCGGCCGGTCGGGAGGGGTCCCGGCGGTACGCGTCGATGATGGGGCGCCGGTCATCGAGCGGAAGCAAGGAGATCCGGGATGACGCGTGTACAGGTCGATTGGCTGACCCTGCTCCTCGCCCCCATCGCCGTCGTCGGGCTGGTGATCGCCGTCACCGCCAGGCAGTCGGCGTCCAGGAAGGGCGAACCGATGCCCGGCTGGGCGACGGCCATGCAGGGGGTGGCGATCACTTGCGTGTTGCTCGTGGCCGTCATGAACATGGCTGTGAGCGGTTCATAGGAGGCGGCGGAGCAACGAGTCAACCGTTGCCCGGATTACGGCTCACCCGTCGACCCGCGCCAGAAGCGCCCCCAACGCCTCGTTGAACTCCCCCGGCCGCTCCAGGTTCGGCATATGGGCCGCCCCGTCGATCACCCGCAGTGTCGAGTCCGGGAGCGCGGTGTGCATCGACTCCGCGTCGGCGACGGGGGTGTAGGCGTCGTCCGCGCCTACGACGACCAGGGTGGGGACCGTGACGCGGGTCAGCAGGGCGCGGTAGTCGGGGCGTTCGGCGCGGCCGCGCAGGGCCGCCGCGGCGCCCTCGGGTGAAGTCGCCGTCATCATGCGGTGGACGTGGGCCTTGACCTGGGCGTTCGCGTACGGCGCGACCATCTTCTCCAGTACCTCGTCGGCGTATCCGCGCATGCCCTCACGCAGCAGCCGGTCCGCCATGGCGCCCCGCGCCCGCTTGCCCTCCGGCGTCTCCGCCGCCGGGAAGGTGTCCGCGAGGACCAGGCCTCGGATGCGGCCGGGGAAGCGGGCGTAGCACTCCATGACGATCTGGCCGCCCATCGACAGGCCCGCCAGCACGAAGGTCTCCACCTTCAGGTCGTCCAGCAGGGACTCGAGGTCCCGGGCGAAGTCCGAGAGAAGCGTGATGCCGGGGACGACCGGGGAGGCGCCGTAGCCGCGCAGGTCGGGGGCGATCACGCGGCGGGTGGCGGAGAACGCCTCGAGCTGCGGGGTCCACATCGTGCGGTCGAAGGGGTGGCCGTGGACGAGGACGAGGGGAGTCGACGGCGTGTCGACGCCGGCGTCGCCTTTGTCCTCGTATGCGAGGAAGGGGCTCATGTGAACGACCCTAGATCGGCTCAACTCCTCGGTGCAATAAGATCTTTGCTCTCGGTGCAATGTCAGCTCGGTGCAATGTCAGGGGGAGCGCACGTGAACGACTACCGGCACCTCGCCGACCGCATAGCCGACGACATCACGGCCGGCCGGCTCAAGCCCGGCGAACGGCTGCCGCCGCAGCGGGCGTTCGCGCGGCGGCGCGGAATCGCCGGGTCGACGGCGGGGCGGGTGTACGCAGAACTCGTACGGCGAGGGCTGGTCGTCGGCGAGGTCGGCCGTGGGACGTTCGTGCGGGCCGCCGCTCCGGCCGGGTCCGGGCGGGCGCTCGTCGAGGCGGCGACCGCGGCGCCGGTGAATCTGGAGCTCAACTACCCTTCCGTGCCCGGCCAGTCGGAGCTGCTCGCCACCACCTTCGCGCCGCTTCTGCGCCCCGACGTGCTGGCCGAGGCCCTGCGTCCGGCCGCCGCCACCGGCACGATCGCGGCCCGGGAGGCGGCCGCCGCGCTTCTCGCCACCCCCGGCTGGCGCCCCGCCCCCGCCCAGGTCCTGTTCACCGGCAACGGCCGCCAGGCCATCGCCGCCGCCCTCGCCTCCCTCGTCCGGCCGGGCGGCCGGGTCGGCGCCGAGGCGCTTACGTACCCCGTGGTCAAGGAGATCGCCGCCCGGCTCGGCATCACCCTGGTGCCGCTGGCCATGGACGAGGAGGGCCCACGCCCGGAGTCCGTCGCCGCCGCCCACCGCACGGCGCCGCTGGCCGCGCTGTACCTGCAGCCGACCCTGCACAACCCGACGTCGGCGACGACGAGCCCCGAGCGCCGACGCCAACTCGCCCGTCTGGCCATCGACTTGAACATCCCCGTGGTCGAGGACCGCATCTGGTCCTTCCTCATGGGTGGCACGGGCGAAGCGGCCGACGACCCCTTCGCCGCCCACGCGCCCGGCCTCACCCATGTCGTCGACAGCCTCTCCAAGCGCGTCGCCCCCGGGCTCACCGTCGGTTTCGCCGTCGTGCCCGAGGCGCGGGTCGAGGCGGTGGCGGCGGCGGTGCGGTCCGGTGGGTGGAGTGCGGGGCGGTTCGCGGTGGAGGCGGCCGTGCGGTGGATCGCGGACGGCACGGTGGAGCGGCTGGTCGCGGCCAAGCGGGCGGACGCGGCGCACCGGCAGCGGATCCTCGGCGAGGAGCTGCGCGGGTTCGCCGTACGGTCCGATCCGCGCGCCTGTTTCGCCTGGTGGGAGCTGCCGGCGCCGTGGCGCGCGGACACCTTCACGGCCGCCGCGGCAGCGCACGGCATCGCCATCACCCCCGGCCCCGCCTTCGCCGTCGACCCGAACCGCACCCCGGACGCGGTCAGACTCGGGCTCGCGTCGGCCCCGGAGCCGGATCTGCGGCGGGCACTGCGGACGCTCGCCGGCGTCGCGCGAGCAGCTCGGTGAGCCGGCAGACGAGGGCTGCCGTCAGGCCGAGGGCGATGAGCAGCCAGGACACCGTGCGCAGGGTCGCCGTCAGGGCGTCGTAGACCGCGCCCGCGGCCGGTCGGTGGGCCGCCTCGGGCAGGTCGGCCAGCGTGAGCCGACGGCCGAGGACCACCGCGAGCAGCAGGAACGCGCCGCCGAGAGCCGTGCCCAGCGCGGTCGCCGTGATGGCGCGACGGCGGCAGGCGGCGACGGCGATGCCGGTCGCGGCGAGGACGGCGGCCGAGACGGGCAGCCAGAAACCGGCGATTTCGAGCACGTGGTACCCCTTCCTGAGCCGGTCCAGCTCGTGCGCCGGGAGCACCGGGACCGCGGTGTGCTCGACCGGGATGTTGTGTGCGAACGGCACGTGTTCCCGTGCGAGTTGGCGTTTGATCTGGGCGGTGACCGGGGCGAGGTCGACGGTGACCGCGCCCTGGCGACCGTCCTGAAGGGCACTCAGCACGGCGTCGTGGACCGCCCTGTTGCCCGCATCCCACGCCGTGCGGAAGGCCTCGGTCCGGGTGAACGAGCGCACCGCGTCGTACACGAAGGGGCGCACGGCGCCGTATTCGTCGCGCGCGCCGAGCTCGTGGTCGAGCCGGGGGACGACCTCCTGCACGATCCCCGCCCCGACGGTGTCCGCCACCGCACCCTGCACGGCCGGATCCGCGGCGAGCGGCGCCATCGCGGTGACGTACCGGCCGGTGTCGGCGAGCCCGTACGTCACCCAGGCCGCCAGCGCGCCGAACGGCACGAGGAGGCACGACAGGGCGATCAGCGCTGCCGACAGGGCGTTCCGCAGACGGGTGGGCACCTTCTCAGGCAAGGGTCACGGGGGCGGGGGCGCCAGCACTGTGCGTGCATACGGCCGCACGGATCCGCTCTCCGGTGGAGCGTTCACCCGAACGGGTGTCTCATGGATGTGGGGAGTGGATCGAACGACGAGGAGTGGAGCGTGACGGTTTCCGGGTCGTGGAACTGGAGCGTGACTGTGCGGTGACGTGACCGTGGGTGGATGAAGGGGAGATGAAGGGGAACGGGTCGGCCCCGGCGCCAGTTGTGACCGGGGCCGATCCGTGCGTCCGTCACCGGATGCGGTGGCCCTCGGCGTCCTCGTGCGTGTAGTAGCGGTAGAACAGCACGACGAAGCAGACCGCGCCGACCGTGACCCCTATGGCCGTGGACTTCAGCACGGTGTTGTCGCTCTGGTTGTACAGGAACCCGAACGCACTGCCGATGAAGGCGGCCCACAGGATCGCGTGCAACTCGCGCCGCACGCGGGACGCGAGGGCGCGTACGGCGACGTAGAGCACCATGAACGCGATCGAGGTCACGAAGCCGAAGAGCAGGTTCCAGCCGGTGATCTCGCCGCCGGAGCGCCGGTTCGCCGCGGCCCAGTAGCCGTAGATCAGCCCGAGGACCACCGGCACTGCGACGCTCGCGATGCGGTGCGTCCGCGCACTGAACACATCGGGCAGACCACTCGCCCCGGTCCCCACCGCCCTTGACGTCCCTCCACCGGACGCGGGTGCCGCATGAGCCATGAGAGCACTCCTCTCACTCGTCGCCCCCGCAATCAAGGGCACACCTGAGGGGACCGGGTGGCAAGTCGGCGGTCAGTCTTCAGCGCCGGTCACGGTCTTCTCAGCCCGTCGACCCGCCCGCAGCCCCCAGGGACGGTCGCCGCAACCCCGGGCACCCGGATGCGGCCGAACCCACGGCGTGCTTCGCTGAGGCTCATGAGGGCCGTAAGCGACGGTTCAGCCGGCCCGCAGGGCGGAACGCTGCTGCGCGTGCGCGGCCGGAGTGTCGCCTGGGTGCCGCCGCTGCTGCTGCTCGTCGGCATCGTGCTGGTCGACTTCAGGACCAGCAGCAACTTCCGGATCCTGTCCTGGATCGTGCTGGTGCCCGGTATCGCCGCCGCGATCTGCGGGGTGTGGGGGACGGCCGTGTACGCGGTGCTGGCCCCCCTCACGTATCTCGCCGCGGACGCCGTCCTGCCGTACGAGTACGAGGCCGGCCTGCCCGACCTAGTCCTCGCCGGCATCGGCGGCGTCCTCGCCACGCTGGCCTGCGTGGTCCGGGTGCGCGGCGAGCGGCGCATGCTGCACATCCAGGACGTCGCCGAGACCATCCGCCGCACCGTGCTGCGCCCGCTGCCCCCGGGCTGGGGCGGCCTCGACCACGCGGCCGTCTACCTCTCCGCCGACAGCGAGGCCAGGGTCGGCGGCGACTTCTACGACATCCAGATCGGCCTGCACGGCACCCGCGTCATCCTCGGCGACGTCCAGGGCAAGGGGCTCGGCGCGGTGGAGGCGGCGGCCGCGCTGCTCGGCACGTTCCGCGAGGCCGCCTATCACGAGGCGGACCTGACGACGGTCGCCGTATGCCTGGAGCTGCGTATGCAGCGGCACATCCTCATGCGCGCGGCGCTCGGCAGGGAGGAGGGCGACCGGTTCGCCACCGCCGTGCTGCTCGGCTTCCCCGAGGAGCAGCCGGGCGCGCTGGACGCCGTGGTGCTCGGCCACGACGCCCCGCTGGTCGTCGGCCCCGACGGCGTACGGCCCCTGCCGCCCGGCCACGGCCTTCCCCTCGGCTACGGCGAACTCGCCCCCGCCGAAGGTCCGCCGCCCCTGCTCCACGTGCCGCTCGCGCCCGGCGAGACGCTGCTGCTGACGACGGACGGCGTGACCGAGGCCAGGGATGGCGAGGGCGCTTTCTATCCGCTCGCCGCCGATGTCGCCGCGGCCGTCGCCGCCGACCCCGGTGTCGCACGTCCCGCACGCCTGGTCGACTTCGTCCGGGAACGCACCCTGCAGCACTGCGGGGGGCATCTGGCCGACGACACGACGGTGTTCGCGGTGCGGAGGAGGGCCGGTGTGGGGAATGGGGTGGGAAATGGGGATGGAATCGGGCGTAAACGGTCCTGAGAACCCGCTTTCCAGCCGCAGCGGTTACCGTGCTGCCGTACGTGATCGACGGGGGATGGGGAGGGACCGATGCCCGGAACCGTGCTGCTGCTGGCCGCCGCACCCGCGGGCAAGGGCTGTCTGGTGGACGCCGCCTCCGTGCTCCCCGTCCTCGCCGCCGTACCGCCCGCGGTGCTGTCCGGCACGGACACGGCGAACGTCGTGGAACTCGCCGACCCCCTGGAGCCGCAGGCCGTCCTGACCCGGCTGCGAGCCGCGGCGGCCGCGCACACCCCGCTCACCGTGTTCGTCACCGGGCAGCTGCAACTGGACCGCCGCCAGCACCTGCCCCACCTCGCGCTGGCCCGCACCACCCCCGCGACGGTCCGCTACACCGGGTTCCCCTGGCACTGGATCCGCGAGGAACTGCGCCTGCGCGCGCCCGGTTCGACGTCCCTCGTCCTCGACCTGCACGCCGACGCGGAGACCTGGGAATGGCTGCGCGCGAACCCCCTCGACTCGGGCCGCAACAACGCGGTCCACGGCCGCATCGCCCCGCCGCCGAGCCGCCGTACGGTGGCGGTGCCGACGTACATGAAGGCCATCGCGACCATCCTGCGCAGCGGCCACCGCCCACCCCTCGACCAGCTCCACCAGCAGGCACTGACCCGCATCTCCCCCGACGGCGGCGTCGGCACCGACATCGTGCTGACGGCCCACGGCCCGACGCAGTTCCCCTCCCGGGACCTCACACGGCTTCCGGCACCGGCACCGGTTCCAGGGCATGCACCGGCACAGGTACCAGGGCAGGCGCAGGCGCAGGCGCAGGCGCAGGCGCCGGCACATCCCGTGCCGCAGAGGCTGACGGCCGGCCCCGTACCGGCGGCTCCGCCGACGCAGGTCATGCCGCAGCGGCCCGCTTTGAGCCCGACGCAGGCTCCGGCACAGAGCGCGGCGCCAGCTCCGGCACAGATTCGGCCGTACGAACCGCAGCCCGTGCAGAACCCGGGGCGGGTCCCCGCGGAAGTTCAGCCGCAGTGTCCCTCGGAGAGCCCGGCCGCCGGCGCCCCCGGGCAGAGTCCAGTGCAGGTCCTCCCACAGCAATCCGCGCCGCTCCCCGCAGAGGTTCCCCCGCACCAACCCGCGCAAGGTCCCCCACGGCTCCCGGCGCGGCTCCCCGCAGGGTTTCTGCCGCAGCACCCCTCGGAGAGCCCCGCGCAGAACCCCGGGCAAGACCGCACACGGATCCCTGCCCCGGCCTCTCCGCCGATGCCCGCGCACAATCCCCCACCGTCGCTGAGCCCAGCCCCGAGCCCCGCACCAACCCCACCGCAGCGCCCCGCACAGCCCCCGACCCAGCCCCAGACC
>NZ_JOFS01000040.1 GCF_000719285.1 Streptomyces bicolor | reverse complement strand
GCTTGGGGGTGTCGGGGGTCTTGGGGGTGTGCTGCGTGATGTCGGGCTTGAGTGCGACGAACTTGCTGGTGCGTTCGGAGGGGGTTTCGGCTTCGGGCTTGGGGGCCTTCAGCGTGGTGGTGGGGTGGTCCACGGAGGGCTTGGTGGGGCGTGCGGCCTTGAAGACGGTGGTCGGCTGATCGACAGCGGCCTCGGCTTCGCCTTCGCCCGATGTGTTCCCACCCGCACCACCCGTGCCGCTTTCGTCGTCGGGTGCGGGTGGCCCCTGCGGGGCGTCCTCGCCGTCGGCGGCTGCCGGGGTGTCGTCGTGGGGTTCGGCGGCGCGCGCGTCGTCGGGTGCGGGTGACCCCTGCGGGGCGTCCTCGCCGTCGGCGGCTGCCGGGGTGTCGTCGGAGTCAGTGACGGATGCAGCCGTGTCGTCTGTGTCGGCGGCGGTGTCTTCCGCCTCGTCGGCTTCGAGCTCGGCCTGGGTCTCCGCCGAGCTGTCGGTCTTGGGAGCCTTGCCGTCCACGTCCTCCCCGGCACCGGCGTCGGAAGCCGCCGCAGCGGACTCCTGGTCGTCGGGGTCGGCGCCCTCCGCCTCGGCAGCCTCGGCACCCTCGTCCGCGCCCGGTGTCTCCTTGCCGCCCTCCGCGTCCGTCGAGGCGACCCAAGCCGCCACAGCCGCCCTCAGTCGATCGTCACCTGACGCTGCAGACTCGGCGCCCTGCGAGCCCTCACCCTCAGCCTCCGCACTCCCGGCGTCCCCGGCCGCCGCAATGGCGTCCGCGGCATCCCCGGCCACCGCGCTCGAGTCTTCGGAGCTCTCGGGGCTCTCGTCGACCCCACCTTGGGCATCTGAGGCCACCCCGTCCGCGTCCTCGGAGTCGTCGGCCACCGCCCGGGCAGAATCCGTAGTCACAGCGTCAGCACCCTTGGCGTCCTCGGCCCCTTCGTCCGAGCCCTCGGAGCCCTCAGCCGCCACCCCGGACACCGCGTCGGAACCCTCCGCCGCCTCGCGCACCGCATCGGCGCCCTCGGACCCCGGGCCCTCGGACCCCGGGCCCTCCGCCCCGGCACCCTCGGTCTTCGCCAGCTGTGCTCGTACGGCGTCCAGTTCGCGTCGGGACAGGACCCTCGTCGCTGTGTCCACGCCGCCCCGTGACGCGGCTGCCGTCGGCTTCCGCTGTGCCGGGGTGTCGCGGGTCATCGCCAGTCGGGGGTCGCGCCTCTCCGGCGCGTCGGGGTTGGACGGGGTCGCGGGTTCGGGGGCGGACTCGGGAACCGGACCCGTGCTCCCCGACGTCGGTTCTGCCGACGACTCGCGCTGCTTCGACCTGTCGGGGGACTCGCCCGCCACCGATGCCTCCTCCATGTGCCACGCACGCCATGCGTGCGGCTGCCGAACCGTGAGCCGTCGCCCGGACACGGCGCCCGTGCGACCCCCCGTGCCGCTGTCCGAACCGTGTACCAGTGTCCTGTGCGCGGCCCTCTGCTGGTGCGGTAGACGAGAACGACATACCTACCGGTTCCCTCACGAACCGGTCACGCACCCTCGACAGACCAATGTGAGAGGGGTCACCCTGTCTTTCATCCACGCGGGGAGGCATGGATGGGCAGGAGCCGCAGAACACTTCCGGAGGAGCTTCTGCTGCTGGCGTTGGACCCGGCCACGGGAACCACCGCACAGCCGCAGTCGCTCGACCTCGGTCTGGCCGGAGCACAGCTAGTGGAGCTGGCGCTGGCCGGACGGATAGCCCCAGACGGGGATCGTATCGCCGTGGTAGCCCCACGGCCGACTGGAGATCCGACACTGGACTGCGCATTGGAGTTGCTGCGAAGGCGTGGCGCTCCCGTGCGTGCCGTCCACTGGATCGGCGGGCCCCGGCTGGGGTTGCGCCAGACCTACCTCTCACATCTGGAGCGGTGCGGCATGGTGCATGCCGTGGCGGGTCAGATGTGCGGAGTGCTGCCGACGACTCGTTACCAGGCGACGGACAACGCCATCAGCCGGGAGATCAGGGCCCGGCTGGATTCCGCGATCCGCACCGGCGTACCGCCGGACCCGCGGACCGCGGCGCTCGCCGCCCTGGCACACGCGGTCGGCCTCGGCAAGCACCTGTATCCGGGGAACGAGGGGCGGTCCTCTCGCTCCCGGTTGCGGGATCTGATCAGGCACGACCCCATGGGCGGTCTCGTGGCGCACGCCGTGATGGACGTCCAGAACGGCGTGGCGGCCCAGCCACGCCGCAGCCCGGCCCCGGCCGGCCGGCAGGCCGCACCCGGTGGCAGGGCCGCAGCGGAACCCGCACGTGGGGTTCCGGTGCAGCCGCGCCGCGGATCCATGGCGCGCGTCGTGGCGCACTGAGCCGCAGTACCACGACCCGCACCACCTCGGCGGTTTGCCGTCTGCCGTTTGCTCGACCACGCACCACACGCTCGTCCCGCACACCCAGCGCCGCACCGCAGTCCCCGAGACCGGTACGGGAGCCGCTGGTCCGCGCGGGGTGGCGGGACCGTCGTCCGGACGACGACACCGGTCCCGCCGCCCCGCGCGGCCGCATGTGCCGGGGGTCTTCCCGAACTGGCGTGTATCCAGCGCATATCCACCGTTTCCCAGCGGTAGAAAGCACCTTGGTGGCAGTCTGCTCAACAGCAGATACACAAAGTGGCAATCGCAGGCAGGCAGCCGGAGGTGCACGTCCCGTGGCGTCCAATGTCAATCCCACCGTCCGGCGACGCCGGCTGGGCCAGGAGCTGCGCCGGCTCCGCGAACTCAAGGGCATGACGGCCGAAGAGGTGGCCGAGCGGCTGCTGGTGTCGCAGTCGAAGATCAGCCAGCTGGAGAACGGACGGCGCAGTATCAGCCAGCGCGACGTCCGCGATCTGTGCGGGGTCTACGAGGTGGAGGACCACCGGATCGTCGACTCCCTGATGCAGATGGCCAAGGACTCGCGGCAGCAGGGGTGGTGGCATTCCTTCGGCGACATCCCGTACAGCGTCTACATCGGGCTGGAGACGGATGCGGCGAGCCTCAGGGTGTACGACCCGCAGGTCGTCCCCGGGCTGTTGCAGACGAAGCAGTACGCGGAGGCGCTCATCGCCGGGGCGTTGCCGGAGACCGCGTCCGCCGAGATCGAGAAGCGGGTCCAGGTGCGGATGCGCCGACAGGAACGAATCTCCACCGAGGAGAACCCGCTCCGGCTGTGGACCGTGCTGGACGAGGCCGCCCTGCGCCGCGTCGTCGGCAACAAGTCCCTGATGCGCGACCAGTTGGAGCAGCTCGTCGAGCAGTCCCAGCAGCCGCACGTCACCGTGCAGGTCATCCCCTTCGAGATGGGCGCGCATCCGGGCCTCAACGGGCAGTACGCGATCCTGGAGTTCCCGGACGCGGCCGACTCCAGCGTCGTCTACATCGAGGGCGTCACCAGCGATCTGTACCTGGAGAAGGCCAACGACGTCCAGAAGTACAGCGTCATGTACGAGCACCTGCGGGCGCAGGCCCTGAACGTGGAGCAGTCACGCCAGTTCATCGCGGACATCGCGAAGGAGTACGCGCGCTGAGCGCCCGCCCCGGCCGGAAAACCGCCGTACGGTACACCTTCCCCAGGCCGGGATGGAAGACTCCACTGGAATATGCCACCCACCCGAGTGAATAGTCGCTTCGTCAGCCGATGTTGGCGAGTAGCGTCGATCACGCCACCCAGCAACAACGTTGGCGTGAATCGCCCCACGGATCCGGTTCGTCGGGACGCGCGGGGCGATGACAGCAACTCAACATCTGGCAATTCGGAGCAAACATGGCAATTCGTCAGGGTTCCACGGACACGTGGACCAAGTCCTCGTACTCCACAGGAAACGGCGCGTGCGTCGAGGTCAAGTCACCGGTCACGGCGGCCATGGCGGTGCGGGACTCCAAGGTTCCCGAGGGCCCGATCCTGGCATTCCCCGCTGACGCGTGGAACACGTTCGTGGCGTCGGTGAAAGCGTAAGGGGCGGGTCTGTCTGATCCTCACCCGCAAACCGACCTCACGATCAACAACTGCACAAGCACCACAGGTAGAGCCCTCTCGACCAGCCCGCCGTCCTTGCCGAGGGGGCTCGGCTGTGCCCGCGCCCGGCTGGCTCAGCGCAACTCGGCGACGTACCGGTCCGTACCCGGCACCGTCGGCACGAACGGCGCCACCAGCTCCACCCGCCCCAGCCCCGCCTCTCCCACCGCCGTGTCCAGATCGGCGAAGTGCCCCTCCCAGCACTCCCTCGGGTCCGCCTCCAGGAACCACAGCAGGGTCAGGCGCGTGTCCGTGCCCTCGACCTGCTTGACGTACGACATGCGGTCGAGCGGGAGGGGCGTGGGCCGGAAGACGGTCGCCATGGCGGCCGGGGAGCCCGCCAGGCGCCTGGGGAGATGGCGGGCGCGCAGCCACTCCAGCAACTCGGCGCGCTGCTCCGCGGAGTCGGCGTCGATGACCTCGACCACCAGGCCCGTGTAGGGGTGGTCCAGGGCGTGGAAGTCGCGGGGGCCCGCCGCGCCGTCGCGGTACACCGTCGCCTCGTGGTCCTGGAACGCCGTGAAGACATGGGTGCGGTCCTGGTAGACGCGGGCGTCGCGGTTGAGGCGCCGGTTGATGGCGACCGTCCAGCGCATGTGGTCGTCGTAACGGCCGTCGGTGATCCAGTACGTGGAGATGTAGCAGCCCGCGGTGACCGGCTGGGCTATCGCCGACTTCTCGGGGTAGCGCAGGAGCTGGAGATCCCTGGTCGCCACCCAGCGCCGGCCCGCGTACATCCAGGGCATCGCCATCGCGCCCGCGTAGTAGTGGTCGTCCTCGTACCAGCGGTTGTAGGCGTACTCGTGGCCAGGGTGCGGTTCGACCATGGTGATCAGGGCGTGGCCGGGGTGGACCCCGTACGGGCCGACGGCGGCCAGTTCGGCGTACGTCTCGCTGTGGGTGTCCTCGCTCATGTGGTTCCCCTTTCCTGCCGTCACCCATACTCTGACGGGCCGTCAGATATTGCGTCCAGAGTCGGGAGGCAGCGGAATGTCACTGCTCGCGGGCAAGACCGTCGTCGTGTCGGGTGTGGGCGCCGGGCTCGGTCACCAGGTCGCCGCCACGGTGGTGCGCGACGGCGGGAACGCGGTCCTCGGGGCGCGCACGGAGGCCAACCTCGCCAAGTGCGCGGCCGAGATCGATCCGGCCGGGGCCCGGACGGCGTACCGGGCGACCGACATCACCGACGAGGCGCAGTGCGAGGCGCTGACGGCGCTCGCGCGGGAGCGGTTCTGCCGGATCGACGCGGTCGTCCATGTGGCCGCCTGGGACAGCTACTTCGGCGGCCTGGAGGACGCGGACTTCACCACGTGGCAGTCGGTGATCGACGTGAACCTGCTGGGGTCGCTGCGGATGACACGGGCCTGTCTGCCGGCCCTCAAGGAGCGCGGGGGCTCGGTCGTCTTCATCGGGACACAGTCCTCCGTCGCCGCCCCTTCGCAGGTGCGGCAGGCGGCGTACGCGGCGTCGAAGGGGGCGCTGACGAGTGCGATGTACTCGCTGGCCCGGGAGTTGGGCCCGCACCGGATCCGGGTGAACACCGTGCTGCCGGGCTGGATGTGGGGGCCTCCGGTGCGGGCGTACGTCCGGTTCACGGCACAGACGGAGGGCGTGCCCGAGGCCGACGTGCTGAAACGGCTGACCGGACGGATGGCACTGCCCGATCTCGCCACGGACAGCGACGTAGCCGACGCGGTGGTGTTCCTGGCGTCGGACAGGGCACGTTCTCTCACGGGGCAGTCGTTGCTGGTCAACGCGGGGGAGCTGATGCGATGAGTTCACATGGGTGAACCGAGAACCTCATGACGAACACTTTTACCTCCCTTTGACCTTACGCTCACTTGTCGTGTTCACGCGACAGCGCCCAGGATGAGCGCCGGGCTGAACCCTGGGAGGGCGCACATGAACGGTCTCGACTGGGCCGTGCTCATCGGCTACTTCGGCGTGATGGTGGCGATCGGCGTCTGGTCGCACAAGCGGGTGGACAACGTCAGCGACTTCTTCACCGCGGGCGGCAAGATGCCGTGGTGGCTGTCCGGGATCTCGCATCACATGTCCGGATACAGCGCGGTGATGTTCACCGGGTACGCGGGCATCGCCTACACCTACGGCGTCACGTCCTTCGTCACCTGGTCCTTCCCCATCGCGCTCGGCATCGCCATCGGCTCGAAGCTGTTCGCGCCGCGCATCAACCGGCTGCGCTCACGGCTCCATGTGGCTTCCCCGCTGGAGTACCTGAAGAACCGTTACGACCTGAAGACCCAGCAGGCGCTGGCCTGGTCCGGCATGCTGCTGAAGATCGTGGACGTCGGCGCGAAGTGGGCCGCCATCGCGACCCTGTTGTCGGTGTTCACGGGCGTGTCCCTGAACCAGGGCATCCTGATCACCGGTGGCATCACCGCCGTCTACTGCACCATCGGCGGCCTGTGGGCCGACGCGCTCACCGAACTCGGCCAGTTCGTCATCCAGTTCCTCGCCGGCATCGCGATGTTCATCGCCGTGCTCATGGAGTTGAATGACCGGGGCATCGGCTTCCTCGGTGCCTGGGACGAGCCGGAGCTGCAGGGCCACGGTGAGCCGCTGGTCGGCCCGTACGGGACCGTGTTCCTCCTCGCCTTCCTCTTCATCAAGCTCTTCGAGTACAACGGCGGCATGCTCAACCAGGCCCAGCGCTACATGGCCACGGCCACTCCGTACGAGGCCGAGCGCTCGGCGCGGCTGTCGGCGATCCTGTGGCTGGTCTGGCCCGTGGTGCTGTTCTTCCCGATGTGGATGTCACCCCTGCTGGTCGAATCGCAGAAGACGGACGGTTCGGACTCGTACGGCCTGATGACCGAACAGCTTCTCCCGCACGGCCTGTTGGGCCTCGTGATCGTCGGCTTCTTCTCGCACACCATGGCCATGTGCTCCTCCGACGCCAACGCCATCGCCGCCGTGTTCACCCGGGACTGCGCGCCGGTGATCTGGCGCCGGGCGCGGAGCTGGAGCGAGGGGCAGGGGCTGCGGGTCGCCCGGATCACGACCGTCGTCTTCCTCGGCCTGTCCATGGCGGCAGCCACGCAGGTCAACTCCCCCACCTTCAAGGACATCATCACGGTGGTCATCAAGTGGGTCGCCGGTCTGATGGGTCCGATGGCGATCCCGATGATGCTGGGCCTGCTGCGGCCGTTCCGCCGCTCCGGACCCACGGCCGCGCTCACCAGCTGGTCGATGGGTCTGCTCGCCTTCTGGCTGGTCAACTACCCGATCAGCTGGCAGATCGAGGGCGGGGTGCCGCTCCAGTACCAGGTCTCCATCCCGCTGGCGGTCTCGCTGGTCCTGTACATCCTCATCGGCTACCTCAAGCCGGAGGACACCCCGGAGCGGCTCGCGATCGTCGAGCGCATCAACACGGACGGCGACGACGGAGCCGCGGCGGCCGCGGTGCCGGAGCCGGCCGGGGGTGTGGAGGACGCGGTGGGTACGCGGGCCAAGGACTGAGGCCGGGGCCGAGGCCGGGGTCCGGGGCGGCGGTCAGGTCGCGGGGCGGATGCGGATGATGGCGGCCCCGTCGCTGACGTCGACGACCTGAAGGCCCATCTGGTTGACCGCGGCCTTGGCACCGCTGTCGCAGGTCAGCAGGGCGTATGCGGAGGAGTCCGCCCCCGGTCCGGTGAAGGTCGCATGGCAGCCGCCGTCGGAGGAGAACTCCGACTGGGTGAGCGGTGCGAACAGGATGACCGTCCCGTCCTTGATCGACGAGACCATGATCGGGCCGAGGCCGAACCGATCCGGCACCGGCACGTTGGCGTCGGTGGTCACGCGGACTTCGCAGGTGCCGTCTCCGCACGCCGAGTACCGGGTGCCGTCGGCGGCGGTCGGCGGGGGCGACGGGGGTGCGGTGGAGGGCTGTGCGGTCGACGGGGATGCGGTGGGGGGCGGTGCGGTCGACGAGGATGCGGTGGAGGGCGGTGGGGTCGACGGTGGTGCCGAGGTGGTGGGTGTCTTCGGCGGTTCGCCGCCCTCGCCGCTGTCCGACGCGGAACCGCAGCCGGCCACGAGCAGCACGAGGGCGAGGACGCCTACGGATACCGAGGGACGGTACATCGAAACTCCAGGATTCTGACGGGTTCCACCAGGAAGGACGTCACTCGCCGAGCAGGCGCAGGTCCGACCTCACCAGCGTCGCGGTGATCAGCAGGTCGGTGATGAGGTTGTGGTTCAGCGTGTTCCCGACCGGCTGGGGGACCTCTTCCTCCAGGAGTCCAGGGACGCCGTACTCCTTGCTGAGGCGTTTGCGCACCTTGGCCACGATGTGGGCGGCGCGCTTCGGGCTCCACTGCCTCTCCGGCTGCAACTCGCCCAGCTCGAAGGCGACTTGAGCCCACGCCAGCGGCTGTGGATACGGCTCGAGGCGCAGGTAGCGCTGCGCGAGGCAGACGAGCACGAGCCTCTCCTCCGGCTCCAGCTCCCGCGCTTCGTCGCGCGTCTCCTCCTCATGCGCGCCCGGTCCGCTCCCCGGGCCGGCCGGCGCCGACGCGGTGATCCTGACCTCCAGGAGGTGCTCCCGCCGGGGGGAGACGACGAACAACGGCGTGAACCCGGCCTGCAGGGGTGCCCGGTCCCCGCCGAGCACCAGCCGCGACCCCGGGAACCGGATGGGCACCCCGCCGGTGTTGTGCAGCACCCAGCGGGAGGACTCCCGGACGATCAGGCCCTGCCGCCGGCTGACGCGTGTGTCGCCCGCGCCGACGCAGACGTGGACGTCGGGCTCGTTACGCCCGAACAGCAGCGTGAAGTCCGCGTCCGGCGCCACACTCATGCCGCCGTTCGCCCCGAGCACATGGAGCGTGCCCGGCAGGCCCGGCGGCACCGTGCGGCTGAGGCTGCCGATGTCCCGAGGGAGCAGGCTGACCTTGCTCACCGGACTCGCCATGACCCGTCCTCCTCGCTGTCGGTGGAGGGTGACCCTAGACGTCGGAGTCCGGGAGGGGTCCCGCGACGGCGTAGGCCCCGCCCATGACCACGTCGCAGGGATAGAGGTAGCGGTCGGGGAGGCTTTTCATCGACTCACCGCTGGGGAAGGTTTGGTCGGTGGCCCTGGCGCCGTCCCGGAACACCTGGACCCTGGTCGTGCCGGAGGGGAAGTTGTAGCGCAGCTGCAGGTCGACGGTTCCCCGCTCGGGCCGCACCTCGACGGTCCGGCGCCAGGGGAGGGAGACGCTCCCCGGCCTGCTCTGGCGGCCGTTCAACCAGTAGGTGAGGTCGGACAGCGGCCCGTCGCCGGTGATCACGAACTCCAGCGTGACGGGTTCCGCCGAGGGCGAGGGCGAGGGCGAGGGTGTGGGTGTGGGGGACGGAGCGGTGGACGAGGCCGCGGGTCGGGCGTTGTTCGGCGTACCGGAGTCCTTCGGGTCCGGCGACGGCTCGTCGTCCCCGGACGCGGTGAGTACGGCGCCGAGGCCCCCGGCCCCGGCCAGGACGGCGGCGCCCGCGATGAGGACCGTGCGCCAGCCCGGCGACACGGGAGTGGGCGGGGGCGGCGGGTTGGCGGCCGCGCTCTGCTGCCGGTCGATCGCCGCCAGCACGGAGGGCGGCAGCCAGGCGGCGCCCGAGGGGGCGGGGTGCGATGCCAACGTGGCGAGGCGCCCGGTCAGTTCGGGGACGGTGGGGCGGTCGGCGGGGTCGGCCCGCCGGCAGTCGGCGATCACCTCGTCGAGCGTCTCGTCGGTGCTCCGCGGGCCGCGGGCGTACTCCAGCGTGGCGCCCAGCGAGTAGACGTCGCTCGGCGGGCCGGCGTCACCCGCCATCTGTTCCGGGGACATGAAGCCATGGGAGCCCGCCGGGCCGGTGGAGCGAGTCCGGGCGGCGATGCCGAAGTCGAGCAGTCGTGGGCCGTCGGCGGTGAGCAGTACGTTCGCCGGTTTGACATCCAGGTGGACGATCCCCGCACGGTGGATCACGGCAAGGGCCTCCGCGAGCCCGGCCGCCAGTCGTCGTACCGAATCCGCAGGAAGCGGGCCGTGCCTCTCCACCGCGTCGCGCAACGTCACCGACGGCAGGAACTCGGTCGCCATCCAGGGTGCCGCGGCGTCGGGATCCGCGTCGAGGACGGGCGGGCTGTAGGTGCCGCCGGCCGCCGTGGCGGCGGCGACCTCGTGGCGGAAGCGGTCCCGGAACCCCGGCTCACGGACGTACTCGGCGTGCGGCACCTTGACCGCCACCGCCCGGCCGCCCCGGGACCGCCCCAGGTAGACCACCGCCATGCCGCCCGTGGCGATCCGCGCCAGGATCCGGTACGGCCCCACCGCGCGCGGGTCGTCCTGCTCAAGCCGCTCCACTCGTCTCCCCGTTCACTGTTCCCGGCGGCCTGACGGCCTCGACGTGTCCCTCCACGGTGCCCAGGAGCACGAGCCCGCCGACGGACAGTCCACCGAGGCCGGAGAGGGACGTCGAGTCGGTGGCCGCCTGGGCGGCGTAGGTCCACAGGACGCGTCCGTCGGTCGTGGCCAGGGCGTACACCGTCAGGTCGGAGCCCTGGACCCAGAGCGTGCCACCGGACAGGCCGAGGGTGGCCGTCCCGATGTACGAGTCGCCCTCCTCGGCCGGCCGGCGCGACCACACGGGCTTGCCGGTATCGGCCCGGAAGGCGCGAACCAGCCCGTCCGTCTCGGCGACGTAGAGCAGACCGGCCCCCGCGTGCCGTACCGAACTGCGGGGGTCGAAGGCCTTCTTCCAGGCAATCGTCCCGTCGTCCGCGTGGACCGCGTACACGGTCCCGGCGTTGTCGCAGCCGAAGACGATGCCGTCGCCGATGAAGGTCTTCACGGCCGACCGCGGCAGCTCGCGCCTCCAGCGGATCCGGCCGCTGTCCGCGTCCAGCGCGAACAGGACGCCGTCGCCGCTCATCACCACAAGCCCTGCCGCGGCCATGAAGGTCGAGCTCGCGGACGGCATCGCGGCGGTCCAGCGGGGTCGGCCGTCCTCGGCGTCCAGCGCCTTCATCTCGTTGTGGTAGGCGAAGCACACCACCGGTCCGGTGGCCGCCGTCCCCCAGGGGAAGAACGGCACACGTGCCGTCCAGCGGGTGGTGCCGGAGGACGCGGCGACGGCGCGCAGCGTGTAGTCCGCCGTGCCGTTGCCGTCGCGGGCGTCGAACAGGTACGCGGCGTCGCTGCCGGCCGTGACATAGGTGGCGCCGGAGGTGTCGGCGGTGCGTGACCAGAGGATCTTGCCGGTGCGCGGGTCGAGGGCGCGTACATGGCTCTCCTCACTGTTGGTGGCGAGGACCGTGGTACCGGCGCGATAGAGGTCCGGGGCGCGGATGCCTCGGTCGACGACCTTCGTCGTCCACACGCGGGCGGCCACCGAGGGTTGAGCGGCGCCGGGCCGGGCGGTGGTGGGCCGGGGGGACGAGGGCGACGAGCGCGGCGGCGCGGACCGTTCGTCCTCCGTCCGCAGCACGGCGATCGTCGCCGGGACGGCGGCCACGGGGAGCACGCCGGCGGCCAGCAGCAGGGCGCGGCGGCGGCTCCACCCACCGAGGGTCGCGGCTGCGGAGGCCGGGGAGGAATCGTCCGTCGCAGCCGTCGGATCGGCGGTCGCCTCGCCGCGGAGCAGCCCCTCGATCCCGTGCGCCGCCGCCGGTGGTGGCGCGGTGCCGGCCGGGAGTTCGGCCCGGGCCACTGTGCGGTCGATGGCCTCCGCCAGTGGCGCGGGCAGCCAGCCGGTGCCCTGCACGGAGGCCGTGGGCTCGCCGAGCCGGTCCAGGAGGGCGGTGGCGGCGGGGCGGCGGTGCGGCTCGGGGTGCAGGCAGGCGGCGATCAGGGAGCGGAGCCGGCGGTCCGTGATCCCGCGCAGATCCGTGCGCGCCTGCCGTACGCGCTCCAGGACGGCAGCCCGGTCCGGGCCGCTGAACGGTTCCTGTCCCGTCGCCGAGAACGCCAGCACCGCACCGAGCCCGAAGATGTCACCGGCCGGACCGGCGACACCGCCGGAGGCCTGCTCCGGCGACATGAATCCCGGTGTGCCGAGGAGGGTGCCGGGGACGGTGAGGGCGAGTGCGTCGGCGGGCCGGGAGATCCCGAAGTCGATCACCCGGGGGCCGCGGGCGGTGAGCATGATGTTGCCGGGTTTCAGGTCCCGGTGCGCCAGGCCCGCCCGGTGGATGTCGGCGAGGGCCTCGGCCAGGGCGGCGGCGAGCAGACGCAGCGCGTCTGTCGGAAGGCCGCCGTACGTCTCCACGGCCTCCCGCAGCGACAGCCCGGGCAGGTACTCCATGACCAGCCAGGGCGCCTCCGCCTCGGGATCGGCGTCCAGCAGCGCGGCGGTGAAAGCGCCGGTCACGGTGCGGGCGGCCGCCACCTCCCGGCGGAAGCGGGCCCGGTAGTGGGCATCGCGTCCGGCCCTCTCCCGCACCACCTTGACCGCGACCTCCCGGCCACCGCGGGAGCGCCCGAGATAGACCGTGCCCATCCCACCCGACCCGAGCCGGCCCAGCAGCCGGTAGTCGCCCACCCGGCCCGGATCGTCCGGCTTCAGCGGCTGCACGAACTCGTTCTCCCCCTCTGCCCCGTGGAACCGGGCAGAGGGCATTCTCGCGCACGGGCAGGCGGTGACTGCTGAGTAGTGATGGGGATGGCGTGAAGAACGCGGAAGGCCGGTACCGCCCGCTCAGGGCACAGGAGCGTCGTGCCGGAGGCGAGGGGCCGGAAGGCGGTCGAGGAAGTCCATGTTGACCTGCGAGAAGTACACGCGGGCCCAGGATCCGTCCGCGAATCCGATCTCGTAGTTCTTGTTGGACACGTCGTCACGGTTGCGAAGCCACGCGACCTGCCGGACGTCCACCGCCCAACCGGCCTCGACATGGCCGAGTTACCAGAACCAGGCCTTCGCCCCTTCCCAGCGATCGCCGGACATCCGCAGATCGCGCAGCACACGGGGCCGACGCCCCCTGCGCGGCTTGGGAACGCGTTTCCCGGGCCAGGCGGGCTGACCGGCGACGAGCCGCTCCTCCGCCGGCAGAACCCGCGCCGCCCTTTCCTCCACGTCCTTCAACCGCAACGAACGCAGTGCTCCGCTCCCCTTCCTTCACGTACCTCTAAGCCCGCGGATACCTGGCCAGCCACCCCGGCGACGACCCGGCGGGCCCGTGCAGGGCCGGGCCCTGGGTCATCTCCATGGCGAAGTCGTCGGCGAGTTCGAGGATCGTCGGGCGGCCTTCGAGTTCGGCCAGCCAGGCCGGGGGCAGGGCCGTCTCGCCGTGCAGGGCGCCCAGCAGGCCGCCGGTGAGGGCGCCCGCGGCGGCGGAGGGGCCGTCGTGGTTGACGGCGAGGCACAGGCCGTGGCGGATGTCCTCGCCGACCAGGGCGCAGTACACGGCGGCCGCGAGCAGTCCGTCCGCGGAGCCGTCGGCCGCGAGCTCCTCCACCCGGGCCGGGGTGGGCATGCCCTGGCGTACGGCGCCGAGGGCGTGCTGCAGCGCGTCCGACACGGGTTCGTGACCGGGCCGCAGGGCGAGCAGGGCGCGCGCCCGCTGTACGGCCCCGTCGAGGCTGTCTCCGCCGGCGAGCCCGTGCACGATCACCGCGTACGCGCCCGCCGCCAGGTAGGCGACGGGGTGGCCGTGGGTCTGCGTCGCGCACTCCACGGCGAGCTGGACGACGAGCTGCGGCTCCCAGCCGACGAGCAGCCCGAACGGCGCCGACCTGGCGACGGCCTCGGGCCCCAGCTCGGCGACGTTCTTGGGCGACTCCAGCGTGCCCATGGTGTCGTCACCGAGGCCGAGCAGCAGGGCGCGCGTCGGGTCCCGGCGGGCGTACAGCCACTCCTCGCGCGCCAGCCAGCCGTCGTCCTTACGGCGCTCGTCGGGCCCCCAGTCGCGCTGTGTGGCGGCCCAGCGCAGGTACGCCCGGTGCAGGTCGGTCGGCGGATGCCAGGCGCCGGTGTCGCGCCTCACCTGGGCTCTTATCAACCCGTCGACGGAGAAGAGGGTGAGCTGCGTGAGATGACTGACGGCTCCGCGCCGCCCGTACCCGAACCCGAGGTCGACCAGGCCCTCGGCGCCGTACTGCTCCTGGATCTCCTCCAGTGCGAGCCCGTCGACCGGCGCCCCGAGAGCGTCCCCGACGGCCACGCCCAGCAGCGTGCCGCGGACCCGGCTACGGAAGTCCTGCTGCTCGGTACGGCCCCAGACGGCGCCGGCTGTCGCACCCATCAAGACCTCCCCGGGACACCGTCCGTACGTACGACGATTCGCCACTGTAATCGACCGGGGACGATCGGTTCAGGGTGCGCATCATCGTGCACGCGTTGTCGAGGGCGGTGGAAAGGCCGTCATGGACAGCGTTCAGCGGGGAAAGGCAGCCCGCCAGGGGTCCGGGTGTCGGCCCACGCCGACGTGGACCTCCCCCAGGTGTGCCGCCTCGCCCTCCGCGGCCCTGGGGAACCTGAAGTGCCACCGACTGATGCCGTACTCGTTCTGGGAGAACGTGCTGCCGGTGACGGACGCGCGGTCGACCGCCAGCACTTCGTACTCCGGCGTCGGCCCATCGGGGTCCTTCAGGTGCGGATAGAAGAAGTCCTCCAGGAAGAGAAGGCGCTCGCCGGTGAGGATCAGGTAACCGCTCCGGTGCCCCCCGGACTGCGGCAATTCCAGCGTGGAGGCTTGAAGGTGTTCCACGATCTCGGTGGGGCCCAGCCTCGCGACGAGATACGGCGCGAACTGCTGTGACCTGTTGTACGTGTAGTTGTGTCCGACGTCCTGCAGGGCCGTGTCCAGTTTCATCGGCAGTTCCTGGTGGGCGCGTGCTGCTGCCGCCCCGGCCGGGTCGCCGTAGTCGTCCAGCAACTGCGCAAGGAGCGCGGAAACGCCCCCGCGCTCCACGAATCCCTTGGGGTGTCGCAGCGCCGTGCGGCACAGCTCGATCGCTGCGGCGAGGGCGTCGGACTCGGTCGCATAGCCCAGCACGCGAAGGTTCTCGCGGAAATCCGGGCCGACGTTCCGGGTCACGATCCGGCGCGGCTGGTCCCGGTCGTACGGCGTGGTCGGGAAGCGGTCCTCGCGGGGGTTCCCGCGGGCGTCGTCGATCATCTCGGCGAACTCGTGGGCGGCCTCACCGGACAGCTGCCCCACGTGTGCGTCGATCACCGCCCGGAAGTCACGCTGGGCCTCCGCGAGGCGACCTTGTGCACGCGCCGCGCGGGCCCGCAGCAGGAGCGACCTCGCCGCGGCAGCGCGGGCGGCGTCCAGGTCCGCCTCGGTGGCAGCGGGGGTGTGGCGGTGCAGCTCCCGCAGCACGCGGTACACCCCGCCGGTCGCCGCCACATACACGTCGAGGCCGTTGCCGCGTCCGTGCTCGACGACCCGGCGGTAGTTGCGCAGGGCTCGGCGGTAGTCGCCCTGGTCCTCCTGCTGGACGGCCCGCGCCAACACGGCGTTCACCAGGGAATGGCGCAGCCTCATGAGCGTCCTCCGGCCAGGTCGACGTGAGTCATACGGTGACTGTGGAAGCGTCCGATCGGGACACCTCCCGTCATTCGCGTCGGCCCGCCATGCGGCGCTCCCCCAGGCTCACCGCCCACGATGCCAGTGCGATGCAGACGGGCACGTACACCCACAATTCGGAGGCACCACCAGCAGCGAGGAGAAGCCATGAGGACACGGCGGCGGTCAGCAGCGCTGCGGGCAGCCACTGACGCCAGGGCGGCAAGTGGCTCATCCGCAGGACCGACCATGCCATCCACGCGAAGACGCACAGAACGGGAAGACCGAAGACCATGAAGGGCATCTGTACTCCATGCCATGCAGAGCGGGGTTACGGGACCGAGGCCGCTGAAGCTATCGCTCAGCCGCGGGACCGGTCCCGCAGCGACAGGGGAAAGGCGGCGTACGCCGACGCGGTGTCGGTGTACGCCGCCCTGCCCTGGCGGGGGTCAGGTGCCGGTGCCTACTTCGGGTCGCGGTCGAACATCGACTTGGACCAGACGTGGCCGAGCACCGCCAGCCCCGCGCACCAGGCCACGGCCAGCCACCCGTTGTGGCCGGTCCCGGTGCCGAGAAGCAGCCCGCGCAGGGTCTCGATGGCGGGGGTGAACGGCTGGTACTCGGCGATGGGCCGGAACCAGCCCGGCATCGCGTCCACCGGCACGAAGGCGCTGGAGATGAGCGGCAGGACCATCAGTGGCAGCGCGTTGTTGCTGGCTCCCTCGGGTTTTCGGGCTGACCAGGCCCATCCCGACCGCGATCCAGGTGAGCGCCAGGGAGACGAGCGTCAGCAGTCCGACCGCCAGGATCCACCTGCTACCGCACCCCGCTCGAACGCCAACTCGCCTCAGGGCGCACCGGCACCTGAGGCTTCACAGGGCGTTTCCGCCGGTCACGAGATTCGCGCGGGCCTCGTCCGCCGCGGCCTGCGCATCGTCGCCGAGTTGCCGGTGCACCGCCGCCCGCCGCAGCAGCGCCCAGGCGTAGGACGGCCGCCGCTCCAGGACCCGGTCCAGCTCGGCGAGGGCCTCCTCGGGACGGCCCAGGTTGGCCAGCGAGGCGCCCCGGCTCGCGCGGGCCGTGCCGTACCCGGGCTCCAGGGCGAGTGCGTGGTCGTAGTCGGCGAGGGCCTCCTCGTCTCGCCCGGCGACACGCAGGGCGTCACCGCGTTCGCAGCGCACCCAGGCCCAGTCGGGGTCCATGGCCACGGCCCGGTCGAGGTCGGCGAGTTGCCGTACGGCGTCGCCGAGGGCGCGGTGGACGCGGGCCCGGCGGACCAGGGCCCAGGGATAGTCCGGCTTGAGCCGCACGGCCCGGTCGAGGTCGGCGAGCGCCTCCTCGAGCTCGCCGCGGCTGTAGTGGATGGCGCCGCGAGAGGCCGCCGCGAAGGCGTCGGCGGGGTTGAGGGTGAGTGCCCGGTCCAGGTCGCGGACCGCCTCGTCGTAGGCCTCCAGTACCCGGTGGTACTCGCCGCGCAGGGCGAGGCTGTGGGGGTCGTCGGGGGCCAGTTCGAGGGCCCGGTCCAGGGCGGTGACGGCCGCGCGCTGATCGCCGGCGAGGTCGTGGGCGATGGCTCGGGTGCGGTAGGCGCGTGCGGCCACGGCGGGGCCGAGCAGGACCTGCCAGCCGTACTCGTCCGCCCCCGCGCCCTGCGGACTCCCGGCCCACCCGTCGGCGCGAGACCACTCCGAAGGCACCGGATGGGGCTGCGCCTGCTGGGGCTGCGGGCGATGAGGCCGCGCGCCGGGCGGTGCGCCCTGGTCGGAGACGGCCACGCCGCCGAACGTCACAATGCCGCGGGCGAGCGCCGTGAGGTCCACCATCTGTCCGAGGGCCCCCGGATCACGCTCGACCCCCGTCTCCCGCAGTACCAGGTCCAGCGCCGCCGCCGTCCCACCGCCGCCGAGCGCCTCCCCCAGCCGCCGCCCCCACTCGGCCACCGCCCTGGTCTCGGCGTCCCACCCAGCCTCCACCAGAACCCACACCCACCGCGCGACGACGGACTCCCCCTGCTCGCAGGCGTCGACGACATCCGTCAGCACACTCGTCAGCGCCGACCGCTCCCCCGCGCACAGCAGGTGGTACAGCTCCGCGAGCCGCAGCTCCCGCCACCCGTCGTCCGCCCACAGCTCCTCGGCACCGCGCCCGGCCTCGGCCTCGGTCCGCCACTGCCGGAACACCGAGGCGAGCGCCTGCTGCCGGGTCACCCAGGTCCTGGGCGCCTGCTGCCGCTGCAGCCGCAGCATCGGGGAACGTACGACGTCGTGATAGCGGACCCGGCCGCCGCGCTCGCTGACGAAGGGCAGGCCCCGCAACCAGGCGTACAGTCCGTCCAGTTCGGCGTCCGGGGGCTCGACGACCGCCCGGAACACATCCGCGTCCAGCACGCGCGGCAGCGCGCACGCCAGCGCGACCGACCGCCGTACCGGATCCGCCTCCCACCTCAGGAACCGTTCCACCGCAGTGGCGCTGGGATCCCCCACGTCGGTCGGGACGGCGGGGCGGCTCTCCGCGAGCGTCGACACCAGCACCGGCAGCCCGCCGGTGAGGCGCAGCACCTCCGAGACGACCGGTTCGGCCAGCACTCCCTTGCCCGCGAGCAGGTCCCGCGCCTCCGGCTCGGTGAACGGCTGGAGCGGCAGGTCGGTCATGAAGTCGCCGAAGCCGCCCCAGCGCGCGGAGTCGAAGGGGAGTTGACCGGCCGTCACCACCATGAGCGTGGCGGGCAGCGAGCCGTATCGCTCCGTGGTCATGACGGTGTGCAGCCAGCCGTCGAGGAACCGGCCGGTCCGCTCGTAGGTGTCGAAGAACAGGACGATCCACGGCGCGGCGGACGCGGCCTGGGACAGCTCGTCCAGCAGCACGGGAGTGAGCACGCTCTCGGGGGCGAGCACGAGCTGCGCGTCCTCGTGGCTGCGGAAGCGGGCGCCGATTCCCGACCTCAACCGGTCCGCGCCCTGGGCGAGTTGGGCCGGATCCAGCGCGCCCGCGAACGCCCCGATCCCCGGCACCATCCCGAGCCCCACCACCCCGGCCCGCGCCACCGCCACGCTCGCCGCCGACGGCGTCGGTGCCTCCAGCGGCGGCGCGGTGGCCGCGGCCAGCTCCGCCTCGTGCCACCGTTCCCGGTACGCGGTCAGCAGCCGGTCCAGGTCCTTGAAGCGCCGCCCCTGCGCCTCGAACTGACGACTGATCGCCTCCAGGGCCTCCGGCACGCTGCCCGCGTGCTCGTCGACGTGCGCCGTCAACGCCCCGCGCTCCCTGGCGATCTGCTCCAACTCCCGCAGCAGGAAGGTCTTGCCGACGCCCGCGTTGCCGTGCACATGGAAGAGGAACCGGTGCCGCTCGTCGTCCGGCTGAGTGTCGAAGTTGGCGCGGAACGCGGCCCGTTCGGCACCCCGGCCCACGAATCCGGCGCGGCTGCGCCTGCCGATCAGCTGCTGCATCGACGGCCGTGCCTGCGCCACGCCTGGTTCCTCCCGTTCGGCTCTCCCGCACCGTCCTTCATTCTGGCTCAATGGCTATGGGACGGACCCGTCCGCCGGGGAAGATGACCATCATGCCTACGACACCCCCACGCACCGCCCTTCACCTCGCGGCCACCCTGCTCACCGCGACCGCCGCCCTCTACATCGCCCTCGTCGCCTTCGGCAACATCACCGACTTCGGCACGAACCAGCAGTTCGTGCGGCATGTCCTGGCGATGGACACCACGTTCAAGGACGAGGACCTGATGTGGAGAGCCATCACCAGCAAGGGACTTCAGGACGCGGCGTACATCGCCATCATCGTCTGGGAGACCGTCGCGGCACTCGTGCTCATATACGGCACCTGGCTGTGGTTCCGACGCGACGACCTCCGTGCCCGCCGCTTCTCCACCTACGGCCTGCTGATGCTCATGCTGCTGTTCGGCGCCGGGTTCATCGGCATCGGCGGTGAGTGGTTCGCCATGTGGCAGTCGGGGGACTGGAACGGTCTGGACGCGGCGACGCGGGTGTTCCTGCTGAGCGGAGTCGTGCTGGTCGTCATCCATCTGCCGTTCGGGAAGGGCGACGCGGCCTGATCGAGGCGGCGACGCAGGCGGTCCGGCCGAGGTGCTCGGCCGGGCCGTGGAAATCCTGTGAACCCGGCAGCCACATCCGTACCCGCCAGGCCGCCTTCGGTTCGAATGGCAGCCATGACCAGGGGCATACCGCGAGCAGGAGCACGGAGCAGACAGCTGCGGCGGATCGCAGAGCGCCGGGCGCGAACGGGCCGGTCCGACCGGGCGGCCCGCACAGCTCCGTTGGGAGCACGGCGGCCGGGACACCGCCGGAGGGCACCGGAGCGCAACGGCACACCCGCCGCCCCGGGAGCGGCCGTGACATCGCCGGTGGAGATGGCGGCCTGGGGACCTCGTGCGGGTCTCCTCGCGGCGCTGCTGCCCGGACTGGCCGCCGTCGCCACACTGGTCTTCACCTGGGTGTCCGTGACCCAGGTGTCCGAGGAACTGGCCATTTCGCAGCAGGGACAGACCGCGGACCGGTACGACAAGGCGATAGAGCGGCTGGACAGCGACTCCGCCAATATCCGCAAAGGCGCGATCTTCTCTCTGCAGGGCATCATGGAGGACTCGCCGCGGCAGCAGCCGGCGGTGATCTACGCCCTGTCCGAGTACATCCGCACCCGCGCCGCGAAGAAGCCGACCGCCGGCGACAAGGCTCCCGACATCCAGGCGGCCCTCTCCGTGCTCGGTCAGCGCGACCCCGCCCATGACCGTGGCCGCACCATCGACCTCAGAGGCGTCCGGCTGGACGACATCGACCTCAAAGAGGCCGACCTGAGCGGGGCGAACCTCGCCGGCGCGGCCGTCACCGACAGCGACCTGGAAGACGCGAACCTGTCCGGCGCGGACCTGCGGGGCGCCTCCCTGAGGGGGACGAACCTGACGGGTGCCGACCTGAGCGGGACCAGATCGGAGGAGGCGGTTCTCAATGACGCCGTCCTGGCCGGGGCGAACCTGTCCAATGCCCGCCTGAACTCGGCCCAGTTGAAGTCGGCCGTCATGACGGACGCGGATCTGCGCAACGCCTATCTGCACAAGGCGGACCTGCGGCAGGCCAACCTGACGGACGCGAACATGGACGGAGCGACCCTGATCCTGGCGGATCTCGCCGGAGCCAACCTGGAGGCCGTACGTCTCGACGGCGGCGCGGACTGGAGCCAGGCGCATCGCCCGGAGGGGGATCTGCCGCCCGCCCAGCCGACGGCACAACCGACCCTCACGCCCACCCCCAGGGCCACTTGACCGCTACTTGACCACGACCACCGACGTGCCCGTCTCCCCGAACGCCCACAACGCCGCCCCGTCGGCCGCGCGCATCCGCACCCCGCCGGTCTGCTTGCCCTCGGCGGGCGGCGGCGAGGAGCCGTCCACGGCGTTGGAGAAGGCTATGGAGATACCGGACTTCGCGGCGAAGTAGACGATGTTCTCGATCTCCACGCCGTCCGAGCCGGTGGTGGCGTCGTTGCGTGACGACACCGTGTAGCTGCCGAGGTCCGGGCTGACCGTGCCGGGCCAGACGGCGAAGGTGCGGCGGGCCGCGTCGCTCGCGTCGACCAGCCAGACCCGCTTCTGGCCGAGGGAGTAGACGATCCGGCGTCCCGTGCCCGAGCCGTCCGGCACGGCCGCGGGCCCGGCGGACTTCGTCGGGGCGGGGCTCGCGTCCGCCGTCGCCGACGCGCTCGGGCGGGCCGCCGCGGCCGTCGGATGCGGCCCCTTGTCGGCCTGCACGGCGAGGACGGCGACGGCGGCTATCGCTCCCACCGTCAGACCGGTCACCCAGACCTTGGGAGCAGGCACGGGCACGCATCTCCTCGGCTACGAAAAGCTATGGAACGCCACGGAAGGCAACGGAACCCCCTCCAGCGGGGGTCGGATCATCGTACCGATCCCCGTGGCGCGTTCCTCCTCAGTCCAGCACCGGCAGCAGCTCCGGCAGATGCCCGTCCGAGGCGGTCGCCGCCCGCTGCCGTTCCTCCGGCACCTCGCCGTACAGCGTCGTGCGGGGCTTGGCCGGGCGGCCCGCGGCCTCGGCGACGGCCACCAGGTCGCGCACCGACTTGTAGGAGCCGTACGACGAGCCCGCCATCCGCGAGATCGTCTCCTCCATCAGCGTGCCGCCCAGGTCGTTGGCGCCGGAGCGGAGCATCTCGGCCGCGCCCTCCGTGCCCAGCTTCACCCAGCTGGTCTGGATGTTGGGGATGTGGGGGTGAAGCAGGAGGCGGGCCATCGCCGTCACCGCCCTGTTGTCGCGGACCGTCGGGCCGGGGCGCGCGATGCCCGCCAGGTACACCGGCGCGTTGGTGTGGATGAACGGCAGGGTCACGAACTCGGTGAAGCCGCCCGTGCGTTGCTGGATGCCGGCCAGGGTGCGCAGGTGGCCGAGCCAGTGGCGGGGCTGGTCGACGTGGCCGTACATCATCGTCGACGAGGACCGGATGCCGAGTTCGTGGGCCGTCGTGATCACCTCGATCCAGGTCGCCGTCGGCAGCTTGCCCTTGGTGAGGACCCAGCGGACCTCGTCGTCGAGGATCTCGGCGGCGGTGCCGGGGATGGAGTCCAGGCCCGCCTCCTTCGCCGCCGTCAGCCACTCGCGGATGGACATGCCGGTGCGGGTGGCGCCGTTCACGACCTCCATGGGTGAGAAGGCGTGGACGTGCATGCCGGGGACGCGCTCCTTCACCGCCTTCGCGATGTCGAAGTACGCCGTCCCGGGCAGGTCCGGATGGATGCCGCCCTGCATGCAGACCTCCACCGCGCCCACGTCCCAGGCCTGCTGGGCGCGGTCGGCGACCTGGTCCAGGGAGAGGGTGTAGGCGTCGGCGTCGGTGCGGCGCTGGGCGAAGGCGCAGAAGCGGCAGCCGGTGTAGCAGACGTTGGTGAAGTTGATGTTGCGGGTGACGATGTACGTGACGTCGTCGCCGACCGCCGACTTGCGGACGTCGTCCGCCACCCGGCAGAGGGCGTCCAGCGCGGGCCCGTCCGCGTGCAGCAGCGCCAGCGCCTCGGCGTCGGTCAGCCGGGTCGGGTCGTCGGCCGCGACCCGCAGCGCCTGGCGGACGTCCGTGTCGATGCGCTCCGGCGCCATCCCGGGCGCGGCCGCCTCACGCAGGGCGCCCCAGTCGCCGTACACCTCGTCGAAGTCGTCGCGGCGGTCGGACGTACGGCCCTCGGTGTCGATGGTGCGGTGCAGGTCGGTGCGGCCGGACGCCTCGAAGGCCTCCTCCGGCTCCTGCCACGGGTGGCCCTCAACCGTCGCGTCCGGCAGGGCCAGGCCCGTCTCCGGGTCGGCGAGCGCCCGGACGTGCGGGCGCAGCCGCGGGTCCAGCCAGGGCTCGCCCCGCCGCACGAACTCCGGGTACACGCAGAGACGTTCCCGCAGGGCGAACCCGGCGGCGGCCGACCGCTCGGCCAGCTCCTCGATCTGCGGCCACGGCCGCTCGGGGTTGACGTGGTCGATGGTGAGCGGGGACACCCCGCCCCAGTCGTCGATACCGGCGCGGATGAGCCGCTCGTACTCGGAGTCGACCAGGTTGGGCGGGGCCTGCAGGCAGGCGGACGGGCCCATGAGGAGCCTTGCCACCGCCACCGTGGCGACCAGTTCGTCGAGTTCCGCGTCCGGCATGCCGCGCATCGCGGTGTCCGGCTTGGCGCGGAAGTTCTGGATGATCAGTTCCTGGATGCCGTGGTAGGCCCGGGAGACGCGGCGGAGTGCGAAGAGGGACTCCGCCCGCTCCTCGTACGTCTCGCCGATCCCGATCAGGATCCCGGACGTGAAGGGGACGGAGGAACGGCCGGCGTCCTCCAGGACGCGCAGGCGGACGGCGGGTTCCTTGTCCGGGGAGCCGTAGTGCGGGCCGCCGGGCTCGGACCACAGGCGGGTGGCCGTCGTCTCCAGCATCATGCCCATCGACGGGGCGACGGGCTTCAGGCGCTGGAAGTCGGTCCAGGTCATGACGCCGGGGTTGAGGTGCGGGAGCAGTCCCGTCTCCTCCAGGATGCGGATGGAGATGGCTCGGACGTAGGCGATGGTGTCGTCGTAGCCGTGCGCGTCGAGCCACTCCCGCGCCTCGGGCCAGCGGTCCTCGGGCTTGTCGCCGAGGGTGATGAGGGCTTCCTTGCAGCCGAGGGCCGCGCCCTTGCGGGCGATGTCGAGGACCTCGTCCGGCGACATGAACATCCCGTGGCCGGCGCGGCGCAGCTTGCCGGGGACGGTGACGAAGGTGCAGTAGTGGCACTTGTCCCGGCACAGCCGGGTGAGGGGGATGAAGACGCTCTTCGAGTAGGTGATGACGCCGGGCCGGCCGGCGGCTTCGAGGCCCGCGTCACGCACCCGGCCGGCGGACGCGGCGAGGTCGTCGAGGGCCTCGCCGCGGGCCTGGAGCAGCACGGCCGCCTCGGAGACGTCGAGGGCGACGCCGTCCCGGGCGCGTTTGAGGGCGCGACGCATGGAGTTCTCGGTCGGGCCGGTGCCGCTGCCGGGGCGGTCGGTGGAGCCGGTTCCGGAGGTCGCGGAAGTCGTCATCCTTCGAGCATACGAGCGGACTCCGCCGGTTCAGCCGGGACGGGGGTGGCCTTGGGGGCTGTCGGCGCATAGCCGGGTGCCGGTTCGTTGTGGCTGGTCGCGCCCACGCGGCGGAGCCGCATATCGATACAGCCCCGCGCCCCTGGGTGGGCTGTCCGCCCGCTCGTTCACAGGTACTCGGCATACTCGTCCAACACCCGCAGCACCCCGGCCTCCCCCGCCGACGGCAGCTGCGCCACGACCTCTTCGATCCCCAACTCCGCGTAGTGCGCGAGCTTCCCGGACGTCGGATACACGGCATACGGCACGACCTGAAGGGCCTCGGGGTCCCGCCCCGCATCGGCCCAAACCGCCCGCAACCGGGGGATGGTTTCGGACAATCCTCGCCCGCCGATCGGCAGCCACCCGTCCGCGTACTCACTGATGTGCGCGAACAGCTTCGGCCCCGCGGCACCGCCGATGAGCGTGCGGGGGCCGACGACCTTGGGTGCGCGCGGCTTCTGTGCCGGTTTGGGATAGGCGAAACTGGCGCGTACGGCACCGAACTCCCCCTCGTACGCGGTGGGTTCGTCCGCCCACAGGGCCCGCATCAGGGCCATCCGGTCCCGGACGAGTTCACGGCGGGTGGCCCAGGTGACGCCGTGATCAGCGGCTTCTTCCACATTCCAGCCGAAGCCGAGGCCGAGGGTGAACCTTCCGCCGGACAGGTGGTCCAGGGTCGCGATCTGCTTGGCCAGGTCGATCGGGTCGTGCTGGGCGACCAGCGTGATGCCGGTGCCGAGACCGAGCCGTTCGGTGACGGCGGCGGCCTGGCCCAGGGCGACGAAGGGGTCGAGCGTACGGCCGTACTCGGGCGGCAGGTCACCGCCGGCCGGGTACGGGGTGGTGCGCTCGACGGGGATGTGGGTGTGCTCGGGAAGGTACAGCCCGGCGAACCCGCGCTGCTCCAGCTCACGGGCGAGCCGGATGGGGGTGATGCTCTCGTCGGTGAGGAAGATCGTGACGGAGATGCGCATGACTGCATCTGTACCGCGCGGCCGCTCCGATGTCCATACCGACCGGTCGGCACAGATTCCCGCCCACGGGCCGCCAAGGTTTCGGTGCCACCGGTCGGCTACCGCTCGGCTGCCGATTGGCTTCCGATTCCCTTCCCTTGTACGGCAGTTCACGGCTGAATACGAGAGTTGCACGCACCACCACTGCACCACCCACGCCATGTCCTTCACGACGACCTGGGGAGCAGCAGCATGTGCGAGGACCACCACGGGGGCCACACGGGTCTGGGCAGACGCGCCTTGTTCGTGACGGGCGCCGCCGCCACGCTTACGTTGGGAAGCGTGACCTTCGCGAGAGGCGCCGACGACACCCGGGACGCGGAGACCCGCACAGTGCGGGGCACCCTGCCGCCCGGCTCCCCCGACTTCGTGTACGTACCGGTCGAAGTGCCGTCCGGCGTACGGGAGATCAAGGTCTCCTACACCTACGACAAGCCGTCCGTCCCGGCCGGCACCCCGGGCAACGCCCTCGACATCGGCATCTTCGACTGGCGCGGCACCGAGCTCGGCGGCCGTGGCTTCCGGGGCTGGTCGGGCGGGGCACGCACGGAGTTCTTCATCCGGACGGACGACGCGACGCCTGGGTACCTCCCGGGTCCGGTGCGTGAGGGTACGTGGCACATCGCGCTGGGCCCCTACACGGTGGCGCCGCAGGGACTGCCGTACGAGCTCACCATCACGCTGACCTACGGCGAGCCCGGTGAAGTGGTCGAGCCGACGTACCCGCCGGAGCGGGCGAAGGGCCGGGGCCGTGCCTGGTACCGGGGCGACTGCCACCTGCACTCCTGGTACTCCGACGGCCGGCGCACCCCGGCGGAGATCGCGGCGTTGGCCCGCGCGGCGGGCCTGGACTTCATCAACAGCTCGGAGCACAACACGCACTCGGCGCACGCGCACTGGGCCGACGTGGCGGGCGACGACCTGCTCGTGATGCTGGGCGAGGAGATCACGACACGCAACGGCCACGTGGTGGCCCTCGGCGTCGAGCCGGGCACGTTCATCGACTGGCGCTACCGGGCGCGCGACAACCGCTTCGGCAAGTTCGCCCGCCAGATCCGCCGCGCGGGCGGCCTGGTCGTCCCCGCCCACCCGCACGCCACCTGCGTCGGCTGCAACTGGAAGTTCGGTTTCGGCGAGGCGGACGCGATCGAGGTCTGGAACGGCCCGTGGACGCCGGACGACGAGGTGTCCCTCGCCGACTGGGACAGCATGCTGGTCGCATCGGTGCGCGAGAAGGGCCGCGACTGGATCCCGGCGATGGGCAACAGCGACGCCCACCGCAGCCCCGACCCGGTCGGCTCCCCCCAGACGGTCGTCCTCGCCGACGACCTGACCCGCGAGGCGATCCAGGAGGGCATCAGGGCGGGCCGGTCGTACATCGCCGAGTCCAAGAACGTCTCGCTGTCGTTCACCGTGTCGGGCGGCCGGGGCGAACAGGCGGGCATCGGCGGGCGGTTGGAGGTCGACCGGGACACGCCGGTGACGGTACGCCTGGAAGCCACCGGCGCGCCCCGCTGCACCGTCCGCTTCGTCACCGACCAGGGCGTACTGTTCACGAGCGCGCCGCTGCCGGTGTCGGGGTCCGGGGTCGTGGAGTGGCGTACGACGCCCTCGTACGCGGCGTACGTACGCGCGGAGTTGCGGCACGAGGCGGCGGTGGGGCCGTTGCCGGGGGCGTTGGCGGCGTTCACGAACCCGATCTTCCTGGGCACATGAGTGGGACTCCCTGCGCACCTGGCGGGCGATCCGCAAGACAGTGCTCCGGCGGGCTCAGTGGGTGAGCGAGGCGCGCAAGGTACGGCCCGGCTGGGATAGCGTCCCTCTCGCTTCGGACGAGTGAGGGGAATGTCGTGCAGGTTCAGGTGCGTGGGCAGGGTGTCCGGCGCTGGGTCACGTTCGGGTCCATCGCGTTCGGGGCGCTGTTCCTGGTCGTCGGGCTGGTCCTCGCGGGGGTGTCGGTCTCGTTCCTGATGGATGCGGAGCGCGCCCGGGGCACGGTGGTGGCCCTGGAGTGGCGGGACAACGACAGCGGCGCAGGTCGCAAGAAGCGGGCGAACGACGGCCCCGTCGCGTACCCGGTGATCGAGTTCGCGTCGGCGGACGGCACACCGCGGAAGTTCCGGGACTCCACGGGTTCCAATCCGCCGTCGTACGAGGTGGGCGAACAGGTCGAGGTGCTCTACCGCGCGGACTCCCCCGGGGACGCGCGCATCAAGGGATTCGCCTCGCTGTGGCTGCTGCCGTTGATCTTCGGGGGCATCGGGCTGGTGATCGGGGGGATCGGGACAGTCGTCGCGCTGGTGACGCGGAGACGTCCGTAGCGCTGGTGTCGCGGAGACGTCCGTAGCGCTGGTGTCGCGGAGAAGTCCCCAGCGTTCTGTCGCCCATCAGGGCGTCGGCCCGTCCCCCAGATCCGCCACCACCGCCGCATGGTCGGACGGCCAGACGCCGTCGACCGGCCCGTGCCCCGCCCGCCGCACGCCCCGCACATGCCCCAGCCCGCCCGCCCCCGGCGGTCCCACGTGGATGTAGTCGATCCGCACGCTCGGCTCCAGGCCCGCCGCGACGTACGGGTTCTCGCGGTCCCAGGTGGCGGAGGGGGCGTCGGGGACGGCGTACTGCCAGGCGTCGAAGAAGACCTGCTTGGGCACGACCGGCGCGGTGCGGTAGCCGCCGAAGAGGCGGATCTCGTCGGAGTCCGGCCAGGCGTTGAAGTCGCCGGTGACGACGGTGGGGAAGGGCGTCTCGCCGCGGTTCTCGGCGATGAACTCCGCGAGCGCGGTGACCTGGCGGCAGCGTACGGCCGAGGCGTGCAGGGCGGAGGTGAGATGGGTGGTGAAGAACGGGATGTCATAGGAGGGGGTGGCCAGGCGGGTGAAGAGGGCGAGGCGGCCGTCGTCGACCTCCGAGGGGGCGGGGAGGCGCAGCGTGCGCCGGTCCACGACCGGCCAGCGGCTCAGTACGGCGTTCCCGATGTCGACCGTGGGGTCGCCGATCCGGCGGCGCCAGCGGTCGGGGGCGGGTGAGGGGGCCCAGGCCCAGTGCATGCCGAGTTCGCCGGCCAGCCACTCCGCCTGGTTCTCTCCGTCGGCGGCCCACACCTCCTGCAGGCCCACGACGTCGGGGCGCAGGTCACGCAGCTCGGCGAGGATGGCCTTCTGGCGGGCCTCCCAGGGCCCGAACCGCCACCACAGGTTCCAGGTCACGACCCGCATCGGCAGCCACCCGCTCTCGTCACGCCGCGTCGGGGACCATTGAAGCAACAGTTCGACGTTCGCGCCGTGACACCCAGAACGAGAGCAGAACGAGACAGGAGACTCACAGACCATGCCCCGCCTCGGCGACCTCCGGTTCCGCGCCGCCACCACGTTCCAGCGCCACGTCGGCAATCCGGTCCTGCGCCGCCTCCCCCTCCAGACGGTCCTGGAGACCACGGGCCGCTCATCCGGCCTGCCCCGGCAGACACCGGTGGGCGGCCGCCGGGTCGGTGATTCCTTCTGGCTGGTCTCCGAGTTCGGCGAGAAGTCCCAGTACGTCCGCAACATCAAGGCCGATCCGCGGGTGCGGGTGCGGATCCGGGGGCGGTGGCACACCGGCACGGCTCATCTGCTGCCGGACGACGACCCGGTCGCCCGTCTGCGGAGTCTTCCTCGGTTCAACAGCGTCGGGGTGCGGGCGTTCGGCACGAACCTGCTGACGGTCCGGGTGGATCTCACGGACTGACGCGTACGGCGCCGGTCAGGCGGCCGGCGCCCGCTCGCCCAGCTCCGTCAGCAACCGCACGACAGCCTGCGGCGCCCGCAGCGTCGCGGGGGCACGTCTACGAACTGCCCGTCGCCGGAGGCCCCGCGCATCGTCCTCGGCGAGTTCCGCACACTTTCCGCTGTCCGCTTCACCGACGACCTGGGTCCCGTCAGCGAGCGGATCATGGAAGCAGTGGAGATCGGCCTCCGCGCCGTGTTCGACCTCTGACCGGGGCAAGCGGACTCCGTTCACCCCGGCCACACGATCGCCTGCACCTCGCTGTACGCGTGCAGCGCATACGACCCCACGTCCCGCCCCACCCCGCTCTTCTTGAACCCTCCGAACGGCGCCTCCATGTTCCGCCCGACGGTGTTGATCCCCACCCCGCCGGCCCGCAGCTGCCGCGCGACCCGGAAGGCGCGGGCGACGTCGCCGGACCAGACGTAGTCGATCAGGCCGTAGTCGGTGTCGTTGGCGAGGGCGATGCCCTCTTCCTCCTCGTCGAAGGGGATGACGGAGACGACCGGTCCGAAGATCTCCTCCCTCGCGACCCGCATGTCGTTGGTGCAGTCCGCGAGAAGGGTCGGCGCGACGTAGAAGCCGCGGTCGTACGGGGGCCGTTCGCCACCGGCCACCACCACCGCGCCTTCCTTGCGGCCGAGTTCGACGTACGACTCCACCCGGTCCCGGTGCGTCGCCGAGATCACCGGCCCGACCACCGTGTGCCGCTCCCTCGGGTCACCCACCCTCAACCGGCCCGCATACCCGGCGAGTTGCTCCACCAGCCGGTCGTACACCCCCCGCTGGGCCAGCACCCGCGTCGGCGCCGTACAGATCTGCCCGCTGTAGAAGGAGAACGTCGTCCCGATCCCGGCCACCGCCGACCCGATGTCCGCGTCGTCGAAGACGACCGCCGCGCCCTTCCCGCCGAGCTCCATCAACTGTCGTTTCATGTCCCGCCCGCACACCTCGGCGATGCGCTGCCCGACGGCCGTGGACCCGGTGAAGCTCACCATGTCGACATCACGGGAGCCGACGGCCGCCTCGCCGACCTCCACCGACCGCCCCGAGACGACGTTCACCACCCCGCGCGGCACTCCCGCCGCCTCCAGCGCCTCCGCCATCCGGTAGACGGACAGCGGATCCTGCGGGGCGGGCTTCACGACCACCGTGTTGCCCATGGCCAGCGCGGGGGCGATCTTGCCCGCCGGGTTGGCCCACGGGTTGTTGTAGGAGGTGATGCAGGTGACGACTCCGACGGGCTGACGGACGGCCAGGGCACCCATCACACCGGCCTTCCCCATCGGCCCGGCCTCGTTGATCTGCGGCGCGACGGCCCACTCGGCAGGCTCCACGCGCGCGTACCGCCGGAACCGGGCCGCCCCGACGCCCACCTGCATACCCCGGGCCGTCCCCAGGGTCGCGCCGGTCTCGGCCTGGGCCAGTTCGGCGTACGGCACGAGGTGTGCCCGGATGATGTCCGCGGCCCTGGCCAGCACGGCCGCCCGTTCCTCCGGCGCCGTACGCGACCACGGCCCGAAGGCCTCGCGGGCCGCGGCGCAGGCCGCGTGCACCTGATCCCGCGAGGCCTCCGGAGCCCACCCGGCGGTCTCCTCGGTGGCCGGGTCGATTACGGCGTAATAGCCGCCGTCCGGCTCCACCCACGCCCCGTCGACGAACAGCCCCTGCCGGTCGACGCCCTCGGCACTCACCTCGTGGCCACCGTCCTGGTGTCCCGCCCCGACCGCAGCACACGCCCCGGCACGGCCCCGGTCACCACGTCGTCGCGGATCGCCTCCACCCCGTTGACCCACACGGCCCGCACCCCGAGCGCCTTGGAGTCCAGCCGCGGACTGTCACCCGGCAGGTCGTGCACCAGGGTGGCCGTACCGGCGTCGATCCGCTCCGGGTCGAAGAGCACCAGATCCGCATGGAAGCCATCCGCCACCCGACCCCGCTCACGCAGCCCGAAGAGCCGTGCGGGATCGTCCGTCAGCATCCTCACCGCCTGCTCCAGGCTCGCCAGCTTCCGCCCACGCAGACAGTCCCCGATGAACCGGGTGGTGTACGGCGCCCCGCACATCCGGTCGAGATGCGCCCCGGCGTCCGAGCCGCCCAGCATGACGTCCTCGTGCTGCCAGGCCTCGGCGCGCATGGCCCAGGACGCCGGATCGTTGTCGGTCGGCATCGGCCACAGCACCGTGCGCAGCTCGTCGGCCGCGCAGATCTCGACCAGCGTGGCGAACGGCTCCTGCCCGCGCTCGGCGGCGATGTCCGCCACGATCCGCCCGCTCAGACCCCGGTTCGCCTCGCTGTAGGTGTCCCCGATGACATACCGCCCGAAGTTGGTCAGCCGCCGGAAGACACCGGCTTCCCTGGCCTGGGAGTGCCGCAGCAGCTCCGCCTGTACGCCGGGGTCGCGCAGCTTCTCGATCCGCTCGGGGACGGGGAGACCGAGGACCGGACCCCAGCCGGGGATCAGGTTCAGGGCGCAGAAGGTGCCAAGGGACATGTTCATCGGCGTGAGGATCGGCATGGTGAGCGCGACGACCCGCCCGCCCGCCTTCCGGGCCCGCTCACTGGCGAGCAGTTGCCGGGGCACCCGCTCGGGCACGGCCGAGTCGATGGTCAGCACGTTCCAGTTCAACGGCCGCCCGGCCGCCGCGCTCATCTCCGCGAACAGCTCGATCTCCGCGTCACTGAACTGATCGAGGCACCCGGCGACGATCGCCTCGATCTGCGTCCCCTCGTGCTCACCGACGGCCCGCGAGAGGGCCAGCAGCTCGGCGGGCAGCGCATGCCGTGAGGCCACCGGCTGCCCGTCCCCGTCGGAGTGCGTGGACGACTGGGTGGTGGAGAACCCCCAGGCCCCGGCGTCCATGGCCTCGTGCAACAGCCGCAGCATCTCGGCCAGTTGCTCGCCGGACGGCTGCCCCCCGACGGCGTCCGCCCCCATCACGTACCGCCGCAGCGCACAGTGCCCCACCATGAACCCGGCATTGACGGCGATCCGCCCCTCCAGGGCGTCCAGATACTCCCCGAACCCGTGCCAGCTCCAGGGCGCCCCCTCCTCCAGCGCCACCAGCGACATGCCCTCGACCTTGGACATCATCCGACGGGTGTAGTCGGCGTCCTCGGGACGGTCCGGGTTCAGCGGCGCGAGCGTGAACCCGCAGTTGCCGGCGGCGACGGTGGTGACGCCGTGATTGAGGGACGGGGTCGCGTACGGGTCCCAGAAGAGCTGGGCGTCGTAGTGGGTGTGGGGATCGACGAAGCCGGGGGTGAGGACGAGCCCGGAGGCGTCCTCGCTGGTGCGAGCTTCTTCGGTGACCGTGCCGATGACCGCGATACGACCATCGCGTATGCCGACGTCGGCGGTGTAGCCGGGCGCGCCCGTCCCGTCGACGACGGTCGCGCCCTTGATGAGGTGATCAAGCATGGGGATCCCTTTTCAACTGCGGGGACATGTCCGACCTGAAGGGGCGCGGGGCTGTATCGATTTGCGGCTCCGCCGCGTGGGCGCGACCAGCCCCACACAACCCGCACCCCGCAACGGCGCTTACGCGGCAGCCCGGAACCGGGACGTCCGATGAACAGGATCCGTATCGATCTTCGGAATCACGTGCTCCCCGATCAACCGAATCGTCTGCAACGTCTCCTCCTTCGGCACCCCCACCGGCAACCCGAACGACAACTGATCCGCCCCGGCCTGCTCCCACCGCTTGCACTGCCGAAGCACCTCGTCCGGATCCCCGCAGATCACCAGCTCCTCCTCGATGAGCAGCTCCACGAACTCCGCGTTGTACTCGGGCAGCGTCTCCGGCCACACCGGAAAGCCCTCGGGCCGCGGGAACGTGTCGTGGTACCGGAACACGAGCGACGGCAGATAGTGCAGCCCCCCGCTCACAGCGATCCGCACGGCCTCCTCATGGGTCGGCGCACAGATCGCCGTGGTCGTCACCATCACGTTGTCGTTGACGAAGTCCCCCACCGGCTCGGCGTCCACGATCGCCGTCTTGTACTGCTCCAGCACCCACTCCATGTCGGAGACCTTCTGCACACTGAAGCCCAGCACCCCGAGCCCCTTCTTCGCCGCCATGGCGTACGACGGCGGGGACCCGGCCGCGTACCACATCGCCGGATGCGACTTCCCGTACGGCTTCGGCAGCACCTTCCGCGGCGGCAGCGACCAGTGCTTGCCCTGGAAGCCGACGTACTCGTCCTGCAGCCACATCTTCGGGAACTCGGCGATGGTCTCTTCCCAGATCTCCTTGGTGTAGTTCATATCGGTGATCCCGGGGAGGAACCCGAGGATCTCGTGCGATCCGGCGCCGCGCCCGCTGCCGAACTCGAACCGGTTGCCGGAGAGATGGTCGAGCATGGCCACCTTCTCGGCGACCTTGACGGGGTGGTTGACCTGGGCGAGCGGGTTGAAGATCCCGGATCCGAGATGAATGCGCTCGGTCGCGTGCGCCAAGTACCCCAGGTACACGTCGTTGGCCGACAGGTGCGAGTACTCCTCCAGGAAGTGGTGCTCGGAGGCCCACGCGTACTTGAAGCCGGACTTGTCCGCCTGGATGACGTACTCGGTCTCCTCCATCAGCGCCTTGTGCTCGGCGAGCGGGTCGGTCTCGGCGCGCTTGCCCACGTATCCCTGTACAAAGAGCCCGAATTCCAAGGAGGTTCACCGTCCCCGGTCGCGAAGATTTCCGAGACGCCAAGCCTTCTGACGCCGTTTCTGACGCTCCGTCAGTTTCGATGACTGTCGCACCACCGGCATGGAGGGTCAATAGCTGATGGACAGTCAGATGACACTCACGCCCGCCAGCCACCCACCGTCGATCACGAAGGGCTGCCCGGTGATGTACGACGAGTCCTCGCACGTCAGGAACAGCGCCAGCCGCGCCACCTCCTCCGGCCTGCCGATCCGTCCGAGCGGCACGAGCTTGCGGTACAGCTCGTCCAGCGCCCGGCTCGTCTCCTCCGCGTCCGCCGTCGGGTCCAGCTGGGCGGGGTTGGACATCGCGGTGTCGATGGCACCGGGGCACATCGCGTTGACGCGGATGCGCCGGTCCGCGAGCTCCAGGGCGGCGACCCGGGTGAGGCCGAGGATGGCGTGCTTGGTGGCGGCGTACGTGCCCACGGCCGCCATGCCGGTCACGGCCGTGTAGGAGGCGGTGTTGACGATGGTGCCGCCGTCCTCCATCGCCGGCGCCACGGTCTTCACGCCGAGGAAGCAGCCGACCTGGTTGACCCGTACGACCTGCATGAACTCATCGAGGGGTGTGTCGACGAGGGAGTTGAACCGCAGGATGCCGGCGTTGTTGACGAGGCCGTCGACGCGGCCGTACGCCTCCTTGGCCACGGCCACCGCCGCCCGCCAGGCCTCCTCCTCGCCCACGTCCAGATGGACGTACCGCCCGCCGATCTCCCGCGCCAGGGCCTCGCCCTGCTCGTCGAGGACGTCGGCGAGCACGACCTCGGCCCCTTCCGCCCTGAACAGGCGGGCCTCCTGCTCGCCCTGCCCGCGCGCCGCACCCGTGACGATGACGACACGTCCGTCCAGCTTGCCCATGCCGTTCTCCCTAGAGGTCGGGCGCCACCTCGGCGCCGAACGCCGCTATCTGGTCGGTGAGCTCGGTACGGCTGCGGCTGCGGAACCGCACCTGGATCTGGTCCACGCCCATCGCGCGGTACGCCCGCAGGGACTCGGCCAGCGCCTCCGGGCGACCGGTGAGCGTGCGGCGGCCGACGTCCCAGCCCGGCTCGCCGACGTACAGGGGCTCGGCGATGGCGCCGACGGAGAACGGCCCGTCACCGCGTCCGACAGCGGCTCCGCCGCGGGCCGCCTCATCCCTCAGCCGCCGTATCCACGCGATCTGCGCGGGCAGCCGGTCCCGCGGATCCCCCTGCGGCAGCCACCCGTCCGCGTTGAGGGCGGCCCTGCGCACGGCGGCCGGGGACGAGCCGCCGACCCAGAGCGGGACGCGCTCCTGGGCGGGGCGCGGGAGCTGGCCCAGGCCCTCGAAGTCGTAGAGCTTGCCGTGGTGTTCGGGGAACTCGTCCGGCCCGAGGGCGGCCCGCAGGGCGTCGATCGACTCGTCCAGCACGGCCCCGCGCCGCTCGAAGTCCACCCCGAGCGCCTCGAACTCCTCGCGTACGTGCCCGGCCCCGACCCCGAGGATCAGCCGGCCGCCGCTGAGGTGGTCGAGGGTGGCGTACTGCTTGGCGGTGAGGAGCGGATGCCGTAGGCCCACCACGGCCACGTGGCTGAGCAGCCGTATGCGTTCGGTGGCCGCCGCGAGGAAGGCGAGCGTGGCCACGGGGTCGTACCAGACCGTGCTCATCGCGGATGCCAGGCGGCGCGGGATAGCGACGTGGTCGCAGCTCGCGAGGTAGGCGAAGCCGGCGCGGTCGGCGGCGCGGGCGACGGCGACGAGGTCGTCGGGGCCGGCGGTGGCCTCCCAGGGTTCGGCGTAGATCGTGCTCTGGGACTGGACGGGCAGTTGGATGCCGTAGGCGAGTCGTCGCCCTTCCGGCGGCAGGGCGGGCATGGCGCCCCCTTCACTGGCGGTCCGGCGTGTGGAGTGACGCGGGGTACATGCTCGTAGCTGACGGACCGTCAGACAAGACCCGGGGCGGCGGTGGATGCACCGGCATCCGTGCACGCTGCGTGCCCGCCCTGTGTACGCTCCGTGTGCACGATGT
The DNA here is from genome assembly GCF_000719285.1 of Streptomyces bicolor. Taxonomy (GTDB): domain Bacteria; phylum Actinomycetota; class Actinomycetes; order Streptomycetales; family Streptomycetaceae; genus Streptomyces; species Streptomyces bicolor. The sequence continues at coordinate 26,282 of NZ_JOFS01000040.1, read as the reverse complement.
GCCTCCAGGGGCGTCGAAGCAACCCGCCCGGCACCCTGGACATCTACCCAAGTGACCCTCTGGCGCATGATCGCCCCCAGAGAGTGGAAGCAGTGATGAATGGGGTGAAGGTGGACGGGGATCAGCGACCCGCCATGTCCGTCGTCGTGATCGTCTACAACGACGAGGCCAGGCTGCCCACGGCCGTGCGCTCGGTGCTGGAGCAGACACTGCGCAGCGTCGAGGTCGTGATCGTCGACGACCACAGCACGGACGGCTCGTACGAGGTGGCCCGCCGGCTCGCCGCCGAGCACCCCGGCCGCGTACGGGCCCATCGGCTGCCCGAGAACAGCGGTGGCTGCGGCGCTCCCCGCAACCGCGGCATCCAGGAGGCCCGCGGCGCCTATGTCCTCTTCCTCGACAGCGACGACGTCCTGGAGCGCGACGCCTGCCGCAACTTCCTGGAAGCGGCCGAGACCACCGGCGCCGACCTCGTCTCCGGCATGTGCGTGCGCGTCCACGTCGACTCGCGGCACCGCAAGGAGGTCAAGTGGTACCCGTGGCTGTACGCCCGCACCCGCACCTTCGACTTGATCACCGAGCTGCCTGACCTGCTGGTCTTCGACACCCTGTCGACCAACAAGTGCTACCGCCGTCAGTTCCTGCTCGACGCCGGCCTGGAGTTCCCCGTCGGCATCCACTACGAGGACCTGCTCTTCTCCGCCCAGGCGTATGTGGCGGCCCGCCGCATCACCCTGATACCGAACCGGGTCTACGACTGGAACGTCGTCGAGAAGGCCAGTGCCAAGTCGATCAGCAACCGCCGGGCCGAGATCGCCAACTTCGCGCACCGCATGGAGATGCACCGCCGGGTCGACCGGCTGCTCGCCGACCAGGGCATGACGGAGCTGAAGTTCCGCAAGGACGTCAAGTTCCTCAAGCACGACCTGGTGCTGCACCTGCGCGACCTGCCCTTCCGGGACGCCGCCTACCGCCAGGAGTTCGCCGCCCTCGCCCGCGCCTATCTGGCGTCGATCGACCCGGCCGCCTACGACGAGATCGAGCCGATCCACGCGGTCTGCGCGTATCTGCTGCGGATGAGCGACTGGGACAACCTGCTTCCGGCCGTGGACACGCTCACCAACCGTGACAAGGTCTCCGCCCCGCTCACCGAGCGCGACGGGCGGGTCTACTGGTGCGCCGAGCACATCGACGAGGACCCCTTCGCGCGCCGGATCCTGGACGTCACCGAGCTCGGCTACCACACCCGGCCGGTCGGGAAGCTGTTCCCGCGCAACGAGCTCACCGAGTACCGGCAGGACGAGCAGCAGGGCAAGGGCGGTGTCGTCCGGCTCGCGGGGCGCGTCACCAACCCCCTCGGCGTCATCCCGGGGGGTGCCCGGCTCAGCGCGGAGCTGGAGTTCTACGCCCGCCGCCAGGGGCTGCGCTTCCAGACGTTCCGCTTCCCGGTGGCGGCGGTCCGGCACGAGGGCCCGTACGTGTCCTGGGAGGCCTCGGCCGACCTGGCGAAGGGCCTGCGCCCGCTCGGCATCGTGGACGCCGTGTGGGACGTACGGCTCCACCTGGACGTCGACGGTGAGCGCACGACGACGCGCCTGACCGCCACCCGGCCCGGCCTGGTGTCCGGCGAGGTGCCGGTGCGCCCCCGCCTGACCCGGCTGGTCGCCGACCGGATCGAACCGGAGGTCTCCAGCCGCGGCCACCTCGCCTTTAGGCTCGTCCCCGGCAAGAAGGCGAACGACCTCGTCGTGCGCGGCCTGCGGGGCACCCCGGGCCGCCTCGCCAAGACCGGCTACCGCAAGGCGAAGGCGCTGCGCGCGAAGGCCACCGGCGGAGAGACCAAGCTCCGCCTCTACCACGACTGTTTCCAGCGCATGCCGGTGCGCAAGCGGCTGGTGGTCTTCGAGAGCCACCTCGGCCGGCAGTACAGCGACAGCCCCCGGGCGATCTACGAGGAGATGCGCCGCCAGGGTCTCGACTTCGAGGCGGTGTGGTCGTACACGGGCCGACCGCAGGGCTTCCCCGCCGACGCCACGCTGGTGCGCCGCTGGTCGCTGCCCTACCTCCGGGCGCTCGCCCGGGCCGAGTTCTGGATCGACAACCAGAGCTACCCGCTGAAGCTGACCAAGCGCCCCGGGACGACCTACATCCAGACCTGGCACGGCTCGGCGCTCAAGCGGATGGGCTTCGACGAGGCCGGCTGGAAGCTCAAGTCCCGCGCCGAGCAGGCGGAACAGCAGCGCTCCCTCGACCGCTTCGACCACTTCCTGATCCGCTCGGAGCACGACGTCCGCACCCTCGCCAAGGCCTTCCGGCTGCGGGAGAAGACACTGCTGCGGGTGGGCTACCCGCGCAACGACGCCCTCGTGGCGGCGCGAGGCGCGACCGAACGGCCGCCGCTGGCCGACGAGTTGGGCATCCCGGCGGGGAAGAAGGTGCTGCTGTACGCCCCCACCTTCCGCCACCACGGCCAGCGCCGTTTCGCGCTGCCCTTCGACGTGGACCGCTTCGCGGAGGAGTTCGGCGACCAGTACGTCCTCCTCGTCCGCGCGCACTACCTCAACCACGTGGTGCTCCCGCCGTCCGTGCGGGGCCGCGTCATCGACGTGTCGGACCACCACGACGTGACGCCCCTCCTCGCGCTCGCCGACGCCCTGATCACGGACTACTCGTCGGTGATGTTCGACTACGCCCTGCTGGACCGCCCGATGCTGTTCTTCCCGCACGATTACGAGGAGTACGTGCACGAAGGCCGCGGCACCTACTTCGACCTGCTGGAACGGGCACCGGGCCCCGTCGTCCGCACGGAGGACGAGCTGCGTTCCGTGCTGGCGACGTCGTCGCTGGAGGAGCAGTCGGTCAAGTACGCGGCGGCGCGGGAGCGGTTCGTGGCCGACTTCGGCGAGTACGACGAGGGCACGGCCGCACAGCGCATCGTCGAGGAGTTCTTCGGCAAGTGGAGGAAGGCATGACGGGGCGGGACATCTTCCTGGTCTCCAACAGCGTGGACGAGCTGGGCGGAGTGACCAGCTGGTCCCATCAGATGGCCCGGCTCTTCACCGAGCGCGGCCACCGCGTCCACGTCATCGGCATCACCACCCCCGAGGACCCGCACGACCTCGGTGAACTCCCGTACCCCACTACCCGGCTGTACGCCGGCCAGCCGCCGGCCCCCGGCCGGGCGCGGGACGCGAGCATGCGGGACAAGGCCGGCGTGCTGACGAACCTCTTCCGCGCCGCGCGCCCCGGCGGGGTCGTCATCGTGACCCAGGTGTGGGCGATGGAGTGGGTGAAGCTCGCCGACACCGCCGGGCTGACCGTCATCGGGATGAGCCACGAGTCCTTCGAGACCTCGAAACGGTCCTCGCGCTTCCGCCGGGTCCTCAAGCACTACGCGGACGTCGACCGCATGCTCGTCCTCACCCGCGAGGACGCCGACCTGTGGATCGGCGCGGGCCTCAACAACGCCTCGTATCTGCCGAACGCCGTGCCCTGGCTGCCGGAGGTGCCCTCGCCGCGCACCGAGAAGGCCGTCATCAGCATCGGCCGGCTCAGCGACGAGAAGGGCGTCGACATGCTCCTCGACACCTGGGCCGAGGTGGCGTCCCGGCACCCCGGCTGGGTGCTGAAGATCTACGGCTCCGGGGAGGACGAGGAGATCCTCAGGAAGCAGTGCACCGCCCTGGGGCTCGACGACTCGGTGCTGTGGATGGGGCGTACGAGCGATGTGCCGGGCGCGTTGCGGGGCGGCTCGGTGTTCGCGCTGTCCTCCAGGGGCGAGGGCTTCCCGCTCGCTCTCATGGAGGCCATGGCCATGGGGGTGCCCTGCGCGGCCTTCGACTGCGCCCCCGGCGTCCACGAGATCATCCGCGACGGGGAGGACGGCCTCCTCGCCAGGCCCGGCAACACCGGCGAACTCGCGCGCAAACTGGACCTGTTGATGTCGGACGCGGGGCTGCGGGACCGGATGGGGGACGCGGCGCGGGAGAACATCCGCCGGTACGGGGCGGACGAGATCGCGGGGCGGTGGGAAGCGCTGTTCGGCTTCCTGGACAGGTAGCGCGGAGAGGTCGAGCTCGGGGGTGGGGCCGGGGCCCGACCCCCGAGGGGTTTCAGGCGGGGTGGTTCCGGGTCCAACCCGCCCACGCCGACGAGATCATGTCGTCCACCCCGTACCGCGCCTTCCAGCCCAGCTCCGCCGCGACGCGGTCCGCCGAGGCGACGACCCTGGCGGGGTCGCCCGGCCGCCGGTCCACGACCACCGGAGGCAGCGCGTGGCCGGTGAGCGCGTTGATCCGGTCGATCATCTCGCGCACCGAGACGCCCTCCCCACGCCCGATGTTGAGGGTGAGGTCCGTACCCGGCGCCTCCCGCAGCCGCCGTGCGGTCGCCACATGGGCCTCCGCCAGGTCGACGACGTGGATGTAGTCGCGGACGCAGGTCCCGTCGGGGGTCGGGTAGTCGGCGCCGAAGATCCGTGGCGGGGCGCCCTCGGTGAGCTTCTCGAACACCATGGGGACGAGGTTGAAGACGCCGGTGTCGGACAGTTCGGGGGTGGCCGCGCCGGCCACGTTGAAGTAGCGGAGCGAGGCCGTCGACAGGCCAGTGGCCCGGCCCGTGGCCCGTACCAGCCACTCGCCGGCCAGTTTCGTCTCGCCGTACGGGCTCATCGGCACGCACGGCGTGTCCTCGGTGACCAGGTCGACGTCGGGCATGCCGTAGACGGCGGCCGAGGAGGAGAAGACGAACGACGCGACCCCGGCCTCGGTGACCGCGGACAGCAGGGCGCGCAGGCCCTCGACGTTCTCCCGGTAGTAGTGCAGGGGCAGTTCGACGGACTCGCCGACCTGCTTCTTCGCCGCGAGGTGGACGACACCCGTGACGCCCTGGTCCCGGATGACGCGCCCGAGCCGCTCACCGTCCAGCGTGGAGCCGACGACCAGCGGTACGCCGTCGGGCACCCGCTCGGCGATCCCCGTGGACAAGTCGTCGTAGACGACGGCTCGTTCGCCCGCGTCGAGCATCGCGCGCACGACGTGCGCCCCGATGTAGCCGGCGCCACCGGTGATCAGCCAGGTCATGTACAGCGGTCCCTTCGTAGGAATCGGTCGGTCCGGGATGGGTCACGTGTCAGCGGAAGAAGCGCTTGAGGCGACGGCGTACGACATCGGTCACCCCGCTCAGGCCGGGCGCGAGCCGCACCGAGAGCGCCCCCGAGTGGGTCGCGTACGGCTGCACCAGCAGCACCGCGTGTCGCATGCTCGGCAGGACGCTGCGGCGCAGCAGCCCGGCGCCCGCGAGGGCGTGGGCGGTGACGACCCGGTGGGAGCCGTCCTTGAAGCGCAGCCGCAGTTGGAGATCCCAGGTGCCGCCGCCCAGCCCCGCCAGGTCCAGCGGGAACTCGGCCGACCAGGTGCCGGAGTCCGGGTGGGGCGTGAGGGGCGCCGTACCGGCGAATCCCATCCGCCCGTCGTCCCGCTCCGTGAACTCCGCCTCCACGGCCTCCGGTCCCGCCTCCGCCAGCCGCCCGTACAGCTCGTGCAGGCGCAGCCGGAGCACCGTTCCACGCGCGCGTGGGCGCAGTTCGGCGTCGACGGCGGCTGGCAGCAGGTGCACCGGGCGGACCAGGAGGTGGTCCAGCTCCACCTGGGGCAGCTCGGCCGACCAGATCGGGGAGCCGTCGTCCGCGCGCGCGTACGGCGGGTTCAGCCGTGCCGGGCGGGCCGCGAACTCCTTGAGCCGGCCCAGGTCGCACGGCTCCTCGGAGGCGAGGACGACCCGGGCGACGACCTGGCCGGGCGCGGGCGCCGACGCGAAGTCGCCCTCGTCGAAGGTGGCCAGGTACGCGCGCGTGAGGTTCCACCACTCGCGCCGGTAGTCGGCGCCCCGCAGGTCCAGCTCACGCGCGTACATCCGCAGCGAGTGGTCGAGGAAGCGCCCCCGCGTCGCCCGCGCCAGCCGCTTCTCCCCGGCGCCCAGCAGGATGTCGTAGGACAGCTGGTCGGCGTCGATCCGGGCCCGCCAGTTGGCGATGTTCGAGCGGTCGAGGGAGATGGACAGCCGGGCCGCCGACCGGCGCACGTGCCAGATGTACACCGGCTCCGGGACGAGCGCGATGCTCGGTCCCGCGGCCCACACACGCGCGGTGAAGACGAAGTCCTCGTAGGGGAAGCGGCCCTCGGGGAAGCGGATGCCGTGGTCGCGCAGGAAGTCGGTGCGGTAGAGCTTGTTGACGCAGAGCGTGTCGTGCACCAGCCGCTCCCGCCGGGCGGGGTGGGCGACCAGCGTGCGCCGGGTGTAGAGCTCGTCCCGCCAGGGGGTCTCGCGCCCGGACGGCAGCTCCTTGCGCAGGCACAGCCCGGCGGCGACCGGCGCGTCATGCCGCACGGCCGCGTCCAGCAGCGCGTCGACGGCACCCAGCGGCAGCACGTCGTCGCTGTCCAGGAACATCACATAGGGCGAGGTCGCGGCGTTCAGCCCGTCGTTGCGCGGGGTGCCGCAGCCGCCGCTGTTGGTCGGACGCCGGATCACCTTCAGGCGCGGTTCCCCGGCGGCCAGCCGTTCCAGCAGCTCCACGCTGCCGTCCGTCGAGCAGTCGTCGACGGCGATCACCTCACCGACGGCGGGCCCCTGCGCTAGCGCCGAACGCACCGCGTCCGCCACATGGGCGGCGTCGTCGTACCCGATGACGACGACGGTGACCTGCGCCTGCTGGAGAGCCATGCTTGCCCCGACCGTAGAGAGACATATACGCAATATTCAGGTACGAGACGCTTCGCACCTCGGTGGGGAAGATGGTGTGTACGGGTTCGGGGTTCCGTTCAGAAGGACATCATCACTCTTTTGAGAAGCCGTCCCGCCGGGAAGCCGTCCCGCCCCCTGCGGCTGGTCCGAGGGGGCCGCGGCTCTCTCATGCGCTCCCCGGCCACAGCCCGTCGTCCGTCAGGCCCAGCAGCTCGATCGCGTTGCGCCGTACGATCCGCTCGACCACGTCCGCGTCCAGGTGGCCCATCTGTGCCTCGCCGACCTCGCGGGACTTCGGCCAGGTGGAGTCGGAGTGCGGGTAGTCGGTCTCGTAGAGCACGTTGCCGACGCCGATGGAGTCGAGGTTCCTGAGCCCGAACGCGTCGTCGAAGAAGCAGCCGTAGACGTGGTCGGCGAACAGCTCGGACGGCGGCCGGTGCACCTTGTCGGCGACGCCGCCCCAGCCGCGGTTCTCCTCCCAGACGACGTCGGCGCGCTCCAGGATGTACGGGATCCAGCCGATCTGGCCCTCGGCGTACATGACCTTGAGGTTCGGGAAGCGCTCGAACTTGCCGCTCATCAGCCAGTCGACCATCGAGAAGCAGCAGTTGGCGAAGGTGATGGTGGAGCCGACGGCGGGCGGCGCGTCGGCGGAGGTGGAGGGCATACGGCTGGACGAGCCGATGTGCATGGCGACCACCGTGCCGGTCTCGTCGCAGGCGGCGAGGAAGGGGTCCCAGTCGTCGGTGTGGACGGAGGGGAGCCCGAGGTGCGGAGGAATCTCGGAGAAGGCGACGGCACGGACACCGCGCGCCGCGTTGCGGCGGACCTCGGCGGCGGCCAGCTCGGCGTTCCAGAGGGGGATGAGGGTGAGGGGTATGAGCCGCCCCCGCGCCTCGGGTCCGCACCACTCCTCCACCATCCAGTCGTTGTAGGCCTGGACGCACAGCAGGCCCAGCTCGTGGTCCGCCGCCTCGGTGAAGGTCTGGCCGCAGAAGCGGGGGAAGGTCGGGAAGCAGAGCGCGGACTGGACGTGGTTGACGTCCATGTCGGCGAGGCGGGCCGGGACGTCGTAGGAACCCGCACGCATCTGCTCGTAGGTGATGACCTCGAGCTTGATCTCGTCCCTGCTGTAGCCGACGGCGGTGTCGAGGCGGGTGATCGGCCGGTGCAGGTCCTCGTACACCCACCAGTCGCCGATCGGGCCGTCGTCGCCCGGCCGGCCCATGACGGGCTTGAACCGGCCGCCGAGGAAGGTCATGTCCTTCAGGGGCGCCCGGACGATGCGCGGCCCGACGTCCTGGTGCTTCTTCGGCAGCCGGTCCTGCCAGACGGTCGGCGGCTCCACCGTGTGGTCGTCGACGGAGATGATCAGCGGAAACGTCGTCTCGGTGTCCATGTCGGCCACGGTAGCGCCGATCTGACGGCCCGTCAGCTATGCCGGAACGGCCACCGCCGTGCGAAGAGCGTGTGAGGGCGTTGTGATATCCCGCGCGCCCACCTGTGATCAGCCCTTCCACAGCTGACGCATCAGCCGGAACAAGGCAAACTGGCGGGGATGTAAAACGGGTCCTAGGGGGACTGCGATGGGCGGGGTACCGCGAGTGCCGGAGCAGAGGCGTCCTGGCTCCTCGGCGGGTGGGGCGGAGCCGACCGCGGCGCTGCGCTTCAGCGTGCTCGGTCCGGTGCGCGCGTGGCGTGACGACGAGCAGCTCCCCACCGGCTCCCCCCAGCAACGCGCCCTGCTCGCCGCCCTGCTGCTGCGCGAGGGCCGTACGGCGACCGCTGCGGAGCTGATCGACGCCCTGTGGGGCGAGGAGCCGCCGTCGCAGGCGCTGGCGGCGGTACGGACGTACGCCTCCCGGCTGCGGAAGGTGCTGGACCCCGGGGTCCTGGTGAGCGAGTCGGGCGGTTACGCGGTGCGGGGCCTGGCCGAGGGGGCGCTGGACCTGGCGGTGGCGCAGGAGCTGGCGGCGGAGGCCGAGAAGGCGCGGAACGCCGGGGACCTGTGCCATGCGCGGGAGGTGCTCGGGCGGGCGCTGGCGCTGTGGTGCGGCGAGGTGCTGGCGGGGGTTCCGGGACCGTACGCGGAGTCCCAGCGGGTCCGTCTGGAGGAGTGGCGGCTGCAACTCCTGGAGTCCCGCCTCGACATGGACCTGGAGCAGGGCTGCCACGCGGAGGCGGTCTCGGAGCTGACGGCGCTCACGGCGGAGCACCCGCTACGGGAGCGGCTGCGGGAGCTGCTGATGCTCGCGCTGTACCGCAGCGGCCGGCAGGCGGAGGCGCTCGCGGTGTACGCGGACACGCGGCGCCTGCTGGCGGACGAGCTGGGGGTGGACCCGCGCCCGGGCCTGAAGGAGCTCCAGCAGCGGATCCTGCGGGCGGACCCCGGCCTCGCCGAGCCGTCGGCGCCGGCCGCGGAGCCGGCGGTGGTCCCGGTGCGCCCGGCACAACTCCCGGCGTCCGTCTCCGACTTCACGGGCCGGTCGGCCTTCGTAGCGGAGCTGAGCGAGGTACTGGCGTCCGCCTCGGGGACCGACGGCCGGGTGATGGCCGTGTCGGCGCTGGCCGGCATCGGCGGGGTGGGCAAGACGACCCTCGCGGTGCACGTGGCGCACCAGGCGCGGTCGGCGTTCCCCGACGGGCAGCTCTACGTCGACCTCCAGGGCGCGGGCCCGCGGGCCGCGGAACCGGAGACGGTGCTGGGCTCCTTCCTGCGCGCGCTGGGCACCGCGGACTCGGCGATCCCGGACTCACTGGAGGAGAGGGCGGCGCTGTACCGCTCCGTGCTGGACGGCCGGCGGGTGCTCGTCCTGCTGGACAACGCCAAGGACGCCGCCCAGGTACGCCCGTTGCTGCCGGGCACCGAGGGCTGCGCGGCGCTGGTGACGTCCCGGGTGCGGATGGTGGACCTCGCCGGGGCGCACCTGGTGGACCTGGACGTGATGTCCCCGGACGAGGCGTTGCAGCTGTTCACGAAGATCGTGGGCGAGGAGCGGGTCGCGTCCGAGCGGGAGGCCGCGCTGGACGTCGTCGCGGCGTGCGGCTTCCTGCCGCTGGCCATCCGCATCGCCGCCTCCCGGCTGGCGGCGCGCCGCACCTGGACGGTGTCGGTACTCGCCGCCAAACTGGCGGACGAGCGCCGCCGCCTGGACGAACTCCAGGCCGGGGACCTGGCCGTGAAGGCGACCTTCGAGCTGGGCTACGGCGCCCTGGAGCCCGCCCAGGCACGCGCGTTCCGGCTGCTGGGGCTGGCCGACGGTCCGGACATCTCGCTCGCCGCCGCCGCGGCCGTACTCGCTCTGTCGCCGGAGGACACGGAGGATCTGCTGGAGTCCCTCGTCGACACGTCGCTGCTGGAGTCGGCGGCGCCCGGACGGTACCGCTACCACGATCTGGTGCGGCTCTACGCGCGTGCGTGCGCGGAGCGGGACGAGCAGCCGCCGAGTGAGCGGGACGCGGCGTTGTCGCGGTTGCTGGACTTCTATCTGGCCACGGCGGCGGGGGTGTACGCGATCGAGCGGCCCGGGGACCGGCTGGTGGACCACCTGGAGGCCACCCAGTACCCGGGACTGAGCTTCGCCGACCGGCACGAGGCGCAGGACTGGCTGTACGCGGAGGCGGTGTCCCTGCTCGCGTGCGTACGCCAGTCCACCCGGCCGGAATTCCTGAGGCGCGCCGTCGACGCGCTCTGGGCGTCGGTGGACCTCGCCGAGTCCGGCTCCAACTCCAAGGCGTACGAGGACGTCGCCTCGGTGCTCCGGGACGCCGCGAAGGAGGCGGCCGACCCGCACGCGGAGGCACGGGCCCTGATCATGGTGGCCTACGTCCACTACTACACAGGGCGCTTCGACATCGCCAACCAGGCCACCGAGGAGGCAGCGGCACTCAGCGCCGGCAACGATCCGCTGACCAGCTGCTGGGCCTCGAACACAAGGGGCGTGATCGCGCTCTTCCAGAACCGGTACGACGACGGCGAGGCCCACCTCACCAGCGCCATCGACAGCTTCCGCGCCTGCCAGGACCGCCCGGGAGAGGCCAGCGCACTGTGCAACCTCTCCCGCATCCACCTGGCCACCGGGCGCACCAGCAGCGCGGTGTCCCTGGCCCAGGAGGGCACCGACATGTACGACGCCATGGGGCACGCGCTGAAGGGGGCCAACGGCCGTTACGCACTGGGCCTCGCGCTCACGCAGAGCGGCCGGCTGTCGGAGGCCACGGCACGGCTGCAGGAGGCCCTGGCCGTCTTCCGGGACAGCCGGCAGCGCCTGTGGGAGGGCATGTCCCTGTTCCGGCTCGCCGAGGCCGACCTCGCCGGCCGGCGCCCCGCACAGGCGGCCGCGAGCGCCGAGATGGCCCTCACGGTGCTGCGGGGCATCGGCGGCGAGTGGCGCCGGGGCAACGTGCTGGTCGTCCTCGGGCACGCCCTGAACGGCATCGGTCAGGCCGGCCGCGCCCAGGTCTGCTGGCGCGAATCCCTGGAGATCTACGAGGCGTTGGGCGCCGCCGAGGCGGAGGCGGTCCGAGCTCTGCTCACGCCGGCCGCCGTGGCCTGACGGCCTCATGAGCGGGCGTTCATCGTTCGTTTATCGCTGCCCGGCACTCTCGTTGTGTCGTTCCGTCGCGTCGGGGGGCAGACGGGGTGACCTGGCCGTTCACATAAAGTGACGGCCTGAGAGGCCGGCCCGGCGGTCCACGGGGGAGTCGCCGGGCGGGCCTCTTGTCAACGCACCGGAACGTCCAGGGGAGGCAGTCGACATGAGCGACACCACCGGCACCGAGAACATCCACGCGACCGACGCGGACGCGGGCGACGTCAGCACGGAGAACATCCACGCGACGAGCGAGCCCGCCGGCAGGAAGAACCCGCTCAAGGCGGACGACGGCACCGAGGCCGGCACGGAGAACATCCACGCCACGGACCAGCCCGCCTGACCCCAGAACCTTCTTCCCACACGGGGATCGGCCGCGGCGGCGCGGAGGGGAGCCGCCGCGGCCGAAGTGTGTCCGGCGCTGAGCGGCGCGCAAGGCCGCGTCCGCGCACCCTCCGCGCTCCGTTCCCCCGCCCGACACCCACCCGTCGCACCCGGGCGCCAGTCTCGGGTGCCATGGCATTCGACCAGAGCGCGACGGCGGGTCCCGGGCAGCCGTCGGCGATCGTCAAGTCGGCCCGGTTCGTGCCGCTCGGCGCGGTGGCCGTCGTGCTGCTCGACTCCGCCACCGACTTCTTCCCCGACGACCCGGTCGAGTCCGTCGTGGGCGTCGTCACGCCGACCCGGCTCGCCCTGCTCCTCGGGCTGCTCGCGCTGGTGGTTCCCGTGCGGGGACGGGCGCGAGCGCGGCTCAGGGACTTCCGGACGCGGCTGGACCTGCCCGTCGGCCTGCTGATCGCCGCGGCGGCCGCTTCGACCTACGTCGGCGGACATCCCACCGCGCCGCTGCGCGGCCTGTTGACCGTCATCGCCTGCTACTACCTCGTCGTCGGGGTACGCCGCACCCAGCCCGAGTCCTGGCGGGCGATCGGCATCATCGCGCTGACCGGGACCGCGGCGGCTGCCACCAGCGCCTTCTCCCAGTTCACCAACGACACCCCGACCGGCTTCTGCCGCACCGGCCTCCTCACCGACGTGGCCTGCGACGCGGGCGGGGAGGGCGTCCTCATCCGCGCCACCGGGACCTTCGCCAACCCGAACCTGCTCGCCGCCTTCCTGGTCCTGCTGCTGCCTTTCGCGCTGCTCGCCACGGTCTGCGTCGACGAGCGCACGGCACGCACGTCGGTCATCGTGCTCGTGGTCATCGGCTACGGGGCACTGCTGACCACCTTCTCGCGCGCCGGGTACGTCGCCGCGGCGGCCGGCCTCCTCGTCCTGGCCGGCGCCTACTGGCTGGCCCCCCGCCTCGCCGACCGCGCACAGCGCCGGCTGTTCGCCACCCTGGGCACGCTGGCCCTGCTCGCCGCGGCCGGCGTCATCTGGGCGGCCTCCCGGGCCGGGAACTCACTGGGCGTACGGGGCCGGGCCTGGGAGGCGGCGCTCGAACTGGCCGCCGACAACCCGCTGGGCGTCGGACTGGGCCGCTCCGGCGCCGCGATATCCGCGACCGCACCCGGCGACCGGGGCTTCGTCCACGCCCACAACCTGTGGCTCAACTGGCTGGTGGAGGCGGGCCCGCTCAGCCTCCTCGCCATCACCGCCACTGCGGTGATCGCCTGGTCCTCGGCCGCCCGCGCCGCCCGCGCGAAGTCGGCCGTCGGAACGGTCGGACTCGCGTCCCTGACCGGCTTCTTCCTGGCGAGCATGCTGGACCACCCGGCCAACCTGGACCGCGTCGACATGCTGTTCTGGTGCGTCCTCGCGGTGGTCATGGCCGAGGCACCCGCCGGGTGGCGCCCCCGCCCGGGCACGGCACCGGCCCCCGTCCCCACCCGGCTCAGGCGCCCACGCCACGGTCCACAGCGCGTCGGCGCGCCGATGTGACCTGGGCCCCACCGGCGCATCCTCACCCCGCCGAACGGCCCGAAGCCCGGCTCCGCAACTCCCCCTTGACCACCTTCCCACTCGCGTTCCGCGGCAGCTCCGCGACGAACTCCACCACCCGCGGCACCTTGTAGTTCGCCATCTCCCGCCGCGCCCAGGCGATCAGGTCGTCCCCGGTCAGCACCGCCCCCGCCCGCCGCACCACATACGCCTTCCCGACCTCCCCGAGGCGCGCGTCCGGTACGCCGATCACCGCGACGTCGGCCACCTCGGGGTGCAGCCCCAGGGTCTGCTCTATCTCCGCCGGGTACGCGTTGAAGCCGCCGACGATGAACATGTCCTTGATGCGGTCGGTGATCCGCAGGTTGCCCCCGTCGTCCAGCACGCCCACGTCCCCCGTCCGCAGCCAGCCGTCCGGCGTCAGCACCTCCGCCGTCGCCGCCGCGTCCTCGTAGTAGCCGCGCATGACGTTGAAGCCGCGGACCAGGACCTCGCCGGGCTCACCGACCGGCGCCTCGACCCGCACCTCGGTCCCCGGTATCGCCCGCCCGGACGTCGACGCGATCACCGACGGATCGTCCCCGCGCCGGCACATCGTCACGATGCCACTCGCCTCCGACAGCCCGTACGCCGTGAGGACCGTCTCCACGCCCAACTCCCCGCGCAGGCGCTCCACCAGCCGCAACGGCACCACCGCCGCACCGGTCACCACCAGCCGCAGCGCGGAGAGGTCGTGCGCGTCCCTCGCCGGGTGGTCCAGCAGCGACTGGTGCAGGGTCGGCGGGCCCGGCAGCACGGAGACCCGTTCCGCCGCGATGTTCGCCAGGGCCGTGGTCACGTTGAACACCGGCTGGGGGATCATCGTCGCGCCGCGCATCAGAGAGGCGATCACCCCGGCCTTGTAGCCGAAGGTGTGGAAGAAGGGGTTCACGATCAGATAGCGGTCGCCCTGCCGCAGCCCCGCCAGGTCGCTCCACACCTCGTACGCCCGCAGGGTCTGCGCGTGGGTGATCACCGCGCCCTTCGGGCGGCCCGTCGTACCGGACGTGAAGACGATGTCCGACGGCCAGGAACCGTCGACGGCCTCGGCCCGCGCCCGCACCTCCGCCTCGCCCACCCCGTCCCCGCTCGCCAGGAAGTCCTTCCAGGTGCGGAAGTCCGCCGGGGCGTCGTCCGACAGCACCACCACCTGCTCCAGGTCCGGCAGCCCCGGCCCCTCCGCGACCGCCCGCCGCAGCGACGCCACATACGACGTCCCCAGGAACGTGCCGGTCACGAACAGCAGCCGCGCCCCGCTGCGGCGCAGCACGTCCGCCGCCTCCGCGCCCTTGAAGCGGGTGTTCAGGGGGACCAGCACCGCCCCGGCCGACACCGCGCCCAGCGCCGCCACGATCCAGTCGAGCGTGTTCGGCGCCCAGACGGCGACCCGGTCGCCCGACTCGATCCCGTTCGCCACGCAGGCCGCCGCCGACCGCTCGACGCGGGCGCCCAGTTCGGCGTACGAGATCCTGCCGCGGCCCTCCACCACCGCCTCGGCGTCCGCGTACCGCTCGGCCGCGGTGCGGACGAGTTCCGGAATGCTGCCCCACTCCAAGTCACCGCGCACGGCACGCCTCCCAACACCGGAGCTGACTACCCGTCAGATTAGCGGTACCCTGACGGCCTGTCAGCAGCCCTTCAGCAGCGTGGAGGTGTGCGCATGGCCGGAATCAAGGACGCCACCGCGATCGTCGGCATCGGTCAGACCCCCTTCGCCAGACACCTCCCCGAGGACGAGAAGACCCTCGCCTGCCGCGCCGTCCTCGCCGCCCTCGACGACGCCGGGATCGCCCCCTCGGAGGTCGACGCCCTCGCCTCCTACACCATGGAGGAGACGGACGAGGTGGAGCTGGCGAAGGCCGTCGGCTTCGGTGACCTGACCTTCTTCAGCAAGGTCGGGTACGGCGGCGGCGGGTCCTGCGCCACCGTCGCCCACCTCGCCGCGGCGATAGCGAGCGGGCAGGCCACCGTCGGTGTCGCCTGGCGGTCACGGAAGCGGGGGTCCGGCCCCCGCCCCTGGACCAACACCGCCGTCCAGCTCCCCACGCCGGCCCAGTGGACCCGCCCCTTCGGGCTGCTCCGGCCCGCCGACGAGATAGCCATGCTCACCCGCCGCTACCTGCACGAGTACGGCGCCACCCGGGATCATCTCTTCAACGTCGCCCTCGCCTGCCGGAACCGGGCCAACCAGAACCCCGCCGCGGTGATGTACGAACGGCCCCTCACCCGCGAGATGTACATGACCTCCCGGTGGATCAGCGAGCCGCTCTGCCTTTTCGACAACTGCCTGGAGACGGATGGGGCGTTGGCCTGCGTGATCGTCAGCCGGGAGCGCGCCCGCGACTGCCGCCACACCCCCGTCTACGTCCACTCCGCCGCCCAGGGCCTGCCCGCCCAGCACCACGGCATGGTCAACTACTGGAACGACGATCCGCTCACCGGACCCGCCTGGACCGCCGCCCGGCATCTGTGGAAGCACGCCGACCTCACTCCACAGGATGTGGACGTCGCCCAGATCTACGACGCGTTCACCGCCCTCATACCGCTCTCGCTGGAGGGGTACGGCTTCTGCGGGAGGGGCGAGGGCGGGGCGTTCACCGAGCAGGGCGCCCTGGAGATCGGCGGACGGCTGCCCCTCAACACCAGCGGCGGCGGGCTCAGCGAGGCCTACGTCCACGGCTTCAACCTCATCAACGAAGGCGTCCGACAGCTCCGCGGCACCAGCACCGCCCAGGTCCCGGGCGCCGCCACCTGCCTCGTCACCGCCGGCGAAGGCGTCCCCACCTCCGCGCTGCTCCTGAGGAGTTGATCCACGGATGCTCTCCCCCGTCACCGACCCCGACGGCGCCCCCTTCTGGCAGTACGCCGCCCAGGGCGAACTCCGCGTCCAGACCTGCGCCGACTGCGGCGAACCCCGCTTCCCGCCCCGCCCCTGCTGCCCGCACTGCCAGTCCTTCGCGAGTGACTGGCGGAAGACCTCGGGTCAGGGCCGCATCTGGTCGTACGTCGTCCCGCATCCACCCCTCCTGCCCGACTACGCGGACCAGGCGCCGTACAACGTCGTGGTCGTCGAACTCGCCGACGCGCCCCGCATACGGCTCGTCGGCAACCTCGTGACCGGTCCGGACGCGCCCCTCAACTCCCTTCCCCCGGACCGGATCCGCATCGGCGCCAAGGTCCAGGCCGTCTTCAGCGGCACCGGCCTGCCCCAGTGGGTCCTGGAGCGCCCATGAGCCTCGATCTCACGGCCGACAAGGACACCGGCGTGGCCGTCGTCACCCTCGACCGGCCCGACCGCCTCAACGCCATCGACCTCACGATGCGGGACGAACTCGTCTCGGCCTGGCGGGAGTTGCGGTTCGACGACGCCGTACGGGCCGTCGTCGTCACCGGCGCCGGGGAGCGGGCTTTTTGCACGGGGCTGGACCGGGACGCCGTAGTGCCGCAGCCCAACTCGCCGTACATGATGGACGATCCGCTGCTCCGGGTCGGGCCGAAGTCCAACGACCTGTGGAAGCCGGTGGTCGCCGCCGTGCGGGGCATGGCCTGCGGGGGCGCCTTCTATCTCCTCGGCGAGACGGACTTCGTCGTCGCCGATCCGACCGCCACCTTCTTCGACCCGCACACCGGCTACGGCATGGTCAGCGCCTACGAGTCGATGCTCATGGCACTGCGCATGCCGTACGGGGAGGCCGCGCGGATGGCGCTCATGGGGAACGCGGAGAGGCTGTCGGCGCGGCGGGCCCACGAGATCGGGCTGGTCTCGGAAGTGACCGAGCCCGGTGGGGCGTTGGACGCGGCTGTCGACTGCGCCGCCGTGATCGCCGGGTACCCGACGGAGGGCGTGCAGGGGACGGTGCGCGCGCTGTGGGCGGCCAGGGAGGCCGCCCTCGCCCAGGCGTTCGCGCAGGCACCGCACCTGATCTCGCTGGGCAACCTGCCCGCCGAACGCCAGGCGGAGCTGTTCGCGGCTCGGCGGGCAGGCGGTCACCGGGTGAGGTGAGCGCCCGTCATCAGGTGGCCGGGGCGTTGGGCTCGGCCCGGCAGTGGTCGATCTTCGCCACGAGGTCCGGGCTGGGAAGGTCCACCTCGACGCGCTCCATGTCGTTGCCGCCGACGAACACGTTCTTGGTGCCCCGCTCCACACGGCGGTTCTTGGCGTCGAGGAAGTCCACCGTCACGGTGAAGAACTCGCTGCCGGGGTTCGGGTTGGTGACCGTGACCGTCGCGTAGTGCTGCCGCACGCTGGTGCAGGTGACCAGTTCCACGGTGGCGTCCTGGGCCGACGCGGTCGGCGTCGCCGAGTAGCCGCCGCTGCCGCCACCGCTCGTGCTGGCGTAGTTGTCATCGCCGTAGTCGTCGTAGTCGTCGTAGTCGTCGTACGTCGCACCCGACCCACCGCTGGAGGAGCTGCTGTCGTGGTCCTGGCTGGAGCTGCTGCACCCGCCGCCCCCGCCGCCGCTGCTGTCGCCGTCGGATCCGCCGTGGCCACGTCCCTTGGAGGAGAAGCCCGTCAGCGCCATGACGACCAGAACCGAGACCGCCGTGAGTCTGAGAATGTGCCCCCGTCGCTGCATGCCGACGACTCTAGCGATCAACTGTCACGACCATGTCACCGCGTGGCGACCTCCGCGTACTGGGCGTAGCGTCTGCTGTGGCAGCGGTGACAGCACCGCTCCCCCGCAGCGACGGCCGCCGTCCGGCCCCCTTCCGTGCACCGCACGACGGCCGTCCCAGGGCAGCGCGCACTCACGCAGTCCGAGCCGTCCCCGTCCCCTTCTCCGCATCCAGCGCGTACACGCACCGATCCTTGCTGCACGCGTACACAACCCCGTCCTTCACCACCGGCGACCCGGTGATCTCGCCCCCGGTCGCCAGCTTCCAGCGCAGGCGACCGTCGTCGGCCTTCAGCGTGTACAGCAGGTGGTCGGTGGACCCGAAGTGAATCCGGCCCTCGGCCACCGCGGGCGCGCCCACGATGTCCCCGCCCGCCTGGAAACGCCACTTCGGCGTCCCCGTGACCGCGTCCAGGGTGTACAGCCCCTTGCCGCTGCCAACGTGCACATGACCGGCAGCCACCAGCACCGGCTCGATCGAGGAACGAGACTCCGTGGCGATGCGCCAGCGGTCGCGGCCGTCGGCGGCGTCCAGGGCGTAGACCGTGCCCAGGTAGTCGGCGAGGTACACGCCGCCGCCGGTCACCGCGGGACCCGGCACGAAGGCCGGCGGGCACAGGAAGACCGCCGGGGCCTCGAAGTGCCAGCGGACGCGACCGCTCGCCACGTCCAGCGAGAGCACCCGCGTCCCGGCCGAGACGTACACGCAGCCGTCCGGCGCCTGGGCCACCCGCACGGGGACGCCGCCGCAGGAGGCCGCGTCCCCGATGGGGTACGACCAGCGCTCGTCGCCGGTGCGGGCGTCCAGGGCGCGCAGGCGGGCGTCCTGCCAGACGTACACCGTGCCGTCGTACAGCGCGGGCCCCGCCTCCGGCGACTCGAAGTCGGACTGCGCCCCGGTGATCTCCCATAGCTTCTGGCCGCCCGAGGCCTCCCAGGCCTGGACGCCGCCGCCGCGGGTGCCGGTGACGACGGTGCCCCGCTCGGCCTTGAGCGAGTAGACCCAGGCGTCCGTCTGCAGCCGCCACAGGTCGCCGCCCTCCCTGCAGTCCAGGGCGAACAGGGTCGGGCCGTCGGAGGCGTGGATACGGCCGTCCGCGACCGCCATCGACCAGGCCACGTCCCGCGTCTTGAAGCGGCGCCGGCCGGTGGCCACGTCCAGGGCGTGCACCTCGAAGGAGGTGACGTAGACGAGGTCGTCGGCGACGGAGGGGGTGCCCCAGACATCGTTCGACATGCGGAATCGCCAGGGGCGCCAGCCGGCCGCCGGCTCCGGGGGCACCGGCGGGGCGGCCGGTACGGCGGGGCCTACGGCGGGGTCGGTGCCGTTGACGCCGGGGCGGGGCTTGGACCAGGAGGCGACGAGGCCGGCCTCCGGCGCGGGCGCCTGCATGGCGGCGGCGCGCGTGTCGGCGACGCGGGGTCCGGGGCCGATCGGGACCGCGGCGCCGGCCAGCCGTACGGGGCCGGTGTCGGGGGCGCCGACCGGGACGGGCGCCGGCTGCGGGCCGGGCACGACCGGGTCGTGCGAGGGCGGGGGCGGGACGGGCGCCGGGACGGGTGCGGGGCGATGCGGCCGCCGCTGCGGCCCGAGGACGACGAGGGCTTCGTCGCGGGGCGCCCGCCGCGCCGCGCCTCGATCAGGCTCACCGCCCGCTCGGGCAGCCACGCCGACGCCGTACCGCTGTCGTCGGAACCGGAGCCGAAGAGGTGCGGGGCCAGCTGGGCCTGGAGGTCGGCCGGGTTCGGACGGGCCGTCGGGTCCATCTGCATACAGGACTCGATCAGCGGCCGCAGCTCGTCCGGGAGGCCTTCGAGGTCCGGGCCCTCGCGCAGCAGCATGAAGACCGTCTCGACCGGGTTGGCGCCGTGGAAGGGCGGGTGTCCGGTGGCGGCGAACACCAGCATCGAGCCGAGCGAGAAGACATCGCTCGCGCCGGTCACGCTGCGGGAGTCCTTCGCCTGCTCCGGGGACATGTAGGCGGGGGTGCCGACGGCGACGTTGGTCATGGTCAGCCGCGTGTTCGAGACGCCGGACGCGATGCCGAAGTCGATCACCCGGGGGCCGTCCTCGACGACGAGCACGTTGGACGGCTTGAGGTCGCGGTGCACGAGACCGGCGCCGTGGATGGACTGCAGGGCCTCCGCGACCCCCGCCGCCAGCCAGCGCACCGCCTGGGCCGGGAGCGGCCCGCACTCGTTCACTATCTCCTCGAGGGAGGGCGCGGGGACGTACGCGGTGGCCAGCCACGGCACGGCCGCGCGCGGGTCGGCGTCGACGACGGCCGCCGTGTAGAAGCCGGAGACCGCCCGGGCCGCCTCCACCTCACGCGTGAAGCGGACGCGGAACAGCTGGTCCTCGGCGAGCTCCGTACGGACCGTCTTGATCGCCACGCGCCGGCCCGAAGCCGAGCGCGCGAGATAGACCAGCCCCATGCCGCCGGCACCCAGCCGTCCGAGCACCTCGAACGGCCCGATTCTGCGCGGATCGTGCTGCGTCAGCTGATCCACCACTCTGCCTGCCACCTCCCCGTACGGGCCCCGTCACCCAGATATGTACGCGACCCCGTGCAGCGTCTCACCACCGCACCGCCTAGGCGGCACGCACCCCGATTCTTCCTGTCCGAGGGCGTGGTTGCGAACCCGAGGGCGGAACGGGGTGTCTTGGGACAAAACCACACTCGGGCACCCGACGGAAAGCACCGGTTCGTATGGTGGGACGCCAGAGGTAAGAGTGAGGTCAGACTTCCGGGGCCGTCACGCGGCGTTCCAGGACCGCGAAGGACGCCCCCTGATCGTCGGTGACGACCGCGACCTTCCCGTACGACGTTTCGAAGGGCGGCACCTGGACCCGCCCGCCGAGCCGGTTCACCGTGCCGAGGGCCTCTTCACAGTCCGCCACCTGGAAGTGGACGACGAAATGGGGCGGCATCATCTCCGGGAAGACCTCCGCGACGGCCGCGCGCCCGAAGTCCGGCTCCGCCTCCGGCCCGAACAGGGCGTCGGCGAAGAGCCCGCCGTAGAAGGCGTTGGCGATCTCGGTGTCCCGGGCGTACAGCTCGGCCCATCCGAAGGTGCCGGGCTCGTGCCGCTTGCCGAAACCCGGGTGGCTGCCCGGCTGCCAGAGCGCGAAGACGGCGCCCTCGGGGTCGGTGACCAGCGCGGCACTGCCCAGCCCGGCCCCGACCGGCACGGGCGGGATGACCACCTGACCGCCCGCCGCGCGGATCCGCTGCCCCAGCGCCCGGGCGTCCGGGGTGGCGAAGTACACCGTCCATACGCTGGGCAGCCGCCCGTCCGGCTTGCGCGCGAGCGCGGCGACCCGCTCACCGTCCTTCAGCGCCCACACGGTGGAGTCGTACGCCTCCTCGAAGTCCCATCCGAAGAGCTCACCGTAGAACCGCTTGCCTGCCTCGACATCGGGAAGCTGCGCGTCCACCCAGCACGGGACGCCCTCTGCGTATCCCGTTCCGTTCGCGGATGCCCTGTTTTCGGCCATGTCGCCAAAGTAACGGCGTCTCACGCAGCGCGCAGACCAGGCACACCAGACTCCGCGTCCCCGTGCACCCCATTTGCAGTCGGCCGAATCGCGCCCCGATCACGCCTCGGTAAGCTGACGACATGACAGGACAAGTGCGTACCGTCGACGGCCGCGTGGCCGGCCGGCGTGGGCAGGCGACCCGGCAGAAGCTGCTCGACTGCCTCAGCGAGATGCTCAGCTCTTCCCCGTACCGGGACGTCAAAGTCATCGATGTCGCCCGGAAGGCGGGTACTTCACCCGCGACCTTCTATCAGTACTTCCCAGACGTCGAGGGCGCCGTCCTGGAGATCGCCGAGCAAATGGCCGCCGAGGGCGCCGGGTTGACCGAGCTCGTGGAGGGCCGCAGCTGGGTCGGCAAGGCCGGCTGGCAGACGGCGCAGGAACTCGTGGACGGATTCCTGGAGTTCTGGCGCAAGAACGACGCGATCCTCAGGGTCGTCGACCTCGGTGCGTCCGAGGGCGACAAGCGCTTTTACAAGATCCGCATGAAGATCCTGAACTCCGTCAACAACTCCCTCGCGGAAGCGGTCAGTCAGCTGCAGGCCAAGGGCAAGGTCGACAAGGACGTCAACCCGGCCGCGGTCGCGGGTTCGATCGTCGCGATGCTCGCGGCGGTGGCCTCGCACCAGAAGGGCTTCCAGACCTGGGGCGTCAAGCAGGCCGAACTCAAGCCGAACCTGGCGCTGTTGGTGCACCTGGGCGTGACCGGGAAGAAGCCGACGAAGTAGTTCTCCGGCTCAGCAAGTCCTGTCTGGCAGGCGGCGGCTCACCCGAGGTGGGCCGCCGCCTGCCGTGTCATGCGGGCAGCGGACGATCCTGTACGACGTGCTTCATCACCAGCGTCGAGGTGAGCCGCTGAACCCCCGGCAGTGTCGCCAGCCGCTCGTCGTACAGCCGCTGGAAGGCGGCGAGGTCGGCCGTGGCGACCCGCAGCAGGTAGTCGGGCTCGCCGAACAGCCGTTGCGCGTCCAGGACATGGGGGATGTCCGAGATGGCCCGCTCGAACCCGGCGACCGTGTCCCGGTCCTCCTGCCGCATGGAGACGAAGACCAGCGCCTCGAAGTTCAGCCCGACGGCGGCCGGGTCCACGACGGCCCGGTACCCGCTGATGGCACCGGCCCGCTCCAGCTCCCGCAGCCGCCGGTGGCACGGCGAGACGCTGAGCCGCACCCGCGCGGCCAGCTCGGTCACGGTCAGCCGCCCGTCCTGTTGGAGCTCGGCAAGAATCTTTCTGTCCACGTCGTCCATGAGGTAGATCTTCCCTCATCAGCGGCGATCATGGGCAAACTTCGACAACACTTTCGGGCCATTTCCGCCTAATGTCCCCACCATGGACTCCGGACTGCTCCTCTCCTTCCTCGCCATCGACCTGCTGCTGGTCTGCGTGCCGGGCGCCGACTGGGCGTACGCGATCTCCGCCGGGCTGCGCGACCGCTCGCCGGTGACGGCCGTGGCCGGCCTGGTCACCGGGTACGCGCTGCACACGGTCCTCGCCGTGGCCGGTCTGGCGGTGCTGGTGGCGGGCGAGCCGGGGCTGCTGACCGCGCTGACGGCCGCCGGCGCGGTGTACCTGGTGTGGCTCGGGTGGGGAGTGCTGCGCCGGCCGGGCACGCCGGGGGCGGCCGAGGAGACGGTGGCGGCGAGCCCGGCCCGTGCCTTTCTGCGGGGTGCCACGATCAGCGGGCTCAACCCCAAGGGGCTGCTGCTCTACCTCTCCGTGCTGCCCCAGTTCCTGGTGACGAGGGGCGACCATCTGCCGGTCCCCGCCCAGACCGCCGTACTCGGCCTGCTCCACATGGCGTGCTGCGCCGCCGTCTATCTGACGGTCGGTCTCGCGGCCCGCGCGGTCCTCGGCGCCCGCCCGGCGGCGGCCCGCGCGGTCGCTCGCACGTCGGGCGCGGCGATGCTGGGGATCGGCGCGTTTCTGCTGGTGCAGCGCCTCGCCACGCTATGACCTGCGGACGATTCTGAAGAGCCGGATCTCCCGCTCCACCCGCGCCTGATACGTCGCATACGGCGGCCAGAACGCGAGCGCTGTCTTCCACACGGCCGCCCGCTCCTCCCCCTCCAGCCGCCGGGCCGTGACGGGGATGTCCCGCCCCTTCCAGTTGACCTCGGCGTCGGGATGGGCGAGGAGGTTGTGGGTCCAGGCGGGGTGGTCGGTGCGGCCGAAGTTGGAGCCGATCAGGATCCACGACCGGCCTTCCTCCTCGGGCATGCAGGCGAGCGGCGTACGGCGGGGCAGTCCGCTGCGGGCGCCGGTCGACGTCAGGATCACGCCGGGCAGCATCTGCGCGCTGAGCAGCACCTTTCCGCGTGTGAGCCGGTGCACGGCACGGTCGAGCACGGGGATGACACGGGGGGCGACCTTGGCGAAACCCCGCGTCGAGGACACCTTCTGCACCACGCGTGCGCCGATCACACCGCCACCTCCTGGGCGTCGAAGAGCCGTGCGGTGTCGGCGGCGTACGCCCGCAGCCGGTGCACCGGGCCGAAGAGGAGTTCGTCGCCGGCGGCCCGCTTGAAGCACAGGTGAGCCTCGTGCTCCCAGGTGAAACCGATGCCGCCGTGGAGCTGGATGCCTTCGGCGGATGCGGTGCGGAGCGCTTCCAGCGATTGGGCAAGGGCTAGGCGCGCCTCCGGGAGTGCCGCGGTGTGTTGTCGGGCGTCTGCGGGTTCGTTGTGGCTGGTCGCGCCCACGCGGCGGAGCCGCATATCGACACCGCCCGCGCCCCTTGGGGGCGTTGCAGCCCAGGCCGCGTAGTACGCCGCCGATCTTGCCGCCTGCACCGCCACGTATATGTCCGCCAGCCTGTGCTTCACCGCCTGGAAGGAACCGATCGCCCGCCCGAACTGCTCCCGCTGCTTCACGTACTCCACGGTCCGCTCCAGCGCCCGGTCGGCGGCGCCCACGGCCTCGCAGGCCAGCACAGCGGCGGTCACCTGCCCCGCACCCGCCAACGCGTCCAGTACGTCCTCGCCCTCCTCGCCCAGCAACTCCGCGTCCACGTCGCGCAGTTGCACCCGCCCCTGCGGACGCGTGGCGTCCAGCGCGGTCTGCCGCACCCGTACGACCCCTGCCGCGTCCCCCGGCACCAGGAACAGCAGCGTCCGTGACCGGGCGAACCCCCCGGCGTGTGCGGCGACCACGAGAAGCCCCGCGCTGTGCCCGTCCAGCACTTGGTCGACCTGCCCGTACAGCCGCCAGCCGCCCTCCACCCGCCGTGCCTGCACGCCCCCGGCGCGCCCGCCACCGGCCCAGTCGCCGGGGCCGGGGCCGGTGAGGGCGAGGGCGGTGGTGAGGGCTGTGCCGGGGACCGCGAGGGCGGCGGTGAGGGTGCCGGCGGCGATGCGGGGCAGCAGTTCGGCGCGCTGGGTCTCGGTGCCGAGGGCGGTGATCAGCGGTGCGGTGAGGACGGCGGTGGCCAGCAGCGGGGAGGGCGCCAGCGCCCGGCCCGTCTCCTCGCCGGCCAGGGCGAGTTCGGTCGCCGAGCAGCCGACACCGCCGTACGCCTCGGGCAGGGCGAGTCCGGGCAGGCCGAGCTGTTCGGCGAGGGCGGTCCACAGGGCGGGGTCGTGGCCGGCGGGGGTGTCGAGGGCGGCGCGCAGATCGTGCGGGCCGCAGCGGCTGCGGAGCAGTTCGCGGAGGGTGCGGCGGATCTCGTCCTGCTCGGGGGTGAAGCTGGCGTCCATGGCTCTTCCCTCCGTATCTGACGGGCCGTCATATTAGGAGGACCGCAACGAGATGCACAGAGGTTGGAGGCCTCGCATGACTCCCGGGAACCGGAAAGTCGCCGTCGTGGGCGTGGCCCTCTCCGACTGCGGCCGGGCGGACGACGCGACCCCGTACGCCCTGCACGCCCAGGCGGCCCGCCGCGCCCTGGCCGACGCGGGGCTCGGCCGGGAGGTGGTGGACGGCTTCGCCTCCGCCGGGCTCGGCACCCTCGCCCCCGTCGAGGTGGCCGAGTACCTGGGCCTGCGCCCCACCTGGGTCGACTCCACCTCGGTCGGCGGCTCGACCTGGGAGGTCATGGCGGCGCACGCGGCGGACGCGATAGCGGGCGGGCACGCGAACGCGGTGCTGCTGGTGTACGGCTCGACGGCCCGCGCGGACATCAGGGCGGGCCGGCGCACGGGGAACCTGTCCTTCGGCTCCCGAGGCCCGCTCCAGTTCGAGGTCCCCTACGGTCACACGCTCATCGCCAAGTACGCCATGGCCGCCCGCCGCCACATGATCGAACACGGCACGACCATCGAGCAGTTGGCGGAGGTGGCGGTCCAGGCGAGGGCGAACGCGGCGCTGAACCCCGAGGCCATGTTCCGCGACCCGATCACCGTGGACGACGTCCTGTCGGGCCCGGTGATCGCGGACCCCTTCACCAAACTGCACTGCTGCATCCGCTCCGACGGCGGCGCGGCGGTGCTGCTGGCCGCCGAGGAACTCGTACGGGACTGCCGTACGGCCCCCGTCTGGGTGCTCGGCACCGGCGAGCACGTCTCGCACGCCGCCATGTCCGAGTGGCCCGACTTCACCACGGGCCCGGCGGCGGTGAGCGGACGGCTCGCCTTCGAGCGGGCCGGGGTGCGGCCGCAGGAGATCGACTTCGCGGAGATCTACGACGCCTTCACGTACATGACGCTGGTGACGCTGGAGGACCTGGGCTTCTGCGGCAAGGGCGAGGGCGGCGCGTTCGTGGAGAAGGGGCGGCTGCTGGTGCGGGGCGGGGAGCTGCCGGTGAACACGGACGGGGGCGGGCTGTCGGCCCAACACCCCGGGATGCGAGGGCTGTTCCTGCTGGTGGAGGCGGTACGGCAGCTGCGGGGTGAGGGCGGGGAGCGCCAGGTGTGGGCGCGGGGGCGGGCCGG
>NZ_JOFS01000039.1 GCF_000719285.1 Streptomyces bicolor | reverse complement strand
GTGGGTGGACGCCGGGCCGGACCGTGTGGGCCGGCTGGTGCTGGTGGCGCACCACCTGGTGGTGGACGGGGTGTCGTGGCGGATCCTGCTGCCGGACCTCCAGGCCGCCTGCGAGGCCGCAGCCGCAGGCCGCACACCCGAACTCGACCCCGTGGCAACGTCGTTCCGTGGCTGGGCCGAGCTGATGGCGGAGAAGGCCGTTGCCCCCGCACTGACCAGTGAGCTGGATGCCTGGGCTGACCTTGTGCGCGTCCCCGACACTCCCTTGGGCAACCGGGAGTTGGACCCTGGACACGACAACGCCGCCACCATGACGCGGCGGTCCTGGACCATCCCGCCCCGGGAAGCCGGCAGGTGCGGTCGGTACCCGGCGGTGACGGTCTGGGCTACGGCCTGCTGCGCTACCTCAACCCGCGGACGAGCCCCGTTCTGTCCGAACTTCCCGCCGCGCAGATCGGCTTCAACTACCTGGGCCGATTCACCACGGCCGGCCGACAGCAGTCCACCGCCGAGGAACCCTGGCAGCTGAGCGGACAGACCGCGATCGGCGGCTCGGCCGGCCCTGACATGCCCGCCCTGCACACCCTGGAAGCCGCTGCGACCGTCCAGGACACCCCGGACGGCCCGGTCCTGACCGTCACACTCGGCTGGCCGACGACGCTCCTGGACGAGGCGGAGGCGGATGGCCTCGGCCGGATCTGGCGGGACACCCTCGCCGGTCTCGCGAACCACGTCGGCGATCCGGCCGTCGGTGGGCACACCCCTTCCGACTTCCCCCTCCTCAGCCTGACGCAGCGCAGTGTGGAGGAATTGGAAGCCCGGGTGCCCGGCCTGGTGGACGTCTGGTCGCTGTCGCCGCTCCAGCAGGGGCTGTTGTACCACGCGACCTACGACGACCAAAGCCCCGACCTCTACGAAGGCCGGCGGATCCTGGCTCTGGACGGGCCCCTGGACGTGGAACGGCTGCGGGCCTCCTGGCGGGCCGTGCTGCACCGGCATCCGATCCTGCGGGCCAGCTTCCACCAGCAGGACTCCGGCGAGGCGGTCCAGGTGATCGCCCGGGACGTGGACCTGCCCTGGCACGAGGCCGACTTGACCGGACTGACGGAGGCCGAGGCGCGGGCAGGACTCGACCGGCTGGTGTCGGACGACGGCTCGCGCCGCCTCGATGTGACCCGGGCGCCGCTGCTGCGGCTGACTCTCGTGCGGCTCGGCGAGCACCGCCACGTCCAGATCGTCACCAGCCACCACATCGTCACGGACGGCTGGTCCCTGCCGGTGCTCATCGGCGAGGTGTCCGCGCTGTATGAGGCGGGCGGTGACGTACGGGCACTGCCGCCGGCGACCTCGTACCGCGAGTATCTGGCCTGGCTCGGCACGCAGGACAAGGAGGCGGCGAGGGAGGCCTGGCGGGCCGAGTTCGCGGGAGCGGACGAACCGACGCTCGTGGCACCCGGGGAACAGGGCCGGGTGCCGACGGTTCCGGCCCGGGTGGCCTTCGAGTTCACCGAGGAACTCACCGGCGCGGTGGCCGAGTTGGCGCGTGAGCGCGGCCTGACGGTGAACACCGTGGTGCAGGGCGCCTGGGCCCTGGTCCTCGCCCGGCTCGCCGGACGGACCGACGTGGTGTTCGGCGCGACGTTCGCGGGGCGGCCCGCGGAGCTGCCGCGCGTGGAGTCGATGATCGGGCTCTTCATCAACACACTGCCGGTGCGCGTGCGGATCGACGGTGACCGGCCGGTCGCCGAACTCCTCGACGACCTCCAGCGTCGGCAGGTGGCGCTGATGGCGCACCAGCACATCGGTGTGCCCGAGATCAGGCGGTTCGCCGGTCCGGGAGCGGTCTTCGACGCGCTCTTCGTGTACGAGAACTATCCGCGCCCCCGCCTGGCCGAGCCCACACCCGACACCCTGACCATCCGTCCCGGGGGGAAACCGGATGACACCGCGCACTACCCGCTCACCCTGGTCGCGGTGCCGGGGGACCGGTTGCACGGGGAACTGATCTACCGGCCCGAGGTGTTCGGGCAGGAGTGGGCGGAGCAGGTGACCGCCTCGCTCTCGTACGTCCTCGAACAGCTGACGGGCGATCCGCAGGCCCCCGTCGCGGGGATCGGTGTGCTGAGCCCCGCCCGGCGCGAGCTGGTGGTGGACACGTGGAGCGGTACGCGTGCGCCGGTCGAGGCCGCACCGCTGCCGGAACTGTTCCGGCGTCAGGTACGGCGCTCGCCGGACGCGGCGGCGTTGGTATCGCGTGACCCCGCGGCGACGACCCCGGCTTCCGCAACAACCGACGCGCCGGACGCCCCGGACTCCCCGCGCCCCGCGGACGGCCGCCTCGATGCCGGCGAGCGGACACTGACGTACACGGAGCTGGAGACGGCCGCCGGACGCCTCGCCCGCTACCTCGCCGACGCCGGTGTGGGACCGGAGGTCCGCGTGGCCGTACTGGTGCCCCGCTCGGAGGCCATGGTCGTGTCCGTGCTCGCCGTGTCCATGGCGGGCGGTGCCTTCGTCCCCGTGGACGCGGGTCACCCGGCGGACCGTGTGGCGTTCCTGCTGCGGGACGCCGACCCGGCGGCCGTGGTGTGCACGCGGCAGACCCGGGGCGCGGTGCCCGACGGGTTCCGGGGACGGATCGTGGTCCTCGACGACCCGGACGTCACCGCGGGCGTGGCCCGCCGCGCGGGCGGCTCTCTCGACGACACGGAACGGAACGCGGCCCTGCGCCCGGAGAACGCCGCATACGTGATCTACACCTCCGGGTCGACCGGCACCCCGAAGGGAGTCGTCGTCACCCACACAGGACTCGCCCACCTCGCGCGGGCGCAGATCGAGCGGTTCGCGGTGCAACCGGACGCACGTGTCCTTCAGTTCGCCTCGCTGAGTTTCGACGCGGCCGTCTCCGAACTGTGCATGGCCCTGCTGTCCGGCGCCCCACTCGTGGTGCCGGACCAGGACGGGCTGCCGCCACGCGTGACACTTGCCGAGGCGGTACGGGCGTGGGGCGCCACCCACGTCACCGTGCCGCCCAGTGTGCTCGCCACCGAGGAGGCACTGCCCGCCTCCCTCAGGACGCTGGTGGTGGCCGGCGAGGCCTGCCCGCCCGCGCTCGTGGACCGGTGGG
This sequence comes from Streptomyces bicolor, assembly GCF_000719285.1. Lineage (GTDB taxonomy): Bacteria > Actinomycetota > Actinomycetes > Streptomycetales > Streptomycetaceae > Streptomyces > Streptomyces bicolor. The sequence goes on along the minus strand of NZ_JOFS01000039.1, from coordinate 65,659 downwards.
CCGCCGACCGGCGGATGGTGAACGCGTACGGCCCGACGGAGGTGACGGTGTGCGCGGCGATGAGCGAACCGCTCGCCCCTGGCGCCGGCATCGTCCCCATCGGCCGCCCTCCGGCGAACGTACGTGTCTACGTCCTGGACGCCTTCCTCCAGCCGCTGCCCCCGGGCGCGGTCGGTGAACTGTACGTCGCCGGCCCGGGCCTGGCCCGCGGTTACGGCGGGCGGCCCGGACCGACGGCCGAGCGCTTCGTCGCCTGCCCGTTCCTGCCCGGCGCGCGCATGTACCGCACCGGCGACCTCGCCCGCTGGACCGACACCGGCGAACTGGTCTTCGCGGCCCGTGCGGACGGCCAGGTGAAGGTACGGGGTCACCGCATCGAACCCGCGGAGGTGGAGAGCGCCCTGACGGCCCACCCGGCGGTCGCGCAGGCCGTGGTGGTGGCCCGCGAGGACCGACCGGGCGAACATCGGCTGGTCGCCTACTTCGTCACCCGGAACGTGCCGTTGGCCGAGGAACTCGCCGCAGAGATACGCGAGTTCGCCGCCGGACGGCTGCCGGAGTACATGCTGCCGGCCGCCTTCGTGCCACTCGACGCCCTGCCCCGCACCGCGAACGGCAAGCTCGACCGCGCCGCGCTGCCCGCGCCGGACTTCGCCGGAAGGGCGCGGGGGCGTGACCCGCGTACGCCCGCCGAGACCGTCCTGTGCGAGCTGTTCGCCGATGTGCTCGGCCTCGACCGGGTCGGCGCCGACGACAGCTTCTTCGAGCTGGGTGGCGACTCCATCTCGTCGATGCAGCTGTCTTCCCGGGCCCGGCAGGCCGGACTCGTGGTGACGCCACGTCAGGTCTTCGAGGAGAAGACCCCCGAACGCCTCGCCCTCGTCGCCGACGCAACCGGCCCCACAGGTCCTGACGGCGCGGATGTCGCTGTCGGCGAGGTGCCGTTGACCCCGGTGATGCGGGAACTCGGCGAGCACGCCCTCGGCCCCGGATTCGCGCAGTGGGTGGTCCTCGGGGCACCGCCGGACCTCACCCGCGAGACCCTCGTCGCCGGTACCGGCGCCCTGACGGCCGCCCACGACATGCTGCGGGCCCGGGTGACCGAGGACGGACGGCTCATGGTCCCCGAGGCCGACGACTTCGACGCGGAGGCGCTCGTCATCCGTGTCGACGCGAGCGACGCGGCCCCGCACGACCTCGACGCGATCGCGGTCCGCGCCGCCCGCGAGGCCGTGGGGCGGCTCGATCCCACCGCCGGCGTGCTGCTCCAGGCGGTCTGGGTGGACGCCGGACCCGAGCGGAGCGGACGCGTCGTGCTCGCCACGCATCACCTCGCCGTCGACGGGGTGTCCTGGCGGGTGCTCGTGCCCGACCTCGCCCAGGCGTGCCGGGCCGCCGCGGCCGGACGGGAACCCCGGCTCGACCGGGCGGTCACCTCCTTCCGGCGGTGGGCCACGATGCTGGCGGAGCAGGCCCTCGCACCCGCCCGGACCGCGGAACTGCCCCAGTGGACGCGGCTCCTCGACGTCACCGAACCCCTCGTAGGTGAGCGCGCCCTGGACCCCGCGGTCGACACGGCGGCGACCGTGCGTCACGCTTCCTGGACGGTGCCCGCACCTGAGGCGGCCACCCTGACCGCCACCACCCCCGGCCTGTTCCACTGCGGGGTGCACGAGGTGCTCCTCGCGGGCCTCGCCGCGGCCGTGGCGCACGGCCGGGCGGACGGCGACCGGGTCCTGCTGGTCGACGTAGAGGGCCATGGCCGGGAACCGGTCGACGGAGTGGACCTGTCCCGCACGGTGGGCTGGTTCACCCGTACGCACCCCGTGCGCCTCGACCTGAGCGAGGTCGATCTGGACGACGCCCGCGCCGCGGGCCCGTCGAGCGGAGCCCTGCTGAAGGCGGTGAAGGAGCAGACCCGTACGGTGCCCGGCGACGGGCTCGGCCACGGGCTGCTGCGCCACCTCAACCCGGACACCGGACCGGCCCTGGCTGCCCTGCCGGCGCCCCAGATCGGCTTCAACTACCTGGGCCGCTTCACCGCGGGCGCCCGCCAAGGGGCACCGGCGGACTGGCAGTTGACCGGGGAGATCGGTGGCGGCGCCGACCCGGACATGCCGTCCACGCATGCGCTGGAGGCCGGCGCCGTCGTGGTGGACACTGCTGACGGGCCCGAGCTCACCCTGTCCCTCGGCTGGCCCGCCGGCGTGCTCGACGACGCCGCCGCCCGACGACTCGGGCAGGCCTGGCTGGACATGCTCAGCGCGCTCGCCGCCCACACCGCCGGCCCCGCCGCCGGTGGGCACACCCCTTCCGACTTCCCCCTCCTCGATCTGGCGCAGAGCCAGATCGAGGAACTCGAAGCCGGGTTCGCCGACGACCAGGCCTAGCCGGCCGACCACACTCTGCCCGCACTTTGCCCACGTCCCGCCCATGCCCCTGCCGAGGAGAGAAGCGATGACCCGATCCCCAGTCGAGGACGTGTGGCCGCTGTCGCCGCTCCAGGAAGGCCTGCTCTTCCACGCCGCCTTCGACGACCAGGGACCCGACGTCTACACCGTGCAGTCGGCCCTAGCCGTCGACGGGCCGCTGGACGAAGCACGGCTGCGCGCGTCGTGGACGGCGCTCCTGGACCGGCACGCCGCCCTGCGGGCCTGCTTCAGGCAGGTCAGCGGAGCGCAGATGGTGCAGGTCATAGCGCGGACCGTAACCCTGCCGTGGCGCACCGAGGACCTCTCGCACCTGCCCGAGGAGCAGGCCCGCGCCGCAGCGGAGCGCCTCGCGGAGCGTGAACGCGCCGAGCGTTTCGACCTGGCGACCGCGCCGCTGCTGCGGGTCCTGCTCGTCCGGCTCTCCGAGCACCGGCACCGCCTGGTGATCACCAGCCACCACATCCTCATGGACGGCTGGTCCGCACCCGTACTGATCGGCGAACTCGCCGCCCTGTACGCGGGCGACGGCGACGTCACGCGGCTGCCCCGCACGACGTCGTACCGGGACTACCTGCTGTGGCTCGGCAAGCAGGACAAGGAAGCCGCCCGTACCGCGTGGCGGGAGGAGCTGGCCGGGGCCGACGAGCCGACCCTGGTCGCGCCGGTCGTCCCGGATCGCCCGCCGGTCTTCCCCGGCCACGTCGACCGCGAGCTGCCGGACGCGGTCGCCCGCGCGCTGACCGAGCTGGCCCGCACCCGCGAACTGACCGTGAACACCGTGGTGCAGGGCGCGTGGGCGCTGGTTCTCGCCCGCCTGGCCGGGCGCACGGACGTGGTGTTCGGCGCCACGGCGGCCGGGCGCCCCGCGGACCTGCCCGGCGTGGAGACGATGGTGGGACTGCTCATCAACACCCTTCCGGTGCGGGTGCGGCTCGACGGCGACCGGCCGGCCGCCGACCTGCTGCGGGACCTCCAGCAGCGGCAGTCCGCACTGATGGGCCACCAGCACCTCGGTCTGCTGGAGGTACAGCAACTCGCCGGTCCGGGCGCGACGTTCGACACGCTCGTGATCTACGAGAACTTCCCCCGGCAGCCCGCCGGACGCGCGGGCCGGGCCGCCGCGCCCGACATCCCGGTCATCCGCCCCGAGGGCTTGGCCCGCGAGGCGGCGCACTACCCGCTGACCCTTGTGGTCGCGCCCGGCGAGCGCACCCGGTTCCGGCTGGAGTACCGGCCCGATCTCTTCGAGAGGCCTGCCGCCGAGGCCGTCCTCGACTCCCTGGTCGCGGTCCTGGAGCAGCTGGTGGCCGACCCGGCCGTGCCGACGGGCCGTATCCGGGTCACCGAACCGGAGCTCCCCGAGGCGAGTGCCGGGCCCGGCGTGGCACCCTCCCGCACGGTGCCCGAGGTGATCGCCGAGCGGGCCGCGGACGCTCCGGACGCCGTGGCGGTCGTAGCGGACGAACAGGCCCTGACTTACGGGGAGTTGTGGGCGTCGGCGGGAAGGCTCGCGGCGTATCTCGCGAACGCGGGCGTGGCGCGCGGCGACCGCGTCGCCGTGGTGCTCGAACGGTCCCCGGACCTGATGGTGGCGCTGCTCGCCCTGTGGCGGGCCGGGGCCGTACAGGTGCCCGTGGACCCCGGGAACCCGGCGGAGCGGGTGGCGGCGGTCCTCGCCGACTGCGGGGCCTCGGCGGTGCTGTGCTCCGCCGCGACACGCGCCGTGGTGCCGGAGAGTGCGACCGGCGTCGTGGTTCTCGACGATGCGGCGGTGCGGGCCGACGTGCTCGCGCACCGGACCGACCCGCCCGCCCTCCCCGTCACCGCGCACGAGGTGGCGTACGTGATGTACACGTCCGGCTCGACGGGGGAGCCCAAGGGCGTCGCCGTTCCGCACGGCAGCGTGGCCGCCCTGGTGAGGGAGCCCGGCTGGCGCCTCGGCCCGGACGACGCGGTGCTGCTGCACGCCCCGCACGCCTTCGACGCCTTCCTGTTCGAGGCCTGGGTGCCGCTGACGGCGGGCGCCCGCGTGGTCGTCGCCGGGCCGGGCGTGGTCGACGCGCGGGAGGTGCGCCGGTACGTGGCCGACGGTGTCACCACGCTGCACCTCACCGCCGGCACCTTCCGGGTGCTCGCGGCCGAGACCCCCGAGTGCTTCACGGGGCTGCGGGAGGTCCTGACAGGCGGGGACGTGGTGCCCGTCGGCGCGGTGGGCCGGGTGCGCGCCGCCTGCCCGCAGGTGGCCGTACGGCATCTGTACGGACCCACCGAGACCACCCTGTGCTTCACCTGGCACACCGTGCGGCCCGGCGACGAGGGTCTGGCCGTACTGCCGATCGGCCGTCCGTTGCCCGGCCGTCGGGCGTATGTGCTCGACCCCTTCCTCCAGCCGGTCCCGCCCGGGGCGACCGGCGAGCTGTACCTGGCGGGCGCGGCCCTGGCCCGCGGCTACTGGAACGCGCCCGGCCGGACCGCGGAGCGCTTCGTCGCCTGCCCGTTCCTGCCCGGCGAGCGGATGTACCGCACCGGGGACCTGGCCCGCCGGACGGACGACGGCGAGCTGGAGTTCGCCGGCCGCGTGGACGCGCAAGTGAAGATCCGCGGGTTCCGGGTGGAACTCGGCGAGATCGAGGCCGCTTTGACCGCGCACCAGGCCGTCGCGCAGGCCGTGGCCGTCGCCCGCGACGACGGTCCCGGCGGGCGGCGCCTCGTCGGCTACGTGGTCCCGGCGGCCGGAGAGACGGCGGACCCCGACCGGATACGTGAGTACGTCGCCCGGCGCCTGCCCGACTACATGGTTCCGGCCGCCGTCCTCGCCCTGGGCGCGCTGCCCGTGACCCGCAACGGCAAGGTCGACCGCAAGGCACTGCCCGCACCGGACTTCGCCGCCCGGGCCACCGGGCGCGGGCCGCGCACGGGAGCCGAGGAGAAACTCTGCCGCCTCTTCGCCGAGGTGCTCGACCTCGAACGCGTGGGCTCCGACGACAACTTCTTCGAACTGGGCGGTGACTCCGGCCTCGCCATGCGACTCGCCGGCCGGATCCGCGAGGAGTTCGACGCCGAACTGCCCATCCGTCAGTTCTTCGGCTCGCCCACCCCCGCCGGGGTCGCCCGCCTCCTCGCCACCCGGGCCCGCCCCGTCCTCACCGCGGCGGGACCCGACACGCAGGAGGCGGAAGTCCCCGTCACCGCAGGCCAGTTGCAGACCTGGCTGACGGCCGGGATCGACGACGAGACCGGCGTGGACCGCATCCCGGTGGCCCTGCGGCTCACCGGCGAACTCGACAAACAGGCCCTGAGCTCGGCACTGACGGACCTCGCGGCCCGCCACGCCGTCCTGCGCACGATCTTCCCCGGCACCCGCGGCGCGGACCTGCACCAGCGGATCCTGACCGTCGAGGAGGCCATGCCCACCGACCTGGTGCCCGAGGAACCGGTCGATGAACAAAGGCTGGCCGACGTCCTCGCCGATCGCGCCCGCCGCCCCTTCGACCTCGCCCGCCACATCCCCTGGACCCGGCACCTGCTCGCCCTGTCCGACACCGACCATGTGCTGCTCCTGGTCGTGCACCGGATCGCCGCCGACGAGGCCTCCGTGGACGTCCTGCTGCGCGACCTGGCCACCGCCTACGCCGCCCGCCGCGAAGGCCGGGTACCCGAACGGGCCCCGCTGCCTGTGCAGTTCGCCGACTACGCCCGCTGGGAGCGGGATCTGCTCCAGGGCGAACAGGCCAGGGAGAGCCTCGCGGGCGACCAGCTCGACTACTGGAAGGACACCCTCGCGGGCATCGACGCCGAACTCGCGCTGCCCGCCGACCGGCCACGCCCGCAGATCGCCTCCCACCGGACGGGAGCCGTCCCGCTGCGCCTCGACGCCGCACTGCACGCCAGCATCGCCGACCTGGCCGAATCCGCCGACACGACACCGTTCACCGTGGTGCACGGCGCGCTCGTGGCCCTGCTCGCCAGGCTCGGCGCCGGCGACGACATCACCGTCGGCACGCTGATCCCGCGCCGCGACGACCCGGCCCTCGAAGGAGTGGTGGGCCCCTTCGCCGGCCCCCTCGCCCTGCGCGGCGACGCCTCCGGCGATCCGACCTTCACGGACCTGCTCGCCCGGGCCCGGGAGACGTACCAGGAGGCCGCCGCGCACCGGGACGTGCCGTTCGAGCGGCTGGTGGACGTGCTCGACCTGCCGCCCTCGCTCGCCCGCCACCCGGTCTTCCAGGTCATGCTCGACGTCCGCGACGACATCGCCGACGCGTGGCAGCCCTGGGAACTGCCCGGCCTGCGCACCACCCGATTGGAGACGGGCCCACGGGCCGGCGAAACCGACCTCTCGCTCGACCTCGCCGAACGCTATCTGTCCGACGGCGACCTCGGCGGCATCGACGGCCGGATCCGCTACGCCGTCGACCTGTTCGACGAACCCACCGTCACGGCGTTCGCGCACCGGCTCACCCGCATCCTGGAACACGCCTGCGCAGACCCGGAGTTGCGGCTGAGCGCACTGGACGTCTTCCTGGACGAAGACGAGCGCCGACAGGCCGTGGACCTCGGCAACGCCACCGCGGCCCCGCTCCCCGACGCCACCGCGGTGGACCTCTTCGCCGCGCAGGCCGCACGAACTCCGGCCGCCGTGGCCGTCCTCGACCAGCGGATCCCCGGCATGTACGAGGCGTCCATGACGTACGAGACGCTGGACGCCCTCTCCGACGACGTGGCCCGGCGTCTCGTGGCGGCCGGCGCGGGACCCGAGCGCGTCGTCGTCGTGGCGCTGCCACCCACCCTCATGCTGGTGATCGCGCTGCTCGGGGTCCTGAAGTCGGGAGCCGCCTGCCGCTTCGCCGACCCGTCCCGGCCATGGGAGGACGAGGACCGGAACCCGCCCGCCGCCCTGCTGTGCGACGCCGCCGGCCCCGTACCGGCCGACACCGGCGTCCCCGTCGTCCTCCTGGACGACCCGGTGACGGACACGGAGCCCGCTCCGGACCGGCCCGAAGCCCCTGCCGCGCAGGCGAGCCGGCAGGAGCCCGGAGGGTCGGGCGAGCAACTGCCGCGCCCCGGCCACCCCGCCGTGCTGCTCGACAGCGCGACACACCCCGGCGTCGCGGCGGTCCTCTCCCACCGTGCGCTGGTCAACCAGTTGGCACACCGTGCGCGTACCGCGCAGAGCGAGGAACCGCTGCGGCTGGACAGCCGCGCCCCGGCCGCGGACCTCCTGACCCCGTTGCTCGCGACGCTCTGCGCGGGAGGCCAGGTGACCCTGGGGCCGGCACAGGCGACACCACCCGGCGCCGGGCACGGTGCCGCGGAGATGGGCGGCCTCTGGCTGGAGCACGACGAGGGCACAGGGACGGACACGACCGGCGAACAGGCGCCCGCGGGACGGCAGGTGGCGAACACCCGCGCGTATGTGCTGGACGACTTCCTGCGGCCGGTGCCCCCGGGCGCCCTCGGCGACCTGTACCTGGCGGGCGCCTCCCTCGCCCGCGGCTACCTCGGCCGCCCCGGCACCACCGGCGAGCGGTTCGTGGCCTGCTCCTTCGGCCCGGCGGGCGAGCGGATGTTCCGCACCGGGCAGCGGGCGCGACGGGACGCGACGGGCGGGCTCACCGTGCGGGCCGGCACCGACCCCGCCACACGACGCGGACGTGCGGGCCGCCGTACCGGCAAGACAGGCGGCGACCTCAACGTGCTGCTGCCGCTGCGCCCCGATGGCAGCCGCCCGCCCCTGTTCTGCATCCATCCCGGCATGGGCCTGAGCTGGGGATACGCCGCCGTGCTCCCGTATCTTCCGGCGGACGTGCCCGTGTTCGGCATCCAGGCACGCGGCCTGGCCCGCCCCGATTCACTGCCCGGCAGCATCGAGGAGATGGCCGCCGACTACGCGGACGAGATCCGAGCCGCGCAGCCCTCCGGCCCCTACCACCTGCTCGGCTGGTCCATCGGCGGCACCCTCGCCCAGGCCGTGGCGGCCCGCCTTGAGGAACTCGGCGAACAGGTCGCGCTGCTCGCGCTGCTCGACGCCTACCCCAGCAGCTCTGCCCAGTCCCGGATGCGCGGCGAGGAGGACGGAGCGGCGGACGGCTACGCCGTGCTGCGGCAGGACGAGGGCGGCATCGCCGACCTCTACCGCTCCACCGGCCTGAGCGAGCAGTCCCTGGCCAACCTGGAGAAGGTCCTGCGCAACATGGCCGGCTTCACACCCCACCACACCCCGCGGACCTTCGGCGGCGACCTGCTGCTCTTCGTCGCCACCGAGGACCGCCCCGCCGATCTGCCGACGACGGAAGCGGTCGCCGTCTGGCAGCCCTACGTCGGCGGGGAGATCGAGTCGCACGAGATCGCCGTCAACCACTACGACATGCTCCAGCCCGGACCCTTGGCGCAGATCATGCGCATTGTCGCGGAAAAACTCAGGAAGGACTGAAGAGATGACCAATCCCTTCGACAACGAGAACGGCACCTTCATGGTCCTGGTGAATGACGAAGGCCAATACTCGCTCTGGCCGAATTTCGCGGAAATACCCGAGGGATGGACCGTCGCGCACGGTGAGGCCACCCGCCAGGAATGCCTCACCTTCATCGAGGAGAACTGGACGGACATGCGACCCAAGAGCCTGGTAGAGGAAATGCGCTGAGCGCGGATGGACACCGAGTCCATCGCGGCCGTCGCCATCGGCGACGTCGCCGTCATCGTCGTCGCCTCACGGCTCCTCGGCGGCCTGGCCCGGCGCTGCGGTCAGCCCGAGGTCATCGGGCAGATCATCGCCGGGATCGCGCTCGGGCCCACCCTGCTCGGGCGGCTGCCCGGCAACCCGACGGACCGTCTCTTCCCGGAAGAGGTCCTGCCGTTCCTCACGGTGCTGTCCCAGGTCGCCGTCGTGCTCTTCATGTTCGTCGTGGGGTACGAGATGGACCCACGGCAGCTGCGCCGGGGCGGCAGAGCCTCGACGACAGTGGCGCTGTGCGCGTTCCTGGTCCCGGCGAGCCTCGGGGCGGGCCTCGCGGGAGGCTTCCCCGGGGTGTTCGCCGCGGTCCGGCCGGACGGCGGCGACGGCGCGGCCGGCCGGCCGTTCTGGATGTTCATGGCGGTCGCCCTGTCCGTCACCGCGCTGCCCGTCCTCGCCGCCATCGTCCGTGAGCGCGGACTGGCGGGCACCCCGGCGGGCAGCGTGGCCACCGCGGCCGCCGGGCTCATGGACGTGGTGGCCTGGCTGGTGCTGGCCGTCGCGCTGGTCGGCACCGGGCACGCGACCGGGCCCGCCTGGCCGATGACCCTGCTGCTCAGCGCGGTGTTCGTGGCGGTCCTGTTCCTTGTCGTACGGCCACTGCTGGCACGGTGGCTGAAACGGTCGGGCGCGCTGCAGGCCAACCAGCGCACCCTCGCCCTGGCCCTCGCCCTCGGCAGCGGCTGGGTCACCGCGGAACTCGGCCTGCACGCCGTCTTCGGCGGCCTGCTCGCCGGCATCGCCATGCCCCGCAGGAACGGCGTGCCGGACGCCGACGTGCTCAGGCCCATGGAGGAGAGCGCCGGCCTGCTGCTGCCGCTGTTCTTCGTGACGACGGGCCTGTCCTTCGACATCGGCTCCGTCGACGGCGGCGGCGCCGGGCTGCTGGCCCTCGTCCTCGCCGTGGCCATCCTCGGCAAACTCCTGCCCGCCTACGGCGCGGCACGTGTCAGCGGCATGGACCGGCACGAGTCGGCGCTCGTCGCCGCGCTCGTGAACACCCGCGGCCTGACGGAACTGATCGTCCTCAACGTCGCCCTGGACGCCGGGATCATCGGCGACGAACTCTTCACCATCCTCGTACTGATGGCGCTGGTGACCACGTTCCTGACGGGGCCGCTGATCTCACTCGTCGAGCGGTCCCAAGGGAAATGGACACGCTTGACGGTCGAACGCGGTAATTACGAAACTCATTCAAGAAGTCGGAATTCCACGGCCGGGCGGGACGATTCCCCGGTGCGTGAAAACGCGAACAAACCTGAAGGGGGATGACCTTGGCGGAATCCGAGGAATTCGACGTCGTGGTCGTGGGCGGAGGACCCGCCGGATCGACCCTGGCCGCACTCGTGGCCATGCAGGGACACCGAGTACTGGTCCTGGAGAAGGAGTTCTTCCCCCGCCACCAGATCGGCGAGTCCCTCCTGCCGTCCACCGTGCACGGCGTGTGCCGGATGACCGGGGTCGCGGAGGAGCTCGCCAAGGCGGGCTTCCCGCGCAAGCGCGGCGGCACCTTCCGCTGGGGCGCCAACCCGGAGCCGTGGACGTTCTCCTTCTCCGTCTCCCCGCGCATGTCCGGACCGACGTCCTACGCGTACCAGGTGGAGCGGTCCCGCTTCGACGAGATCCTGCTGAACAACGCCCGCCGGGTGGGCGCCGACGTTCGCGAGGGCTGCGCCGTCGTCGACGTCGTCGCCGACGACGAGCGGGTCCGCGGCGTGCGGTACACCGACGCCGGCGGAGCCGAACGCCGGGCCCTCGCCTCGTTCGTCGTGGACGCCTCCGGCAACAAGAGCCGGGTGTACCAGCGGGTGGGCGGCACGCGCGAGTACTCCGAGTTCTTCCGCAGCCTCGCCCTGTACGGCTACTTCGAGGGCGGCAAGCGACTGCCCGAACCCAACTCGGGCAACATCCTGTCCGTCGCGTTCCCGAGCGGCTGGTTCTGGTACATCCCGCTCAGCGACACCCTGACCAGCGTCGGCGCGGTCGTACGGCGCGAGATGGCGGACAAGATCCAGGGCGACCGGCACAAGGCGCTCATGGCCCTGGTCGACGAATGCCCCCTCATCGGCGAGTACCTCGCGGACGCCCGGCGCGTGACGAGCGGCCCGTACGGCGAACTCCGGGTCCGCAAGGACTACTCGTACCACCACACCACGTTCTCCCGCCCCGGCATGGTGCTGGTCGGCGACGCCGCCTGCTTCGTCGACCCGGTGTTCTCCTCCGGCGTCCACCTCGCCACGTACAGCGCGCTCCTCGCGGCCCGCTCCATCAACAGCGTGCTCGCCGGACTTGTCGACGAGCCCCGGGCGATGCGGGAGTTCGAGGCCCGCTACCGGCGTGAGTACGGCGTCTTCTACGAGTTCCTGCTCTCCTTCTACGAGATGCACCACGACGAGGACTCCTACTTCTGGCAGGCCAAGAAGGTCACCCGGACCGACCGGCCCGAGCTGCAGTCCTTCGTCGAACTCATCGGCGGGGTCTCCTCGGGCGACCAGGTCCTCACCGACGCCGACGTCGTCGCCAAGCGCCTCGCGGCGGGCTCCGCGGAGTTCGCCGACGCGGTCGGCACGCTCGCCGGGGACGCCGACGACAGCATGGTGCCGCTGATGAAGTCGTCGGTCGTGCGCGAGGTGATGCAGGAGGGCGGCCAGGTCCAGATGCGCGCGCTCCTCGGCGCCGACGCCGAACCGGAGGCGCCCCTGTTCAGCGGGGGTCTGGTGCCGTCCGCGGACGGCATGTTCTGGCAGGAGACGAGCCGGGCCGCGCGCACCGCCGACGGCGCGGGCGAGTGAGGGGGACACGCGCATGGCGCGGCCGACGGACCTCTCGATGCACAACCGGCGCGACCGTCTCGACCCCCTGCCCGAACTCACCCGGCTGAGCGCCACGGCACCGCTGACCCGGACCGGCCTGACGGAGGACCCGTCGGCCGACACCGGCTGGCTCGTCACCGGGCACGACGAGGTGCGCGCGGTCCTGGGCGACACGGAACGGTTCAGCACCCAGCTGCCCGGCGACAGCGGGCGGCCCGCCCAGGTGGGCAACCTCGTGCAGTACGACCCGCCCGAGCACACCCGGCTGCGGCAACTGCTCGCACCCGAGTTCACCGTCCGGCGGATGCGGGGCCTGGAACCGGCCGTCGACCGGATCGTCGAGGACTGTCTGGACTCCCTGGAGAAGGCCGGACGGCCCGCCGACTTCATGCGCCACGTCGCCTGGTCCGTCCCGGGCATGGTGATGTGCGAGCTGTTCGGCGTACCGCGCGACGACCGCGACGAGCTGGCCCGGCTGCTCAAGGTGGGCCGCCCGGCGTTCCGGGGCCGGCGCACGCAGGTGACCGCGGGTGGCGCCTACCTCGCGTACATGGGCCGGCTCGTGGCGCGCAAACGCCGCGAACCCGGCGACGACCTCCTCGGCAGGGTGGTGCGCGAGCACGGCGCGGAGGTCAGCGACGAGGAGCTCCTCGGTCTCGGCGCGTTCGTCATGGGCTCGGGCGTCGAGAACGTGGCGGCGATGCTGGGCCTCGGCGTCCTCACCCTCCTGGAACACCCGGCACAACTCGAACTGCTGCGCGCCCGACCGGAGTTGACCGACCGCGCGGTGGAGGAGCTCATCCGCTACCTCTCCGTGATCCCGACCGCCAGCCCCCGGATCGCACGCGAGGACGTCACGCTCGGCGGACAGGTGATCAAGGCAGGTGACCGGGTCGCCTGTTCACTGATCGCCGCCAACCGCGGCACCCCGGAGGGCACCTCGGACGGCCTCGACATCACCCGGGACGCCACCACCCACGTGGCGCTCGGCCACGGCATCCACTATTGCATCGGCGCGTCCCTCGTCCGCATGGAACTGCGCAGCGCCTACCCGGCGGTGCTGCGCCGCTTCCCCGAGCTGCGGCTCGCCGCACCTGCGGCGGAGATCCAGTTCCGGCCGCAGGCCCCGTACGGCGTGGAAACACTGCCCGTCACCTGGTAGCCCGTCACCTGGCAGGAGGAGCCATGTCCCAGGCAGCCACACCCCGCGCGGAGACACCGGCCGCGTCCCGGGCGGCCGGCCGCGGCGCCACCGAACCCCAGCTCGTCTACGCACGCCGCGACCGATACGCCCCGGCGACCGCCCTGCGCGAGCTCGCCGCCCACGGCCCGGTCACCAGGGTCGAGGTCGGGCCGGGCACCGACGGCAGGTCCGTCTGGCTGGTCACCGGCTACGCCGAGGTCCGTCAGGTCCTCGCCGACCACGTGCGCTTCTCCACCCGCCGCCGCTTCGGGTCGAGGACCGCGACCGGCCGCGCCGCCGGGGTCCGGCCCGACCCGATGGTGGGCCAGCTCATGGACTACGACCCACCCGAGCACACCCGGCTGCGGCACCTCCTCACCCCCGAGTTCACCCTCCGCCGCATCCGCAGGCTCCGGCCGTGCATCGACACGATCGTCGGCGAACGCCTCGACGCCCTCGCGGCGGCCGGCCCGCCCGCCGACCTGGTGCCGGCGTTCGCGCTGCCCGTGCCCGGCGCCGTGCTCTGCGAGCTCATCGGGGTGCCCCGCGACGACCGCGACGAGTTCCTGCGCCGCGCCCATGGCTTCCTCGCCGCCGGCCAGGGACGCGGCCGGCGGGCAGCGGTGGGGGAACTCCTGTCCCGGTACATCGCCGCGATGGTGGAACGGCAGCGCCGCGACCCCGACGACGGCTTCCTCGGCATGCTGGTGCGCGAGCACGGCGACGAGATCACCGACAAGGAACTGCGGGGCGTGTGCGTCCTGCTGGTGCTGGCGAGCCTCGACAACCTCTCCGGCATGCTGGGCCTCGGCACGCTGCTGCTCCTCGAACACCCCGACCAACTGGCGGCCGTACGCGACGACCCCGGCGCTGTGGATGGCGCGGTCGACGAACTGCTCCGCCACCTCACGGTGCCGCACGCGCCGACTCCCCGGATCGCCCTCACAGACGTCACCGTCGGAGGACAACTCATCAAGGAGGGCGAGTACGTCCTGTGCTCGCTGCCGATGGCCAACCGGGATCCCGCCCTGCTGTCCGAGCCCGACCGCTTCGACATCACCCGGGAGCCCGCCTCCCACGTCACCTTCGGGCACGGCATCCACCACTGCCTGGGCGCGCCCCTCGCCCGCATGCTGCTCGGCGTCTGCTATCCGGCCCTGTTCGGGCGCTTCCCGGGGCTGCGGCTCGCCGAGCCCGCGGCCACGGTCCCGTTCCGGGTGCACGCGCTCGCCCATGGCGTGGACCGGCTGCCCGTCACCTGGTGAGAGGGGATGAGGGACATGAACGAGACGGGAGTCCGAACGGCCGGGCCGCGCGTCGAGGTCGACCGCAACCTCTGTGTGGCCTCCGGTCTGTGCCTGGCCCACCTACCCGCCGTCTTCGACCAGTCGGACCGGGACGGCAGGGTCCTGCTCGTCGATCCGGCACCCCGGGCCGGCCTGGTGCCGGCGGTGCGGGCGGCCGCGGACCGCTGCCCGTCCGGCGCGATCACCCTGCACGAGCCCGGCCGACCGGGCCATGACCTGGAGGAGGAGTGATGGAACGAGGTGCCGTGAGCACCGAGGAGGCGACCGTGACGGCGGTACGGGACGTCGTCGCGCCCCTGTGGTGCGAGGCCTTACAGGTGCCCGAAGTGGCCGACGAGGACGACTTCTTCGCACTCGGCGGCCATTCACTGGCGGCCCTGCACGTGATGACCACGATCGAGCAGACGTACCAGGTGGAGCTGGGCGGCGTCCGCGACATCTGGGAGAACCCGACCCTCGGTGAGTTCGTCGCGGCGGTCGCGGCGCTCGTCACCGGCACCGCCGAGTAGGCCCGGCCGTGCGGGCGGAAGGCGCGCAAGACATGGGGGGCGGCTGTACGCCGGCACTGCTGCCGGCGCTGCGGGAGGGCCGGGCCCGCATCGACGTGGCCGGGCGGCGCCTCGAAGGAGACGAACTGACGGGCGCCGTCGGCGCGCTCGCCGGGTCCGTGGCCGGCGCCCGCAGGGTCGCGGTCGTGGCCCACCCGAGCATCGCCACAGTCGTCGCCGTCGCCGGTGTCCTGACGGCCGGGGCCACCGCCGTCCCGCTGCACCCGGAGGCCGGCGGGCGCGAACGCGCCCACGTCCTGCGTGACGCAGGGGCCGACCTCGTCCTGGACGAGCCCGACCTCACCGCCCGCGCCGCGCCGCCCCCCGAACCACCTCCGGACGAGACACCCGCCCTCATCCTCTACACCTCGGGATCCACCGGGCCCCCCAAGGGCGTCGTCGTCCCGCGCCGCGCGATCGCCGCGAGCCTCGACGCCCTCGCCGACCTGTGGCGGTGGACCCCGGACGACGTACTCGCCCACGCGCTGCCGCTGTCCCATGTGCACGGCCTCGTCTTCGGTTCCCTCGGCCCCCTGCGCATCGGCTCCCCGCTCGTGCACACCGGCCGCTACCTCACGCCCGTACCGCACGCCTCGGTCTACTTCGGGGTGCCCGCCCTGTGGGGGTCGATGGGCGCGGCCGACCTGCGGGAACTGAGCTCGGCGCGGCTGCTGGTGTCCGGCGCGGACCGGCTGCGCCGGGCGGTCACCGAGCGCGTGCACCGGCTCTCCGGACACCGCATCCTCAACCGGTACGCCATGACGGAGACCCTCGCCATCGCCTCCCCCCGGGCGGCGGACCTGCACACGGACTCACCGGCGGGCTCCGTGGGACACCCGGTCCCGGGGATGGAGGTGCGGCTCGACGGCACGGACGTGGTGGGCTCGGGCGGCGAGGTCCGGGTGCGCGGCAGCGGGCTGTTCTCCGGCTATCTGGGGCGCGACCCCGCCGTCGACGACGACGGCTGGTTCGGCACCGGAGACCTCGGTGAGTGGCTGCCGGACGGATCGCTGAGGCTGCTCGGCCGCAAGGACACCGACCTGATCAAGAGCGGCGGCTACCGGATCGGCGCGGGCGAGGTCGAGGACGCGCTCCTCGCCCACCCGGCCGTCGTGGAGGCGGCCGTGATCGGCGTGCCCGACGACCGGCTCGGGCAGCGCGTCGCCGCGTGGATCGTGGCGGACGACCCCGACCGCGCCCACCTCATCTCCTTCCTCGCCGCCCGACTCGCCCCGTACAAGCTGCCGCAGGAGATCCACGTGGTGGACGCCCTGCCACGCACCGCCCTGGGCAAGGTGCACAAGAGCCTGCTCGCGACGGAGTCCCGACCCCGATAAGTACCGGACCACCCAATGGAGTTGGCAGGCCATGCCGCAGTCCTTCACATCGCGGTCCCTGACGCCGCAGTCCTGTACGCCGCCGGCCGCGCACCGTCCGCTGGAGCTGCCGGTGCGCGAGCCCAAGCCCCGCACCCGCGGGCGGACCATGGTCATCGACACCGGGGCACCGCTCCGCTGGTTCGAGGACGTCGTGGAGAGTGCCGGAGACCTCATCGACCTGGTCAAGTTCGGCTGGGGGACGGCGCTCGTCACCACCGGCATCAAACACAAGACGGAGGTGCTGCGGCAGCACGGCATCTCCTACATGTTCGGTGGCACCCTCTTTGAGAAGTACGTGCTGCGGGGCCGGTTCGAGGACTACCGGGGCCTGTGTCTGGAACACGGCTGCGACCGCGTGGAGGTGTCCGACGGCACCATCGACCTCGCCCCGGTGGACAAGAGCCGGTACATCACCCGGCTCGCCGCGGATTTCGAGGTGGTCTCCGAAGTGGGGTTCAAGGACCCGCACCGCTCCGAACTGTTCGCGCCGAGCCAGTGGATCGCCGGGATCCGACGCGACCTGGACGCCGGGGCACGCTCAGTGATCCTGGAGGCCCGCGAGAGCGGCACCAGCGGCATCTGCCGGGCCGACGGAGAGCTGCGGTTCGGACTCGTCGAGGACGTACTCGACGCCGGGCTCGACACCGACCTGCTCGTCTTCGAGGCGCCCACGAAAAAGCTCCAGACCTATTTCGTGAAGCGGGTCGGCAGCGACGTGAATCTCGGCAACGTCGCCTTGTCCGACATCATCGCCCTGGAAACACTGCGGCTCGGACTGCGCGCCGACACATTGCTGGACATGGAAGAGTCGAAGGTGACCCGGTGAGGAATTCCGCGGACGCATTTCATATCGCGGTGCCGACCCGCGATCTGGACGCCGCCGCACGGTTCTACAATGAGCTGCTCGGCTGTCCGGTCGCCCGCCGCTATGCCGACCGAGTCACATTCGACTTCTTCGGCGACCAACTCGTCTGCCATTACTCACCTGACGAACCGGTCCCGGACCGTCCACAGCTGTATCCACGGCATTTCGGGGTGACGTTCCGGGAGCCCGCCGACTTCGACGCGCTGCTGCGCCTGGTCGAGGTGCGGAAGGTGCCGGTCTTCCAGGAGGTGCGGTCCCGGTTCGGGGGAACCGTCGAGGAGCACCGCACTCTGGTCCTGATCGACCCGACCGGCAACCTCCTGGAGTTCAAGCACTACACCGACCCGCGGATGATGTACTGACTCACGGCAGCCGCACCGCCCGCACCTCCTGCGCCCCGGCCGGCGAGGCACAGCCGGCCAGTCCCAGCGCGTCGCGCAACTCCTCCGCCAGCAGGTCGAGCACCCGCCGCGCCCCGGCTTGCCCGCCCGCGGCGAGCCCCCACACCGGCGGCCGGCCCACCAGCACCCCGGAGGCACCCAGGGCCAGCGCCTTGAGCACGTCCGTGCCGCTGCGGACCCCGCCGTCCACCAGCACCTCGCACGACTCCCCGACCGCCTCGGCCACGGCGGGCAGCGCCTCGACAGCGGGCAGCGCGCCGTCGAGCTGACGCCCGCCGTGGTTCGAGACCACCACCGCTTGAATCCCGAGTCGGGCCGCCCGAACCGCGTCCTGCGGCGCGAGGACCCCCTTCAGGACGATCGGCAGCCGCGTCACCGACCGCAGTGCCTCCACGTCCGACCAGGTCAGACCGGGGGAGAACGCAGCCGCCGTGTGCGCGGCCACCGCGGAGCCGTGCGTGGCGGTGCGGTGGGCCGCCGACGGGGCACCGGAGTCCAGATGCGCGGCCCGCACATGACGAGGCAGGGCGAACCGGTTGCGCACATCGCGCGGGCGGCGCCCCATCCACGGCACGTCCACCGTGAGCACCAGCGCCTCGCAGCCCGCGTCCTCGGCACGACGGGCCAGGTCCAGGGACCGCCCACGCTCGCGCAGCCAGTACAGCTGGAACCACACCCGCCCGCCGGCCGCCGTCACCTCCTCCACGGGCACGCTGCTCAGCGTCGCGACGGTGAAGGGCACCCCCGCGTCCCGCGCGGCCCGGCCGGCGGCCAGCTCCCCGTCGGGGTGCACCAGCCGCTGGTAGGCGACCGGCGCCACCACCACCGGCATCCGCGCCGGCCGCCCCAGCAGCGTCGCGTCCGTCGTGCACCCGGAGACGTCCCGCAGCACCCGCGAGGTGAGGAAGACCCGGTCGAAGGCGGCGCGGTTGGCCGTGAGGGTCAGCTCACGGCCACTGCCGCCGGCGATGAAGTCCCACACCTCCCGGGGCAATACGGCCGCCGCGGCCCGCTCGACGTCGTCCAGGTCACGCAACTCCTGCGGGCCGGACGGGGCGTCGAGCGCGCGGGACGTCCCCGCGGCGTGCGCCCCGCCCGGCCCGCCCCCGTCAGTACTCGGCACGCCGCCCCGCCCGCTCCAGCTCCACGGCCTCGTACAGGGCCTTGATGTTGGAGCTGCCGAACGTCCGCGCCCCCTTGCGCTCGATGACCTCGTGGAAGAGGGTGCGGCGCGGGTGCGTGGAGGCGGTGAAGACCTGGAACAGCTGGCCGCCGTGGTCCTCGTCGACCAGCAGGTTCGTCGACCGCAGGTCCTCCAGGGTGTGCGCCTGCAGGCCGATCCGCTCGCCCAGCAGGTCGTAGTACGTCCCCGGAGTGCTGAGGAACTTCACACCGCGCCCCGACAGCGCCCGCACCGAGCGGACCGCGTCCTCGCTGGAGAACGCCAGGTGCTGGACGCCGGGACCGTGATGGCTCTTCAGGAACTCGTCGATCTGCCCCGGCTGTGCCTCGGGGTCGGGCTCGATGAGCGTGAGGGTGACCGCCTCGGACACGGCGCTCTGCACGACCTTGGACTCCATCGCCTGGGCGCCGACGACGATGCGCTCCTGGTAGCTCTCCCGGAAGCCGAGGGCGCGTTGGTAGAAGCGGGCCGTCCTGTCGAGCTCACCCGCGTCGAGGCACACCGCGAGGTGGTCGATGTCCAGGAGCCCCACCTCGCCGCCGGTGGTGTCCCGCGCGCCAGGGACCGGCACGAACCCGGCCGGCAGCCCGGGGCCCTCACCAGGGGCCCGCTCCACGAGCGTGTGTACCACGTCGCCGAAGCCCGACACGACGGCCGTGACGCGCGGCCCGTCGCCCTCGTGCCGGGTGGGCGGGCGGACCGGTTCCGCACCGCCCGCCACCGCGGCGGCGAAGGCCGCGGACACGTCGGCGGTGCGCAGGGCGATGTCGGCGACGCCGTCGCCGTGCGTGGCGACGTACGCGGACGCGGGATGCCGCGCCGAGGCCGCCTCGGTGAGCGCCAGGGTCGTCCGCCCCTGGCGCAGGGCGATGCCGCGGTGCTCGGCGAAGTCCCCGGTACCGACGACCGTGAAGGCGTAGCCGTCGACCCAGGCGTTCACCGCCCGGTCGAGGTCGTCGACATACAACTCGACGTAATCGATGGTGAGATCGGTCAGTAAATCCGTCATGAGAGTCCTCGCGCGGAGAGGGTGCGGATTTGAATTCCTCGGACCACCGCCCGAACACGCCACGCGGACTTGGCTGTTCCATTTCCCTGGGCGCCTTTACCGCCGGACGGCGAGGTCGAATACTTCTGATGCGGACCCGATCGTACGGAGGTCGGCTGAATACCGCAGCTGTCAAAGATGAAGGACTCAAGGATGAAGGACTCAGGTGATGGAAATCCTGAATTCCGAGATCATTAGGGCAGAGTTGCCCGCGACCACCTTGCACGCCTCGCTCGGCGACGCGTCGATGGCGTCCATGACACTCCTCAACGAGATCGCCGGCACCTATCCGGACGCGATCTCCTTCGCGGCGGGCCGCCCCTACGAGGGCTTCTACGACGTGTCGCTGGTCCACGAATACCTGCGGACCTTCTGTGACCACCTGCGCACCGAACGGGGGATGAGCGAGCCGGAGGTCGCCCGTACGCTCTTCCAGTACGGCGACACCAAGGGGATCATCCGCGACCTCGTGGCGCGCAGCCTCGCCGAGGACGAGGGCATCGAGGCCGACCCGGCGTCCGTGGTCGTCACCGTCGGCTGCCAGGAGGCGATGTTCCTGGTGCTGCGCGCGCTGCGGGCGAGCGACCGGGACCTGCTGCTCGCGCCGAGCCCGACCTACGTCGGGCTGACCGGCGCCGCGCTCCTCGCCGACCTGCCCGTCCTGCCCGTGCGCACCGGCACGGACGGCATCGACCTCGACGACCTCGCGGACCGGCTGCGCGAGGCGCGTGCCGCGGGCCACCGCGTCCGCGCCTGCTACGTCACGCCCGACTTCGCCAACCCGGTCGGCGTCAGCATGTCCCTCGCCGACCGTCGGCGGCTCCTCGAACTCGCCGCCACCGAGGACCTGTTGCTCCTGGAGGACAACGCCTACGGATTACTGAACAGCGCGGCCGAGCGGCCGCCCACCCTGAAGTCGCTCGACCGGCGCCAACGCGTCGTCTACCTGGGGTCGTTCGCCAAGACCGGCATGCCCGGCGCCCGCGTCGGCTACGTCGTGGCCGGGCAGCGGGTCAGCGGGGCCACCGGGGGCGACTCGCTCCTCGCCGACGAGCTGTCGAAGATCAAGAGCATGCTCACGGTCAACACGGCGCCCATCGCCCAGGCCGTCGTCGGCGGCAAACTCCTCGCCCACGACTACAGCATGGCCCGCGCCAACCGCCGGGAGGCGGAGGTCTACGGCCGCAACCTGCGACAGGTGCTCGACGGCCTCGACCGGCGCCTCGGCGGACGCACCGACATCTCCTGGAACGCCCCCACGGGCGGCTTCTTCGTCGTGCTCACCGTCCCGTTCACCGTCGACGACGAACTGCTCGCCCACGCGGCCCGCAAGCACGGCGTGCTCTTCACACCCATGCACCACTTCTACGGCTCCACCGCCGGCCACCGTCAACTGCGCCTGTCCATCAGCACGTTGACACCCGACCGGATCGAGGAAGGCCTGGACCGGCTGGCCGCGCTGATCGGCGAGCGGCTGTCCGAGGAAGAGCGCGCGGGGGAGACCCTCCCGAGTGGTGCGTCGTGACCATCCGCACGCTGGCAGTCGTCGGCACCGGCCTCATCGGCACCTCCGTGGCGCTCGCGGCGAGCAGGCACCGGGTGACCGTCTATCTCTCCGACCGGGACGAGACCGCCCTGCGCGCCGCCGCGGCCCGGGGCGCCGGCCGGCCCGAACCCCCGCCCCACCCGGTGGACCTGGCGGTCCTCGCCGTGCCGCCCAGCCAGATCGCCCCGGTCCTGGCGCAGGAACAGGCGCGGGGCCTCGCCCGCAGCTACACCGACGTGGCGAGTGTGAAGGCGCGCCCCGAACGCGAGATCCTCGCGACCGCTCCCGATCCGTCCTCCTACGTCGGCGGTCACCCCATGGCCGGCCGTGAGCGGTCGGGGCCCCTCGCGGCCCGCGCCGAGCTATTCAGGGACCGCCCCTGGGTGCTCACCCCCACGCGGTTCACCACCAAACTCGCCTTCGACCGGGCCGTCGGGCTGATCGCGCTGTGCGGCGGGGTGCCCCGTGTGATGCGAGCCCGTGCGCACGACGACGCGGTCGCCCTGACCTCCCACGCGCCGCACCTGCTGGCCAGCCTGATGGCGGCGCGACTTCGGGACGGCCCGGTGCCCGCGGCCCGCCTCGCCGGGCAGGGGCTGCGCGACGTGACCCGGATCGCCCGAGGCGACTCGCGGCTGTGGGGCGACATCGTGGAGTCCAACGCGGGGGCGGTCGCGGACGTACTCACCCGGCTCCAGGAGGAGTTGGCCGGCGTGGTGGCGGCCCTGTACGACCTCGCCGCACCGGACGGCGACGGGCCGGGCCCGGAGACCCGCGGCAAGAGCAGGCACACCCTGGTGGACCTGCTGGAGCGGGGCATCGCCGGGGTGGGGGAACTGTCCGAGGACCGGGCCGACGGCGGGGAGCGCTGACGGCCATGACACGGGGCGGCAGTCGGCCGGCATGTACACGGGTGCGCAAGGAGCCTGTATCCGAGGCGTCTGTTGTGTCCGCGCTGTGACCGCCGCCCCCGTAGAACTTGGCCCATGCCCACTACTCACAAGCGAACCGCTTCCACCCTGCTCGCGGTGTCCGCGCTGCTCACCGGCGCGTTCCTCACCGCCTGTTCCGACGACGGCTCGTCGTCCAACGAGGCCAAGGCGCCCGCCGGGGCCGAGGCCTCACCCACCAGCCCCGAGGACCAGGCCCTGGCCTTCTCGAAGTGCATGCGGGACAACGGCGTGGCCGCCTTCCCCGATCCGGAGCCCGGCGGCGGTCTGGCGCTCAGCCCGGACAGTGGTATCGACCCCAACTCCGCCGAGTTCCAGCAGGCGTTGCAGGCCTGCCGCGACAAGATGCCCCAGGGCCAGGTCGGCGGCGGGCCCGGCGGCGGGGAACTCGACTCCACGAAGGTCGCCGCCTGGGCGAAGTGCATGCGGGAAAACGGCCTGCCGGAGCTTCCCGACCCGGAGATCAACGGCGGCAGCATGAGCATCGACTTCGCGGCCAGCGGCATCAATCCCGGCGGCGAGAAGTGGAACAAGGCGCGGACAGCCTGCCAGGACAGGTGGCCCGGCGGTGCTCTCACCGGCTCGGGCGGTGGCCAGTGACCGCACCCGACGAGACCCGCGAGCGGGAGCACGGGACGGACCCCGAAGCGTCGGTGCCGCACCCACCCGGCGACGACACCTCCGGCCCGCCGGGCGCCGCGGGCAACGGCGGCGCCCCGGACCCCTCCGCGGAGCTGGAACTGCGCAAACCGGGCGAGGTGTCGCCGCCCGGCACGGGGGACCTGGAGACGAGGACCACGGCGGCACCGGACGTCGCCACCCGCCCCGGCACGGACGTCGACACCGCGACCACGCAAACCGCGCCCGACGGGGCGGGTGGTGACGAGGCGTCGGCCCCGGCGGCCTCCCGTCGGCGCCGCCCCTGGCGCACCGCGGGCCTCGTCGCCCTCGCGATCGCGGTCGTCGCCGGAGCCGGGGCCGCGAGCGCCGGCGTCCTCGGCGGCGACGGCTCCGGCGCGGACGTGTCCGCGCCCGACGCCCCGCCCAGCACCACCGAGGTGAAACGCACGACGCTCACCCGCAACGAAACCGTGGACGGCAGCCTGGGCCACGGCGACGTGTCGGCCGTACAGGCACCGTCCGGTCAGCAGGGCGGCTCAGGAGTCGTCACATGGGTGCCCGCCGACGGCGACGTCATCAAGCGGGGCGATGCCGTCTACCGGGTCGCCGAGCAGGAGGTACCGCTCCTGTACGGCTCGATCCCCCTCTACCGGCAGATGCAGGAGGGCAGTGAGGGCGCCGACGTGCGGATGCTGGAGAAGAACCTCGCCGCACTCGGCTACACCGGCTTCGACGTCGACGACGAGTACACGTCCGGCACCGCGGACGCCGTACGCGACTGGCAGGACGACCTCGGCCGCGAGGAGACCGGCACCGTACGGCCCGGCGACGCCGTGATCGCCGAGGGCGCCCGGCGCGTCGCGGACGTGAAGGCGCTGCCCGGGGCCCCGCTCGGCGGCACCGTGCTGACCTGGACCGGCACCGAGCGCGTGGTCAGTGTGGACCTCGACGCGCAGTACGAGGACCTGGTCCGCAAGGGCACCAAGGCCACGGTCACCCTGCCCGACGACACCACCGTGCAGGCCGAGGTCACCGACATCGGCACCCCGACCACCGGCCAGGACGGCGCCCCGTCCGGCGCGGGCTCGGACGACGGCGGCGACTCCGACAAGGCCACGCTGCCCGTCGAGTTGAAGGTGGCGGACCAGAAGAAGCTCGGCAGCTACCAGGCCGCCGCCGTCGACGTCTCCCTGAAGGCGGAGACCCGGGAGAACGTCCTTGTGGTGCCCATCAACGCCCTCGTGGCACGGCAGGGCGGAGGCTACGCCGTTGACGTCGTCGAACCCGACGGCGAGGTGCGGCGCACGCCCGTCGAGGTCGGCATGTTCGCCGACAGCATGGTCGAGATCTCCGGCAAGGGCCTCGCCGACGGCACGGTCGTGGGGGTGCCCAAGTGACCCTGACACCGGGCCCGGTGGTCGAACTCGCCGGGGTCTCCAAGACGTACGGTGACGTCCGCGCCCTGAAGGACGCCGACGTTGTCATCCACCGCGGTGAACTGCTCGCCGTCGTGGGCCCGTCCGGCTCCGGCAAGTCCACCATGCTCAACATCATGGGCACCCTCGACAGACCCACCACCGGCACCGTGCGCATCGACGGGCACGACGTGGCCCGCCTGACCGACCGGGAGCTGTCCGCGCTGCGCGCCCAGGCGATCGGGTTCGTCTTCCAGCAGTTCCATCTCGCCCCCGGCGTACCGGCGCTGGACTCCGTCGCCGACGGGCTGCTCTACAGCGGCCGTACCCGCGCCGAGCGGCGCGGGCTTGCCGAACGCGCCCTGCGCAGGGTCGGATTGGGCCACCGGCTGCACCACCAGCCGCACCAGCTCTCCGGCGGCGAGAAACAGCGGGTGGCCATCGCCCGCGCGGTGCTCGGCGATCCACCGCTGCTGCTCGCCGACGAGCCCACCGGCGCGCTCGACTCGCGCTCCGGCGCCGTCGTGATCGACCTGCTCCACGAACTGCACCGGGCGGGCACCACCGTCGTCGTGATCACCCACGACCGGGACATCGCCGCCGCACTCCCGCGCGAGGTGCGGATCAAGGACGGCGGCATCGAGTACGACACGGCGCGCGGGCACACCGGAGCGGTTCCCACGACCCCGGTCCTGGAGGAGGCCACGCGATGAGCCAGACGACACAAGGCCCGCCCCGGTCCCGGCCGGACACCACCGCCCGCCCCCGCCCCAAGCCCGCCCGGCTCCGCCCCGCCGACGTGCTGCGGGTCGGCGGATCCGGACTGCGGTCCAGGCCGCTGCGGGTGTTCCTGTCGGCCCTCGGCATCGCCATCGGCATCGCCGCCATGGTCGGCGTGGTCGGCATCTCCACATCCAGCACGGAGGACCTCGACCGGCGGCTCGCGGCGCTGGGCACCAATCTGCTCACGGTCACCGCGGGCCAGTCGTTCACCGGCGGCCCCGCCCATCTCCCGGACGAGTCGGTCGACATGATCGGGAACATCGACGGCGTCACCGCGGTGTCCGCCGTCGGCAGGACCGACGCCAAGGTCTACCGCAACGACCGCGTCCCGAAGCAGGAGACCGGCGGCCTCACGGTGTCCGCGGCCCGCACGGACCTGCCGAGCAGCGCGGGCGTCGAGGTCGTCGACGGCCGCTGGCTGAACGCCGCCAACGCGCGGTACCCCGCCGTCGTCCTCGGCCCCAAGGCCGCCCAGCAGCTCGGCGTCTTCCAGGCCGGCGCCGACAGCCGGGTGTGGCTCGGCGACCAGTGGTTCACCGTCGTGGGCCTGCTCGCCCCCAACGACCTGGTGCCCGAGCTGGACTCCGCCGCGCTCGTCGGCTGGCCGGTCGCGGAGGAGGAGCTGGGCTTCGACGGCTACCCGACGACCGTCTACACCCGCACCGAGGAATCGGCCGTGACCGACGTCCAGTCCGTCCTCGGCCCCACCGCCAACCCGGAGAACCCCAGCGAGGCCAACGTGTCGCGGCCCTCCGACGCCCTGGAGGCCAAGCAGGCCACCGACGACACACTGAGCGGCCTGCTGCTCGGGCTCGGCGCGGTCGCCCTGCTCGTCGGCGGGGTGGGCGTGGCCAACACGATGGTCATCTCCGTACTGGAACGCCGCTCCGAGATCGGCCTGCGCCGCTCCCTCGGCGCGACGCGCGGACAGATCCGCACCCAGTTCCTCTGCGAGGCCCTGCTGTTGTCCGCGCTCGGCGGCCTGGGCGGCGTCCTCCTCGGCATCGCCGTCACCTCCGGATACGCCGCCTACCAGGGCTGGCCGTCGGTGGTGCCGACCTGGGCGATGGCGGGCGGCGTCGGGGCGACCCTCGTCATCGGCGGCCTGGCCGGGTTCTACCCCGCCGTCCGCGCCGCCCGCCTGCCGCCCACGGAGGCGCTGGCCACCACCTGACCCCCGGTACCGCGGTGCCCCCGCCGCCTCCATCCCCCGTCGGCGGCGAGGGCACCGCTCGGCCATGCCCGAGCACCTGGGCGGGCGCGTTCGTGTCCCCCTGGACAGCGACCTGCTCCCGTACGCTCGCCGCATGACAGAGCGATCAGCGAAGCCCGGCGACGAGGCCCTGTTCCAGCTGCTCGGTCAGCAACGGATCGGCACGCTCGTGACGTTGAAGCGGGACGGCCGCCCCCAGATGTCGAACGTCGGCTACGCCTACGACCCGGAGGCTCGCCTCATCCGGCTCATGGTCACCTACAACCGCGCCAAGACCCGCAACCTGCGCCGCGATCCACGCGCCAGCTTCCTCGTCACCAGCCCCAACGGCTACGCCTACATGATCGCCGAGGGCGAGGCGGAGCTGACGCCCATCACGACGGACCCGCACGACGCGGTCGCCGACGAACTCGTCGTCGTCTTCCGGGGGTTCCAGGGCGACCACCCCGACTGGGAGGGCTTCCGCAACGCCATGGTCGCCGAACGGCGCCTGGTCGTCAGGCTCCCCGTGGACCGCGTGTACGGGGCGGCCGGCCGCCGCCTGAGCGGCAGCCCCCGCACCGGTTCCGCGCCGGCGGGCGGACTGACGCCGGGTACGGCCTGACCGGCCGGCGCCAGCAGGGAGCAGGGGCGCCTCGCAGGGCGGCTCAGCGCACGACCAGCGGCCGGCGTACCCCGGGCGGCAGCGATCCCACCCGGTGATGCCCCTCGACCACCACAGTCGTCCCGGGCGCGATCTCCGTGAACCCGGCGTCCCGCACCAACGGCAGCCCCGCGGTGGTCAGTTCACGCCAGCGCTCCGGCTCCGCGGTCCGCACGGCCAGCGCGAACCCCGCCGCGCGCCAGGCATCCCGCTCCTCGTCCGACAGCTCCCACCAGGCGATCTGTGCCGCGTGCCCCGCCTGCGCCATCGTCTTGCCGGCCGACATGTCGAGTCCGGGATTCACCCAGAGCACGGGCGCCGACGGATCGGCGGCCACTGGCGGCCGAGGATCGTCGAGGTCGGTCCCCGACACCTGGAGCTTCGCCAGCTCCTTTGGCCACCCGTCCAACGGCACGGGCGGAAACACCCGCACCTCGGCCGACTCACCGGTGACGGTGATCCCCGGCAGCTTTTCGGCCCGCCGCCACTCGGCCCCACGGGCCCGCCGCACGACCTTGCGGATGCGGGCGTCCTCCCAGTCCCGCAGGGCCTGAGCCCACTCACCGTCGCCGACGGACCGCTCGTCACTGAGCATGATCAGTACGGCGCGGGCGGCGGTCTCCAGCGCGTCCGTCCGGGCCGGGGGATCGCCCCGCTCGATACGCACGACGAGGGGGAGAACGAACTGCGGGGCGTGATCGCGGGTGCCGGGTTCGGATCGGAAAGGGCTGTCCTGTGGGGCGGGGCTGTCGGAACTCACGGCCCCCAGTCTGCCAGGACGAGGATCTGCGCGAAGATGCTGCCATGCAACGCGATCTTCGTCTGGACAACGTGGGCCGCCGCTACGGCCTGCGCGGCCCATGGGTCTTACGAGGCATCCACCTCACCGTGCCCCCCGGCGCCCTCATCCGCATAGAAGGCCCCAACGGCACCGGCAAATCCACCCTTCTGCGCCTCCTGGCCCGCATAGACGCCCCCTCGGAAGGCCGCGTCAGCGGAGCACCCCGCACCGCATACGTCCCCGAACGCTTCCCCACCGCCCTCCCCTTCACCGCCCTCGGCTACCTGACCCACCTCGGCACGGTCCACGGCCTGTCCCGGCCGGCGGCCACCCGGGCCGCCCTCGAGTGGCTCGACCGCTTCGGCGCCGCCGCCTACGCCCGTACGCCGATGGCCCAGCTGTCGAAGGGCAGCAGCCAGAAGGTCGCCGTCGCCCAGGCGCTGCTCGCGGACCCGGAGTTGCTCGTCCTGGACGAGGCGTGGACCGGGCTCGACGCCGATGCCCGCGCGGAGCTGGAGCGTGCCGTCGCCGAGCGGACCGCCGCCGGCACCGCGGTCGTCTTCGTCGACCACGACCCGCGCCGCCTCGCCGGGGCACGCGACGCGACGTACACCGTGCACGACGGCGGCCTCAACCGCCGTACGGAACAGACCGCGTCGCCGCACAACGGCCCGCACACGACGGTCGTCGTCCAGGGCCGGAGCGGCGCGACCCTTCCTGCGGAGGCCCTCCGTATCGCCACCGGAGCGGACGAGACCGCCCCCGGCACCCACCGCCTCACCGTCCCCGCGTCCCACTCGGACGTCGTCCTGCGCGCCCTGCTGACCACCCGCCCGCCCTGGCACGTGGTGAGCGTGAGCCGGGAGACACCCGTCCCTTTCGAAGCCGAAGCCGAGAGTCGCCGATGACGTCGATGAGAGCCCTCCTCCGCTACCAGGCCGCCCTTCTCGCCCGATCGCAGCGGTGGCTGCCGCCGTTCATCCTGTACGCCGCCTTCCTCGCCGTCGGCGTGCAGAGCGGCCAGCCCGTCCTCGACTCGCTCGGCTACGCGGCTGCGGCACTGCTGCCCGTCGCCGCCTGGCTGGTACGGATCTGCGTCAGCAACGAGCCGCCCGCCGCCCGCAGCTGCGTCTCCGCGGCGGTCGGCCCGGGACGGGCGCACCTCGCCGCGCTGCTGGTGGCGCTGGCCGCCGCGGCGGCGCTCGGAACGGCGGCGATCGTCGTCGTCACCCTGATCAGCGACCCGGTCGGCGCCGACCACCAGGCCCGGGTGCCACGGCTGCCCGCGGGCGCCGCCGGTCTGCTCGCCGCGCTGGCCTGCGCCCTGCTCGGGACGGCCGTCGGCGCACTCACCGCATGGCCGGTGCTGCGCTCGACCGGCCGCGCGGTCCCGGCGATGCTGCTAGCGGCGCTGCTGTCCGTGGTGGTGACCGGCTCCCCGGCCCAGGCGGCGGTCAGCGGCCTGGTCACGGGCTCCCGCTCGGGCACCGTCCCGATGCCCGTACTGCCCCTGGCGGCAGCGGCCCTGCTCACGGCGGCGGCGACCGCCGCGGCCTGCGCGCTCACGTCCCGCAGGTCAACCTGACCACCGGCGGTTCATCCTGAACAGGCCGTGCGCTGCGCCTCCTGCCACTCACACACCGGGCAGAGGGTGATCCCCTTGTACGACTCCGGGTACTCCGTCGGCTCCCGGCACAGCACGCACTCCGCGTAGGGCGGCCCATCCGCCTTGGGCGGCCTGGTCGCGTCGATCAGGCAGTAGTCGTCGTCGCTCATACCTTCAGCGTACGAGCCTTACCGCCGCCCGCCCGAGGCCCCGATCAGCTCGCTCACCTTCACGAACCGGAACCCCTTCGCGCGCAGCTCGGGCACGACGGTCCGGACGACCCGCTCGGTCGTGGGAGCGGCACTGAGTGTGCAGTGCATGACCACCACGGACCCGGCCCGCACCCCGTCCAGCACCCCCTGGGCGACAGCGTGGGCGTCCGTCGCGAAAGCGTCCCCGCTCACCACGTCCCACTGCACGGCCGTGACGCCGGCCGCGCTGAGCGCTCTGAGGGCACGCCGGTCGTAGCAGCCGCCGGGAAACCTGAAGTACGGCATCGCAGCCCGCACCCCCACCTTCTCGAACAGGGTGTACGCCCGCTCGACATCCGCCCGCATCCGGCCCGCGTCGATGGTCGGCAGCCCGTAGCAGTCGTCGGTGAAGGCGTAGTGGCTGTACGAGTGGTTGGCGACCTCGAACAACGGGTCCCGCCCGATGGCCCGGGCCTGCCCGGGATACTCCTCGGCCCACCGCCCCGTCATGAACACCGTCGCCGGCACCCTCAACTCCCGAAGCGCCGCGACCAGCCCCGGATTGTCGAACCGCTCACCACGCGCCGCCCGCGGCCCCTGGTCGGCGGTCATGTCGGCGTCGAAGGTCAGCGCGACGGTCTTGTCCCCGGTCCGGGGACCGTGCTCGAAGACGGGGGTCAGACCGGCGGGACCGGGGGCGAGGGTCGGTGGCCCGGTCGCCGTGGCGGCGGGAGAGACGGCGGAGGCGCTGGGCGCGGGGCGGGGAGCGCGGTGCTCATCGGCCGGGGAGCAGGCGGCGAGCGCGGCGCCCAGGACGCAGACGGCGGTGACGCGTCGTACGAGAGAGATCACCGCAGGAAGATATGAGGATCAAACAGACAATACGGTTGTGTTGATGGGTGTGCCGAGTCGGTGTCACCCACCCGGCGGGACCGGCCCTCTCAGTCGGCGCGCGTGCAGCGGCCCGTCGGGGCGGTGGCCGGAGGGCGGCACTGGAGGGCGAAGTCGGACGCGTTCTGGCTCAGGTAGCGGCCGATGCAGGTGCTCGGAGTGGTCCGGCCGCGCTCGGCGCAGAAGGCCAGGGCGGCGTTGCCGTCGGCGAAGGGGCCGGGGGCGTAGAACACCCAGTAGCCCGGGCGCAGGGAGGGGTAGTCGCCGCTGCGCAGCACGGCCGCCTCCGGCACCATTCGGCGGATCGTGGCCAGGCGGCTGTCGCGGGCGGCGGCGCCCGTGGCGATGGGTTCGGAGTGGAGTTGGGCGATCCAGCGGCCGCCCTGGGCGGGGATGGGAGTCGGGGAGGGCGAAGCGCTCGTGGGGGTGGGCGACGGTGAGGCGGTGATCGGCTTCTGTCTCGCCGGGCTGGGAGCGGACGTCGTGGCTCTCGGGCTGGTCGCGCCACCGGCCTTGTCCTCGCCCTCGGTGCCACCGGGGAGCAGCGCGAACACCAGAGCCGTGGCCGCGCCGATCACGAGCGCCGCGGTCGCGGCCACCACCAGAGGCGTACGGCGCCGAGAGCCCCGCAGCGGCTCCGGAACCGTCGGGCGCGGGGTGTCCAGTTGGGTTGGCGTTGGTGGCGTCGGTTGGGGTACGCCCGCCGTCAGCGTCGGCTGCGTCCAGTGCGGCGTCGCCCCCGCCTCGACCTGCGCCAGCATCGCGTCCAGCCGGGCGGCGGCCGGGCGGGCCGCCGGGTCGCGTACCAGAACGGCGTCGAGCACCGGGGTCAGCGGGCCTGAGCGGGTCGGCGGCGGCAGCGGGTCGTCGAGTACGGCGGCCAGGGTGGCCAGCGTGGTGGGGCGGCGCAGTGGGCTGACGCCCTCCACGCACACGTACAGGACCACGCCCAGCGACCAGAGGTCGGCCGCCGGATCGTCCTCGCGGCCCCGGATCCGCTCCGGAGCCATGTACTCGGGTGAACCGACGAGTTCGCCGGTGGCCGTGAGGCCCGTCGTGCCCTGCAGGGCGGCGATGCCGAAGTCGGTGAGGACGGCGTCGCCGTCGGGGCGCAGGAGGATGTTGGCGGGTTTGACGTCCCGGTGGTGGATGCCCGCCGCGTGTGCGGCCCGCAGCGCGGCGAGCACCTGGCGGCCGACGCGGGCGGCCTCAGCCGGGGTCAACGGGCCGTCGACCAGCCGCTGCTGGAGCGAGGCGCCCGGCACCAGCTCCATCACGATCCAGGGATGCGGGTCGGCGTCCACGATCTGATGGACCGTCACCACATGGGGATGGCTGAGCCGGGCCAGCGCCCTCGCCTCCCGCATCACCCGCTCGCGCATCACGCCGACGGTGTCCGCGTCGGACCGCACCGCCTTGAGCGCGACCTCGCGGTGCAGCACCGTGTCGCGAGCCCGCCACACGGTGCCCATTCCTCCGCTGCCGAGCCGCTCCACCAGCTCGAAACGGCCGTCGACGAGATCCCCCGGTTGGTTCATGCCGCAAAGGTTAGATGACGCACCGGAGAGCAGGCTTCCGCTCCGGTACGGCGGCCGCGACGGCTACCTGCGCCAGGGTCCCGTCACCGCGAACGTCGTGCCCGGCGTGTAGCAGTTCACGTACATCGTCCCGCCGTCGGGCGAGAAGGTGACCCCGGCGAACTCGCCCCACTCCGGCTCCTGTGGGGTACCAAGGTTCTGGGCGTTGCGCGCCATCGCGTACACCTCGCCGCCCCGCGTCACGCCGAACACGTGCTGGGCGCCGTTGCCGTCCTCGCACACCATCAGCCCTCCGCTGGGGGCGAGGCAGATGTTGTCCGGGGACTCGCCCGGGAGCTGCACGTCCGTGTCCGGGCCGAAGACGATCACCAGGGTCAGGCGGCGCGCGGCGGGGTCGTAGCGCCAGATCTGGCCGTAGTGGTCCGCCGCCGAGCCCTCCGCGCTGCGGGCGAAGGACGAGACGAAGTAGACGGACCGGCCGCCCCAGTAGCAGCCCTCCAGCTTCTGCGCGTGGGTGATGCCCTTCGGGCCGAAGTCCTGGAGGCGGATGGGCGTCCGGGTGGCGAGCGGGTCCGGTACGTCGACCCACTCGATGTTCTCGAAGCTCGCGCCCGTCTCCTGGATCGAGGACAGGTCGGGGACGCCCGGCACCCGCATCGCCTGCAGGCGGCCGCCCGCGCGCAGGGAACCGAGGCCGCCGTGCGGCGCGTTTGGCAGGAAGCGGTAGAAGAGGCCGAAGGGCCTCTCGAAGGCGTCCTCGGTCTCATAGACGATGCCGTGCCGGGGGTCCACCGCGACCGCCTCGTGCTGGAAGCGGCCCATCGCGGTCAACGGGACCGCGCCGGAGCGGTACGGGTTCGCCGGGTCGACCTCGAAGACGAAGCCGTGGTCCTTGGCGTAGCCGTTGGTGCCCGCCCTGTCCTCGGTCTCCTCGCAGGTCAGCCAGGTGCCCCAAGGCGTGGGGCCGCCCGCGCAGTTGACGGCCGTACCGGCGATGGCGACCCGTTCGGACAGGACGCGGCCCCGCCGGTCGAGGGTCAGGCTCGTACAGCCGCCCTTGCCCGCCGGGTCGTAGGTGAGGCCGGCGACGGTCGGGACGGGGATCCTCGCGGTGGTGCGGTTCTCGTGGTTGCGGACCAGGTGGACGCGGCCGTTTGCGCCGGGCAGGGCGGTCATGCCGTCGTGGTTGGAGGGGACGGGGCCCTCGCCGGAGCGGAGCGGTTCGCCTTCGCGGGACAGGACCCGGTAGCGGAAACCTTCCGGCAGGTCGAGCAGGCCCTTGGGGTCGGGGACCAGCGGGCCGTATCCCGTGTGGCCCAGGTGCTGTGCGGCGGCGGTTCCGGCGAAGAGTTCGGTGAGGTTCCCGGCGAAGGCGATCGACACGCCCAACGCACCGGTACGGGAAAGGAGTTGGCGACGGCTCGGACGGCCGTCGGTCGTGTTCTCGGGCATGGGGAAACCTTCCTGCTGGCGGACAGGAACTGTGACCCCGCCGTGTCTATCACCTGCTATGAGCCACGGGAACCACGCGCGTAGCGTGTGTCACTTCTCTGTGGCGTCCTCGATGATGTCCTCGACCGTCCGCTCGACGTCCCGCTCTGCCGGGGGCTCGACGGCCGGATGAGCGTTTTTCTCCGCGGAGCCCTCCAGGGCGTGACCCGCGTCCGGCTCCCGAGTGCGCTTCACGTGTTGCTCGTGGTCCTCGCCCCGCTCCAGGAAGCGCAGCAGCTCCACCGGGATGGGCAGGACCAGCGTGGAGTTCTTCTCCGCCGCCACCGCCATCACCGTCTGGAGCAGGCGCAGCTGGAGCGCGGAGGGGGCGTCGGCCATCTGGTGGGCGGCCTCGGCCAGCTTCTTGGAGGCCTGGAGCTCGGCGTCCGCGTTGATGATGCGGGCCCGCCGCTCGCGGTCCGCCTCCGCCTGCCGGGCCATGGAGCGCTTCATCGACTCCGGCAGCGACACGTCCTTGATCTCGACGCGGTCCACCTGGACGCCCCAGCCGACGGCCGGGCTGTCGATCATCAGCTCCAGGCCC
The DNA here is from genome assembly GCF_000719285.1 of Streptomyces bicolor. Taxonomy (GTDB): domain Bacteria; phylum Actinomycetota; class Actinomycetes; order Streptomycetales; family Streptomycetaceae; genus Streptomyces; species Streptomyces bicolor. The sequence continues at coordinate 31,553 of NZ_JOFS01000039.1, read as the reverse complement.
TGGTTGAGCTTCTCGCGGTTGGACAGCAGGTCGTCCAGGTCGCTCTTGCCGATGATCGACCGCAGTGATGTCTGCGCCATCTGCGAGACCGCGTACTTGTAGTCCTCGACCCTGATGAGCGCGTTCGCGGCGTCGATCACCTTGAAGTACACGACCGCGTCCACGCGCACGGTCACGTTGTCCCGGGTGATGCCCTCCTGGGCCGGCACCGGCATCGTGACGATCTGCATGTTGACCTTGTGCAGCCGGTCCACGATCGGAACGATCAAGGTGAATCCGGGTGGCCGTACGTCTCCCACCAGCCGTCCGAGCCGGAGCACCACCCCGCGCTCGTACTGTTTGACGACCCGCGCCGCCGCCGCGACGTACACCGCTCCCGCGGCAGCCACTCCCACGGCCGCGCCCAGCAGTTCCTCGACCATGACGACCTCCTCGCGGAGAGGCCCGTTGCGCATGCTCCTGTAACGATATGCCCGGTGTCTGGTCCGGGGCCATGGACGGCCCCGGACCGGGTCACACCTCAGCGGGAGTCATACGTCGGTCAGGGATGCGCCGGTCAGGGCGCGGTGACCCGCACCGGTTCCGTGCCGGCCGCGCTGTGCCGCTCGGCCCAGCTCTCCAGGGCCGTGCGGCAGGCGTGGTCGAGGTGGTGCAGTCCGGACAGGTCCAGCTCCACCGGGCGGTCCTGAGGCAGGGCCTCCAGGCTGTCGAGGATCTTCGGCAGCCTCAGGAAGGTCGCGTTGCCCGACAGGTACGCCTGGATGGGTCCGGCGCCCTTGTCTATGACCTCCAGCTTCACGTGCGAGGCCTCCCAGGCGGTCTTGGCGACCGACAGGGCCAGACCGATCAGCACGCCCTCGAACATGTTCACCGCGACGATGGAGACGGCGGTGACCACGAGGATCAGCGCCTCGCCCCGGTGGCCGCGCCACAGGGAGACGATGCCCCGGAAGGGGATCAGCTTCCAGCCGGAGTAGACCAGGATGCCGGCCAGCGCGGGTATCGGGATCAGAGCCAGCGTGGCGGGCAGCAGCGCCGCGAAGAGCAGCAGCCACACGCCGTGCATGACACGGGACGCCTTGGTCTTCGCACCCGCCTGGACGTTGGCGGAGCTGCGCACGATGACCGCGGTCATCGGCAGCGCGCCGAGCACACCGCAGACGGTGTTGCCGGCGCCCTGCGCCATCAGCTCCTTGTCGTACTCGGTGCGCGGCCCGTCGTGCAGCCGGTCCACGGCCGCCGCGCTGAACAGCGACTCGGCCGACGCGATGAGCGTGAAGGCGACGATCGTGGCGAGCACACCGACGTCCGCCAGTTCGCCGAAGGCGCTCAGGGACGGCGGCTGGATGGATCCCAGCAGGCCCTTGACCTCGACGGTGGCGACCGGCAGCGAGAAGGCCGCGGCGACCAGCGTCGCCAGGCCTACCGCGGCGAGCGGACCGGGAACCGTGCGCACCTTGCGCGGCATCCGCTTCCACAGCACTAGCACCGCGATGGTGCCGGCGCCCAGCGCGATCGAGGCCAGCGCCTCGGTGTTCTGCACGGCCTGGACCAGTGCTCCGGGGAGCCCGATTATCTTCTCCAGGCCGGACGCGGGCGCCTTGGCGTCCGCGACCGAGTAGAGCTGCCCGGCGATGAGCACAAGGCCGATACCGGCCAGCATGCCCTCGACGACGGAGACCGAGATGGCCCGGAACCAGCGCCCCAGCTTCAGGGCGCCCATCAGGAGCTGGAGCACGCCGGTGGCGAGCACCAGCACGCCGAGCACCGGCAGTCCGAACTCCTGCACGGCCTCGAAGACCAGCACGGTCAGACCGGCGGCGGGTCCGGAGACCTGAAGGCTGCTGCCGCGCATCATGCCGGTGACGATGCCGCCCACGATGCCGGTGACGAGCCCGAGCTCGGCCGGGACTCCGGAGGCGACGGCCACGCCGACGCACAGCGGCAGCGCGACGAGGAAGACGACCAACGAGGCGGCGAAGTCCTGCCGCAGGTGAGGGTATTTGGTCATCATGGCGATCACAGGGCCTCGAACGCGTCGGTCTCGGCGCTGTGGGCGCGCACGGCGCCCTTGTGGACCTCGTAGTACCACGCGTGCAGGGTCAGTTGACGCTCCTTCAGCTTCTTCTCGATGAACGGGTACGAGCGCAGTCGCAGGATCTGGGCCAGCACGTGGGCCTGGACGCCCTCGGCGACCTCCGGGTCCTCGACGGCACCGGTCGGGCGGGGGCTGGCCTGCGCGAGCCAGTCGCGCACGGCCGGCACGGCGTCCAGGTCGTCGCCGCGCACCAGCGCGCCGACGGCCCCGCAGTGGGAGTGGCCGCAGACCACGATGTCGCTGACGCCGAGGACCTCCACGGCGTACTCGATGGTGGCCGCCTCGCTGGTGGGGTGCTCGGAGGCGTACGGCGGAACGATGTTGCCCGCGGTGCGCAGCTCGAAGAGCTCGCCGGGCCGGGCGCCCGTGATCAGGGCCGGAACGACCCGGGAGTCGGAGCAGGTGATGAACAGGACCTGCGGGGACTGCCCTGCGGCCAGCTTGGCGAACTCCTCAGGGCGCTGTCCGAACATACGGGCGTTGTCGATGAGGGGCTGCATGTGTGGTGACTCCTCCTGGCGCGCCTCGGTGGCGCGTCGGGGTTTACATGACAGGGGTGGGGGGACTGCTGTGCTTCTCAGCAGCGGAAGACCTGCAGCGCGGCCGGAGTGTGCGACGCCGGGGGTCTCGACGTGCGCTGGTGCGCGGTGCCGGATGTGACCGGCTCGTGCTGGGCCGCGGGGTCCCGGGTGAGCAGGGGCCGGTAGGGCGCCTCGGGCCCGGAATCGGCGACGCGCATACGGTCACGGGTGCGCAGCGGACCGGTCGGGTCCCCATCGCCCGACGGTATGCAGTGGCGTGCCGTGAGGGTTTCGTCGCGCAGCGCCTTTTTGGAGAGCTTGATTCCGGGCTGGGCCTTGGCCTCTGCCTGACTGACCGTGTGCGCCTTTGCGAAGGACGCGGTGGGTGCGAAGAGCTGGAGGGCGACCAGGACGGCGGCGAGGATCGAAATCGCGGTCCGGGCCGTCGTACCTCGGAACATGCGCCCCCCTCCAGTCAGTCCACACCTCTTGCGCGAGCCAACACTTGGTCAACCGTTGGTCAAGAAACACATTAGCCCGGCAAAGTTGTTTGCAGGGTTAACTTAACGTTTCGACCTGAAGAGAGCCTGAAATGCGAGGGTGAGATGGCTTGAACTCCCCCTTGACCAGGGGGAGTAGACAAGTTAGGGGCGTCAGGCGGTGACGAGGCCCCTCGCGTCGCGCGCCAGGGCGGTGAGACGCGAGATGGCGCGGAAGTACTTCTTGCGGTAGCCGCCCTTCAGCATGTCCTCGCTGAAGAGCTTGTCGAAGGGCAGTCCCGAGGCCAGAACGGGGACTTCGCGGTCGTAGAGCCGGTCGGCGAGCACGACGAGACGCAGGGCCGTCGACTGGTCGGGAATCGGCTGCACATCGGTCAGACAGACCGCCTTGAGCCCGTCGGTCAGCGCGCCGTAGCGGCTGGGGTGGACCCGGGCCAGGTGGTCCAGCAGGTGCGGGAAGTCGTCGAGCGAGGCGCCCTCGGTGGCGTACGCCGCCTTCGTCACCTGTTCGTCGGAGTACGGCGCCGGCGCCTCGGGCAGGCCGCGGTGGCGGTAGTCCTCGCCGTCGATGCGCAGCGGGCGGAAGTGCGCCGACAGGCCCTGGATCTCGCGCAGGAAGTCGGCCGCCGCGAAACGGCCCTCGCCGAGCTTGCCCGGCAGGGTGTTGGAGGTGGCGGCGAGCGCGACGCCCGCGTCGACCAGCTTGCCGAGCAGGGTGGAGACGAGGACGGTGTCGCCGGGATCGTCCAGCTCGAACTCGTCGATGCACAGGAGGCGGTGGCCGGAAAGGGTCTGCACCGTCTGCTGGAAGCCGAGGGCGCCGACGAGGTTCGTCAGCTCCACGAAGGTGCCGAAGGCCTTGAGGGAGGGCTCGGCCGGGGTGGCGTGCCAGAGGGAGGCGAGCAGATGGGTCTTGCCGACGCCGTAGCCGCCGTCGAGGTAGACGCCGCGGGGCCCGGCCGGGGTCTTGGGGGCCTTGGACCGGCCGAACCCGAGGAAGCCGCGCCTGCCGGTCTTCCCGGCACCGCTGGCGTGCGCCCCGCCGAGCCCGCCCGCGAAGGACTCCAGCACGCCGACCGCCTCGGTCTGGCTGGGCTGGTTCGGGTCCGGGATGTACGTGCTGAACCGGACCGAGTCGAAGCGCGGCGGCGGCACCATCTCGGCGACGAGGCGGTCCGCGGGCACGTGCGGCTCACGGGCGCACAGGGACGGCGGGCTCGCTTCGGCTATCGGGTGCGGACCGGAGGCGGCGGAGGAGGACGACACGGTTCACCATGGTAAGGGCCGTGCCACACTCCATGACATGCGACGCCTGTTCCCTGTGATTGACGAAACAGCAGCGAGGGCCTCCGGCGGTTCCCCCGGGGACGACGGGAGTGGAGCTGCCGAAGGGGGGCTTGTGACCGGTGCTCCCGGTGGGGGCGCTGAGAGTACGGACCCCGGCGCGTCCGGTGGTGGACCTGTGGGCCGGGTGGCCGGGGACGGTGGCCCGGTGCAGCCCGGCGCCGACCTGGTCGACCGGGAGTGGAGCCTCGCCGAGCTCGCCGTCGCCTACGCCTATCCCCGCCCGGCGCCCGGCGGCGGCCAGCCCTGGCTGCGGGCGAACATGGTGTCCACGCTGGACGGCGCCGCCCAGCACGACGGGCGTTCGCAGCCCATCTCCTGCGCGGCCGACATGCGGATCTTCGGCACGCTGCGGGCGCTGGCGGACGTCGTGATCGTGGGTGCCGAAACGGTACGTCAGGAGGGGTACCGTCCGGCACGCGCGCGTGCGGAGTTCGCGGAGGCGCGCCGGGCTGCCGGGCAGGAGCCCGCGCCGGCCATCGCGGTGGTCAGCGCGAGCTTGGATCTGGACTACACCCTTCCGCTCTTCACCTCGCCCGCCGTGCCCACGCTGATCCTCACGGGCGCCGCCGCGGCCCCGGACCGGATCGCCGCCGCGGAGAAGGCGGGTGCGACACAGGTGGTGATCGCCGGTGACGGCGTCGGCGTGGACCCCGTCCGTGCCGTCCAGGCCCTCGCCGAGCTGGGCCACACCCGGCTGCTGACCGAGGGCGGGCCACGGCTGCTCGGCCAGCTGGTGGCCGCCGGTGTGCTCGACGAGCTCTGTCTGACGATCTCCCCGATGCTCACTGCCGGCGACGCCCAGCGTATCGCCGGCGGGCCCTCGGTGGCGGTCCCCAAACGGTTCGAGCTGGCGTCCCTCATGGAGGAGGAAGGCTTTCTGTTCGGTCGGTACCGGCGGAGGTGAGGTTGGTCCGGACATGGGTTCCATCGTCGCCGTGGTCCTGAAAACGGCGGAATCCACCGTTCCGTTTAGCTTCCGCCGGGCACACTAAAAATCGCAGCCCCCGTGCGAGCACGGGGCAGGATGGTTTCCTCAGAAGGGGCGCCCGGTGTTCACAAGCGTTTTGATGATCGAGAAGGCCCTGACGTCCGCCGACGTGGAGTTCGTCACCACCTTGCACGGGGACGAGGAAGTCTCCTTCCACGTGCTGCTCCAGCCGCGCGGCGAGCAGGCCGACAGGCTGCTGCGCGCCATCGACGACATCGCCCTCGGCGAGCTGGACGAGGCCGTCCGGGAGGGGAGGACGCCGGAGGGCGAGGAGGCGATGAGCACGGGGGAGCGGGCGCTGGAGGTGTCGCTCACGGCGTTGCGCTCCGCTGGGGCTGCGGCGGAGGGGCGGTTGCTGGAGGACCATCCGCTGGATGCGCTGAAGGCTGTGGTGGACGAGGTCGGTGCGGATGAGGTGATCGTGTTGACCGACCCCCATTACGTGGAGGAGTTCTTCCACCGGGACTGGGCGTCGAGGGCTCGGCACAAGGTGGGGGTGCCGGTGTTGAAGCTGTTCTCGCACAGCAAGGTTTAGGGATTTTCGGGAGAGCGCCGTAGGGGCTTCTGGGATCTGCCGGGTGCGGGTTGTGTGTGGCTGGTCGCGCAGTTCCCCGCGCCCCTGGGGTGGCGCAGGTCCCGGCGTCCCATGGGCGAGGTCGGCCTCAGCACCCAATAGGCTGAGGGCTCACCGTCGTATCGCACGTACCGCACTCTGGGGAGAACACGCATGGCACCCGGCATTCCCACCGCCATGGACCGACCGCACTTCATCGGCATCGGCGGCGCCGGGATGTCGGGGATCGCGAAGATTCTCGCGCAGCGTGGGGCCAAGGTCGCCGGGAGCGACGCCAAGGAGTCGGCGACCGCCGAGGCGCTGCGGGCGCTGGGTGTGACCGTGCACATCGGGCACGCGGCGCAGCACCTCGCCGACGACGCCAGCTGCGTCGTGGTGTCGTCGGCCATCCGCCAGGACAATCCGGAGCTGGCCCGCGCCGCCCAGCTGGGCATCCCGGTGGTGCACCGCTCCGACGCGCTCGCCGCGCTGATGGGCGGGCTGCGTCCGATCGCCGTCGCCGGCACGCACGGCAAGACGACCACGACGTCGATGCTGGCGGTCTCCCTGTCCGAGCTGGGCCTGAAGCCGTCGTACGCCATCGGCGGCGACCTCGACGCCCCCGGCTCGAACGCCCTGCACGGCGACGGCGACATCTTCGTCGCCGAGGCGGATGAATCGGACCGCAGCTTCCACAAGTACGCCCCCGAGGTCGCGATCGTCCTGAACGTCGAGCTCGACCACCACGCCAACTACGCGTCCATGGACGAGATCTACGAGTCCTTCGTGACGTTCGCCGATCGCATCGTCGACGGCGGCACGCTGGTGATCTCGGCCGACCAGGACGGGGCGCGGGAGCTGACCCGGCGAGTGGCCGACAGCGTCCGGACGGTGACGTACGGCGAGGCCGAGGACGCCGACGTACGGGTGCTGTCCGTGCTGGCGCAGGGGCTGAAGAGCCAGGTCACCGTCCTCCTGGACGGCCAGGAGCTCACGTTCACGGTCTCGGTCCCCGGCCGCCACTACGCGCTCAACGCGGTCGCCGCCCTCGCGGCGGGCGCGGCGCTGGGCGTCCCGGCAGCCGAGCTGGCCCCGGCGCTGGCGGCCTACACGGGCGTGAAGCGGCGGCTCCAGCTGAAGGGCGAGGCCGCGGGCGTCCAGGTCATCGACTCCTACGCACACCACCCGACCGAGATGACGGCCGACCTGGAGGCCATGCGCGCGGCCGCCGGTGACGCCCGGATCCTGGTCGCCTACCAGCCCCACCTGTTCTCCCGCACCCAGGAGCTGGGCAAGGAGATGGGCGACGCCCTCGCCCTCGCCGACTCCTCGCTGGTCCTGGACATCTACCCGGCCCGTGAGGACCCGATCCCCGGCGTCACCAGCGACCTCGTCATCGAGGCGGCCCGGGCGGCCGGCGCCGAGGTGACGGCGGTGCACGACAAGAGCGAGGTGCCCTCGCTCATCGCGGGAATGGCCAAGCCCGGTGATCTCGTTCTCACCATGGGCGCGGGCGATGTCACCGACCTCGGCCCGCTCATCCTGGACCGCCTGTCGAAGTGAGGGACGAGGACCCATGTCGTACGACGTCGAGAAGCCGGACGAGCAGTGGCGCGCGGAGCTGACCCCGTCCGAGTACGCCGTCCTCCGCCAGGCCGCCACGGAGCCCGCCTTCACCGGTGAGTACACCAACACCAAGACGAAGGGCGTCTACTCCTGCCGCGCCTGCGGCGCCGAACTCTTCACCTCCACCACCAAGTTCGAGTCCCACTGCGGCTGGCCGTCCTTCTACGACCCCAAGGACACCGACGCGGTGGAGCTCATCGAGGACCGCTCGCACGGCATGGTGCGGACCGAGGTGCGGTGTGCCCGGTGCGGTTCGCATCTCGGGCATGTCTTCGAGGGCGAGGGCTATCCGACGCCGACCGACCAGCGGTACTGCATCAACAGCATCGCGCTGCGGTTGACGGCGGACGAGGACTGACCGGCCGCGCTGGCACCGGGGATCCGGGTGTTCCTAGACTCGTAGGAGATGTCCGGCCCCGGCGGTCGGTCCTGCGGTGCGGGAAGGCGGTGTCGGTGTATGCCGTACGTCGCTGTGAGTGCGATCAGCCATCCCGGGCTGCTGCGTGAGCGGAACGAGGACAGTCTCGTCGCCGGGCCGTGGACGCTGTGCGCCACCGTGACCGAAAATCCGCAGACCCTGATCTTCCCGCTCGGCACGCCCCTGGTCGTCGCCGTGGCCGACGGGCTCGGCGGACATCCCGGCGGGGATGTGGCCAGCGCTCTGGTCGTCCGGCAGATCGCGTCCCTGGGGCCCGCGCTGAGCAGCGAGGTCGCCGTCCGGGAGGCGCTGAACGTCTGCAACCGCGCCGTGTTCCAGGCCGCCGGTGGTGAGAAGGGAGCCGACCTGCTCGGCATGGGGTCGACGATCGCCGGGGTCGTCGTACAGCCCGGCTCGCTGTTCGTGTTCAACGTGGGCGACAGCCGGGTCTTCGCGGCCTCCCCCGACGGGCTGCGCCAGCTGAGCGTCGACGACAGCCCGCCGCACCCGGCCGGGCAGACCACGGCCCTCGTCACCCAGTGCCTGGGCGGCTCGCCCGCCTACCGCGCCGTCGACCCCCATGTCACGTCCGAGACCATGGCACCCGGCGAGCGCTACCTCATCTGCTCGGACGGCCTGACGGACCCGCTCACCGAGGATGTGCTGGACGAGATCCTGCGCAAGCACGACGACGGCCGCGCGGCCTTCGAACTGTGGAAGGCCGCCATCGAGGCGGGCGGGCCCGACAACATCACGGTGGCGGTCGTGCGGGTCGAGGAGGAGTAGCGGGCGGACAGGCCGAACGGTCCGGGAGGACGGCGTGCCGCTCGGGACCGGGCGGCTGCTGTACGACGAGACGGCCACGGTCCGGGGTGGGTCAGATGGCCTTCGGTGACGCCTCGCGTGCGAGGGCGAGCACGAGCCGGGCCGTGGAGTTCACGAGCTCCGTGTCGATGGGCGTGCCCGGCACGAGCACCCGGTAGTACAGCGGGCCGAGCAGCAGATCCACCAGGTGGCCGAGAGCCCGGTCGTCGACGGTGAGCTCCGGGTCGCGGGCGAGGAGTTCGCGCAGGCCGGCCACGTCCCGGTCGCGTTGCTCCTTCAGGAACCCCGCGCGCAGTGCCGCCGCCGTGTCGCTCTCCAACTGCGCGTGGCCGAGCAGCGCCTGGAGGACACGGCCGGCCGGCTCGTCGAAGAAATCGGCCGTGCGCCGCAGCTGCGCCGCCAGGTTCTCCTCGGTGCCCGTGGCCTCGTCCGTGCGCCACTGAAGGGCCTCGCGGGCGTCGTCGGCGAGGGTGTCCAGGAGGATGTCGACCTTCGACTTCCACCAGCGGTAGATGGTCTGCTTGGCCACGCCCGCGCGCTGGGCGATGCCCTCGATGGTCAGCCCCGCGAACCCCTTCTCGACGAGGAGGTCGTCCGCCGCGTGCAGGACCGCCAGCCGGACGCTCTCGCTGCGGTGCGGGCCGGTCCGGCTGACGACCGTGGTCCGTTCGCCGGCCTGTCGTGGTTTCCGCGTGGCGCTGATGGTCCCGTCAACCTTTCGAGTCGTACGTTCGCTGAGATTCTGGCACAGGGGTGCGCCGTGAATCGGGGTGCTGGGGGCCCGGATCAGGCGGCCTTCCCGCGGGTTCGCACCAGGCTGAGCAGTACGCCGAGACAGAGCGCGGCGACCACCGCGCTGAACGTCTCACCGGCCGGGCGCAGGCCGGTCTCGCGGATCAGGACGCCCACGCCGATCGCGGGCACCGCGAGCATCGAGTACAGGATGGCGAAGAAGGTGGACACCGCCGCGCCCCGGTGCTGGGGAGCGCTGCGCGTGGTGATGCCGCCGATGCCGTGGCCGACCGCGATGCCGGTCGCCAGCCCGTTGACGGCGGCGCCGGCGAGCAGGGGTGCCAGAGCGCCGGTGGCCATCGACAGGGCGATCAGGCAGGCAGCGGCGATCAGCCCCGCGCAGGCCGCGGGCAGGGCGGTGGGGCGCCTGAGGGCGCGGACCAGGAGCTGGCCAAGGGCGGTGCAGGCGAAGGCGACGAAGACGACGAGGCCGGCCAGCGCATGGCTGGACTCGTGCCGGACCGTGCCCAGGAAGAGACCGGTGACGGCCGTGAGGACGCCGAGCACCGCGAACCCCGATCCGGCCGCCATCGCGCAGCGCAGGAAGTCCGAGCGGAACTCGCCGGGGACGTGCAGCGGCTGGAACCGCGGGGAGAAGCCGGACCGGTGCGTGGAGCTCTCCCCGTTCACCAGGACGCCGAGTACGCCGATGGTGGCCAGGGCGAGCATGACGACCCAGGGTGTGCGCAGTGGGGACGGGGCGACGTCGGCCAGGATGCCGGCCAGCAGCGTGCCGCAGGCGAGGCCCCCCATGTTCGCGAACAGCGCGATGGTGGCGGGCTTCACGCGCGCGTGTGGCCCGAGCCGCTCGGCGAGGGAGGCGGTCGCGGCGCCGGTCACCAGGGCCGCCGAGAGGCCGGAGACGACCCGGGCGACGAGCATGGCCCCGACGTTCTCGGCGACCAGGAAGACGCCTGCGGCGACCGCGGACAGCAGCGTGGCCGCGATGAGCACCGGGCGGCGTCCCACCTGGTCCGACAGTCGGCCGAAGACCAGCAGCCCGAGGACGACGCCGAGCGCGTACACGGCGAAGACCACGGTCACGGTGAAGGGCGTGAAGCCGAACTCCTCGCCGTAGAGCGGGTAGAGGGGGGTGGGTGCGGTGGTGCCGGCCATGGTGATCCATAAGGCGAAGGCCACGCTGCACGCGGCGAGTCGGCCGCCCTTCCCTCCCTCAGGCGTGGTGGGTGGATCGATCGCGCGGGCGGTTGGGTTCCTCACGGTGTGTCGCCTCTCATGAGCGGTCGCGGCTGGAAGACGCGCGGCAACCCCGAAACAAAGACAAGACTTACCGTTGCGTCTTGTCTGGAGACTAGACCACACGTTGCGTCTATTCAAAGGCGGCAGGTTCCTGACCGGCTCAGAGCATCTTGCGCTGGACCATGATCGACAGCACCAGCGCGCCCGGCAGCAGGGGTACCCAGACCGTCAGGACGCGGTAGCCGATGACCGTGGCCGCGGCGAGGCCCGTCGGGGCGCCGAAGGTGACCATCATGAACACCAGGGCCGCGTCCACGGGACCGATGCCGCCAGGCGCGGGCACGGCGCCCACGGCGGTGCTGGCGAGGAGGAGGGCGAGGGTCACCTGCGTCCAGGACAGCGGCAGGCCGAGCGCGAAGCCGACCGAGGCGATCACGCTCGCCTGGAGCAGCGGGGTGGCGGCCGCCCCGCCCCACAGGGCGAGGACGCGGGAGGGCCGGGTGTGCAGGATCCGGGCGTCCGTGAGGGCGGTGCGTACGAAGCAGACGAGGGGGCGACGGAGCGGTCGTACGGCCGCCGCGAGGATGCCCGCCGTGGCGAGGGCCGCCGTCACGCCGACGGCCACGAGGGCCAACGTCCGCCTGTCCGGGATGAGTTCGCCCAGGTGCAGCAGGTCGGGGAAGGCCACGAGGAAACCGAGCAGGACCGCCGTCTTCGCGATCGGCTTGACCAGCGAGTACAGGGCGAGCGAGGCGGTGCCCCGGGCCAGGGGTATGCCCTGGTTCTGCAGGAAGCGCAGGGTGACGGCGTGGGCGCCGATGCTCGCCGGCAGCACATGGTTGGCGGCGCCGGCCGCGAACTGCGATGCGAGCAGCGGGCCCGGCGGCAGCCGTTCCGGCAGGGCGCCCTGGCGGACGACCGCGGCGATCACCCAGCCCGTGCAGGTGAAGAAGAGGCCGGACAGCAGCCACCACGGGTCGGCGGAGGCGAGCCGGGCCGCCCCGTCATGGAAGGTGCGCCAGTCGGCCGCCGCCCATGCGCCGACCAGCAGGAGCGGGAGCAGGGTCAGCGCGTGGCGGGTGAGGTGTGCGGGGGCGAAGGGGGAGCGGGCCGGAGCGGGGGTGGCCGTGGCGGGCAGCGATCCGGGGAGATCGCTGAGCGGGAGCGAGGACACAGCGCGGTCGTCCTTCCGCGTCCCACCCGCGCGGACGCGGGGCGGACGGCTAGAGGGCGAGGCAGGAGGGGACGACCGAAACGTGCCCGTTCGACGTGACGCCGTGGTGTCCGGAAGCGGAAGCGGCGTCGGCGGGCGGGCGACGCGGCCGGGGGCGTTGGCCTGCCGTTACCGGCGGCGAGGTGTTTGTGGTGCTGCTGGGGTGCAGGGGGTGGTTGTCGTTCGTTGTCCGATTGGTTCCGTTACGGGTGCCGAACCCGTCGGCCGTGTACGCCCCTCCCGCCGCACCCGAGCCCCCGCCCTCACCGCATCCAGTGCCCGTCGGTACTCCACCCCAGAAAACGCCGAGCGCGCCCGCCGTCCGCCGTTCCGGCGGGGCCGAACGCGCCGCCCTCGGCGACCAGGAGCAGACCCGCCAGCGCGGGGGCCAGTCGCGCCGTGACGTGGGCGGGGTGGCGGGCGGCCTCCTCGTCCAGGCCGGCGACGACCCGCCGCTGTTCGTCGGGCGTGCACAAGGACAGGTGGAACACCATCTGGCGCCACGCGTACGCCGCGTCCTTGATCGTGGCCAGGGGGCGCGGGTTGTGGTGCACGCGGGCGGTCAGCCGGCCCACCGTGCCGAAGGCGTGGCGCGCCAGGTCGGCCCAGCCGGGCCGCGGGGCGATGCCCACCCGGTGGACCAGCGTGGCCAGGTTGTGCGTGGTGAGGATCTGCGCCTGCTCGATCACCGTGCCGTTGGCCGCCACGGACCCAGAGGCGGCCCCGGACGCATGGCCGGCCCGCTCGGCGCACAGCCGCGCGAACCCGGGGGACGTACGGGCGCCGTATGTACGGCTCAGCGCCGCGCCCGTCTCGGCGATCGCCAGGTTGCGGATTGCCTTGTAGTCGATGCCGTAGTAGCGCTCGTACAGCGTGCCGCCGAGCAGCTCGCCCGCGATCCGCGCCGCGGTGAGGAACTTGGGGCTGAAGGCGCCCATGAAGATGTCGGCCGCCAGCTCCTCCACGAACGGGGCGCCCAGATCGCCCTGGCGGGCGAGCACGCCGAGCTCGCGGACGAGCGGGTTGGGCAGGATCGTGCCCGGGAACGCCTGCACGGCCAGCTCGCCGAGCTGCCGCAGCACGGCGAGCGCACCGTCGCCGTCCGGCTGGCCCAGCACCGCGGCGCGCTGCCCGGACACCGCCCGTACCCAGGGCAGTTCCTCGACCCGCACCTGCCGTTCCAGGTTGAGCAGGAGCAGGGAGCGGCGGTTGCGGAACGCCCGGTAGTTCGCGGCCATCAGCGTCCGCAGCGCCTCGTCGCGGAAGGCCTGCGCCGTGGTGGCGGCGACCAGCTGCGGTACCAGCTCGGTCATCACCTCGGCGGACGGGACGACGCCCCGCTCCACGAGCGTGCCGATCGGTGCGCTCAACGCGGCCTCGACCACCTGGCGGATCGCGGGCGGTACGGCAGCCCCGGCGGGCAGGCCGGTCTCCTGGCTCTCCTCCCGTGTGACCGCGGTGACGACGGGGCCGACATCGGCGATACCCGTCTCCTGGGGGAGTGCGGCGAGCCGGCTCAGCACCAGTTGGGCCAGGGCGTGGTGGGAGGGAAGCGCCGCCTGCGCGGCCTGGTTCCGGCGCAGGGCCGTGTGCGCTGCGGAGCCGGGCAGACCACGCCGCCGCACCATGGACGCCACGGCGTGCCGCAGCAGGCCGAGGCGGCGCGCGTCGAGTGGCCGTCCGGCGACGGTCTCCTCCAGCGCGCCGCGCAGAATGCCCAGGTTCTCCTTGGGGTTGCGGTGCTTGGTGCAGCGGGTGTGCTCCGCGGCCAGGGCCCGGTAGCGGTCGAGCAGGGCAGCGCCGCGTGCCGACCAGCCGAGGTCCGGGGCGAGTGCGAGCACCCGGCCCTCCCGGGCCGTCTCCAGCCAGTGGACGAGCAGTTCGTCGCCGAACGGCTGCCATACGGCGAGTGCCTCGCGCTGGGTCTCGACGGCCACGTGGGGCCGCCGCCGCACGAGGGTGTCGACGGCGTCGGAGACGGTGAGCCGGTGGACGGCCGTGCCGGCGTCCGCCGCACCGGCCTCCGGCGCGGGTCCGTCCGCCGGGCGGGGAAGGAAGCGCAGCCGGTCGGCGAACGGTTCCAGTTCCGCCGCGAGGTCCAGCGCCGCGTCCGTCTCCCCGTTCCGCACCAGCCAGGCCATGGTGAGCAGCGCGGCCTCCTCGGGCACCGCGATCTCGTAGTGGCCGCTGTCCAGCCGGGCCCACAGCCACTCGAGTCCCGCCTCGGTCAGACAGTGCGCGAAGAGCGCGCGCCGCTCGGCCGGCACTCCGAAACTCCGCGCGACCTCGGTCTCGTACGGCTGGAGCGGGCCGCCCGCGCCCGCGGTGCCCGTGGCGAAGCCGCCCCGCATCACCTCCGGGGTCACCCAGGCCGGCAGCCCGGCCACGGGGGTGCGGGAACCGACCGTCAGCCGACCCGCCGCCATCCCCGCGAGCACCGCCCGCCAGCGCTGCCCTCGCACCTCGGCGCGACGCCGGGTGTCGGCGTCCTCATGGGCCAGTGCGGTCGTGAAGGCCCTGGCCAGCTGGGCCGCCGCATAGGACGGGTCCGCGGTGAGGGGCTGCTGCTCAGCGTTGTCGTTCATAGCCGGCGTGGCAGGTTCCGCCCCTGCGCCCTCCGGGTCTCAAGCCCGGTGCTCTGCTGCTGAGCTACACGCCGATGAAGGACGACGGTAGACGTCGGGATGATCGCCGGACAACCGGATTTTCACAGCTGACCAGCTGCTGAATCAGCCATCCATCAGACGGTTGACTTTCGGCTGACCGAGCCAGAGCATTGCGGGGGTGAGCCACTTCGAGCATGTCTCCCTCGGGCCGACCACCGCGCTCCGCGCCGACCTGGACGAAGCCGCCCACCGCTGTCTCGTCGCCGGGTTCGACGGGGCCGCGAGCGTGCCGGACACCCTCAAGGAGCTCATCGACCGCGGCCTCGGCGGGGTCATCCTGTTCACCCGCAACGTCCGCGACGCCGAGCAGGTGCGCCGCCTCACGGACGAACTGCGCGCGATACGCCCCGACCTCCTCGTCGCCATCGACAACGAGGGCGGCGGCATCGGCCACCTGGTGCGCGCCGGCGCACCGGAGGTCCCCGGCTCCTACGCCCTCGGCGTCGTCGACGACCCGAACCTCACCGCCCGCTGCGCCGACGCGCTGGCCGGCCACCTCGCCACCCTCGGCATCACCGCCTCCTACGCCCCCGTGGCCGACCTCCAGCACCGGCCGGACAACCCGATCGTGCGCACCCGTTCCTTCGGCGCCGACCCCGAGCGCGCCGCCCGCCATCTGCGCGCCTGGATCACCGCCACCGAGGCCCGCGGCATAGCCTCCTGCGCCAAGCACTTCCCCGGCCACGGCGGCACCGTCACCGACAGCCACCACGGCATGGCCGTCGACCCGAGGCCGTACGACGAACTGCGCGCCGACCTCGAACCGTTCCGAGCGGCCGTCGCCGCGGGTGTGCCGATGCTGATGAGCGCCCATGTCGTGTTCCCGGCGCTCGACCCGAACCGGCCCGCGACCCTCAGCCGCCGCATCCTGGGCGACCTGCTCCGCCACGATCTCGGCTTCGACGGCGTACTCGTCAGCGACGCGCTGGAGATGAAGGCGATCGCCGACCGCTACGGCGAGGCGGCCGGCGCGCGCATCGCCCTCGCCGCCGGGGCCGACCAGGTCATCGTCGCCGTGGCGGACCTGGACACCACGCTGGCCTGCCGGGACGCGGTGCTCGACGGGCTGCGGACCGGAGTGCTGGCCCAGGAGCGGATCGAGGAGGCCGCGGGGCGGGTGCGGCGGCTCGCCACGCGCTATGCCACCCCGCCCGCCGACGTCGCCGACTGGGACGCCGAGGCCGGTCTCGCGGCCGCGCGTCGCGCCGTACGCAGCCGGGGCGTACCGGCCGCCGTACGCGGCGCCCATGTCGTCGACCTCTTCCCACCGCCGCACCCCGCGCTCAACTGGGGCGGCGAGGACCTGCTGACCGAGATCCGCGCCGCCGACCCCACGGCGACGGGGACCGCGGTGACCGGGGAGTGCGGCGCGGACCCGGACGCCCTCGTCGACGGCATCCTGCGCCGCTGCGGGACCGCACCCCTGGTCGTCGCCAGCTGTGACGCCGGGCTGCACCCCTGGCAGGCGCGGCTGCGGGACGGCCTGCTGGCCCGGCGCCCGGACGCGGTCCGGGTGGACACGGGACTGCCCGAGGGCGGTGTGCTGTGCTCGTACGGGCGCGGGCGGGTGAACCTGCGGGCCCTCGCCGAGCTGCTGACGGGCGTCACCGGCGGCTGACCGCCGGCCGGGGCCGTGCTCAGAGCGGCCGTACGACCTCCTTGATTCCCCGGGCCGCCAGGTACTCCGCGTCGTCCGCCCGGTCGGCCAGGACCACCGCCGGCCGGACACCATCCGTCCGCAACCCCATCCACGCCTCGAAGTACGCGCCGCCCGGACCGGACACCGACCGCGTGCCCGGCGTGCAGTCCAGGAGGAGAGCGGTGGCGCGGGGCTGGGGCGAGTGGGGCTCGGCGCGCAGGTCGGCGACCGTCTCCGCGAGGGCCTCGGCGATCGGCTTGGGGCGGCCCACGGGGTCGAACAGGCCCAGCGTGTACTCCAGTTCCGGGAAGTCGGCCAGCGAACGGTCCACGTCGTGTGAGCACCACCAGGTCACGCCCCACAGCCCCGTGCACTCCGCCGCGTTCCGTACGGTGGCGCGCGCGAAGTCCGGCGCGTCGGCGGCCGGGATGTGCGGCTCGGGCGCGCCCGTCTCCTGGACCCAGACGGGGCGGGCGGGGTCGGTGGCGTAGGCCTTGGCCAGCTCGGTGCCGTACTCGGCGAGGTGGCGCACCTGCGGGGAGCGCGGGCCGTAGCGGCGGGCGCAGGCGCCGGAGAACACCCAGGGGTGGACGGTGGTCAGATCGCCCTTGCGGGCGGAGGCCTCGGGGGTGAAGGGGTGGTCGTCGCCGTACCACGCTGCGTCGTACGCGGAGTGCGTGACCAGGCCGCCGTGCGCGCCGAGGCCGTCCCGGGCGGCGGTCAGCAGGGTGTCGAGGTAGCGGTCGACCTCGTCCGCCGTCACCGGGTTGTGCTCGACCAGGTTGTTGAGCTCGTTTCCGAGCTGGAGACCGAGGAGGTTGGGGCGGCCCGCGAGGGCGCGGCCGAGGGTGCGCAGGAGGGCGGCCTGGGCGTCGATGGCCTCGGGGTCCGTGAACACGTTGCGGTGGTGCCAGCTGCGGGTCCACTCCGGATAGAAGTCGAAGCTCGACAGGTGGCCCTGCACGCCGTCCACCATGACGTCGAGACCGGCCTCGCCGGCCAGGTCAACGAGGTGCGCCAGCTGGTCGACCGCGGTGGTGCGGACGAGGGTGCGGTTCGGCTGGAGCAGCGGCCAGAGGTGGAAGACGCGGACGTGGTCGAGGCCGAGCCCGGCTATCGCCTCCAGGTCGGCACGCGCGTGTGCCGGGTCGAAGTCGTGCCAGGAGTGGAACCAGCCGTGGCGGGGCGTGTAGTTGACGCCGAAGCGGAGCGTGCGGATGGGATCCTCCTCGGGTCCGGGCGTGTCCTCGGTCAGGGCCTGGCTCTTGTCCGTCGCGAATGTATCAACCACCATGGTCGCCAATGAATAGTGATTTGAACCAAACTTCGTCCGGTCGGGTACCGGCGTACGTCGTCGGCCTGGACGCCGGCGGCACCCGCACCCGCGCCGTCCTGGCGCCCCTGCGCGAGGGCGAGCCCGAGGGCGAGGGCGTCGGCGGGCCGGGCAACGCCCTGACCGTGCCCGGCGCGCAGCTCACCGAGCATCTCGTCGAGGCTGTCGCGGGCGCCGTTCCGGAGGGGCTGCGCGGCCGTGTCGTGGCCGTGGCGGGCGGGTTCGCCGGCGCCTCCCGGACCGCCCCGGACGAGCCGGGCCGGGTCAAGGCGCATGCCGCGCTCACCGTCGCGCTGCGTCGGCTCGGCATCGCCGCCGGCTCGGTCGAGATCCACAGCGACATCGAGGCCGCGTTCGCCTCCGCGCCCGGCAGCCCCGCCGACGGCCTCGCCCTGGTGGCCGGCACCGGCGCGGTCGCGGCGCGCATCACCGCACGCGCGTGCACCACGACCGCCGGCGGCGACGGCTGGCTGCTCGGCGACGACGGTGGCGGCTTCTGGATCGGGCGCGAGGCGGTGCGGGTGGCGCTGCGCATGGCCGACGGGCGGGGCGGGCCGACGGCGCTGGCCGCGTCGGTCGGGCGGGCGCTGGGCGTACCGCAGGACGTCCTGCCGGGTGAGGCTCCGGGACCGCACGCCCCAGGGCCTTGGACGCGGGCCCGGCGTGAGGCCTACCGCATGCACCTGCTCCCCGCCGTCATGGAGCGACCGCCGGTCCGGCTCGCCGAGTTCGCACCGCTGGTCGCCGAGGCCGCCCGGCACGAGGACGCCGTGGCCGAGGGGATCCTCGACACGGCCGCCGACCATCTCACCGGCTACGTCCGCGCCCTCGATCCCCGGCCAGGGGAGCGGGTCGTCGCCACGGGGGGCCTGCTCGGCCCCGAAGGACCGCTGACGGCGCCCCTCACCGTCCGTCTGCGGTCGCTCGGACTCACCCTCGACTGGGTCGCGGACGGCTCCTGGGGGGCGGTTGCTCTCGCGCGGCTCGCCGTCTGAACGCACCGACTGCCGGCCCGGAACGCTCGCACAAACCGCCCACCCGAACCGAACGCACGAAAGGGACCGGCCGCATGCCGACTCCGCGACACGGTGCCACCGAGGCCGAGCCCCAGCGTCTCGACGACAGCAACAGCCGCGACGGCCATCCGCAGGACGGCCCCGCCCCGCTCTACCGCGACCCCACCGCCCCCGTCGACACCCGAGTCCGCGACCTCCTCTCCCGCATGACCCTGCGCGAGAAGGTCGGCCAGCTCAACCAGCGCATGTACGGCTGGAACGCCTACCGCCGCACCCCCGACGGCGGCTACCAACTCACCGACGCCCTGTACGCCGAGACCGACCGCTTCGAGGGACTCGGCGCCCTGTACGGGCTCCAGCGCGCCGACGCCTGGTCCGGCGTCGACCACGGCGACGGCCCCGGTGCCGAGGACGCCGCGGCCCTCGCCGACCTGGTGCAGCGGCATGTCGTCGAGCGCAGCCGGCTGGGCATTCCCGCCCTGTTCGTCGAGGAGGTGCCGCACGGGCTCATGGCCCTGGACGCCACCGTCCTGCCGGTCAACCTGGCCGTCGGCGCGACCTGGGACCCCGAGCTGTACGAGCGGGCCGCCGCGCACGCCGCCGCCGAACTGCGCGCCCGGGGCGGGCATGTCGCGCTGGTCTCGGCACTCGACATCGCCCGCGACCCGCGCTGGGGACGTACGGAGGAGTGCTTCGGTGAGGACCCCTACCTGGCCGCCCGGTTGACGGAGGCCGTGGTCCGTGGCATGCAGGGCGCGGGGGAGCGGTTCGCCGCCGACAAGGCCCCCGTCGTCCTCAAGCACTTCGCCGGACAGGGCGCCACCGTCGGCGGCCGTAACTCAGCCGAGTCCGAGCTGGGGCTCCGGGAGCTGCACGAGATCCACCTCCCCGCCGCCCGCGCCGGAGTCCGAGCCGGTGCCGCCGCCGTCATGGCCGCGTACAACGAGGTCGACGGCCTGCCCTGCGCCGGCAACCGCACGCTGCTCACCGAACTTCTCAGAGAGCGCTGGGGGTTCGAGGGCCTCGTCATGGCGGACGGGCTCGCCGTCGACCGGCTGGCCCGCATCACCGGCGACAAGGTCTCCGCCGGGGCGCTCGCGCTGGCGGCCGGCGTCGACCTGAGCCTGTGGGACGAGGGCTTCACCCGTCTCGAGGAGGCCGTCGAGCGGGGCCTGGTGAGCGAGGGGACCCTCGACGCCGCCGTCGCCCGCGTCCTGCGCCTGAAGTTCCGCCTGGGCCTGTTCGACCGGCGGCAGGTCACCACCCCACCGCCCACCGGAGGCAGGGAGATCAGCGGTGCCCTCGCCCGGGCCGCCGTCACGCTGCTCCGCAACGACGGCGTCCTGCCGGTCCCGGCCTCCGTCTCGCGTATCGCCGTACTGGGCCCCCAATCGGCGATGACGGCCCACCAGTTGGGCGACTACACGGCTCCGCAACACCGCACCACGGGCACGAGCGTCCTCGACGCCCTGCGCACCCTCGCCCCACCCGGCGTCGACATCCGCCACGCCCCCGGCTGTGCCCTGACCGGCGCCGACCTCTCCGGCGTCCCCGAGGCCGTCGCCGCGGCCGCCGCCTCCGACGTGGCCGTGCTCGTGCTGGGCGGCAGCAGCGCCCGTACGCCCGACACGGAGTTCGACGCCAACGGAGCCGCGCGGACCGCCGTTTCCCACATGACCTGCGGTGAGGGTGCCGACCTGGCGGGGCTGGAGCTGGGCCGCGCCCAGTACGCACTCCTGGACGCCGTGGTCGCGACGGGCACGCCGACGGCGGTCGTCCTCGTCCAGGGCCGTCCGCACGTCGTGCCCGACACGGCCGGAGCGCTGCTCACCGCCTGGTATCCGGGGCCGTGGGGCGGCACGGCGATCGCCGAGGTGCTGCTCGGGTTCACCGAGCCCGTCGGCCGGCTGCCCCTCTCCGTACCTCGCTCGGCCGCCCAACTCCCCGTCTACTACAACCACAAGGACATCGAGTACGGCGGCTACGTGGACGAGAACGCCGAGCCGCGGTACTCCTTCGGGGACGGGCTGTCGTACACGACCTTCGCCTACGGTCCGCCCCGGCAGTCAGGGCGGACCGTCGAGGTCGACATCACCAACACAGGGCGGCGCCAAGGCCGTTCCGTCGCTCAGCTCTACCTGCGCCGACTGCGGACTCCCGTGTGGCCGCGCACGCTGGAGCTGTGCGGCTTCCAGGCCGTCGACCTGGCGCCGGGCGAGACCCGCACGGTCACGTTCCCGCTCGGTGCCGAGCTGCCCGGTACGGGCACCGTGGTCGAGTTCCGCGTCGCCGAGTCGGCACGGGCGGCACTGACCGCCATACCGACTCAGAGCTTCACGGCCCCCGAGGAAACCCCCCGGTAGAACCACCGCTGCGTGATCACGAACAGCACCAGCACCGGAATCACCGAGATCACCGACCCCGCCATCACCAGCCGCTGGTCGTACCCGAACGACGACGTCTGCAGCCGGGCCAGCCCCAGCGTCAGCGTGAAGTGCTCCTCGGAGCGCAGCACGATCAGCGGCCAGAGGAAGTCGTCCCAGGCGCTGATGAAGGTGTTGATGGTGACGACCAGGATCGCGCCGTAGGCGGAGGGCAGGTACAGGTGGCGGAATCGCTTCCACTCGCCCGCGCCGTCCAGCATCGCCGCGTCCTCGATCTCGCGCGGGACGGCGAGGAACGCGGCCCGCATGATGAGGACGTTGATGGCGGCGACGAAGCCGGGCAGCCAGACGCCGACGAGGTTGTCGACCAGACCGAGGTCCCGGATGCTGAGGAACAGCGAAACCATGATCGACTCGAACGGGAACATCATGGACGCCATCAGCAGCACCCACACCAGCTTGCGGCCCTTCCAGCCGGGCTTGGACAGCATGTAGCCGGCCATGGTGGAGAACACGAGCTGGCTGGTGATCGAGATGACCGCGACGAACAGGCTGTTCCTGATGTACGTCCACACCGGCACCTGGTCGAACACCTCGCGGTAGGCCCGCAGGGTCGGGTGGTGGGGGATGAGCGAGGCGCCCGCGCCGAAGACGTCCTCGCCGGCGCCCTTCAGGGACGACAGCACCTGCCACAGCAGCGGGCCGACGGTGATGAACAGGACGAAGACCAACAGCACGTAGCGGACGACGAGTTCGCGGGGGCGGCCGTAGTCGCGCCAGCGGGGCATCAGGCGTCGGCGCTGCACCGGGGCCGGCGCGCTCGTCACGCCCTCCGAAGCGGTCGTCATGCCTCGTCCTCCTTCGTGAGGCGCTGGGCGAGCAGCGTGAGGCCCAGGGTGAGTGCGAACAGAGCGACGCTGACCGCCGCGCCGTAGCCGGCGTTGCCGGTGAGCGGGTCGAGGCCGACGTCCCGGATGTAGAACGGGAGGGTGCGGTCGGCGCCGCCGGGGCCGCCGGTGGAGCCGCCGAGCATGTAGATCTCGGTGAAGACGCGCAGCGAGCCGATGCCGGTGAGGGTGCCCACCAGCATCATCGAGGTGCGTACGCCGGGCACGGTGACGTGCCAGAAGCGGCGTACCGCGCCGGCGCCGTCCACCGCCGCCGCCTCGTGCAGTTCCCTGGGCACGTTCCCCAGCGCGGCCAGATAGAAGATCATGTACCAGCCGAGGCCCTTCCACAGCGTCAGGCCCATCGCCGACAGCAGGATCAGCCACGAGTCGGAGAGGAAGGGAATCGCCTCGCGGATGAGGTGGGCCTTCTGGAGCCAGGTGTTGACCAGGCCCTGGTCGCTCAGCAGCCACTGCCAGCTCAGGCCGACGACCACGCTGGAGGCGAGGACCGGGGTGTAGAAGGCGAAGCGGAAGAAGCCGATGCCGGGGAGGTTCTTCTCCACCAGGACCGCGAGCAGCAGCGGCAGCAGGACCATCAGCGGAACGACGATCACCGCGTAGAGGATGCTGTTGCGGGTGGCCAGCCAGAAGTCCGAGTCCCCCAGCATCCGGGTGTAGTTGTCCAGGCCCACCACGTCGTACGCGCCGCCGAGCGGCTTGGCGTCGGTGAAGGACACCAGGATCGTGTTGAGGAACGGGAACACCCCGAAGACCGTCGTGCCGACGATCGCCGGGAGCATCCACAGCCAGGGCAGCCACCAGCGGCGGTACAGCGCCGCGCCCCCCGCGTCCGCCGTCGGGCCGGGGGTGACGGTGCGAAGGGCGCGGCGCAGGAACCCCGGCGGAGGGGGCGTCGGGGAAGCGCCGGGGCGCGGGGCGCCCGCCCCCGGGGGAGCGGGGACGGGCGCCTTGGCGGGTGCGGTGCGCTGAGCCATCGTCAGCTGCCCTGTTCGATCAGCTCGTTGGCCTTCGACTGGGCCTCGTCGAGGGCGTCCTGCGCGCTCTTCTTGCCCTGCATGGCGAGCTGGATCTGGGCGGAGACGGCGTTCAACTCGCCCGGCGTGAGGGCGATCTCGTCCGCCGTGGCGGTCTGCCGGTCACCGGCGACGATCTTGCGGGCCTCGGCGAACGGGTCGCCGCCCTCCACCTTCTGGAAGAACGGGTCCTTCAACGACTCCGTCGTCGAGGGGAAGATGACGACGTTCGGGTCCTTCGCCCACTCCAGCTGGTTCTCCGCGTTGGTCAGGAACTGTGCGAAGGCGAGTGCGGTCACCGCGTTCTTGCTGGTGGACGCGGTGCCGATGTACTGCGGGGCGCCGACGGTGTGGCCGAGGTCGTCCAGCATGTAGCGGGCGACGCCCGTCTTCTTGTAGATGGACGGGTTGTTCTGCTCGATGAAGCGCAGGAAGTTGGGGTTCGTCGAGCCGTAGACCAGCTTGCCCTGGCCGTACACGTTGGACGGGTCCTGGTTGGAGGACAGGGAGTCCTTCGGCATCGCGCCGGCCTTGTAGAGCCGGGTCATGCCCTCGACCCACTGCACGGTCTTCGGGTCGTCGGCGAAGGTGAACTTCTTGCCGTCGTCGGCGAGGACCTTGATGCCCATCTGCTGCCAGTCGGCCGGGATGCGCAGCGAGGGGTTGGCGAGGAAGGCGTAGTACTCGCCGTCGGAGGCCTTCGCTATCTTCTCGGCGTCGGCGAACAGACCGAGGATGGACGTCGGAGGTTTGGCCGGGTCCAGGCCCGCCTTCTTCATGAGATCGGTGTTGAAGGTCTGCACGATGCCGCCGGAGTACCAGGGCAGCACGCTGTGCACCTTGGTGCCGTCGGCCTCGGCGTAGGTGCTCGACTCCCACATCGACTCGGTGAACGGCTTACCCGCGTCGGGCGCCTTCTTGTCGAGGTTGAGCAGGTAGCCGTTCTTGGTCAGCGCCACCGCCGTGTTGACGTTGATGTTGACCACGTCCGGCAGCGTGCAGCCCTGCGCGTCGGCGACCAGGCGCTGGGTGAAGGTGGCGTCGCCGGGGTCGTCGATCCACTTCACCTTCGTGCCCGGGTGCTCCTTCTCGAAGGCGGCGATGACGCTGTTGAAGTAGCCACCGAAGTCTTTCTTCAGATTGGTCGTCTGGAAGGTGATGTCGCCCTTGATGTCCCCGGTGAGCGCCCCGTCCCCGACGTTCGCCTTGTCGACCTTGCAGCCGCCGGCGGTGGCCTCGCCCTCGTCGGAGCCGCCGCCGGAGAGGCCGCAGCCGGCGGCCGCGAGTGCCAGGGCGAGGAAACATGCCAGGGATCCGGGAAGTCTGCTTGCGCGCATGGGTGCCCTCCTGCGGCCGAACTGGGCGGCTGGTTCGCTGGTGTTCGCCGATAGTGGCTGGTTCAAATCACCAACTTGGACTTGGATTGATGAAAAGATGGACCAGGATTCATCGGAGGTCAATGGGTTGCCGTGTTGCTTTTACGTTCCGTTCAGTGCCGGTGCTCGTGGTCCTGGTGGGTCGGGTCGCCCGGGTGCTCGTGTCCTGGGGCGTACTCGACGCCGGTCCGCGCCTGGTCCAGCCAGGCGAAGAACGCGTACCGGGCTGCCGCCTGGCGCAGGTCCTGCGCTATGCCCTCGCGGGCCCCTTCGTACGGGAGGAAGTCCGCCGGGGTGGCCGATGTGCCATAGGGGTCGACGCCGCGCCTGAGGGCCTGCGGGGTGAGGTAGCGGTCGCGGTTGCGGTCGTAGTAGTCGCGTACGGCCTCCTCGGGAATGTGCTGCTCGTTCTCCAGCGTGGTGAGGAGGAGGCGTGCGGCGGGGGAGTGGGCGAGGGCTGCGGCGACGATGCTGCCGAGGTCGGCGACGTCTGCCTCCGGCACGGTGAGCGTGGTAGGCGGTTGCATCTCTGATGGGGTTGGCAGGCCGCGCTTCGTGCAGGTGCGGCGGGCGAGTTCGTCTATCAGTACTACTTGCGTTGCCCAGCGTCGGCGTTGGCGTTCCATCGAGAGTGCCGCGTTGTGTCGTCGTTCGGCTGCGGGTGCGTTGTGGCTGGTCGCGCAGTTCCCCGCGCCCCTTGGCGGCGTTGCCGAACCGCCTCTCAAAAAGGCCTCCACGCGTTCCTTCCGGATCTCTTCGCCGTGGACGCGAGCCGCGTAGTCGCTCGTCATGGCGTCACCTCCAGCTCCACCGCCGCCGTGTACGCCACGCACCCGTGCCAGCCGGCCTTCGCCATCAGCCAGTACGAACCCGGCGGTGCCGCGCCGCCGTCCACCTCGATCGCGTACTCCCCTTGCTCCCCTCCTGCCACGGTGAAGCCCTGGCAGCCCGGGGTCACGCCCGCCCAGGTTCCCCAGGAGGAGACGGCCCAGAGGGTGCCGTTGATCGGTCCTCGGGTCGTGTTGTGGAGGGTGACCGGGACGTGGGCCCGTTCGCCATGGCGTACGACGATCCGCTCAACTCCCAACCCCATCCGCAGCGTTGGGCCCCTGTGCCCGTCGCCCGCATCCAGCGGCACGACGTCCTCGTACGTCTGCCCGCCGTACCTCAGCCGGGCGGCGAGCCAGTGCCGCCCCGGCTCGGGGTCGGGCGGTGGTGTCACCGTGACCTCCGCGACCGTGAAACCGCCCGGCCCCAGCGCGTACGGCAGTTCGGCCGGCTCGACGGACCAGCCGGGCGGGACGTGCAGGCTGACCGTGCCCGACACCGGCGCGTCGGTCAGTTCCGAGCCGACCCGGACCGTCGCCGTGACGGGGCCGTCGGCGACGGTGAGCGTGGTCGGGGAGAGGTACACCGCGACCGGCATGTTGCCGCGCGGGGCGGGGCCGGAGTTGTGGAGCCAGTAGCGGGTCGCGATGGGCTGGGCGGGTTCGTGGGCGGCGATGCCGGGGCCGGGTGAGGTTTCACCCTGGGCGGTGGCCAGGACGGTGGCCACCTCGAAACCGGTCAGGTCGAGTTCGAGTGTCCCTTGATCGCCGGGCGTCAGTGGATCCCCCCGCCGCTCCAGTACATCCGCCCGCGCACCCTCCGTCCACTCCCGCGGCCCGCGTACCCGCGCCCGCACCGGCCGGCCGTTCACCTCGTGCACCCGTACGACGACCCCGCCGGCCGGATCAGCGGCTGCCACGCTCCCTCGTGCGAGCGGCGAGCCGGCCGCCTTGAGCGCGTCGAGCAGCACCTCCCCGGCGGGCTCGAGGCCCAACAGCACGGCCTTCCTGGGCAGTACGGCATCCTCGGCGGCCGTGTCCCTCAAGCGCGCCGTCAGCGGATGGTTGAAGGCGTGCCCGGCCTGCGGCAGCCGCAGCTCCCGCCAGTCGCCCGGGCCCGCGACCACGGCGTACTCGAAGGTGTGGGACCAGCGCTGGAGCTGGAAGCCGGAACCGTCGGGTGCCGTGCGCCTGGGCGGGTCGACCCAGAGGCCCGAGGGCCAGCCGGTGCAGGAGCGCATCAGGGACATGTAGAGGTCGCCCGACGAGGTGACCACACAGCCCGGCGTGCCCCGGTTCAGGACCGCGAAGCTGCGTCCGTCCCACGCGTCGCCGGGCGGAAGTGCTTCCCCGCCGCCCGCCGCCGTGGCCCGCAGGACCGCGTCGTCCAGGTCGGCGATCAGCGCGTCCACGGCCTTGGCGTCGTCCTCGGGGCGGGCGCCCGCCACCACGAGCAGCGGCAGCCGTTCCAGGTCGCGCAGGTCGGCGCCGGGCACCCACTCCTCGCGCAGCGAGGCGCGCGGTGCGACCCAGACGGCGGCCACGCCCCGTTCGGCGAGCTGCCGGCGCAGTTCCCGCCCGGCCGCCGGGTCCCAGCCGAGGGCCTCGGCGACCAGCGTGTTGCGCTCGGGCGCGCCGACCGCGATCCGGATGTCGGGCAGGTTGGAGTCGACCTCCAGGTCGCCGTAGCGCGGGCCCCCGGCGATCGTCGAGGTCGCCGTCACGCCCACGCGCACCAGGGCCGCCGCGAGCCCGGCGCCCAGCTCACCGGCGTCGTCCCAGGAGGCGTACACCAACTCGGCGACACCGATGGACCGTTCGCCGAGCGGCCGGCCGGAGCCGTCGGCGACCGCGACCCGGGCGGTGGAGCCCAGCCCGAACCAGGTGTTGGCCGGGTTGTCCAGCGTCCACGGGAACCTCTCGCTGTCGACTTCCACGAACCCGAAGCCGCGTCCGATCACCGCGTCCGCGACCTCGTGCACCGGCAGCCCGCCGCGCACGTCGGAGGGCCAGCGGACCCGGATGAGGCGGTCGGCGCCGTCGTAGCCGTCGATGGTCGTGGTGAGGTCGAGGCGGTCGACGCCCTTCCAGAGGGTGAGGCGCTGGGTGTAGTGGAAGAGGCCGAGGTCGGCGCGGACGGTGATCCGAGATCCGGCGGGGGAGTGCTCGACATCGATGTCCGCGGTGACGTCGCGGCTGCGGGCGGCCGTCGTGCCGGTCGGCGTGAGGTGCCAGGGGCCCTCGCCGAAGCGCGGGTGGCGTGCGTACTCCTCCTGCACGACCAGCTCGTTGCCGATGTCGCCGGGGCGCAGGAGTTCCCGGCCGTTCTCCGCCAGGGCGCGCAGGCCGCTGACGGCGCCGCCGCGCGCGGGGTCGACCGTCACCTCGTAGAACTCGTTGCGGATGGTGGTGCCTTCGCCGGGTGTCCACTCGGGGACCGTCCCCTCGGCCAGCGGTAGCGCCTTGAGGCCCATGCCGGGCACCTCCGGTACGACGACCCGGAGTTCGCCGTCCTCCCGCACGGCGGGCAGCGGCAGTCCGGTGTCGTCGAGGGGGACGAGCCCCGGGTCCTCGACCGCCAGGACGTCCCGCCGCTCCCAGGTCGCCGCGTTGAAGACCACCAAGTCCGGTGCACCGCCGGGTAGTTGGGCGACCTTGCGCGCGAGTGCGTCGGTGGCGTCAGCGTGTACCGTCTCGGCGAGGTCGTACAGCTCCCGCCAGCCGGTGAGCAGGTCGATGTAGACCTGGTCCGACTCCGAGCCGGTGATGGCGTCGTGATGGGCGCCGTAGATCAGCTGCCGCCAGGCCTTGTCGAGCGCCGCGTCCGGGTAGGGGTGCCCGGTGACGAGCGAGGCGAGTGTCGCCCAGGCCTCCGCGTCGGCGAGCAGCGTCTCGCCGTGGCGCTGGGCCTGCTTGGTGTCGATGTAGGAGACGTCCTTGCCGGTGTAGACCGGGTTCATGTCCCGCGTCTGCGGGGACGCCTTGCGGCCCTCCGCCGTCAGCTCCGAGCGCACGGCGGCGAAGAAGTCCCGGGGGATGCCGCTGATGAAGCGTGGCCAGACGTACCGGGCGTTCCAGTCCCGGTGGATGGCCATCACCCAGCGGCACGGCGGCGCGTAGTCACCGCCGACCGGCAGCAGGACGTTGCGGGTGAGCGCGACCTGCTTCAGCCCCTTGAACAGCCTGAGCGCGGCCGCCTCCGCCTCGGGGAGCGTGGGCGCGTTGTCGATCGCCCAGCCGGCGCCGTAGTGGTTGACCATGTAGGCGGTGAGGATCCCGCGCCCCGAGGGGGCGATCCAGTCGAACTCCGCCGGGAACTGCATCCGCTTCGGATCCCGGGGCTCCTCACCGAACACGGAGAGGGTGGGGCCCCACTGGTGGAAGGGCCCGCGCGCCCAGGAGCTGGAGCTCACACCCGCGTCCGCCATCAGCCCGGGAAACTGCGGATCGTGCCCGAACGCGTCCAGCTGCCAGGCCGTCTGAGGGGACGCCCCGATGATCCCGCGCTGGAAGCCGTCGCCGTACAGCGCGTTGCGTACGGTCGCCTCGGCGCCGGTGAGGTTGGTGTTCGGCTCGTTGTAGGTGCCGCCCATGATCTCGACGCGGACGGTCCGGATCAGCTGGCGCAGGAAGGCGCGCTCTTCAGGGAAGGCGTCCCAGTAGGGCTTGAGGTAGTCGACCTCGGCGAGCACGAAGGTGTACGCCGGGTCGCGCCGCGCCAGATCGCAGTGCGCCCGCACCAGGCTCATCCCGGACTGGCCGCGTGAGTCGAAGGTGCGGGCGGGCAGGCCGGTCGTGGCGGGGTCGTCGGCGACGTCCCAGGTCTCGGTGTAGGCGCCCTGGGTGTTCCACCAGACGGGGTCGTAGTGGAAGTGGCTGACCATGAACATGGTCCAACCGGGTTCGGCGGCCGTGAACGCGGCGGAGTTCTCCGCGGTGCGCGCCGGGTCGCCGGCGTCCTCCGCCGTGACCCTGACGTGCGTACGGTCGCCGGGGGCGAGGTCGGTCGTCACCGGTATCTCGGCGCGTGCGCTGCCGTCGTCTCCCGTGGCCACCTCGGCGGTGCCGTGGACACCCGGCCCCTCGACGGTGAGGCGTACCGTCCGGCCGGGGGTGTGTCCGACTTCGACGGCCACCACCTGGTGCGGATCGTCCTCGGTACCGACGAACAGTTCGGTCGACTCGACAGAGATGACGCGCATGGGGCTCCTACGAGTGCTCGTGGGGAGCCCCATCCTGGCACCGAAGGGATGATTCAAACAACCATCTCTGTGGCTTGTTGGTGGTTCATCCATGCAGTCCCGTACGGGTGCCGGGGCGGGAGCGCGGGCGGGCTCAGCGCGCCCGGCGCGACTTCACCGCGTGCTGCGGGGTGATGTGGTCGGTCAGCGCCAGGGAGGCGCTGGCGCGCTGGTAGGACACCTGGCCGACCCGGACGTAGAGGCAGTCGACGATCATCAGCACGGAGTGCCGGCCGCCGATGCTGCCGGTGCGGAAGCTGGTCTCCGAGGTCGCCGAGATGAGCCGGATGTCGGCGGCCTTGGCCAGCGGCGAGCGTGGGTCGGTGGTGATGGCGATGGTGGTCGCGCCCCGCTCCCTGGCCATCTCGAACGGTTCGAGCGTCTCGCGCGTGGCGCCGGAGTGGGAGATGCCTATGGCCACGTCGGCCGGGGTGAGCAGGGCCGCGGAGGTGGCCGCGCCGTGCACCTCCGTCCAGCCGCGGACCTGGCAGCCGATGCGGAACAGCCGGGTCTCCGTCTCCTGGGCCACCGCGCCGCTGCCGCCGACGCCGTAGACGTCGATGCGGCGGGCGCGGGCCAGGGCCTGGGCCGCCCGCTCCAGCGCGTCCAGGTCGATCCGGTCGATGGTCTGCTGGATCGCGCGCAGGTCCGCGCTGCCGACCACCTGGACGACCCGCTCGAGGCTGTCGTCGGGGGAGATGTCCGGGCCGATCTCGGCGGTGCCCCAGTCGGAGACCTCGCCGCGGCCGCGCTCCTGAGCCAGCTCGATCAGCAGATGCTGGTAGGAGTCGAGGCCGATGGCCCGGCAGAAGCGGGTCACCGTCGCCTGGGAGGTGCCGGTGCGGCGGCCCAGTTCGGCGGCCGAGCAGTGGGTGACGGCGGCCGGATCCTCCAGGATCAGCTCGCCGACCTTCCGTAGGGAGCCGGCCAGCCGGGGCAGCTCGGTTCGGATCAGTGTGGTGACGTCCGTCGGGGGCATGCAAAGAAGGTATCAGCCACCGTTTTTCCCTCAGATTGAATACCAGGACCGGGCGGGGCCCGGGCTCGTCGGCGGCGGCTCATTGCCCCTGCCATCCGGTGTGTGATTTATTGATTCATCGATGGAGGAGTACCAGGTGGTTCAATCCACCAGTGGGGAAGTGACGCGTGTCCGACCACTCCGTGAGCGCCCGGCGCTTCGCACACGAGAGCATGGCCGTCCTCGACCGCCTGACCGAGTCCGCCCGCGACGACGTGACCCGCGCCGCCGGGCTGATCGCCGACTGCGTGCGCGCGGACGGCGTGATCCAGGCCTTCGGCACCGGCCACTCCCAGGCCATCGTCCTCGAACTCGCCGGCCGGGCCGGCGGGCTGGTGCCGACGAACCGGCTGAGCATCGCCGACCTCGTCCTGTACGGCGGCGACTCCCCGAGCGTCCTCGACGACCCGCTCCTGGAGCGGCAGGCCGGCGTCGCCGCCCGCATCTACGACCTCGCCGTGCCGCGTCCCCAGGATCTCTTCGTCGTGATCTCCAACTCCGGGGTCAACAACGTGATCGTGGAGATGGCCCTGCACGCCCGGCACCACGGCCACCGCGTCCTCGCGATCACCTCCCTCACCCACACCCGCGCCGTCCCCGCCGGACACCCGAGCGGCAAGAAGCTCGCCGACCTCGCCGACGTCGTCCTCGACAACGCCGCACCGCGCGGCGACGCGCTGCTGGACCTCCCGGAGGGCGGCGCCGTCTGCGCCCTGTCCACGCTCACCGGCGTGATGCTCGTCCAGATGGCCGTGGCCGAGGCCTCCGCCCAGCTCATCGCCGCCGGGGAGCGCCCGCCGGTGTACGTCTCGGCCAATGTGCCGGGGGGCTTCGAGGGCAACCTGGAACTGGAGAAGCGGTACGCCGGACGGATCCGGCGCACCGCGAGCTAGGCCCTGTGGTCAAATTCCCGCCTGCCCGGCGACGCCTGGCACGCACTCCCCCAGAGGGGGGACCCCCAGCTGCGTTGCCGAACCGCCCACGTGGCTCCTCCCCCACGCTCGAACCGAGCTTCGCTCGGCTCGCGCGGGGGCACCCCCATCGAGGG
>NZ_JOFS01000038.1 GCF_000719285.1 Streptomyces bicolor | reverse complement strand
CCATCGAGGGCGGCTCCGGCGCCTTGCGATCGCACGCACCAGACGCCGCCGGGCCCGCCCTTCGGGCGGACGACGGGAATTTGACGACAGGACCTAGAGGGCGACGCCCAACAAGGCGTCCACGGCCCGCGATACGACACCGGGGGCGCCGATGTCGGTTCCGCCCTGCTCCTGCTGCGCCGCGACCCAGCGGTCGACCGCGGCGAGCGCGGCCGGGGCGTCCAGGTCGTTGGCGAGGGCGTCGCGGATCTCCTCGACGAGCGCTTCGGCGGGCGGCCCGTCGGGCCGGGACACCGCGGCCCGCCAGCGGCCGAGGCGGTCGACGGCGTCCTCGAGTACCTGGTCGGTCCACTCCCAGTCGGCCCGGTAGTGGTGGGCGAGGAGGGCGAGCCGGATGGCGACCGGGTCGACGCCGTCGCGCCGCAACTGCGACACGAAGACCAGGTTCCCCTTGGACTTGGACATCTTCTCGCCGTGCAGGGCGACCATGCCGGCGTGGACGTAGGCCTTGGCCATGGGGAACTCGCCGGTCAGCACCTGGGCGTGCGAGGCGCCCATCTCGTGGTGCGGGAAGGCGAGGTCGGAGCCACCGCCCTGGACGTCGAAGCCCATGCCGAGGTGGTCGAGGGCGATGGCGACGCACTCGATGTGCCAGCCGGGCCTGCCGCGCCCGAGCGAACCGCCGTCCCAGCTGGGCTCTCCGGGCCGTGCGGCCATCCAGAGCATCGGGTCGAGCGGGTTCTTCTTGCCGGGCCGGTCGGGGTCGCCGCCGCGCTCCGCGGACAGCAGCCGCATGGCGGCGGCGTCGAGGTTCGAGACCTTGCCGAAGTTCGGGTCGGACTCGACGGAGAAGTAGATGTCCCCGTCGAGTTCGTACGCGGCGCCGGCGTCCCGCAGCCGCTCCACGAGCGGCACGATCCCGGGTATCGCCTCCACCGCGCCGATGTAGTGCTTCGGCGGCAGCATGCGCAGGGCGGTCATGTCCTCGCGGAAGAGCGCGGTCTCCTTCTCGGCGAGGGCGACCCAGTCGATGGCGTCGCGCTCGGCCCGCTCCAGGAGCGGATCGTCGACGTCGGTCACGTTCTGGACGTAGTGAACCTGCCGCTTGGTGTCGAGCCACACGCGCTGAACCAGGTCGAACGCGTTGTAGGTCGCCGCGTGACCCATGTGGGTCGCGTCGTACGGCGTGATGCCGCAGACGTAGATACGGGCGACGGGACCGGGGTCGAGGGTGACCAGACCGCCGGTCGCGGTGTCGTGGATCCTCAGGCCGCGGCCCTGACCAGGCAGGGCGGGGACCTCAGAAGCGGGCCAGGCATACATGTCATGAGCGTAACCGGACGGATGTTCCGTACACGAACCGGACCGGTGCGGATGGCCGGTAAGGCGTTCTTGCGCGATACCGGCCATTGTGCTCCTACACGGGGGGCCACGGAATGGCCGGCCACTCCCCGCTCGGCTCCGGATGCTTCCCCGCCGCCAGCAGCGCCTCGACACGCGCGCGCATGGCCGCCACTTCCGCGGCGGTGATCAGCCCGGCCAGGCGTACGGCCAGCGCACCGCCCTCCTTCAGCCCCTCCCGCAGGGAGCCGAGCACCTCGACGGCCTCCACCGTCAGCGGCTCCCCCGCCCAGCCCCACAGCAGCGTCCGGAGCTTGTTCTCGACGTTGAAGGTGACGCCGTGGTCGATGCCGTACAGCCGGCCGTCCTCGGTGGGCAGCAGGTGCCCGCCCTTGCGGTCGGCGTTGTTGATCACGGCGTCCAGGACGGCGAGCCGCCGCAACCGCTCGTCGTCGGCGTGCACGAGCAGGGCGGTCTTCCCCTCGCCGACCTCGGCGAGGCCGATCGCCTTCCAGCCGGGCTCGGGCTCCTCGCCGTCGACCAGGGCGAGCAGCTCGGCCTCGGGTGTCACGTCGATCCACAGCTGGACCATGCCCTCGCCGTACGGCCCGTCCCGCAGCACGGTCGGCGGTACGAGCCCCCAGCCGGTCGCCTCGGAGACCTCGTACGCGGCGACCTCGCGCTGCGCGAGCGTCCCGTCGGGAAAGTCCCACAGCGGCCGCTCACCGGCGACCGGCTTGTACACGCAGGACGCCTCCTGCCCCTCGTACGCGACCGTGCAGAAGAGCGCCGCGTTGGACGCCTCGCGGATGCGGCCGCGCACGGTCAGCTCCCCCTCGGCGAGCAGTTCCACCGAGGTCACGCTCCGCGGCGGTATCCGTTCTGGCGCGGACATACATGTCCTTCCGGGTCGAGCGGGAGGCTGCACAGCGGACATGGCGGCCGCCCGGCGTTGACGACGTCCAGTGCGCGCTTGGCGAAGGCCCTCGCCTGGGCGCCGGTCAGCCGGACCCGCAGCATCGGGGGCCCGTTCTCCTCGTCCTGGAGCAGCCGTTCCTCGGCCTCGGCGAGGTCCTCCTCGGAGTCCGCGTCGAGCTCCACGAGGGCCTGCGCCTCGACGATCATGCGCTGCTCCTCACCGTCCCAGGCGAGCGCCATGGTGCCGACGCGGAACTCCTCCTCGATGGGGGTCTCCAGCGGGGCGGTGTCGGAGATCTCGGTGGGCGCCACGGCCGGGACGGCGGCACTCCCGCCACTGCGCCGGACGACCTCGTCGAGCAGCTCGTCCATGCGCTCGGCAAGGGCGGCGACCTGGGTCTTCTCCAGGGCCACGCTGGTCACCCGGGAGCCTGCGGTGGCCTGGAGGAAGAACGTACGGCGTCCGGGCAGCCCGACCGTACCGGCCACGAAACGGTCCGGGGGGTCGTAGAGGAACACCTGACGGGACACGTCCTGTCTCCATTGGAATCGTGGGTACGGCGACATGGTGGATACGGCGACATCCTGAGTACGGCGCTGCTTCGACCGCTGCTTCACCCTACTGCGCCCGACGATCACGGTGCGCCCGCGCCGCCCCCGACCGTCGCGTCGCCGGCCGGTGGTTCCTCGCGCGGGGCGAGGGACGCGAAATCACCGGTGTCCCCGAGGCGGACGAGGAACGGCCTCAGGCGTGTGTAGCGGATCGCGGTGATGGAACACGGTTCTACGGAAATCCTCTGGAAGAGGTCGAGATGAAGACCGAGTGCGTCCGCGACGAGGGACTTGATGATGTCGCCGTGCGAGCACATCAGGTACACGGCGTCGGCGCCGTGATCGCGCTCCACGCGCGCGTTCCACTCGCGTACGGCCTCGGCGGCCCGGGTCTGCATCGCCCGCATCGACTCCCCGCCGGGGAACGCGGCCGCCGACGGGTGCGCCTGGACGACCTCCATCAGCGGCTCGTCCATGAGCTCGGCGAGCTTGCGGCCGGACCAGTCGCCGTAGTGGCACTCCCCGATCCGTTCGTCGGTGTGCGCGGTGAGTCCGGGCCGGGCGTCGAGCAGCGGCCGGACGGTCTCCTGGCAGCGCTGCAGGGGGCTCGCGACGACCTCGGAGATCGGCAGCTCGGCGAGCCGGCCGGGCAGGGCGGCGGCCTGCGCGGCCCCGCGCTCGTCGAGGGCGACACCGGGCGTCCACCCGGCGAGCAGTCCCTCGGTGTTGGCGGTGGAACGTCCGTGCCGGACCAGGATCAGCGTGGGCATGCGGCCCAGCGTAGGCGTAGGACGGGGTGCGCTCGGGGGCGGGCGGCGGGAGAATACGCTCCGTGATCGTCGACTGCGGTATCTACCGCGACGGGCGCCGGACGGAAGGGCCTCAGGACTTCTCCGACGCCCTGGACCTGTGCCGTCTGCAGGACGACGCGTTCGTCTGGATCGGCCTGTACGAGCCCACGGAGAAGGAGTTCGACAAGGTCACCGAGGAGTTCGGGCTGCACGCGCTGGCCGTGGAGGACGCCCTGAAGGCGCACCAGCGGCCCAAGCTGGAGGTGTACGACGACTCGCTGTTCATGGTCCTCAAACCGGTCGGGTACGAGCCGAAGAGCGACATCGTCTCCTCCGGCGAGGTCATGGTCTTCATCGGCGACTCGTTCGTGGTGACCGTCCGGCACGGCGAGGAGTCGCCGCTGAGCGCCGTACGGCGCCGTCTGGAGCACGAGCCCGAGATGCTCCGGCACGGCCCCACGGCGGTGCTCTACACGATCGCCGACGCCGTGGTCGACCACTACGTCGACGTGGCCGACGAGTTGGGCACCGACCTGGAGGAGCTGGAGGCGGACGTGTTCTCGCCGACCGGCGGCGGCTCCCGGGACACGGCGTCGCGCATCTACGCCTTCAAGCGGCAGATCCTGGAGTTCAGGAGGGCCACCGGTCCGCTGGCCCAGCCGCTGACCCGGCTCGCGGGCACGAGCCTGTTCGAGGTGCGCGTGCCCTTCGTGCACGAGAAGGCGCAGCCCTTCTTCCGCGATGTGAACGACCACCTCACGCGCGTGAACGAGGCGGTGGAGGGCCTGGACCGGCTGGTCTCCGACATCCTCGCGGCGCATCTGGCGCAGATGAGCGTCCGGCAGAACGACGACGTGCGGAAGATCTCCGCGTGGGCGGCCATGGCCGCGATCCCCACGATGGTCGCGGGGATCTACGGCATGAACTTCGAGCACATGCCGGAGCTGCGCTGGGCCTGGTCGTATCCGCTGCTGATCGCGGGCATGGCCGCCGTCGAGGTGCTGCTGTACCGGCTGTTCAAGAGCCGGGGCTGGTTGTAGGGACCAGGACCGTCCCGTGGTTACGGCGTCAGGCGAACTCGGGCGCCGAGGTGGCGGGTCCGCCCAGGGCGTCGCGACGTTCCGGCATCCTCAGGGACACCATGCGCCGCCAGCCCGCGAGCCGCTCCCAGGCGTACACGGCGTGGATGCCCGCGGCGAGGACGGCCGCCTTCGGCCGGGGCCAGCCGAGGATGCGGCCCATGTGGTCCATGACCGCGAGGCTGACGTCCCGGTAGATGCGGATCTCGGCGAGCGCGCACTCGCGCAGCGTCCGCTGGATGGCCCGGCCGTGGCCCTGGGCCGCGAAGCGCAGGAGTTCCTCGTGGCAGTAGGCGAGGTGGTTGTCCTCGTCCTTGGAGATCATCCTGACGGCGCGGCCGAGGTCGGGGTGGTCGGCGAAGTGCTTGCGCAGCAGGTCCATCTGCTCCGAGGCGCGCTGTTCGGTGACCCGGCTGTGCGACAGGTAGGTGACGATGTCCTGGACGGTGAGCTGTTCGTCTCTCTTGAGCTTGTCGTGCGCGAGGCCGATGCCGTGGTTCTCCAGCAGCATCGTGTAGTCGGTCTCGGGCGGGACGGGGACGGGTTCGAGGCCGCGCTTCTTCAGCAGGGCGTTGAAGATCCGGCCGTGCTTGTCCTCGTCCGCGCCGTGCCGGGTGATCTTGGGCGCCAGGGAGCGTTCGCTCTCCGGGACGAGCGCGGCGATGCGGGCGTTCTCCCAGCCGCCCTGGGACTCGCCGCTGGCGGCGATCGAGCAGAACAGGCGGAAGGACTCGTCGTTGTCGAGGATCTCCTGGAACAGGCTCTTGGCCGAAAGCATCGTTGGCACCTCTCTGCAGACGCAGGACTCCGCAGGACTCAGTAGGACTCAGCCGGGCTCAGCAGGACTCCGCGGTATTCCGCAAAGAACGAGTCAAAGGGGCTGAGAGAGGTGCCGCAACAGTAATGACGGACAACTCCGCCAAAAGAATGACCATCAGGGTCACGACGGGGGCGTAACCGCGTGGGCACGCGCGCGTTGTTCTGCGTGACGGCCGTGGCGGGGAAGACCCCCGAGCCCCCACCACGGCCGCAGAAAAATCCCGTTCGTGCATCCTGCCAAAGTCACGCCAGTCCGGCGCGCTCCAGGGCCTCGGTGCCGGCGCGGAGCGAGGCGATCCGCTCGTCGAGCGTGAAGCCCGCGGGAGCGAGGCTGAGGGTGGTGACCCCGGCCGCCGCGTACTCCTTCATCCGGTCCGCGATGCGGTCCACGGAGCCGAGCAGCGTCGTCTGGTCGATCAGCTCGTGCGGGATGGCAGCCGCGGCGCCCTGCTTGTCGCCGGACAGGTACTTCTCCTGGACCTCGGCGGCCGCGGCCTCGAAGCCCATGCGCTGTGCGAGCTGGTTGTAGAAGTTCTGCTTGGCGCTGCCCATGCCGCCGACGTACAGCGCGGTGTAGGGGCGGAAGGTGTCGGCGAGCGTGGCCACGTCCTTGTCCTCGCCGACGGCGAGCGGCAGCGTCGGGCAGACGTCGAACCCGTCGAGGGTCTTGCCGGCCTTCTCGCGTCCCGCGCGCAGGTGGCGGATCGTGGTCTCCTCGAGGTGCTCGGCGGAGGGGAAGATCACGAGGGCGCCGTCGGCGATCTCACCGGTCTGCTCGAGGTTCTTCGGGCCGATGGCGGCGATGTACAGCGGGATGTGCTCGCGCTGCGGGTGCACGGTGAGCTTGATCGGCTTGCCGGGGCCGCCGGGCAGGGGCAGCGTCCAGTGCTGCCCCTCGTACGTCAGGCGCTCACGCGTCATCGCCTTCCTGACGATCTCGACGTACTCACGCGTGCGTGCCAGCGGCTTGTCGAACTTGACGCCGTACCACCCCTCGGAGACCTGGGGACCCGAGACGCCGAGGCCGAGGCGGAAGCGGCCGCCGGAGAGCGAGTCCAGGGTGGCGGCCGTCATCGCGGTCATCGCCGGCTGGCGGGCCGGGATCTGGAAGATGGCGGAGCCGACGTCGATGCGCTCGGTCTGGGCGGCGACCCAGGAGAGCACGGTGGCCGCGTCCGAGCCGTACGCCTCGGCGGCCCAGCACACGGCGTATCCCAGCCGGTCGGCCTCCTGGGCGACGGCGAGATTGTCCGCGTCCATTCCGGCACCCCAGTAGCCGAGGTTGATCCCGAGCTGCATGGCGGATTCCCCTTACCGATCAGTAACGTCCCTTGTGGGCCCGACCATAGCGCGGGGGACCCGCCACCGGGAGGCCGGTGTGGCGGGCATCGCCCGGGCGGCCGTCAGAGGGGCCGGAGACCGTCGTGAAAACTGCTCATCCACAGGCCCCCACATGGCAGGTTCTGGCCAGTAATCTCGGCGTTCATGGAGCAGAGGCATCTCGGCCGCACCGGCCTGCGCGTGTCCCGGATCGGGCTCGGCACCCTCACCTGGGGCAGGGACACCGACGAGCACGACGCCGCGGACCTCCTGAAGACGTTCTGGGAGGCGGGCGGCACCCTCGTCGACACGGCCGACGTGTACGGCGACGGGGAGGCCGAGTATCTGCTCGGCCGGCTGATGGAAGGGCTGGTCCCGCGCCGGGACCTGGTCATCTCGACGAAGGCGGGCAGCGTGCCCGACCCGGACCGCCGCTTCGACGGCTCGCGCGGCCATCTGCTCTCCGCGCTGGACGCCTCGCTGACCCGGCTCGGCACGGACTACGTCGACGTGTGGCACATCCACGCCTACGACCCGTACACCCCGCTGGAGGAGACCCTCCAGGCCCTGGACCTGGCGGTCAGCAGCGGCCGCGCCCGCTATGCCGGTGTCTCCAACTTCTGCGGCTGGCAGCTCGCCAAGGCCGCGACGTGGCAGCTGGCGGCGCCCGGCATTCGCACCCGGCTGGCGAGCACGCAGCTGGAGTACTCGCTGCTGCAACGGGGCGTCGAGCGGGAGGTGCTGCCGGCGGCGCTGGACCTGGGCATCGGTCTGCTGCCGTCCTCGCCGCTCGGGCGGGGCGTGCTGACGGGCAAGTACCGGGACACGACGCCACCGGACTCACGCGGCGCCTCGGAACACCTCGCGCCCTTCGTCGCCCCCTACCTCGACGACACGGCGAGCCGCATCGTGGACGCGGTGCAGACGGCGGCCGACGGGCTGGCCGTGACCCCGCTCCAGGTCGCCCTCGCCTGGGTCCGCGACCGGCCCGGCGTGACCGCACCGGTCATAGGCGCGCGCAACTCACAGCAGCTCACGGCGGCGTTGTCAGTGGAGGCCCTTAGTCTTCCTGACGAGATCTGCCGGGCGCTCGACGACGTGTCAGCGCCCGTGCACCGCTACCCCGATCACGACTGGAGCACGCTGTGACCACGGAGCCGCCCGAGACCACGGAGAACGAGGAGCCGGGGGTGCCGGGGGGCACGTCGCAGGACGCGGCACCGGCGGCCGAGGACGCCGCGGGAAGCGGAGGGGGCGACAGGGAGAGTGCGTCCCGGGCCTCCTCGGGTGAGAGCGGCGACGGCGACGCCTCGGCCCAGAAGTCGGAGGCCGAGGCCGAGCTCGCCGCTCAGCGAGTCGAGCGGGAGCGGATCGAGCGGCGGAAGGCCGAGAAGCAGGGGCCCGTCGAGAGCGGGGCCAAGCTCAGCGGGAAGGCAGCGGATCTGCTGGCCGCCGTACGGGCCGTGGAGAGCGGCGCGAAGCCGGTCGCCACGGTCTTCCGTGAGCCGGAGCCGCCGCGCCGCCCCGCGAGCGAGCCGGTACGCCGGCCACAGTCGGCGGCGGCCGACGCACCCGCGGGCCCCGCACCGGAGACCGTCGAGTCCGTACGGCGCGTACTGACCGAGGGCGGCGCCCCGGAGGCCCTCGCCCCGCAGGCCGCCGCCGTGCTCGGCGAGGGCGCGGGCGACCAGCTGCGGGCTGACCCCTGGCAGTTGCTGCGCGTCGGCGGCGTACGGCCGGAGCAGGCCGACGGGTTCGCGCGGGCCCTGCTGGGCGCGAAGTGCGGACCGGACGACGAGCGGCGGGGCCGGGCGGTCACCGTCTGGCTGCTGGAGCAGGCTGCCCTGGCCGGGCACACGGCCCTGGAGATGCCGACGCTCATCGCGGCGCTGGCCAGGCAGGAGGTGCCGGATGCCGATACGGCCGTGCAGAACACCTTGGCCGAGGGCGACGCCCTGGCCTTCCAGGACGCACTCGACGAACCCGGCGCCCCGGCCAGGCAGGACGACGAGGCGGCGGAGGACGAGGAGCGGCCCGTACGCGTGCTGGTCGGCCTGGAGCGGTACGCCCTCGCGGAGGAGAGCCTCGCCGACGGACTGGCCCGCCTGATCAACTCGGCGCCGAAGCACGACGGTTCGGCCGAGGAGTGGGAGCGGGCCGCGGCCGCGGCGGGCTCCGCCGCCGAACTGGTCCGCGCGGTCTTCGCACACGGCCTGGTCCTCCACACCGGCGGCGAGGCGTCCCTGGCCGAACCGGCGGCCCTGCTGCGCACGGCGCGGGCCCTCGGCCTGCGGGCCTGGGCGGCCACCCACAGCGCTCCGGGCCGAGAGCGCTTCGCGGCACTGCTGAGCGGGGGCGACCGGCCCGGCGGTGCCACTGCGGCCGTCTCCTCCACCGGCGCCGCCCCACCCGAGGTGTCCGGCGTCGTCACCGTGGCCGGTCTGTTCTCCGGTGCCGAGGGGCCCGGGCGGGACGTGGACGGGGCGCTCGATCTGGATCTGCTTGTCGTGCTCGACGCGCCTCAGTTGGGCGTCGAGACGGCGGCGCTGCTCACGGAGTCACTGCCGGACGGGGCCCGGCTGGTGCTGGCCGGGGATCCGGCGGTGCTGTGGTCGGCGGGGCCCGGGCGGGTGTTCGCCGATCTGCTGGCGGCACGGATCTGCCCGCAGATCGCCTCGCGGCGGCCGGATCCCGGCCCGCTGGGCGAGCTGGTGTCCGGTATCGGCATCGGCGAGCTGAACCAGGTCGAGGCCCCCGGCAAGGAGCTCGTGATCGTGCCCGTGCGGGATGCGGGCGAGGCCCTGCACCGCACGGTGCAGCTCGTCGTGGACTCGGTGCCGCGCGCGATCGGCGTCCCCGCCGAGCAGACCCAGGTGATCACCCCGGGCCACGGCGGCGCGGTCGGCACCCGCGCCCTCAACGCCGCGCTCAAGGAACGGCTCAACCCCGGCCCGGGCCGCTTCGGCGGCTTCGACCCCGGTGACCGCGTCGCCTACTCCCCCGCACCGGGCCGTACGGTGCCGGGCCAGGTGGTGAAGGCCGACGCCGAGGGCCTGCACCTGTCCTGCGCGGGCGAGCCCGTGGTCGTACCGAAGGAACGGGTGGAGCAGTCCGTACGCCACGGCTGGGCGCTGACCGCACACCAGGCGGTGGGCACCCGCTGGCCGGCGGTGGTCGTGGTCCTGCCGGGAGACGCGGCCCAGGCCCTGAGCCGCCCCTGGGTCTACACGGCTTTCAGCCGCGCGGAGCGCCACCTCTCCGTGGTCCACGGCGTGGAGCAGGCCCTGCCCCACGCCGTCGCCGAGGTCCCCGCGAAGCCCCGCACCACCCGCCTCCCCGTCCTGCTCAGAACGCAGGTGTCGGCACTGGCCTGACCGAGACACACACCACGACGGCGGCGGCCACGGAGATTCTCCGTGGCCGCCGCCGTCGAAAAGGCCGCGCTACCGATCCGCGTCCAGTGGCTCCAGGTCCTCGTCCTCGTCCTCGTCCTCGTCCAGGTCGGTGTCGAGTTCGTCCTCGAGATCGTCGTCGTCGATCTCGTCATCGAACACCGCGCTGACGTCGAACCGGCAGACCACCCGCTGTGGATCGACCCCGTCGAAGGGCGACTCCAGCCACTCCCCCGGCTCCGTCGACTCGTCCGCGGCGGTCACCCAGAGCGTGGAGTCGCCCTCCTCCAGACCGAACTCCTTGTGCCGGGAGGCGATCTCGTCCGGTTCGAACTCGCCGAACAGGATGCCCAGAGCCCCGTGCACCGTGCCGGCGGCCTCCGCGCCCTCGTCGTCGTCCGCCGCCTCGACCCGCTGGGCCTGCGCCAGCAGCCGCTGTGGCTCCACCACGGAGTAGTCGCGGCGGATCAGCACGCTCAGCGCGTTCGGTTCCTCGGGGCCCGTGTACGGCGGCAGCGCGTCCTCCGCACCGGGGATCTCGAAGGGAGTGACCTCGTCATAGCGGTCGTAGAGCAGCTCGTCGTAGACCTCGGCGGCCGCGGCCAACTGGTTGAACGCCTCGTAGACGGCCGGGTCGTCCTCACCCGACCGGCGTTCGACCGCGGCCAGGTGACGGTCGAGCGCGGTCTTGACCGCCTCGGCGGCGGCGCGTACCTCGGCAGCGGTGGGCTGCACAGCATCAGACATAGTGCAGACGCTATCCGTACCGGGCCCCAGCCCGCACAATAGATGCGATGCCCGAATACGAATTTGTCGACGTGTACGTACCTCGCGGGGTCTCCCGCAAGGACGCGACACGCCTGCTGACGGACAATGCCGAGTACGGACACTGGGAGTTGGACCGCCTGAGCCTGCTGCGCGACGGGAGCCGCAAGGTGCGGCTGCGCCGCAGGATCATCCGCCAGGTGCGGGCCACGTGGTGAGCTGAGGCGACAGGAAGACAGACAGGTACAGCGGGAGAAGGAAGCACGGAACGGAGCGGGCCCCGCCACGGCGGGGCCCGCTCCGTTCGTGCCGGAGAGCGTGCCCTACGCCGATGCGCGTGCCTTGCGGTACAG
Source organism: Streptomyces bicolor (assembly GCF_000719285.1). Classification (GTDB taxonomy): domain Bacteria; phylum Actinomycetota; class Actinomycetes; order Streptomycetales; family Streptomycetaceae; genus Streptomyces; species Streptomyces bicolor. Next base: position 62,620 of record NZ_JOFS01000038.1, on the reverse strand, counting down.
CACGGCGCCCGCGAGCAGCGCTCCCGCGCCGACCGGCAGGGTCAGGCCCAGTGGCAGGTCACTGCCGGTCTGGGCGAGCTCCGCGCGACCCTGGGGCTGGGTGACGTCCTGGGTGCCCGGGTGGTTGCCGTTCGAGGAGCCACCGCCCGGCGTGACGCCGCCCGATCCGGGCGGCGTGCTCGGGGTGCCGGGCTGGTTCGGCTCTTCCGGGTTCCCAGGGTTCCCCGGGTTGCCCGGGTTCCCGGGGTTACCCGGCTCCTCGGGGTCACCCGGGTTTCCGGGGTTGCCCGGGTTACCGGGATTGCCCGGCTCCTCCGGCGACTCGGGCGGGTTCTGGTGACCTCCGCCACCGCCGTTGTTGCCGCAGTCGTTGCCCTCGACGGAATTGCCGATGCCGATGACGTCGACGCTGTTGCCGCACACGTTGACCGGCACATGGACCGGCGCCTGGACATGGTTGCCGGAGCCGACGCCGGGCGAGTCACTGGCGTGCCCGTCGGCCGACGCCCCTCCGCCGCCATGGTTGCCGCCGCCATGGTTGCCGCCGCCCTTGTTGGTGCAGCTGTTGCCGACCGCCGGGTTGAGGATCCCGATGACGTTGACGGTGTTGCCGCAGACGTTGACCGGTGCGTGCACCGGCGCCTGCACCGTGTTGCCCGACAGCACGCCGGGCGAGTTCGAGGCGGCGCCGTTCGCGCCCGCGCCGGTGGCGTGGGCGGTGCCGCCGGCGGCGGCGATGACGCCGGTCGCGGCCGCCACGGTCAGCAGGCCCTTGCGGGTGACCTGTCGCATTGCTGATTCCCTGCCTTCGACCTTGTTCCGAGAAAGCGGCGCCGGAATTGGCCCGACGCCGCCGAAAGGCCGGTCGGCCCCGGAGCGCATGGCACGCGCTCCGGGGCCGACGGGCTCAGCCCCTTTCATGGGGCGAGGCACAACGTCACTTGTTGATGCAAACGTTGCCGAAGGCGGGGTTCAGCACGCCGACGACCGAGATCGTGTTGCCGCAGACGTTCACCGGAACGTGAACCGGCGCCTGAACGACGTTGCCGGACAGGATGCCGGGCGAGTGCACGGCGGCACCCTGGGCACCAGCGTCGGCGACAGCGAGGCCCGCGCCCGCGAGAACCAGCCCACCGGTGGCAGCCGCAGCGGCGACGACCTTCTTGATCATTATTCCTCCTTGTTGGCAATGCGATCACAAGTAGCTGATCGCATCACCTGTAACGAGGAGGAACTAATAGGGCTACGACCTTATGAGCGCGTTCACTCTCCCCAGCCACGCCCCGTACGTCCGGTCGAATTCTGAAGTGTCGTTTCAGTGGGCCAATTCAGGACGCATCGATGAACCGGTCGAGGACCCGCACCCCGAATTGCAGCCCGTCCACCGGTACGCGCTCGTCGACGCCGTGGAACATGCCCGCGAAGTCCAGCTCCGGCGGCAGCTTCAGCGGCGCGAAGCCGAAGCCCCGGATGCCCAGGTCGTCGAAGGACTTGGCGTCGGTCCCGCCGGAGAGCATGTAGGGGATCGCCTTGGCCGCCGGGTCCTCGGCGACCAGCGCGGACTGCATCGCCGCGACGAGCGCCCCGTCGAAGCCCGTCTCGACGGCCTTGTCGGCGTGCACGTCCTCGCGCCGCACGTTCGGCCCGAGGATCTTGTCGATGTCGGCGAGGAACTCCTCCTCGAAGCCGGGCAGGAAACGGCCGTCGACGTGCGCGGTGGCCTCGCCGGGGATGACGTTGACCTTGTAGCCGGCGTTCAGCTGGGTCGGGTTGGCCGTGTTGCTCAGGGTCGCGCCGATGAGCTTGGCGATGCCGCCGAGCTTGGCGAGGGTGCCCTCCATGTTCTCCGGGTCGAGTTCGGTGCCGAGGGCGTCGCCGAGCTCTTCGAGGAAGGCCCGGGTGGTCTTGGTGACCCGCACCGGGAACCTGTGCCGGCCCAGCCGCGCGACGGCTTCCGACAGCTCGGTGATCGCGTTGTCGCGGTGGATCATCGACCCGTGCCCGGCCGTACCGGCCACGGTCAGCTTCATCCAGTGCATGCCCTTCTCGGCCGTCTGGATCAGATAGAGCCGCCGCTGCTCGCTCACGGTGAACGAGAACCCGCCCACCTCGCTGATCGCCTCGGTGACGCCCTCGAAGAGGTCGGGGTGCTTGTCGACGAGGAACCGGGCGCCGTACTTGCCGCCGGCCTCCTCGTCGGCGAGGAACGCGAGCACGATGTCCCGCGGCGGCTTGCGTCCGCTGCGCAGCCGGTCGCGTACGACCGCCAGGGTCATCGCGTCCATGTCCTTCATGTCGACGGCCCCGCGCCCCCACACGCACCCGTCCGTGACCTCGCCGGAGAAGGGGTGGTGGGTCCAGTCGTCGGCGTTGGCCGGTACGACGTCGGTGTGCCCGTGGATGAGCAGCGCGGGCCGGGAGGGGTCCGCCCCCTCGATCCGCGCCACGGTGGAGGCGCGGCCCGGGTGCGACTCGAAGATCTTCGGTTCGAGGCCCACCTCGGCGAGCTTCTCGGCGACGTACTCGGCCGCTTTGCGCTCACCGGGCCCCGAGTGGTCGCCGTAGTTGCTGGTGTCGATCCGGATCAGCTCGCGGCAGAGGTCCACGACCTCGTCCTCGCCGGTGACGCCCCTGGCCGTGTCCGTCTGGCTCACGCTGCTTCCTCCCGCACTGTCACTGCTGGTGGTTCCCCTCATCCTCCCCCTCGGCACGGTCCCGCCCAAGGGCGGCCGCAGCCCGTCACACACCGTTCACGCCACGACGGGGGGTGATCGGGGCACCCTCCGGAGCCTGGTAATGTTTCCTCTGTCGCCGCGAGGGAAACCCCGCACGACAGACACCTTGTCCGGGTGGCGGAATGGCAGACGCGCTAGCTTGAGGTGCTAGTGCCCTTTATCGGGCGTGGGGGTTCAAGTCCCCCCTCGGACACGCGAGATGGCGAGGGGTCGTGACCGTGAGGTCACGGCCCCTCGCTCGTTGTGTGGGGGAAGTCTCGTTCCGCTGAAGATCACCAGGTCAGCGCCTGTGCAGCAGGCTTCGCAAGTCCCCGAACGGCTGCTCCGAGTGGCGTATCGAAGGGGCCGAACCTAGCGTCGTACTAAAATTTCCGGCTTGTTACGGAGCTGGAGCCGGACAACCCCAGGCAAACCTGCGGGCCCGCCAGCGCCCCGGAGGCATCCGGGATCTAGACGCGAGGACCGGATGGCAGCCATACAGGAGAGCAACGCTCTCGGCCTGCTCGAGGAAGAGCTCGGCGCGGAGATCCACCAGCGGTTCGGGGACACGGCACGTTTCTCGGGGGGTTCGGCGGCCTCGCCGCGCACGCTCGTGGACGTATTCGAGGCGTCCGTGCGGTCGTATCCGGACGAGCCCGCCCTCGACGACGGCACGACCTGCCTCAGCTACCGTGCGCTGGCCGTTGAGGTGGAGCGGCTGCGGCGCCGGCTCGCCTCCGCCGGGGTCGGGCTCGGCGACCGGGTCGGGGTCAGAGTCCCGTCGGGTACCAATGACCTCTACGTCGCGATCCTCGCCGTGCTCGCGGCCGGTGCCGCCTACGTCCCCGTCGACGCCGAGGACCCGGACGAGCGGGCCGAGTTGGTGTTCGGGGAGGCGGACGTACGGGCCGTCGTGGGGGCCGGAAACGAGATCGCCGTGCACGGTGTCTCCAATGTCCCCGCCGCCCGTCCCGGTGTCGGGCACGACGCGTGGATCATCTTCACCTCCGGCTCCACCGGGAAGCCGAAGGGCGTCGCCGTCTCGCACCGCAGTGCCGCCGCGTTCGTGGACGCCGAGGCCGCGCTGTTTCTCACCGAGGAGCCGATCGGGCCCGGGGACCGGGTCATGGCGGGCCTGTCGGTCGCGTTCGACGCGTCCTGCGAGGAGATGTGGCTGGCGTGGCGGTACGGGGCGTGTCTGGTGCCGGTGCCGCGCTCGCAGGTCAGGAGCGGGGCCGATCTCGGGCCGTGGCTCGTCGAGCAGGAGATCACGGTCGTGTCGACCGTGCCCACGCTGGCCGCGCTCTGGGAGCCGGAGACCCTCAACGACGTACGGCTGCTGATCTTCGGCGGCGAGGCGTGTCCGCCCGAGCTGGCGCAGCGGCTGGTGACGGAGGGGCGCGAGGTCTGGAACACGTACGGGCCGACCGAGGCGACCGTCGTGGCGTGTGCGTCGCTGATGAGCGGCGAGGAGCCGATCCGGATCGGGCTGCCGCTGGACGGCTGGGAGCTGGCCGTCGTCGACGAGGCCGGGGAGCCCGTGCCGATGGGCGGCAGTGGGCAGCTCGTGATCGGTGGCGTGGGGCTCGCGCGTTATCTCGACGCCGAGAAGGACGCGGAGAAGTACGCGCCGCTTCAGTCCCTGGGCTGGGAGCGGGCGTATCGCAGTGGTGACCTCGTCAAGGCGGAGCCCGAGGGGCTGATCTTCCTCGGGCGGGCCGACGAGCAGATCAAGCTCGGCGGGCGGCGGATCGAGCTCGGTGAGGTGGATGCCGCGTTGCAGGCGCTGCCGGGGGTGGCCGGTGCGGCCGCCGCCGTGCGGACCGCTCGCAGCGGCAATCAGCTCCTCGTCGGGTATGTCGTGACGCAGGACGGCTGGGATCACGCGGTCGCCGTCGAGAAGCTGCGGGCCGAACTGCCCGCCGCGCTCGTGCCGTTGCTGGCGCCGGTCGAGGAACTGCCGACCCGTACGTCGGGCAAGGTCGACCGGAACGCGCTGCCCTGGCCGCTGGAGGGGCTGGAGACCGGTGGTCCGGCCGAGCAGCTCTACGGCACCGAGGCCTGGCTCGCCGAGCAGTGGACCGAGGTGCTCGGCATCCCGGTCACCAGCGCCTCCGACGACTTCTTCGCGATCGGCGGCAGCAGTCTGGCCGCCGCGCAGCTGACGACCCGGCTGCGCACCCGCTATCCGAGCGCGGCCGTGCTGGACATCTACCAGCAGCCGGTGCTGCGCAAGCTGGCCCGGCGGCTGGAGGAGTCCGCGCAGGACGACGGGGCGGAGCGGATCGTCTCGCCGGTGCCCCGGCGCGCGCAGGTGATCCAGCTCCTGCTTCTCCTTCCGTTGTTCACTCTGCTCGGCCTGCGCTGGACGGTCGTGCTGGCCGCGCTCGGCAATCTGCTGCCCGCGTACGCGTGGCTGCCGACGGCCCCGTGGTGGCTCGTCGCGGTCGGGGCCGTCGTGCTGTTCAGCCCGCCGGGGCGGCTCGCGCTGGCGGCCGGTGGTGCGCGGCTGCTGCTGAGGGGCGTGAAGCCCGGGCGGTACGCGCGCGGTGGCGGTGTGCATCTGCGGCTGTGGACGGCCGAGCGGCTCGCCGAGTTCAGCGGGGCGACCTCGCTGACCGGGGCGTGGCTGGAGCGGTACGCGCGGGCACTGGGCGCCAAGGTGGGGCCGGACGTCGATCTGCACTCGCTGCCGCCGGTCACCGGACTGCTGAAGCTGGGCCGGGGTGCGGCCGTGGAGTCCGAGGTCGACCTGTCGGGGTGGTGGCTGGACGGTGACCGGCTGGAGGTCGGCGCGGTCAAGGTCGGCGCGCACGCCACCGTCGGCACCCGCAGCATGCTCTTCCCGGGCGCCCGCGTCGGCAAGCGGGCCGAGGTGGCGCCCGGCTCGGCGGTCACCGGGCAGGTCCCGACCTGTCAGCGCTGGGCCGGGGCGCCCGCGGTCAAGCTCGGCAAGGCCAAGCGCAACTGGCCCAAGGAGCGGCCGCGGCGCGGGACGTACTGGCGGGTGATGTACGGCCTCACGGGCTTCGCGCTCAGCGCCCTGCCGGTGGTGGCCGGGGCGGCGGCGTTCCTCGTGGCCCGGGTGTTCTTCACGCCGGACGCGCCCCTGACCGGCGCCGCGCTCGCCCTCGTGCCGGCCACGCTCGCCTTCGGACTGGCGTACGCCGTGCTGCTCCTGATCGCCGTACGGCTGCTGAGCCTGCGGCTGCGCGAGGGGACGTATCCGACGCACAGCCGGGTCGGCTGGCAGGCGTGGACCGTGACGCAGTTGATGGACCGCTCGCGCGAGACGCTGTTCCCGCTGTATGCCGGGCTGGTGACGCCGGTGTGGCTGCGGCTGCTCGGGATGCGGATCGGCAAGGGCGCCGAGGTGTCGACGGTGCTGGCGCTGCCGAGCCTGACCACGGTCGGCGAGGGCGCGTTCCTGGCCGACGACACGCTGACCGCGCCGTACGAGCTCGGCGGTGGCTGGATGCGGATCGGGCGGGCGGAGATCGGGCGGCGGGCCTTCCTCGGGAACTCGGGGATGACGGCGCCGGGGCGGACCGTGCCGGACGGCGGGCTGGTCGGTGTGCTGTCGGCGACGCCGAAGAAGGCCAAGAAGGGCACCTCGTATCTGGGGCTGCCGCCGGTGAAGCTGCCGCGTGCGGCGGCCGACGGCGACCAGAGCCGGACGTACGAGCCGCCTGCGCGCCTGCTGTGGGCACGCGCCTTGGTCGAGCTGTGCCGGATCGTGCCGGTGTTCTGCTCGGCGGGGCTGGCGGTGCTGACCGTGGCGGCCCTGTGTGCGCTGGAGGGCTGGGCGCTGCTGTCCGGGCTGGTGCTGCTCGGAGCCGGGGTCGTGGCGGGGCTCGTGTCGATCGTCGCGAAGTGGCTGCTCGTGGGACGGCATCGCAGCGGTGAGCATCCCCTGTGGTCCGGGTTCGTGTGGCGCAACGAGCTGGCGGACACCTTCGTGGAGGTGCTCGCGGTGCCGTGGCTGGCGGGTTCGGTGCCGGGTACGCCGGTGCTGACGGCGTGGCTGCGGGGGCTCGGCGCGCGGATCGGCAAGGGCGTATGGGTGGAGAGTTACTGGCTGCCGGAGACCGATCTGGTGACGCTGGAGGACGCGGCCACCGTGAACCGGGGCTGTGTGCTCCAGACACACCTCTTCCACGACCGGATCTTGCGGACGGATACTGTGGTCCTCCGTGAGGGCGCGACGCTGGGTCCTGGCGGGATCGTCCTGCCCGGCAGCGCGATCGGGGCCCGTACGACGCTGGGTCCCGCGTCGCTCGTGATGGCGGCGGAGTCGGTCCCGGACGACACCCGTTGGCTCGGCAATCCGATCGAAGCATGGCGTTCCTGAGCGCGGCCCACTCAGGGCCGGAGAACGTCGGGCCGGCACGGAGTGGCAGCAGTACGGCGCAGGGAGCACAGACAGCAGTGGCAGTTCAGCAGGCGGCGGGCGCGGACCCGTACTTCCCGGAGCACGGCGACCCCCGGTACCGGGTGCACCGGTATGAGCTGGTGCTGGACTACCGCCCCGGCCCCAACCGGCTGTCGGGGATGGCCCGGATCAACGCCATAGCGGGGCGCTCGCCGCTCACCGAGTTCGTGCTGAACCTGGCCGACTTCAAGATCGGGCGGGTCCGCGTCGACGGGCGGCAGCCGCACTACACCCACCGCGGCGGGCGGCTGCGCGTGCGCCCCGCCAAGCCGGTCCGCGCCGGGGCGGCCTTCACGGTCGAGGTGCACTGGTCGGGCAATCCCAAGCCGGTGAACAGCCCCTGGGGCGGTCTCGGTTGGGAGGAGCTGGAGGACGGGGCGCTGGTGGCGAGCCAGCCGATCGGGGCGCCGTCGTGGTACCCGTGCAACGACCGGCCCGCCGACAAGGCGTCGTACCAGATCTCGATCACCACACCGTCGGCGTACGCGGTGGTGGCGGGCGGGCGGCTGCTGACGCGGACGACGAAGGCTTCGACCACGACCTGGGTGTACGAGCAGTCGGCGCCGACCTCCAGCTATCTGGTCGGGTTGGCGATCGGCAAGTACCAGACCGTGGTGCTGGCCGACCCGGGTCTGGGCGGGGTGCCGCAGCACGCGCACATTCCGGCGCACCTGCTGCCGGAGTTCTCGCGGGACTTCGCGCGGCAGCCCCAGATGATGCATCTCTTCCAGCAGCTGTTCGGACCGTACCCCTTCGACGAGTACGCGGTCGTGGTGACCGAGGAGGAGCTCGATGTGCCCGTCGAGGCACAGGGGTTGTCGCTGTTCGGCGCCAACCACGTGGACGGGGCGCGCGGTTCGGAGCGGCTCGTCGCGCACGAGCTCGCCCACCAGTGGTTCGGCAACAGCGTCTCCATCGCTGACTGGCGGAACATCTGGCTGAACGAGGGGCTCGCGAAGTACGCCGAGTGGCTGTGGTCGGAGCGGTCCGGCGGCCGTAGCGCGCAGCAACTCGCCGCCTCCGCACACCGGTTGCTGTCCACTCTGCCGCAGGATCTGCGACTGGCTGATCCGGGGCGCAAGTCGATGTTCGACGACCGGCTGTACGAGCGCGGCGGACTCACCGTGCACGCGTTGCGCTGCGCGCTCGGCGACGACGCCTTCTTCCACATGCTGCGGGCCTGGGCGGGGCTGCACCGGAACGGGACGGTGACGACGTCGGCGTTCGTCTCGCATGTGGCGCGGTTCGCGGCCGAGCCCGTGGACGAGTTGTTCGAGGCGTGGGTGTACGGGGCGGCACTGCCGCCGCTGCCCGGGGCCGAGACGCGGGCGGCCGTCTAGCAGAATGGCGGGCATGAGCACGCGTTCCTGCCCGTGCGGGCTGCCCAAGGCGTACGGCGAGTGCTGCGGCCGCTATCACAGCGGCTCCGCCGCCGCGCCCACCGCCGAGGCGCTCATGCGGTCGCGTTACAGCGCCTTCGTCAAGGGCGACGTGGCATATCTGCTGCGCACCTGGCATCCGCGGACGCGGCCGGCGCGGCTGGACCTCGACCCGGGGATGCGGTGGACCGGGCTGGAGATCCTGGAGACGGCGGACGGTTCGGCGTTCCACGCCACGGGGTCGGTGACCTTCCGGGCCTCGTTCCGGGGCGGGTCGCTGCATGAGCGGAGCCGGTTCGAGCGGGTCGACGGGGCCTGGGTGTACGTCGACGGGGAGTTCCTGGACCAGTAGGTCTGCCAGGTCTACGGCGCCAGGATGTCCAGCTCCTGGAGGGCGCCGACCGTGATCTCCCGGGTCAGGTGTTCCGCCCGGGCCGCGTCGCCCGCGCGGACCGCCTCGGCGACCTGGACGTGCAGGGTGACGGCGGCCGGGTCGGGGTCCTCGAACATGACCTCGTGGTGGGTGCGGCCCGCGAGCACCTCGGCGACGACGTCGCCCAGGCGGGCGAACATCTCGTTGCCGGAGGCGTTCAGGATGACGCGGTGGAAGGCGATGTCGTGGACGAGGTAGCCCTCCAGCTGGTGGCCGCGTGAGTGGGCGACCATGCCGAGGGCGCACTCGGTGAGTTCGGCGCACTGCTCGGCGGTGGCGTGCTTGGCGGCCAGGGCTGCCGCCGCCGGCTCGATCGCCGAGCGCAGCACCGTGAGTGAGCGCAGCTGCTGGGGGCGGTCGGCGCCGGCCAGGCGCCAGCGGATGACTTGGGGGTCGTAGACGTTCCACTCGGACTTGGCGCGCACCGTCACGCCCACGCGGCGGCGGGACTCGACGAGGTGCATGGACTCCAGGACCCGCACCGCCTCGCGCATCACCGAACGCGACACGTCGAAGCGCTGCGCCAGCTCGTCCGTCCGTAGGACGCTGCCCGGCGGGTACTCACCCGCGGTGATCGCGGGGCCGAGGGTTTCCAGTACGTGGCCGTGCAGCCCCCGGCCCGGTGTGCTCATGCACTCAGCGTACGTGGCAGATCACGGGGACAAAAAGTCAGACTTATTCATCACAGAGTCTTGAATTCGTCGTATCTAATGAGCTTCAGTTGCGTCGACATCACGTGTCGACGAAGACAGCAGACAGTGAGGCAGCGATGAACACCCCCCATGTCGTCGTGGTCATGGGCGTCGCGGGCACCGGCAAGACCACCATCGGTCCCCTGCTCGCCGCCCGGCTCGGCGTCCCGTACGCCGAGGGCGACGACTTCCATCCGCAGGCCAACATCGCCAAGATGTCGGCCGGCACCCCGCTCGACGACGCGGACAGGTGGCCCTGGCTCGACGCCATCGGCGCCTGGGCGGACGGGCGGACCGGGCTCGGCGGGGTGGTCAGCTGCTCGGCGCTGAAGCGGTCGTACCGCGACCGGCTGCGGGCCGCCGCGCCCGGCGTGGTCTTCGTGCATCTCACGGGCGACCGCGCGCTCATCGAGGACCGGATGTCGCACCGGCAGGGGCACTTCATGCCCACGGCGCTGCTCGACTCCCAGTTCGCCACGCTCCAGCCGCTGGAGCCGGACGAGGCGGGCGTCGAGGTGGACGTCACGGGCAGCCCCGAGGAGATCACCGGTCGGGCCGCGACGGCCCTGAAGGCGCTCCCCGAGCCGACCCCCTGAGGCCTCCTGGCACCTTCCAGGGCCTTGTGCAGCCCCCCTTCCCCATCCCCGTATCTGCAAGGGAACCCCCGTGACCAGACTCAGCGTCGAGATGCTGGCAGCGGACACCGTCGAGCCCATCACCTCGGCCGGCCACGCTCAGCTGGGCATCGCCGTCCTGGCGGGCATCGCCGTCATCGTCCTGCTCATCACCCACTTCAAGCTCCACGCCTTCCTGTCGCTGACCCTCGGGTCGCTGGTGCTCGGCGCGATCGCCGGGGCGCCGCTCGACAAGGCCATCGCCAGTTTCTCCACCGGGCTCGGCACCACGGTCGCCGGCGTGGGCGTGCTCATCGCCCTCGGCGCGATCCTCGGCAAGATGCTCGCCGACTCCGGCGGCGCCGACCAGATCGTCGACACGATCCTCGCCAAGGCCGGCGGCCGTTCGATGCCGTGGGCGATGGTGCTGATCGCCTCGGTGATCGGGCTGCCGCTGTTCTTCGAGGTCGGCGTCGTGCTGCTGATCCCGGTCGTGCTGATGGTCGCCAAGCGCGGCAACTACTCGCTGATGCGCATCGGTATCCCGGCACTCGCCGGTCTGTCCGTGATGCACGGCCTGGTGCCGCCGCACCCCGGCCCGCTGGTCGCGATCGACGCGGTGGGGGCCAACCTGGGCGTGACCCTGGCGCTCGGCGTCCTCGTCGCCATACCGACGGTGATCATCGCCGGCCCGCTGTTCTCGCGGTACGCGGCCCGCTGGGTGGACGTCCCCGCACCCGAGCGCATGATCCCTCAGCGCGTCTCCGAGGACCTGGACAAGCGCCCCGGCTTCGGCCCGACGCTCGCCACCATCCTCCTCCCGGTCGTCCTGATGCTCTCCAAGGCGCTGGTCGACATCGTCATCGACGACCCCGAGAACACCGTCCAGCGGGTCTTCGACGTCATCGGCTCCCCGATGATCGCGCTCCTCGCCTCCGTACTCGTCGGCATCTTCACGCTGCTGCGACCCGCCGGGTTCGGCAAGGAGCGCATCTCGCCACTGGTCGAGAAGAGCCTCGCCCCGATCGCGGGCATCCTGCTGATCGTCGGCGCGGGCGGCGGGTTCAAGCAGACGCTGATCGACACGGGCGTGGGCCAGATGGTCCTCGACATCTCCGAGGACTGGTCGATCCCGGCACTCCTGCTGGCCTGGCTGATCGCGGTGGCGATCCGTCTCGCCACGGGTTCGGCGACGGTGGCCACGGTCTCGGCGGCCGGTCTGGTCGCCCCGCTCGCGGCCGACATGTCGACGACCCACGCGGCTCTGCTCGTCCTGGCCATCGGCGCCGGCTCGCTGTTCTTCAGCCACGTCAACGACGCCGGGTTCTGGATGGTGAAGGAGTACTTCGGCCTGAGCGTCGGCCAGAACATCAAGACCTGGTCGGTCATGGAGACGATCATCTCGGTCGTCGCCGGCGGTGTGGTCCTGCTGTTGTCCCTGGTCATATAGCGCCCACAGGAGTGGTACGACGATGACGGCTCACCCTCTCTTCGACATCGCCGGCCGCACGGCCCTGGTCACCGGCTCCAGCCGGGGCATCGGACTCGCCCTGGCCCGGGGCCTCGCCGAGGCCGGCTGCACGGTGGTCCTCAACGGACGGGACGGCGAACGCCTCGGCAAGGCCGCCGCCGAGTTCGAGGCCGCCGCCGAGGTGCCCGGTGACCGGATCCACACGGCCATGTTCGACGTGACCGACGGCGCCTCGGTGGCCGCCGGGATCGCGGAGGTCGAGGAGCGGGTGGGCCCGCTCGACATCCTGGTCAACAACGCGGGCATGCAACTGCGTGCCCCGCTCCTGGAGTTCACCGACTCCGACTGGCACCGCATCCTGGACACCAACCTGACCAGTGCCTTCCTGGTCGGCCGGGAGGCGGCCCGGCGGATGACGGAACGCGGCCACGGCAAGATCGTCAACATCTGCTCGCTGCAGAGCGAGGTGGTCCGCCCCGGCATCGCGCCCTACGCCGCCACCAAGGGCGCGCTGAAGATGCTCACCAAGGGCATGTGCGCGGACTGGGGCCCGTACGGCGTCCAGGTCAACGGTCTCGGCCCCGGCTACATCGAGACCGAGCTGACCCAACCCCTCGTCAAGGACGAGGAGTTCAGCGCGTGGGTGCGGCGGCGCACCCCGGCCGGCCGCTGGGGCCGTACCGAGGACCTGGTGGGCGGGGTGCTGTTCCTCGCCTCTCCGGCCGCGGACTTCGTCAGTGGGCAGGTGCTGTACGTCGACGGCGGCATGACGAGCGTGCTGTGAAGGAGGTCTCGCGGATGTTCGGTTGTGTGATCCACGGTCAGGGCGACCTGCGGGTCGAGGAGCTGGCCGCGCCGGTTCCCGGCCCCGGGCAGGCCCTGGTGGCCGTGCGGTACGGCGGGGTCTGCGGCTCCGATCTGCACTACTGGCGGCACGGCGGGGTCGGGGACTTCCGGCTGAAGGAGCCGATGGTGCTCGGGCACGAGGTGGTCGGGACGGTCGTCGGGTACGGTGACGGCGCTTCAGGTCCCCTTTCCGGTACTGCCGTCGCGGTGCACCCGGCCACGCCCTGCGGGGTGTGCCCCGAGTGCGCCGACGGGCGACGCAACGTCTGCCGGGACACCCGTTACCTCGGCAGCGCGGCGCGCTTCCCGCATGTGCAGGGTGGTTTCGCGGCCCAGGTGGCCGTCCCCGCGGACCAGTTGCGGCCCCTCCCGGCCGGCCTGGACCTGCGGCGGGCGGCGCTCGCCGAGCCGCTGTCCGTCGCGCTGCACGCGGTGCGGCGGGCCGGGGAGGTGGCCGGAAGGCACGTCCTGGTCACCGGTGCCGGGCCCATCGGGTGTCTGGTGGTCGCGGCGGCGAGGGCGGCGGGGGCCGCGTCGGTCACGGTGACCGACCTGCTGCCGGCAGCCCTGGAGTACGCGCGGATCGCCGGCGCCGACACCGTTGTACGGGCCGACGATCCGGAGGATGCCGGGTGGCCTGCCGAGGTGGACGTGGCGATCGAGGCGTCCGGGGTCGCCGCGGGGTTGGACACCTGTCTGCGGCTGGTGCGGCGCGGGAGTGTCGTCGTGCAGCTCGGGATGCTGCCGCCGGGGCACAGCCCGTTCGCGGGAAACCTCGTCGTGAGCCGGGAGATCGAGTTGCGCGGGGCGTTCCGCTTCGACACGGAGTTCGACGCCGCGCTGGAACTGCTCGCCGCCGAGGCGTCGTTCGACGGGTTGGTCAGCGCGGTGGTGCCGGTGCGGGAGGCGGAGTCGGCGCTCGCGCTGGCGGCGGACCGGAGCACGTCCTGCAAGGTGCTGCTGGACTTCGCAGGCTGAACAGCCGCCGTCCCGCCGGGATTCCGGTTCGCCGGGCGGGGCGGTTCCATGTGCCTGAACTCGCGCTGACGATCACACGAAGCGGCTTCCCCAAGAGGGCCGCGAGCCCGATGATGAGTGGGCCCCCGAAGGCTTCCGCGGCTCTCGGGGGCCGGAACATCGGGGGGCGTCATGGCGGTTTCCCTCGGGATGCGTATCTCGGGGCTGCTCGTCGCAGGGGCGGTGGCGGTGGCCGCCGTGGCCTTCACCAGTGACGGGGGTGGCTCTGTGGACGGCCGGGGCGGCGGGGGCACCGTCGTCACCGCCGAGCCCTCCGACGGCACCCGGAGTCTGCCGGCCGGACCGTCCGTCAACTCCGCTCCTCCGCTACGGCCGTCGCCCGACGGCCACATCGGCGCGCCGGCGGTCACCGACACACCGCGGGCATCCCGGAGCACAACGGTGAGCGAGCCCCCGGCCGCCCCCTCCCCCAGCCCCTCCATGAGCCGCAAGCTCCTCGAAGTCCCGGACTGGCTCCCGCCCGGCCCCGACTCACCGAACACCGACGGCATTCCCGACCCGTCGAGCGTGTACGACCTGCTCCGCTCCCCCGCCGAGTGCCGGAACGCCCTGAGCGCCGTCCCCCGTACGCCGGACAACCCCGAGTGGGCGCTGCTGCGCGGGCTGGCCACTGCCTGTCTGGCGGTGCAGGGCGAGGGTGGCGGCTGGCAGCAGGCGGTCCGGGACCATGCCGCGTCGGCGGGCAGGACCGACACCTGCAAGGGGCGTGCCGCGTACGCCGTCCTGGGCGGGCTGCTCGACTTCCATCGGCGGCATCCCGGCGCCACCGCACGGCTGAGGCCCACGTCGAGCGGCATACCGGCGGCCTGCGGTTTCCGGATCGCCGGGGTGGACACGGGCGGTGACGGGGAGGCCCGGCCCGGCGACACCGTCGGGATCGAGCTGGTGGACGCGTACGTCGACCATGCCGAGCTGGTGTCGGGCGCGAGCGTGAGCATCGGTGGGCAGGACGTGCCAGGGGTGCCCGTGCTGAAGCCTGGGTCGGGCGACCGGCTGGTGCTGTCCGTCGTCGTACCCGCTCTGGAGCCGGGCTCGGCCGACGTGACGGTCCGGTATGCCGATACCGAGGTCGGCCTGCCGGCCGCCTTCGGTGTGGCCGCTCCCGACGTGGTCCCGGATCCGGGCGCGGCCCCGGGGGCACCTGACGCATCGGCGTCAGTGCTGGACGCGTCGGTGTCAGTGCCGCCACAGCGAGTGCTCCCGGTCCGCCCACTCCCGGCTCACCACGCCGGTCCGCATCCCCCGGCGGGCCTCCGGATCCCCCAGCGCCATGCCGATGTGCCCGGCGAGGACGATCCCGATGGTGAGCGCCAGCCAGTCGTGGACGAAGGTCGCGCTGGTGCGCCACACCAGGGGTGTGAGATGGGTGAACCACATCATCAGGCCGGTCCCGAGCATCACCAGCGTCGCGCCGGCGATCCACGCCGCGTAGATCTTCTGCCCGGCGTTGAACTTGCCCGCGGGACGGGACGCGGCCCGCTTGTCACGGCGGAACGCGGCGCGCAGCCACACGCGGTCGTGCCGGCCGAAGCGGTTGAGGAAACCCAGGTCTGCGCGGAACGCACGGGAGGCGAGACCGGCCAGCACCGGAACGGGCAGGGCCAGACCGGCCCACTCGTGGATGCGGACCACCAACTCGCGGCGGCCGACGAGTTCGGCGAGCTGCGGGACGTACAGGCAGGCCGCCGTCACCACACACACGCCCATCAGCGCGGCCGTCGTACGGTGCACCCAGCGGGTGGCCGGGCCGAAGCGGCGCACGCTCGCGGCCCGGCCGGGGGCGTCAACTCGTAGGCTCATCGTCGCGTCCGTTCGAGCGGCCGACCCAGGCGTCCACGTCGTAGCCGCGTTCCTCCCAGTAGCCGGGCTTCACGTCCTCGGTGACGGTGATGCCGGAGAGCCACTTGGCGGACTTGTAGAAGTACATGGGTGCCACATAGAGCCGGGCCGGGCCGCCGTGGGCGTGGCTCAGGTCCTTGTCCTGCATGCGCAGGGCGACGAGGACGTCCGCGCGGCGGGCCTGGTCGAGGGTGAGGCTCTCGCTGTAGGTGCCGTCGAAGCAGGTGAAGCGGACCGCCCCGGCTCCTTGGCGCACTCCCGCGGCGTCGAGCAGCCGGGACAGGCGCACCCCTTCGAACGGGGTGTCGGGGACCCGCCAGCCGGTGACGCACTGCACGTCGCGCACCAGCCGGGTCTGCGGCAGGGAGCGCAGTTCGGCCAGCGAGTAGCTCGTGGGGCGGTCGACCAGGCCGTCGACGCTCAAGCGATAGTTCGTGGCGTTCTTGCGGGGTACGGAGGAGGCCACCGAGTAGTAGCGGAAGCCGCCGCCGTTGGGGAGCAGGCCGGTCAGGCCGGTGGGGTCCTTGTCGGAGGCGCTCGCGAGGAACGACTCCAGGCCGCGTTGCAGGGTGGGCGCGGTGACCACGCCGAGGGCGCCCAGGCCGAGGGTGCCGAGGAGGACGCGGCGGCCGATGGGTTTGCCCCGCTGCTCTTCCGGCTCTTCCTGCTCTTCCGGTTGTTCGGAGTTCACGTACTCATTCGAGCACCCGCGTCCCTCGCCGGGCCAGGGATCGCGGGTACTCGTCAGAGTTCGGTAACCCCTTACGACGCCTCCGTCGCCGCCTTCTCCAGCTGGAACGCCTCGTTGCCGAGCCCGATGCGTGCGTGCCGCTCGGGGGCGCGGGAGCGCAGGAGCAGGCCCTGGACCACGCCGGCGGCCAGGGCGAGGGCGATGACGGCGGGCAGCGCCCAGCTCAGGGCGGAGTCCGGGCCCGCCCCGATCAGGACGTCGAAGTCCTTGACGGTGTAGACGACGATGAAGAGCAGCGCGAGGACGGAGAGGCCTGAGGCGGCCAGTCGCCAGAACTGGGCGGCGACGGCCCCGCGGCGGACGAAGAAGACGATGACGGAGAGCGACGCCGCGGCCATCAGAGCGGCCACGCCGAGCGCGCCGAGGCTGCCCATCCAAGTGAACAGGTGCAGGACCGGTGCGGTCGGGTCGCCGGTCGGCTTGTCGTCGGTGAGCGCGAAGGCGGCGACGACCACGAGCGAGACGACGGTCTGCAGCAGCGAACCCGTGCCGGGGGCGCCGCTCGCGCCGCTGGTGCGGCCGAAGGCGCCGGGCAGCAGGCCCTCTCGGCCCATGGCGAAGGCGTAACGGGCGACGACGTTGTGGAAGCTGAGCATCGCGGCGAACATGCCGGTCACGAACAGCACGTGCAGGACGTCGGTGAAGCCGGTGCCGAGCAGGTCCTCGGTGAGGAAGAACAGCAGGCCGGCGCTCTGCTCCTGCGCGGTGCCGACGATCGCCGAGGGGCCGGCGGCGACGGTGTACGCCCAGCAGCTGATCGTGTAGAAGACGGCGATGCCGCCGATGGCCAGGTACATCACGCGGGGCACGAGGACATGCGGGCGGCTGGTCTCCTCGGCGTAGACGGGGGCCTGCTCGAAGCCGAGGAAGGCGGCCACGCAGAAGCACAGGGCGGTGCCTACACCCGCGCCGGTGAGCGTGTCCGGGTCGAAGGCGTGCAGCGACAGGCCCTCCTTGCCGGGGTCGGCGATCGCGGCGACGTCGAAGATGACCACGAGGGCGACCTCGATGATCAGCAGAACGCCGAGCACGCGCGCGTTGAGGTCGATCTTCAGCCAGCCGAGGGCGCCGACGAGGAGCACGGCCGCGAGCGCCGGTATCCACCAGGCGACCTCGGTGTCGAGGTAGGTGGCGAACAGCCCGGAGACCTCGAAGCCGAAGATGCCGTAGATGCCGACCTGGAGCGCGTTGTAGGCGACGAGCGCGACCATCGCGGCGCCGGCGCCGGCCGTGCCGCCGAGGCCGCGGGAGATGTACGCGTAGAAGGCGCCGGCGTTGTGGACGTGCCGGCTCATCTCGGCGTACCCGACGCTGAAGAGGGCGAGGACGAGGCCGAGGATCACGAAGAGCAGCGGCTGTCCCAGGACACCCATCACCCCGAAGGTCGTGGGCATGACACCCGCGACGACCATGAGGGGCGCGGTCGCGGCGAGCACGGACAGCAGCAGGCCCGTCGTGCCCAGCCGGTCGGCGCGCAGGGCGCGGTCCTGCCCCTTGAACGTACTGATACCGCCGCCGTCGGCGGTGGCCCTGCTCGTACTGGAACTGCCGGTCGTCATCGAAGGACCGTCCTTTGTCGGGTCGGGGGCGCTGGTGGTAGTCGAGTCGGGTCGGTCGGTGCTCCTACGCCGTGCCGAGTGCCGTGTCGCGTGCGGCGCTGAAGGCGGGGTACGGGTCGCGGTCCGGGTACGACCAGGGCGACGGGGTGGCGTGGTCGCCGATGCGGTGGAACAGGGCGGCCGCCTCGGCGCCCCGGCCCTCGCAGACCTTGGCGTGGGCGAGGAAGTTCAGGTCGACGAGGCGGCGTGGGTGGCCTTCCTGCTCCCACTCCAGCCACCAGTCGAAGGCGGCCCGCATCACCTGCCGGGCCCGCCGGCCGGTCCAGTGCGCGGAGGCGGCCGCGTCACGGGCCTCGTGCCCGGCCGCCGCGAGGACGCGATAGCGCTCGGCGTGGGCGACGACCGGGAGGACGGCGAGCGGGGAGTCGGCGGGGGCACGCTCGGCGGCCTGGTTGGCGAAGTCGTAGACCTCGTGGAGCGGGTCGGGGCCCGCGCCGGAGTGGCGCTCGGCGAGCCGGGCGACCATCAGATGGTGGGCGTGGTGATGGTCGGCGTACCGGGCACGGACCTCGGCGAAGACACGGCGCACCTCCTCCTCGGCGCCCAGCCGGCTCTCCAGCATGAGCAGGCCGAGCCAGGGCGTGGGGTCGGCGGGCGTGAGCGCGGCGGCGGCGTGGCAGGACTCGCGGGCGCGGACCGGCTTCTCCTTGCCGCGCAAGGCGCGCCACACCTGGGCGAGGGCGAGCAGCACGGCGGCGTCGGCGGAGTCGGGCTCGGCGAGCAGCCAGTCGCGGGTCCAGGGGACGCAGTACGGCTCCTGGGCGAGGACGGTGACGCGGTGCCCTCTGCGGTCCCAGTCGTCGCCGGTCCGGGCGAGCAGTGAGCGGGCCGTCTGCCATCTGCCCTGGGTCAGCGCGGTGCGGGCCGCGGCGAGCTCGGCGTCGTCGAGGGCCGCGTCGAAGGTGTGGGATGCGCGCTTTCGACCGCGGCCGAGGGGTGGCGGAGGTGGGGACACCGTTTTGGGTTCTGTCGGGGGGAGTGTGTGGACTGTCATCGAGTGATCACGCACAGCAAATCCGCAGCCAATGGTTCGCGTCAAGGGCCGCCGTCGCGTTACACGCGTCAACTCGCGTTACCGGTGAGGCAGTTGAGGTCCTCAACCAGCCCGAAATGTCGGAATTGTTCAGAGTGTGTGGCGTACGTCATGGCGCCGGCCGGTGAGCGCACCGCACGATGGCAGGACGCGCATGCCGGGCCCCGGGCCGCTACAGTCGGCCCTTACGCACTCCGTCCCCGGCAGGATGATCGAGGTACGCAGCGTGTCGCTTCAGATTCTGATACTCGCCGTCACCGCTGCGTGCTGCCTGGGCTTCGGCTTCGTACTGCAGCAGAACGCGGCCCAGAAAGCGCCGCTGAGCGACTTCCTCTCGCCGCGGATCCTCCTGGACCTGATGAAGGTGCCGCGCTGGCTCGGCGGCATCGGACTGATGGTGGTCGGCATGGCGCTCGGCGCGATGGCGCTGGGCCAGGGCGAGATCTCCCTGGTGGAACCGCTGCTGGCGACGAACCTGCTGTTCGCGCTCATGCTCTCCCGCCGTCAGACCAAGCAGCCACTGGGCCGCCAGGGCTGGACGGGCCTCGCGCTGCTGGCGGGCGGTGTGACGGCCTTCATCGTCGCCGGACAGCCGCACGGCGGCACGGCGACCGACAACCCCCTCCGGCACTGGCTGATCATCGGCCTCATGATCGGAGCGGCCCTGCTGCTCACCGGGTACGCCAAGCGCTCACGGCTCAGCTCGGGTCCGGCGCTGCTGGCGACCGCCGCCGGTCTCCTCTACGGCGTGCAGGACGCCCTGACCCGCGTGACCGGGCAGCGTTTCGCCGAGGGCGGCATCACGGAGGTCCTGACCGGCTGGCAGCCGTACGCCGTGGTCGCGATCGGCCTCACCGGGCTGATCCTCGTCCAGAGCGCGTTCGAGACCGCGTCCCTGCGCATGTCCCTGCCCGCCCTGACCGCGGCCCAGCCGCTGGCCGGCATCGCCTGCGGCGTGGGCTTCCTCGGCGACCGTCTGCGCACCGACGCGGGCGCGCTGGCGTGGGAAGCGGCCGGGCTCGCCGGCATCGTGGTCGGCATCATCCTGCTCGGGACGCATTCGGCGATGCCGTCCGGCGCGACGCAGCCGCGGCGGGTCGCGGCGGCACTGCAGACGTCCTGAGCGATACGGGTGCCGCGCCGCTCTGACCGGCAGGCGCCGTCCTGCTTGGATGACCCCATGAGCGCTGCTGACGAAATCCTCGACATCGTCGACGAGCAGGACCGGGTCATCGGACAGTCCCCGCGTGGCGAGGCCTACGCCAGGGGGCTGCGCCACCGCTGTGTCTTCATCGAGGCCCGGGATGCGCGGGGCCGCCTCTTCGTGCACCGTCGCACACCCACCAAGCTGGTGTTCCCCTCGCGGTACGACATGTTCGTCGGCGGAGTGGTCGGCGCGGGCGAGTCGTACGACGACGCCGCGCTGCGCGAGGCCGAGGAGGAACTCGGGGTGAGCGGGCTGCCCCGCCCGTCGTACCTCTTCAAGTTCCTGTACGACGACGGCGCCGGGCAGACCTGGTGGTCGGCGGTGTACGAGGTGCGCTGCGAACTGCCCGTGAGCCCGCAGGTGGAGGAGGTCGCCTGGCACGGCTTCCTGCCCGAGGCCGAGGTGGAGCGGCGGCTGCCGGAGTGGGCGTGGGTGCCGGACGGGCTCGCGGCGTACGAACGGCTCAGGGCGTACCGGTCGGCGGGCTGATCCGCTGATCCGCCCTCCCGGATAGGGTCGTGCATGTGATCGAGCTCGTACGAAACGTCCGGCTGTGGTTCGAACCCCAGCGGATCCGGCAGGAGGGCGGCACCCCCGACTACCGGTTCTCGCTGGCGAACGAGCGCACCTTCCTGGCCTGGCTGCGTACCGCGCTCGCGTTGATCGGCGGCGGTTTCGCGGTGGACCAGTTCCTGCCGGACCTGCGCTGGGGCTGGCGCGTCGGGCTGGCGCTCGCGCTGCTCGCGGCGGGCGTGCTGTGCTCCTTGCGCGCGGTCAATCACTGGGTGCGCTGCGAGCGGGCGATGCGCCGCGGCGAGGACCTGCCGGTGTCGCGGTTCCCGGCGGTGCTGAGCCTGGTGGTCGCGATCGTGGCCGTCGCGATGGTCGTCGTCGTGCTCGTCGGGTGGGAGGGGTGAGCGGGTCGGTCGCGGAGCCGGTGCGGGATCCGGGGCTGCAGCCCGAGCGGACGCGGCTGGCGTGGCGCCGTACGACACTCTCCGGGACCGTGGCGGCCGTACTCGCCATGAAGACCGCGCTGCACGGCGGGGTCTCGGTGGCCGGGATGGTCGTCTGCGCTGTGTGCTCCGGGCTGTGGCTGGGCTTCCTGGCCCTGGCCCACCGCCGTATCCGCGCCCTGGCCGCGTCGCCCGAGCCCCCGGCACTGGCTCCCCGGCAGGCCACGGCCACGGTCCTGATCACCGTGGCGCTGGCCGTGTGCGCGGCGGCCCTCCTCTTCTGAGGCCGACCCTCCTGGAGAGTCTCACTCCGCCCCCTGCCACAACCCCGCCGGCGCCACCCCCTCCTCCGCGTCCCAGTCCACCGTCACCACGATCTTGCCCCGCGTGTGGCCCTGCTGGCTGAGGCGGTGGGCGTCGGCCGCCCGCTCCAGCGGGAACGTCTGCGAGACGTGCACGGATACCACGCCCTCCTCCGCCAGCTCGGACAGCCGCAGCAGGTCCTGGGCGTCGGGACGGACGAAGTAGTAGCGGCCGCCGTAGTCGAAGACGTCCGGGTCGGCGATCGACACCAGACGGCCCTCGGGCGCCAGGAGGTTGGCCGAGACCTTCAGCGCCTCGCCGCCGATCGTGTCGAACACGGCGTCCACACCCTCGGGGGCCAGCCCTCGCACCCGATCGAACAGGCCGCCGTCGCCGTACTCGACCGGCTCCCCGCCGAGGCCGCGCACGAAGTCGTGGTTGTGCGCACTGGCCGTACCGATGACCCGGGCGCCCAGGTGCCGGGCGAGCTGGACGGCGATCGAGCCCACCCCGCCGGCCGCGGCGTGCACGAGAACGGTCTCGTCGCGCTTGACCTGGAGCACCCTGGACAGCACCTGATAGGCGGTCAGTCCCACCAGCGGCAGCCCGGCAGCCGCCTCCCAGGTGAGGTTGCGGGGCTTGCGCGCGAGGGTGCGCACCGGGGCCGCGACGTACTCGGCGAAGGTGCCGTGGGAGAGGAGGTCCTCGCGTACGTAGCCGATGACCTCGTCGCCGACGCCGAACTCCGTGACGGAAACGCCCGGTTGGACGACGACACCGGAGACGTCCCATCCCGGAACCACCGGGAAGACGGGCTCCAGCATCCGGTCCATGTGGCCCTCGCGGCACTTCCAGTCCACTGGGTTGACCGCCGCCGCCCGTACCTTGACCAGCACCGAGTCGGGGCCGACCCGCGGGTCGCGCACATCCCCGTATGCGAGCTCCTCGGGGCCGCCGTAGCGTGAGTAGCTGATGCCCTTCATGGGTCCGACCCTCTGGGGTGGCAGGACGCCACGCAAGCCCGAATGAGCCGATATGCGCCGTTCGCGTGGCAGCCTGTCGACGTCACAGCCCGCACGTTCGAAGGTGAGCAGCATGACCACCCTGCACGTGGAACACTCCTCCCACACTCACACCCACGGCCCCGACTGCGGCCACATCGCGGTGCCGCACGGTGACCACACCGACTACGCGCACGACGGCCACCTCCACCGCGAGCACGCGGGCCACTGGGACGAGTGCGAGACGGAGGGGCACGTCGCACACGAGGGCCACACCCATCAGCACGGCGCCGACTGCGGGCACGAGAGCGTCCTGCACGGCGACCACGTCGACTACGTCCACGACGGCCACCGGCACGCTCCGCACGACGGCCACTGGGACGACCACTGAGCGCCTGCCCCGACTCGGGCCGGCCCCCGTACTGGCTGAGAAGACACCGTCGACAGCTCCCCGGCGCACTGCCCGGGGAGCTGTCGGCCTATGGTGGCCCCGATCACGTTCGGCTCCCCCACTGGACGACATACCGACTGGTCGGCATCATGAGTCTGGTCCCGTTCACCTGCTTGAGGAGCCCCGTATGAGCCCCGACCATCCGCCCGGCCTCGATCTCGACCGCCTGCGCGGCCTGCTCGAGCGCGAGCGGCCCGGCCTGGCCCAGGGTCCGCTGACCGGCAGGCTGATCGAGGGCGGACGGTCGAACCTCACCTACGCGGTCTCCGACGGCACCTCGAAGTGGGTCGTACGGCGGCCCCCGCTCGGCCACGTCCTCGCCACGGCGCACGACATGAAGCGCGAGCACCGGGTCATCAGCGCGCTGCACCCGACGAACGTACCTGTGCCGCGACCGGTGCTGCTGTGCGAGGACGAGGAGGTGCTCGGGGCGCCGTTCTACGTCATGGAGTTCGCCGAGGGCACGCCCTACCGCACCGCCGACCAGCTGGCCCCGCTCGGCCCGGAGCGCACCCGGGACGCGGTGCTGTCGCTGGTGGACACGCTCGTCGAGCTGCACGCGGTGGACCCGGCGTCGGTGGGTCTCGCGGACTTCGGCCGCCCCGAGGGCTTCCTGGACCGGCAGCTGCGTCGCTGGGGCAAGCAGCTCGACGCCTCGCGCAACCGCGAACTGGCCGGCATCGACGAGCTGCACGCGACGCTCGGACGTCGGCTGCCCACCTCCCCCGCCCCGGCCGTCGTGCACGGCGACTACCGGCTCGACAACGTCCTGATCGGCGAGGACGACAAGATCAAGGCGATCCTCGACTGGGAGATGTCGACGCTCGGCGACCCGCTCACCGATCTGGGCCTGCTGGTGATGTACAGCATGCCGCTGGGCATGGCTGACTCCCCGGTCTCCACGACCGCCGAGGCTGCCGGGCACCCCGCCCCCGCCGAACTGATCGAGCGGTACGCCGCGCGCTCGGGGCGTGACGTGTCCGCGGTCTCCTGGTACACGGCGTTCGCCTGGTTCAAACTCGCGGTGATCCTGGAGGGCATCCACTACCGCTACACGCTGGGCCAGACGGTCGGCCGCGGCTTCGACCGCATCGGCGACCTGGTCCCGCTCTTCATCGAGCACGGCCTGACCACTCTTCGAGAAGGCACCCAGGAAGGCTGACGGACATGGACTTCGCGTTCGACGCACGCACCGAGGAACTGCGCGCCAAACTCCTGGCCTTCATGGACGAGTACGTCTATCCGGCCGAGGCGGTGGCGGAGGA
This sequence comes from Streptomyces bicolor, assembly GCF_000719285.1. GTDB lineage: Bacteria > Actinomycetota > Actinomycetes > Streptomycetales > Streptomycetaceae > Streptomyces > Streptomyces bicolor. The sequence continues at coordinate 38,576 of NZ_JOFS01000038.1, read as the reverse complement.
GCAGCGGGCCGCGCTGGCGTCCCCGTGGGACACCCCTGCCGTGGTCGAGGAGCTCAAGGCGGAGGCCCGCAGGCAAGGCCTGTGGAACCTCTTCCTCCCCAACGCCGAGCACGGCGCCGGACTCACCAACCTCCAGTACGCCCCGCTCGCCGAGATCACCGGCCGCTCCCCGCACCTGGCACCCACCGCCACGAACTGCGCGGCGCCGGACACCGGCAACATGGAGGTGCTGGCGCAGTTCGGCGACGAGCAGCAGAAGAAGCAGTGGCTGGAGCCGCTGCTGGCCGGTGAGATCCGCTCGGCGTTCGCGATGACGGAGCCGGAGGTGGCCTCCTCCGACGCCACCAACATCACCACCCACATCGAGCGGGACGGCGACGAGTACGTCATCACCGGCCGCAAGTGGTACATCTCCGGGGCGATGAACCCGGACTGCAAGATCTTCATCGTGATGGGCAAGACGGACCCGGACGGGGCCGACATCCGCCGTCAGCAGTCGATGGTCCTCGTCCCCCGCGACACCCCGGGCGTCACCGTCAAGCGTGCCATGCAGGTCTTCGGCTACGAGGACCACTCCCACGGCGGCCACGCCGAGGTGATCTTCGACCACGCGCGCGTGCCGGTGTCCAACCTCATCGGCGAGGAGGGCGGCGGCTTCGCCATCGCCCAGGCCCGGCTCGGCCCCGGCCGCATCCACCACTGCATGCGGCTGATCGGCATGGCGGAGCGGGCGATCGAGCTGATGTGCCGGCGGGCCGTCTCCCGTACGGCGTTCGGCAAGGCGCTGGCCCAGCAGGGCGTGGTGCACAACTGGATCGCCGACGCGCGTGTGACGGTCGAGCAGCTGCGGCTGCTGGTGCTGAAGACGGCCTGGCTGATGGACACCGTCGGCAACAAGGGCGCCCACACCGAGATCCAGTCCATCAAGATCGCCACGCCGCGTGCGGTCGTCGACATCATCGACCGGGCGATCCAGCTGCACGGCGCGGGCGGCGTCAGCCAGGACTTCCCGCTGGCCGAGCTGTACGCGAGCGCGCGGACGCTGATGATCGCGGACGGGCCCGACGAGGTGCACCAGCGGTCGCTGGCGCGGCGGGAGTTGAAGAAGTACGTGTGACGCGGCCTCGGGCGGGGGCGGGTTGATTTCGCCCCGCCGCCCCTACCCGTCCCATCCCTGGGGGCCTGCGGCCCCCAGACCCCCGCTTTCGGCCCTTAAGGGGCCTCGTCCTCAAACGCCGGACGGGCTAAGTCAGCCCCTCCGGCGTTTGAGGAGCGGGGGTCCAGGGGGCAGAGCCCCCTGGGGGCGGGGTCGAAGGGGCGGAGCCCCTTCAGGATGGGACGGGTAGGGGCGGCGGGGGCGAGAAACCCCTGGACCGTCAGGGACGCAGCGCTCGCAGCAGCAAGTCCGCCAAGTGGTCCGCGACTTCCTGCGGGCTCATCGGGCCGTCCGGGCGGTACCACGTCGACAGATGGTGGACCGACCCGAAGTGGTAGTCGACGACCAGGTCGGCCGGCGTCGCCTTCGAGAAGACGCCCGCCTCCTGGCCCTCCTCGATCAGCGCACGGAAGCGTTCGTGGTAGCGCCGGCGCTCGGCGCGCACCTGCTTGTTCTTCTCCGGGCTCAGGTGGTGCATGGAGCGGAAGAAGATCATCGCGTCGTCGAGGTTCTCGATCGTCGTGACGACGACGTCGGCGGCCGCGCCTCTGAGCCGCTTCTCGATGGGCTCGTCGGCGTCCGCGAAGGCGTCGAGACGCTCCTGCTGAACGCGCAGCACGCGCGCGTACACCTCGTGCAGAAGGTCGTCCTTGGAGCCGAAGTAGTGGTACAGCGCCCCCTTGGTGACGCCGGCCGCCTCGACGATCTCCTGCACCGAGGTGCGGTCGTAGCCCCGCTCGGCGAAGAGCCGGGTGGCGGCGGCGAGCAGCCGCTGGGGGACGGGCGTACCGTCTCCGTCCGTCGTCCTGGCCACTGTGCCGCCACCTGCCCTTCCGAGATATCTGCTTGCTGTCTAGGCTTCGTTCACGCGAGAACGAAGTTCCCGACGGAGGATCTTCCCACTTGCCGTCTTGGGCAAGTCGGGCAGGATCTCCACCTGCCGCGGATATTTGTAGGCGGCCAGTCTCTCCTCGCAGTACGCGGCGAGTGCGTCGGGGTCCGTTTCCGCACCCGGACGGAGGCTGATGTACGCCTTGACGGTCTCCCCGCGGTACCCGTCGGGTACCCCCACGACGGCCGCCTCGCGCACCGCCGGGTGGGTGTAGAGCACGTCCTCGACCTCGCGCGGCCACACCTTGAAGCCGGACGCGTTGATCATGTCCTTCTTGCGGTCGACGACGTACAGCCAGCCGTCGGCGTCCATGAAGCCGATGTCGCCGGTGCGCAGCTCGCCGTCGGGGAAGGTCTCGGCGGTGGCCTCGGGGCGCCGCCAGTATCCGGGGACGACCTGCGGCCCGCGTACGACGATCTCGCCCTGTTCGCCGAAGGGGACCTCCTGGCCCTGCTCGTCGACGATCCGTACGACCGTCTCGGGGCCCGGCAGGCCCACGGCGAGCGTCCCGGAGACCGGGTCGACGGGTGCCTCCAGGCCGGGTGGGACGGAGGCGCAGGGGGCGGTGCACTCGGTGAGGCCGTAACCGTTGCGGATGTACAGCCCGAAGCCGGCCCGGAACTTCTCCACCAGGGCGGGCGGCAGCGGGGCGCCGCCGGAGGAGATCATCCGGAACGAGGCGAAGTGGTCGCGGGTGACGTCAGGGTGGGCGGCCAGCGCCATGAAGGCGGTCGACGGGCCGACGGTGTAGTGCGGCCCGTGCTCGGCGAACGCGTCGAGCACGACTCCCGCCTCGAACCGGTACGCCAGCACGAGGGTCCCCGCGCTGTCGAGACAGGCGCCGAGCTGGCAGACCATCCCGGTGATGTGGAACAGGGGCGCCAGCGCGAAGTAGACGGGCGCCTCGGGCAGTTCCAGTCCGGTCCGCTGCCGCTCGGCGTTGTACATGATGTTGCCGTGCGTGTTGGTGGCACCCTTGGGCGTGCCGCTGGTCCCGGAGGTGTAGCTGATCAGTGCGATGTCGGCGGGGCCCGCGTCGCGTCCCGCGGGCGCCTTGTGTCCGGCGCGGGCGACGGCCGCCAGGTCTTCGGCGTCGTCGGCCTGCGGGAGTCGCTCGAACGACAGCACGCGCGCGTCGTCGCGAGTCTGGAAATCCAACTCGCACCCGGTGAGCACGATCCGCACCGGCGAGTCGGCCGCCGTCTCGCGCAGATACGACTCCCAGGCCCGGTCGGAACAGATCAGCGCGGCCACCTCACCGTCCCGCAGGACGTGACCGACCTCCCCCGACTTGTACATCGGGTTGACGGGCACGACGACCGCGCCCGCCTTCCAGGCACCGAGCAGGGCGAGCACGAAGTGCGGGGAGTTCTGCAGCAGGATCGCCACCCGGTCGCCGCGCTCCAGGCCACGGGCGGCGAGATGCCCGGCGACGGAGTCGCTGAGCTCGTCGACCTCGCGGTAGGTGAGGCGGCCGTCGAAGTAGGCGAGGAAGACGCGCTCCGGGGTCGCGGCGGCGGCCCGGCGCAGGGCGTGCACGAGCGAGTCCTCGGGGTCAATGGGGGCGCGCTGGGCGTCGCCGAGCAGGGCCAGCCAGGGCTTGGCGGCGTAACGGGAAGTGTCGGTCACCGGGTTGCCTCCCACTTCTGCTGGATGTGGTTCATGCCGGCCAGCCAGCGGTCGGGCTCCCCGGCCCGCGCCTGGTAGAAGCCGGCGACCTCGGGGTGCGGCAGGATCAGGAACCGGTCCTCCTCCATCCCCTTGAACAGGGCGTCCGCCACGTCCTCCGGCGCGATGGCGGTGGGCTTGAGCACCAGGTCACCGGCGGCGCCGGTGGCGTCGAGCATGTCGGTGCGGACACCCTGCGGGCAGATGGCGTGCACCTTGATCCCCCGGTGCCGGTACGTCAGCGAGAGGTACTCGGCGAAGGCGTACGCGCCGTGCTTGGTGACGGCGTAGGGCGCGGCACCGATCATGGTGAGCAGCCCGGCGGCGGAGACGGTGGAGACGAACCGCCCGCTGCCACGCTCGAGCCAGTCGGGAAGCAGGGCGTGCGCCGCACGGACGTGGGCCATGACGTTGACGTCCCAGGACAGCGACCAGGCTTTCTCGTCGCCGAGATCGGTTACGTCCGGACCGCCGAAGGCGACACCGGCATTGGCGCAGTAGACGTCGACGGTGCCGCCGAGCGCGGCCCGGGCGTCGGTGACGATGGCGGAGGCGTCACCGGGGACTGCGATGCCCCCGATCTCGTCGGCGACCGCCTCGGCCTTCCTGGCATCCAGATCGTTGACGACGACGCGAGCTCCCTCGGCGGCGAAGCGCCGGGCAAGGGCCGCTCCGATGCCACCCCCAGCCCCGGTAACGACGACTCCGGCACCCTGCACGGCTTCCACCATCGGTCTCCTTCGCTGCGGCTCTTACTGGCCAGACTAACCGGTCGGTATGTATCAAGGAAGGGGTGCGGTCACCCACCCAGGGGCGCGGGGAACTGCGCGACAAGCCACGACTTACCGGCACCTTCCACACAACCTGCGGGAGCAATACCGTGCCCCCCATGCGCCTATCCAGACGAGCCCTACTCGCAGCGACAACGGCAGCAACCTCACTCACGGCGGCCTCCCCCGCACACGCGGCCGAGCGCCGCATGCGCACGGGTTTCGAGAATCTCGCCAACACCGGATACGCCCCCTTGCGCGGCCAGCGCGTCGGCATCGTCACCAACCCCACCGGCGTCACCCGAGACGTCCGCCACATCGTAGACGTCATGCACGCCGACGAAAGGGTGAACCTGGGGGCCGTCTTCGGCCCCGAACACGGCTTCCGCGGCACCGCCCAGGCAGGCGGCTCAGAAGGCCGCTACGACGACCCCGCGACCGGCCTCCCCGTCTACGACACGTACCTCAAGAGCGGTCAGCCCCTCGCCGACATCTTCACCGCCTCCGGCGTCGACACGGTCGTCTTCGACATCCAGGACGTGGGCGCCCGCTTCTACACCTACATCTGGACCCTCTACGACTGCATGGAGGCGGCCCGGCTGGCCGGCAAACGCTTCGTGGTCCTCGACCGCCCCAACCCGGTGACCGGACGAGCGGCCCAAGGACCGGTCCTGCACAAGGAGTTCGCCACCTTCGTGGGCCGGGAGCCCGTCTCGCAGGCGCACGGCATGACGGTCGCCGAGCTGGCGCGGCTGTTCAACGGGGAGTTCCTCACCACCCCGGTCCCCCTGGAGACCGTACGGATGACGGGCTGGCGGCGATCCGACTTCTTCGACGCCTCGGGCCTGCCCTGGGTGCCGCCCAGCCCGAACATGCCCACCCCGGACACCGCCCTCGTGTACTCCGGCAGCTGTCTCTTCGAGGGCACGAACCTCTCGGAGGGCCGCGGCACCACCCGCCCCTTCGAACTGCTGGGCGCGGAGGGCATCGACGGACGCTGGGCCGACGAGGCCAACCAACTCGGCCTGCCCGGCGTGCACTTCAGGGAGGCCTACTTCGCTCCCACCTTCTCGAAGTTCCAGGGCAAGACCATCGGCGGCGTACAGATCCACGTCCACGACCGCACCGCGTACGACCCGGTCCGCACCGGAATCGCCCTGCTGGTGACCGCCAAGAAGGTCTGGAGCGGCTTCAGTTGGCGAGCGGACAACTGGATCGACAAGCTCACCGGCTCCACCCGGGTGCGCACGATGATCGACGCGGGAGCGAGTGCCGACGAGGTGGTGGCGGGCTGGCAGCAGGAGCTGGCGGCGTTCCGGCGGATGCGTGGGAAGTACCTGCTGTACAAATGAGCGCCTCACTGATGGGTGACGACGTATGGCCATTCCCGCCCGTCGGCAGGACGATGCGCCCGTATCGCACCACAATCGGGGGCTGAGGGAGCCTGACATGGCGGATCCGGCAGTGAGCGTGACTCCCTACTGGGAGCTGACCTTCGACGCGGACGGCGATCCGGACGCCGGCAGGCGGGACCGGCTGCTGGCCGGCGTGGCGCGGCACGAGGTCCGTGATCTGATCGTCTTCGCGCACGGCTGGAACAACGACCGCTCGGGGGCGACCCGGCTGTACGACGGGTTCTTCTCGCCGGTCCCCCGCCTCGTACCGAAGGCGAAGGTCGGGTTCGTGGGCGTGGTCTGGCCGTCGATGCGGTTCTCGGACGAGCCGATCCCGGACTTTCCGCGGGCCGTCGCGGCGGATATGCCCCGTCGGCCGGCGCTCGACAAGGACACGCGGCACGCCCTGCTGGAGACGTTCCCGGGGCGGGCGACCGTGATCGACCAGATCGCGCGGATGCTGGACCAGCAGCCGCGCGAGGAGGCCGAGTTGGAGGAGTTCGGGCGGCTGGTGCGGATGCTGGTGGACGTGGTGCCGCCGGGGCCGCAGGCGCTGTTCGCGGCGGACACGCTGTGCGAGGGGGTGCCGCAGGACTCGCCGGACATGCTCTCGGGATCCGTCGCGGCCGTGTGCGAGGAGTTCGGCCAGGCGCTGACGCAGTTGGAGGCGTCCGGCGGGGTGCCGGACGGCGCGGCCTCCTTCTCGTTGCCGAACCCGTGGGAGGGCGCGCACGAGCTGCTGCGGCAGGCGACGTACTACGCCATGAAGCGGCGCGCGGGGACGGTCGGTGAGCGCGGACTCGGCCCGGTGATCGGGCAACTGGCCGCGCGGGAGCCCGAGGTGCGGGTGCATCTCGTGGGGCACAGCTTCGGCGCGCGGCTGGTGTCGTTCGCGTTGCGCGGGCTGCCGAAGGGCGTGCGCACGGTGAAGTCCGTGACCCTGCTCCAAGGCGCCTTCTCGCACTACGCGTTCGCGTCCCGGCTGCCGCACGACGCCCGTGCGGGCGGTGTGCTGGAGGGCCAGCACAACCGTATCGACGGACCGCTGGTGTGCTGCTACTCGCGGCACGACTCGGCGCTGTCCACGATGTACCCGCTGGCCTCCCGTATGGCGGGGGATGCACGAGGGGTCGCCGCTTTGGACATCGGCCGGATGCTGGGCGCCAAGTGGGGTGCGATGGGGCACGACGGAGTGCAGGCGGTGCCCGGGACGAAGTCGCTGAAGCTGGCTGACGCGCTGAAGGCGACGCTGCCGGCCTCGGGGTGTGTGAACGTCGACGCGGGGGCGGTGGTCAGGCGTGGCGGGCCGCCGGCGGGGGCGCACGGCGACATCGTGCACCGGGAACTCGCGCAGCTCGTGTTGGCGGCGGGCCGCATCAAGTGACCCGCCGCCGGATACCGACCTGTCACGCGTGACCGGTCACTGCCCCGTCACCGATGTGACGTGAACTCCACGACCTGCTGGTACGTCGGCCGGTTCTGCCAGCTGATCCTGCCGTGCTTGATGCCGCCCAGGGTGCGCTGGGCGATCGAGTCGGCGCACCACTGGTCACCCGCCGAGCACTGGTCGTCCCCGGGGTAGACCTGGGCCGCGGTCTTGCCGGCCGCTTCCTTCAGGGTGCTGATCAGTATGTCCCGGCAGGCGCTGAGGCTGCCGCCACCGCAGTACTCGCGGTCGAGCGGGCCCTGTACCGACTCACCGAGCACGGCCCGGATGTCCTTGTCGACATAGCTCCACCAGCCGTACTGGAAGGAGCTTCCGGCGTGCGAGCCGGTCGGGCCGTGGGCGGCGGACGGGGACTCGTCGATGGGCAGGTTGTTCGTCATCGCGGTGTACAGCTCGCTGCCGAGGCCCGGTTCGAACTCGGCCTTGACCAGCAGCGGCCACCACGCGTCCAGGATGCGGATCGCGTCGGCGTGGGCGTACGTCTTCGAACCGGCCGACGTCTCGGTGCGCTTGCCGCCCGCCGACAGCCACGTCCGCAGCTTGCTCACCGCCGCGGCGACCGTGGAGTCGGTCACCGGGGAACCGCCCACGACCTTGAGCAGGTCCGGCACCACGTCCTCGGCCCGCAGGTCGGCGAGGCCCGCGTCGGCCATCGCCTTGACCAGCGAGGCCCTGGTCACACCGCCCGCGTCGACCAGCTTCCGCACCCGGTTCTCCAGCAGGTTGCCGCGGTGGACCGAGCCGTCGCCCCAGGGGGCGGTGGTGTAGTCCTTGGCCTGCTTGTTGTTCCAGGAGATGTAGTAGTCCTGGTCGACGGAGTTGGGGTGGGCCGAGGGCGGGGTGTACTGCGCCGTGTTCGTCACCGGGTCCCAGCCCCGCCACTCGTACGCCGGCTGCGCCCAGACCGGGAACTCCGCGTCGACGCCGGACGCCCGCACCGGGTTGTCGCCGCTGTTGTAGTAGGCGGTGTGCTCGGAGTCGACGTAGAACCAGTTGAACGTGTAGTTGATGTGCTGCACCGCCTTCTGGAAGTCCTCCGGGCCCTTGACGTAGTCCGGGTCGTTCAGCATCTGGAAGCCGATGATCGAGTCGGCCTCGTGCATGAAGGACGAGCGCAGGGTGGTGTACGCGACCTTCTTGCCGCCGACCGTCGCGCGGTGCGTCACGGGACCGTACTTCGTCCGCCAGACCCGCATCGTGTACGAGCCCTCGGGGGTGCTGTCGGCGGTCGTCGGCTTCCAGGCGTTCTTCTGCTCGACCTTCTCCATCGCCGTGCAGGTGCCGCGGTAGAGGTAGTGGTGGTCGTCCTGGCACAGCTCGACGGCGTAGGTGTCGATGATGTCCTGGCCGGAGGTCGTGGCGCTCCACGAGTAGTCCTGGCCGCGGCCCAGCTCGACGTACATGCTGAGGCCGGCGAAGGAGGCGCCGCGGGCGCTGATGCCCGGGCCCTGGATCTCCTGGAGCAGGAGGAGCTGGGGCGCGAAGTATCCGGTCTGCGGGCCGAAGACGGCGACCGGATGGCCGCTCGCGGTGTGCTCGCCGCTGACGACGAGGGCGTTGGACATGCCGCGCTTGGCCGAGGTCATGGCGGTCCGGGCGGCGGTCGTCGAGGCGCCGGTCGCGGCGGATCCGGCCGCGCTGCCCGTACGGTCGTACACGAGTTGCTCCTCGGTCACCGAGCCGGCGTCGGGCAGGGCCTCGCCCTGCGGGTCGGCCGGCTTGGAGGCGTACGGGAAGCTCTTGTCGTGGACGGTGACGACCGCCTCGGGGTCGTTGCGCTCGCGGAACGACTCCCACAGCTCGGTGCCCTCGACCACGCCGTACTTCTCCTGGGCGGCCAGGAGGGAGATCGCGTTGTTGACCTCGCCACCGCCTCCGGAGCCGAACAGGGCGCCGATGACCGAACCCAGCGCGACCAGGTCGGTGATCTTGAAGTGTTCGATGGTGCCGGCGTTGGTGACGGAGTCCTTGTGGCCGGTCAGGACGTACTCGCCGGGGAAGTAGCGGCCACTGTCGGATGCGTCGATATACGCGTTGATGCCGTCCAGATACGCCTTTGCGTCGGCGAGGGCCTGCTGCCCGCGTTCACCGTTCGAGGCGACGGCGTTGTCGATCTGGGCCTGCAGATCGGCCTCGGTGTACGGCGCGTTGCGCCAGAACTGCTGCTCAAGGCCCTGGTTGGAAGGCGCACCGCCCGCGAAGGAGGTCAGCTGACCGCGTCCGACGTGCCGGAAGACGTCCATCAGCCACAGCCGGTCCTGGGCGGCCGCATAGCCGGCGCCGAACTCCGTGCCGTATCTGGTGGTACCGGTGATGTGCGGCACACCCGTCTTCTTGTCCCGAACGATCGTCACGTCGCTGCGTCCGGCGGGTTTCACGGTGGAGGCGACTTGATCGGAAGGAACGCCGAACGAGGCGTCGTTGAAGAAGTTGGTGATCGTCGCGTTGGTGAGGCCGGAGTAGCCGGTGGCCAGGTTGGCGTAGGGGCCCAGCTGGTCGGAGGCGTGTTCCGGCATGCTTCCGAAGGCCTGGTTGAGCAGGATCTGGGCCAGCGTGGCGTTGCCGTTCTGGCCCGGCGGCAGGATGTCGGAGCACTGGTTCCCGCAGTGGTCGGTCGCGGCCGTGACCTCGGCCGCGACCGCCTCGGTCGCGGTCACCGCTTGGGAAAGTGGCGACAAAAGACCGGCAATCAACACGCATACGGATGCGGTCTTCAGGAACCCGGGGAATCTGCCGGGAGTTCTCAGTCTGTCCGGGGCGTTGCGGGAGTGGCGCCGTGGCATGGCAGCTCCTACCGACGAGGGTGGGCCGAGAGTGTTACCGGCGGTATCCCCGGGATTGAAGATGAACATGCGTCAATTTTTTTGGAGTCATATGGGCCGGCTACGGAGTCACCAGGACGCGCTATGGAGGTCATCGGAAATCGGATGGAGCCGAATCGCTTGTCGATACGTCTACTCGTCAACGTCGCGCGAAGTCCGTGCGACGACGCCGAAGTGACCGAAGTACAGGTGCAGGTGTGACGGAGGTGCAGGGCGATGGCCGGTTTCCGGAGTCTGGCGAGACAGGTGCGCGACGCACGGTGCGATCTGGCGCTACGGCGCTACTCGCTGCGTAAGTGCCTTGAGCGGTTCGCTCCTTACGGGCACAGGGCGACCTGGGACCACTTGTGCTCCCGGGCGGGATTCGGTCCGGAGGACCGGTCCCCCGATCCTGCGCGGCTCGTGGCCGCGTTGGACGAGCTGGAAGAGGCGCGTTCGGTCTGGCTGGCCTACGAGGTCGAGTTCGCCGAGCGGCGCAAGAAGGAGAAGCACGACGGACTGCGCAGGCCGGGCAGCGTGGACGACTGGCACCGGCTGACCTGGGGCGGCTTCGGAGTCGCCTGGTGCGACAACCCCCGGGTCCACCCGCATGAACCGCTGGCCGAGGTGCTGCGCCGGCTGATCTCCGCGCTGGAGCGCGAACCGGGCTCGGAGTGCCCGGTGTGCGGCGGGGACCGGCTGATCTGGAAGTACGACCTGGCCCATGAACCGTCGTCGGGTCCGGTCTGCACGGACTGCGGAATCGTGGTGCCGCGTCCGGTTCTCACGCCCGAAGCGCTGGCGGCGTCGCGGCGTGAACGGCGACTGCTGATGTCCGCCTAGTACGACGGGGGTGCGCCGGGGATGCCGCACCCCCCTTGCCGAAGGTTCCGTTCACTGGCGGTTCCCTGTCCGGCGTCCGCCGTTGTCAGTGGTGACTGGCACGATCGGGACATGATCCAGGTGTGTCTGAACGGGCCCCGAGGAGCGGGCGACGGTGCGCGGGTGCCTCTGTCACCGGAGGCGATGGCTGAGTCCGCCGCCGCTGCCGTCGCGGCCGGGGCCACGGACATCCATGTCCACCCGAAGACCCCCTGCGGGCAGGACAGTCTGTCGCCGCGCGTGCTCGCGCCGGTGCTCGAGGCGATACGGGCCCGGGTGCCGGTGCCGGTCGGGGTGACCACGGGCGCCTGGGCGGAACCCGATCCGGTGGCTCGGCTGGAGCGCGTACGGAGCTGGACCGTGCTGCCGGACCACGCCTCGGTCAACTGGCACGAGGAGGGCGCCGAGGACGTGGCCGCGGCGCTGATCGAGCGAGGCGTCGGCGTCGAGGCCGGCATCTGGTCCGGCACGGACGGCGCGGCACGGTTCGCCGCCTCCCCGTCGGCGCCGAAGGTGCTGCGGGTGCTGGCGGAGGTGACGGACACGTCGGCGGAGACCGCCGAGGAGACCGCGCGCGCCCTCCTGGCCGAGCTGGGCTCGGCGTTCGGCCGTCCGGTACTGCTGCACGGGCAGGACGGGGGTGCCTGGCCGGTGCTGCGGCTGGCGGGGCGACTGGGGCTGGCGACGCGCATCGGACTGGAGGACACGCTGGTCCTGCCGGACGGGGAAGGTGCCCTGTCCAACGCTCAGTTGGTGGCCGAGGGGTTGAACCAGTACGGGTGGGCCCAGCGCTCGTCGTAGGGCAGGGCGAGAGCCGAAGATCGCGACGATACCAGCGGGTAAACCGGTCGCTCCAGCCCTTTCCCGTACGGACAGTTGGGGGCGATGAAACGCAACCCGAGCCCTTGAAGGAGCCCCTGATGTCGACGCTGCGCGTCACCGCCGAAGTGCTGACCGTCCACGAGCATCCGAATGCCGACGCCCTCGAACTGGCCCAGGTGGGCCTGTACCGGGCCGTCGTCGCCAAGGGCGCGTACCGCACCGGTGAGGCCGCCGTGTACATCCCCGAGCAGTCCGTGCTGCCGGCCGAGCTGATCGAGGAGCTGGGGCTGACCGGGCGGCTGGCGGGGAGCGGGGCCGACCGGGTCAAGGCGGTGCGGCTGCGCGGCGAGTTGTCGCAGGGGATCGTGTGCCGCCCCAAGGCGCTGGACGGCGTGGATCTGGCGCGGGCGGTGGTGGAGGGCACCGACTTCGCCGAGCGGCTGGGGATCACCAAGTGGGTGCCGCCGATACCGCCCACCATGTCCGGTGACGTGGAGTCGGCGCCGGATCTGCTGCCGTGGGTCGACATCGAGAACATCCAGCGGTATCCGGACATCTTCACGCCGGGCGAGCCGGTGGTGCTGACCGAGAAGCTGCACGGGTCGGCGTGCCTGTTGACGTATGTCGCCGACGAGGAGCGGGTGTACGTGTCCTCCAAGGGCTTCGGGGCGAAGTCGCTGGCACTGAAGGAGGAGGCGCGGAACCTGTACTGGCGGGCGGTGCGGGGGCACGGTGTCGCCGAGGCGGCGGCTCGGGTCGCCGAGCGGCTCGGGGCCCGGCGGGTCGGGATCTTCGGGGAGGTGTTCGGGGCGGGGGTGCAGGACCTGACGTACGGGGCCGACGGGCGTAGGGAGAGCTTGGGGTACGCCGCGTTCGACGTGTCCGCGGAGATCGACGGGCAGGTGCGGTGGCTGGATGCGGCTGAGGTGCTCCAGGGGGAACTGCCTTTGGTGCCACGGCTGTTCGAAGGGCCGTTCGACATCGAGCGGGTGCTTGAGGTTGCGAGCGGGCGGGAGACCGTGTCCGGGCGGGGGTTGCATCTGCGGGAGGGCGTGGTGATCCGTCCGGCCGTTGAGCGGTACAGCGCGGTGACCGGGGGGCGGGCGATCGCCAAGGCGGTCAGTCCGGCGTATCTGACGCGGAAGGGTGGGACCGAGTACGAGTGACGCGTGGCTCCGCCGGCCGGGCGGGAGCGGCACGGGCGTCGGGGCGAGGTGCTACGGCAGTACACCCTCAGTGCCCCTCCGCCTCCTACCCCTGCCTTTTCCCCCTGTCGGCGCCCCTCACCTTCCGTCCGCCTCCCCCTTGTTCCACCATCAGGCGGGACCCCGTGAGCCGTTCGCCGAAGACATCGTCCGGGTTGGACAGGACGCAGGTGTCCAGGGAGAGGCAGCCGCAGCCGATGCAGTCGGTCAAGTGGTCGCGGAGGCGGTTCAGTTGCTGTATGCGTTCGTCCAACTCCGCGCGCCAGGCCTCCGACAGACGTGACCAGTCCTCGTGCGTGGGGGTGCGTTCCTCGGGCAGTTCGGCGAGGGCGTCGCGGATCGTGGCCAGGGGGATGCCCACGCGTTGCGCGGCGCGGACGAAGGCGACCCGTCGCAGGGTGTCACGGGTGTAGCGGCGCTGGTTGCCGGAGGTGCGGCGGCTGCTGATCAATCCCTTGGACTCGTAGAAGTGCAGGGCGGAGACGGCGGCGCCGCTACGGGCGGCGAGCTGGCCGACCGTGAGCTCGTGGATCTTCTCGGGGATCTGGGGCACGCGACAAACCTACCTACCCGTCACCGTGCCGGTCCGTTGACAGGAGCTTCCCGCGCTAGCATGCTAAGCAGTTGCTTAGGCATGGTTCCTTTGAGATACGCGACGCGAGAGGCCGGGACATGGCAGAACCGAGGATCTTCACGTTCGCCGACGACCTGAAGGCGGCGGTGGGTGAGCAGCTGGGGTACACGGACTGGCTGGAGGTCGACCAGAAGCGGATCGATCTGTTCGCGGAGGCCACCGGTGACCACCAGTGGATCCACATCGATCCGGAGAAGGCCGCCGCGGGGCCCTTCGGGACCACCATCGCCCACGGGTATCTCACGCTGTCGCTGCTTCCGCTCTTCGGCCCTCAGCTCATCAAGGTCGAAGGCGTGAAGATGGGCGTCAACTACGGAACGAACAAGGTCCGCTTCCCCGCACCGGTGCCGGTCGGTTCGCGACTGCGCGCCACCGCCACCATCACCGGCGTCGAGGATGTGGCGGGCGGCATCCAGGTGGCCGTCGCCTTCACCGTGGAGCGCGAGGGCGGTGACAAGCCGGTGTGCGTCGCCGAGTCGGTGGCCCGCTACTACCTCTGAGCCGGACCGCCTCCGGACCGGGCCGCCTCCGGACCGGATCGCCTCCGAGGCCGGGCGGGGGCTACTTCGCCCCCACCATCCGCAGCACGAGGTCGGCGTAGAGCGCGCCGACCTCGTCGGGCGTCCACGGGCCGTCGACGTTGAACCAGCGGGCAACGTCGATGCAGAGCGACAGGACGGCGAGGGTCGTGCCCTTCACGTCCAGTACGTCGAAGTCACCGGCCGCCACGCCGTCCTCGATGATCGCGCGCACCTCGGCGTCGCACTGCCGGCGCAGCGCGAGGATCTCGGCGCGGGCGTCGGGGCCGAGGGAGTCGAGTTCGTACTGCACGACGCGGGCAGTGGTGCGCCCCCCGGCGTGCCAGCGGACGAAGGAGCTGACGGCGTCGGCGAGCCGCTCGGCCGGGGTGCCCTCGCGGCGGGCCGCGGTCCGCAGGATGTCGAGGGCCTTCTCGTGGCCGATCCTGCTGATGCGGTGGAGGAGCTCTTCCTTGGTCTTGTAGTGGATGTAGAGCGCGGCCGGGCTCATGCCGGCGCGACCCGCGATGTCACGGGTCGTCGTGGCGTGGTAGCCGCGCTCGGCGAAGGCCTCCACGGCGGCGATCAGCAGCCGCCGGGCCGCGTCGGGCGTGACCTCACCCCACGCCGACGTCTCGCCGCCGGCCGTCTCCTCCGCCGTACTCATCGCTCACTCGCCCCTCTCGCTGACCGAACCACCACCATACCGCCGATGCTGAGCGAGCGCTTAGCGAGCCGGGCCGGAGGGGGGGGTCGGTCAGATCCGTCCGAAGTCGGTCAGATCTTCTCGAAGGGGTCGTGTTCCGCGAGCAGCTTCTCCAGCCGTGCCTGGTCGACCCGGCTGACGATCTGCCCCGCCTCCTGGCGGTCCCGGATGACCTTGGCCAGGGTGAACGCCGAGGTGACCAGATAAAGGACGGCGATGGCGAGAAACCCGCGCACCCAGGCGTCGGCGTTCAGCTGATAGATACCGATGCCGGTGGCGGCCATGGCTACCGCGAAGGAGGCCACGGCCTGACCGTAGAACGCCGCCGTGCTCTGCTGCTTGACCGGTGTGTCACTCATGGGGAACAGGGTCGGCTGCGGCGGCACCCGGCACATCCGCCGAAGTACTCAGACGCCTACTCAGACCGCCGGCTGCCGCCCGCGCTTCCGCGCGCCCGCGCGTCATCCGCCGAAGGTCTCGTCGATGGCAGGCATGGGAGCTCCCTCCGGATCCCATGTGCCGAGGAAGCCTGCCTGGCGACCGACGTCGACGAGTTCTATGCGCGCGCCGATGCTGTCCACGCGGTGATACACGAACGGACGGCCGTAGGGACAACCGGAGAAGTCCAAGGCGAAGCCCTCCCGTTCCATGCGTCGGGAGCCTTCGTCGACATCGCTCGACCAGAAGCCGAGGTGGTCGAACCTGGCTCCCTCCACCGCATGCCAGGGGCTGCCGGGAGCCCCCTCGATGAGCTCGATGAACGGTGGTCCACCGGTGGTGAACACGATCCGGTAGTCCCACTCGCCGAGCCGGTCGGACACGGGTTCGCTCCACTCGACCCCGGCAGCGCGCTGAAAGTCACGCATCGCTTGATCGAGATCCTGCACCGCGAAGCACACGTGGTAGAAGGCAACCATCTGCCCATGATCCGCAATGCGCCGCCGCAGAACCAGGGGTCACTTGTACCGGCTCACAGCACCCGGTACGACCCTCAGAACGCCGAAACCCCCGTCAGCGCCCGGCCGATGACCAGCTTCTGGATCTGGCTCGTGCCCTCGTAGAGGGTCATCACGCGGGCGTCGCGCAGCAGCTTGCCCGCCGGGTACTCGTCGATGTAGCCGTAACCGCCGAAGACCTGGAGGGCGTTGTTGGCGGCGCGGACGGCGGCCTCCGAGGCGAAGAGCTTGGCCTTGGAGGACTCGATGGCGAAGGGCAGCCCCCGGTCGATCAGGTCGGCGACCCGCCAGGTCAGCAGGCGGGCGGCGTCCACGTCGACGGCGATGTCGCTGATCAGCTCCTGGACCAGCTGGTGGTGGGCGATCGACTTGCCGAACTGCTCGCGTTCCCCGGCGTATCGGACGGCCGCGTCCAGCGCGGCCTGGGCTATGCCGACGCACCCCGCGGCCACCGACATCCGCCCCTTGGCCAGGGCGGACATCGCGACCGAGAAGCCCTTGCCCTCCTCCCCCAGCATGGCCGCCGCGGGCACCCGTACGTCGTCCAGGACCAGTTCGGCGGTGGCCTGGCCGCGCAGGCCGAGCTTGCCGTGGATGGTGCGGCGGGTCAGGCCGGGGGTGTCGGTGGGGACCAGGAAGGCGGAGACGCCCTTGTGGCCGGGCGCGTCGGTGGAGCGGGCGAAGAGCAGGACGACGTCGGCCCAGGTGCCGTTCGTGATGAACATCTTGGTGCCGTTGATGACGTAGTCGTCGCCGTCGCGCACCGCCCGCGTGGTGAGGTTGCCGGCGTCGGAGCCGGTGCCCGGCTCGGTGAGGCCGAAGCAGCCGACCAGCTCGCCCGCGGTGAGGCCCGGCAGCCAGCGGCGCTTGTGCTCCTCGCTCCCCCAGGCGGCGATCGTCTTGGCGACCAGGCCCAGCGAGACCGACACGATCCCGCGCACCGAGGAGTCGCCCCGGCCCAGCTCCTCCGTGACCAGGCAGTACGCGAGGTGGTCGCCGCCCGAGCCGCCGTACTCCTCGTCGATCGTCAGCCCCAGGAAGCCGACCTCGCCGAGCTTCTTGACGACTCCGCGGTCCACTTCCTCCGCCCGGTCCCACGCGACGACGTGCGGGGCGATCTCGCGGTCCACGAAATCCCGGGCGAGCTGCCGGACGGCGGTCTGTTCCTCGCTGAGCTCCAGGTTCATGCCGAGTCACCCCACAGAGAACGGACGTCGACGGCCGTACATTGAAAGCCGTACATTTAAATTAGCACTGCTAGTTTCCATTCGGCAGCCCTACTATGTGCGCCATGGCCCGACCGCGCAAGCCCCTCCTCAGCTACGACCGGATCGTCGAGACGGCGCGCGAACTCGTGGACGGGGAGGGCCTCGCGGCCGTCTCCACCCGCCGGCTCGCCGCCGAACTGGGCGTGAGCGGGCCGTCCCTCTACAACCACTTCCGCACCAAGGACGAGATCCTGGAGGCGGTCGCCGACTCGGTGAGCGCGCAGGTCGATCTGTCGATGTTCCAGGACGGCCGGGACTGGCGCACCGCACTGCACGACTGGGCCGTCTCCTACCGGGCCGCCCTGCGCGACCACCCGAACATCGTCCCGGTCCTCGCCCGCGGCCCCGGCCGCCGCCCCGCCGCGCTGCGGCTCGCCGACGCGGTCTACGGCGCGATGGTCGAGGCGGGGTGGCCACCGGCGCAGGCCACGTCCATCGGCGCGCTGATGCGGTACTTCATCATGGGCTCCG
The DNA here is from genome assembly GCF_000719285.1 of Streptomyces bicolor. GTDB lineage: Bacteria > Actinomycetota > Actinomycetes > Streptomycetales > Streptomycetaceae > Streptomyces > Streptomyces bicolor. The sequence continues at coordinate 20,986 of NZ_JOFS01000038.1, read as the reverse complement.
CGCTCGGCTCGTTCGCGGGGGGCTTCGTGGACGACGCGAGCGCGTACGACCCCGCCGACTATCCCCACCTCGGGCAGGCCCACCTCCTCGCCGACCAGCAGGAGAAGATCGACGAGCGAGCGTTCGAGACGGGGCTGACGGCGCTGCTGGACGGGCTTGCCCGGCAGTACGAGCAGGTCGGGCGGGCCGGGTAGCCACGGTTCGGTGACCGCCGAAGTGTCCGTACCGCATGCTGGGAGGCATGAGCAGCCGGGACCCGCAAGCGTCGCAGCTGGCCCGACTCGCCGGACTCATCGCCGACGAGACCCGGGCCGCCTGTCTGCTGGCGCTGCTCGACGGACGGGCGTGGACCGCGGGTGAGCTCGCGCGGCATGCCGGGGTCGCCGCATCGACGCTGAGCGAGCATCTGGGCAAGCTCGTCGCGGGCGGCCTGCTCGCCGAGGAGCGGCAGGGGCGGCACCGGTACGTGCGGCTCGCGGACGCGCGGGTCGCCCAGCTGGTGGAGGATCTGGCCGGGCAGGTGTCGCCGCATGCGGTGGTACGGCCGCGGAATCTACGGGAGTCCAGCGCGGGGTCCGCGATGGCGCGGGGGCGCACCTGCTACGACCATCTGGCGGGACGGCTCGGCATCACGGTCACCGATGCGCTGACCGTGCGGGGGCTGCTGCGGCAGGACACGGGGTTCGCGCTGACGGACGCGGGACTGCGATGGTTCGAGAACACCGGCATCCCCCTCGCCCGCACCGGCCGCCGCCCGCTGGCCCGAGCCTGCCTCGACTGGACCGAGCGCCGCCCCCACCTGGCGGGCATCGCGGGGGCGGCTTTGTGTCGGCATGCTCTGGACTCGGGATGGTGCGTGCGCATCGGTACCGAGCGTGCAGTGAAGGTAACCGCAACCGGCGAGCAAGCGCTGTCGGAGCTGTTGGGCATCAACCGGGCAACGCTGCGCTGAGCGCCCCGTCAGGGGCGCGGGGCTGTATCGATGTGCGGCTCCGCCGCGTGGGCGCGATCAACCACAACGCACCCGCGGACGGCCAACAACCCGTCCGAAATCCGCAAGCTTCCGAACCCCCAATTTCCTAACCTCAGGAGCATGATGAACCCCCGCCGCACCGAACTCCTCGCAACCGGAGCAGCCACCGTCACCGTCGTCCTGTGGGCCTCGGCCTTCGTCTCCATCCGCAGTGCGGGTGAGGAGTACTCGCCGGGCGCGCTCGCTCTGGGGCGGCTGCTGGTGGGGGCCCTGGTGCTGGGGGCCATCTGCCTTGTACGGCGGGAGGGGTTGCCCCCTCGGGCCGCCTGGCCCGGGATCGCGATATCGGGGCTGCTGTGGTTCGGGTTCTACAGCGTCGTGCTGAACTGGGGCGAGCAGCAGGTGGACGCCGGTACGGCGGCTCTCGTGGTGAACATCGGGCCCATCCTCATCGCGCTGTTGGGTGCACGCCTGCTCGGCGATCCGATGCCGCCGCGGCTGCTGGCCGGGATGGCGGTGTCGTTCGCCGGTGCGGTGACCGTGGGGCTGTCGATGTCGGGCGGGGGCGGATCATCGGTGCTCGGGGTGGTGCTGTGCCTGTTGGCCGCGGTCGGGTACGCGGGCGGTGTCGTCGCGCAGAAGCCGGCGCTCGGCCGTGCGAGCGCGCTCCAGGTGACGACGTACGGGTGTCTGGTCGGCGCGGTTCTGTGTCTGCCCTTCGCCGGGCAGCTGATCGGCGAGGTGGCCGAGGCGCCCCTGTCGGCCACGCTCAACATGGTCTACCTGGGCGTCTTCTCGCTGGCGCTCGCCTTCACGACCTGGGCGTACGCCCTGGCCCGTACGACCGCCAGCCGCATGGGCGCGACCACGTACGCGGTGCCCGCGCTGGTCGTGCTGATGTCGTGGCTGGCGCTGGGCGAGGTGCCGGGGCTGCTCACGCTGGCGGGCGGGGCGCTGTGTCTGGCGGGCGTCGCCGTGTCGCGGTCCGGGAAGCGGGCCGCTCGGATCGTGGCGGCCGCGCCGCAACCCGAGCAGACCCGCGAATCAGCGTGAGTCAGCGTGAACGCGCCCTGTCCGCAAGGACCTTGATGGACAGCAGCGCGATCACCGCGAGGGCGATGATGTAGCCGGAGACGGCCATCGAGGTGCCCGTGGCCTCCAGCAGCAGCACCATGACGAACGGGGCGAGGCCACCGCCCAGCACGGCCGCGATCTGGTAGCCGAGGGAGGCACCCGTGTAGCGCATCTCGGGCGTGAACAGCTCGGCGAACAGGGCGGCCTGGGGGCCGTACATGATGCTGAGGAAGCAGCTGGCGACGAACGTGCCGACGGCCAGCCACAGCAGCGAGCCGGTGTCGATCAGCAGGAACAGCGGTACGGCCCACAGGCCGATGCCGGCCGCGCCGAGCGCGTAGATGCGGATGCGGCCGATCTTGTCCGAGAGCGCGGCGGCGGCCGGGATCAGCACGAGCTGGGTGAGGCTGATGCAGAGCGAGACGGTGAGGACGGCGCTCTTCTTCATGCCGAGTTCGCGGGTCGTGTAGTCGAGCACGCCGGTGATGATGATGTAGAAGGTCGCGGTGTTCACGGCGAAGGAGCCGCCGGCGAGGAGCACCGTGCCGAGGTGGTCCTTCAGGATCGTGCGCAGGGGGGAGGACTGTTCGGCCTTCTCCTGCTCGGCCAGCTTCTTCTCCGCCTCCCGGAATTCGGGTGTCTCCTCGACGCGCGTGTGGATGTACCAGGCGAGCACGAGGACGAACAGGCCGACGAGGAACGGCACGCGCCAGGCCCAGGCCGCGAACTGGGCGTCGGTCGTGAAGGCTCCGGCCAGCAGGAACACCGTGTTGGCGGTCACCACGCCGATGGGCACGCCGAGTTGGACGAAGCTGCCGTAGACACCGCGCTTGCCCTCGGGGGCGTACTCGGTGGCCATCAGCATCGCGCCGCCCCACTGGGCGCCGACGGCGATGCCCTGCAGCACGCGGAAGGCGACCAGCAGGATCGGCGCGGCGACGCCGATCGTCTCGTACGTCGGGAGCAGGCCGATGCCGGTGGTGGCGAGGCCCATGAGGGTCAGCGCGAGGACCAGCATCGGCTTGCGGCCGCGCTTGTCCCCGAGCTGCCCGGCGACGATGCCGCCGAGGGGGCGGGCCAGGAAGCCGACGGCGAAGGTGGCGAAGGAGGCGAGTACCCCGGCGGTGGGGCTGCCGGCCGGGAAGTAGAGATCGCCGAGCACCAGGGCGGCGGCGATGCCGAAGACGAAGTAGTCGTACCACTCGACGGCGGAGGCGAGGGCTGCGGCGGTGGCTACGCGGCGGCGGTTGCCCGCGGCGGGAGCGGTGGTGGTGAGCGGCTGGGCGGAAGGTGCCGTGTCCATGCGTGCACACTCCGATGGGTGCGGGGACGGAACGGGGACAGAACCGGGGGGTGGCTCGGGTTCCGGGGAACGTACTGACCGGACGGTATGGACGTCAACGGGTCGTACCGCAGAAGTTTTGCCTGTACAGGGCACGCAGAGTGGGATCCGGGCATGCCGAAGGCCCCGGCCTCGTGCGGAGACCGGGGCATGTCCGAGCGGGCGTTAGAAGACCACCAGGGCCCGCCCGCCCTTCCCCGCGATCATGTTCTCGAACGCGGCCGGGATGCCCTCAAGGGCGATCCTTTCCGTCACCAGTGCGCCGAGGTCCAGGCGGCCCGCCCGCACGTGCTCGGCCAGTACCGGCACGTCCCGCGCCGGGTCGGAGTTGCCGTAGACGCAGCCGGAGAGGGTGCGGCCCCAGTGGAAGATCTCCAGGGCGTTGAAGGTGACCTGCTGGTCCTTGCCGCCGATGCCGACGACCGTGGTGCGGCCGCCGCGGCGGGTGGAGTCCCAGGCCGTGCGGATCGTGGCCGCGCGGCCCACGCACTCGACGGCGACGTCCACGCCCTGCTTGTCCGTCAGGCCCCGGATCTCGCGGGCCGTGTTCTCGGAGGCGATGACGAAGTCGGTGGCTCCCGCAGCGCGCGCCAGCTCCTCCTTCGCCGGGGAGACGTCGACTGCGACGATCTTCGCCGCGCCCGCGATCCGGGCCGACTGGAGGGCGGCAAGACCCACACCGCCGACGCCGAACACCGCGACCGTCTCGCCCTGTCGGACCCGCGCCGAGTGATGCACGGCGCCGTAGCCGGTGAGGACGGCGCAGCCCAGCAGGGCGGCGTCGGTGAGCGGGATGCCGTCGGGAAGCGGCAGGACGCAGCCCGCCGAGACGACCGTCTCCTCGGCGAACGCGGCGACGTTCAGGCCGGGGTGGAGGTCGGTGCCCTCGGCGGTACGGGCGTACACGTCGGCGGCGCCGTTCAGCGCGTTGGCGCACAGCCAGACCTCGCCGAGCCCACAGGCGTGGCAACGTCCGCAGGACGGCGCCCAGTTGAGGACGACGCCGTCGCCGGGCACGACATGGGTGACGCCCTCCCCCACGGCCACCACCGTGCCGGCGCCCTCGTGGCCGAGGACCGCGGGGACCGGGACGCGCATGGTGCCGTTGGACAGGGACAGGTCGGAGTGACAGACGCCGGCGGCGGCGAGGCGGACGTGGACCTGGCCGGGGCCGGGGGCCGGGAGGTCGATGTGGGCGACCTCCAGAGGAGCGCCCACGGCGGGAAGAACTGCTGCGCGAACCACGTGAAGGCTCCTCAGAACTGCAGGGACTTGGTCTGGAGGTACTCGGTCAGGCCGTGCGCGCCGAGTTCGCGCCCGACACCCGACTGCTTGTACCCGCCGAAGGGGGCGAGGGGGTTGAAGCGGCCGCCGTTGATGTCGACCTGCCCGGTGTCCATACGGCGGGCGAAGGCGACCGCCTCCGCCTCCTCGCCCGCCCAGACGGCACCCGCGAGGCCGTAGACCGTGCCGTTGGCGATCCGCAGGGCGTCCGCCTCGTCCTCGTACCGCAGGATCGACAGGACGGGGCCGAAGATCTCCTCCTGCGCGATGGTCATCTCGGGTGTCACGTCGGCGAAGACGGTCGGGCTGACGAAGCAGCCCTGCTCGCGCGGTGCTTCGGTACCGCCCGCGACCAGCCGCGCTCCTTCGGCGACGCCCTTCTCGATGTAGCCGAGCACCCGCTCCTGCTGCTTGGCGCTCACCACCGGCCCGATGCGCTCGCCGTACTTCGCGGCGGCGGCCGCGGCCAGCTCCACGGCCTCGTCGTACTGGTCCCGGTGCACGAGCATCCGCGTCCAGGCGCTGCAGGTCTGCCCGGAGTTGGACATGACGTTGGCGACGCCGACGTTGACCGCCTTGGCCAGGTCGGCGCTCGGCAGGATGACGTTGGCGGACTTGCCGCCCAGCTCCAGGGCGACCTTCTTGACGGCCGCGCCGGCCACCATGGCGATCTGCCGGCCGACGGCCGTGGAGCCGGTGAAGGAGACCAGGTCGACGTCCGGGTGCTCGGCGAGCGCCTGGCCCGCGACCGGACCGCGCCCGGTGACCAGGTTGAAGACACCCGCGGGGACACCCGCCTCGTGCACCGCCTCGGCGAAGAGCTGGGCGACCAGCGGGGTGTCCTCGGCCGGCTTCAGGACGACCGTGCAGCCGGCGGCCAGCGCCGGGGCGGCCTTGGCGACGATCTGGTGGAGCGGGTAGTTCCAGGGCGTGATGGCGCCGACCACACCGATCGGCTCGTGATACACGGTCGAGTTGCCGACCTTCTCCTCGAAGGCGTACGTCGCCGCCAGCTCGGCGTACGAGCCCGCGACCGCGATCGGCACGCCCGCGTGGACCGCCTGCGAGAAGTTCAGCGGCGAGCCGAGCTCGGCGGTGACCGTCTCGGCGATCTCGTCCTTGCGGGCCGCCAGGACGTCCCGGAGGGCGGCCAGCCGCGCGGCCCGTTCGGCGGGCGGGGTCGCGGCCCAGCCCGGGAGGGCGGCGCGGGCGGCCCGTACGGCGGTGTCGACGTCGGCGGCGGTACCGGCCGGGACCCGGCCGATGACCTGCTCGTCGGCCGGGTTGACCACCTCGATCACATCCCCGCCGGCCGCGGGGCGCCAGGCGCCGTCGATGTACATGCCGTCGTGTGCCTTCATCGCGCTTCCTCCTGGGCGGGGCGCCTCGTGGTACGGCTGTCGTCGTCCGGCTCACAAACTAGCGGCGTTAGTTTTTGTGCGCCAGCCACCCCATGACATCAGAAGCCGACGCGCGTCTCGCATTGACGTGCGATTCGGCAGCGCCCTGAAGGGGCGCGGGCTGTCTCGATATGCGGCACTTCCCATCCTGGCCTCACCGGCGGAGCCCCTGTCACTCCTCCAGATCCGGCAGCCGGTCCGGGGCCGGGCAGATGCGGTCGCCGTGCTGGTCGAAGACGAACAGATGGGCGAGGTCGACGAGGAGCGGGACGTGCATGCCGTGCCGGAGTTCGATGTCGGGCGTGGTGCGGACGATGAGATCGCCGGGGAGGCGGCCCTCGGGCGGTGCCTGCTCGGACCCGGTGTCGGCCGGGTCGTCGAGGGCCACCACCGGGCCGGCTCGCAGGGCGCCCGCGCGTTCCCTGAGGCGATTCAGGACCGTGCCGCCCTCGCGTCGACGGCGGCGCGTGGGGCGGGCGGCCGGACGCGGGGCCTCCAGTTCCGGTACGAGGGCCGGACGGGAGCCGGTGTTGAAGTGGACGAGGACCTCGTGGCCCTGGAACTCCACATGCTCGACCAGGCCGGTGATGTGCACCTCGCCGGGGCGGGCGGCGGCGGGCTTGGCGATGCGGATCGCCTCCGAGCGCAGGCCCACGATGACCTCGCGGCCCTGCTGCACGCGCAGTAACTGGTGGTCCAGGCACAGGGGTTCGGGCAGCCTGAGGTACTGCTTGCCGAGACTGATGGTCATCGCCCCGTCGAGCGGGGCGCGTACGACGCCGCGCAGGAGGTTGATGCGCGGGGTGCCGATGAAGGCGGCGATGAAGACGTTGCGGGGCAGGGCGTACACCGAGCGCGGGGTGCCGACCTGCTGCAGGACGCCGCCGCGCAGGACGGCGACCCGGTCGCCGAGCGACATCGCCTCGGCCTGGTCATGGGTGACGTAGACCGTGGTGACGCCCAGCTTCCGGGTGAGGCCGGAGATTTCGGCGCGCAGGTGGTTGCGGAGCTTGGCGTCGAGGTTGGACAGCGGCTCGTCCATCAGGAACGCGGCGGGGTGGCGGGCGATGGCCCGGCCCATGGCGACGCGCTGGCGTTCGCCGCCGGAGAGCTGGGCGGGGAAGCGGTCGAGGAGGTCCTCGATGCCCAGCATGCGGGCGGTGGCGTCCACGCGGGGGCGCGGGTCCGCGCCGGGCGACTCGATGCGCAGCGGGAAACCTATGTTGTCGCGGCTGGTCATGCTCGGGTAGAGGGCGAAGTTCTGGAAGACCATCGCCATCTGCCGGTCGGCGGGCAGCAGGTCGTTGGCGTACTCGCCGTCCAGCAGCAGCTCGCCCTCGTCGATCTCCTCCAGTCCGGCGATCATTCTGAGCACGGTGGACTTGCCGCACCCGGAGGGCCCGAGGAGGACGAGGAACTCGCCGGGCTCGATGTCCAACGAGAGCCGGTCCACGACGCGGACACCTCGTGTGTAGGACTTGCTCACGTCGTGCAGGGAGATGGCGCGTGTCATGACTGCTGCCCCCGGGGGCCGGCCGGAGCGCCGCTGCTCCGTGGGTCCGAAGGCCCCGTGCGGGTCGTACGGGGCCTGTGAGTCACGGAAGTTAACGGAATGTACCCGGAGTGGGGAAGACATCGGTCACTTCGCCGCGGTCAGGGCATCGGTCACTTCGTCGCGGTCAGGTGGGCGAAGACCACCACGTTGCTGGTGTATCCGTTCTGTCGGTCGAAGAGGCCGCCGCAGGTGAGCACGCGGATCTCCGGGCGCCGGGTCGGGCCGTAGACCTCCTTGTCGGGGAAGTTCGCCTTGTCGTAGACCTTGACCCGGTCCACGGTGTAGACGGCCGTACGGCCGTCCTCGCGCCGCGCCTCGATCTTCTTGCCGCGCTTCACCGAGGCGAGTCCGGCGAAGACGGCACGGCCGGTTGTCGTGTCACGGTGGCCCACGGCGATCGCGACGCCCCGCTCACCGGGCGTGGCACCGCCCCGGTACCAGCCGATGAGATTCGGGTCGTCGACCGGCGGCGTCTCCAACTCCCGGCTGCCGGTGAGACCGATGCCGGTGATCGGGGCGTCGATGCCCAGGGACGGGATGCGGACGGACGTCGGCCGCGAGCGCGGCAGCGGGCGGGGCGGGGGTGTGGGCTCGGCGGCCGCCACGGCATGCCGTCCGTCGGGTCCGTCCGGCGCGATCGCGTCGTGGTCGCCCCCGCACCGGACCACCACCGTCACGAGGACCACCGTCAGCACGGCCGTCCTGGCGAGGCGGTAGGCGCGGGTCCGGTACCAGGGCCTGCGTCTGCGCCTACGCGGCACCATCGGGCTGCCGGCGGGTCCTCCGGAAGTACACGGTGCCGCCGACCGCTGTCAGGCCCACCACCGCCGCGCCCGCCACCGGCGCGTACGCGGCCACGGTGTCGACGAGCCCGCCACCGCCCGCGTGCACACCGCCCCTCGGACCGTGGTCGTCACCGCGCCCCCAGCCTTCCTCGCCCCGCTCGTTGTCCTCGATCCGCCCGCGCGGACCGTCCTCCCTGCCGTCCTCCCTGCCGTCACCCCTGCCGTCACCCCTGCCGTCACCCCGGCCGTCCCCCCTGCCGTCGCCGTCCCGTCGGTCGTCGTGGCACCTGACGCGGAAGACCTTCTCCCTCGGGGGGATGCCCGTCACGACCCAGGTGAGCTTGTACTGCCCTTCCGCGAGCCCCAGCACATCACTGTGCCCGGCACCCCCGGCGAGTTGAATGGCGCCGGTGACGGTGGCACCGGTGGGCAGCGGAGGCTGCGGCGAGATGGTGTAGGTGATCGACGCGAGGATGTCGAAGTTGACGGCGTCCAGGTAGAACCGGCAGACCACCGCGTCGTCCTTCGGGACCCCGAAGGGCACGCCCTCGCGGTGGATCCGGATGTCGCCGTTCTCCCCTTGGGCCGACGCGGTCGGCGCCGCCACCCACGACATACCGGCCGCGGCGAGGGCGGTGAGGACGACTGTGGCGCCCGCGCGGGCGCGGAAGGTACGTGAGGGTGTCAGGGTGGGCATACACGCTCCTCGAATCAGACGATTTTCATACAAATCGTTCTTTCGCCTGACTCTCCGTCACGCGCACCGCGACGCGCCGCACGACGTCCGGCGCGTCGTCAGATTTCGCTCGTCCGGCGCAGTCCGGGACGCTTCGGCCGCTCCGTGGTGTCCGTTCCGGGCCCTCCGGGCCGCTTCGGCGTGCGCACCGCGACCCCCGCCGACAGCAGCAGCAACGCCGCCAGCATCAGGAACGGCGCCGCCGCCCCCGCGACGCCCGCGACCAGGCCCGCCGACGCCGGGGCGGCGACCTGGCCGAGGCGGTTGCCGGTCAGGCGCAGGGCGAGGGCGGTGGACCGGGCGCCCTCAGGGGCGGCCTGGACGACCGTCGTCATGGACAGCGGCTGTCCGACACCGAGGCAGAAGCCCAGCACCGCCAGCATCAGGGCCAGCGCCCACACGGGCACCGGCAGCGCGATCCCGGCGCACAGCAGGGCGGCCAGCAGACACGTCACCGTCAGCAGCGTGGTGCGGCCGAGCAGCCGCAGCAGGGGCGTCAGGACCAGGCGGCACGCGATGGTGGCCGCCGCGCGCAGGCTGAGCAGGAGGCCGATCACGGACGGCGCGATGCCCCGGTGCTCACCGACCACCGGGAGGTAGGCGGTGAGGATGTCGGTCGCGGACAGCACGGCGAGGCTGATGAAGATGCCGGCGGGCACACCGCGGGCGCGCAGTATGCGCCGTACGGCCACGCGTCCGCCTTGTTCCTCACGGGACTTGGCCGTCGTACGGCTCTCTATGCGCCACAGCGAGGTGAGCGCGACCGCGCCGCCCGCCCCCGCCACCACCAGGGCGAGGGCGCTGGTGCCCGCCATGTCCCGGCCGCCGATCAGCGCGCCCGCGGCGATCGGGCCGACCAGCTGGCCGAGGGAGGCGCCGATGGTGAAGTGGCCGAAGTTGCGGTCCTGTTCGTGCGGGGCGGACTGGCGGGCGACCAGCGACTGGGCGCCGATGACGAAGCAGAGGTGGCCGAGGCCCATCACCCCGCTCCAGACCGCCATCGCCCAGAGGGTGTCCGCGAGGCCGCTCATCGCGCAGCCGCCCGAGATGAGGACGACTCCGACGGGCAGCAGCGGCGCGCAGCGGCCGTGGTCGGTACGGCGGCCCAGCGGGACCGCGGCGAACAGCGGGAGCAGGGCGTACACGCCCGCGATCACGCCGATCGCCCGCTCGTCCGCACCCAACGCCAGCGCCCGGTAGGAGACGGCGGGCCGGGCCATCGACACCGCCCCCTGCGCGAAGCTGAAGGCGATGACGAGGCGGAGCAGCCAGCCGCGGTTCCCACCGGGCGCCATGATCAGATCCTCCGTGGAAAGGTCAGATGATTCCGAAGAGCATCCCTGCCCCGAGGATGACGAGGCATGTGAGGGCGGCCCACTTCACGACGAACTTGGTGTGGTCTCCGAACTCCACCTTGGCCATGCCGACCAGGACGTACACGGCAGGAACGAGCGGGCTCGACATGTGCAGCGGCTGGCCGACCAGGGAGGCGCGGGCCATCTCCAGCGGGGAGACACCGTGGGCGGCACCGGCCTCGGCGAGCACCGGAAGGACACCGAAGTAGAAGCCGTCGTTGGACATGAAGTAGGTGAGCGGGAGGCTCAGCAGACCGGTGACCAGGGCCATGTGCGGGCCCATGCCCTCGGGGATGACGTCCACCATCCAGCGGGCCATGTGGTCGACCATGCCGGTGCCCTGGAGGACGCCGGTGAAGACGGCGGCGGCGAAGACCATGCCGGAGACGTTGAGGACGTTGTCGGCGTGGGCGGCGAGGCGGGCCTTCTGGTCCGGGATGTGCGGGAAGTTCACGGTGAGCACGAGGGCGGCGCCCAGCAGGAACAGCACCGGGATCGGCAGCCACTCCATGATCATGGCGGTCAGCAGGGTTGCCGTGACCAGCGCGTTGAACCAGTACAGCTTGGGGCGCAGGGTGGCGCGGTTCGGGTCGAGGACCGCGAAACGCTCCTCCTCGCCGTCCTCCGCGTCGGTGCCGGAGCCGGTGCCGCCGGTGGTCACGGGGGTCTTCGGGTCACCGGAGCCGCCGGCACCCACGAGAACCGTCTCGGACTCCTTCTCCTCGACCTTCTCCTCCACCAGGACCTCGTCGAGCGTCAGCACACCCAGGCGCTTGCGCTCGCGCAGGCCGAGGAAGTACGAGAGGACGAAGACGGCCAGCAGGCCGACGAGCAGGGCCGGGATCATCGGGACGAAGATCTCGCTGGCGTCGAGCTTGAGCGCGGTGGCGGCACGGGCGGTCGGGCCGCCCCACGGCAGGGTGTTCATCACGCCGTTGGCCATGGCGGCGACACCGGTCATCACGACCAGGCTCATCTTCAGGCGCTTGTAAAGCGGGTACATCGCCGAGACCGTGATCATGAAGGTGGTCGAGCCGTCGCCGTCGAGCGAGACGATCGCGGCGAGGATCGCCGTGCCGACGACGATCCGCATCGGGTCGGCCTTGGCGAACTTCAGGATCCCCCGGACGATCGGGTCGAAGAGGCCGACATCGATCATCACTCCGAAGTAGACGATCGCGAACATCAGCATCGCCGCCGTGGGGGCGAGGCTGGTGACGCCGTCGATGACGTAGTCACCGAGTTTGGCGCCCTTTCCGACGAACACGCAGAACAAAGCCGGAATCAGCACGAGCGCCGCGATCGGCGACATCTTCTTCATCATGATCAGGACCAGGAAGGTCGCGATCATGGCGAAGCCAAGGATGGTCAGCATGAGTGGATACCTAACGTTCGCCCTTGAACGACCCACCAGGGCCGGCGGTGCGTTGACGTTAGGTCCCGTCAAGCGACGTTAACAAGACGTTGACACGCGAGCAATAAGCGCAAAACTCCAGGTCAGCGCTTTGCTCAGGTCAGAGGCGTGATCCTTTCGGCCACCGGTACCACCTCGACGGACACCCCGTTGAGGACCGCGTTGCCCGACAGCGGGTCGAGCAGGCTGCCGTCGAGGAGCTGGTTGACGTTGACGCCGGGCTCTTTCAGCGCATGGTTCAGCCGGGTGCCGGGCCGGTCGTGGCCCCAGCCGTGCGGCAGGCTGACGACGCCGGGACGCACGCCGTCGGTGACCTCCGCCGGGGCGGTGACCTCTCCCCCGGCGCCCTTGATCCGCACCGGCGCCCCGTTCGCGACGCCGAGCCGTTCGGCGTCCTCCGGGTGGATGTGCAGGGTGCATCGGTTGGTCCCGCCGGTGAGGGCGGGGACGTTGTGCATCCAGCTGTTGTTGGACCGCAGATGCCGGCGCCCGACGAGGACGAGCCCCTCGGGACGCTCGTGCAGGGCCTGCCTCAGGCGCGGCAGATCGTCGACGATCGGCCGCGGCAGCAGCTCGACCTTGCCGCTCGGCGTCTTCAGCGGCTGCGGCAGCCGGGGGCGGAGCGGGCCGAGGTCGATGCCGTGCGGATACGCCAGCAGCCGCTCCAGGTTCAGCCCGTCCGGCCGTACGCCGAAGCCGTCACCGTAAGGGCCGAGGCGCAGCATCATGTCGAGCCGGCGCTCGGGGCCGGTGTCACCGTGGAGCTGCGCGGCGAGCTCCTGCGGGTCGCGGCCGTGCACCGGGGAGTGCGCTTCCTGCACCGACTTGCCGAGGGTCTGCCCGATGACCAGGTCGTCGACGGCCGACGGGTCGGCGCCATGCATGCCGGTCGCGGCGAGGATCAGCCGGGCCAGGATCTCCGTCTCGGCCATGCGGCCGGGCTCCAGTGGGACGGCGGGCCGGCTGTAGCGGACCTGGTTGCGCACCGCGAGGGTGTTGAAGGCGAAGTCGTGGTGCGGGCTCTGCGAGGGCGGGGGCGGCGGCAGTACGACGTGGGCGTGGCGCGAGGTCTCGTTGAGGTAGGGGTCGACGCTGACCATGAAGTCGAGCGAGTCGAGGGCCTTGTCGAGCCGGTCGCCGTCGGGCACCGACAGGACGGGGTTGGCGGCGACCGCGATGACGGCCCGGACCGGCTCGCCCTCCTCGGTCGCGGTGTCGATCTCCTCGGCCAGCGCGGAGATCGGCAGCTCGCCCTTGGCCTCGGGGTGGCGGCTGACCCTGGAGTGCCAGCGCCCGAGCGCGAAACCGTGGCTGGGCCCGGCGGGGCGGGGTGTCCTGTCGGTGGCCGCCTGCGGGAAGAGGGCGCCGCCGGGGCGGTCGAGGTTGCCGGTCAGGATGTTCAGTACGTCGACCAGCCAGCTGGCGAGGGTGCCGTGCGGGACGGTGCAGCTGCCGATGCGGGCGTAGACGGCGGCGGTGGGCGCGGCGGCGAGTTCGCGGGCGAGGGTGCGGATGGTGCCGGCGTCGATGTCACAGGCGGCGGCCACGGCCTCGGGGGTGAAGTCCCTTACTTCCGCGCGGAGTTCGTCCAACCCGAGGAGATGCGGGGCCAGCTCGCCGGTGTCCACCAGGTCTTCTTCGAAGAGCACATACGCCATCGCTGCGAGGAGCAGCGCATCCGTCCCGGGGCGGATGGCGAGGTGCCGGTCGGCGAGTTTGGCGGTGCGGGTGCGGCGCGGGTCGATGACGGTGAGGGTGCCGCCGCGGGCCTTGAGCGCCTTGAGCTTGCCCGGGAAGTCGGGCGCGGTGCACAGGCTGCCGTTGGACTCCAGCGGGTTGGCGCCGATCAGCAGCAGGTGGTCGGTGTGGTCGAGGTCGGGTACGGGGATCGCGTGGGCGTCACCGAAGAGCAGTCCGCTGGAGACGTGCTTGGGCATCTGGTCGACGGTGGATGCGGTGAAGATGCTGCGGGTGCGCAGTCCGGCGAGCAACACCGGCGGGTAGAGGGCGCCGGCCATGGTGTGCACGTTGGGGTTGCCGAGGACCACGCCCACCGAGTTGGGCCCGTACCGCTCGATGACGGGCCGGATCCCGGCGGCCACCGCGTCGAAGGCCTCCTCCCAGGTGGCCTCGCGCAGTTCGCCGTCCCTGCGCACGAGCGGGGTGCGCAGCCGGTCCGGATCACCGTCCACGGCGCCGAAGGAGGCGCCCTTGGGGCAGATGAACCCTTGGCTGAACACGTCGTCGCGATCGCCGCGGGCACCGGTGACCTGGGTTCCCTCGATGGTGAGGGTCAGGCCGCAGGTGGCCTCGCACAGGGGGCAGATGCGCAGTGCGGTGCGGGACACGGGTCCTCCCGAGGTGGCGGCGGCGGTGACGCGATTTCGGGACCGAGCATACCGACCGGTATGGACGGTGGGGAGCCCTCGCGCCTCAAAGGGGCGCGAGGCTGTTTGAATATGCGGCTCCGCCGCGATGGGGGTCCCCCCTGCTCGAGCGAAGCCGAGAGCTTGGGGGAGCGACCGGCCACAACAGGCCCGCGGACGACAGACGGCCTACCGCGGCACCTCCCGCGGAGCGTCCAGCACTCGTGCCAGATACGCCCGCAGCATCTCCCGCGCCTCCTCGATGATCCGCTCGTCGCCCTCCGGTGCCATCCGGAAGGCGAGATGGACGAGCGTGTCGGCGGTCTCGACGGCGATGAGGAAGGTGCGGCGCAGATCGTCGTCCGGCTCGCGCTCGAGGTAGCCGGAGAGCAGTTCGGTGAGCCGGTCGGCGACACGGTGGTTGGGTTCGCTGCGCGCGCCGACCGGGATCTGGTTGCCGAAGTCGACGAGGGAGAAGCCGGGCGCGGTCCGCTTCATGGCCAGGTACTCGTCGAGTACGACGTCCATGGCCGCCCGCCAGCCTCCGTCCCCCCTCTCCTTGAGGCGCTCGGTGACGCGGGCGGTGAAGCGCTCGAGGTTGCGCTGGGCGAGGGCGTCGGCCATCTGCCGCTTGTTGCCGAAGAAGCGGTAGACCGAGCCGATGGGGACGCCGGCACGCTGGGCGACGGCCCGGGTGCTCAGGTCGTCGTAGCCGACCTCGTCGAGGAGGTCGGCGCACGCGTCGAGAATCCTGGTGAGCCGTTCGGCACTGCGCCGCTGCACGGGCGCCCGGCGAAGCGATGCTGGGTGGGGCACGGTGTTCATGATGCCTTTCCGGCTCGATCCGGTGAACCCTGCCCCCCGGTACGGGAGCGGGCACCGGGCGCACTCAGTGCCGTGGGGGACGCACTCGACGTCGGCGTCGCGGTCGTCTCCGCCTCCGACGCCGTGAGGGCGGCCGTGCTCTCCACGGGGTCGCCGTCCACTGCCCACACCGTGCCGTCGTCGGCGTACAGCCGCACGGTGACCTGGTGCGTGCCGCGCGGGACGAGCCCCGGCGCGAGGCGGCACTCGGGGGCACGCAGCCTGGTGACGAGCCGGCCGTCCACGAAGAGGTACGCCAGCCCGCGGCCGGCCACCGCCCGCGCCTGCGTGCCGACGGGCGAGAGGCGGAAGCCGCGCAGGGTCAGCCGTACGTCCCAGCTGCCGTGGCCGACCGGATCCGGCTGCACCTCTATGCCGACCTCGGGGGCGTCGCCCTCGTCCACCTCGCGGTAGTGCCGCCCCGCGTCGTCGGTTTCGTCGAGGACCTCGCCCACCGGGGAGGACGACACCCCGTTCTCGCCCTGTTCCCGCGCATCACCGGCCCCGCAGCCCGCGGTTCCGGTCAGCAGCAGGACACAGACCGCGAGCGCGGCGAGCAGGGTCCGCGTCCACGACATGACCGGGAGACTAGAACACCGGTCCGACAGTCGGATCCCCCTGAAGTCTGGTTCTGGTCGTCCCTCCAGAGGAGGTCCGGCCGATCTCTTGCGCCCGGACAACCGCAATCCTACGGTGAAGCATAGGAATCAGATACTCGAGGGAGCGATCATGAGCGATGGGGGCACCTCCCACGCGAGCGTGTTCGAGCGTGGGCGAGCGCGGAAGACCGCGGAAGGGCTGACCTACCTCTCCGGTTTCGGCAACGAGCACACCTCGGAGGCGGTGCCCGGCGCCCTCCCCGAGGGCCGCAACTCACCGCAGCGGGCCCCGCTGGGCCTGTACGCGGAGCAGTTGAGCGGTACGGCCTTCACCGAGCCGAGGGCCCACAACCGCCGCTCGTGGCTGTACCGCATCCGCCCGTCGGCCGCGCACCCGGAGTTCACCCGCACGGACAACGGCGCGATCCGTACGGCCCCCTTCACCGAGTCGGTGCCCGACCCCAACCGCCTGCGCTGGAACCCCCTGCCCGAGCCCGCACCCGGGACCGATTTCCTCGCGGGTCTGTGGACCCTGGGCGGCAACGGCGACGCGACCCAGCGCGCCGGCATGGCCGTGCACCTGTACCACGCCAACTCCTCGATGGCCCGCGTCTTCAGCGACGCCGACGGCGAGCTGCTGATCGTGCCGGAGCACGGCGGACTGCTGCTGCACACGGAGTTCGGGCTGCTGCATGTAGAGCCGGCACATGTCGCACTGATTCCGCGTGGGGTGCGCTTCCGTGTGGAGCTGCTGGATGCTTCCGCGCGCGGTTATGTGTGCGAGAACTACGGGGCGCCCTTCCACCTCCCCGACCTCGGGCCGATCGGCGCCAACGGCCTGGCTAACGCGCGGGACTTCATGGCGCCCGTGGCGGCGTACGAGGAGGTCGAGGGCCCGGTGGAGGTGGTGAACAAGTTCTGCGGCAACCTCTGGACGGCCACGTACGACCACTCACCGCTCGACGTGGTCGCCTGGCACGGCAACCATGTGCCGTACGTCTACGACCTTCGCCGCTTCAATGTGATCGGCACGATCTCCTACGACCACCCCGACCCGTCGATCTTCACGGTGCTGACGTCCCCGTCGGACACGCCGGGCCTCGCGGGCGTCGACTTCGTCGTGTTCGCCCCACGCTGGCTGGTGGGCGAGGACACCTTCCGGCCGCCGTACTTCCACCGGAACGTGATGAGCGAGTACATGGGCCTCATCGAGGGCGCCTACGACGCGAAAGCGGAGGGTTTCGTGCCGGGCGGCGGCTCGCTGCACAACATGATGTCGGCGCACGGACCGGACCGGGAGACGTTCGACCGCGCGAGCGCGGCGGAGCTGAGGCCGCAGCGGATCGACGACGGCCTGGCCTTCATGTTCGAGACCCGCTGGCCGGTGACGCTGACCCCGCAGGCCGCAGGGGCGAAGCACCTGCAGCGACGCTACGACGACGTCTGGCAGGGCCTGGAGCGCCACTTCCGCCCGTTGCACTGACCGATCCGCGAAAGGTACGGATAGCCCGTGACCTCCTTCGCCCCGGACTCGATCGTCCTGAACCGCAAGCTGCCGCTCTGGTACCAGGTGTCGCAGTCGCTGCGCGCCTCGATACTGGGCCGCCACCCGCACGACCCGCTGCGCCTGCCCACCGAGGAGCAACTGGCGGAGCACTACGGCGTGAGCGTGCTGACCATGCGGCAGGCGCTGAAGGAGCTGGAGGACGAGGGCCTGATCACGCGCCACCGCAGACGCGGCACGTTCATCGAGCCGGACGCCCGCCGGGGTGCCCCCGTGCGGCTGCTCGGCTCGGTGGACGCGATCGTGGCACAGCAGTCCGGCATGACGACCGAGCTGCTGGACCACGGCCACGCGCCGGTGCCGGCCGAACTCGCGGAGTACTTCCCGGACGTCGACGAGGTGGCGACGTATCACCGCCTGCGCAGCGACGAGAAGACGGGCGAGCCGACCAACCACGCCCGCAACTACGTGCGCCCCGAACTGGCCGCGCGCATCGACCTGGACGACCTGGTCCGCTGGCCGATGACCAAGGTGCTGCGGGACTCCGTCGGGGCGGACATCAGCCGCATCACGGACACGGTCGAGGCCCGCCTGGCCGACCCGGAGACGGCACGGTTGCTCCAAGTCCCGCTGCTGAGCCCGATCCTGCACTACACGGGCGTGACCTACGACACGGACGGCCGGGTTCTCGACGCGGCGGTCATCCACTACCGGGGCGACCGCTTCTCCTTCACGGTGACCCTGGAGGCCAACTGACCCCGGTGTCGCACCCAGGTCGTACGATGCCCAGCGTGACGCACGACGACGCTCCGCTGCTCGCGGACCTCATGCCGTGGTCCGTCGCACCGCCGCGGCTGGGCCGGGCGTGGCCGACGGGCCCCGACGCGGCGTCCCTGAAGGCCCGCTGGGACGCACTCGTGAAGGCCGAGGGCCCCGACCGGGAGGCCCTGCTGGAGCCGACGCGCTCGCGGACCCTGCACTCGGCGGTCGGGCAGTTGCCCGGCCAGTCCACCGGCACCGAGAAGCTGCTCCGCGCCTCGGGCCCCTGCCCTGAGCCGGTACGCGTCCTGCTGGCCCCCTTCGACGAGCAGTGGCTGATCCCCGACCACCGTCTGATCGACGCCGCCCGCCCCGAGCTGTGGCGGGTGGCGGACGAGCACCAGATCTTCGTCCTGGAGACGCCCGACTCCGCCCTGCTGGCGACATCGCTGCTCCCGCTGCTCCGCCCGGGCCGCGTCCGCCCCCTCTACCGCCGCCCCGGCGCCGAGGAACCCAATCTCGCCCCGGGCCTGCTGCGGCACCTGGCCGCCCGGCTGGGCCACGCCCCCGCACCGGTCGACGTCCTCGCCTGGATCCTGGCAGCGACCCGCCCCGACCTCACCGTGCCCCTCACCGACGACTCCGAACTGTGGTCACAGGGCGTCGAGTTGGGCCACCGCATGCTCTGGCTGATGCGCCGCGACGGCAACCGCCCCAAGCTCCCGGGCGGCCGCCGCCCCTACGTCCGCGCCCCGCTCCCGACCCGCCCGCTGACCCTCGACTACGACCGCGACGAGGAGACCCTCCACCTCGACGAGGGCCGCATCTCCCCCGTGCCGCAGGAAGCGTGGGACTTCGAGGTGGGCGGAGTACGGGTCCTGGAGCAGTGGTTCACCACGCGCACGACAGCCCCGGAGGCAGGCACTCTGTCGGCGATCCGCCCGGCAACCTGGCAGCAGGCATGGACGTCGGAGCTACTGGAACTGATCACGGTCCTCGCGTTGCTGGCGGAACTACGGCCGCAGCGGGACGAGTTGACGGTGAAGGATCCGATCACGACAGCGGAGCTGCGCGAGGCAGGAGTCCTCCCGGCACCGGAGTCCGCCCGCCGCCCGGCATCGGTCTTGGACCACCACGAGGAAGGCCCGGAAGGCCAGTTCGCGCTGGTCTAGTTCCTGGGCTCAAAGGCGTCGAGCATCCGGCTCACCATCAACTCGAAGGCCGCGTCCAGATCGATCGGCCCCTGATCCTCCGCGAACGCCGCCGCCATCCTCGGATACGCCCCGGTAGCCACCTGACTCCCGAGATACGCGATCCGCACCGCGTTCTCCTCCTCCGCCGACCACGGCAACGACCGCGTCCGCTCGGCGGTGGCCAGCTCGGTCGCGACGTACGAGGTCACACATCCGTTCAGCATCCCGACGAGCTGCATCTTCATGCCGTAGGTCGTCTCCAGCGGATCCAGGCAGGCCAGACAGTGCTCCAGATACCGCAGGGCGTTCGGAGAGAACCCGTAGATCGGTGACATCAGCCGCGTCAGCCACGGATGCCGGTGCATCAGCGCCCGCGTCTGCCCGGCGACCCGGCGCATGTCCGCCCGCCAGTCCCCGCCCGGCTCCCACACCTCGTGCTCCGCGCTGACCGCGTCCACCATCAGCTCGTACAGGTCCTCCTTGCGGGGGACGTAGTTGTACAGCGACATCGTCCCGCACCCCAGCTCGCCCGCGACATGCCGCATGGAGACCGCGTCAAGGCCCCCGGCGTCCGCCAGCCGCACGGCCACGGCCGCGATGTCGGCCCGGGTGAACGCCGGTTTCGGCCCACGCCCGGTCCGCTCGGGTCGCGCCCAGATCACTCCGGGTTCGGCCGTCCTGCCCGCCATCGATCATCACCTCGACCACCATCCTAGTTACGTACAGCGTACGTAGTGCGCTATGGTCGGGACATGACTTCTACGTACGCTGTACTTAGTGAAGGTCTGGAGAAGCGATTCGGCGAGGTCCATGCTTTGCGCGGGCTCGATCTGGCCGTCGCGCAGGGCACCGTGTGCGGACTCCTCGGGCCCAACGGCGCCGGGAAGACCACGGCGTTGAGGCTCCTCACCACCCTCCTGCGTCCGGACGCGGGCTCGGCACGTGTCGCCGGGCACGACCTGCTCCGGGAGCCGGCGGCCGTGCGCCGCCGCATCGGCGTCACCGGCCAGTACGCCTCGGTCGACGGCGACCTCACCGGACGCGAGAACCTCCGGCTGTTCGCCCGGCTGCACCGGGTGCGCGGGCCGGCCGAGCGGGCCGGCGAGCTCCTGGACCGTTTCGGCCTGACCGAGGCGGCCGACCGGCCGGCGTCCACCTACTCGGGCGGCATGCGGCGCCGGCTCGACCTGGCGGCGAGTCTCGTCCGCCGCCCCGACGTGCTGTTCCTCGACGAGCCCACGACCGGTCTGGACCCCGCCAGCCGCAACCGGATCTGGGACGCCGTACGGGAGCTGACCTCCGAGGGCACCACCGTGCTGCTGACCACGCAGTACCTGGAGGAGGCCGACCAACTCGCCGACGACATCGCCCTGCTGGACCGGGGGCGGGTCGCGCACACGGGTTCACCGGCCCAGTTCAAGGCGGTCATCGGTGCGCACGTCGAGGTCGTCGTCACCGACGCCGACGACATGAGGAGGACCGCGGCCGTGCTGGATCAACTCACCGGAGCGGAACCGTCGTTCGACCACGAGCGGCGCGCCGTCGGCGCGGTCACCCGGGACGCCACGCTCACGCTGCCCCGCCTGGTGCGCGAACTGGACGCGGCGGGCGTGCCGTTGCTCGATGTGAGCATCCAACCCCCCACCCTCGACGACGCGTTCCTGCGACTCACCGAGGAGCGTGCGGCATGAGTTCCCTGAGTCAACCTCTAGGCAGGCTGGGGTGCGCTGTCCGTGTTTCTGGTCTTGCTGTTGGTTTGGTGGATCGTGGGGTCGTAGCACGT
>NZ_JOFS01000037.1 GCF_000719285.1 Streptomyces bicolor | reverse complement strand
GAGCCGGTTCGAGCGTGGGGGAGCGTGCAGCTGCAAGGCGGAGGAGGGAGTCGACGCGGAGCGTCGGCGACCGACGACAACGCCGCTGGGGGTCCCCCCCCACGCCCTTAAGGCAGTGGGGGAGTGCGTGCCAGGGCCCGCGACGCCGGGATGATCCAAACGACAGGGCCTAGCTCGGCCTAGCCGCCCGTCTTCAGCAGCGCCGCCACGATCGGGCCCGCCGTCTCGCCGCCGTGGCCGGCCGCCTGGACCACGCCCGCTGCCGCCAGATCGCCCCGGTACGCGGTGAACCAGCCGTTCGGCTTCTTCTGGCCGTCGACCTCCGCCGAGCCGGTCTTGGCGCCGACATCGCCGGTGACTCCGGACATCGCCTCGGCCGCCGTGCCGTAGGCCGCCGTGTAGGCCATCAGTTCCCGCAGCTGCGAGAGCGTGGACGCCGACATGGTGCGCGAGGCGGTGGCGAGGGTGCGGTTGTCGACCGTCGGGGCCACCAGGTAGGGCTGCTTGAAGGTGCCCGTCTTCACCGTCGCCGAGACCGAAGCCATGTTCAGCGGGTTCATCCGCACGCCGCCCTGGCCGATGAGCGAGGCCGCCATCTGGGCCTGGGACTGGACCGGGACGGCGCCGTCGAAGGTCGGGACGCCGACGGACCAGTTGTTCAGGGACAGGCCGAAGACCTGCTGGGCCTGCTTGGTCAGGCTGTCGTTGTCCAGCTCCGGGGCCTGGCTGATGAAGGCCGTGTTGCAGGAGCGGGCGAAGCTCGCCTTGAAGGTGCCGTCCTTGATCTCGAACTTGTCGTCGTTCTGGAACTTCCAGTGGCCGTACGTGAAGTACTTCGGGCAGGGGTGCTGCTTGTCCGCCGACGCGAGGCCCTTCTCGATCAGCAGCGACGAGGTGATGACCTTCATCGTGGAGCCGGGGGCGAGGGAGCCCTGGAAGGCCGTGTTGAAGCCGTGCGAGGAGTTGGCGACCGCGAGGATCTCGCCGGTCGACGGACGCAGCACGACGACCGAGGCCTTGGTCTTCGCGGCCACCTGCTTCTCCGCGGCGGCCTGCAGGGTCGGGCTCAGCGTCGTCTTCACCGTGCCCGGCGTGCCCTTGCTCAGCTCCAGCAGGGTCTTGTCGGACAGTTCGGCCTTCTTGGACTCCTTGCCCCGGATCACCTGGAGCTCGATGCCCGCCTTGCCGCCGGCCTTCTCGCCGTACTTCTCGCGCAGCCCGTCCAGCACCGAGCCCAGCGACGGGTACTCCTTCTCCGTCAGCTCGCCGCCGTCCCGGTCGAGTGCCTTGACCGGCGGGGTGCCGGACTCGCCGGTGACGAGGGTGTCGCCGTCCTTCAGGTCGGGGTGCACGACCGCGGAGTGCCACTCGACGAGCGGCTTGCCGTCCTCGGCCCGGCGGACGACGGTCAGTGAACTGCCGTACGTCAGCGGCTTGGTGGTGCCCTTGTACGACACCGTTCCCTTCACGGTGAAGGGCACCTTGGCGCCGGTGCGGGTGCCCTCGGTGAGGGTGACGCCGGTGATGTGGGCATCCTTGGTGTAGCCGGTCAGCAGGGACCGGGCGGCCGTGGCGTCGTCCGTGGCGGCGGCCGCCTCGGTCACCTTGCCCTGCTGCCAGGCGGTGAGGAAGGTCTTGGCCGCGGTGGTGACCTCTTCGGCCGACAGCGGGCCGGTCTTGACCTGCTTCTCCTCCTGGTCGGCGGAGGACGACGTCGACTGCGTACGGCTGTCGGCCGCCGCGCCGCCGCCGTACAGGGCGTAGACGCCGAACCCGGCGCCACCGACGACAACGGCGATCATGCCGCCGAGCACGGCGGGGTTGGTCTTCCGTCGCTCGGCGACGCGCCTTCTGTTACCCACTGCTTTCAGTTCCCTCGCGTATCCCAGGGGCCCCCGCCACCCCGCCGACCTCACGCATACCAACGACGCCGACCACAGTACGGTCCCGTCCCGCGGGGGATAAGTTCAGCCGGACGCTCGTAGCACGGCTGCGACAATCGGCCCCGCCGCGTCGCCGCCGTGGCCGCCCTGCTGGGACATGGCCGCGGCCGCCACATCATCGCGGAAGCCGGTGAACCAGCTGTCGGAGGTGGCCTTTCCGTCGACCTCGGCGGAACCGGTCTTGGCGCCGATGTCGCCGCTCAGCCCCGACATGGCCCGCACGGCGGTGCCCTGGGCCGAGGTCGCGGTCAGCCGCATCATCTGCTTGAGCTGGGCGGCGGTGCTCGACGGCAGCCCCCTGGCGGTGGCGAACCGCCGGTCGTCGAGGTCGCGCGGGACCAGGTACGGCTGCCGGAACTCGCCGGTGATCGCGGTCGCCGTCACCGACGCCATGTTCAGCGGGTTCATCTGGACCTGGCCCTGACCGATCGCGTTGGCCGCGCGGTCCGGGCCGGTGGAGGCGGGGACGCTGCCGTCGAAGGAGGTGATGCCGGTCTTCCAGTCGCGGCCGAGCCCGAACCGCTCCTCGGCCTCCGCCGTCAAGGAGGCGTCGGTGAGCGGCTCCTCGTCGACGAGCTTGATGAAGGCCGTGTTGCAGGAGCGCAGGAAGCCGCCGGCGAGCGTGGCGTTCGCGCTCTCGTCGGGCTCGAGGCCGGTGAGGTTCTTGAAGGTCTGGCTCTGCCACATCGCCGTGTTCGGACACGGCGCCGGGCCGTTCATCGTCGTCACGCCGTTGTCGATGAGCATCGCCGCGGTGATGATCTTCATCGTGGAGCCGGGGGCCACGCGCCCTTCGAAGGCGGCGTTGAAGGCGTCCTCCCGGTGGTTCGCCACGGCCAGCACCTCGCCGGTGCTCGGCTTGAGGGCCACCACCGAGGACTGGGCGTACTGCTTGACGGCCTTCTCGGCAGCGGCCTGCACGCTCGCGCTGAGTGTGGTCTCCAGCTTGCCGGGCCTGCCCTTGGTGAGGGTCAGCAGCGAGGTGTCCGGCGACTCGTCGGCGTGCCGTATCGACAGCTCGATGCCGGGCTCGCCGCCGGCCTTGTCGCCGTACTTGTCGCGCAGGGTGTCCAGGACGGGGCCGAGGGAGGGGTACTTCTCCTTCGTCAGCACGGTGCCGTCACGGTCGACGGCCTCGATGGGCGGGCTCGCGGCCTCGCCGGTGACGAGGGTGTCGTCCCGCTCCAACTCCGGGTGGATGACGGTGGGTTGCCAGTCGACCAGGGCCTTCCCGGTGGTGCGCCCGCGGACGACGGTGAGCTCGCTCCGGTAGTTGAGCGCCTTGGACTTCCCGCCGAACGACACCTTCGCGCTCACGCTGAAGGGCACGGTGGCGCCGCTGCCCTTCCCCGGCGTGATCTTCACGCCGCTGATGTGCGCGTCCTCGCCATAGGAGGTCAGCACCCGCTCGGCTGCCGCGTCGTTGTTCGTGTACGCCGCCGCCCGCGCCGCCTGTCCCTTCTCCCAGGCCGCGAAGAACTTCGCCGTGGTCTCCTCGACCTCCTCCGCACTCGGCGGCCCGGACGCGACGGGCGCCGGCCCCGCGGCCCCCGTCGCCCCGCCGCCGTTCAGCGCGGACATGATGTTGTACGCGCCGTACCCGGCACCGCCCACCATCACGGCGAACACGCCGCCTATGACGGCGACTTTGACCCCCTTGGACATGGTCCCCTCCCCGTTTCGGTCTCCCGCACTGTAAGTGGCGTGAGGGAAGCCTGTGGGTGGGTTTTCTCTTGTCGGCCATTTCAGCGGTGACGATCAGACACGACTGAGCGCCGCACCCGGCCCGACCGGCCGACTGCAGCGCTCAGCGGGAGGCGATCCTCAGAGAACGCCGAGGGGCGCGACGCCGAGGAGGGCGACTGCGGGAGCGGCCGCCAGGGGGAGGATGCCCGGCGGGTAGGCGGCCGAGTACGGGTACACCAGGGACATGTGGGTGGGCGGCGAGGTGGGGGCCTTGGAGTCGGCGATGGTGGAGGCATCGGCGCTGGCGATGGCGGAGGTTGACATGACCGCCGCCCCGGCGAGAGCGATGACGGCAATTGTCCGTTTGGTTACGTTCATGACTTGGTGAACGATCATCGCCCCCTCCTGTTACGCCGGCTGGACCCACGTATCGATCCACATCCGCGACCGCCAGTCGTCGAGATGGGCCGTCCGCTACGTCTGGGCGACGCTCACACTTCCTTCTGCCATGGGCAGGTGAGATTCGCCTTGCGCTCGACTGCGTACCGGCCTACCTCCGTTGCGCCCGTGACGGGCGCCTTAAGGCCAGGTGCGCCCCCTGCTGAGAGGTTCCTCAGCGCGCTGTCCGCGGAAGCAGGGAGGAGGAACACGTAGATCCAGAAGGGTTTGCCCTCGTCGTTTTCGTCTCCGCCCACGCCGAACCTCGCGGTCTGCCAGGCCGTCTCCCCTTCGGTCTGGGACGCTCGCTGAAGGTTGAAGAGCCCGTCCAGGCTTGGTGTGCCGTCGGCGTCGTAAGTGTTGGCCACCCAGAGCCCGTACTCGCTGGGGATCTTTCCCGTGCCCGACACGGTGATGCAGCTATTGATCTTGACCGTGACGCCCGGGTTGACGCCTTCGCCTCCCATCTTGGTGACTTTGATTTGTCGCGCTGACGCCTTCGGGTCGTCGACTTTGCTTGCAGCGGTTTTGGGAGAGGCCTCCTCCTCGTTCGGCCAAACGCCTGGCCATACCAAGACGGCAGCCGTGACGAACACCACCCCTACGAGCCCGGCCAACAACACCCGTGCACGTGTGGGGTGCGCAGCCGGATCGACCCGCACCCACGTGAAGAGGGCGGTTGCTCCGCCGAGCGCCAGAATGACCACCGTCCCAAGCCCGTCGGGAATGTCTCCGTAGACGCTCACCAGCAAGGTGGTCGCGGCGATCAGTGTCGTTGCCACCTGGGCGCCGGCGACGAGCTTGTCAGTCCATGATGTGCTCACAGGGCGGTTCTAGTCACTCATGGCGATGGAGTGCTGCCAGTGTGTGAATCTGTGCGCTTGTGTGATCAAAACGCTACTGATCGTCTTGTGCCGTTCCAAATGCCGCATCGATTGCGTTTCTGTCATCCGCCCAGCTAGACCCACGTATCGAGCCACATCCGCGACCGCCAGTCGTCGACCGGGATCGCCGTGCCGGTGAAGATCGGCCAGAAGTAGATGAAGTTCCAGGCGATCAGCAGTACCAGGACGCCCGCGCCCGCCGCGCCCACCACTCGTCGGGTGTCGCTCGAGCCCGGTGGGCCGATGATCGCGCCGAGGAGCATGGTCACGGCGAGGCAGAGGAAGGGGAGGAAGACGACGGCGTAGAAGAAGAAGATCGTGCGTTCCTGGTAGAGGAACCAGGGGAGGTAGCCCGCCGCCACGCCGCAGGCGATCGCGCCGGCGCGCCAGTCGCGGCGGAAGGCCCAGCGCCACAGGATGTACAGGAGTGCGAACGCGGCCACCCACCACAGCAGCGGGGTGCCGATGGCCAGGACCTCGCGCGCGCACTTCTCGCCCGCGTCGACGGGGCAGCCGTCCTTGCCGGGGAGCGGGGACTCGTAGAAGTACGAGACCGGGCGGCCGTCGACGATCCAGCTCCACGGGTTGGACTGGTAGGTGTGCGGGGACGACAGGCCGACGTGGAACTCGTACACCTGGTGCTCGTAGTGCCACAGGCTCAGCCACCAGTCGGGGAACAGCCACGACCAACTGCTGGAGCGGCCGTTGGCGGTCGCCCAGTCGCGGTAGTAGCCGCCGGTGCCGTCGGTGGGCGAGAGGATCCAGCCCGTCCACGACACGATGTACGTGACGATCGCCACCGGCACCGTCGCCAGGAAGGCGAAGCCCAGGTCGTGCTTGATGACCGCCGTGTACGGGTGGTGGGCACCGGCGACCTTGCGGGCGCCGACATCCCAGAGCACCGTCAGCAGGCCGAACGCGACCAGGAAGTACAGGCCGTTCCACTTGGTGCCGATGGCCAGGCCCAGCATCAGACCGGCCAGCCAGCGATACGGGCGCAGGCCCAGGCCGAGAGTCTCCGCGACGTACGCGTCGGGGCGGACCCGGCCGTCGGGGTCGGCCGGGAGTGCGGCCGCAAGTTTCGCGCGCGCCCGGTCCCGGTCGATGACCAGGCAGCCGAACGCCGCCAGGACGAAGAACATCAGCACCCCGTCGAGCAGCGAGGTGCGCGCCATCACGAACGCCAGTCCGTCCACCGCCATCAGCGCGCCGGCGAGGCAGCCGAGGAAGGTCGAGCGGAAGATGCGGCGGCCGATGCGGCACAGCATCAGGACGGCGAGCGTGCCGAGCAGCGCCGTCATGAAGCGCCAGCCGAACGGGTTGAACCCGAACATCAGCTCGCCGAGCCCGATGACGTACTTGCCGACCGGCGGATGCACGACGTACGCCGCGTCCGTCGGGACGGGCACGTCGCCGTTGGTCGAGATGATCAGGTCGTTGACCTTCTTGTCCCAGCTGACCTCGAAGCCCCGGTGGACGAGCGCCCACGCGTCCTTGGCGTAGTACGTCTCGTCGAATATCACCTTCTTCGGGCTGCCCAGGTTCCAGAACCGCATCACCCCGGCCAGCAGTGTGATCAGCAGCGGACCGCCCCAGCCCGACCACCGCGCGATTCTCTCGGCGAGCGGGCGCGAGACGCCGAGGAACTGCCACATCCGCGGGCTGGGCTGGACATACGGCGGCACGAGCCGGTCGCGTACGTCGCTTCGGGGCGTCGCCGAGTAGCCGAATCGGCGCAGCCGCTGCTGCCACGACGGCCGCTGCTCGTGCGGTGCCTGGCCCTGCCGGGCGTCCATGGAGGAGGCGGTACTGGTCACCGCGCCATCGTAGGGAACACGTCTGTGGGAGTCCCGTGGATGGGCCCTGCGAGGATGGAAACGTGACAGGAACCCTTGTTTTGGCAGGCACCCCCATCGGCGACGTCAAGGACGCCCCGCCCCGGCTCGCCGAGGAGCTGGCCGGCGCGGACGTGGTCGCCGCCGAGGACACCCGGCGGCTCAAGCGCCTCACCCAGGCGCTGGGCGTACACCCGGCCGGACGGGTCGTGTCGTACTTCGAGGGCAACGAGTCGGCCCGCACACCCGAGCTGGTCGAGGCGCTCCTGGAGGGCTCGCGGGTGCTGCTGGTGACCGACGCGGGGATGCCGTCCGTGTCGGACCCCGGGTACCGGCTGGTCGCGGCGGCCGTCGAGAAGGACATCCGGGTCACCGCCGTACCCGGGCCGTCCGCCGTGCTCACCGCGCTCGCGCTGTCCGGGCTGCCCGTCGACCGGTTCTGCTTCGAGGGGTTCCTGCCGCGCAAGGCGGGGGAGCGGCTGGGGCGCCTCAGGGAAGTCGCCGAGGAGCGGCGCACGCTCGTCTACTTCGAGGCGCCGCACCGGCTCGACGACACGCTCGCCGCGATGGCCGAGGTGTTCGGCGCCGAGCGGCGGGCCGCCGTGTGCCGGGAGCTGACCAAGACGTACGAGGAGGTCAGGCGGGGCGGGCTGGGGGAGCTCGCGGCCTGGGCCGCCGAAGGGGTGCGCGGGGAGATCACCGTCGTGGTCGAGGGGGCGCCGGAGAAGGGGGCCGAGGAGGTCGGCGCCGAGGAACTGGTGCGGCGGGTTCGCGTGCGCGAAGAGGCGGGGGAGCGGCGCAAGGAGGCCATCGCGGCGGTGGCGGCGGAGGCCGGGGTGCCCAAGAGGCAGGTCTTCGACGCCGTTGTGGCGGCGAAGAACGCGGGGGCGTGAAACGTCGCGTGAGCAGGGCGTATCTCGCCTGAGCGCGCGCCCCATGCGGGGGTAAAGGGAGACGGGCCTTACGGCAAGGAACGCCCAAGTCGCCCCCAACACTGGACAGATGGCGTGCGTTCACTCCTGCGGGGGAGTCCACTGGGTCGTGGGACGCAACCCGTCCCACCCAGCGGACCACAGGAGCTGGCATGAGTGAGATCGCACAGCAGACCACGGGCCTTCGCAGCGCCGCGACCGCCGTCGTCCACGAGTCGTATTCGTTCGCCTGCATGCGCTGCGGGCACGGCTGGGAGCAGTCGTACGAGATAGAGCACCACATAGCCGGTGACGGCCATGAGTTCGTGATGTACGTCGCGGACGGACAGGTGGTGCCCTCGCCGCTGAGCCGGCCCACGTGCCAGAACTGCGACGGCCACGTCGTGCGGATCATGCGGCCCGGCCAGGTGTCCTCCGCGCAGAACTCCCTGCACCGCACCCGCCCGATCCCCCGGCAGGCGGCGCGCAAGCCGGAGGGGGCGGCGGGCGAGCCGCACCACCACTGGCATCTGTCCGATCTCCTGCACGTCTTCCACCGCAAGGCGGGCTGAGGCGAGCGCCGAACTGGTCACCGGCTGAGAGGGCGTGCCCCTTTCGTAGGATCGGGGCATGCCTTCGAACGCCTCCGACAAGCACGCCGCCCCGCCCCTCCCGGAACCGCTCCGGGTCCCGGTCGCCGACTCCCACACCCACCTCGACATGCAGTCCGGCACGGTGGAGGAGGGCCTGGCGAAGGCGGCGTCGGTCGGGGTGACCACGGTCGTACAGGTGGGCTGTGACGTACGCGGCTCGCAGTGGGCGGCCGAGACGGCGGCGCGGTACGACGCCGTGCACGCGACCGTCGCGCTGCACCCCAACGAGGCGCCCCGCATCGTGCACGGGGATCCGGATGGCTGGTCACGGCAGGGGGCGCGCGAGCCGGGTGGTGCGCGGGCGCTCGACGAGGCGCTCGCCGAGATCGACCGCCTGGCCGCGCTCCCGCAGGTCAAGGGCGTCGGCGAGACCGGCCTCGACTACTTCCGCACCGGGCCCGAGGGCAAGGAGGCGCAGGAGGCGTCCTTCCGCGCCCACATCGAGATCGCCAAGCGGCACGGCAAGGCCCTGGTCATCCACGACCGCGAGGCCCACGCGGACGTGCTGCGGGTGCTCAAGGAGGAGGGCGCGCCCGAGCGGACCGTCTTCCACTGCTACTCCGGCGACGCCGAGATGGCCGAGGTGTGCGCCCGCGCCGGCTACTTCATGTCCTTCGCGGGCAACGTCACCTTCAAGAACGCCCAGAACCTGCGGGACGCGGTGGCGGTGGCCCCGCTGGAGCTGCTCCTCGTGGAGACCGACGCGCCCTTCCTCACGCCGGTCCCGTACCGCGGACGGCCCAACGCGCCGTATCTCATTCCGGTCACGGTGCGCGCCATGGCCGCCGTTCGAGGGATCGACGAGGACGCGCTGGCGACGGCCCTGGGCGCGAACACGGCACGCGCTTTCGGCTACTGACCGTGACTGCCCGGCGGTCGCCGGGCAACGCTCCTACGGAATTACGCCGGGTCCCGTCGCGACTGTGCGTAGCCGAGTCGCTTTGGAGAGTCACGACCCCTCCGCTAGGTTCTGGGGGCCCTATCCGGAGTCCCTCCGCTGGAGCGTGTCGTCGTGAGCAACGCGCAGTTCGAGACGTATGGCCCGAGCCCGGCCCACGAGCCCCCGGCGTTCGGCGGCTTCGACCCGTACAGCGCTCAGACGCTGGCGTACGGGTTGCAAGGGATTCAGGGGGTGCATGGGGCTTACGGGGCGCGTACGGACAGTTACAGACCCGCGTACGAGATGTACGGGATGCATGGAGCCCACGGACCTCATGGGCCTCAGGGGACCCACGGTTCCCCCGGAACCCACAGTTCCCCCGGAACTCAGGGCTCCCCTGGAGCCCATGGAACCCCTGGAAACCATGCAGCCAACGGGACCCATCGCGGAACCCATGAGGCCTATGGGATCCACGAGGCCTATGTGAAGCGTGCCGCGTACGACACCGACGAGACATACGAGGACACGTACAAGCCCGCGTACGAGGACCCCGAACCCGACCCCGCGCGGGTTGTACGCCAGGGGCGCGGGCGGCGGGCCGCGCACCGGCGCCGGGCGCGAACCACTGAGCGGGGCGAGGGGTCCATGCGCCGGCTCGTGCCGCAGGCGCTGGTCGTCGCGTTCCTCGCGGGCGGGACGTCCGCCTTCGTCGCCAAGGACAAGGCGGTCGAGCTGAGCGTCGACGGCAAGCAGCGCAGCCTGCACACCTTCGCGGACGACGTCACCGAGCTGCTCGCCGAGGAGGGCGTGGAGGTGGGGGCGCACGATGTGGTGGCGCCCGCTCCCGACGCGGCGCTCGAGAGCGGAGACGAGGTCGCGGTGCGCTACGGGCGGCCCGTGCGGCTCACGATCGACGGTCAGCGGCGCCAGGTGTGGACGACGGCGCACACCGTGGAGGCGGCGCTCAAGCAGATGGGGGTGCGCGCGGAGGGGGCGTATGTGTCGACCTCGCGCTCTCGGCGCATCGGACGCGAGGGGCTCGCGCTGGATGTGCGCACCGAGCGCGCGGTGACGGTCATGGCGGACGGCCTGGCACGCACCATCCGTACGAACGCGGCGACCGTGGGGGAGGTCGTGGAGCAGGCCGGCATCACGCTGCGCGGGCAGGACACGACGTCCGTCCCGCTCGACACCTTCCCGCGCGACGGGCAGACGGTCACGGTCCTGCGGATCACCGGCAGGAAGGAGATCCGGGACGAGGCGATCGCGTTCGGCGTGGAGCGGGTCGAGGATCCCTCGGTCTTCCGCGGCACGGAGGTCGTCGAGCGGGCGGGCGTGCCGGGGCTGCGGCGGATCACGTACCAGCTGCGCATGGTCAACGGTGTCCGGCAGAAGCCGCGGCGGATCCGGACCGAGGTGGTCCGGGAGCCGCAGACGCAGATCGTGAAGGTGGGCACCAAGCCGCTGCCGACGTCCGTGCGCGGTGCGGACGGGCTGAACTGGCAGGGGCTGGCGGCGTGCGAGTCCGGGGGGCGGGCGGACGCGGTGGACTCTTCGGGGACGTACGGCGGGCTGTACCAGTTCGACACGCAGACCTGGCGGAGCCTCGGGGGGAAGGGGCGGCCGCAGGACGCGCCGGCGGCGGAGCAGACGCAGCGGGCGAAGAAGCTGTATGTGAGGCAGGGGACGAGTCCTTGGCCGCATTGCGGGGGGCGGTTGCACGGGTGAGCGGGTGTTCTGCGCTCAGCCGCGGGCAGTCGTGCCGCTGGGGCGGCTCCCGTCCCAAAGAAGGGCGGCGCCCCGTAGCGCCGGGCCGCGCGACACACCCCCGCCCAGCCCCAGCGCAGGGCAGCCCACAACCGAGGCCGGCCGCGTACCTGGGGCCCCGTACCCTTGTCGGGTGAGCAGCCCCACCCCCGACGCCCTCCTGGGCCCCGCCGACATCCGTGAGCTGGCGGCCGCCCTAGGCGTGCGCCCCACCAAACAGCGCGGCCAGAACTTCGTGATCGACGCGAACACGGTCCGCCGTATCGTCCGCACCGCTCAGGTCCGCCCCGACGACGTGGTGGTGGAGGTCGGCCCGGGACTCGGCTCCCTCACGCTCGCCCTGCTGGAGGTCGCCGACCGCGTCACCGCCGTGGAGATCGACGACGTACTGGCCGCCGCGCTGCCCGCCACCATCGCGGCCCGCATGCCGGAGCGCGCCGACCGTTTCGCGCTGGTGCACTCCGACGCGATGCACGTCGCCGAACTTCCCGGCCCACCGCCCACCGCGCTGGTCGCCAACCTCCCCTACAACGTGGCCGTCCCGGTCCTCCTCCACATGCTCGACACGTTCCCGAGCATCGAACGCACCCTCGTCATGGTGCAGTCGGAGGTCGCCGACCGGCTGGCCGCCGCGCCCGGCTCCAAGGTGTACGGCGTGCCGTCCGTGAAGGCCAACTGGTATGCCGAGGTCAAGCGGGCCGGGGCCATCGGGCGCAACGTCTTCTGGCCCGCGCCGAACGTCGACAGCGGGCTGGTGGCGCTGACCCGGCGCACCGAGCCGATCAAGACCACCGCCTCCAAGCGCGAGGTCTTCGCCGTCGTCGACGCCGCCTTCGCCCAGCGCCGCAAGACACTGCGCGCCGCGCTCGCCGGCTGGGCGGGTTCGGCGGCGGCGGCCGAGGCGGCCCTCGTCGCGGCCGGGGTCTCGCCGCAGGCGCGCGGAGAGGCGCTGACGGTCGAGGAGTTCGCGCTCATCGCCGAGCACAAGGAAGCCGGCGCCCGGCCGGAGGAGCCCGCCCCGCACAAGGAGTACGAGTAAGTGAGCGCGCGCGTCGCCGTCCGCGTCCCCGCCAAGGTCAACGTCCAGCTCGCGGTGGGCGCCGCCCGCCCCGACGGGTTCCATGACCTGGCCAACGTCTTCCTCGCCGTCGGCCTGTACGACGAGGTCACCGTGACCCCCTCGCCGGACGGACTGCGCGTCACCTGCGACGGACCGGACGCCGACCAGGTCCCCCTCGACCGTACGAACCTCGCCGCCCGCGCGGCCGAGGCGCTCGCCGCGCGGTACGGCCTCACCCCCGATGTGCACCTGCACATCGCCAAGGACATCCCGGTCGCCGGCGGCATGGCGGGCGGCAGCGCGGACGGCGCGGGTGCACTGCTCGCCTGCGACGCGCTGTGGGGGACCGGCGCTTCCCCTGCGGAACTGCTCGGCATCTGCGCCGAGTTGGGCAGCGACGTGCCGTTCAGCCTGGTCGGCGGGGCGGCCCTCGGCACCGGGCGGGGCGAGCAGCTCCGTACGCTCGACGTGGGCGGGACCTTCCACTGGGTGTTCGCGATGGCGGAGCGCGGGTTGTCCACGCCTGCCGTGTTCCGGGAGTTCGACCGGCTCGGCGAGGGGACCGACATCCCCGAGCCCGTCGCCTCCCGGCCGCTGCTCGACGCCCTCGCCAAGGGCGACCCCGACGCGCTCGCCGCGGCCGTCTCCAACGACCTCCAGCCCGCCGCCCTCTCCCTCTTCCCGGAGCTCGCCGACACCCTCGCCGCCGGCCGGGCCGCGGGCGCGCTCGCGGCGCTCGTCTCCGGCTCGGGCCCGACCACGGCGTTCCTCGCCCGCGACCCCGAGTCGGCGGAGAAGGTGGCCGAAACCCTACGGTCGTCCGGCACCTGTCGGGCGGTGCGTACGGCGTCCGGGCCGGTGCCGGGCGCCACCGTGCTGCCCGCGTAAAAGCGTCACAACATCTCCAACTGGGCCAAAACAACCCTTGGATAGCGCCGGCGGGACCCGGCGGAGCTGCAGGACCTGTACCGCGTCGACTACCTGGCGATCCGGATGCGCCGGCACTCCGAGAGCCTGCGGCAGAGAACAGGCGGTCCAGCGGCGCGGACTGGCCCCGCGTCAGCCGCTGGACGGAGCCGGAGCGTGACGCCGTACTCACAAGTAGGGCTTCTTCGCCCGATCTTCACACGAATGTACTGCGATCGGAGTACGCGTGGGGCTGGTGGGACGGCTAGGGTCCCTTGACGTTTCAAGCGTCAGGCGCCCGCCCCCCCCCAGGACGCCCCGGGCTGCCCTCGCGCGCCCGACGCCTCCCGTCAAGTGCACTTCTGGAAGGGGACACTTCCGTGTCCGAATCCCCCACCCCCACTCCCTCGTCCCATCGCAGAAAGCGCTCACTCTCCCGGCGCGGAGTGATCGCCGCCGGTGGTGCAGTGGCCGCCGGTGCCGCGGTGACGCCGATGGTGTTCGCGACCACCGACTCCGGTGAGACGGACAACTCGGCTGCCGGTTCCGGCGATTCCGGTACGACCCCGGAGAAGTTCCCCGCCACTCGCACCGAGGCCGCCACCGGCACCGGCGAGGCCACCACCGCCTTCGCCGCCTCCTACGTCGGTGTGCGCTGGTCCGGTGCGAAGGAGGGCGCCGCCATCCGGCTCGCGGACGGCGACTGGCAGCCCCTGAAGAGCGGCTGCGCGACCGTCGAGGACGGCGGAGCGGCCCTGGTCGCCGCCCGGAACGCCACCGCGTACGAGGTGAAGGCGTCGAGCACCATCGACGGTGTGCACTCGCTGGCGATCGACACCACCGACGGCCCCGACCGCACCTTCCATGTGCCGAGCGAGCCCACGCGCGTGCGTGGCGTGCGCTACCTCTCGCGGCCGGCCTGGGGCGCCGACGAGTCCAAGCGGTTCAAGCCGGACGGCTCGGTCAACTCGCCGGAGACGTACTACCCGCTCCAGATCATCACGGTCCACCACACCGCGACGCCGAACGACGATCCCGACCCGGCCGCGACGGTCCGCGCGATCTACGAGCTGCACGCGATCACCAACGACTGGGGCGACATCGGCTACCACTTCCTCATCGACGAGGCGGGCAACGTCTACGAGGGCCGCTACTCCGGCGACGACGGCATCCCGGCCTTCAACCCGGACGGCGACCTCGTCACCGGCTTCCACTCCGTCGGCTACAACTCCGGCGCCCTCGGCATCGCCCTGCTCGGCACCCTCCAGGAGCAGGGCCCGACGGAGGCGGCCAAGGCCTCCCTGATCCGGCTGATCAAGGTGATCTCCCGCTTCAAGGGCCTGGACCCGCAGGCGCGGGTGACGTACGTCAACCCGGTCAACGGCACGAAGAAGGACACGAACGTGGTCGGCGGCCACCGCGACTACTTCTCCACCGAGTGCCCCGGCAACGTCATGTACGGCCTTCTCGCCGAGGTCCGCGCGGCGGCGGCCCGCCGCTGACACCGGGCACGAGGGTCCGGCACGGCGATGCGCCCGGGGAGCGAGTGCCCGGGCGCGCGTTCGTTTCGGGGAATCCCTGCGTCCGGTTAAGGGGGTGGGGGAGAGGCGGGGCGAGGAGCGAGGGAGGCGTGGGGCGAGGGCTGTCGGTGCGCGCGACTAGGCTGGGAGGCTGACCCACGCGGACCAGCCGCATGTCGACACAGCCCCCGGGCAGGAGAGCAATGGCCGTCAATCTGGTCAATGTCGAGAACGTCAGCAAGGTGTACGGCACCCGTGCCCTGCTCGACGGTGTCTCACTCGGCGTCTCCGAGGGCGATCGCATCGGCGTCGTCGGCCGCAACGGCGACGGCAAGACGACCCTGATCCGCCTGCTGGCCAAGGCGGAGGAGGCCGACACCGGCCGGGTCACCCACTCCGGCGGCCTGCGGCTCGGGGTGCTCACGCAGCACGACTCGCTCGACCCCGAGGCGACCGTCCGGCACGAGGTCATCCGGGACATGGCCGACCACGAGTGGGCCGGCAACGCCAAGATCCGGGACGTGCTCACCGGCCTGTTCGGCGGGCTGGACCTGCCCGGCTTCCCACAGGGCCTCGACACCGTCATCGCCCCCCTCTCCGGTGGCGAGCGCCGCCGTATCGCACTCGCCAAGCTGCTCATCGAGGAGCAGGACCTGATCGTCCTCGACGAGCCCACCAACCACCTCGACGTCGAGGGCATCGCCTGGCTCGCCCAGCACCTGCGCGAGCGCCGCTCGGCGCTCGTGTGCGTCACGCACGACCGCTGGTTCCTCGACCAGGTCTGCACCCGCATGTGGGACGTCCAGCGCGGAGACGTCTACGAGTACGAGGGCGGCTACTCCGACTACGTCTTCGCCCGCGCCGAGCGCGAGCGCATCGCCGCCACCGAGGAGGTCAAGCGGCAGAACCTCGTCCGCAAGGAGCTGGCCTGGCTGCGCCGCGGCGCCCCCGCGCGCACCTCCAAGCCGCGCTTCCGGGTCGAGGCCGCCAACGAACTCATCAAGGACGTACCGCCGCCCCGGGACAGCAGCGAGCTGATGAAGTTCGCCTCGTCCCGGCTCGGCAAGACGGTCTTCGACCTGGAGGACGTGACCGTCCAGGCCGGTCCCAAGTTGCTGCTCAAGCATGTGAGCTGGCAGCTCGGGCCGGGCGACCGGATCGGCCTCGTCGGGGTCAACGGCGCCGGGAAGACCTCGCTGCTGCGGGCGATGGCCGATGCGGCGCGGACCGAGGGCGAGGCCCAGCCGGCCGGTGGTCGGATCGCCGTCGGAAAGACCGTCAAGCTCGCCTATCTCTCCCAGGAAGTCGCCGAACTCGACCCGAACTGGCGCGTGCTGGAGGCCGTCCAGGCGGTGCGCGAGCGCGTGGACCTCGGCAAGGGGCGCGAGATGACCGCCGGGCAGCTGTGCGAGACGTTCGGCTTCGGCAAGGAGAAGCAGTGGACGCCGGTCGGGGACCTCTCGGGCGGTGAGCGCCGCCGCCTGCAGCTCCTGCGCCTGCTCATGGACGAGCCCAACGTGCTCTTCCTCGACGAGCCCACCAACGACCTCGACATCGAGACCCTCACCCAGCTGGAGGACCTCCTCGACGGCTGGCCCGGCTCGATGATCGTCATCTCCCACGACCGGTTCTTCGTCGAGCGCACCACGGACCGCGTCTTCGCCCTGCTCGGCGACGCCACCCTGCGGATGCTGCCGCGCGGCATCGACGAGTACCTGGAGCGCCGCCACCGCATGGAGGCGGCTGTCGCCGCCGCTGCCGCCCCCGCTCCGGCCGCCGACCGGGCCGTACCGGAGAAGAGCGCCGCCGACCTGCGCGCCGCCAAGAAGGAGCTGCAGAAGATCGAGCGGCAGCTCGACAAGATCTCCGAGAAGGAGACCAAGCTGCACGCCCAGATCGCCGAACACGCCACCGATTTCGGCAAGGTCGCCGAACTCGACGCCGAACTGCGCGACTTGGCCGGTCAGCGGGACGAACTGGAGCTGCGCTGGCTGGAGCTCGCGGAGGACGCGTAGCGCGTCAGGGCACGGGTCGGGACGCCCAGGGAACTCGGGGAGGCGCCCCTCGGGGACACGGGCAGGCGCCCTCGGGGCCATAGGGCGGCCCGCCTCGGGAAACGGTCGGACGCGGCCCGGTGCGTCGTGCGCGGCGAGTGGTAGAAAGGCTTGCTCGACAGCGGGCCGAGAACCGCCGCTGTGGCGGAAACGCGACGGCGGCGCAGGAGTGGCGACACATCAGTTCGCGAGGGGAGAGCCGCGTATGACCCAGCCACCGCAGCAGGGTGGCTACGGTGCGCCCCACACGCCACCGCGGCCTCCCCGGCCCCCCATGCCGCCCATGCCGCCAGGTCACGGCAGCCCCGTCCGGCCCGGCCCGCAGCTCGACCCGTATGCGCAGCTGCAGAATCCGTACGACTGGAACTCCGATCACGGCGTCCCCCAGGCGCCCCCGCCCTTGCATCACCCGCCCTTGCACCGCCCGCCCGTGCACCGCCCGCCCGCCGGGCCGGGTGGCGGCGGGCGGCGGTCCAACGCCTGGTGGGCCGTCGTCGTCGCGGGGGTTGTGGCGGCCGCGCTGATCGTCGGCGGTGGTGTCCTGTACGTCAACTCCGGTGACAAGGGCGCCAAGGACGACACGGCGGGCTCCGCCGGCGGTACCGGCGGCCAGGTCGACGCGGGCGGCGCCACGACGTCCAAGGGCAGCGAGAACGTACCCGCCCGGACCGCCGCCAGGCTCCTCTTCCAGATTCCGTCGCCCAAGGACAAGGACAAGGCCGAGGCCGCCGTCGGCGCCGCCGTGCCCGGCTCATGGCTGACCGGGAAGGCGTACGTCAGGACCGGCGTCGCCGAGATCACCGGCCACGACCCGGACAAGGGCACCAAGCTGTGGACGATCCCGCTGCCCGGCCGGGTGTGCGCGGTCACCGGCCACACCACCAAGGACCACCTGACGGCGATCGTCCACGAGCCCGCGATGCCGACCAGGGCGAAGCCGACGCACGGCTGCACCCAGGTCTCGGCACTCGATCTCGATGCCGGCCGGAAACTGTGGACCGGGTCCGCCCTGCGCGGCGACGCACCGATCCGGTTCGACAACGTCACCGTCAGCGCGAACACGGTCGCCGTCGGCGGCGCGGGCGGCGGCGCCGCGTTCGACATCGCCTCGGGCACGGCGTTGTGGACGCCGAAGGCCAACGACAGCTGCCACGACGCCGGGTACGGCGGCGGCCCGAAGCTGGTGGCGCTGCGCGAGTGCCGGTCGAACGGCCGCCTCCAACTGGACGTCCAGACCATCGACCCGCAGTCCGGGCAGGTGATCTCGGCGTACCGGATGACCGATGGCAACGGGAACGCCGGCATCGAGAGCCCCGGCATCGAGAACGTCGGCATCGTCTCGACCGACCCCCTGGTCGTCGCCACGGACGCCGGCGCCGCGGCGGGAGACGGCGGCGGCACGGACTTCTTCTCCATCGACGGCAGGACCGGCAAGCTGCGCACGCGGATCTCGGCGCCGGGCGAGCAGTACGCGGCCCAGTGCGACGTCATCAGCAGGATCGAGCGGTGCTCACAGGTGGCCGTCGGCAAGGACCGGCTCTATCTGCCGACGAAGGAGCACGACGGCGGCGACGGGACCGGGCCGACCAACGAGATCGTCGCGTTCGACCTGACCACCGGCAGGCGGACCGGGCAGCGGGCGGACGCGGGCGACGGATATGTGATCTCGCCCCTGCGGATGGACGGCGGCAATGTGCTCGCGTACAAGCGGTCGCCGTACGCCGCCAAGGGCGGCCAGGTCGTCACCGTCGACGGTGTCACCCTCGAGCAGACCAGGCTGCTGGAGAATCCGGCCACGGCGGCCGTGCCTGACGTCGAGGCCGACCTGCTTCCGCAGCGCGCCGAATACCTCTACTCCCAGGGGCGTCTGTACATCTCGGCGGCGAACCGGGTGATCGCGTACGGCACCGGCTGACTGACGCGAGGCGTACTGCCCAGCGCCCTCGAATGCACGGAAAGCCAGAAATTCCGGCCGTTCCGGGGCACTTCTCACCGGTAGGGGGAGCGCAATGTCGAACAAGCGTGTAGCTTCCGGGGGCATGAAGGGCGGGGGAGCCGGGAGGGGGCTTCTGTCCGCGCGGACCAGTGGGCATCCATAGTGGGGCATCAGGACTGGCGCGACTGGTGCGGCCGGTCCTGGGTAGTGATGGGGATCCATTGGGGGGACTGGGGGGTTGCTCGATGGGAGTGCGGCTCATGGTGGTCGACGACCACCGATTGCTCGCCGAGGCGCTGGCCTCGGCACTGAAGCTGCGGGGGCACCGGGTGCTCGCCGCGGCCGCGCCCGCCGCGGGGGCGGCGGAGCTGGTGATCACGCGGGCACCGGAGGTGTGCCTGCTGGGGACGGCGACGCCGGCGGAGCCGGGGATGTTCGACCCGGTGGTGAAGATCAAGCGGGAGCGCCCGCAGGTGGCGGTTCTCGTCCTGGGCCCGGTGCCGAGCCCGCGCGGCATAGCCGCGGCGTTCGCTGCGGGAGCCTCCGGCTATGTACGGCACGACGAGCGCATAGAGGGCGTCGAGCGGGCGATCATGAAGGCGCGCGCGGGGGAGGCGGCGGTGGCGCCGCAACTGCTCCAGGGCGCGTTCAGCGAACTCCTCAACCCGGCCGCCCAACCGGACGACGAGGGGCAACGCCTGCTCCAGATGCTCACGCCCCGCGAGGTCGAGGTCCTGGTCCGGGTCGCCGACGGCGAGGACACCCGGCTGATCGCGGCGGGCATGGGCATCGCGCCCTCGACGGCTCGTACCCATGTGCAGCGGGTGCTGATGAAACTGGGGGTCGGTTCGAGGCTGGAGGCGGCGGCACTGGCGGCTCGGACGGGGTTGCTGGATCGGGCGGGGCCGCTGCCGCAGCCGCCACCGGCGACGGGGGCGGGGCCGGAGGCCTGACTCTGCACGGCAGCGGCGCGACGACTCCCGACAGGGACGGCAAAGGGCCGGAGTCCCA
Organism: Streptomyces bicolor; assembly: GCF_000719285.1. Lineage (GTDB taxonomy): Bacteria > Actinomycetota > Actinomycetes > Streptomycetales > Streptomycetaceae > Streptomyces > Streptomyces bicolor. The sequence continues at coordinate 58,186 of NZ_JOFS01000037.1, read as the reverse complement.
ACAGACTCCGGCCCCGTCCGGCTGTCGCCCGCCCGCTAATGGGCCTGGCTGGAACCACCGCTGTGGTTGGCCAGTGCTTCGACCAGCGTCCCCCAGCCGGCGATGGGGAAGCAGACCCTCACCCAGGATCCGTCATCGAAGCCGATGTCATGGGTGCCATATTTCGCGCCGTTTCGTTTCCGGATCCACGCCACACGTGTGAGGGGGACACCCCATCCGTATTGGCTCCCTGGTCCCGCCTTGTGTCCGTCCGGAGACTTCTGGACGTGGATGACGTGCAGGCCGCGATCCCCGAGGAGGAGGAGCGACAGGGCATCGCATCCCTCACGGGGTTGCAGCGCACAGGCCAGCTGTCCCGCGGCGCTTGCCCAGTCCCCGGACAGCGCCTGCTCCCTGCCCCGGTTGTCGATGGCGTCCACCGCCGCGTTCACCGGGTTCAGGCGGTCCAGGACCCGCCCGGCCCTGCCTGCTCGCGCCAGCAGGCGATCGGCGGTCGATCCGGCCTCCGGGAACAGATCCGGCCTCAGGCGCTGCGGAGGCGTCGGCACTCCCTCGCCGATCGCCACGACGTGGGAGTCCACAAGCCGTTCCCCGGCGGGAAGAGCAGCCCTGGCCAGCCCGCGGGCCTCGCGGGCGACGGCGTGATGGTCGGGGCCCGAGATCCAGGCCTTGAAGCCCGACCAGGAGACGACATCCGCGAATTTCACCCGAACACTTCTCTCGCTGATTCCCGGTTCGTCCTTTTCTCCGTCAACTGCCCGATCTTAGCAAAGAGATGGTCATGGGCATGGCGGTAGAGTCATCCACGTGAGGGGAGAACCATCGAAATGAAGAGTGATTTCCCGGTACTGCAGAGCGCCCCGCTTCCCGCCGGTTCCCGTGCCGTCGACGATCCACAGACCGGGGCGGTTCTCGTGACGACCTGGCGGCGCGGGTTGGTTCGGCTGGTGGTGTGGACGGTGGTGTGGGCGCTGCTCACCCTGGCCGTGATTGTGATCCGCGATCGGGACCTGGAAACGGTACGGGCTGTTTTCCTGCTCCTGATGTTCGTCAGTCTTCGGCCCTTGGCGCTGGCCTCTCTCTCGATGCAGACCGTACGTGCGATCGACACGGCGCTGGGCCAGCATTCCTGGCAGTACTGCGAATCGGTGCGGAGGGTTCGGGGAACCAGGGTGCGCGGTGGAATTCCCGTGCAGATAAAGGTCGGTGACGGTGAGGACGACTGGTCGCCCGTGATGAAGGCGCGGGCTCCGTTCCGGTGGCGGCGGTGGACCGCGGAGATGGAGAGCGGTGCCTGGTTCGCGGGTGATGTGGAGCGGGGTGGGGTTGTCGCGCTGCCCGGCGGGCGGGCGCTCACACTGGTGACCGTCGCGGCTCGATGAAGGCCAATGGGGCCGAGGTCCCCCGTGGACCTCGGCCCCGTCGCGTTGCCGCCCCGGCCGCTACTCGGTCGGCCGCTCGCCCGGCGCCACCCCCGACTCGACGTCCGGCGGCGGCGGAGCCGTGGGCCTCAGCTTCAGCCACGTCAGGAAGAACAGGCCGAGGAGCAGCATGCCGAGGCCGGTCCAGAGGTTGATGTTGACGCCCTCGGCCTTGTCGATCGCGGCGTCGTCGTCGGTGAGGCCGGTGATCGTGACGATGACGCCGTAGATCACGAACAGGCCCCCGATGATGCGCCGGATGTCGAAGAGGCGGGCGGCCGTCGCGGACTTCCCCTCCAGCTCGGTGACTTCCCGCTGGACGTCCTCCTCGGAGTACCGGTGGCGCTCGGAGTGCTCGGAGTTGTCGGTCATGGTCTGTCAACCTCCGGTCGTCAGAAGGAGAACGGGATGTAGCAGACGGCCGCCAGCACCACCGCACCCCACCCCAGCAGCGCCGGCTTGCGGTACCACGCCTCGTCGCCCGGCGCCGGCGGCTCGGCCATGCCGGGGGAACGGGTGCCGTAGACCAGTCCTTGGAGTTCCTCCGTCGGCTTCGGTGCGGTGAAGAGGGAGACGGCCACCATGACGACCGCGCCGGCCACGAAGCCCGCGATCGCGGAGACGAAGTTCGCGCCCTGGTCGGAGGGGATGGAGATGACGTCCTGCTTGTAGAAGACGAAGTAGTTGATCATCGCTGCCGTAGTGCCGGCCAGCAGGCCCCAGAAGCCCGACTTCATCGACGCCCGCTTCCAGAACATGCCGACGATGAAGACCACGAACATCGGCACGTTGAAGAAGGAGAAGAGGGTCTGGAGGTAGCTCATGATGTTGGAGAAGGACGAGGCCAGGAACGCCGTGCCGATCGACGCCAGCACGCCGATCGCCGTGATCAGGCGGCCGAAGCGGACGTAGTACTCGTCCTCGCGGTCCTTGACCACGTACTTCTGCCAGATGTCCGTCGTGAACACCGTGTTGAAGGACGACACGTTCGCCGCCATGCCCGCCATGAAGGCCGCCAGGAGGCCGGTTACGGCGATGCCCAGCACGCCGTTCGGCAGCAGGCCCTCCATCAGGTACGGGATGGCGTCGTTGTACTGGTAGCCCGACTCCTCCGTGCCGAAGCCGGGGATCAGGGCCGCGGCCGCGAGGCCCGGGATCATCACCAGGAACACGATGAAGATCTTCGGGAACGCCGCGATCAGCGGGGTGCGCTGGGCAGCTGACAGGTTCTTCGCCGACAGGGCGCGCTGGACCTCGGCGAAGTTCGTCGTCCAGTAGCCGAAGGACAGCACGAAGCCGAGGCCGAGCACGATCGTCAGCCAGTTCGCGCCCAGCGGGTTCGCCTCGCCGATGCCCGTGCCGCCCCAGGCCGTGACGAAGTCGTCGCCGTGGGACTTCGTCAGGGTGTCCGTCAGGCCGTCCCAGCCGCCCACCTTCTTCAGGGACAGCACGGTGATGGGGATGAGGGCCGCCAGGATCACGAAGAACTGCAGGACCTCGTTGTAGATCGCGGAGGACAGGCCGCCGAGGGTGATGTACGCCAGGACGAAGAAGCCCGCGACGACGATGGCGACCCACTGCGGCCAGCCCAGCAGCGCCTCGACCACGATCGCCAGGGCGTAGAGGTTCACACCGGCGATCAGGATCGCGGCGAAGGCGAACAGGATCGAGCTGAGCAGGTGTGCCCCTTTGTCGAAGCGCAGGAGCAGGAACTCCGGGACCGAGCGGACCTTGCTGCCGTAGTAGAACGGCATCATCACCAGCCCCAGGAAGACCATGGCCGGGATGGCGCCGACCCAGTACCAGTGGACGGTGTACGCCCCGTACTGCGCGCTGTTCGCCGCCATGCCCAGGATCTCGGTGGCGGCCAGGTTGGCGGAGATGAAGGCGAGGCCCGTGACCCAGGCGGGCAGTGAGCGGCCCGAGAGGAAGAAGTCGAGGCTGGTCTTCACCGAGCGGCGGGCCGCGAAGCCGATGCCCAGCACCACGACGAAGTAGATGCCGAGCAGCGTGTAGTCGAGCCAGTTCGTGGGGAGCCGTAGCTCGGCGGCGAGAGGAATGGGGGATTGTGTGGGGGTTTGCGTGGGGGTGTGCATATGTACTCGCTTCGTTTGGCGAACCGATACAGCGCGGAACCTACGCCCCTGCGTTCAGTAATTGAACACGTCCGGTGATGGTCTTTGTTTGATTGTGACGTTGACTGAGGTGGTGAGTTGTGTTTCTCTGTGTTTAGTTCTGTTGGATGGGAGTTCGGCGTGAAGAAGACCTCGACCCGACTGGCCGATGGTCGTGAGCTCATCTACTACGACCTGCGTGACGACACGGTGCGGGACGCGGTCGACCGCCGTCCCCTGGACCGGACCGTCACGACGTCCGAGGTCCGTCACGACGTGCTGCTCGGGGACTCCGTCGCCATCGCCTCGCACCGGCAGGGGCGGACATACCACCCGCCGGCCGACGAGTGTCCGCTGTGCCCCTCCGAGGGCGACCGCCTGAGCGAGATCCCGGACTCGTCGTACGACGCCGTCGTCTTCGAGAACCGCTTCCCCTCGCTCGCCGGCGACTCCGGGCGCTGCGAGGTCGTCTGCTTCACCTCCGACCACGACGCCTCCTTCGCCGACCTCACCGAGGAGCAGGCCCGCCTCGTCCTGGACGCCTGGACCGACCGGACCTCCGAGCTGTCCTCACTGCCCTGCGTCGAGCAGGTGTTCTGCTTCGAGAACCGGGGCGCCGAGATCGGTGTCACCCTCGGCCACCCGCACGGGCAGATCTACGCCTACCCCTTCACCACCCCGCGCACCGCCCTGATGCTGCGCTCCCTCGCCGCCCACAAGGACGCCACCGGCGGGGAGAACCTCTTCGACGCCGTCCTGGAACGTGAACTCGCCGACCAGCGGATCGTCCTGGAGAGTGAACACTGGGTCGCCTTCGTGCCGTACGCCGCGCACTGGCCGTACGAGGTCCACCTGTACCCGAAGCGCCGGGTGCCCGATCTGCTCGCCCTCGACGAGGAGGCGCGCTCAGAGTTCCCCAAGGTCTATCTGGAACTCTTGAGGCGCTTCGACCGGATCTTCGGGGAAGGGGAGCCTCCGACGCCGTACATCGCCGCCTGGCACCAGGCGCCGTTCGGGCAGCTGGAGGACTTCGAGGGTGTCATGCGTGAGGACTTCGCGCTTCACCTCGAGCTTTTCACCATCCGCCGCACTTCCGGCAAGCTGAAGTTCCTCGCGGGTTCCGAATCCGGCATGAGCGTGTTCATCAACGATGTGCCGCCGGAGCGCGCGGCCGAGCGACTGCGAGAGGTAGCGAGTACATGAGTGGGAAGTTTCTGGTCACCGGTGGCGCGGGCTACGTCGGCAGCGTGGTCGCGCAGCACCTGATCGAGGCGGGCGAGGAGGTCGTCGTACTCGACAACCTCTCCACCGGCTTCCGTGAGGGTGTGCCGTCCGGGGCGTCCTTCATCGAGGGCGACATCCGCGACGCCGCCAAGTGGCTGGACTCCTCCTTCGACGCGGTGCTGCACTTCGCCGCGTTCTCGCAGGTCGGCGAGTCGGTCGTGAAGCCCGAGAAGTACTGGGACAACAACGTCGGCGGCACCATGGCGCTGCTCGGCGCCATGCGCGAGGCGGGCGTGCGCAAGCTCGTGTTCTCCTCCACGGCCGCCACCTACGGCGAGCCGGCCGAGGTCCCGATCGTCGAGTCGGCGCCGACGCAGCCCACGAACCCTTACGGCGCCTCGAAGCTGGCCGTCGACCACATGATCACCGGCGAGGCGGCGGCCCACGGGCTGGGCGCGGTCTCCCTGCGGTACTTCAACGTCGCCGGCGCCTACGGCGAGTACGGGGAGCGCCACGACCCCGAGTCGCACCTCATCCCGCTCGTCCTCCAGGTCGCCCAGGGCAGGCGCGACGCGATCTCCGTCTTCGGCGACGACTACCCGACGCCGGACGGCACCTGCGTGCGCGACTACATCCACGTCGCCGACCTGGCCGAGGCCCACCTGCTGGCGGTCAAGGCCGCCCAGCCGGGCGAGCACCTCATCTGCAACCTCGGCAACGGCAACGGCTTCTCCGTCCGCCAGGTCATCGAGACCGTCCGCCAGGTCACCGGGCACCCGATCCCCGAGGTCGTGGCCCCGCGCCGGGGCGGCGACCCGGCGGTCCTGGTCGCCTCGGCCGACACCGCCCGCGAGCGGCTCGGCTGGAACCCGTCCCGCGCGGACCTCGCGGGGATCGTCGCGGACGCGTGGGAGTTCGCGCAGCGGCGCGACAAGTAGAACGTAGGAAAGGTCAGGGTCAGGGGATGAGCGTCGACACGGCAGCCGCGGTCGCCGAGCGGTTCAGGGAGCTGTACGGGGCCGAGCCGGAGGGAGTGTGGGCCGCGCCGGGCCGGGTCAACCTGATCGGCGAGCACACCGACTACAACGACGGCTTCGTCATGCCGTTCGCGCTGCCGCACACCGCGGTCGCGGCGGTCTCACGGCGCGCGGACGGCCTGCTGCGCCTGCACTCGGCGGACGTCGAGGGCGGGGTTGTGGAGCTGCGCGTTGACGACCTCGTCCCCGAGTCCGACAAGGCCTGGACGGCGTACCCGTCCGGCGTCGTCTGGGCCCTGCGCCAGGCCGGCCACCCGGTGACCGGCGCCGACATCCACCTCGCCTCGACGGTCCCGGCGGGCGCGGGCCTGTCGTCGTCGGCGGCGCTGGAGGTCGTCGTCGCGCTCGCCCTGAACGACCTGTACGACCTCGGGCAGAAGGGCTGGCAGCTGGCCCGCCTGTGCCAGCGCGCCGAGAACGTGTACGTCGGCGCCCCGGTCGGGATCATGGACCAGACGGCGTCCGCGTGCTGCGAGGCCGGCCACGCCCTGTTCCTGGACACCCGGGACCTCTCCCAGAAGCAGATCCCCTTCGACCTCGCGGCGGAAGGCATGCGCCTGCTGGTCGTCGACACCCAGGTCAAGCACTCCCACAGCGAGGGCGAGTACGGCAAGCGGCGCGCGGGCTGTGAGAAGGGCGCGGCGCTGCTGGGCGTGGACGCGCTCAGGGACATCGTCTACGACGACCTGGACGCGGCGCTGGAGCGGATCGGCGACGACGAGGAGGTGCGCCGCCTGGTGCGCCACGTCGTCACCGAGGACCAGCGCGTCGAGCGGGTCGTCTCCCTGCTGGAGTCGGGCGACACCCGCGCCATCGGCCCGGTCCTGACCGAGGGCCACGCCTCGCTGAGGGACGACTTCCGCATCTCCTGCCCCGAGCTGGACCTGGTCGTGGACACGGCCCTGGCGGGCGGCGCGCTGGGCGCCCGCATGACGGGCGGCGGCTTCGGCGGCTCGGCGATCGTGCTGGCGGAGGCGGCCGACGTCGAGACCATCACCAAGGCGGTCGAAGAGGCCTTCGCCTCGGCCGGCTTCGCGGCACCGCGCGTGTTCGAGGCGGTGCCCGCGGCGGGCGCGCGGCGACTGAGCTGAGCTGACCCCGAGGGACACGGGGCTGAGGGCGACGCTGTACGCGCCCGGAGCGGATCTTGTCGTTCCAGTCGCCGAAGCCGCCGCCCAGCACGGCGCCCTCCAGGCTGCTGCCGTAGTCGAGCATGCCGGGCTCGCGGTCGCGTCGAACCGGGACGGTTCAGAACTCTGTACCGCCACCCGCGAAGCGGACGGGCGACACGAGAGCGATGCGGATCGGACCGGGGTCGGGCGGCGGTGCGTCCTAAACGTAGGTGACGGTGAGGTCAGGCCGCGCGTCTGTGCCTTCGAGGCGTGTTGTGTAGACCTCCATGTCTCCGACAGCGCTGCGGGCTCGCCGACCGAGCGTCGGGTTCTTCTCCAGTTCGGCGCCTCGGGCCGCGCGCTGTCCGGATCGGGTGATCTCGCGCAGTGCCCCTCAGTCGGAATGGACCAAATGTTTGGTCAGTGTGTACTCCGTGATCCCCGGCGGATAGTCCGGGATCACACACACCACGTCATACCCCTGCTTCTTGTAGAACTCCGGCGCCTGGAAGTCCCACGTCTCCAGGCGTACGGCCGTACAGCCCCGTTCGAAGCGGGCGACGCGCTCCGCGTGGGCGAGCAATTGCGAACCGATACCGCCGCCGCGATGGCGTTCGTCGACCCAGAGGTAGGTGACATGGAGCCAGGTGGTCCAGGTGTGCCCGACGAGACCGCCGGCCACGGCGCCGTGCTCGTCCAACGCCCATACCTGGAGCGGAAGTTCTCGTTCACCTGGGGTTCCGCGCAGGGCGCGCAGAATCGGGGAGGCCGCGGTGTTGGTGTCCCGCAGCCGACGGCGGAGCAGATCCTGGCGTGATTTGTCGACTTCTGTCTCCAGACGAAACATGCGGCTCACCATAAACGCGTCGGCCAACCAGTTCTGCAAATTACCTTCCGCTCCTGCCACCCGCCCGTACTCTGATGAGCAGCACCGGTGGGGGGCGGTGCTGATCAGGGGGCGAGACAGGTCGGGTACGACACCCGAAGTGGGGGTAGCAGTTCCTGCACGGCGGCGGCCGTGCGGCCATCCGCGCTTCGGGCGTCGTGCCCGCGACGGTGTTCGTCTCCCGGTGTCGTCCTCATGACGATGGGGTATCCCCTGCTCTTCGAGAGCTTGGGGAAGGGGGTTTCGTGGTTCGCATCCGAGTGCTGGTCGTCGACGACCATCGCATCTTCGCCGAGTCGCTCGCAGCCGCCCTGGCCGCAGAGCCCGACGTCGACGTCTCCGCCGCGGGCAGCGGTCCGGCCGCGCTGCGCAGTCTGGAGCGCGCGGCCGCCGAGGGGCGCCGGTTCGACGTGCTGCTCGTCGATGCCGACCTGGGCGGCAACGTGCCGGGCGTCCGGCCGGCCGTGCCCGTTCAGGAGGTGGGCGAGGACGGGCTGGTGGACGGCATCTCGCTGGTCGCCGGGGTCCGCTCCGCGCAGCCCGCCGTACGGATCGTCGTCCTCGCCGAGAAGGACGATCCACGCCGGGCCGCGCTCGCCCTGCAGGCCGGGGCGTCCGGCTGGGTGGCCAAGGACTGCTCGCTGTCCCGACTGCTCACCGTCATCCGTGGCGTCCTGCGGGACGAGACCCATCTGCCGCCGGCCCTGCTCACGGGCGTCCTGCGGGAGCTGACGGCGGCCCGCAAGCACCGCACGGAGAGCGAGCGGCTGGTCGAGTCGCTGACTCCGAGGGAGCGGGAAGTTCTGCGCTGCATGGTCGCCGGCCTTGGCAGGAAGGCGGTCGCCGAACGCCTGTACCTCTCCCCGCACACGGTCCGCACCCATATGCAGAACGTCCTCGGCAAGCTGGGCGTGCACTCCACCCTGGCCGCCGTCGCCCTGGCACGCAGGGCCGGAGTCGGCCCGGTCGACTTGAGGCCCGCCGGCCGAATCCTGCCGGAGGAAAGCAGCAGCGCGTGATGGATGCCGGTGAGCAGCAACGCCGCTGAGGGGCGCGGGGCTGTGTCGATTTGCGGCTACCGCCGCGTGGGCGCGACCAGCCACGATGAAGCCGCGGACAACCGACGGCATAGCGCGGCGCCTCCCGTAGAGCGCTCAGCTCACCCGGGGATGTTGTCGAACGGCGCCGTCAGCTGCCGCAGCAGCCCGGCCAGCTCCCCCCGCTGCGCACGCGTCAGCTCCGCGAGGATCGCGCGCTCCTGGTCCAGCAGGCCGGCGAGCGCCTGGTCCGCGCGGTCGCGGCCCTCGTCGGTGAGGCGCACCAGCACTCCACGCCGGTCGCTGGGGTCGGGGAGACGCTCCACGAGGCCCTTCTTGGCCAGGCGGTCGATGCGGTTCGTCATCGTGCCCGAGGTGACCAGGGTCTGCGTCAGCAACTGCCCCGGGGAGAGCTGGTACGGCGTTCCGGCGCGCCTGAGCGCGGTCAGCACGTCGAACTCCCAGGGCTCCAGGCTGTGCTCGGAGAAGGCCAGCCGGCGTGCGCGGTCCAGATGCCGGGCGAGTCTGCTCACCCGGCTGAGCACCTCGAGCGGTTCCACGTCGAGGTCCGGGCGCTCCCGGCGCCACGCTGCGACCAGCCGATCGACCTCGTCCTCCATGACGATCAGTGTAGTGGTTGTGTCGACGTGAAGTCTCTTGACGTCAAGATATCTGCGGGGGCAGGCTGGAGAGCGACCGCCGGGAGGAACCGACAGGAGGCCCCGCCATGTCCGCTGCCGCCGCCCCCACCTGGGACCCCGCCCAGTACCTGCGCCACGCCGGCCACCGCGCCCGCCCCTTCACCGACCTCCTCGCCCACGTCCCCGACCTGCCCCAGGCCCCGCCACGCATCGCCGACCTCGGCTGCGGCCCCGGCAACGTCACCGCCCTCCTCGCCCGCCGCTGGCCCACCGCCCACATCACCGGCTACGACAACTCCGCCGAGATGCTGGACAAGGCCCACGTCGAGCACGAGGGCCCGACCCCGGGCGGCGGCCGCCTCGATTTCGCCCACGCCGACGTACGCACATGGACGCCCGGGGAGCCGTACGACCTCATCGTCAGCAATGCCACCCTGCAGTGGGTGCCGGGGCACGTGGAGCGGTTCCGGGAGTGGGTGAAGGGCCTCAGGCCCGGCGGCACCTTCGCCTTCCAGGTCCCCGGCAATTTCGACGCCCCCAGCCACCGCCTGATGCGCGACCTCGCAGACCGGCACGGCCTCACCGGCGCCCTGCGCCACGACGACGCCGTCCACACCCCCGCCGGCTACCTGGAGGCGCTCACCGGCCTCGGCTGCGCCGCCGACGTCTGGGAGACGACGTACATCCACCTGCTGACCGGCGAGGACCCGGTCCTGGACTGGGTGAAGGGCACGGGGCTGCGGCCCGTCCTCACTGCCCTCGCGGACGACCCGGAGGCCCGGGAGGCCTTCCTCACCGAGTACCGCACCGCACTGCGCGAGGCCTACCCGCCCACCGCCCACGGCACGCCCTTCCCCTTCCGCCGCATCTTCGCCGTCGCCCGCAAGGAGGGCTGAGGAGCCGTGATCACCGCCGTCGACCACGTCCAGCTGGCCGCGCCACCCGGCTCGGAGGACGAGCTGCGCGCGTACTACGTCACCGTCCTCGGCATGACCGAGATCCCCAAGCCGCCCGTCCTGGCCGCGGGCGGCGGCTGCTGGTTCCAGGCGGGACCCGTACAGCTGCACCTGGGGATCGAGAGAGAAGGCTTCCGGCCCGCGAGGAAGGCGCACCCCGGGCTGCGGGTCGCGGGGATCGAGCGGTACGCGGCCCGGCTGGAGGCCCATGGAGCGCGGGTGGAGTGGGACGAGAACCTCCCGGGGCACAGGCGGTTCTACTCGTCCGACCCCGTGGGCAACCGCCTGGAGTTCCTGGAGCCGGTCACCGCCGTTTGAACGGTGCGGCGCAGGGTCACCCGCTGAAGCACAGCGACGTCGATCCTTGCGAGGAGTGAGGAACGTGGCGAAGGAAGAGAAGGCCAGGGCCAAGAAGGAAGAGGCCAAGGGCAAGGCCAAGGAAGCGATGGGCCGCATGGTCGGCAACGAGGAGTTGACCGCCGAGGGCAAGGCCGAAAAGAGGAAAGGCAGCGCGCGTCAGGCGAAGGAGAAGGGCAAGGACACCTTCAAGGGCTGACCGACGCTGACAGGCAATGCCAGGTCGCTGTCATGCCTGCCGGGTGCCGTCAGGCATGACAGCGAATGACGCCCAGGGCGCCGCGGCGGGCGTCAGCTCTTCCGGCGCCCTATCAAGTGCGGCTTCGCCTCGAGGCCGTCCAGCCCGTGCCATGCCAGATTCACCAGATGGGCCGCCACCTCCGCCTTCTTCGGGCGGCGCACGTCCAGCCACCACTGGCCGGTCAGCGCCACCATGCCGACCAGGGCCTGGGCGTACAGCGGGGCCAGTTTCGGGTCGAAGCCGCGGCTCTTGAACTCGCGGCCCAGGATGTCCTCCACCTGGGTCGCGATGTCCGAGATCAGCGAGGCGAAGGAGCCCGTCGACTGGGGGATCGGCGAGTCACGGACCAGGATGCGGAAACCGTCCGTGTACTCCTCGATGTAGTCCAGGAGGGCGAAGGCGGCCTGTTCGCACAGCTCACGCGGGTGGCCGGCCGTCAGCGAGCTGGTCACCATGTCCAGCAGCCGCCGCATCTCACGGTCCACCACGACCGCGTACAGCCCCTCCTTGCCACCGAAGTGCTCGTACACCACCGGCTTCGAGACGCCCGCCTTCGCCGCGATCTCCTCCACCGACGTGCCCTCGAAGCCCTTCGCGGCGAAGAGGGTGCGACCGATCTCCAGCAGCTGCTGGCGGCGCTCCGCACCGGTCATCCGGGTACGGCGCGCCCGCCGCTGCTTCTCATTGCCAGGGGTGCTGCTGGAGTCGGTCGCCACGGCGTCAATCATGCCGCCTTTACGGGTTCCTTCCGGCGCCGAGAGCCACCTTCCCCGGTGTTCCGGCGCGAATCGATACGCGAGCGTGACGGCCAGCGCACGTCGTAGGCCCAGCCGAGCATCTCGAACCAGCGGATGAACCGCGCCGAGGAATCGATCTGCCCGCGCTCCACACCGTGCCGCGCGGACGTCGGGTCGGCGTGGTGCAGGTTGTGCCAGGACTCGCCGCACGACAGGACCGCCAGCCACCACACGTTGCCCGAACGGTCACGCGACTTGAACGGCCGCTTGCCCACCGCGTGGCAGATCGAGTTGATCGACCACGTCACGTGGTGCAACAGGGCCACCCGCACCAGCGAGCCCCAGAAGAAGCCAGTGAACGCACCCCACCACGACATCGTCACCAGACCGCCGATCAGCGCCGGCAGGGCCAGCGACAGCACCGTCCACCAGATGAACTGACGGGAGATCCCGCGGATCACCCGGTCCTTGATCAGATCCGGCGCGTACTTGTCCTGCGGCGTCCGCTCCTCGTCGAACATCCAGCCGATGTGCGCCCACCACAGGCCCTTCATCAGTGCCGGCACGGTCTCCCCGTAACGCCACGGCGAGTGCGGGTCACCCTCCGCGTCGGAGAACTTGTGGTGCTTGCGGTGGTCGGCGACCCAGCGGACCAGCGGGCCCTCCACCGCCATCGAGCCCGCGACGGCGAGCGCGATGCGCAGCGGACGCTTCGCCTTGAAGGAACCGTGGGTGAAGTAGCGGTGGTAGCCGATCGTGACGCCGTGGCAGGCGAAGAAGTAGAAGAAGACCAGCAGACCGAGGTCCAGCCAGCTCACGCCCCAGCCCCACGCCAGCGGCACCGCGGCGGCGAGTGCCAGGAACGGGACGACGATGAAGAGAAGGAGCGCGAACTGCTCGAGCGACCCCTTCTTCTCGCCGCCCAGCGTGGCTGAGGGAAGTGGGGTGTCGTCGTTCGCCTTCGGGGCGTCTTCGATCACATCGGAGCTCGTGGTCATGGGCGTCCCCTGTGGGGTTTCGAGGGTTGTGGCAGGTGCCGGGGTCGCTGCAACTGTTCCCAGGTTCCGTTACATCGGTCCCTACGGTTCCGTAACCTACGGCATCGTAAGTATGGCAGTGCGTCGCCCGGCGGCAAGAGCCCGAGAGACTGCGCGTCCGCAGGGACACCTATCCTTGGAGTCGGTCGGACAGCGCGGTCCGCTCTGATTTCTTCCCGGATCTCAGGAGCCGTATGCGGCATCCCGCCGCGCGACACCTGCGCCGGGTTCCCTCCAGACGAGCTTCAACACTGCAAGGAGCCGCACCTGTGAGCAGTGCCGACGACCAGACCACGACCAGCAGTGAGCTGCGCGCCGACATCCGCCGACTGGGTGACCTGCTCGGCGAGACCCTGGTCCGCCAGGAGGGCCCCGAGCTCCTCGACCTCGTCGAGAAGGTCCGCCGCCTCACCCGCGAGGACGGCGACGCCGCCGCCGAGCTGCTGCGTGGCACGGAGCTGGACACCGCGGCCAAGCTGGTCCGCGCCTTCTCCACCTACTTCCACCTGGCCAACGTCACCGAACAGGTCCACCGCGGCCGCGAGCTGCGCGCCAAGCGCGCCGCCGAGGGCGGCCTCCTCGCCCGGACGGCCGACCGCCTCAAGGACGCCGACCCCGAGCACCTGCGCCAGACGATCCAGCACCTCAACGTTCGCCCCGTGTTCACGGCACACCCCACCGAGGCCGCGCGCCGTTCGGTCCTCAACAAGCTCCGGCGCATCGCCGCGCTCCTGGAGACCCCCGTCCTCGACGGCGACCGCCGCCGCCACGACACCCGACTGGCCGAGAACATCGACCTCGTATGGCAGACCGACGAACTCCGCGTCGTCCGTCCCGAGCCCGCCGACGAGGCCCGCAACGCCATCTACTACCTCGACGAACTCCACGCCGGCGCCGTCGGCGACGTCCTGGAAGACCTCACCGCCGAACTGGAACGCGTCGGCCACCAGCTCCCCGACGCCACCCGCCCCCTCACCTTCGGCACCTGGATCGGCGGCGACCGCGACGGCAACCCCAACGTCACCCCCCAGGTGACCTGGGACGTCCTCATCCTCCAGCACGAACACGGCATCAACGACGCCCTGGACATGATCGACGAGCTGCGCGGCTTCCTGTCCAACTCCATCCGCTACACCGGCGCCACCGAGGAACTCCTGGAGTCCCTCAAGGCCGACCTCGAAGCCCTCCCCGAGATCAGCCCCCGCTACAAGCGCCTCAACGCCGAGGAGCCCTACCGGCTCAAGGCCACCTGCATCCGGCAGAAGCTGGAGAACACCAAGACGCGCCTCGCCAAGGGCATCCCGCACGAGACGGGCCGGGACTACCTCGGCACCAGCGAGCTGCTGCAGGACCTCACCCTGATCCAGACCTCGCTGCGCGAGCACAAGGGCGGCCTCTTCGCCGACGGCCGCATGAACCGCACCATCCGCACCCTGTCCGCGTTCGGCCTCCAGCTCGCCACCATGGACGTCCGCGAACACGCCGACGCCCACCACCACGCCCTCGGCCAGCTCTTCGACCGCCTCGGCGAGGAGTCCTGGCGCTACGTCGACATGCCCCGCGACTACCGCGCCAAGCTCCTCGCCAAGGAACTCCGCTCCCGCAGGCCCCTCGCCCCCACCCCGGCCCCCGTGGACGCCGCCGGCGAGAAGACCCTCGGCGTGTTCCAGACCGTCAAGCGGGCCCTGGAGGTCTTCGGACCCGAGGTCATCGAGTCGTACATCATCTCCATGTGCCAGGGCGCCGACGACGTGTTCGCCGCGACCGTCCTCGCCCGCGAGGCCGGCCTGATCGACCTGCACGCCGGCTGGGCCAAGATCGGCATCGTCCCGCTCCTGGAGACCACCGACGAGCTCAAGGCCGCCGACACGATCCTGGAGGACATGCTCTCCGACCCGTCGTACCGCAGGCTCGTGGCCCTGCGCGGCGACGTCCAGGAGGTCATGCTCGGCTACTCCGACTCCTCCAAGTTCGGCGGCATCACCACCAGCCAGTGGGAGATCCACCGCGCCCAGCGCCGCCTGCGCGACGTCGCCCACCGCTACGGCGTCCGCCTGCGGCTCTTCCACGGCCGCGGCGGCACCGTCGGCCGCGGCGGCGGCCCCTCCCACGACGCGATCCTCGCCCAGCCCTGGGGCACCCTCGAAGGCGAGATCAAGGTCACCGAACAGGGCGAGGTCATCTCCGACAAGTACCTCGTGCCGTCCCTGGCCCGCGAGAACCTGGAACTGACCGTCGCCGCCACCCTCCAGGCCTCCGCCCTGCACACGGCCCCGCGCCAGTCCACCGAGGCACTGGCCCGCTGGGACGCCGCGATGGACGTCGTCTCGGACGCCGCGCACGCTGCCTACCGCAAGCTCGTCGAGGACCCCGACCTGCCGACGTACTTCCTCGCCTCCACGCCGGTCGACCAGCTCGCCGACCTGCACCTGGGCTCGCGGCCCTCCCGCCGCCCGGGATCAGGCGTCTCCCTCGACGGGCTGCGCGCCATCCCCTGGGTCTTCGGCTGGACCCAGTCCCGGCAGATCGTGCCCGGCTGGTTCGGCGTCGGCTCCGGCCTCAAGGCCCTGCGCGAAGCCGGCCTGGACACCGTGCTCGACGAGATGCACGAACAGTGGCACTTCTTCCGCAACTTCATCTCCAACGTCGAGATGACGCTCGCCAAGACCGACCTGCGGATCGCCGCCCACTACGTCGACACCCTCGTGCCGGACGAGCTCAAGCACGTCTTCGACACCATCCGCGCCGAACACGCACTCACCGTCGCCGAGGTCCTGAAGGTCACCGGCGAGACGGAACTCCTCGACGCGGCACCGGTCCTGAAGCAGACCTTCGCCATCCGCGACGCCTACCTGGACCCCATCTCCTACCTCCAGGTCGCCCTGCTCAAGCGCCAGCGCGACGCGGCAGCGGCAGGCGCCGAAGCCGACCCGCTGCTCGCCCGCGCCCTGCTCCTCACCGTGAACGGCGTGGCGGCCGGCCTGCGTAACACCGGCTGAGCGCCCCGCACACGGCGGTGCCCCCGAGTGACGTACTCGGGGGCACCGTTCGTTCCGTACGCCGCAGTCCTACGGCTCAGTCCTGCGCCGCAGACCTACGGCGGAGTCCTACGTCAGCCCTGGCCGGCCGCCTTGCGACGGCGGAACACCAGGTAGCCGCCCGCCGCCACCAGCGCGGCCGCGACACCCGAGAGCAGTCCGACCGGGGCACCGTTGCCCGTCTCGGCCAGATCACCCTCGGAAGAGCCGCCACCCGGCGCCGACGGGGACGAGGAGACGGCCGGAGCGGCGCTGTCGCTGCTGCTCTCGGAGGGCGAGACCTCCGCGGACGGCGTGGCGGACGCCTCCTCGGACGGCTCCTCGGACGGCTCCGAGGACGTGCCGTTGGTCGGGTCCGGGGTGTCGGTCGGCTCCGTGCCGTCCTCCGCCGGGCACGTGTGCGACAGGTTGAACAGCTCCAGATCACCGCCGCGCACCTCGGCCACCGCGGACGTCAGCTCCGCACCCGGCTGCGAGGCCACGTAGGCGTGCTTGTCGGACGGCGGACCGAAGTCCGTCACCACCTGCTGCCCGCCCGGCTCGAACGTCACGGTCAGCTTCACGAAATCCGTGGAGTTCCCCGGCAGCACGAAGTGCCAGCCATCCTGCCCCTCCGGAATACCGGGGCACTCGTCCCGCCCCTGCTGCGGGGCGCCACCGTCGTCGGTGGTCGCGGTACGCGGCAGATCCTGCCGCAACTGCACGGTGTACGTGTCGTCACCGGAACCGGTGGCGTGGGCGGCGGCCGGAACGCAGAAAACCGCGGCCGCGGCGACGGCGGACAGGGCGCCGACGCGGGTGAGGGTACGCATGAGGCAGTAGTCCATCTTCGAGAAGGAACGGGAAGATGTGGAGGGGGCGGCTCAGCATCCTGCCGCGACTGACCCCAGGTCAATCACGAACAGGCAACACACAGATCCCCCACAGACAGGGGAACGACGAAAACGTCAGATTGTCACGAAAGCCGCCGTGAGCAGGGCAATCCCCGACCCCGCCAGCACCCACGCCACCCGAGTCCGCCGCAACCCACCCGCCACGACCACCGACGCCAGCAACAGCGCCCCACCCAGCGGAACCCAGGCGTACAGCACACCGGCAGGACCGGACCGCACGACCTCGTCGCTGCCCGGCTTGATCACGACCGTGTACGTCTGCCCCCTGCGCACGGCCACGTTCTTCTCGATGACGACCGACTCACGCGGCTGCGACCCCGCCGACATCGGCGTGTACGGCCCACCGCAGGTGTCCGCACCACACCGCGTCACCTTGATCGTGCCGCTCTCCCGCCCCTTCGTGAGCATCACATGATGAGCCGTGCCCCACGACGCCCACACACCCGCGATCAGAATCAGCACCGCGACCGTACCCATCGCCGCGAGCCGCCCGAACCGCAGCGCGGCCACGGCACCCTGACTGGAGACAACGGCAGAAGGCATGGCCGCGATCCTTGGCCATGCCCCTACGCCCGGTCAACCTCGGCCCGTTGAAGTGGGCGGACAAGTCACGAGTTGTACGTGCTTTGCGCCCGCTCCAACCCCTCGATCACCAGACACTCCACCGCGTCCGCCGCCCGATCCACGAAGTAGTCCAGCTCCTTGCGCTCCGCGGAGGCGAAATCCTTCAACACGAAGTCGGCCACCGGCATACGACCCGGGGGCCGCCCGATCCCGAACCGCACCCGGTGATAGTCCGAACCCATCGCCTTCGTCATCGACTTCAGCCCGTTGTGCCCGTTGTCACCGCCACCCAGCTTCAACCGCAACGTGCCGTAGTCGATGTCCAACTCGTCATGAACAGCGACGATGTTCCCCAACGGCACCTTGTAGAAGTCACGCAGGGCGTTCACCGGCCCCCCGGAGAGATTCATGAACGACATCGGCTTCACCAGGATCACCCGCCGGTTCAACGGCCCCGGCGGACCGATACGCCCCTCCACCACCTGCGCCTGAGCCTTACCGGCCCGCTTGAACTTCCCCCCGATCCGCTCGGCCAGCAGATCCGCCACCATGAACCCGACGTTGTGCCGGTTCATCGCGTACTCGGGCCCGGGGTTGCCGAGGCCGGCGATCAGCCAGGGGGCACTCGGGTCGGTCATCACGTCCATGTCTCCTTGCTGTGCTTACCCGGGAGTGATACGCGCCAGCCGCTGCCCCGTACGGGAACAGCGGCTGACGAACCGATGACAGAGCCGAGAATCACGCCTCTGCCGGACCCGGGAATCAGGCCTCCGCGACCTCTTCGCCCTCGGCGGCCTCGCCCTCCGGGGCCTCCTCGGCCTGCGCGGCCAGCACCTGCAGCACGACCGCGTCCTCCTCGACGGCCAGCGTGGTGCCCTTCGGCAGCGCGATGTCCTTCGCCAGCACGGAAGCACCGGCCTCCAGGCCCTCCACGGACACCGTGACGGACTCGGGGATGTGCGTGGCCTCGGTCTCGACCGGCAGCGCGTTCAGCACGTGCTCCAGCAGGTTGCCACCCGCCGCCAGCTCGCCCTCGGTCTGCACCGGGATCTCGACCGTGACCTTCTCGCCGCGCTTCACCAGCTGCAGGTCGACGTGCTCCAGGAAGCCCTTCAGCGGGTCACGCTGCACAGCCTTCGGGATCGCCAGCTCGTTGGACTTGCCGTCGATGTCCAGCGCGATCAGGACGTTCGGCGTACGCAGCGCCAGCAGCAGGTCGTGGCCCGGCAGGGTCAGGTGCAGCGGGTCCGAACCGTGCCCGTACAGGACACCCGGAACCTTGTTGTCGCGGCGGATACGACGCGCGGCACCCTTACCGAACTCGGTGCGCGTCTCGGCGGTGAGCTTCACCTCGGACATACGGATCACTCCTCGTAGAAGTAGAAACGGACGTGGTCACCCGGCCACGAACGGCCTGCTACGAAGAGCGCGTCGATAACGGACAACCGCATCCCACAACGGGAACGGCCTCCCTCGCCGAGCAACTGAAGCAGTCTACTCGGACCAGGAGGCCGCACCCAAAAGGATCTCTACCGCAGAATCCCTACTGCTCGTCGAACAGGCTCGTCACCGAACCGTCCTCGAACACCTCACGCACCGCACTCGCGATCGTCGGCGCGATCGACAGCACCGTCAGCTTGTCCAGATCACGGCTCAGCTCACCCGGCGTCGGCAGCGTGTTCGTGAACACGAACTCACTCACCCGCGAGTTCTTCAGCCGGTCCGCCGCCGGGCCGGACAGCACACCGTGAGTCGCGGTGACGATGACATCCTCGGCACCATGCGCGAAGAGCGCATCGGCAGCCGCACAGATCGTGCCACCCGTATCGATCATGTCGTCGACCAGGACACACACCCGACCCCGGACCTCACCCACGACCTCATGGACGGTCACCTGGTTCGCCACGTCCTTGTCACGCCGCTTGTGCACGATCGCCAGCGGCGCACCCAGCCGGTCACACCAGCGGTCAGCCACCCGCACACGCCCCGCGTCCGGAGACACGACCGTCAGCTTCTCCTTGTCGACCTTGTCACCCACATAGTCCGCGAGCAGCGGAAGAGCGAACAGGTGGTCGACGGGTCCATCGAAGAAGCCCTGAATCTGATCCGTGTGCAGATCAACGGTCAGGATGCGATCGGCACCCGCAGTCTTCATCAGATCCGCGATCAGACGCGCCGAAATCGGTTCACGCCCACGGTGCTTCTTGTCCTGCCGCGCGTAACCGTAGAACGGCACGATGACCGTGATGGAGCGCGCCGACGCACGCTTCAGCGCGTCGATCATGATCAACTGCTCCATGATCCACTGATTGATCGGAGCCGTGTGGCTCTGGATCACAAAGCAGTCCGCACCACGCGCCGACTCCTGATAACGCACATAGATCTCGCCGTTGGCGAAGTCGAAGGCCTTCGTCGGGACGACGCCGACCCCCAACTGCTGGGCGACCTCCTCGGCAAGCTCGGGGTGGGCGCGGCCGGAGAAGAACATCAACTTCTTCTCGCCGGTCGTCTTGATCCCGGTCACAGCACTGTCTCCTCAGAGGTGTCTCAGCTGGGTGTCGAGCTGGTGGCGTGCGGGTGTGCACTTATCACGGTACGCCGTGTTTGACGCACCCGTTTCCGGTCAGTCCTCGCTCTCGACCTGCCGCGAAGCCGCCTCGGCCGCCTTCGCGGCCGCACTGCCCGGACGCTTACGAGCCACCCAACCCTCGATATTCCGCTGCTGACCACGGGCCACGGCCAGCGAACCAGGCGGTACGTCCTTCGTGATCACAGACCCGGCAGCGGTGTACGCACCGTCCCCGACCGTGACAGGAGCCACAAACATGTTGTCCGAACCGGTACGGCAGTGCGAGCCGATGGTGGTGTGGTGTTTGTCCTGTCCGTCATAGTTCACGAAGACGCTGGCGGCACCGATGTTCGAGTACTCGCCGATCGTCGCGTCACCGACATAGGACAGATGCGGCACCTTCGTGCCCTCACCGATCGAGGCGTTCTTCGTCTCGACATACGTCCCGATCTTGCCCTTGGCACCCAGCCGGGTACCGGGCCGCAGATAGGCGTACGGCCCCACCGACGCACCCGGCCCGACATGAGAGCTGTAGGCAACCGTGTTGTCGACGCGGGCACCGGCGTCGACACGCGTGTCCGTGAGCCGGCTGTTCGGCCCCACTTCCGCGCCCTCACCGACGTGAGTGGAACCCTGCAGCTGGGTGCCCGGGTGCACGACGGCGTCCTGCTCGAACGTGACCGTGACGTCGACCCAGGTGGTGGCAGGGTCGACCACCGTCACGCCGGCCAGCATGGCGCGGCTCAGCAGCCGGTCGTTCAGAATCCGACGCGCCTCGGCGAGCTGCACCCGGTTGTTGATCCCGGCGATCTCGCGGTGATCGGCGGCCACGGAGGCGCCGACGCGATGACCGGCCTCACGGAGGATGCCGAGAACGTCGGTCAGGTACTCCTCGCCCTGACTGTTGTCCGTACGCACCTTGCCGAGCGCGTCGGCGAGCAACTGCCCGTCAAAGGCGAACACACCGGAGTTGATCTCCCGGATCGCCCGCTGCGACTCGCTCGCGTCCTTGTGCTCGACGATGGCCGTGACGGCACCGGAGGCACCGTCGCGCACGATCCGGCCGTAACCCGTCGCGTCCGGAACCTCGGCCGTCAGCACGGTGACGGCGTTGCCGTCCGCGGAGTGCGTGGCGGCGAGGCGGGTGAGGGTCTCGCCGGTGAGGAGAGGGGTGTCCCCGCAGACGACGACCACGGTGCCGTCGACCGTGCCGCCGAGCTCCTCCAGGGCCATCCGCACGGCGTGCCCCGTGCCGTTCTGCTCGGCCTGCACGGCGGTGCGGACGCCCGGGTCGATCTCGCCGAGATGCGCGGTGACCTTCTCACGGGCGTGCCCCACGACCACGACGAGGTTCTCGGGCTGCAACTCGCGCGCGGCAGCGAGGACATGACCCACGAGGCTGCGTCCGCAGAGCTCGTGCAGGACCTTGGGTGTGGCCGACTTCATACGGGTGCCCTCACCCGCTGCGAGAACGACGACGGCTGCCGGGCGAATGGCGCTCACGGGATGCCCTTCGGCTGTGGAGGGGGTGGGGTGACATCCGCAGGATACCGGGGTGTTTTGCGGGGGACATGAGAGCGGGCCCTGACTGAGCTGTTAGCAGTCAGGACCCGAACCAAGCATTTGCTCCCCTGCCAGGACTCGAACCTGGAATGATCCATCCAAAGTGGATAGTGTTGCCGATTACACCACAGGGGACCGCAAACCCGGCTAATCGGACATTTCGCCAACTGGCTGGGTGGCTCCCAACACTATGCCGTACCAAGAGCCTTCGATGCGACGATACAAGTCCGCTCCCTTCAGGACTTTGATCACTAGGCAGCCGCGGTATGCGTCGCCGACGTTCTTGCGAACCGTCTTGGGGTTGTGCTTCTTGAGGGTCGTCTTGTGGAACGCGGAGCGGTCGGCGCCGACGAAGTCGGCCCAGTACTGCTCGGCGCCTGCCACGTCGGCCGTCTCGTGAATCATCACGGTGAAGCGGAGACGCTCTCGCTCGACGCCCATCAGGTCCAGCCAGGCCAGGAAGACCTTGATCATGCCTGGGTCGCTGTTCACGAAGGCGACGTTTTCGCGGCGGTCGTAGGGCTTGTCCTTGCCGCCCTCGGCCCAGTAGAGGCCCACGCCCAGAATGAACAGCTCCCGGGGTGACAGCTTGCCGATCGCCTGCTCGGCTGCTTCTTTCGTGCGTTGTCGCTCCTCGTCGCGGATCCGGAGCTTCGCTTCCCAGCCGCGCCTGGCGATTGCCGCTGCCTCGTTATAGCTGCGCTTGCGCTCCGGCGTCGGCAGATCCCGCACCCACAGCGAGATCGAACTCTTCGAGCACCCCAGCTCCACCTGGATCTGGTCGTACGTCCACCCCTGGAGCCGGAGCTCCCTTGCCCTCTCCCTCAGGTCGTCCTTCGCGTTCGGTCGTTTCGTCCATTCCGGCGGCTCGCCCTCGAGGAGTCGGTTGAGGATGTCGTTGTTGTCGACGTGCAGCCGGTCGCGGATCTGGCGTCGGCTGAGGCCTGCCCGCCGCAGCGCCACCGCCCGCTCCCGCAGCCCCTCGAAGTCGGCGTATTTGCCATGTGGATGTGCCATAGGCATACCGTCCAGCCGGAATGATCGCCTCAGGGGTCGAACGGTGTGCGATTCAGCAGTTCGAGGGATATCGGGCGGTTTCGCTTACGTTCGGTCACGGACTGTGGTGTAGGCCAGTCGTCAAAACTCCCCGGAAATCGGCGCCCGGCGGCCCTTAGGCTGGAGGCATGACCACGACGGGGGAAGACCACGCCGAGGCCCCGCCACCGGGGGCGGGGCCGTGGTGGTGGGGCAGGTTGCGCAGCGCGGTGCTGGACGTGGGTCTGGGTGTCGCGTCGGCGTTGGAGTGTGGGATCGAGGGGGTTCGGTTCGCGCGGGATGCGGGGATTCCGGTGGCCGCGGGGGTGGTGTTCGGGGTTCTGGCCGGGTCGGTGCTGGTGCTGCGGCGTCGGTGGCCGATTGCCGTCGTGCTGGTGTCGATCGCTGTGATGCCGGCCCAGATGGGGTTCCTGATGGGGATCGTCGGTCTGTACACCCTCGCCGCTTCGGAGCTGCCGCGGCGGATCATCGCCTCGCTCGCCGGTATGTCGTTCGTCGGGATGCTGATCGTGACGTTCGTGTGGGTGCGGCAGGGGGTGGCGAGCGGTGATCTGACCTTCGGGGACTGGGTTGTTCCGTTTGCGTCTCTGACGACTGCGCTCGGTATGACCGCGCCTCCTCTACTCCTCGGGCTGTATGTGGGCGCTCGGCGGCGGCTGATGGAGAGTCTTCGGGAGCGGGCCGACAGTCTTGAGCGGGAGCTTCAGTTGCTGGCCGAGCGGGCCGAGGAGCGCGCCGAGTGGGCGCGCGGTGAGGAGCGGACCCGGATCGCGCGGGAGATGCATGACGTCGTCGCGCATCGGGTGAGTCTGATGGTCGTGCATGCGGCCGCGTTGCAGGCGGTGGCGCGGAAGGATCCTGAGAAGGCCGTGCGGAATGCCGCGCTGGTGGGGGACATGGGGCGGCAGGCGTTGACCGAGTTGCGGGAGATGCTCGGGGTGCTGCGGAGTGGGGGTGACCGCTCGGATCGGGTTCGGGGGGTTGTCGTACCGCTTGCCGCGGTGGGGGTCGCCGCGGCCGCCGCGGCTGATCGGGAGCGGGGCGGTGTGGGTGGTGCGGACGAGGGGGCTGCTGAGGGGCCTTGTCTGTCGGAGTTGGATGAGTTGATCGGGCAGTCGGCCGCCGCGGGGATGGTGGTGGATCTGTCCGTGGAGGGGGAGTCGCGGTCGTATGCGCCGGAGGTCGAGCAGACGGCGTTCCGGGTGGTGCAGGAGGCGTTGACGAACGTCCACAAGCATGCGGCGGGGGCGAAGACGCATGTGCGGCTCGCGCATCGGGTGTCGGAGATCGCGATGCAGGTGGAGAACGAGCCGCCGCCGGAGGTGGCGTCGGAGTCGTCGGCGCGGTTGCCGTCGGGGGGCAATGGCCTGGTGGGGATGAAGGAGCGGGTCGTCGGTCTGGGCGGGGTGTTCGTGTCGGGGCCGACGGATGCGGGGGGTTTTCGGGTGTCGGCGGTGATTCCGGCGGCGTAGCCGCGGGTGCCGTTGGTGGGGGTCAGCCGGCTGTGAGTCGTACGGGTTCTATGCCTGCGACCAGTCCGGCGAGGGCTTGGTCGATGTCGGGGCCGAGGTACCAGTCGCCGGTGTGGTCGAGGGTGTAGACGCGGCCTTCGGTGTCGATGGCGAGGAGGGCCTGGGTGTCGGTTTCGGCGCCGAGGGGGCAGACCTCGGTGTCGAGGGCGCGGCCGAGGTCGCCGAGGGTGCGGGCCATGTGGAGGCCGTGGAGTGGGTCGAAGTGGACGCTGGCGGGGGCGATCTGGCGGCCGGGGCCGGTGGGTGTGAGGTGGAGGCCGCCGAATTCGGCCCAGGCTTCGACGGCGGCGGGGAAGACGGCGTGGCGGTGGCCGGCGGGTGAGGTGTGTTCGCGCAACGTGTCGGCCCAGATCTCGGCCTGCTTGATGTCCCAGCGTCCGGGTTGCCAGCCGGCGGCGCGCAGGGCGGCGTCGACGGGGACGGGGAAGCGGGATGGGGGTCCCCCCGGTCGAGCGGAGCCGAGACTGGGGGAGGAGGTGCGGTCGGTGTGCATCTGCCCTTCGTTCGTCGAGTGCGTCGGGGCCGTGGTGGTGCGTGGCCGCCCGGCGGGGTGCGGTCTTACTGGCTTGCGGGTGTTGCTGCTGGGGTGTGGGGGTCAGTCGTCTGCCGCTGTCGGGTCGACGATGCGGACGCCGAAGTGGGCGCTGAGCGCGGTGCAGGCGCGGCAGGGGGCGGCGAAGCTGCCGTGGAGGGGGTCGCCGTCCTCGCGGATGCGGCGGGCGGTGAGCTTGGCCTGTTTGAGGGCTTTGCGGGCTTCGCCGTTGGTCATGGGTTTGCGGGCGGCGCGTTTGCTGCGGGCTGCGTCGGCGGTGGTGATGTGGCGTGAGATGAGGATGGTTTCGGCGCAGCGGCCGGTGAAGCGGTCGCGTTCGCCGCTGGTGAGGGTGTCGAGGAAGTCCTGGACGAGGTGGTGCAGGGGTGGGGGCTGGTCGCCGCGGGCTGCGGTGCCGGTGAGGGTGGCGCCGCGGACGGAGAGGGCGGCGGCGACGGTGGGGAGTATGCCGTCGCGGCGGTGGCGGAGGGTGGGCGCGTGGGGGGCCTCGGTGGCGCTCCAGCCGATGCGGGGGTCGCCGGACCTCGCTGCGTCGGGTCCCGTCTGTGTGGTGTTCATGTCGTCATCCCCTCCCGAGCATCCCCCGGGCATGCTCTCGGACGTCACAGAGTGCCAAACGGCGTGGCGGGTGCGGAAGCTGGGGCGGCGCGACACGCCCGGGTTTGGGCGGGCTGTCACGGCGGGGTGACGGCTGGTCACGGAAGCGGAGGGGGTCGTGACCGGCGCCGGTGACCGGTGTCGTCGTACCGCATAGGCTGTCGGCACCGCTTTCCATGCGGTGACGTGTGGAGGCAGACGAGACAGTCGATACGGGGCGTTGTGACCGAGGGTGGTCGTGGCGGGCCGTATCAGAACGCCGCAGGGGGCAACCGCCATGACGACAGGTCGGCTCGGGCAGCAAGCCGCGCCGCCGAACGCGGCCTACGCCGGGCAGGTCGTGCATTTCCCGGATCCGGTACGGGCGTCGCGTCACCCGAGGGGAGTACGGGTCGACGAGCGTGGTTACCCCGATTTCTCGCCGTATGCGCGGGCGGCCGCGGAGATCGCCGAGCCGCCGGAAGGCTTCGGGGTGGACGAGTTGCGGCTGACGGACTATGTGTCGGCGAACGCGGCGTTGGCGGCGTCGGGGCACGATCTGTGGGACACGGTGCCCGCGGTGGCGACGCCGCATGGCTGGACGTGGCATCACGTGGTGGGTTCGCGGCGGCTGGAGTTGGTACCGGTCGAGGTGAAGGCGTTGCTGCGGCATCACGGTGGGGTGGCGACGTCGGCGGTGGATCAGAACAAGCGGGGGACGCGGCCGTTGCAGGACACGCGGCCGGCGCATTTCGGGTTGCCGAAGTCGGGTGTGGCGGTGACGGAGTCGCAGGTGCTCGGGGTCGAGGAGGACCTGGGGTATCGGCTGCCGGGTGCGTATCGGTCGTTTCTGAAGGCGGCGGGCGGGTGTGCGCCGGTGGGGACGGCTCTGGACGCGGAGTTGGGGCTGCTGGTCGATCAGCCGTTGTTCACGGTTCGGGACGAGGCGGCGATAAATGACCTGGTCTATGTGAACAAGTGCCTGCGGGACCATCTGACCAAGGACTATCTGGGTGTCGGGTTCGTGCAGGGCGGGTTGCTGGCCGTGAAGGTGCGGGGCGACCGGCTGGGGTCGGTGTGGTTCTGCGCGTATGACGATGTGCGGGATGTTGATCCGGGGTTGTCGGCGGCCGAGCGGGTGGAGCGGTTGTTGCTGCCGTGCGGTGAGGACTTCGACGTGTTTCTGTCCCGACTGGCGGGTTCTCCGCCGGAGTTGGAGACGGTGGCGAATCTGATGGTGGACGGTGGGTTCGCGCGTGCGGTGCCCGTGGCTGCCGCGGCTGTGGGGGAGTGAGCTTCGCGATGGTGACGTTCGCACAGGCGCAGGAGCGCGCGGAAGAGTGGATCAACGGGGATGTGCCGTCGTATCAGCATCGTGAGGTGCGGGTGCGGGAGTTCGAGCTCGGGTTCGTGGTGTGGGCCGAGGACCGTGCGGACGGGCCGCGTTCGGAGGGGGGCGGGCAGCGGCTGGTGCTCGCCCGGGACAGCGGGGAGGCCACGTTGTGGCCGTCGTTGCCGGTGGGTGAGGTGATTCGCCGGTACGAGGAGGAGTACGGCCGTGGGGGAGCGGCCGCGCAGTCGGCGCCGATTGCTCCGGCTCGGGTGGATCTGAATCAGACGTCGTTCTTGCTGACGCCGCCGGAGTGGTTGCAGGAGGCGGCGGACAAGTTGGGGATCGCGGATCAGCGGCGGGATGGCGGGGCCGCGGACGCGGGGTCCGGGGCGGGGGCCGGTTCCGGCGGTTCTGACAGTCCTGGCCGTTCTGACGGTGGCTCGGGTGCCTCTGGTGGTTTTACGGGTGGAGCTTCGTCGAGGCCTGCGCCCGGTGCGGTGCCGGGTGTGCCCGAAGGCGCGACTCCGTGGGCCGGGACGGACACCAGTGCCGATGGCCTTGAGGATCGTTCCGTGCCGTTGCCGGAGACGGTGTTCGCGCCGCCGTTGAGTGGTGACGACGCCGCGTCGAGGGATGCCAAGACGGCACTGCTGTCGGGTGGCGTCCAGGTTCCGCCTCCGGCGGCCGATCCTGGGCTCGACGGTCCGAACGCGCCGGGTGCGCCGGGTGGTGCGCCGCAGGGCAGCACGCCTCCGCCGGTGCCGGGTGGGCCGTCGTACGGCTATCCGCAGGGTGCGGGTGTGCCGGGGACGCCGCCTCCGGGGGCTCCTGCTGCGGGGCCGGGTGCCCCGCCGCCGCCTCCGCCTGCGCCGGGTGCGCCGTCGTACGGCTATCCGCAAGCTCCGGGTGCTCCGGGTGCTCCGGGGCGGCCGCTCGCGCCGAACGCCGGGGACATCGCCGATGCGGCGACCAGCAAGGCGGCGCCTCCGCCGCGCGCGCGGGGTGGGGCGACGCCGCCTCCGCCGCCGGGTGCGCCGGGGACGCCTGGCGCGCGGGCGGGGAGTACGCCTCCTCCTCCGCCGTCCGTTCCGGGTGCGCCGGGCGCGCCTGCGGGTGGGTACGTTCCGACGCAGCTCGTGTCGGCGTTGGGGCCGGACGGGCCTGAGGGTGTTGCGGGTCCGGGTGCGCCGCAGGGGCCTGGGGGTGCGAATGGGCCTGGCGCTCCGCAGCCGCCCGGTGCTCCCGGTGGTCCCGGTGCTCCGGGCATGCCTGGCGCGCCGAATCCGCCCGGTACGCCTCCGGGCGCTGTTCACCATGCCGCGACGGTGCTGGCCGACCCGAGTCAGCTGGGCGGTCTGCCGCAGCCTCCGGGTGGGCCGGGTACGCCTGGTGTTCCGGGTGCGCAGACTCCGCCTGGCGTCCCCAATCCGCCCGGTGCTGCTCCGGGTGGCCCCGGAATGCCTGGCGCTCACCAGCCTTCCGGCGTCCCCGGTGGCCCGGGCGCACCCGGCACTCCGGGTGCCCCGCAGGCTCCCGGCGCCCCCGGCATCCCCGGTGGGCCTGGCGCCCAGGGCTCCGCGGGCGGCGCTCGGGGTGCCGTTCACCATGCGGAGACGGTGCTGGCCGCGCCCCCGGTGGGCGGCCCCGGTGTCCCTCCGCCGCCGCAGGCTCCTGGCGTTCCCGGGGCACCCGGCGCCCCCGGCGCTCCGGGCATGCCGCCACCCCCTGGCGCACCCGGCATGGCAGGCGCACCTGGCGTCCCCGCCGCCCCCGGCGCTCCGGGGATGCCTCCCGCCCCCAACCCGCCTGGTGCTCCGGGTGCCCCCGGCATGCCCCCGGCCACCCCGCAGCCCCCTATGCCGCCGGGCGCCGTACCGCCGCCACCCGGTCAGCCGGGTCAGCCCGGGCAGGCAGGCCACCCCGGCCACCCCGCCCCGGCGCCCATCCCGGCCCAGCCCTCCGCCCCGGGCCAACCCCCGGCCTACGGCTACCCCCAGCAGCCCACCGGCCAGCCGACCGTCGGCCCCGGCTACCAGGCCGTTCTCCGCTACCGCGCGCAGGACGGGTCGGAGCAGCAGCTGATCCGGCGTTCGGCGCCCGGTACGCCGCACCCGGAGTGGCAGATCTTCCATGAGCTGCGCGGCATGAACGTGCCGTCGGACCAGGTGCTGGAGCTGCACACGGAGTTGGAGTCGTGTGAGCTGCCGGGTGCGTACTGCGCGCGGATGATCCGGGAGCAGTGGCCGCAGGCGCGGATCACGTCCATCGCGCCGTACGGCACGGATCACGCGAGCCGGCAGCAGGGCATGCGGCAACTGCTGGCCCACCAGGGCGAGTTGCACCAGGTGGCCGACGGGCCCGCCCGGCCGGCGCCGGTGCGCGCCCCGTTGCCGCAGGTTCAGTCGGCGCCGCCGATTCCGCCGGAGGGTGTGGCGCAGGAGCTGGCGGCGGCGTTCGGGCCGGGGATCTTCCGGTTCGAGCAGGCCGCCGTGTCCAGGCAGGGCGTGCCGCCGGTCGTGGCGCACAGCCTCGTCGTCGGCGGGCTCCCGATGGACATCGGCCCGTTCTTCTGGGCGCAGGCCCAGCCGGGGCGGCCCGTTCCGACGCTGGCGGAGCTGGCGCGGGAGCGCGGGGTGCAGCCGGCGTCGGACGCGGGGTCGTACCTCGTCATGGGCAGCGACTTCGGCAAGGCGCTGTGTGTGCAGTACGGGACGGCGAACATCGTTGCCGTGCCGGTGGAGGCGGGGCCGGGCGGTGCGCCCGTACCGCCGCAGTTCGTGAACACGGGTCTGCCCGAGTTCCAGCGCTGTCTGGCGCTGCTGGGCCGGATGTGGCGTCTTCGTTTCGGTCTGAACCAGGAGCAGGCGGGCCGCTGGACCGTCGATTTCCAGGCGCAGCTCGCCTCCCTGGACCCGGCGGCGCTCGGCTCGCCGGAGAGCTGGTGGTCGGTGCTGCTGGAGCAGATGTGGGACGGGCTGCTGTGACGCCGTGCGGCTGCGCCACGAGGTGCCTCCGCTCTGCTGCCTCCGCCCGCCGCGGGGTGACGTCACCCGGCTGCCCGCCGCGAGGTGACCTCACTCGGCACTTCCATGTGACGTGACATCACCCGGCTGCCGCTGAGGGCGGCGTGCAGGTGTGAAAGGGCCGGCTCCCGGTTGTGCGACCGGGAGCCGGCCCTTTCGTATGCGCCCGTACGCGCTTTTCCTGCGGGCCTCAGCGCCCCTGCCCGTGCCCCGCGCGCGGAGTGTCGCGTTATGAACGCTTCCGCCCTATACATCAAGATGTGCGCTAAATCATCATTTTCGTATCCCCGGCGGAGAGGGGTTCCAGGATGAGCAGCGCACCGGGTTCGCACCACGCTTTCGTGGTCGTACGGGGGCGTGGCTACCGTCCCGACCAGGTCGACGCCTACGTCGACGCCCTTTTCCAGAACCGGGACGCCGCCTGGGAACGGGCCGCCCGGCTCACCGTCCTCGCCAGGGAGATGGAGGAGGAGGCGGAGCGGCTGCGGGAGACGGTGGCGCAACTCGCCCCGCAGACCTACGAGACGCTCGGGGAGGGCGCGCGGCGCCTCTTCGAGCTGGTGGAGGAGGAGGCCGCGGCCGTGCGGGAGAGGGCGCGGCAGGAGGCGCGGAGCATGGTGGAGGAGGCGCAGACGTACGCGGACGGCGTGCGGGATGCGGCGCAGGCGCACGCCGATGCCGTGAGCGCCGAGGCCGACGAATACGTCCGTCAGCGGTTGCTGGCGGCCCGCGCCGAGGCCGGCGAGATCCGTCTCGCCGCCAAGCGCGCGTTGAAGGAGGGGCGCGGAGAGGTGCTCGGACCGTTGCGCGAGGTGCGGCTGCGCACCAACGGGTTGCTCGCCGGGCAGGCCGAGGAGCAGGCCGAGCGGTTGGCCGAGGTGGAGCGGGAGGCCGAGGAGCGGGCGGCCGCGCTGAGGGCGTCGGAGGTGGAGCGGGAGGCGCGGGCCGAGGCCTCGGTGGCCGAGGCGGAGCTGGTGCTGGCGGACGCCGAGGCCTCGGCGAAGCGGTTGCAGGAGGAGGCGCGGGCGCACGCGACGGCGGTGCTCGCGCAGGCCCAGCGGCGCGCGGACGACATCGCCGAGGAGACGGAGCGGGTGCTGCTCGAGCACGGGAAGATGTGGGACGAGGTGCGCAAGAACATGGACCAGATGCGCAACAGCCTGATCACGCTGACCCGGCAGGCGGCGCTGGAGTGAGCGGTGAGTGAGCGACGCGGGTTGCGGGCCGGTACGTTCGGGCAAGGAGGGGACGGGAACCGCCCGGCACCGTACGTGAGTTGAGGCACCGTGGACTGGCTGAGCGCGCAGGATGTCGTGGCTGTTGTGGCGGTCGTCGTGGGTGTCGTCGCCTCGGTCGCCACGGCCTGGTACGAACGCCGGGTGCCGCGTCGCAAGCGGATCGGTTACCGGGTGCAGCTGGACAGCCCGCTGGGCGACGTACGGCGGAGCGGGGCCGGGGCCCGGCTGGGCCTGTTCGACGAGATACCGCACACCGGCGACGCGACCCTCGTGCTGCTGCGCGTCGAGAACGACGGCACGCAGAGCATCGGACCTGACGACTACACGGGCTACGAACAGCACGGCCTCACCGTCGTGTTCACCGACCGCACCGTCCGGGGTGTCTCGGTCACCCGGCCGCCCGGCCTCGTCCATCTGATGGACCACTTCACCCCGAATCAGGGCTTCGGCCACCATGGCAACCGGCTGCGCCTGCCGCGCGTGCCGCTCGACCGTGGCGATCACTTCAAGGTGCTGGTGCTGCTGTCGGGCGGCGAGGTGGGCAGTCCGCTACGGCTGCGGGGCGGCATCCGGGACGGCGAGGTGCACCCCAACCGCGGTGCGACGCCGGACGACAGGCCGCCGCTGTTCAGCGGTGCCGCCCGGCTGATCACCTTCGTGCTGATGTGCTGCATCCTGGCTCTCGCCGGGCTGGTCCTCACCCGGGACTCCGTGTCCGACGGCGGGGGCGTGTCCGCGGCGCAGGTGGCCGTCGCCGCCGTGGTGGCGGCCGCCATGGGTGCGGTGGCGGGTGCGGTGCTGAGAGGCCGAGGACGCCACCACGTCCCCAGCACTTCCGTACAGCGCGCGGACCCCGCAAGGCCCCTGCGCGAGATGGCCCTCCTCGCCGCGGTGGCCCTGCTCGGATACGCCATCGCCTTCCTCGCCGCCCGGCCCCTGCTGGACGAGCCCCACCCCCTTGGTTTCGACGCCTCCGAGACCGCGCAGGTCATCGTGGCGATCGCGGGCCTCACCTCGGGCGTCACCGCGGGCGCGGCCGCGATCATCAAGGCGGTGGCCCATCTCACCTACGCCCGGGCGGACCTGCTGCGCGCCCGCGGTAATCAACCGCGGTCGGAGACAGGCGAGGACCCGGACGCCGAGATGCAGTCCGCCTCCGGCGAGTGACATCCGAAGTCCTGGGCGCCGGGACGCGGTCCGCCCACGGCGAGTGACCCGAAGGCCGGGCGACGGTCCACCCCGTGGCAGTCACCCGGTCCCCCGCTCAACTCCCCCTGCGCACCGCCCCCGCCAGAATCCACCCCTCCACGGCCTCGTACTGCCGCCGCTGCTCCTCCACCTTCCCGCGCCCCGACACGACCGTCCCCAGCCATCCGAAGAGGAACCCGGCCGGAATCGACACGAGCCCGGGTGTGGTGAAGGGGAACCAGTTGAAGTCGGCGTCGGGGAAGGCGGAGACCGGCGAGCCGGACACCAGGTTGGTCCCCGGCATCAGGATCAGCACCACCGCCGAACCGCCGATCAGGGTCCACAGCAGGCCGGTGCGTGTGTACCGGCGCCAGAAGAGGCTGAAGACGAGGGCCGGGGCGATGGCGGAGGCGCCGAGGGTGAAGGACAGGGTCACCAGCGGCTGCAGGCTGCGGTGCTGGACCATGGTCGCCAGCACGATCGCCGGGACGCCGACCGCCAGCGCCGACAGCCGCGCCACCGTCATCTCGCGGCGCCCGGACAGCTCCCGTACCCGCGTGGCGAACAGGTCATGGGCGAGGGAGTTCGCGCAGGCGAGGATCATGCCGGCGACCGAGGCGAGCACGGTCAGGAAGATGGCCGTCGTGACCGCCGTGAACAGCAGGCTCTCCGCGGTCGAGATGTCCGCGCCGAAGGCGGCCCGCGACCCCAGCAGATACGCCGTGTTGCCCTGCGGATCCGCCCCGGCGATCGCCTCCCGCCCGATCAGCGCCGTCGCGCCGAAGCCGACCACCGTGATCACCAGCACGAACACGGCCACGCTGGACACCGCCCAGGACATGGACCGCCGCACCTGACGCGCGCCGCTCGCCGTGTACATACGCATGGTGATGTGCGGCAGCACCGCGCCGCCGAGGACGACCGCGAGCTGTGAGCTGATCATGTCGAGGCGAGGATGCGGACCGCCCGCGAACTGCAGCCCCGACTCCAGGAACGCCGAACCCACCCCGCTCTGCTGGGCCGCCGCGTCGAACAGCGCGCCCGGATCCCAGTCGAACCGGCGCAGCACCAGTACGGCGACGACGGCCCCCGACCCGAGCAGCATCACCATCTTCAGGATCTGGATGAGGGCCGTGCCCTTCATCCCGCCGATCGCCGCGTAACTGATCATCAGCACACCCAGCCCGACGATGCACCCCGTCTTCAGGGAGTCGCCCGAGAACCCGAGGATGAACGCCAGCAGTTGCCCGGTCCCGGCCAGCTGAACCAGCATCAGCGGCACCAGCGCGGCCAGCGTCACCGCGCACGCCGCGACCCGCACCCCGCGCCCCGGCATCCGGCGTGCCAGCGCGTCACCCATCGTGAACCGGCCCGCGTTGCGCAGGGGTTCGGCCAGCAGGAACATCAGCAGCATCAGGGACAGCGCCGTGCTCAGCGCCAGCACGATGCCGTCGTAGCCGCACAGCGCGACGACGCCGGTCGTGCCCAGCACGGTCGCCGCGCTGATGTAGTCGCCCGCGATGGCCAGTCCGTTGCGCATGGGGGACAGGGAGCTGTAGCCCGTGTAGAACTCGTCGAGGTCGTCCCCGTCCGGGCCCATCATCACGCACAACAGCAGGGTGATCGTGGCCACGGCACAGAACGCGACCAGCGACATCGCCTGCGCGTCTCCGCTGAAGTCCGTCATCGCCCGGCCTCCCAACCGCCCGCGTCCCGCTTGCCGGCCTCCCGCTTGGCGTCCACCGCGGCCTCCTTGCGGATGCGGTCCGCGAGCGGGTCGACGTAACGGCTCGCCGTGTGCTCGTACAGCCATATCGCCAGCCAGGTGACGGGCAGTTGGAGCAGCGCGAGCAGCAGGCCGACGGGCATCCCCTCGCTGACCGTGCTCGTCATGAACCCGGGCGCGAAGGCGGACAGGATCAGGAAGAGGATGAAGTACCCGAGCGCGGTGAGCGTCGCCACGCGCCGCTGCCAGCGGTAGGCGGTGCGCAGGACCCGCAGGTCGCTGTGGTGCCCGAGGGGCGGGTGGTCCGGGGTTCGGTGGCGTGGGGGCGTGGCTGGTTCCGGCGGGGTGGGGGTTTGCCACGGGTAGGTGGCATACGACGGGGACGTAGTCGCCGAGGGGGCCGGGTACCGCGGGTACGGCGAGAACGTGTCGTGCCTGTCGTGCCTGTCGTGCGGGTCGTACGGGTGGTACGGGGAGGACATCCCGGTACTCCTTGCGTGGCTCGGGTCCGGTGCGGTGGACCGCAGGGAGGTGGGGGGCAGGCGAGCCTTGCACGTTACTGCGCGGTACCGGCCATGTGCGAGGGTTTCACCAAACTGAGTGGTCGGTATGCGCTTACTACATCGAACCGTGTCTGAGCTGTGGCGTTACCCCGGTTAACTCGGACTTTTGGAACGGCTGTGTGTCCCCGCCGTCGTGCCTAGTCCCACCAGAACGACCAGGCCGCCCGCCCCACAAGGCCCGTCGCGTACTCGGGGAACGGCGTGGGTGGGTCATCGACGATGTTGTTCGCAGTGGAAAGCACGTGCTCCAAGGCGAGCAGGTCCGCGTGCTCCGCTTCGACGGGAGGCCTCGTGACCGAGACGTGCAGCTCGCCGCCGAACACCGCCACGACCTGGGCGCCGAAGCGATGCTCCCAGCTCCGTAGGAGTGCACACAGAAGAGGCAGTGGTGCTCCCGCAGGCCGGCCGGTCAACGCCAGGGCATCGCTGCCGCGGTGGGCCGGGACGAGAACGAGGTGACACTCCTCCAGCCCGAACCGGCCCGTCTCGATGAGCCCGGCCAGCAGACTTGACGCAGCCTCCCCGGGCGTCGGGTCCGTGGACGTGATCGGCACCTGCGGTGCCAGGCCCGGCCACTGTTCGAAGGGCGGCCCGGGGTCGTGCGGCCACGGCTCGATTCCTTCAGGCACCGGAGCCGGCGTCGGGTCCGCCCAGAACGGCAGCCTCCTGCGGCGGTACTCGGCGAAGTCCGTGGCCAGTACGTCGTCGAGGCGGACGGCGTCGATGTGATCCAGGCTGACAGGCCTTCCCATGGAGTCGGGCCGGCACAGGAGGGGAACCACACCGGGTGTTCCTTGCTGGCTCAGCAGGCGAGGCCACAGCTGTTCGACGTCGTCAGGGAATTCGCCAGAGACCCACAGACGTACGGGACCATGCGACAGGAACCGGCCGGGAGGCAGTCCATCGGGCAGGGAAAACGACATGACCGCACCGTAGACGGCGGTACTGACAACGCAGCCACCGCAGCGCTCGGGGCGACGCGGCGGCGGTCAGGTCGAGCGCGTATAGCGGATGCCCGGCCGGCCATCGATGGTGACCTCTCCGACGGCGGTGAAGGCGTTCTTCTCCAGGACGGCCCGGGAGGCGCGGTTGTCCAGGGTGGTGACCGCGACCAGGGACGTCAGCCCGTACGCCGTACTCGCCCTCCGGCACATCTCCGCCACCGCCGTCGTGGCGACCCCCTTGCCCGCCGCCCGCTCGCCTATGCGGTAGCCCAGTTCGGCGGAGCCGTCCTCGACGTCGATCAGGTTGACCCGCCCGACGAGGTGCCCGTCGCCGTCGAGCACGACATGGAAGTGGCAGATCCCGGCGTCCTGTTCGGCCAGCAGTGCCTCGTGTCTGGCGGCGAACCCGGCAGGGTCGAAGTAGGCGTCCCCGCGATCCGGGATCGACCGGGCGAAGTACTCCCGGTTCTCCCGCTCGAAGGCCAGCAGCGCATCCGCGTGATCGGCCCGCAGCCGCTCCAACGTCACCATGGTCCGCAGGATAGGGACACGGATGTGTCCATCCGAAACTGATTTATCCGGCTGCTCGTCCTGGGAAGCGAGGCCGGCGGACGGGAAACCATGGTGGAGCGAGCGGGCAGCGGTATGACGTCGACGGTGAGGGCGGCGGCGCCACCGTGGGTGCGGGGGCGGCTGATCGCCGCGCTCGCGGTGCTGACGGCCGGGCTGCTGGCCTTCCACCGGGCGGTGCCCAACTCCGTGGGCCGCCTGGGCAGTCTGCTGGAAGCGTTCCTGCCGTGGCTCGGCCTGGTGGTCGTGGTGCTGCTCGGCCTGGCCCTGCTGCGTCGTTCCGGTGTCGCGCTGGTGTGCCTGCTGCTGCCGGTGGCCACCTGGACGCATCTCTTCGGCGGGCTGCTCCTGCCGGCGGCCGAACCCGGCGCGCACGACCTCGTCGTGGTGCAGCACAACGTCAGCGACGAGAACACCGACCCGGCGGGCACGGCCCGGGCGCTGGCTGCCGCCGGGCCCGATCTCATCGCGCTGGAGGAACTGGTGCCGTCGGCGCTGCAGGCCTACGAGAAGGCCCTCGCCGCCGACTTCCCTTACCACGCGGTGCGGGGGACTGTCGGGCTCTGGTCGAAGTATCCGATCAGCGGTGCCCGGCTGGTGGACATCAAGCCCCGGGGGATCGTGGAGGAGTGGAATCGGGGGCTGCGGACGGTGGTTCACACGCCGTACGGCGCCATCGCGGCGTACGTCGCGCACCTGCCCTCGGTCCGCGTCGGGGCGACCGGTCTGGCGTCCTGGCGGCGCGACGAGAGCGCCGTACGGCTGGGCGAGGCCGTCGCCGCCGAGAAGCTGAGCAGGGTGATCCTGCTGGGCGACCTCAACGGCACGGTCGACGACCGCGGACTGGACCCGCTGACCTCACGGATGAACGTGGCGGAGCGGGGCTTCGCCTTCAGTTTCCCCGCCGCGCTGCCGCTGGCGCGGATCGACCAGGTCATGGCCCGCTCGGCGAGGGTCGGCCACATCCGTACCCTGCCCGCCACCGGCAGCGACCATCTGCCGGTCGCCGCCCGCATCACACTGAGCCCTGAGTGAGGCCTTCCTGTTCCTGGGGGACTTCCTTGAGCACCGGAAACCGCCTCGGCGCCAGCAGCAACAGCACCAGGAAGGCCAGTGCCGCCGCGCACGACGCCCCCAGGTACACGGCGTGCACCGCATCGGCGACGGCCCGCCTGGTGGCCTCCGGGGCCGTACCGCCGGAATCCAGCGCCCGCGTCACCGAGTCCAGGTCGCTCGCCCCGCCGAGCCGCGACGCCAGTACGCCGTTCGCCACGGCACCGAAGAGGGCCGCGCCCACCGTCTGCCCCGTCTGCCGGCAGAACAGCACCGACGCCGTCGTCGTACCCCGCTCCGACCAGCCCACCGTCGACTGCACGCCGACGATCAGCGGCAGTTGGAACAGGCCCAGCGCCGCCCCCAGCAACAGCATCAGCAGCGTCGGCTGCCAGGCCTGCCCGGGGTAGGGCAGGAACAAGAACGCGAGCAGGATCAGGGACGCCGTGCCGATGCCCAGCATCGCCGTGTTGCGGAAGCCGATCCTGCGATAGACGTGCTGACTGAACGCTGCCGACACCGGCCAGCTCAACGTCCATACGGACAGCACGAATCCGGCCGCCACCGGGGCCAGGCCGAGCACCGCCTGGGCGTACGTCGGCAGGAAGACCGTCGGTGCCACCATCAGCAGCCCCAGCGCGCCCAGCGCCAGGTTCACCGCCGCGATCGTCCGGCGGCGCCACACCCACCCGGGGATGATCGGCTCGGCCGCCCGCCGCTCCACCAGCACCACGACCGCCGCGAGTGCGAGTCCCGTACCGAAGAGGGCCAACGACGGTGCCGACAGCCACGGCCACGCCACCCCGCCCTGCACCAGCGCCGTCAGCAGGACGCCCCCGCACGCGAACACCGCCAACGCGCCCGCCCAGTCGACACGCGCGCGCGTGCCCGTCGTCTCACGCTCCGGCTCGTGGAGATGACGCACGATCAGCCACAACGCCACCGCCCCTATCGGCAGGTTGATGAGAAAGATCCACCGCCAGTCCGCGTACGCGGCCAGGACCCCGCCCAACCCCGGTCCGGCCACCGCAGAAAGCGCCCACACCGTGGACAACTTCGACTGGATCTTCGGGCGTTGCTCCAGCGGGTACAGATCGGCGGCCAGCGTCTGGACCGTGCCCTGAAGGGCCCCGCCGCCCAGCCCCTGCACGATCCGGAACGCGATCAGCGCCCCCATGTTCCAGGCCACCGCGCACAGCAGGGACCCCAGCAGGAACACCGCCGCGCCCGCGATCAGCACCGGCTTGCGGCCGAAGGTGTCGGAGAGCTTGCCGTAGACCGGGAGGGTCACGGTCACGGCCAGCAGATAGCCGGAGAAGAGCCAGGAGAAGACCGAGAAGCCGCCGAGGTCGCCGACGATCTGCGGTACGGCCGTGGAGACGATGGTGGAGTCGAGGGCCGCCAGCGCCATCGCGAGCATCAGGGCCGCGACCACGGCTGAGCGTCTGTCGGTTCCGGTGCGCTGTGCGGTGTCGCCTATCGCGGGTGTCGTACTGCCCACCGGGGTTCCTCTCCGTTTGGTTTCCCCTTGCATCTATCGGCCGCCGACAGCTTCCCACTTGACCCTGACGTCGCGGGAGGGTGGAGCCTGGATGCGTCGGACGGGGGAGACGACCCCGAGAAGAGCTCCGCCGCGGGGAGGACAGCCCCTAGGGGGACCTCCGTACCAGGTCTCGGGGAGGGTTCGTACCGCCGGAGGACGAGACGGGACAGGGCTCGTCCTTAGCCTGGCTTTACGCCGCTGGGGGGTGGCTTGCCGAACCCGCCGGGGTG
This sequence comes from Streptomyces bicolor, assembly GCF_000719285.1. Lineage (GTDB taxonomy): Bacteria > Actinomycetota > Actinomycetes > Streptomycetales > Streptomycetaceae > Streptomyces > Streptomyces bicolor. The sequence goes on along the minus strand of NZ_JOFS01000037.1, from coordinate 19,631 downwards.
GGGTTTTCCCCCGCACAAAACGGGGCCGGGCACCAGCGCGCCGGACCCATCCCCGCCACGAGACTGACGGTCGTAGCCAGTTCTCGTGATTCACCCACTGAACGACTCGATCACCTGCTGACCGACATAGGAGACATACCGTGACATCGGCTGTAACCATTCCCAGGCACGGGGGCACTGGAGGGCGTACGGCCGTTGCCGCGCGGGCGCGGCAGGTCGTCAAGGCGTACGGGTCGGGGGAGACCCGTGTCGTCGCTCTCGACCACGTCGACGTGGACATCGCGCGCGGGCAGTTCACCGCGATCATGGGCCCCTCGGGGTCCGGCAAGTCCACCCTCATGCACTGCCTCGCCGGGCTCGACACCGTCACCAGCGGCCAGATCTACCTCGACGACACCGAGATCACCGGGCTGAAGGACAAGAAGCTCACCCAACTGCGCCGGGACCGGATCGGGTTCATCTTCCAGGCGTTCAACCTGCTGCCGACGCTCAACGCCATCGAGAACATCACGCTGCCCATGGACATCGCCGGGCGCAAGCCCGACAAGCAGTGGCTCGCGCGCGTGGTCGACACGGTTGGACTTTCCGACCGACTCAAGCACCGGCCCACCCAGCTCTCCGGCGGCCAGCAGCAGCGCGTCGCCGTCGCCCGCGCCCTGGCCGCCCGGCCGGAGATCATCTTCGGTGACGAGCCGACCGGAAACCTCGACTCGCGCGCGGGTGCCGAAGTACTCGGCTTCCTGCGGCGGTCCGTCGACGAACTCGGGCAGACCATCGTGATGGTCACGCACGACCCCGTCGCCGCCTCGTACGCCGACCGCGTGCTGTACCTCGCCGACGGGCGCATCGTCGACGAGATGTACAAGCCGACCGCCGACACCGTCCTGGACCGCATGAAGGACTTCGACGCCCGGGGGCGTACGTCATGACCGTCCTGAAGACCTCCATGCGCAACTTCTTCGCGCACAAGGGGCGCATGGCCCTGTCGGCCGTGGCGGTGCTCCTGTCCGTCGCCTTCGTGTGCGGGACGCTGGTGTTCACCGACACGATGAACACCACCTTCGACAAGCTCTTCGCCGTCACCTCCTCCGACGTCACCGTCAGCCCCAAGGAGGCCAAGGACGAGGACGACGGCGGCGGCACGGGCCGGCCGAGCTCGCTGCCCGCCTCGGCCGTGGAGCAGGTCGCGGCCGTGGACGGCGTCAAGAAGGCGGAGGGCGCGGTCGGCTCGATGAGCGTGACCGTCGTCAACTCCGAGAACGAGAACATGGGTTCGTCCACCGGCGCGCCGACCATCGCCGGCAACTGGACCGAGAACGACCTTAAGTCCATGGAGATCACCTCCGGACACGCCCCGCGCGGGCCCACCGAGGTCATGGTCGACGCGGACACCGCCGACAAGCACGACCTGGGGCTCGGTGACGAGCTGCGCACCATCGCCGCCACCGGGGACATCCGCGCGCGGATCGTCGGCATCGCCTCCTGGAAGGTGACCAACCCGGGCGCGGCCGTCGTCTACTTCGACACCGAGACCGCCCAGCGCACCCTGCTCGGCACCACCGACCGCTACACGCAGGTCTCCGTCACCGCGGCGGACGGCGTGAGCGACGCCGAGCTCAAGCGGGACATCGCGCAGGCACTGGACGGCACGTACAAGATCCAGACGGCCAAGGAGGCCGCCGACGAGAACCGCAAGGACGTCGGCGAGTTCATGAACGTCATGAAGTACGCCATGCTCGGCTTCGCCGGGATCGCGTTCCTGGTCGGCATCTTCCTGATCATCAACACCTTCTCGATGCTGGTAGCCCAGCGCACCCGCGAGATCGGCCTGATGCGGGCGATCGGTTCGTCCCGCAGGCAGGTCAACCGCTCCGTGCTCGTGGAGGCGCTGCTGCTGGGCTTCGTCGGCTCGGTACTCGGCGTCGGCGCCGGCGTCGGCATCGCGATCGGCCTGATGAAGCTCATGTCGATGGCCGGCATGAACCTCTCCACCGACGACCTGACGGTGAAGGCGACGACCCCCGTGGTCGGCCTGCTGCTCGGCGTCGTCGTCACCGTCCTGGCCGCCTACCTGCCCGCCCGCCGCGCCGGCAAGGTCTCCCCGATGGCCGCCCTGCGCGACGCCGGCACACCGGCCGACGGCAGGGCCGGCTGGGTGCGCGGCCTGATCGGACTGGTGCTCACGGGCGCCGGCACCTACGGGCTGTTCGCGGCCGCCACGGCCGACAAGGCGAGTGACGGCGCGGTGATGCTGGGCGGCGGTGTGGTGCTGACCCTGATCGGCTTCGTGGTCATCGGCCCGCTGCTCGCCGGCGGCGTGGTCCGGGTGATCAGCGCGGTGCTGCTGCGGGCCTTCGGACCCGTGGGCCGCATGGCTGAGCGCAACGCCCTGCGCAACCCGCGCCGTACCGGTGCCACGGGCGCCGCCCTGATGATCGGCCTCGCGCTGGTGGCCTGCCTGTCGGTGGTCGGCTCCTCGCTGGTCGCCTCGGCGACGAGCGAGCTCGACAAGTCGGTGGGCGCGGATTTCATCGTCATGGCCCAGCAGCAGGAGATCGTGCCGCAGGCCGAGAAGGCGATGCAGCGGACGCCGGGCCTCGCCCACGTCACCCGCAACAAGCAGATCGACGCCACGCTGACCTCGCCGGACGGCAAGACCGACGACACCGGCCTCACGGCCGCCGACCCGACGTACGCCGAGGACCTGCGCCGTACGACCACGGAAGGCACCCTTTCCGCCGCCTACGGCAAGGACGCCATGTCGGTCGGCTCCGACTACGCCAAGGAGCACGGCGTGCACGTCGGAGACACCATCACCGTCGCCTTCAAGGGCGGCGAGACGGCGAAGCTGAAGGTCGCCGCCGTCACGGACGACGACACCAGCTTCGACCAGGGCGCCCGCTACACCAGCATCGAGACGCTGCGGAAGTACCTCCCCGCCGACCGGATCCCGCAGAGCGAGATCATGTTCGGCAAGGCGAAGGAGGGCCAGGAGGAGGCGGCGTACGCAGCCCTGAAGAAGGCGCTCGACGGCTACCCGCAGTACCAGGTCCGCGACCAGACCGACTACAAGCAGGAGCTCAAGGACCAGATGGGCCAGCTCCTGAACATGGTCTACGGCCTGCTCGCCCTGGCGATCATCGTGGCGGTCCTGGGCGTGGTGAACACCCTGGCCCTGTCGGTGGTGGAACGCACCCGTGAGATCGGCCTGATGCGCGCCATCGGCCTCTCCCGCCGCCAGCTGCGCCGCATGATCCGCATGGAGTCGGTCGTGATCGCCCTGTTCGGCGCCCTGCTGGGCCTGGGGCTCGGCATGGGCTGGGGTGCGACGGCCCAGAGGCTCCTGGCGCTGGAGGGTCTGAACGTCCTCGACATCCCGTGGCCGACGATCATCGGGGTCTTCATCGGCTCGGCGTTCGTGGGGCTGTTCGCGGCGCTGATCCCGGCGTTCCGGGCGGGCCGGATGAACGTACTGAACGCGATCGCGACCGAGTAGGCCGCCCGAGTAGCCACCGCACACGGGGGTTGCGGGGGACGGGCCCGGTCCGGAGGGATCACCTTCCGGACCGGGCCCGTAGCCATGACTGGCTTGAGGCGAGAGTCGAGAGTCGAGAGGCGAGAGTCGAGAGGCGAGAGTCGAGAGGCGAGAGTCGAGAGGCGAGAGTCGAGAGGCGAGTGGCTACCGGCTAATGGCTACTGGCCCTGCCCGGTCTGCCGCTTGAGGAGTACGACGCCGTAGGCCGTGCCTACGACGCTGTACCGGACGTCGGGGTGAAGGGCCTTGGCGTAGTCCTCGACGTCGCGGTAGCGCTTGCGGGAGTTGTCGAGGGCGATGAAGTCGGGGTTGATGCCGCGCGTGTTGGTGATCCAGAAGACGCGGCAGCGCGAGGTGAGCCGGCTGATCGGAGCGATGTTCGCCTCGACGGACGCGCCGTCCGGCACTGCGGCCAGCAACCGCTCGATGGCGCTCACGCGCGTGGGCTTGCGATAGATCTCGCCCTCGGTCAGGGCGGACAGCGGCAGCGAGGTGGTCAGCGCGAGGGACGCGGCGGCGACGGCGGCGGGCAGGTGATGGACGTACGACCGCAGCCACGCGCGCGGACTCCGCCGGGCGCTGTCGAGGGCGTCGACGAGGGCGAGGGCGACGACGGGCATGAGCACGGCGCTGTAGTGCCAGTCGGTCCCCCAGTACTCCGAGTAGGAGGACACGAACCGCCACCCGAGGGTGGGCAGGGCGACGAGCAGGATCGGGGACCGGAGGGCGAGCAGCCCGGTGGTGGGGATGAGCAGCCAGCCGAGCGTGCGGAGTTTGGTGTCGAGGCCGTCGAAGGGGCCGCCGCCGCCCGAGTCGTCGACCTTGTTCCAGTAGTCGTAGGTGCCGGCGCTGTTGAAGCTCGGTATGACGACCAGGAGCGTGACGGCGACGGCCACCACGCCGAGGACGGCGACGCCGATCGCGTACCGGGCGGCGCGCTGCGAGCCGGCCTGCCGGGCCCTCAGGGCGACGACCAGGGCGATCGCGGTGAGTGTGATCCCCAGGTCCTCCTTCACGAGGACGAGGGGCAGCGCCCACAGCAGGGCGGCACGCCAGTGCCGGGCGAGCAGCGCCTCCAGGCTGAAGGCGATGAGCGGTACGGCGAAACAGATCTCGTGGAAGTCGAAGTCGACGGCCTGCTGCAGCCCCCACGACAGCCCGTACGCGACGCCGATCGCGAGCCCACGCGACCGCCCGAGCAGCCGGGCCGCCGCCCGGGTCACCGGAACGGCGGACAGGGCGAAGAGCGCGGCCTGGGCGACGAGCAGCGTGACCGGCGAGGGAAAGGCCCGGTAGAGAGGCGCGAGGAGTGCCGTCACCGGGCTGAAGTGATCGCCCAGGATGTTGAAGCCCGGCGCCTTGAGGTCGGCCACGGGGGCTTGCAGATGCGCGTAGGAGCGGATGACCTGCTCGAATATGCCGAGATCCCAGGACCGCTGCCCCAGATGCCGGTAACGCCCGACGGAGATGACCGCGTACCCGACGAAGAGCACCGCAGCGACCAGCCATGGATCACGCCGCCCGCTGCCGGACTGCTCGGTCCCCGTGGGCCGGGGCGTGTTCTGCGCCGGTATGTGGGGTTCGGATGACGTGTTCGACGTCGTGGAGGGAGCGGGGGAGGGCATGAGGGGACCTTACGCGGTGTACATGCGTGGCCTTCACTCGCAGGGGTGACCGCGTCACCTTCCAACGCCCGGTGCGCGTCATTCAGCCCGTCCGGAGTTCAAGAACAAGCTCGGCCCATTTCTTTCAGCCCGCCTGGGGGTGCCCCCTCTGGTGGAGTTTGAGGACGAGGCCCTTTAGGGGCCGAAGCGGGGGTCTGGGGGCGGCAGTCCCCAGGAGGGGCCGGGGTCGCAGGGGCAGAGCCCCTGGAGGACGGGACGGGTAGGGGCGGCGGGGGCGAAAACCCGCCCACGGCAACCACAACGCCGAGCACCAGAGAACGCACGTTATCCACAGCCCCCGCACCCGCCCGCGCAGCGACGTACGCTGGAACCCCCGGCCCGTACCACGCGTCGGGCCCTTCGTGTTGCCCACCCTGGACGGAAAGCGCCCCCGAATGAGCCTGCACGGTCTGCTCGACGCCGTAGTCAAGGACACCGCCCTCGCGGAAGCGATCACGGCGGCCGCAGACGGCAACCGCATGCACGTCGACCTGGTCGGCCCCCCGGCGGCCCGTCCGTTCACGATCGCCGCCCTCGCCCGCGACACCGACCGCCCGGTCCTCGCGGTGACGGCGACGGGCCGGGAGGCCGAGGACCTGGCGGCGGCCCTGCGCTCCCTCCTCCCCCCGGAGGGCGTCGTGGAGTACCCGTCGTGGGAGACCCTCCCGCACGAGCGCCTCAGCCCCCGCAGCGACACCGTGGGCCGCCGCCTGGCCGTACTGCGCCGCCTCGCCCACCCCAGCGCGGACGACCCCGAGACGGGCCCGGTCTCGGTCGTCGTCGCGCCCGTCCGGTCCGTCCTCCAGCCCCAGGTCAAGGGCCTCGGTGACCTGGAGCCCGTGGCCCTGCGCACCGGACAGACCGCCGACCTCAACGCGGTCGTCGACGCCCTCGCGGCGGCCGCGTACGCGCGCGTGGAGCTCGTCGAGAAGCGCGGCGAGTTCGCCGTACGAGGCGGCATCCTCGACGTCTTCCCGCCCACCGAGGAGCACCCCCTGCGCATCGAGTTCTGGGGTGACGACGTCGAGGAGATCCGCTACTTCAAGGTCGCCGACCAGCGCTCCCTCGAAGTCGCCGAGCACGGCCTGTGGGCCCCGCCCTGCCGCGAGCTCCTCCTCACCGACGACGTACGCACGCGCGCGCGTGCGCTCGCCGAACAGCACCCGGAACTCGGCGAACTGCTCGGCAAGATCGCCGAGGGCATCGCGGTCGAGGGCATGGAGTCCCTCGCGCCCGTCCTCGTCGACGACATGGAGCTGCTGCTCGACGTCCTGCCCAAGGGCGCCATGGCCGTCGTATGCGATCCGGAACGGGTACGCACGCGTGCCGCCGATCTCGTAGCGACGAGTCAGGAGTTCCTGCAGGCGTCCTGGGCCGCCACGGCCGGCGGCGGCGAGGCGCCCATCGACGTCGGTGCGGCCTCCCTGTGGTCCATCGCGGACGTCCGTGACCGCGCGCGCGAGCTGGACATGATGTGGTGGTCGGTGTCGCCCTTCGCGGCCGACGAGACCCTCGACGCCGACACCCTCAAGCTCGGCATGCACGCCCCCGAGTCCTACCGGGGCGACACCGCGAAGGCGCTCGCCGACACCAAGGGCTGGCTCGCCGACGGCTGGCGCACGGTCTTCGTGACCGAGGCCCACGGCCCGGCGGCCCGCACGGTCGAGGTGCTCGGCGGCGAGGGCGTCGCGGCGCGCCTGGAGGCGGACCTGGGGGAGATCTCCCCGTCGGTCGTGCATGTCGCCTGCGGCTCGATCGAGTACGGCTTCGTCGACCCGGTGCTCAAGCTCGCCGTGCTGACGGAGACCGACCTGACCGGCCAGAAGGCCGCCGGCAAGGACGGCGCCCGGATGCCGGCCCGCCGCCGCAAGACCATCGACCCGCTCACCCTGGAGGCGGGCGACTACATCGTCCACGAGCAGCACGGCGTCGGCCGCTACATCGAGATGGTGCAGCGCACGGTGCAGGGCGCCACGCGCGAGTACCTGGTCGTGGAGTACGCCCCCGCCAAGCGCGGCCAGCCCGGCGACCGGCTCTACATCCCCACCGACCAGCTGGAGCAGATCACCAAGTACGTCGGTGGCGAGGCGCCCACGCTGCACCGCCTGGGCGGCGCCGACTGGACGAAGACCAAGGCGCGGGCCAAGAAGGCCGTCAAGGAGATCGCGGCCGACCTGATCAAGCTGTACAGCGCGCGCATGGCGGCGCCCGGCCACGCCTTCGGCGCGGACACCCCCTGGCAGCGCGAGCTGGAGGACGCCTTCCCGTACGCCGAGACGCCCGACCAGCTGACGACCATCGCCGAGGTCAAGGAGGACATGGAGAAGTCGGTCCCGATGGACCGCCTGATCTGCGGCGACGTCGGCTACGGCAAGACGGAGATCGCGGTCCGCGCCGCCTTCAAGGCGGTCCAGGACGGCAAGCAGGTGGCCGTACTGGTCCCCACGACCCTGCTGGTGCAGCAGCACTTCGGGACGTTCTCCGAGCGCTACTCGCAGTTCCCGGTGAACACCCGGGCCCTGTCCCGCTTCCAGACCGACACCGAGGCGAAGGCCGTCCTGGAGGGCCTTCGCGAAGGCTCGGTCGACATCGTCATCGGCACGCACCGGCTGTTCTCCTCGGAGACCAAGTTCAAGGATCTGGGCCTGGTCATCGTCGACGAGGAGCAGCGCTTCGGCGTCGAGCACAAGGAGCAGCTGAAGAAGCTGCGCGCGAACGTCGACGTACTGACGATGTCCGCCACCCCCATCCCCAGGACCCTGGAGATGGCGGTCACGGGCATCCGCGAGATGTCGACGATCACGACCCCGCCCGAGGAGCGCCACCCGGTCCTGACCTTCGTCGGCCCGTACGAGGAGAAGCAGATCGGCGCCGCGATCCGCCGTGAACTGCTGCGCGAGGGCCAGGTCTTCTACATCCACAACCGGGTCGAGTCGATCGACCGGGCGGCCGCGCGCCTGCGCGAGATCGTCCCCGAGGCGCGCATCGCCACGGCGCACGGGCAGATGTCGGAGGGGGCGCTGGAGCAGGTCGTCGTCGACTTCTGGGAGAAGAAGTTCGACGTCCTCGTCTCGACCACGATCGTCGAGTCCGGCATCGACATCTCCAACGCCAACACCCTGATCGTGGAGCGCGGCGACAACTTCGGCCTGTCCCAGCTGCACCAGCTGCGCGGTCGGGTGGGTCGAGGCAGGGAGCGCGGCTACGCCTACTTCCTCTACCCGCCGGAGAAGCCCCTGACGGAGACGGCGCACGAGCGCCTGGCCACCATCGCCCAGCACACGGAGATGGGCGCGGGCATGTACGTCGCCATGAAGGACCTGGAGATCCGCGGCGCGGGCAACCTGCTGGGCGGCGAGCAGTCCGGGCACATCGCGGGCGTCGGCTTCGACCTGTACGTCCGTATGGTCGGCGAGGCGGTCGCGGACTACCGCGCCTCACTGGAGGGCGGCGTGGAGGAAGAGCCGCCGCTGGAGGTCAAGATCGAGCTCCCGGTCGACGCGCACGTCCCGCACGACTACGCGCCCGGCGAGCGCCTCCGCCTCCAGGCCTACCGCTCCATCGCCTCCGCCAACACCGAGGAGGACATCAAGGCCGTACGAGAGGAACTCACCGACCGCTACGGCAAGTTGCCCGAGCCGGTCGAGAACCTCCTCCTGGTGGCGGGCCTGCGCATGCTGGCACGCGCGTGTGGCGTCGGCGAGATCGTCCTGCAGGGCACCAACATCCGCTTCGCGCCGGTGGAGTTGAGGGAATCCCAGGAACTGCGGCTCAAGCGGCTGTACCCGGGCACCGTCATCAAGCCGGCGGTGCACCAGGTGCTGGTGCCGCGCCCGAAGACCGCGAAGGTGGGCGGGAAGCCGCTCGTCGGGCGGGAGTTGCTCGGGTGGGTCGGGGAGTTCCTGGCGTCGATCCTGGGTTCGTGATCCGGGCCGGGGTGCGGTACGCGGTCGCCAGGCCCTAGTCGGCCGCGACCCGCACCTCGGTGTTCTGGCAGGCGTGCAGCAGCCACCGGCCGTCGTCCTGCCTGGTCATGACGTACAGCGGGGCGCCCTCCGTGTCGCCCTTGGGCGAGTGGTAGACCTGCCGGACCTTGACGGCCGCCACGTCGGGCCGCAGGAACTGCGTGTGTGCCACCTCGTAGGTGACCTCGCCGTCCCAGGTCGCAGTGGGCAGCACGGCGCGGGTGAACTCGGCGATGGCGTCGAGGCCGATGAGGACCTTGCCGTGGGCGGTGGTCCAGAGCGCGTCGGGATGGAAGAGGGCGAGGAAGCCGTCGGGGTCCTTGGCGCGCTGGGTGCGTTCGACGGTGGCGACGACCTGCTCGATGGCCTTGAGGTCCGCCTGTTCGATGGCCTTGTCAGTGGTCTCCGTTGTCATGTGGATCACTGTGGTACCTCAAGTGGCCTTGAGGTCAAGTGTTTTCCCGGGACTCCCTCCGGAACAGCATCGCCGCCAGCGTCCGGAACACTTCTTCGGGATCCTTGTCACCGACCGGTCCGTCGAGGTTGTGGCTGAGGAGCAGCGTCGCGAAGCCGTGGGCCAGGGACCAGGCCGCGACGCCGGCCAGGCGGGTGTCGATGCCGAGGCTCTCGGGCCGTACGGCGGAGACGGCGCCGCGCAGTGCCTCGCCGGCGAGGGTGCGGGCCGTGGTCAGTTCGAGGTCGTCGGCGCGCAGCAGTTCGGGGGTGAACATCACCTGGAAGTGGGCGGGGTGCTCGCGCGCGAAGCGGACGTAGCGCACGCCCGCGTCCTTCAGATCCCCGGCCTCGTTGAGCGTGCCCGCGAGCAGCCCGAACCCCTCGGCGGCGATCGCCGTCAGCAGTCCGGTGCGGTCCTTGAAGTGATGTGCCGGCGCCGCGTGCGAGACACCGGCGCGACGGGCGAGGTCGCGCAGGCTCAGCGCGGACGGGCCGTCGGCGGCGATGACGTCCAGCGCCGCTGTGAGGATGGCGCGGCGCAGGTCGCCGTGGTGGTAGGGGCGGCGGGTGGACGGCTTCTCGGGGGGCATGGTCAGCAGCGTACGCGGAATCTAGGCATTGACAAGTTCGGGTTGCGTCGGGCAATCTTGTCAGTGTCAAGTTGCGGGTCTCGGCGATCCGCGCCGTCGGACTGGGGGAGTCGGGTCGTGGTGAAGCACGAAGGCGGTCTGGAATCGGGTCGGGTACGTCAGCTCTGGCACCTGCTGGAGCCCTTGCACGCGGTGCTGTACTACGCACCGGAGGTCTTCGAGGAGGCGTCCGCGCTCGGTTACGCCACCGCGGAGCGCTGGCCGAGTTACTTCCCGTACCGGGCCGCGCCGTTGGGGGCGGTCGGCGCGGAACGGGTCGCGTCCGCCTTCTACAGCTTCAGCCCCCGCATGGTCGCCGAGTACATCGACCCCGCGTGGAAGATCGCCGGCCCCGAGGCCCTGTTGTCGGCGAGGGTGAGGGGGATCGACCGGGCCTACCGCGCGATATTCGGCGACCGGACGGACAGCCCCGAACTGGCGGAAGCCGCGGCCCTCGCCCGCCGCGCCGCCGAGGCGGCCGGCTCCGAGGGCCGCCCGCTCGCCGCGGCCAACGCCGCCCTGGACTGGCCGGAGGCGCCACACCTGCAGCTCTGGCACGCGGCGACACTTCTGCGTGAACACCGCGGCGACGGTCACATAGCGGCCCTGCTGGTGGCCGGCCTCGACCCCGTCGAGTCGCTCGTGTCCTTCGCGGCGATAGGCGCCGCATCCGTGGAACGCTTCGAGAGCCGAGGCTGGAGCCCCGAGGAGTGGGCGGCCGCCCACTCCCGCCTGACTGCCCGAGGCTTGGTGGACGCCGCCGGCACGGCCACGGATGCGGGCCGTGAACTGCGCCGCACCGTCGAGGAGCACACCGACCGTCTCGCCGCCGCACCCTGGCAGGCCCTGACCCTCGAAGAGGTCGACCGCCTCGTCGAACTGCTCGGCGAGTTCTGGGTGGCGGTGCTGTCCTCCGGTCTGCTGCCGTCGGAGACGACGTTGGGGATCGGAAAGGTCTGAGCGCTCCTCGGTGAACCCGGCGCGGGGTGGGATGCCGGTTGCCTGTACTCGTGAGGCCGTTGGCGGTCGGCAGGGGTCGGAGGTCGATGGTGGGCGGTCGGCAGTCGGCGGTGGTCGAAGGTCGATGGTGGGCCGGTGGTGGCAGCGCGAAGCCGCCCGCGGGAGCTGAGTCTCCGCGGACGGCCCCTGTTCTCAAGGTGGTTCAAGCGAAAGCCCGGCCGTGCCGCGGGCGCCGGCAGAGGCGTCGGGGGCGCGCCCTCGCGGACCGCCCCCGCGCCGGCGCCGTGCCCGGCGGGGCTCCTGGTCCTCCGTGGTCTGCGGCCTTACGGCTGCTCGGGCCGGTCGCGGTCCATGCCGAGTTCGCGCTCCATCCGCTGCTGCGCGTCATCGACCTGGCGCTCGTACTTGTTGCCCGTCTTCTCGTTGACCTTGCGTTCTGCGGCGTCGGACACGTCCCTGGTCTTGTCCTGCGCCTGGCGGTTCTTGAACCTGTCGAAGATGCCCATGCAGAGCTCCTTCCAGAGGTGATTCACCACCGACGATACGCCCGGGTTGCGAAGTATGCGCGACTGAGACCGTTCTGGTCTGGACCTCTTGAATGCCGCCGTGCGCCGGGTCGCTACCGTGTTCGCGACGGAGTACCAGGGAAAACCGCCTGTGCGAGGCGGAACCGGCGGCAAGGGGAGGGGCGCATCGTGATGCGTCTGAGGGGCGGGGCGGCGAGCGCCGCGGTGATGCTCGGCATGGTGCTGGTGCTGACGGGATGCGAGAACGTCGACCTACCCGTGGACAGCGAGCCTTCCGGTTCCGTCCCCGCCACGGGCTCCGGCCGCGGCACCAGCCCGCTCGACAACCCGGACGGCACGAAACCGGGGCTCGCGCCCCTCACGTCGGACGCCGATCGGGCCGAGGCACGGGTGCTCATCGAGAAGGTGGCGACGAAGGGCCGCGGCCCCAGGACGGGCTACGAGCGGGACGAGTTCGGCTACGCCTGGATGGACACGGCCGACGGGGTGCCGCTGGCGAGGAACGGGTGTGACACCCGAAACGATCTGATTCGTCGTGACGGTCAGAACCTTCGTTACCGGACCGGCTCCGACTGCGTGGTCATCGCCATGACGCTGGACGACCCGTACACCGGGACGACCATCAAGTGGCGCAAGCAGCAGGCCGCCGAGGTGCAGATAGATCACGTGGTGCCGTTGTCCTACAGCTGGCAGATGGGCTCCTCGCGCTGGCCGGAGAGCAAGCGCGAGCAACTCGCCAACGACGTACTGAATCTCATGCCGGTCGAGGGGCGAGCCAACTCGGCCAAGGGCGATTCCGGACCCGCGTCCTGGCTGCCGCCCGACAAACAGATCAGGTGCGCCTACGCCGTCCGCTTCGCGCAGGTCGCCCTCAAGTACGGCCTTGCGGTGACGGCACCGGACAAGGCGATGATGCTGAAGCAGTGCGGCGGCTGACAGTGGCCCGGTGAACTGGGGAAACGCGCTCGGTTTCGAGCTGCCGGACACGTACGCTCCATGGCGTGGCTGATCGCATACAGGAAATCGTGAGGAACCTGCCAGAGCTGAAGAGCGTCACCGACGTGTGGAACGTGCTCGACAGCCGCCTCGCAAGCGGGGACGCCGCCTTTGCCGCGGACCTCGGGATCGCGCTCGCCCGGGCGTACGGCTCGGACAGCAGGCGGGTCTGGCAGTACCGAAGCGTCTTTGATCACCTGCTCCGCCTGCTGACCACCACCCCCGGTTCCGGGATCGTCGCCCAGGCGCTGCGTCTGGTCTCCTCGGCGGAGGTCGGCGACCGGAAGCTGGACCGTTACGCAGCCTCCTTGCTGGCATCGAGCCACCCGGCGGAGGAACTGGCCGTGGCGTTCAGCGGGAAAGCCTCGGAGGAGCTGCGTGCCTGCCTCGTTCACGAACTGGTGCTCAGGGGCGTCGGCGTGACGGAGATACCGGGGATCGCACAGTGGGCGACATCGCCGCACTGGAGGCACCATCCTCTGGGATGGCTGCCGTTGGCGCTGTCCGACGTGGAAGGGCAGCCGGCACTGCCGAGCTACAGCGTCCACGGCAGCAGCTTCTCGATGCCGTACGGACCGTCGGCGGGCCACGGCGTGGGAGTCGTCACCGGAGGGCACGTTCCACCGGTCGAGGAGACGACGACCGAAACTACGGCCGCGGGGATCGGTGCGGCTGTGGCGAACTGGGCCGAGGAGTCGAACGGCCGGATCGAGGCACGAGTCTTCGAACTGGCAGAGCCTCTGGAGGAGGGTTCGGTACCGAGCCTGTTGCCGGCGCTGGGGCTGGAGTGCTTGAAAGGCGCGGGGAAGAAGACCGGGTTCTCGATCGCGGTCTGTCCGCATGACCAGGCGTGGCGAGTGCTTTTCGCCGCCGCGTCCACGGGAGGGGCCTACAACTCCGGCGCCTGCGGAGCCTACGGCCGGCTGGCCGCGTGGCAGTCCCTGGCCCACCTCTGCGGGGGCGCGGAGGACGACTCCGCGGAGGCGGTCGAGGCACGTGCCCGAGCGTGCACGTGGTACGCCTTCGGCGCCGACACGAAGTGGTTCCAGCAGGTGGCCTGGGACATCGGCCTGGCCGCGGTGTCTCCGGAACGCCGACGGCTGGCGGTGCTGGCCGCGACGGACACCGACTGAGTACGACTGGGAGCTGGGCGCATCCCGCCGGCCCGAGGGCAAGCGCCGGGACCTCGCCGACGACCTCCTCGACCTCGTACGGGTCGACGGCCCGACCAAGGAGGCGCGTCGAAAACGGCTTTCCGGCGCAGCCGCCCCATGCCTACGGTGACGGCCATGGAGTTGAAGATATCGACCCTCGCCGAACGCCCCGAGATGCTGGAGCGGGTCGTCGACATGGCGGACACCTGGCCGGAGTTCGTGATCCAAGACCTCGTGGGCAACGCCCACTACAGCCGGATCGCCCGCGAACTCCCGGAGTACGTGCAGTTCGCCGAGGACGAGAACGGCGAGGTCGTCGCCCATGCCCACAGCGTGCCGTTCGCCCTCGCCGCCGAGGGCCGTGGCCGGCTGCCCGTCCGCGGTTGGGACGAGGTGCTGACGTGGGCCTTCGCCGACCTGCGTCGCGGCATCCGCCCTGACACGGTCAGTGCCATCTCCGTCGTCATCGCCCCGCACGCCCAGAGCGGCGGCCTGTCCGCCCGGATGCTCTCCGCGATGCGCGACAACGCAAGGGCCCACGGCTTCAGCGAGGTCGTCGCCCCGGTCCGGCCCAACGCCAAACACCTCGAACCGCGCACCCCCATCGAGGAGTACGCCCACCGCGTACGCCCCGACGGCCTGCCCCACGACCCCTGGCTGCGCGTCCACGCGCGCGCGGGCGCCACCATCGACTCCATAGCCCCGGCCTCCATGACCGTCGCCGGCTCCCTGGAGCAGTGGCGCAGCTGGACCGGCCTGCCGTTCGACGCCGCGGGCGACATCGAGGTTCCCGGCGCTCTGGTGCCGGTGCGGTGCGAGCCGGAGCGGGACTACGCGGTGTATGTCGAGCCCAACGTGTGGATGCGGCACCCGCTGTGAGTCCCGTCCGCGGTGGCGCCGTCGAGGTGCCCGGCGCCCGAGTCGTGAGGATTCGCCGTACGCCGCTGCGGCCCCCGGTCGTGCCGTAGGAACCGACCGGGTCAGCCGGACTTCTTCCAGTCCTGGCAGCCGGTCGTCTTGAAGTACGCGTCCGACGCGCTGATCGTGACGACGGCCGTACCGGTCACGTTGTTGTTCGCGATGATCGAGTCGATGCCGTGCTCGGCGTCCTTGGAGCGCTCCCAGTAGCAGGAGTCGTCGGTGTTGCCGGCGGACTTGTAGGTGCCCGGGGCGATGTCGACGCCGACTCTGAACATGCCGCCCTCGCCGGCCATCGTCGAGGCGGGGGAGCCCTTCGCCTTCTCGTCGACTGCCTCCCAGTCATTGCAGCCGCTCGACGTGAAGAGCTTGTCGCCGGCCTTGACGGTGACGTAGCTCGTGCCGGTCACGTTGTCGTTGGCCAGCAGCGAGTCCATCTCGCCCGAGGAGTCCTTGGCGCGCTCCCAGTAGCACATGCCGTCGGTGTTGCCCGTGGTGCGGTAGGTGCCGGGCTTGACGTCCGTACCGACCTGGAAGTCGCCGTCCCCCGCGAACGCGGCCTTCTTCTCGGCGACTTCGGCCGCGTCCTTGCCTTCCCGCTCGCCGCCGCCCCTGCGCTCCGTGGACGCCGAAGAGCCCTTGTCGCCGCTGCCGGAGTCGCCGGTGCCGCCGCTCCCGGCGTTCGCCGACGCGGTGCCGATGACCACGATCCCCACGACGGCGCCCAGCGCGATCTTGCCCTTCATGCCCATGACTGTGTCCCTCCCCAGGCGCGGCGACTGCCGCCGATCGGCGGTCGCTCGTTCGCTTGGTCAATAAGAGCAGAGCGTGTGAACCGAGTCAACACGATTGACGAGAAGGAGTGTGTACACGACCGTGAATGGGTCGATCTTGCGTACGTCGGTATGCTCGGCGCCACACGCGAACGCGGGGACGACGAGGGGAGCGGGCGGGTGCAGCAGGACAACGCGACAGAGGTGACCGCCGCCGGGATCGCCCGGCTCGCCGGCGTGGGACGCGCTGCCGTGAGCAACTGGCGCCGCCGTCACGCCGACTTCCCCAAGCCGGTCGGGGGCACCGAGACCAGCCCTTCCTTCGCCCTCGCCGAGGTCGAGGCCTGGCTGCGCAAGCAGGGCAAACTCGCCGAGGTCCCCCTGCGGGAACGCGTCTGGCAGCAGCTCGCCGGCCATCCCCAGGGCCCGGTCACCGCGCTGCTCCACGCCGGCTGCGTCCTCCTGCTCATCCATGACCGGCCCACCGTTTGGCTGGAGATCTGCGCCGGTTCCGACGAGCGGCTCGCCGCGATGCTGCCCGGGGCGCTGGAGCAGGTGCTTGTGCCGAGGTTCGGTGTGAACACTCCGGACTCTGTGAACACGGCGTCGCAGGCTCACGCTGATTCCGGTGTGAACGGTTCCGGCGCACTGGCCACCCCCACCCCCGCCGTCCGCGTCCCCACCAGCCCCGACCTCCTCCCCTCCGCCCCCCTCCTCCGCGGCACCGCCGAACTGGCCGCCGAGCTGGGCGCCCGTCAGACGTTCGAGTTCCTGCTCGGCAGGCACCTGGACGCCAACCCGCGCCAGTACACGCTCACCCCCGCCGAACTCGCCGCCCTTATGGTCGACTTGGCCGATCTGTCGGGCACCGCCCGCACCGTCCTCGACCCGGCCTGTGGCACCGGCGCCCTCCTGCGAGCCGTCGCCGACCGCCCCGACCAGGAGGTGTACGCCCAGGACAGCGCCCCCGAACTCGCCGCGCTCACCGCGCTCCGGCTCGCCCTGCAGACCCGGGCCGCGGTGAGCGGTGCCGTCGGTGACACCCTGCGGGCCGACGCGCACCCCGGGCTGCGGGCCGACGCCGTGCTGTGCCACCCACCGTTCAACGAGCGCAACTGGGGGCACGACGAACTCGCCTACGACCCCCGCTGGGAGTTCGGCTTCCCGGCCCGCAACGAGTCCGAGCTGGCCTGGGTGCAGCACGCCCTCGCGCGCCTCAAGGACGGCGGCACCGCCGTCCTGCTCATGCCGCCCGCCGCCGCCTCCCGCCGCTCCGGCCGCCGTATCCGCGCCGACCTGCTGCGGCGCGGTGCGCTGCGCGCCGTGATCGCCCTGCCGGTGGGCGCGGCACCGCCGTACAACATCCCACTGCACCTGTGGGTGCTGCGCCGGCCCGACCGGGCGGTGGGGCAGTCGGAGGTGCTGCTCGTCGATGTGGGGCAGTTCGCCGGTGCGGGGCGTGGCGGGCCGGACTGGGAGGCGGTGCGGGGTGCCGTGCTCGACGCCTGGCGCGTCCACGACCTCCCCCACTCTCGGCTTCGCTCGAGCGGGGGGACCCCCATCGGCTCGCTCGACGAACGCCCGGGCCTGGCCCGCTCGTTGCCCGTCATCGAGCTCCTCGACGACGACGTGGACCTCGCCCCGGCGCGTCATCTCCCGCCCCCCACGGCGGCCGACGGCGCCGAGCAGCTCACGGCCGTGCGCGAGCGCCTCGGCGAGACCCTGCGGCTGACCGCCGACCTCACCCCGTCGCCCGCCGACGCCACGCAGCCCGCCCGCTGGCCGCTCACCACCCTCGGCGAACTCGCGCGCGGGGGCGCCCTGACGATGCGGACCGGCGGAAACGGCGGCCACGCGCGCGTGCCCGTTCTCACCGATCATGACGTGCTCGCCGGAACGGCCCCCTCCGGGACGCTGCCCGAGAGCGACGAGGAAGCCGTGCTGACCGAACCCGGCGATGTCGTCGTGCCGGTCGTGGGCGGCGGCTCCATCGCGCGCGTGATCGACGAGGCGACCGGCGGCGCCGCCCTGGGGCGCAACCTGGTGCTGCTGCGCCCCGATCCCACGGCGCTCGACCCCTGGTTCCTCGCCGGCTTCCTGCGCGGCACCGCCAACAACCGCCAGGCCAGCAGCTACGCCTCCACCGCCACCCGCCTCGACGTGCGCCGCCTCCAACTGCCCCGGCTCCCGCTGGACGAACAACGCCGCTACGGCGCGCGCTTCCGCGCACTCGACGAGTTCGAACGGGCGCTCAGGCACGCGGGCCGGCTCGGGGAACAACTGGTACGCGGCATGTACGACGGCCTGACGGACGGGACAGTCGCACCCGACTGACCCGGAAGCCGAGCCTCCGCCCGACCTGCGCCGTCGTGCGAAGTGATCAGCACGACAACGGTTCGGTACAACCGGTGACCGTATGTCGGTGTCGACCTATACGCTCGAAGCGACAATCGCACGACCGAGGTTGTGCCGCACCGGGCAGGGGCGGTCCACCTCGTACGTCAACTTCAGGCATCAGGAGCAGCCATGCACGGCCACGGCTACACGCAGCCGGTGAAGCAGCCGCCGCCGACCGGGTGGCTGGTCTTCCTGCGCGTGTTCTTCGTCGTGATCTCGGTGCTGAGCTTCGGCCTGCTGATGTGGACGATGATGCTCCGCCTGGCCATCGTGACCCGCAAGGCGCTCGACTGGGCGCTGTTCGCGGCCTCGATCGTGGTGGAGATCCTCGGCCTCTACCTGATGGGTTCCGAGCCGGGCGACGAGATCCACACCGTGGGCGGCTGGACGGGCTTCGCCCTCGTCCTGGGCGGCATGGTGCTGTCGATCTCGTACTACCTCTCCGCGGACATACGCCACTTCCACCAGCTCCGCTTCTCCGGCTACCCGGCGCAGCAGCCCACGCCCCCGGCCTACGGCTATCCGCAAGCCCAGTCGCCGTACAGCGCCGCGACGGTGCCGCAGTCGCCCCCGATACCCCCCACGCCGATACCGTCGCCGCCCCGCGACGCCGCCCCCCACAGCCCCGTACCGCCGCCCCCGGCCCCGCAGCGCCCCGCGCCCGCGCGCATCGACCAGGTGCGCGCCGAGCTCGACGAGCTCAGTGACTATCTGCGCCAGCACGACGGCCGGCAGGACGGCAACCACGAGGGCGGAAGGTGACCGTGGCGACAGGACGTGTCGTCGCAGGCCGCTATGAACTGTCCACGCTCATAGGACAGGGCGGCATGGGACAGGTCTGGACGGCGTACGACCAACGGCTCGACCGGCGCGTGGCGGTGAAGCTGCTGCGCCCCGACAAGGTGGCGGGCCAGGAGGCGGACGAGCTGCGCCGGCGCTTCGTGCGTGAGTGCCGGGTCACCGCACAGGTCGACCATCCCGGCCTCGTCACCGTGCACGACGCGGGCAGCGAGGGCGAGGAGCTGTTCCTCGTCATGCAGTACGTCGACGGCGCCGACCTCTCCGACCATCTCGCCGAGCACGACCCGTACCCCTGGCAGTGGGCGGTCGCGGTCGCCGCGCAACTGTGCGCCGTGCTGAGCGCCGTGCACGCCGTGCCGATCGTCCACCGCGACCTCAAGCCGCGCAACGTGATGGTGAAGCAGGACGGCACGGTCACCGTCCTCGACCTCGGCGTCGCCTCCGTCATGGACGCCGACACCACCCGCCTCACCCACACCGGCACCCCCATCGGCTCGCCCGCCTACATGGCCCCCGAGCAGGCGATGGGCGGCGCGGTCGGCCCGTACACCGACCTGTACGCACTCGGCGTACTCCTGCACGAACTCCTCAGCGGAGACGTCCCCTTCTCCGGCTCGACGGCGCTGGGCGTACTGCACCGGCATCTGTACGAGCCCCCGCTGCCCGTGCGCCGAATCCGCCCCGAGGTCCCCGAGGCGCTCGAGGCCCTGGTCCTGCGCCTGCTCGCGAAGGACCCACAGCACCGGCCGGCCTCCGCGCAGGAGGTGTACGAGCACCTGGCCCTGCTCCTGCCCGCGCGCGGCACCCCCACCGGAGCGCCCCTCGACCCCACCCGCCCCTTCCTGCGCCCCCACGC
>NZ_JOFS01000036.1 GCF_000719285.1 Streptomyces bicolor | reverse complement strand
CCCCCATCGAGGGCGCTCCGGCGCCTTGCGATCGCACGCACCAGACGCCGCCGGGCCCGCCCTTCGGGCGGACGACGGGAATTTGACGACAGGACCTAGCAGGTGGTCGGCGCTCAGGCGCAGTAGGCACCCTGCCGCAGGGGGCGCACACTGGATGTATGTGCCGTCGGTGCCAAAGGGGGTGTCGGCATGGCTGCGTCGGAGTGCCCGAGGGTGCGGCTGTGGCGGTGGCGGCGCAGCCCGCTGAGGCGGCGCAGTGACCTCGTCGAGGCCTGGGTCGTGCTGTGCGCATGGGTGTTCGCGCTGGTCGGCGCCCTGTTCGCGGGGCTGGTGGCGGCGGACGCGGTCACCCGGTCCGCTCAGGACATGCGGGCCCAGAGCCAGCGGGTGACGGCCGTACTGGTGAAGGACACGGAGGACCCGGGGGCCTCGCGGGTCACCACCGACCATCTCGTGTGGGGCACCGTCCGCTGGACCGACCCCGACGGCACGACCCGCACCGACGAGGCACGGGTTCCGCCCAACGCGGAGGCGGGCAGCAAGGTCGAGGTGTGGACGGACCGCAACGGCGCCGTCGTCAACGAACCGCTGTCCGAGACCGAGATCCTGCTGCACTCGATCGCCGGAGGCGTCCTGGCCGCCGGGGCGGCCGGCGGCGTCGTGCTCGGCTGCTCCTGGATGGTACGGCTGGGTCTGGAGCGGCGTCGGATGGAGCAGTGGGCCGCGGAGTGGGAGCGGATGGACACGCCGTGGGGGCGGAAGACGGGCTGATACGGCACCCGACCCCCGGGTGAGCCGAGCCGATCCGTGGCGCCGGGGCCGTATCGCTGCGTGCCTTGCCTCGCCGTGCCGTCAGCCGGCCGACGGGCTCGGGGCCGGGGACGCGGTGTTGAGGTCCTCCAGCTCCTTCGGGATGTTGAGGACGAGGACCGGTGTTCCCGGCTGCGGAGGGGGCGGGGTGGTCTGGTCCTTGGGGAGCTTCGGCGGCGTGGTCTGCTGGAAGTTGTTCGCGTCGAAGTTCACCAGGCCCGTCTTCTCCAGGACCGTCATATGGTCCAGCACCGTGTCGTTCGCCTGGTCGGCCAGCTGGCGGACCAGCGTGTTCTGCGTGTTGGCCCGGATCTTGGCGACCACCGGGAAGATCTGACCGTGGGTCACCCGCATGATGGCGGTGGCCGTGGCGTCGAACTCCTGGCCGGTCTTGGAGTCCGCCGTCGCCACGAACTGCTGCTGCTGCGGGCTCGCCTGGTTGGGCAGGGTGATGCCCAGTTCGGGCGCGATCTTGCGGCAGGTGGCGTCGAGTCGACCGTGCCCGACGACCAGGTGCTCGCCGGCCTCCTTCATGGCCGGGGTCGTGCCCTTCTGCATCGCGATCAGCCCCAGCGGGTGCTCCCACAGGCCCGCCGCGCGGACCTTGACCACGAAGTCCCGGTCGGCTTCGGTCAGCGGACCGTACTGGGTGTTGGCGATGATGCGGTCCTGCGAGGTGGAGGTGGTCTCCACGCCGACCATGGCGGGGTAGGCGAGGGCGGAGAGCGTCAGGACGAGGGCGCCGCCCACGAAGACGGTGCCTACCATGCGGCGCGAGATGGGCATCGTGCCTCCAGAGGTGAATGACTCGGTACTCCAGGAGGTACGGACGGAACCCGCGAAACAATCACCGCCGCGGGAAAAAACTTGCGATCCGCTGTGCGTCGTCCCTCACACCGGCCGCCGATCAGCGCAGATGGCGTGCGAAGAAGGCCATGGTCGCGTCCATCGAGTCCGGCCACCGGGGCCCGAACGTGTGCCCCTCGCCCGCGTACGTCCGCAACTCCACGTCCTTGCCCGCCGCCTCGAATGCGGCGACGGTCGCCCGGGTCCAGGCCAGCGGGCAGGTGTCGTCGGCGGTGCCGTGGTGGATCAGCAGGGGTTCGGTGACCCGGTCGACGTAGGTGACCGGCGAGACCTGCCGCCAGAACTCCGGGTTCTCCTCGGGCGTGCCGTGCGCGGCCTCGATCTCCTCGACGACCGGATCGTCCTCGGGCCGCTGGAAACGGTCGATGTTCTCCTGCGGGCGCGAGCTGACCGGCGCGAAGACGACGGCGGCGTCGACCAGCCCCGGCGCCACGACCAGCGTGTTGTACACGACCCCGCCGCCCATGGACCGCCCCAGCAGGCCGATCCGCTCGTCGTCGACGTCCGGCCGGGCAGCGGAACGCAGCGCGAGGACGGCGGCGATGACGTCCTCGGTGTAGCCGAGCCGCAGGTTCACGTCGTTGTCGGGGTCGTCGTCGGAGCCCGCGTGGTTGCGGTAGTCGGTGTGCAGGACGACGTAGCCGTTGCGGGCGAGGAGGTCCTGCTCCCGGGGCATGCCGCGGCCGGTCGTGTAGACGTCCGGGTCGATGTAGCCGTGCGCCAGGACCAGCGCCGGGAACGGGCCCTCGCCGCGTGGGACGTTCAGGATCCCCGAGATCGTCAGGCCGTTCGCGCGGTACGTGACGGCGTACTGCGTGTAGGCGTCGGTGCGCAGGCGAACGGCGCCGAGGCGGAGGTCGGAACCCCGGTGCTCGCGCTGGATCAGGGCCGGGAGGGAGACCGGGTCGGCGGGGGCGGGGGAGGGCGAGGGTGCCGCGGCGGGGGTTTCGCTCCCGGCCGGGGGTGACGTCGACGGGGTCTGGGTGCGCGGGGTGCCCTCGACCTCGCTGCCGGTGCAGCCCACGGCGGCCACCAGCGCGAGCCCGGCGGCGAGACACGAGGCGCCTCGCAGTAAGCGCATGACGTCAAGTATCCGGCGCTCGGTCGGCAGGCGCTCCCGCTCCGCGAGGCCGGGGTGACCCGTTGTGAGCCGCGTCACATCGGGGCTAGGGTGAGAGCGCCTGAAGAAGCCCACCGGGCCGTGGGCCGAGTGGCGGCGCGCGCGACCGGGACGGCCTCAGGTGAGGGAAGTGATCCCGTTGTCCGTCGCCTGGGACGACATCGGCGGGCTCGTCGATGCCCACGAACGTTTCCTCGCCGGCTCACTGGTCGAGTCGGACGTCAGGGACCCCGTGCTCGACTCCTGGAAGCGATGCCGCTCCGCCGGGCTCGAACCGCACCGGCTGGTGGTCCGCTACACCGCGGACGTGGCGCTGGACGACCGGCTGCTGCGCGCCGTCGACCCGGTCCTGAAGGAGCTTTCCGCCTCCCTCGCCGATGTGGGCATGACGATCGCGCTCTGCGACGGGCAAGGGCGCATGGTCCAGCGGCTCGACGGTGGCCGACGGCTGTCCGAGCGCCTCGACGAGGTGCGGTTCGCGCCCGGGTTCGACGCCTCGGAGGCGGTCGTGGGCACCAACGGCGTCGGCACCGCGCTCGCCGTGCGCGGCCCCGTCTACGTCGCCGGCCGCGAGCACTTCGCCGACTGCCTGCAGCCCTTCGCCTGTGCGGGGGCGCCCGTCCGGGACCCGCTCAGTGGGCGCATCGAGGCCGTCCTCGATCTCACCTGCCTGCGCGACCAGGGCGACCCGGCGATGGTGCGCATGGTCCGCGAAGCCGCCCGGAACATCGAGGCCCGGCTGCTGGAGCAGGCCACCCAGCGCGAACGCGCGCTCCTCGCCGCCTACCGGCGGGCCGACGGCCATGCGGGGGGCTGGCCGCAGCAGCCCGCATGGCCGCCGCCCGGCCTGGGCGTCGGCGCCCTCGCCCGGACAGATCTGGCGGCACTGCGCGAGAAGGCCGAGGAACTCCTCGCCGCCCCGCACCGCACCCTCGACGAGATCACCCTGCCCAGCGGCCGGACCGCCACCCTGTGGCGCCGGCAGGTGCGGGGAGCGGCGGGGGAGAGCGGGGTCGCGGTGGAGGTGCGGGTGCTGGGCGGGCCGCGCCTGAGGCACGTACGGTCGGCGTCGGTGGGGGGACAGGGACTGGATGTCACCCAGGGCGCGTTCGGGTCGGTGGCGCATACCGGGCCGCACACGGTCGTATCCCAGCCGCCCACCTCGGCCCTCCCGCCGCCCACCCCTCCGGCACCGGACGTCACCTCCGGCGGCTACGGCTCCGCACCCACCCTCGAACCCCCACCCCGGCCCGCCACCCTCCCCGAGCCCGACCCGGACGGTGCCGGCGCCGACGGCTGGCTGCTCCTCGTGGGCGAGCCCGGCGTCGGGCGGCTGGCCGTGCTCGCGCGGCGGCGGCTGGAGCTGCTGCACGACGCGAGCGTCCGTATCGGCACCACTCTCGACGTGACCCGCACCGCGGAGGAACTCGCCGAGGTGACCGTCCCCCGGTTCGCCGACTTCGTCGCGGTGGACCTGCCCGACTCCGTGCTGCGCGGCGAGGAGCCGGACGTGCTCGGCGGCCGGACCCCGTTGCGGCGGGTGGCCATCCGGGCCGTGCGCAAGGACCCGCACAACCTGTACCAGGTCGGCGATCTCGTCGAGTACGTCCCGTCCACGCCGCAGGCCTGCTCCCTGGAGACCAGGCAGTCCGTGCTGGAACCCGTCCTGTCCGAGGCGGGCGGCTGGATCGCGCAGGACCCGGAGCGGCTGGAGCGGGTGCTCGCGGCCGGCATCCACTCGCTGATCACCGTGCCCCTGCGGGCGCGGGGCACGACCCTCGGCGTGGCCAGCTTCTACCGTTCTCTGCGGCCCGCCCCCTTCGAGGACGACGACCTCTCCCTCGCCCAGGAGCTGGTCGGCCGCGCGGCGATCTGCATCGACAACGCCCGCCGCTACACCCGCGAGCACAACACCGCCCTGACCCTGCAGCGCAGCATGCTGCCCAGGGGCCGCCCCGAGCAGAGCGCCGTCGAGGTCGCCTACCGCTATCTGCCCGCGCAGGCCGGCGTCGGCGGCGACTGGTTCGACGTCATCCCGCTGTCCGGCGCCAGGGTGGCGCTGGTCGTGGGCGACGTGGTCGGGCACGGCCTGCACGCCGCCGCCACGATGGGCCGACTGCGCACCGCCGTCCACAACTTCTGCTCCCTGGACCTGCCGCCCGACGACGTCCTCACCCACCTCGACGACCTGGTCGGCCGGCTCGACCGAGGCGAGGGCTGGGCCGCGGAGAGCGCCCCCGACTCCGGAATCGTCGGCGCCACCTGTCTGTACGCCGTCTACGACCCGGTGTCCCGGCACTGCACCCTCACCCGCGCCGGGCACCCCCTGCCCGCGGTCGTCTCGCCCGACGGCATGGTCGAGTTCCTCGACCTGCCCTCCGGCCCGCCCCTCGGTCTGGGCGGTATGCCCTTCGAGACGGTCGAGCTGGAGCTGGCCGAGGGCAGCCAACTCGTGCTCTACACCGACGGCTTGATCGAGGACCGGCATCGCGACATCGACGCCGGACTGGACAAGCTGCGCGCCGTGCTGGGCTGCGTCGGCCGTCCGCCGGAGGAGACCTGCGAGGCCGTCCTCGACGCCCTGCTCCCGGCCCGCCCCGGCGACGACGTCGCCCTGCTCGTCGCCCGCACTCACGCCCTGGGTGCCGACCGGGTGGCCCGGTGGGACCTGCCCAGCGACCCGGCGGTCGTCTCCCGCGCACGCGTGGCGGTCACCGAGCGGCTCGCCGCCTGGCACCTCGACGAACTCGCCTTCACCACCGAACTGATCGCCAGCGAACTGGTCACCAACGCCATCCGTCACGCCACCGGCCCCCTCCAGCTCCGTCTCCTGCGCGACCGCGCCCTGATCTGCGAGGTCTCCGACGGCAGCAGCACCTCACCGCGCCTGCGCCGCGCCCGCACCGAGGACGAGGGCGGCCGCGGCCTGTTCCTCGTCGCGCAGCTGACCGAGCGGTGGGGGACGCGGTACGCACCGGACGGCAAGGTCATCTGGACGGAACAGCCCTTGCCGTGACTGCGCTCTCAGCAAGTGCGCCCACCCGTGCCGCCCATGGGGCTACCTCCCAGTCCCTTTAGAGCTCCTCCCCCACGCTCGAACCGAGCTTCGCTCGGCTCGCGCGGGGGCACCCCCATCGAGGGCGCTCCGGCGCCTTGCGATCGCACGCGCCCCCACGCTCAGGGGGAGGCACGACTGCCCGCAGGCTACGCAGACGGCAGCCCTGGCCCGGCGCACCGAACATCCCCCCTCGGCACCACCCCGTCGACCAGATAGGCCCCCACCGCACCGTCCACGCACATATTCCCCCGGCTCGCGAACACCCCGTGCGAGTAGTCGTCCTCGAGCACCACCAGCCGGGAACCGGGCAGCACCTCCCGCAGTCGCCGCGCCCCCTCGACCGGCGTCACCGGGTCGTGCGCGGATGCGACCAGCAGGACCGGCGGGGCGGCCGGACTGCCCAGTGGCGTACGGCGGTCGGGGCGGTGGTGCCAGTAGGCGCAGGCCGGCGCCTCCATGCCGGTCAGGACCGGCTGCGGGTCGAGACGCCGGGTGCGGCGGATGTCCGCCAGGATCTCGCGCGGCGTCGGACCCGGTCCGTCCGCGCACTTCACGATCCGGTTGGCCGCCTCGTAGTTGCGGGCTTCCGGGCTGTCGAAGGCGGACGCGGGGCGCAGGCCGTCGGGGCTGCCGTCGGTCAGATACGTGCGCAGTCCGTCGGCCAGGCCCGTCCAGCGCTCGGTACGGCCCAGGGCCCGGTAGACGGCGCGGTCGAACTCCGCCGGGCCGAAGCCGTTGACCGGGCGGGCCGCGAGCCCCTGGCGTACCCGCAGATAGGACCGCCGTACGGCATCCGTGCCGTCGCCCAGCCCGAAGCGCTCCGCGTGCGCGGCCGTCCACGCGAAGAACGTGTCGCGGGCGCGCAGCAGCGCACGGCTCTGGACGACGTCGAAGGCGTACCAGTCCCAGGGGCCGACCACGCTGTCCAGCACCATGCGGCCGACGCGGTGGGGGAAGCGGGCCGCGTAGGCCGCGCCCAGATAGCTGCCGTACGAGACACCGAGGAAGTTCGTCCGCGGCTCGCCCAGCGCGGTGCGGATCGCGTCCATGTCGTGTGCCGTCTGTTCGGTGGACAGGTACGGCAGCACGTCCGTGCCCGCGCCCGTCGCGCAGTCGTCGGCCAGGCGGCGCAGTGATGTGAGGTACGTCCGCTCCGCGCGCGGGGTCGCCGGTACCGGGTCCGCGCCCGGAGCGGTGAACAGGCCGCCCATCGGGCCGCAGTCCACGGGGGTGCTGCGGCCCACGCCGCGCGGGTCGAAGCCTATGACGTCGTACGAACGCCGCACGCTCGCGGGGAGTTTGGCGCGCTTGGTCACCGCGTAGGGAAGCCCGGAGCCGCCGGGGCCGCCCGGGTTCACCAGCAGGACGCCGCGGCGCTCGCCCGGGGTGCCGGAGGCGGCGACGCGGGAGACGGCGATCTCGATGCGCGGGCCGGAGGGATGCTGCCAGTCGAGCGGGACGGTGAGGCGCCCGCACTCCACGCGGTCCGGGGCGGGCGGCCTCGGCACGGAGTCCGGGCAGGCGCCGAAGGTGAGGGAGGCCGTCGGCCGGGCGGCGGTGGCGGTGGCGGAGGGGAGCAGGGCTGCCGTGGCCACGAGGGCGCAGAGCAGGGCCGTGGGGCGGGGCGGGAAGGACAAGAGGTCGCTCCGGGGCGGTCGGTAGGAACGGAGTGGCAAATGAAAATGATTATCGATAACGTGTGCGCGTCAAGTCCGACACCCCTCCGGCCGAGGGGTGCACCGGGCTGCCTTGACGTCTGAACTCACGGCACGAAAAGGGGAGTTGTGGCTCATCTGCTGGTGGTAGAGAGCTGGGTCGGGTCGATGAGCAGACTGCTGCCACGCGCGATCCGGGAGAGCGGACACGAGTTCACCTTCCTCACCCGGGACCTGCACCACTACCTGCGCTCGGCGCCCGAGGGGACGGCGCATCCACTGCTCGGCGCCCGCAATGTGATCACCGCCGAGACCAATGACCTCGACGCCCTGCTGCCCGAAGTGGCGCGGCTGCACTCGGTCCTGGGCTTCGACGGGGTGATCACCTCCTGCGACTACTACCTGCCGACGGTGGCCCGGATCGCCGGCCACCTCGGGCTCCCCGGCCCCGGCCCCGAGGCGGTGGAGAACGCCTGCCGCAAGGACGCCACCCGCCGCGTCCTCGCCGACGCGGGCCTGCCCGGACCGCGCTTCGCCGTGCACGAGGAGTGGGCCGGCCTCGCGCGGGCAGCCCGGGAGATCGGCTACCCGCTCGTCGCCAAGCCGGTCGACCTGTGCGCCGGCATGTATGTGCGGCGCGTGGACGACGAGGTCCAACTCGCGGAGGTCTTCCGCGCGCTGGCCGACTTCCCCGTCAACGCCCGGGGGCAGCGGCGCACGCCCGCCGTCCTCCTCGAGGAGCTGCTCGACGGCCCCGAGGTGAGCGTGGAGACCGTGTCGCACGGCGGCGCGGTGCACCTGGTCGGCGTCACCGACAAGAGCATCGGCGGAGCGCCCGCCTTCATCGAGACCGGCCACATGTTCCCCGCGGACCTGCCGCCCGCCGACCTCGACGCCGCCGAGCAGACCGCGCTCGGCGCGCTCAAGGCGCTCGGGCTCACGGACGGGGTCGTGGCGCACACCGAGATCAAGCTGACCTCCGAGGGGCCGTGCGTGGTCGAGGTCAACCCCCGGCCCGCCGGCAACCGCATCACCGAGCTCGTCCGCCATGTCACCGGCATCGACCTCGCCGCCGCCTTCGTGGACGTCGCCCTCGGCCGCGAGCCCGACCTCAGGCGCACCGACACCGGACTGCGCAGCGCCGCCATCGGCTTCCTCGTCCCGGATCGCACGGGCACGCTGGAGGCGCTCGACGGGCGGCAAGCCGCCGAGCGGCAAGGTGCGTTGGAGGTACAGCTCGCCGAGCCCGGCAAGGCCGTCAAGGCGGCGGGCAGCAACAACGAGTACCTCGGCCACGTCATGGCAGGCGACCCCGACGGTCCCGGCGCCCGCGACCGCGTCGAGGCCCTGCTGACCGGGCTGCGGGCGGGGCTGGTGATCCGATGACCGCCCTCAGCGCCTCGCCGGCGGCGCCCTGTCGGACGTACGACGAACTCGTCGCCCGCGTCCGCGAAGGCGCACTCGGCCCGGACCCGCGCGCACAGCGCATCGCGGTCGCCTTCACCACCCGGCAGGCCGTACGGCACGACGGGCGCGGCACCGGCTACCGCAACGAGGTCCTCAGCCTGCGCCTCCATGAGGCCGTCGGGTCCTGTGCGGTGGAGCCCGGGGAGCTTCCCGACAGCGCGCTCGACGACTGTGTCGGCGCCGACGTGGCACGGCTCCTCGACCATCCGCTGCTGCCCGTCCGCGTGGCCGCCCTCGACGCCTACCTGATGCACGCCACCCCGCACACCCCCGCCAACGGAGCGCGCCCCGTCCCGCTGCCCGCCGGGTCCTCGCTGGAGAAGTCCCGGGTCCGCGCCAGGGCCGTGGTCGAGCTGCTCGATCTGCCGGCCGGCGCGACCGTGCTGGTGGTCGGAGTCGTCAACTCGCTTCTGGAAGCGCTGCGTTCGCGAGGACTCGGTTATGTCCCGTGCGACCTCAAGGGGGGAGTGACCGAGTGGGGTGAGCCGGTCGTCGCCGACGCGCTCGCCGCCGCCGGGCGCTGTGACGGGCTGCTCGTGTCCGGGATGACCCTGGGCAACGGCAGCTTCGAGTCGCTGCGGGAGCACGCGTTGCGGCACGGCAAGCAGATGGTGATGTTCGCGCAGACCGGCAGCGCGGTGCTGCCCCGCCTCCTCGGACACGGCGTGAGCGCGGTGTGCGCGGAGCCGTACCCCTTCTTCTGGCTCGACGGCGGGCCCGGCGTCGTCCACCGCTACCGAGGCTCGTTCGCCGGGGGTGCGCGATGACCGCGACCGCCGTACGCCCGCCCGCCGCGCGCCCGGAGCTGCTCGCCCTGCTCGGCCGTACCCCCGTCGTCCGCGTCACCATCGAACTGCCCTGCCCCCAACCCGGTTTCTGGGCCAAGCTCGAAGGGCTCGCGGCGGGCGGAATGAAGGCGCGGGCCGCAGTGTCGATGCTGCTCGGTGCACGCGAGCGTGGTGAGCTGCGGCCCGGCGCCCCGGTGGTGGAGTCCACCTCCGGAACACTCGGCATCGGGCTCGCCTTCGCCGGGCAGGCGCTCGGCCACCCCGTCGTGCTGGTCGGCGACAGCGAACTGGAGCCGTCCATGCGGCAGTTGCTGCGAGCGCACGGCGTCCGCCTGGAGCTCGTCGACCGTCCGGCGCCGCAGGGCGGCTGGCAGGCGGCCCGCCTCGCCCGGCTGCGGCAGCTGCTCGCGGAACTGCCCGGCGCCTACTGGCCCGACCAGTACAACAACCCCGACAACACGGCCGGTTACGCATCCCTCGCCGCCGAACTCGGCGCCCAGCTCGACCACGTGGACATCCTGGTGTGCAGCGTCGGCACCGGTGGTCACAGCGCCGGCGTCATCGCCCCGTTGCGCCGGCACTGGCCCGCGCTGCGGCTCATCGGCGTCGACGCCACCGGCTCCACCATCTTCGGCCAGCCCGCCCGGCCCCGCCTCATGCGTGGCCTCGGCAGCAGCATCCACCCGCGCAACGTCGCCTACGACGCCTTCGACGAGGTCCACTGGATCGGCCCCGCCGAGGCCGTGGACAGCTGCCGCAGGCTCGCCCGGGGCTGCTTCGTCAGCGGCGGCTGGAGCACGGGGGCCGTCGCACGGGTCGCCGCCTGGGCGGCCCGCGTGCACCCGGGCGCGGTCGTCGCCACCGTGTTCCCCGACGGGCCGCACCGCTACCTCGGCACCGTCTACGACGACGACTTCCTCGCCGCCCACGGCCTCGACCCGGCCGGCGCGGCCACCCGGCCCGTGGAGATACCGCATCCGTACGCCGCCGAGGCGAGCGGGTGGGTGCGGTGCGCCCGGGTCACCGATCCGCTCTCTCCCGGAAGGACACAGTGAAGGTCCGTCTGCGCACCGTACGGCTCGAACTCGCCGAGCCGTTGCGCATCTCCCGATCCACCATGTCCGCGCGCGATGCCGTGTGGCTGGGCCTCGAGCACGACGGGGTGACCGGTTACGGCGAGGCCGTCAGCAGCGTGTACTACGGGCTGGACGTCGACACTGTCGTACGGCTGATCTCGGCGGTCGCTCTGGAACGGTTCGCCGATCCGGAGAGCGCCCTTGAGGCCCTGCCGTCGCGTGCCGTACCGCCCGCCGTCACCGCCGCCGTCGAATCCGCGCTGCTGGACCTCGTCGGCAAACGGGACGGTGTGCCCGTCCACCGTCTGCTGGGTGCTCCGGAGCCGTTCGGCGTCGCCACCGCGCGCACCATCGGCATCACCTCGCTCACGCACGCGGCCGCCGAGGCCCGGCGCCTCGCCGCGAGCGGATTCGAGATCGTCAAGGTGAAGGCCGGGTCGCCCGACTCCGAGGACGACGTGGAACGCGTACGGGTCATCCGGGACGCGGCTCCCCGGGTGCGGCTGCTGCTGGACCCGAACGGGGCCTGGAGCGTGGCGGAGGCCGAACGGTTGCTGCCCCGGTTCGCCGAACTCGGGGTCGAGGCCGTCGAACAGCCCGTGCCGCCCGGTGACCCGGACGCGCTGGGCGCCCTCGCCGAGAGGTCGCCGCTGCCTGTCATCGCCGACGAGGACGCGGTGAGCGTGGACGACGTACGGCGGCTGGCCGGGCGCGTCCACGGCGTCAACGTCAAGCTCGCCAAGTGCGGGGGAGTCCGAGCGGCCCTGCGGATCGCCGAGTTGATCCAGGGCAGCGGGACGGAGCTGATGCTCGGCTGTCTCACCGCCAGCAGCCTCGGCCTCGCGCCCGCCGTCCACCTGGCCGACCGCGCCCGCTGGGCCGACCTGGACGGGCATCTGCTGCTCGCACACGACCCGTGGACGGGCATCGGCGGCGCGGACGGCACCGTACGCACAAGTGACCTCCCCGGGCTGGGAGTCGAGGAGGTGACGGCGCATGCGGACGTGGCGTGAGATGCGCGGCTTCCCCGTCGCCGTCCAGCTCCTGCTGGTCAACCAGCTCGGCGTCAACACCGGCTTCTACCTCCTCATCCCCTACCTCGCCACCCACCTCGGCGAGAACCTGGGCATGTCGGCGGCGGTCGTCGGGATCGTCCTCGGTGTGCGCAACCTCAGCCAGCAGGGGCTGTTCATCATCGGCGGCTCGGCGTCGGACCGGCTCGGCGCGCGCGGCGTCATCATCGCCGGGTGCGCCCTGCGGACCGTCGGGTTCGCGCTGTTCGCGCTGGGCGACGGGCTGCCGGTGCTGCTCGCCGCGTCCGTGCTCAGCGGGCTCGCGGGGGCGCTGTTCAACCCGGCGGTGCGGGCGTATCTCGCGCAGGAGGTGGGGGAGCGGAAGGCGGAGGCGTTCGCGCTGTTCAACGTCTTCGCGACCACCGGGGCACTCATCGGACCGCTGCTGGGCAGCGCCCTCCTCCTCGTCGACTTCCGTACGTCCGCGCTGACCGCCGCCGGCATCTTCGCGGTGCTCACCGTGGCGCAGGCGCTCGTGCTGCCCGCCCGGAAGGTCGAGCCGAGCGGCAACAGCGGTGTCCTCGGGGACTGGCGCGAGGTGCTCGCCAACCGGGCCTTCCTGGTCTTCGCGCTCGCCATGGTCGGCATGTTCACCCTCGAGAACCAGCTGTATCTGCTGCTGCCCGACGGGGCCCGCGAGGCCACCGGCTGGGACGGGGCGGCGGGACTGGTCTTCCTGATCGGTACGGTGGCCAACCTGGCGCTCCAGCTGCGCATCACACGCTCCCTCAAGTCCCGTGGCCCCAGGCCGAGGTGGATCGCCGCGGGGCTCGCCGTGATGGGGCTGGCCTTCCTGCCACCCCTGCTCGGCGGACCGCTCGTCCTGTTCAGTGCCCTGCTGCTCTACCTCGGCATCATGATCGCCTCGCCGTTCGTGATGGAGCTGATCCCCGGCTTCGGCCGCCCCGAGCTGACCGGCACGTACTTCGGGATCTTCTACGTCGTCTCCGGCATCGCCGCCGCCGTCGGCAACGCGGTCGTCGGCTGGGCCATGGACACCGGGGAGAGCCTGCCCTGGCTCTGCTGCGCCGTCGTCGGACTGGCGTCGGCGGGCGGTGTGGCGTGGCTGCACCGGCGCGGGGCGCTGCCCCGGGTCGCCGAGGCCGCCGAGGTCACCGCGGGGAGTCGCGCATGAGCGACGGCAACCTCCTCACCGACCACCCCGCCCTCTACGAGGCCCGCTTCCCCGACACCGACCGGCTCGCCGGACGCTGGGCGGAGGACTGTCTGCGCCGGTACGACGCGGGGCCGCGCGTCCTGGACATGGGCTGCGGCACCGGCCGCGACGCGGCCCACCTGCACTCCGTCGGCCGCCAGGTGATCGGCGCCGACCTCTCCGAGGCGATGCTGTCGTACGCCCGTTCCCGGCACCCCGGCCCCTCGTACGTCCACGCCGACCTGCACGGGTTCGACCTGGGCGTCTTCGACGCCGTCGTCTGCCTGGACAGCTCCCTGCTGTACTGCCACACCAACGACCAGCTCGACGGCTTCCTCGCCTCCTGCCGCAACGCCCTGGCGCCGGGCGGGCTGCTGGTCGCGGAGATGCGCAACGGGGCCTACTTCCTCGGCCGTACGGACCTCCTCGACACCCCGTCCGTCAACGCCTTCACCTGGCAGGGCACCGCCTACCGGTCGACCACCACGCTGACCGTCGACCGCACGGCGCAACTTCTCCGCCGTACCCGCGTCTGGACGACCGACGACGGAACACCGCCCGTCGAACAGCGCTCCGCCTGGCGGCTGCTGTTCCCGCACGAGCTGCGGCACTTCCTCGCCGCGCACGGCTTCGAGGTGCTCGAACTGCACGACGGGCCGGGGCCGCGTACCGAACCGCCTTGGCGGGAGGGCGAGTTGCCCGGCACCACCACCGACGCGGACCGGCTCCACGTCGTCGCGCGCCTGCACACCATCTGACACGAAGGGCCCTTCATGAACGACGAACGCTTCCCCGGCCTGCGTCGCCGCGGCTTCCTCGCCGCCACCTCGGGCGCCGCCGCCCTCGCCCTCGTCGGCTGCGGAGGCGGCACGGACGACAGCACGGCCGGTGGCTCCGGCACCCCGAAGCGCGGCGGCCGGCTGCGCGCCGCCTTCGCCGGAGGCGGCGCGAGCGAGACTCTCGACCCGCACCTGGCCAACCTCTTCGCCGACGTCGCCCGCGCCAAGGCCCTCTTCGACAAGCTCGCCGACTACGGCGCCGACCTCTCCGCCCAGCCCCGCCTCGCCGAGAAGTGGGAGTCCAACAAGACCTTGAACCGCTGGCAGGTGACGCTGCGTCAGGCCACCTTCCACGACGGGAAGCCGGTCACCGCCAAGGACGTCCTCTACAGCTACCGCCGTATCGCCGACCCCAAGCAGGCGTTCCGCGCGAAGGCCTCCCTGGAACCCATCGACCTCGACGCCAGCCGGGCCACCGGCGAGCGGTCGATCGAGTTCGTCCTCAAGCGGCCCACCGCCGAATTCCCCAACGTCCTCGCCGCGTTCGGCGCGTACATCGTCCCGGAGAACGCCACCGAGTTCGACAAGAAGCCCATCGGCTCCGGCCCCTTCCGGTTCGTCTCCTTCGCTCCCGGCCGCTCCGCCGTCTTCCGCCGCTACGACGACCACTGGGACGGCGCGCCGCTGCTCGACGAGATCGAGTTCGTCGTCGCCAACGAGGAGTCCGCCCGCGTCAACGCGCTCCTCGGCGGCCAGGTCGAGTACGCCCACGAACTCAACCCGACCACCGCCCGCGCCCACGAGGGCAAGGGCCAGATCGACATCGTGCGGCTGCGCAACAGCGCCATGCAGGCGTTCTGCATGAAGACCGACCGGGCGCCCTTCGACGACAAGCGGGTCCGCGAGGCCTTCTTCCTGATCGCCGACCGGCAGGAACTCGTCGACGGCGCGCTGTCCGGCGCGGGCGAGGTCGGCAACGACCTGTTCGGCAAGGGCTACGAGTACTACGCCGCCGACCTGCCGCAGCGCGCGCAGGACCTCGACAAGGCCCGATCCCTGCTGAAGAAGGCCGGCGCCGAGAAGCTGAAGGTCACCCTGGACACCTCGGCCGTCGCGGCCGGGTTCACCGAGGCCGCCGGCATCTTCCGCGACCAGGCCGCCAAGGCGGGCGTCACGATCGACGTGAAGATGGGCAGCAAGGACTCCTACTGGAGCGACATCCTCGACAACGGCACCCTGTCCTGCTACCGCTCCGGTGCCATGCCCATCGAGGCCCACCTCTCCCAGCGCCTGCTCACCGACTCCACCACCAACGCCACCAAGTGGCAGCACAAGGACTTCGACGCCCTCTACCAGCAGGCGCAGGCGACCCGCGACAAGACGGAACGGGCCGCCGTCTACGAGCGCATGCAGCGCCGCCTGTACGCCGAGGGCGGCTTCCTCATCTGGGGCTTCGCCGACTGGATCATCGGAACGGCCCGCACGGTGAAGGGAGTGGAGACCAAGGCACCCGCCAACACCCTCGACTGGGCGCGCTTCGACAAGGTGTGGCTCGCGTGAGCGGACTTCGCTCCTTCGTCGCCCGGCGCCTGCTCCTCGGTGTCGCGCAGACCATCGCCGTCGTGCTGCTGGTCTTCGCGCTCACCGAGGCCCTGCCGGGCGACGCGGCGGTGGCCCTGGCCGGCGACCAGCCGGACCCCGCCCGCATCGCCGCGATCCGCGAGGCGATGGACCTGGACCGGCCGGCGTACGAGCGGCTGGCCGACTGGGCGTTCGGCCTGCTGCACGGCGACTTCGGCACCTCGCTGACCTCCGGCCGCCCGGTCACCCAGTACATCGTCGACGGCTTCGGCCCGACCCTGCTGCTGGCCACGCTCACGCTGGCGCTCCTCGTCCCGCTCGGCTTCGGCCTCGGCGTGCTCGCCGCCCGCCACGAGGGGCGGCTCGTCGACCGGCTGGTCAGCTCGGTGACGCTGGCCGTGTACGCGGTCCCCGAGTTCGCCCTCGGGGTCCTGCTGGTGCTCGTCCTCGCGCTGAAGCTGGCCTGGCTGCCGCCGACGGCTCTCGGCTACGGCACCGACCTGCTCGCCCATCCGGCGGCACTGGTCCTGCCGGTGCTGGTCCTGCTCTCCAGGCCGGTGTGCTCCCTGTCCCGCCTGGTGCGGGCCGGCATGGTCGACGCCCTCGCCTCCCCCTACGCCGCCCACGCCCGCCGCTACGGCGTCCCGGGCGCCCGCGTCCGCTACGCCCACGCGCTGCCGAACGCCCTCGCCCCGGCCGTGCAGCAACTCGCCCGCACCGTCGACTGGTTGCTGTGCGGGGTGATCGTCGTGGAGGCCCTCTTCGTGATCCCGGGCCTGGGCACGGTCCTCCTCAACGCCGTCGCCGAACGTGACGTGCCGGTGGTGCAGGGGCTGGCCGTGGTGTTCGGGGTGCTGGCGGTCGTACTCAACCTCGGCGCCGATCTGGTGGCCCACCGGCTCACGCCTCGGGCGGGGGTGGCCGCATGACGACGCACCGCCGCTTCGCGCTCGGCCTGGCGATGGTCGCCGTCCCCCTCGTACTCGCCCTGGCCGGGCCGCTGTTCGCGGGTGACCCGGGGGCCCGGGGCGTCTCCTTCACCCTCGGTGGCGGCCACTGGCTCGGCACCGACTTCGTGGGCCGGGATGTCTGGCAGCAGGTCCTGCTGGGCGGCCGTACGGTCGTCGTCACCGCGCTGGCCGCGACCGCGCTCGCCTATCTCGTCGCCGTGCCGGTCGCGCTCATGAGCGCCCTCACCCGTCTGCGGTGGCTGGAGGAGCTGCTGATGCGGCCGCTGGACGTGCTGCTCGCCGTGCCGTCGCTGCTGCTGATCCTGCTGGTGGCCTCCATGCTCTCGCCGGGTGCCGCCGGGCTCGCCCTGCTCGTGGCGCTGGTGAACGTGCCCGACGCGGCCCGGATCGTCCGGGCGGCCGCAGGGGAGGCGGCCGCGCGTCCCGCCGTCGAGGCGCTGCGCATGCAGGGGGAGAGCTGGTGGCGGATCGCCGTCGGCTACGTCGGCAGGTCGGCGCTGCGCACCCTCGCCGCCGACGCCGGCATCCGGCTGACCGGCGTGCTCTACCTGGTGTCGACGGCCGCGTTCCTCGGGGTCGGCGTCGCCCCGGACGCCGCCGACTGGGCGGTCATGGTCGACCGCAACCGGACGGGCCTGTTCGTGCAGCCCTGGGCCGTGGTGGTGCCCGCGCTGCTGATCGTGGCGCTGACGATGGGCACCAACCTGCTCTTCGACGCCGCGCTGGAGAAGAAGCCGATCAGGAAGAAGGGGCGCCGCCCGTGAGTGAC
Source organism: Streptomyces bicolor (assembly GCF_000719285.1). GTDB lineage: Bacteria > Actinomycetota > Actinomycetes > Streptomycetales > Streptomycetaceae > Streptomyces > Streptomyces bicolor. The sequence goes on along the minus strand of NZ_JOFS01000036.1, from coordinate 71,694 downwards.
ACAGGGCCGCCGCCCGTGAGTGAAGAAGGGCCGCCGCCCGTGAGCGAAGTGACGGACCCGGTCGCCGAGATCCGCGACCTGCGCGTCGAGATCGACGGCCACGCGATCGTCGACGGCGTGCGCCTGCGGGTACTGCCCGGAAAGGTGACCGCCCTCGTAGGCGCCTCCGGCAGCGGCAAGACCACCACCGGTCTCGCCCTGCTGGACGAGTACCCGCCCGGCGCCCGAGTCACGGGCGAGGTACGGCGGACCGGCGACGGCCCGGTGGGCTACGTCCCCCAGCACCCCGCCGCCGTCCTCAACCCGGCCCGCAGGGTCAGCGCCCTCCTCGACGACCTCGCCCGACCCCAGGTCCGCCACCTGCCCCGCGCCGAACGCCGCAAGGCAGCCCGGGCGCTGGTCCTGCGGGCCCTGTCGGACGCCCAACTCCCGGACTCCGAAGACCTGTTGCGCCGCTACCCGCACCAGCTCTCCGGCGGCCAGCAGCAACGCGTCGTCCTCGCCCAGGCCCTGCTCCTCGGTGCCCGTGTGATCGTCGCCGACGAACCCACCACCGGCCAGGACGCGTTGACCAAGAGCCGGGTCGTCGCGCAGCTCGCGGCGGTGGCGGCACGCGGCATCGCGATCGTGCTGCTCAGCCACGACCTGGACGTCGTGCGCGCGCTCGCCGACGAGGTTCTCGTCATGCGCGCTGGCCGGGTCGTGGAGTCGGGCCCGGCAAAGCGGCTGTGGACGGCACCGCGTCACGAGTGGACCCGCCGCCTGCTCGACCAACAGCGCGCGGCGGTGAAGGACGGGCGGCACCCGAAGGCAGGCCAACCCGTCCTGGAGGTGCGGAACTTGACGGCGGTGCACGACCGCCGGACCACCGCCCTCCACGCCCCGCGCCTCGCTCTCCACCCCGGCGAATGCCTGGCTGTGGTCGGCCGTTCGGGCAGCGGCAAGACCACGCTCGCCCGCTGCCTGGCGGGCCTGCACCGCGACCACGACGGCGAGATCCTGCTCGACGGCACACCGCTCCCGCGCAGCCTGCGCCACCGCAGCCGCGCCCAGCTCGCCGCCGTGCAGTATGTCTTCCAGGACGCCCGCGCGGCCTTCGACGAGCACCGTCCCGTTCTGCACCAGGTGGCCCGGACGGCGGTGCGGCTGCGAGGCATCGATGAACGCGAGGCGACGGCCGAGGCGTCGACCACCCTGACCGGTCTCGGCCTGCCGGCGGAGCTGGCCCACCGCCTGCCCGGCGAACTCTCCGGAGGCGAACTCCAGCGCGCCGCCCTCGCCCGCGCCCTGCTGGCCCGCCCCAGGGTGCTGATCTGCGACGAGGTCACCTCAGGCCTGGACACGGTCACCCGGCGCGGCATCCTCGACGTCCTCGCGGGCCTGGTCGGCGAGGGCGAGAAGGAGCTGTCCCTGGTCCTCATCACCCACGACCTGGACACCGCGCGCCTGGCTCACCGCATCGCCGTACTGGACGCGGGCGAACTGGTCGAACAGGGCCCGGTGCGGCGGGTCCTGACGGATCCTCGGCATCCGTTCACGGTCTCCCTGATGGAGACGACGGAGCGGCTGGAGGCGGGGACCCGGACATGAGCCGACCCCCGGGCACGATCGCTGAGGAGACGGGAAAGCCTCGGCGATCGGCCCGGAGGTCGGCGGCTCGGGGTGCGCTCGTGCCTCTACGACTCTCTACGACCTGGTCGGCAGGCGTCGGCGGCGCGGGCGGGCGGTGGCCCGCGCGAGCAGGAGGTGGATCTGGCGCACCGCGTCTCCCGGGTGGGTGGCCGGCGTGGCGAAGGGCAGGCGTGCGTCGCGGTGGCCGTCCGGTGTCTCCACGCGGAGCACCAGGCCGTGCCGGTCGAGCCGCAGCGGACGTACCCCGGTCGCGCCGAGCTGCAGCCGGGGCGGGAGCAGGCGGGCGAGCGGGGCCACGGTGTCGGCGTGGGCGGCGTCCATCCGGGCCAGCATCTCCGCCTCATGGGTGGCCAGAGGATCGGGGGAGGCGAGGGCCAGTTCGTCCAGGCCGACGACGGTCGTCAGGTCGTCCTCCGTGAGCACGGCCCTGGCCGCGTTGAACACCAGGGCCTTCGGGCCGAGGGCGGTGAGCGAGCCGCCCAGCGTCAGCCGGGCCCGCACTCGTTCCCGTACGGCGACGGGGGCGATGTCGGTGAACTCCACCAGGGCGGCCAGATCGCCGTGCGGGGCCATGGCGGGTTCGGCGCCGAGGTGGGCGTCCGGCGGGTTGTGCAGCAGCAGCCGGGCGGCGGCGTCGACGGTGTGCAGGCCGATCAGTTCGACGCGATGGCCGTGCGTGGTGACGGTGAGCGAGCCCGCCGCCGCGAGCACCGAGCGGGCGCGCTCGGCGGGCGTCGGCTCGGAGCAGGTGGCAGCAGACATGGGAACCTTTCGAGCCCGCGGGGTTCAAGTTAGGTAAGCCTAACCTATTCCGACCTCTTGTGGTCACCAACCCGTCAGCAAAAGGTGATTGACGAGCAGCGCGAGCACCGCCTGTGCCGCGAGCCAGGCCCGCGCCCCCGTCAGGAACGCGCACGCGGGCAGCAGCCACAGCGCGAACGGCAGCCAGATCCGCTCCGTCTCCGCCTTGCTCATCCCGGACAGGTCGGCGACGAGCATCGAGACCAGCGCACCGAGCACGAGTACACCGAGACGGAAGGCGGCCGTACGTTCCTTGCACAGAAGCACGACCCCGGTGCGCCGCAGCCCCGCCGCCGTCGCCAGGCCCACCACCAGCACCTGACAGGCGAGGTTGGCCCACACCCAGTAGGCCTGCGGCCGGATGCCGCCGGCGCCTTGGTCGTAGCGGGTGACCAGCAGGTCGTAGCCCTCCCACCAGTAGAAGCCCAACGCCGTGAACACGACCGGCACCACCGCGAATCCCGCCAGCGCGAAAGGGATGGGCCGGGTGCGTTCGGAGCCGAGCCACAGGACGGCCGCGGCGAGCACGACGAAGAGCGTCAGGCCGTACGACAGATACACCGTCAGGCCGAACAGCAGGCCGGAGGCCAGGCCGGTCCAGCGCGGCCGGTGCCCCGTCACCGCGAGCGCGAGCAGCGCCACCGCCCAGGCCGCGACCGCAGCGAAGTAGCCGTCCGCGGAGGTGCCCATCCACACCGCGCCCGGCACCAGCACCAGGAACGGCGCGGCGCGGCGGGCGAGCTTCTCGTCGGCGAGGGTGCGGACGGTGACGAGGATGCCGAGGGCGGCGGTCGTCCCGACCGTGATGCACCAGACCCCGGCCCACGCGCCGCCGCCCAGTCCGACGCGGTCCAGGTAGACGAAGGTGAGGGTGGCCGCCGGGGGATGCCCGGCGATGTGCGCGGGCCAGTGGTCCGGTGGGCCGACCAGGATGTGCTGAGTGAAGTCCCGCAGCGTCTCGGGGATGTCCTGGAAGCGGTCGATGACCTGCAGATACTCGTACCGTGTGGTCAGCCGGCGGGCGACGCCGCGCTGCCAGCCGTCGATGAGCGCGAGCGACCAGGTCCAGGCCGTACCCGCCATCCACACGGCGAGGAGCAGCCCGCGCCAGGACAGCCGGGCCGCCACGGACGGGCCGTACACCACGACCGCCACCGCGACGGCGATCGCGGCCGGGGTGCCGGGACCGGTGTGCGGTCCCCAGTCGGCCAGCAGCGGCGGCCAGTTGACGAAGAGGGTGCCGTCACGGTGCTCGATCGCGGTGCCGACCAGCGCGGCGACGGCGAGGAGGAGGGCTGCGGCCGAGGCGGCGAACAGATCGCGGCGGAGGCTTCGACGGGCGTCGGGTCGTGCGCCGGGGCGGGCCTCGGGCAGGAGATCGCGGGTCACGTCTCCGACGCTAGGACGGCTGGCGTCCGCCGGACGCGTGACGGGCGGGGACGTCAGGGATTCGTCATGGTTCGCGACGGCTACTCCGGCTCCGCCTCGGCCTACGGTCGCCCCATGCCAAGGTCTTCTCCCTTCTCCCCCTCCTTCTGGCGCAGCCCGTTGCGCGGCCCGTGGCTGACCTCGTGGCTCGGCGTCGTGCTGCTCGGCGGGATCACGGTGCTGTTCGTGACGGGGCTGGTGTCCTACGCCGCCTACAACCCGAACCTGTCGCCGGTGAACGACCAGACCCCCGACAAGGGGATCCTGGGCTTCTACCTCTTCCCCTGGCCCACCGACCCGCACTGGCTGTACCGCCTCAACCAGGGTGTCCACGTCACGCTCGGCATCACGCTGATCCCGGTGCTGCTGGCCAAGCTGTGGTCGGTGGTACCGAGGCTCTTCACCCTGCCGCCGGCCCGGTCGCTCGCGCACGCGCTGGAGCGGATCTCGCTGCTGCTCCTGGTGGGCGGCGCACTGTTCGAGTTCGTGACGGGCGTGCTCAACGTCCAGCTCGACTACATCTTCCCCGGCTCCTTCTACACCCTGCACTTCTACGGGGCATGGGTGTTCTTCGCCGCGTTCGTGGCGCACGTGGCGCTGAAACTGCCCATGACGCTGCGCAACCTCCGCCAACTCCGGGAGGAGAGGAGCGGGCTGGTCCCTGCCGATCCCGCCGAACCGACCGTCTCCCGACGCGGCGCCCTCTGGTTCGTCGGCGGCGGCTCGCTGCTGCTGTTCGTCACGACCGTCGGCCAGAACTTCGACGGCGCCCTGCGCCGCACCGCCCTGCTCGCCCCGCACGGCGGCGCCGAACCGGGCAGCGGGCCGGGCGGCTTTCAGATCAACAAGACGGCCGCGTACGCCGGGATCCGCGAGTCCGAGACGAGTGCGGAGGCGTGGCGGCTGGTGGTCGAGGGACGGGACGGACGGAGGGTCCGCCTCAGCCGCGCCGACCTGCTCGACCTGCCCCTGCGCAGCGCGGCGCTGCCCATCGCCTGCGTGGAGGGCTGGTCGACGTCGGACCAGTGGTGGCGGGGGGTGCGGTTGCGGGACCTGGCGGCGCTGGTCGGTTACGCCGAGGACCCGCCCGACGTCTTCGTGGAGTCGCTCCAGCGGCGCGGCGCCTTCCGCCGGTCCGCGCTGCGCGCCAACCAGGTCGCCGACTCCCGCTCCCTGCTCGCCCTGTTCGTCAACGGCGAGGACCTGACCCCCGACCACGGCTACCCGGCGCGGGTGATCGTGCCGGCGGCGCCCGGGGTGCTGAACACGAAATGGGTGGCGCGGTTGACGTTCGGAGACCTGTGATGCGACGACCCGGGATCCGGATCCCCCTCGGCAGCCCCCTCCAACTCCTCCTTCTCATCTCCTCGTTCGCCCTCACCGGCTATGCCGGGGTGCGGCTGCTGGAGGGGGACTGGTTCGAGGTCGTGCTGTGGTTCGTGGGCGCGGCGGTCCTCCACGACCTGGTCCTGGTACCGCTGTACGGTGCGGCCGACCGTGCGCTGCTGCGAGGGTTCGAGGCGGCCGGAACTCGGCGGTGGGTGTCGTACGTCCGCGTCCCCGCCGCGTTGTCCCTGCTGCTCCTGCTGGTGTGGTTTCCCCTCATCACCGGCCGGGTGGCGGACCGCTACGCCGCCGGCACGGGCCTGTCAGCGGACGGCTTCCCGGCCCGCTGGCTGCTGATCACGGCCGTGCTCTTCGGGGGCTCGGCGGTGTGGGTCGTGCTCAGCCGGTGGCGGGCCGGGGGTGGGGGGAAAGGGTGATCCGGCTCATGCGAGGGGTGATCCGGCTCATGCCGGGGAAGCCGGAGGCGGCCGGCCGATGTCGCCCTCGCTCATGCGGCGGGCGAAGTCCCGGGCCTCGGCGATGAGCTCGGCGTGGCGTGCGGCACGGTCGGGGCGGAAGTCGCAGTCGGTGGGTTCGCCCGGCCCGTCGCCGTCATCGTCGTCCTCGTCCTCCTCCATGTCGAGGTGCTTGAGAAACGCCACCAGTTCAGGGCGTGTGGCGTCCGCTGCCGCCAGGCTCTCCCGGAGGCGGGGGGGCTGCCCGGACGGGCGACAGCGGCGCACAGAGCACGGAACGCGAGCTTGCTCGGCGGGCCGCTCAGTGTCCGCTCGACGTCGGCGTCGTATTCGATCACGGTCGTAACCTACTGCCACGCCCGGCCCCGGCTCCCTCGCCCGCGGTACTCGTGGGGGGCCGATGTCGGTGGGCGCTGCCATGATGCCCGGCAACATCGACAGCACGGGAGCAGAGCATGGTGGAGCAGGCGGTACGGCCGATAGTCGAGGCGATCGTCGCCAAGGCCCCGAACGGCTGGACGCACGCGGTGCTGCACGGCCGGGCAGGCCGGGGCGGTACCGGGGTGACCGGTGGCTACAGCCGGCTGGGGGAGAGCCGGCACACGGGCCTGCCCAATCCCTACCAGGAACTCATGGCGCTGGCGGAGAGGCTGCGCGAGGACCGGGGCTGGGAGCCCGTCAGCCTGGAGATCCGGTGCCGGCCGTCCGGTGAGTACCGGCTCGTCGCCTTCGGCGACGCCATCAGACGGGTGACCGGGACGGGCGGCGGCTTCCAGGTGGTCCTGGACCCCGACTACCGGCTGCCCCAGCCCGGCAGCCGTCAGGAGCCCGGCACCGCCGAGCCGACGGGCGACCCCGAGTTGGCCGCGGCCCGCTTCCGTACCTATCTCGACCGGCGTGCCGCGATCCTGGGACACCCCGAGGAGCTGCCCCCGCCCGCCACCGCCGCCGCGATCGAGGAGGCCGAACGCCGCCTGGGCCACCGTCTGCCCGCCGACCTGCGGGCGCTGTACCTGATCGCCGACGGCGACGGCATCGGCTACCGGAATCGGCACCTGTTCCAGGGCAACGCATGGCTGTCGCTGCAGAGCATGGTCGCCGAGTCCACCGAGTGGGCTTCGGGCGAACGACCCTGGTACGGCTGGGACCTGGAGTGGCAGGCCGTGGTATTCGACACCACCCCCACCGACACCGTCCGCCGCTGTGGAGGCCACCCCGGCTGGTTGCGTTTCGGCACCGGCGAGGACGGCAACTTCCTGGCCGTCGACATGGCTCCGGCCCGCGACGGCCACCCCGGCCAGATCATCGAGACGGGCCGCGACTACGACGAGGGGCCCCACTACGTCGCCGACTCGGTCACCTCCCTCCTCGGCCACTACCTGGAACTCCTCGACCAGGGCGCCTACGAGAGGGACGAGGACCACATCTTCCTGCTCGAACCCGAGCGCGACCCCGTCCCCCAGCAGATCGTCGGCGGCGACGTCCCCGACGAGGTCCCGCCCACCCTCCAGGCGATCCACATCAACGACGTCACCGGCCTCGTCGACCTCGCCCCGCTCACCACCGCCCCCAACCTCCGCCGCCTGCACCTCAACCGCGCGACCACCGCCGATCTGACACCCGTGCGCGAGCTGCCCGTCGAATCCCTGCGCGTCACCGTCGCCGAGGGCGACCTGACCCCACTCGAAGCCCACCCCCACCTCACCTCCCTCGACCTGACCACCACCGCCCCGGCCGACATCACTCCCCTGCGCACCGTCCCCCACCTGCGGGGCATCGACCTCTCGGGAGCCCAGGTCCCCAACCTCGCCGTCCTGGCCGACCTTCCGGACCTCCGCTACCTCTCCCTCACCGCCCGCCAGTGGAACGCCTTGCTGGACGAGGCCAAGGTGCCGCCCGCCCTCACCGCGGCCCGCCTGGCCGACGCTGACGCCACCTTCGACGAAGCCCTCGCCTGGGCGGCACGCCTCGGACTCGACGGCACGGAGAACGCCGTCCGTGTCACCGGCCGCTGACGGGCGAAGATCCAGAAGGTTGTACCCCCGCAGTGAATTCGGTGTGTGTGAATCGACACACCCGTGACCCGTGATGTTCCTGAGGCAGCATCCGCTTGATCAGTCGGGAGGACCAGAAGCTGGTCTTCCGACTGACCGAGCGAAGGTGCGGGGGTCCCATGAGCCCAGGCAACGGACGTGTCCGGGGCGCCGGAGACATGCGCTCGTGCGCCATGACGTTCGTCAGCCGCGTCACCGCCCGCAACCGGCTGCCGCTGGACTACTCCGTGGCCAGCCTGCGCGTCGTGGACTTCCTGATCGACGGGCTGCGCAAGGGCGGGGCGGAGCACGAGCAGGTGCGGGAGGCGCTGTTCGGGCTCGGCGCGTACGTGGGTGAGGTGCTCGTGCGCCGCGCGGGTGCGGCGTGGGTCGACTTCGACGCCGACCAGCGCGCCTACTTCGGCCAGCCGGTCGGCGTGCGGATGCCGGACGGCCGGGTCTGGAACCCGCTCGGCAAGGTCCGCAACCGCTTCGAACTCGGCGGACCGGGCGAATCCCTCCAGACCTTCTATCTGACGCTGCACGGCCGGGCCAGAAGAGCCGTCGCATGAGCAACCGCAAGAGAGAGCGCATGGGACATCGCAGGACAAGGCCCGCTGCCGCACTGGCGGTGCTCCTCGCGGCCGTGTTGACCGGCTGTTCGGACTTGACGGACGAGGGGAAGCCCGTCGAGTCCGAACAGCCCACCGCCCGGACCTCACAGGCCGCCCCCGCCCAGCCCGAGCCCCGCACCGCCACCGAGTTCCTCGCCCGCGCCGAGCGGACGATGGCCGGGCAGAAGGCGTGGACGTTCGCCGTGAAGGGCCGCGAGGGCCTGGTCCTGCGGGGCGAGGAGAACACCGCGACCTACACCGCCACCGTCCGCCGGACCACCGGCGACCCGTGGGCACTGCACTCCACGGGCACCACCGTCAGCAAGGGCGTGAGCAAGCCCGAGGAGATCTACGTCGCCGACGGGACGGCTCACGTCAAGAAGGGCACGGCCGACTGGGAACAGGGGCCCCTGACCGACCCGGACTTCGCGGACAAGGTGGAAGACCCCCTCACCGCGCTCGACGCGTTCCGGGCATACGGCGACGACGTCACCCTACTCACGCCGGAGGACGGCCAGGTCGAACTGCGCGTCCGTACGACGACCGCCCCGCTGACCGGCGTACGGGACCAAGCCGTCGTACAGGAGGCACTGCGTGAACTCGCCCCGACGCTGCGGCAGTTGCGCGCGGCCGGCGTCGCCGCCCCCGAGAGCGGGATCACCGTGGCGGGCGTCGAGGAGTCGCTCGTGCTCGACGCCTCGACGTACCGGATCACCGCGCACACCTTCGAGTGCACCTTCCTCATCCCGTACGACGGGCAGCGCATCCGGTACGAGCAGGAGGTGACCGAGCGGACCTCGGGGACCTACGAGGGGGCCGTCGCCCCGCCGAAGGGCGTCGGTTGAGCCGACGTCACGCCGCCCGCGCCGGCGCCGTCGCCACCGGAAAGCCCTCCGTGCGGAGGACCCGCCGCTCGGCGTCCACCGCGAACACCTCGCAGCCCTCCCGCGCGGCGGCCCACGCGACGCCCTCCGCGCCCATCGCGAACGCGGCGGTCGCCAAGGTGTCCGCCAGGGTGAGCGAGGACGCCACGACCGTGAGGGACAGCAGGCCCGTCGCCGGCAGCCCCGTGCGGCCGTCGACGATGTGGTCGCCGCGCTCGTAGCGCGCGGACGTCGCGATCGCCCCGTCGGTGAGCTCGGCCACCACACACACCTTGTCGGCCTGCTCGGGGTGCCGTACCCCCACCCGCCAGGGCCCGCCGGAGGCGACCACGTCGCCCCCGGCGTTGAGCACGAAGCGCCGCGCGCCCGCCGCCTTCAGCAGCTCGGCCGCCCGCTGCACGGACCAGCCCTTCACCACCGCGCACGGATCGAGCCCGCGTCCCGGCAGCCGTACGTCGAAGGCGCCGCCCGTGGCGACCCGGTACTCCTCGCACAGCCCCAGCACCTCGTCGAGGTCCGCGCTGACGTCGCCGCGCTCGATCTCACCCCGGTCCAGCCGGCAGACCTCGCTGTCCGGCTTGAACGGGCTGAACCGGGCGTCGACCTCGCGCAGCCACGCGAACACGGCGTCCGCGGTCTCCTCGCCGACGTGCGCGTCGTCGACCCGCAGCGAGACCGGGAACCCCATGACGTGTTCGACTCGGTGCATGATCATCAGCCCTTCGCGTCGATGGCGGCCTGGAGGGACTCCTTGTAGCCGTCGCTGGTGATCGTGGCGCCGGACACCGTGTCGATGTCGGCGCTCTGCGCTTCCAGCGTCTGCGCGATCAGCTTCGGCACGGCGGCCGTCGTCTGCGGGTGGTTCGGCTGCTGGAGCATCTTCACCGACGCGATCTCGTCGCCCTCGAAGGTCACCTGGACCTGCACCGGGCCCTTGTCGGTGGTGACCGTGGAGCCGTCGACCGTCTGCGACTGCGCGGCGGCGGACTCCGAGGGCGAGGGCGAGGCGGCGGACGAGGACGCCGACTCCGCGTTCGCGTCGATGGCGGCCTGGAGGGACTCCCTGTAGCCGTCGCTGGTGATCGTGGCGCCGGACACCGTGTCGATGTCGGCGCTCTGCGCTTCCAGCGTCTCAGCGATCAGCTTCGGGACCGCAGCCGTCGTCTGCGGGTGGTTCGGCTGCTGGAGCATCTTCACAGCCGTGATCTTCGTGCCCGCGAAGGTCACCTCGACTTGCACCGGGCCCTTGTCGGTCTGGATGGTCGAGCCCTTGACGACCGTGCCGCCCGAGCCCGACGCGGCGGACGAGGACGCCGAGGGCGTCGAGGCCGGGGCGGCGGTCCCCGAACTCGCCGTGCCGAGGGACGGCTCGTACATCCAGACCGGGACCAGGCCCGCGATGCTGAGGACCAGGACGGGTATCGCTCGCTTCACTGTTTCTTCCTCGTCCTTGTCAGCCGGCCAGGCTGAAACGCTCGAAGTGGACCTGCTGCTTGGGCACGCCCAGCTCGCGCAGGCTGCCGATCACCGCGTTCATCATGGGCGGCGGTCCGCACAGGAACACGTCCCGGTCCGTGATGTCCGGAACGAGCCGCCGCAGCTCGGCCGGGGCCAGCTTGTCCGGCGTGACCGGGCCGCTCACCAGGTGCAGCTCGGCGCCCTTGGCGTGGGCCAGTTCCACCAGTTCGCCGTACAGGACCGCGTCCCGGTCCGAGGCGACGCGGTAGATCACGACCGCGTGCCCGTGCAGCTCCTCCAGCAGCGCCCGGATCGGGGTGACGCCGACGCCGCCGGCGATGAGCACGGCCTCCGGCCGGGTGCGGTGCAGCGCGGTGAAGGCGCCGTAGGGGCCCTCGGCGAAGACACGGGTGCCGACCTTCATGTGCCGCAGGGCCGCCGAGCCGTCACCGGCCGCCTTGGCGGTGAGCCGCAGTGTGCGGCCGTCGGGCGCGGCCGACAGGGAGAAGGGGTTGGCCTGCCACCAGCGGTCCTTCGTCAGGAACCGCCACAGGAAGAACTGGCCGGCCCGCGCGGGCAGCTTGTCCAGGTCACGGCCGGTGATGTAGACGGAGACCACGTTGTCGGACTCGGGGACGACCGCCGAGACACGGAACTGGTGGCGCCAGTTCCGCCACAGCGGCAGCACCAGCCGGCCCACGAGGACGGAGCCGAGCGCGACGCCCCACACCGCGTACCAGTACGCCGTGGCGGCGGACGACGAGGTGAAGGACGTACCGACCGCGACCTGGTGCGTGAACGCCAGGACCACCGCGACGTAGGTGTACAGGTGGATGAAGTGCCACGTCTCGTACGCCAGCTTGCGCCGCGCGAACCGGGCCGACACCACGCCGATCACGATGATGATCCCCAGCGCGACGACGGCGCGCAGCACGCCCTCGACCGTCTCGGCCAGGTCGATCAGCTGGTTCACCGGGTCCAGCGAGGAGGCCTCCGCGTAGCCGAAGGTGATGAAGACGGCGTGCGCGAGCAGGGCCCACAGGACGCTGAAGCCGGTCCAGCGGTGCCAGGAGGTCAGGCGGTCCATGCCGATCCGGCGGTCCAGCCACGGCAGCCGGGCCACCAGCACCAGCTGGAACGCCATGAGCAGCGCGCCGAACAGGCCGGTCAGCCGGCCGAGCACGATGAGCGTGTTCGAGGCGAAGCCGGCGGCGAAGAAGAAGTAGAGGACCACGGCCAGGTTCGCGGCCAGCACGGCGTACAGACCCGTGCGGGCGACCACCCTGGGGCGTATCGCCGTGGGGGGCGCAGGGGGCGATTGGACGGTCGTCACGGCGACAGCTCCTTGATCTCGTCTGTGGCTTCCGAGCTTGTCCGGAGGGTGCTGTCGAAAAGCTGTCGTTGTTCTTTCAAGTGTTTATCGATGTGGTCGCGGCCGCCCACCCGCCCCCGAGGACCGCCGCCGGGTGCCGCACTATGAACGGGTGGAGAAAGTACGCCTGCTGGTCGTCGACGACGACCCGCCCATCGCCGATCTCGTCGCGACGGTCGCCCGCTACGAGGGCTGGGCGGCGGTCACCGCGAACTCCGGTGAGGAGGCGCTGCGGCTGGCCGCCGAGTTCCATCCGGACATCGTGGTGCTGGATCTCATGCTGCCCGACGTCGACGGCTTCGGCGTCCTGGACCGGCTGCGCGCAGCGGGGACCATGGTGCCCGTGGTGTTCCTCACCGCCCGCGACGGGGTCGCCGACCGGGTGGCCGGCCTGACCCGGGGCGGTGACGACTACCTGGTCAAACCGTTCGCGGTGGAGGAGCTGATGGCCCGGCTGCGGACGGTGCTGCGCCGCAGCTCCGGCCCCGGCTTCCAGCGTTCCATCCTTCGGGTGGCGGACCTCACGATGGACGAGGACACCCGCGAGGTGCGCCGCGGCGACAAGCTGCTCACCCTCACGCCCACCGAGTACGAGGTGCTGCGCTACCTGATGCGCAAGTCACCGACCGTCCTCACCAAGGCGCAGATCCTCGACCACGTGTGGGAGTACGGCTTCGGCGGCCGCTCCAACGTGGTCGAGCTGGTCGTCAGCCGACTGCGCCGCAAGCTCGACGACACCGGCGCACCGCTGATCCACACGGTGCGCGGCTTCGGGTACGTGATCCGGCAGGCGGCCGAGTGATCGGGCGGCTGCGGCGGGCGTATCGCGGGATGCGGCTCGGGACCCGGTTGGCGCTGGGACTCGGCGTGCTGTCGCTGGTGGTGTTCGGCGTCGTCGGCACGGCCCTGACGACGTACATGCGGGACTATCTGTCCGCCCAGCTCGACACCCAGCTGGCGCAGGGCCAGATCGCCCAGTCCAAGAGCATCGCGGACTACGGCACGCTCACCGGCAAGAAGTACTACAGCTGGTTCTACGCCGTGTACGACGTGTCCGACGGCAAGGCCGTGCTCCGCAGGCCCGAGGACCCCGCCGACCTGCCGGACGACGTCGACGACTTCACCGCCCTGGCCCGGGCGCAGACCACCGCGGCCACGGAGGTCGTGCGCACCGGGCACCTCAAGGGCAAGGGCGACTACCGGCTGCGCGCCTGCGAGGTCGAGCCCGGCGTGGTGCTGGTCAGCGCCGCGCCCATGGACGAGATCGAGGACACCGTGGGCCAGCTGATCACCATCCAGGTGGTCACGTTCGGGCTCGCGCTGCTGGCCCTCGTGGTGTTCGGGCGGAGCATGCTGCGCCGCGGCCTGCAGCCGCTCAGCGACATGGCGCACACCGCCCACGACATCACCTCGCACGACCTGACGGACACGGGGCGGCTGCCGGTACGGCATGGCGGGCGCGGCGGCGGGCCCGAGGTCGAGGAGCTGCGCACCGCGTTCAACAGGATGCTGGAGCACATCGACGACTCGCTCGTGGTGCGGGCGGAGGCGGAGCAGCGCCTGCGCCGCTTCGTGGCGGACGCCTCGCACGAGCTGCGTACGCCGCTGATGTCGGTACGGGGCTACGCCGACCTGTTCCAGTACGCGGCCGCCAACGCCCCCGAGGAACGCGACAAGCACCTGGCCCGCCTGCGCGCCGAGGCCGCCCGCATGGGATTCCTGCTGGACGACCTGCTGCTGCTCGCCCGCTTGGACGCAGCCGAGGTGGAGACGCCGCTGCGGCCGCAGGAGGCGGACCTGGTGGAGCTGGTCGAGCAGGCCGCCGACGCCTTCCTGGTCACCCACGCCGACCACCCGCTGACGGTCGCTCCCGGCCCCGGCTCCCTGAAGCTGCGCCTGGACCCCCAGCGCATCCGCCAGGTCCTGGACAACCTCCTCACCAACGCGGCGATGCACACCCCGGCCGGGACGCCGGTGTCCGTCGCGGTGTCGATGGCGAACGACACGGCCCAGGTCCGCATAGCCGACGCCGGCCCCGGCATCCCGCCCGCCGACCGGGAACGGGTCTTCGACCGCTTCTACCGCGTCGACAAGGCCCGCAGCCGGGACCGGGGCGGCAGCGGGCTGGGGCTGGCGGTCGCGCAGTCACTCGTGCGGGCGCACGGCGGCAGGATCGACCTGACCAGCGAGCCCGGGGCGACGGTGTTCACGGTGACGGTTCCGCTGGCGGACGAAGCTCTTACGAACCCGTGACATGGCGGGCGTGGAGCGGACACGGGCGCGGGTCCTCGCCTTAGCGTCGGCCCATGCGCGTACTGGTCACCGGCGGTGCCGGGTTCATCGGGTCCCATGTCGTCGAGGCGCTCGCGGAGCGTGGTCACGAGCCCGTCGTGTACGACGTCCGTGCCGACCCCGAGCAGGACGTACGCGATCCCGACGCCGTCCGCCGAGCCCTGACCGGCGTCGACGCCGTGTGCCACCAGGCGGCGATGGTCGGCCTCGGCGCCGGCTTCCAGGACGCCCCGGAGTACGTCTCGCGCAACGACCTCGGTACGGCCGTGCTGCTCACCGCCATGGCCGACGCGGGCGTACGGCGGCTGGTGCTGGCCGGGTCGATGGTGGTGTACGGGGAGGGACGGTACGAGTGCGCCCGGCACGGCGTGGTGCGGCCGGGCCCCCGTGCCGTCGCCGACCTGGACGCGGGCCGGTTCGAGCCGCCCTGCCCGGTGTGCGGTGCCGACCTCGCCCCGGGCCTGGTCGCAGAGGACGCCCCGGTCGATCCGCGCAACGTGTACGCGACGACGAAGCTCGCCCAGGAACACCTGGCGGCGGCATGGGCGCGGGCCACGGGCGGAACGGCGGTGTCGCTGCGCTACCACAACGTCTACGGGCCCCGCATGCCCCGCGACACCCCCTACGCCGGGGTCGCCTCCTTCTTCCGCTCGGCACTCGCACGCGCCGAGGCACCGCGGGTCTTCGAGGACGGCCGCCAGCGGCGGGACTTCGTCCATGTACGGGACGTGTCCGCCGCCAACGTGGTCGCCCTGGAGGCGAGTTCGGCGGCGCTGCCCGAGGGCGCCCTCACGGCGTACAACACCGGCAGCGGCGACCCGCACACCGTCGGCGAGATGGCACACGCGCTCGCGGCGGCCCACGGCGGCCCCGAGCCCGTCGTGACCGGGGAGTACCGCCTGGGCGACGTACGGCACATCACGGCGGACTCGTCGCGGCTGCGGGCTCGGCTGGGGTGGAAGGCGCAGGTGGGGTTCGCGGAGGGGATGCGGGAGTTCGCGGAAGCCGGCCTGCGGGGTGCGTGACCGCCCATGACCGGTGGTGCTGCCCGCCTTCAGGAAGCGGCGGTGGGCAGCACCACCTCGAAACGGCAGCCACCGGGGACGTTGCGTACCGTGGCCAGCCCGTCGTGTGCCTCCACGATGCCCCGCACGATGGCGAGACCCAGACCGGCCCCGGCCGGGGGCGTACGGGCATGCGTACCGCGCCAGCCCGTGTCGAACACGCGCGGCAGGTCCTCCTCGGGAATGCCGCCGCAGCCGTCGGTCACGGACAGCACGACGCCCTCGGGCGAGCGCTCGGCGGCGACGGCGACCGTACCGTCGGCCGGTGTCCGGCGGATGGCGTTGACCAGCAGATTGCCCAGCACCCGGCTCATTTCCTTGCCGTCCACCTCGACCGGAACGGGTTCCACCCGCCCGCCGACCAGCCGTACCCCGCACTCGCGCGCCAGCGGGTCCGCGCCCGCGAGCGCGTCGCCGACGAGGTCGTACAGGGAGATCCGGCTCGGGCTCAGCGCCAGCGTCCCCGCGTGGATGCGGGACAGCTCGAACAGGTCGCCCACCATGCCGTTGAGGCGCTCGACCTCCATCCGGATCTGCTTCAGGTAGCGGTCGGGGTCGGCGGCCACTCCGTCCTCCAGGGCCTCCGCCATCGCGCGCAGGCCGGCCAGCGGGGTGCGCAGGTCGTGGGAGATCCAGGCGACGAGCTCGCGCCGGGAGGACTCCAGGGCCCGCTCACGCTCGCGGGACTCGGCGAGTTTCGCACTGGTCGCCTCCAACTCGCGGCTGAGCGCGGCGAGTTCGGCGGTGGCGGGGCCGTCCGGCGAGGTGAAGTCGCCGCCGTCGCCGAAGGAGCGGGCGGCCAGGGCCAGGGCGTGACTGCGGGCGGCGACCCAGCGGCCGAGCAGCACCGCGGTGGCCAGGGAGACGACGGCCGCCATGGCGACGACGGTCGTGACGACGGTGAGGTCGTGCCTGGACAGGAACATCGCCTGCGCGACGGCGAGCGTGCCCGCGAGCATGGCCAGCACGCCGACGCCCGCGACCACGGCGAGATGCGCGATGAGCGAGCGGCGCCGGATCAGCCGGAGCACACAGGCGCCGAGCACTCCGGCGGCCGCGGCGCCGAGGAAGGCGAAGAGGGCGATCAGGAGGGTGTCGCGCACGGTCACGCCTCCCCTTCGGAAGCGGAGCCGGTGGTGTCGAAGCGGTAGCCGACACCCCACACGGTCTGGATGAGCCGGGGCCTGGCCGGATCGTCCTCGACCTTGCCGCGCAGCCGGCGGATGTGGACGGTGACGGTCGACAGGTCGCCGAAGTCCCAGCCCCACACCTCGCGCATCAGGTCCTCGCGGCTGTAGACCCGGCCCGGGTGGCGCAGGAAGAACGTGAGGAGGTCGAACTCGCGGATGGTGAGGGCGAGTTCGGCGCCGTCCTTGAGGGCGCGACGGGCCGCCGGGTCGACCGAGAGACCCGCCGCGTGCAGTACGTCCCGCGGCTGGGCGTGGCCCGGGCGGGCGCGGCGCAGCACCGACTCGACGCGCAGGACGAGTTCGCGGGGACTGAAGGGCTTGGTCACGTAGTCGTCGGCGCCCACCTCGAGACCGAGGATCCGGTCGTCCTCGTCGCCGCGCGCGGTGAGCATGATGACCGGCACGGGTCCCCGGCCGCGCATCCGCCGGCACACCTCCAGGCCGTCCATGCCGGGCAGCATCAGATCCAGGACGACGAGGTCGGGCCAGTGCGCGGCGGCCCGGGCGAGGGCGTCGGGGCCGTCGCCGGCGTGGTCCACGACGTAACCGGCGCGGTCCAGGTACCCGGAGACGACCTCGGCGACGGTCGGGTCGTCGTCCACGACGAGGACCCGGGCCCCGGCCTGCGCGTTCGGCTGTTGCTGCTCCATGCCGCCAGCCTCGCACCCCACGCGCGCGTGTGTCGCCGTCCGGCTCCGACGTCCTTGTTTCGTAAGGAGCCGCAGTCCGATATGCCCGATTCTCGCTCGTAGGGTGAATGCCGTGACGACCTCATCCCCACGAGCGAGTGACCCGCACCCGGCGTCCGTGGACGTCGTGCTTCCCTGCCTCGACGAGGCCGAGGCGCTGCCCTGGGTCCTGGACCGGATCCCGCCCGGCTGGCGGGCGCTCGTCGTGGACAACGGCTCCACCGACGGCTCGGCGGACATCGCGCACGCCCTCGGCGCGACCGTCGTACGAGAGGCGCGGCGCGGCTTCGGCGCCGCCTGCCACGCGGGCCTGAGCGCGGCCACGGCGGACATCGTGTGCTTCTGCGACTGCGACGCCTCGCTCGACCCGGGCGACCTGGTGCCTTTCGTACGGCGCCTGGTGGCCGACGAGGCCGACCTCGTCCTCGGCCGGCGCCGCCCCCAGCGACGCGGCGCCTGGCCGCCGCACGCCCGCGCGGCCAACCTCGCCCTGGCCCGCCTCCTCCGGCGCCGAACCGGCCTGTGCCTGCACGACCTGGGCCCCCTGCGCGCCGCCCGCCGCGCGCCCCTGCTCGCCCTCGGCCTGACGGACCGGCGCAGCGGCTACCCCCTCCAGATGGTGGTGCGCGCCGCCGACGCGGGCTGGCGGATCGCCGAGTTCGACGTGCCGTACCGCCCGCGCACGGGTGCCTCGAAGGTGACCGGGACGTGGCGCGGCACCTGGCAGGCGGTGCGGGACATGAACCGGGTGCTGGCCGAGGAACCGGTCGGCGGGAACGTCCGGGAAGGGGCCCGCCCGTGACCACGCTCCTCGTCATCGCCAAGGAGCCACGCCCGGGCCGGGTGAAGACCAGACTCACCCCGCCCTTCACGCCCGACGAGGCCGCCGTGCTCGCGGAAGCGGCACTCGCCGACACCCTCGACGCCGTGGCGCGGACGCCCGCCCGGCGCCGGGTGCTGGTCCTGGACGGGACGCCGGGCCCCTGGCTGCCGCCCGGCTTCGACGTCGTACGGCAGTGCGCGGGCGGTCTCGACGAACGGCTGGCCGACGCCTTCGCGGGCTGCACCGGCCCGGCCCTGCTCATCGGCATGGACACCCCGCAGGTGACGCCGGAGCTGCTGACCGTGGACTGGGCGGACTGCGACGCGTACTTCGGCCCCGCCGAGGACGGCGGCTTCTGGGCCCTGGGCCTGGCCGCGCCGGACCCGTCACGGCTGCGGGGCGTGCCGATGTCGACACCGCACACAGGCGCCGTACAGCGGGCCCGGCTCGCGGATCTGCGCGTGCGCGACCTGCCCCGCCTGCGGGACGTCGACACCGCATACGACGCCGACCTGGTCGCCGAGGCGGCGCCGGGCGGCCGCTTCGCCGAGGCGCTGGCGCGGCTGTCTCCGGCGGCGGGCCGATGAGCGGGCTGCGGGAGGTACGGGAGGCCACGGCGGCGTGGATCGCGCGACAGGCGGGGCCGACCGGGGTCGGCCCCTGCCAGGACACCACGACCGACGGCCCGGCACGACAGCCCGCGGCGGGTCCCGGCACCGACGACGCACCGCCACTGGTCCCGGCCGACGCCGGCACCCGCACACTCGGCCCGTTCACCCCCGGCCCCCGATCCTCGTCCACCCACCCCACGCCCGACCGAACCTGGTCCGCCGACCCCTACGCGCACGCCCTCCGCACCGGCCAGGGCCCCCTCTTCCTGCGCCGTGCCGACGGCTGGCTGCTGCCGTTGGACGTGGAGCGGTGGTGCGCGGCGGTCGACGCGGCGGATCTGGAGGTGCTGCGGCGGTGTGAGGGCGCGGTGCTGGACGTCGGTTGCGGACCCGGGAGGATGGTGGCGGCGCTGGCGCGGCAGGGGCGCCAGGTGCTCGGCATCGACGTCAGCGAGGCCGCCGTCGCACGCACCGTACGGCTCGGTGGCCCGGCGTTGCGCCGGTCCGTCTTCGACCCGCTCCCCGGCGAGGGCCGCTGGGGCACCGCCCTCCTCATGGACGGCAACGTCGGCATCGGCGGCGACCCCGCGGCCCTGCTCGACCGGATGGTGCAACTTCTGGCTCGCGGCGGCCTGTTGATCGCCGAGACGGTGCCGGACCTGGACCTCGACGAGCGGGTCCAGGTCCATGTCACCGACGCCCGTGGCGCCCCCGGAGCCCCCTTCCCCTGGGCCCGGCTCGGCACGCCCGCCCTGCTGCGGCACGCTGAGCGCGCCGGCTGGAGTGCCGTCGACCGGTGGACGGCGGGCGGTCGTTCCTTCGCCGCCCTGCGCAGCCCTCAGCCGACGTCGGAGGCGTCCAGGCGGTGACGATCGGGCCGCTGCTGTGCGGTACCTGTGGCCGTTCTGAAGGGAGGGTGAGCATCAGCGGACTCTCAGGCAGGTCACAGCAAAGATCCCGCAATACAAGCGGTCTAGACTCGAGCTTCAACTGCCGGGGCCCGTGGTCGAAAGCGGGCAACCTCTGCCAAACCCGAAGGGTATTCGGCGTTTTGATACGGATAGATTCAGTCACCAAGCGGTACCCGGACGGCACGGTGGCGGTCGACCGGCTGTCGCTGGAGATACCCGATCGCTCGATCACCGTGCTCGTGGGGCCGTCTGGCTGCGGAAAGACGACAACGCTGCGGATGATCAACCGGATGGTCGAGCCCAGCGAGGGCGCCATCCTCCTCGACGGCGTGGACATCCGGCAGCAGCCCGTCAACACCCTGCGCCGGTCCATGGGTTACGTCATCCAGAACGCCGGTCTCTTCCAGCACCGCACGATCCTCGACAACATCGCCACCGTGCCCCGCCTGCTCGGCTGGAGCAAGGAGAAGTCCCGGGCCCGGGCACGGGAGTTGATGGAGCGGGTCGGGCTCGACGGGGCGCTCGCCAAGCGGTACCCGTACCAGCTGTCCGGCGGCCAGCAGCAGCGCGTCGGCGTGGCGCGGGCGCTCGCGGCGGATCCGCCGGTGCTGCTGATGGACGAGCCGTTCTCGGCCGTCGACCCCGTGGTGCGCAAGGGACTGCAGGACGAACTCCTGCGCATCCAGGACGAGTTGGGCAAGACCATCGTCTTCGTCACCCATGACATCGACGAGGCCGTCAAGCTCGGCACGATGGTCGCCGTGATGCGCACCGGCGGCCACCTCGCCCAGTTCGCCCCGCCGGCCGAGTTGCTCTCCCACCCCGCCGACGAGTTCGTGGAGGACTTCCTCGGCGCCGACCGCGGCATCCGGCGGCTGTCGTTCTTCCCCTCGGCGGGCCTGGAGCTGCTGACGGAGCCGATCGTCGCCATCGACGCCACCGCCGAGCGGATCGCCGCCGCGGGCTCGGGCGACGTCCCCTACCTCCTCGTCACCGACCCGGACGGCAAGCCCCTCGGCTGGAGCGAGCCGGGGGATCTCACCGCCGGGGAGATCGAGACGGATCGACTGCTGCCCTACGGGCGGCCGTTCGTGCCCGGTACGGACTCACTGCGGGCCGCCCTCGACTGTGCCGTGCTCTCGCCCACCGGATGGGCCGTCGCCGTGGACACCGAGGGGCGCGCCGCCGGAGTGGTCTCGCAGGTGACCATCGGCGAGGCCATCCGCGGAGCGCACGCGGAGCGCAGCGCCGACGGCACGGCCACGGCCCAGAAGGTCGCGCCATGAACGAGCTCTTCGACATGCCCAGCTACCTGGAGCACAGCTACTTCGGCCTGGTGGGACTGCACCTGCGCGAAGCACTGCTCCCGGTGCTCGCCGGGCTGCTCGTGGCACTGCCCGTGGCACAGCTGTGCGTCCGCTTCCGGTGGCTGTACCCGCCGGTGATGTGGGTGACGACCGTGCTCTACGCCATTCCGTCACTCGCGTTCTTCGTCATCCTCATCGACTACACCGGCCTGAGTGAGCTCACGGTGATGATCCCGTTGGCCGTCTACAGCCTGGTCGTACTGGTCCCCGCCATCGTGGACGGTGTGCGGTCGGTGCCGCAGGAGACCCTGGCCGCGGCCACCGCCATGGGCCTCGGGCCCGTACGACGGTATCTCCAGGTGCAGTTGCCCATCGCCGCGCCCGCGATCCTCGCCGGACTGCGGGTGGCGTCCGTGTCGAGCATCTCCCTCGTCAGCGTCGGCATGCTGATCGGCAACGAGGGCGCCCTCGGCAACATGCTCGACGCCGGCCTGAAGTACGACCAGCCCCGCCTGGTGTGGCTCTCGGTGCTGGGCACGGCCGTCCTCGCCATCCTCGTTGACGCCCTGCTGATCGTTCTGCGTGTCCTGCTGACGCCCTGGATGCCCCGCGGCACCCGCAAGGGCTCACGGACGCTCGTCGCCAAGGAGGCCGCCCGGTGAACGTACTCAACTTCATCAGCGCCTTCTTCAACGACAGCGCCCACTGGCAGGGCTACGACGGCATCCCGACGCGGGTCGCCGAGCATGTCCAGTACACGCTGATGGCGCTCGCCATCGCCGCCGCCGTAGGACTGCCGGTCGGCCTGCTCACGGGTCACACCGGGCGCGGCGGCAACACGCTCGCCCTCATCGCCACCTCCGCCCGGGCGCTGCCCAGCTTCGGCCTGATGGTGCTGATGTTCATCCTGCTCGGCCTGGGCATGGCGCCCGTGATGATCCCGCTGGTGGTGCTCGCCGTCCCGCCCATCCTCGTCACCACGTACGAGGCGATGCGCTCCGTCGACCCCGCACCGGTGGACGCGGCCCGCGGCATGGGCATGGGCGAGGCCGGGGTCCTGTTCCGGGTCGAACTGCCCATGGCCCTCCCGCTGATCTTCAGCGGACTGCGCTCGGCGGCCATCCAGATCGTCTCGACGGCCACCATCGCCGCGTACGTCAGCTTCGGCGGCCTCGGCCGTTACATCATCGACGGCCTCTACCAGCGCGACTACGAGAAGGTCGTGGGCGGCGCCACGCTGGTGGCCGCCATGGCTCTGACCACGCTCGCGGTGTTCTGGGCGGTGGGACGGATCACGGTGTCGCCGGGGGTGCGCAGGCGCGGCTAGCGGGACGAACCCTGGGCCCTGGGCGCGTCAGCCCTCCGTGCGGGCCAGGGCCAGTTCCAGTACGACGAGCAGGGCGTCCCGTACCGAGCCCCGCTCGCGGGCGTCGAAGACCAGGACCGGGACGCCGTCGGTGACGTCGAGGGCCCAGCGGACCTCCTCCAGGGTGTGCTCGACCCTGCCGTCGAAGGCGTTGACGGCGACCGCGAAGGGGATGCCCTTGTGCTCGAAGTAGTCGACGGCGGCGTAGCAGTCGTCCAGGCGGCGGGTGTCGACGATGACGAGCCCGCCGACCGCGCCCTCGACGATGTCGTCCCACATGAAGCCGAACCGCTCCTGACCGGGCGTGCCGAACAGATACAGCTTCAGCGTGGGGTCGATGGTGAGGCAGCCGAAGTCCATGGCCACGGTGGTCGTGGTCTTGCGCGGGGTGTGGGTGAGGTCGTCCACACCCGCCGCGACCTCCGTGATGGCGGCCTCGGTGGTCAGCGGCTCGATCTCGGATATCGAGCCGACCGTGGTGGTCTTGCCCACGCCGAAGCCGCCCGATATCACCATCTTCACCGGCAGCGGCGGTCGTACGGCGGCCGACCGCGCGGCTGGGACGGTGGCCGGTTCAGTCGGTGTCACTGAGTACCCCTCGTGAGTCGGGGACGGCGCGCAGGCCCTCGATGACCCTGCGCAGGACGGAAGCGTCGTGGACGACGCCGGAGTCGGGCACGTGCACCGTCAAATGCCCCGCGGCGCGCAGATCCTCGGCGAGGACGCGCACCACGTTCAGGTGCAGCCGCAGCCGGGCCGCGATCTCCGCGATGGACTGCGGCAGCCGGCACACGGCGACGATGTCGTGCCGTTCGAAGGCGAGCCGGTCGAGCGCGTCGAGCCCCTCGGCGGTGGCCACCACCTGGGTCTCGACGGGCATCGACGGGCCGTCACCGCCGGCCGCCACCCGGCCCGCGGTGACCAGGAACGGCCGTACGGCGGAGGCGGGGCCGACCGCGTCCGGGCCGCTCGGGTCCGGCGGTGGGGTGCCGTCCGCCATGGGTTGTCCGTCCTTCTCGACCGGGTCGGCCCGGTCAGCGGCCCGACGCGGCGCCGACGTTGTTCTTCAGCTCCAGCACGAGCTGCGGGCTGAGGGCGGCGCCGGCGCGGTTGGCGAACACGGTCATCTCGTAGGCGATGTTGCCCAGCTTGGCCTCCTTGTCGGTGACGACGCCGAGCACGGCGCCGCTGCCGATCGCGGAGACCAGGACGTGGCCGCCCTCCAGGTCGATGATGACCTTGTTGAGACCGCCGAGGCCGTAGTTGCCGGACGCGCCGGCGGCCAGGCTGGTGATGCCGGAGACGATCGCGGCGAGCCGCTCGGAGTCGGCCTGCTCCCGCAGTTCGGACACGGCGATGAGGAGTCCGTCGGACGAGACGGCGATGGCGTCCACGACGCCGGCCGTCTCGGTCGCGAAGCGATTCAGCAGCCATGTGAAGTCGGCTGCGGCGGCCTGCAGTTCGGCCGGCGTGGTGCCTCCCGCCGGGGTGCCACCTGTCGACGTGCTCACTGCTCCGCTCCTTCCGGGGGGTCGTTCTGGTCCTGCGTATGGGGGGTTGGGGGTGCGGCCGGGGCGGAGGGTGCTCCGGTGCCCGCTCGATCGCCGCCGTGCCGGCTGTCACGGTGCGCGCGTTCCACGGCAGCCTCGAACTCCTCGATCGCCGCCCGCACGGCTTCCGCGTCCACGGCCCGCACGCCCTGTCGCGGCACGGCCTGCTGGGCGGAGGAGCCGCCCGGCGTACGCAGGGTCGCGCCCCGGACGCGGCGACGCAGGGGGCGACCGGCGGCGGGGTCTTCACCGGATGCCGAACGGCCCGTTGATGCCGCGTCAGGGGCGGGCGCTGAAGGGGCGGGCGTGCGCGGGCTCCGGGCTCCGACGGGGGTGGGTGGTTGATCTGTCCGGTCCGTGGCGGGGGAGGGGTGCTCGTCCGCCACGGCCACGTGAGCCGAGGTGTGCTGGTCGGCTCTGGCTCGTGGCGAGGGGTCGGGCTGGTCGGCCCGGGCGTGGTCGGCGGGCGCCGCGCCGCTGTCCTCGGCCTGCGGCCGGCCGGCCGCGGGGAACTGCTCGGCGCGGGCCTCGGGAATGGACGGCGCGTCGTCCGGCACGGCCCCGGAGGGCGGCGCCGTGCTCCTGTCCGCAGGCGCGGTCGAGCGCGCCGTACCGGCCGAGGTGGCTCCCCGCCGCGAGACCCGGCGGGGCAGCGGCCGCAGCCCATCGCCGTCCGCATCGGCGTCCGGCCGTACGGCGTCCCGGTGCGCGGCATCCGCCTGCGCGGAGACCGAGGGCCGGGGCCCGGTGGCGGAGGCCGACAGCGTCCCGGCGGAGTCGTCGGAGACGTCGGGGTCCGTTGCGTCGGGGAGGATCGTCTGGGAGCCCGAGCCCGAGCCCGAGCCCGCTCCGCCGGCCACCGCCGCCAGCGCGGCCAAGGCCGTGGCCCCCGTAGTGCTCCCCGTCACCAGCAGCGACGGCGGTACGGTCACCTCGGCCGTCACACCGCCGCCCGGTGTACGGGACAGGGTGACCGTGATCTCCCAGCGGCGGGCCAGCGTGCCGACCACGAACAGGCCCAGGACCTTCGTCGGCACCAGGTCGAGTCGCTCGCGGCGGATCAGGCGGGCGTTCTCCTCGTCGAGGCGCTCGGGGCTCATGCCGAGGCCGTGGTCGGCTACGACGATCACCGCGCCGCCGTGCTCGCCGTTCGCCACGGACACCTCGACCGGGCGGCCCTCCGGCGAGAACGACACGGCGTTCTCCAGGAGTTCGGCCACCATCAGCGTGAGGTCGCCGATGACCTCCGGCTCCACCATGGCCTCGGTCCGCGCGCGCAGCTCCACCCGCTGGTAGCCCTCGATCTGGCCGAGTGAGGCGCGTACGACATTGGTGAGCGCGGTGGGACCGGCGTCCAGGTCCGCCTCGTGGATGCCGGCGAGCAGCATCAGACTGTCGGCGTTGCGGCGCAGGCGTACCGCGATGTGGTCGATGGAGTAGAGGCGTTCCAGAAGCGCGGGGTCGGTCTCGCCGCGCTCCACCGCGTCGATCAGAGCCAGCTGGCGGGTCGTCAGGTTGCTGACCCTGCGGCCCACGTTGCCGAACATCTCGGCGACGTTGCGCCGGCTGAGGACCTGCCGCTCCAGCAGCGCGACCGCCGTCTGCTGCACCTGGTTGAACACCTCGGCGAGTTCGCCGATCTCGTCGCGTGCCGTGACCGGGATCGCGCTGAGCCGGGGCGGACCGTCGTCCTCGGCGTCGTCGTCGGCCACCCGGGCCAGCTCGCGCTCGGCGACGTCGGCGACCTGCCGGGCGGCACCCGTGAGGGCCTGCACCGGCCGGACCACGGAGCGGCGGACCAGCATCGCGAGGACCAGCCACACGGCGAGGCCGAGCAGCGCCAGCCCGAGCAGCAGGACCGCGTTCCACGCGGCCTCCTCGGAGGCGTCGTCCGCCCGGTCGGCGATCTGGCCGATGAGCGACGTGGTGATCGCCAGCCGGGTCCTGGCCTGGTCCCGGTAGGCGGAGTAGGAGTCGAGCGCCTCCTCGAGCGACTCGCGGATCTCGGCGGGCGAGCCGCCCTGCACCGAGCCGGGGTCGATCTGCAGCTCGGCGAACTGCCGGCTGATGACGGTCTGGGCGGCGGTGTACTTGATCCCGGAGAGCTGGGCGGCCTGCGCCTCGGTGGCGAACCGGGCGAACCGGTCGGCCTGGTGGGTGTACTCGTCGTAGGAGCCGATCGCGCCGATGAACTCGAGGAGCGCGTTGGAGTCACCGGTCGACGCGGAGAACACGCCGGTCTCGAAGGCGCTGTGCGCGGCGCCCGCGCGCAGCAGCGAGTCGAGCAGGTTGCCGGTGAAGGTGGTCGCGAGATCGGGGTTGCGGTCCAGCGCCAGGCCGTCGATCAGCGCCTGCGTGGCGTGGGTGTAGGCGGGGTCGATGTTCTCGGCGGGCAGATACTGCCGCTCGACGGTGTCCCGCAGGCTGCTCAGGCCCTCGACGCCCCGCAGCGCCTGCGCCTCGGTCTCCGGCAGCCGGTCCCCGAACGCCTCGCGCACCCGGTCGACCTGGGCGTTCACCCCGGACTGGGCGATGCGATAGGCGGTGGACGAGGGCGCGCCGCCCTCGGTGGCCTCGTGCCGCACGGAGAGCAGGACGGCCTGCTGGTGCTCGGCGGCCAGCCGGTCGACCAGCGTGGCGACCTCGGCGCTCTCCCGGACCAGCCGGGCGGCGTCCGCCGCGTCGCGCGACTGCGCGGTCTGGTCGGCGATGAGGTAGGCGAGGAGGGCCGCGACCACGGTCAGCGGCACACCGACGAGAAGGTTGAGCTTGCGCCGGAAGGGCCAGCGGACGGCGGAGCCGCGTGGCCGACGCGGACGAGGCACGCCCACTTCGTCAGTGGCCACCCTGCCTCCTTCGTGGGCGTCACACGGTGCGCGAAGTCTCACGTGACCGCAGTTGTTCGAGTATGGATCGGCTCTGTCCGTGGGACAGTACCGCCCCTTGATCACCGTGATCGGAACTGTACGTCAAGAATCCATTACGGCCCCCTGCACCCCAAGCGTCCCGTCTTCACATCGAAGCGCAACTGCCCGTTACCTTCCGTTTTTTGAGGCCAATCGGTGACCTGACCGCTCTTGACTGACCGAGAACCGGCTGGATTGGATCAGTGGAAGAGCTCTCCCAACCCACTGAATCCGGAACGGGAATCGTGACTTTCACCGCCTCACGCAGCAGGTCCCTCAGGAACCGTCCCGGCGCGGCCGCCGTCGCGCTCGCCGCCGCCGTGGCGCTGCTGGCGGGATGTTCCTCCTCCGACAAGTCCGACCCGCTCGCCGAGGACGGCGCGAGCGGCGACACCGTCGTCGTCGGCTCCAACAACTTCGCCGAGAGCATCCTGCTCGCCGACATCTACGGCGAGGCTCTCAAGGCCAAGGGCATCAAGGTCACCTACAAGCCCAACATCGGCAGCCGGGAGACCACCTACGGCCTGCTCAAGAACGGCTCCATCACCGTCCTGCCGGAGTACAACGGCTCGCTGCTCGCCTACCTCGACCCGAAGGCGGAGCAGAAGTCGGCCGACGCCGTGAACGCCGCGGTGAAGAGCAAGCTGGACGCCAAGCTGACGCTGCTGGAGTCCTCGCCGGCCGAGGACAAGGACTCGGTCAGCGTCAACGCGGAGACGGCGAAGAAGTACAAGCTGACGGCCGAGTCCAGCCTCGAGGACCTCAAGGACATCGCTCCGGAGCTGGTGATCGGCGGCTCGCCCGAGTTCCAGACCCGGCAGCAGGGCCTGAAGGGCCTGGAGTCCGAGTACGGCCTGGAGTTCAAGTCCTTCAAGGCGCTGGACGCGGGCGGCCCGCTGACCCAGGCGGCGCTGGCGAAGAACACCGTGCAGGCGGCGGACATCTTCACCACGGACCCGACCATCACCAAGGAGGGCTTCGTCGTCCTGCAGGACCCGAAGAACCTCTTCGGCTTCGCCAACGTGACCCCGCTGGTCTACAAGAGCGGCCTCTCCCAGGAGGGCGTCGACGCGCTCAACGCGGTCTCGGCCAAGCTGGACACCAAGACGCTCCTCGACCTGGACGCCCAGGTCCAGTTGGAGAGCAAGGACCCGCTCGACGTGGCCAAGGCCTGGCTGAAGTCGGCCGGCCTGGGCTGACCGACGGCCTGTCCGGCGGGGCTGCGGTATCGCCGCAACCCCGCCGTCGGCCTGCTCAGTAGCCGACGTGGAAGGTGGCGTCCTGGCGCTCGGCGGTCGTGGAGACCGGGTCGATGCGCAGGGCGTAGTTCGCGTGCCTGATGTAGCGCGTGGGGTTGTTGTACGAGCGGAACGACGTCCAGGAGGCGTCGGCGAGCCCGGCCGTCCGGTAGAAGGTCGCGTCCCCGGCGAACGTCGACGTGCCGTCGTTCTCGTCCAGGCGCAGGGCGTAGTTGTAGTGCCGCAGGTAACGGGTCGGGTAGTTGACCGACTGCAGCGATACTCCGGCGGAGTCGGCGAGGCCCGGCACGAGCTTCCACTGCGAGTCGGGGAACGGGTCGAAGGGGTACTCGTCCATCCGGCCCACGAATCCGCTGTGCCGGACGTAACGGGCCGGGTAGTTGTACGACTTGAGCCGGTTCCAGGCGGGGGCGCCCCATCTGGCGATGAGGTTGCTGTACTCGGTCGACGTGATCGGGTGGATGCCGCAGTGCTTGGAGTTGAGCGGCTGGGTGTAGAGCTTCTGGTCCACGGCCGTCCAGGTGCCTGAGGCGAGGTCGCTGCTCTGCCAGGCGTAGAAGACGCCGTTCGGCGTGTAGGTGTCACCCCACAGGTACCAGGTGTTGCCGGTCAGGGACTTCACCACCGTCGGGGCCTCGGTGCCGCCGTGCGCGACCGCGGTGCTGAACGGGGTGAAGCTGCCGGGGTTCAGGGTCGTCGAGCGGGCGCCGACCAGGGTGCCGTTCCTCTTGAAGTACAGGTAGTTGACGCCGTTCACGCCGATGGTGAGGTTGCCGTCGATGACGTCGTACCCGGGGTCGAAGAAGACCTGGGGGCTGGTCGTCGTACGGAAGTCGGTCGTGTAGCTGACCATGATGACGTTGTGGCCGCTGCTGTTCACCGACGAGTAGAGGATGCCGTACTGGCCGCGTGCGGCGTCCCAGTAGGCCTCGGGGGCCCAGCTGTGGGTGTTGGTCATGTCGTGCAGCTTCAGCAGACGGTAGCCGGTGAAGGTGCGCAGGTCGGTGGAGTCCCAGACGTGGATGTAGACGCTGTTGCGGGTCCAGTCCGTGCCGCTGAGGTCGGTGGCGAGGACGACGAACGTGCCGTCCTGCTTGCGCAGCAGGAACGGATCGCGCAGGCCGCCGGCGCCGAGGGTGGGGGTGGCGACGGGGTTGTTCTGGTTGAGCGGCGTCCACCGCAGGCCGTCGGTACTGACGGCGAGATGGAGGTTGTAGTTCGCCTCCAGCATGGTGTTGGACTCGGTGAAGTAGACCATCGCGTACGCCGAGTCGGCGGCGTGGGCGGTTCCCGCGTCGAGGGCCAGGGCACCGGTCGCGGCGAGCGGGACGGTCGCCGCCATGCCGAGGAAGTGTCTGCGGGAGGGGTGGGTCATGCGGCTCTCCAGGGGGTGCGGGGGATTTCCATCCTGCCTTCTGGTCGATATGTCGAACAGAGTTCGACTAATCGACCAGAAGCTAGGAGAGGGCAGGTGGCGCGTCAATCACCCGGTCATCCTTGGCGGATTCCCGCCAGCCAACTGTGCGTTCGATGTGAACGGCTACGCCGTCTTCGCCGCCACTATCAACTGGTCGACCAGAGCGATCAGCACGTCCCGGCACGACTCGCGTTCCCGAGCGTCGCACAACAGCACCCGTACGTCCGCCGGGAGCGCGAGGGCGTCCCGGATGTCCTCGGCGGGATAGGGGTGTTCGCCGTGGAAGCCGTTGACGCCGACGACGAAGGGGATGCCCCGGCGCTCGAAGAAGTCGATCGCCGCGAAGCTGGACTCGGGCCGGCGGACGTCCACCAGGACCACCGCCCCCAGCGCGCCGATCGCCAGGTCGTTCCACATGAACCAGAACCGCTGCTGCCCGGGCGTACCGAAGAGATACAGCACCAGCTCGCGGCTGATGGTGATCCGGCCGAAGTCCAGGGCCACGGTGGTGGCCTGCTTCTCCTCGATGCCGTTGAGGTCGTCGATACCCAAGCCCGCCACGGTCAGGGGCTCCTCGGTGCGCAACGGTGCGATCTCGCTGACCGACCCGACCATCGTGGTCTTGCCGACACCGAAGCCGCCGGCGATGAGGATCTTGACCGTGTCGGGCGGCGCGACCGCCTCCACGGTGGTCTCAGAGCCGGCCAAGGCCGTCCCTCACTTTCTGCAGCAGGTCCAGGTCCGGGGTGCGGGGGGTGACGGGGTGCGGCGGGTGCACGGTGATCAGGCCCGCTTCCAGCAGATCGCAGAGCATGATGGCGACCACGCTCACCGGGAGGTCGAGATGGGCCGCGAGCTCCGCGACCGCGATCGGCCGGGCGCAGCGCCGCAGGATCCGCGCCTGCTCGGGCTGCGGCCGCGGTGCGCGCTCCGGCGGCGGGTCCACCGCCGTCACCGTCGTGATGAGCGTGAAGTCGGTGCGGCTGGGCCGCGTTCGGCCGCCGGTCAGCGTGAACAGCCGTACCAGCCGACCCGCCGTATCGTCTCCGCCCACCTCACGCGCCAGGGCCGGCATGGGCCCGCGGTGCCGCCGACAGATGCTCGCCGATCTTCTTCACCAGCATGTTCATCTGGTACGCCACCACACCGACGTCCGCGCCCTGGTTGGTGAGCACGACGAGGTGGGCGCCCGGCCCGGCGGACGTCAGGATCAGATAGCTGTTGGCCATCTCGATCAGCGCCTGGCGCACCGGGCCGCCCCGGAAGTCCATGCTCACGCCCTTGCTGAGGCTCATCAGGCCGGACGCGGTCGCCGCCAGCCGCTCGGCGTCGTCGCGCAGGAACCCGATGGACTTGCTGACCACCAGCCCGTCCTCGGAAAGGACGACGGCATGGTTGACGTCGGCGACCCGCTCCACGAGTCCGGTGAGCAACTGGTCGAGCTGGGTGTCCGTGGCGGGGGTGGGGCGTGTCATGGCTATGTCCTTCATGAGCGGTCGGCGGGCGGGGTGGAGGACGTGGGGGAGGCGGCGGACGGGGCGGGGTCGGCCGCGGGCGGCTCCTCGCGCGCCGCGTCGTCACGCGCCCGCCGAGCGGCGGGGATCCGCACATCCGGAGCCTCGGAAGCGGCGGGGCTCCGCAGGTCGCGGGTCTCGGAAGCGGAGGGGCTCCGCAGGCCGTGGGCCTCGGAAGCGTCCGTGACCTCGCCGGTGCCGGAGGCGTCCGGGACCTCGTCGCCGGTGTTGTCGCGGGCTTGGAGGGTGCCCCTCTGGAACGCGGCGAGGACGGCGGGGTCCTGGTGGTCGGTGGAGGCGGGGCGGCCTTCGTGGTCGGCGGATGTGGAGGCGTCCGGGGACCCGTCGCGGGTGTCTTCGTGGGCCTGGGGGGTGCCCCTCTGGAACGCGGCGAGGACGGCGGGGTCCTGGTGGTCGGTGGAGGCGGGGCCTTCGTGGTCGGCGGATGTGGAGGCGTCCGGGACCCCGTCGCCGGTGTCGTCGCGGGCCTGGAGCGTGCCCCGCTGGAAGCAGGCGAGGGAGGCGGCGGCGCGTTCCGCGGTGAACTCGTCGGCGTGGCCGTCCTCTTCGGCGGGCGCGGCCTCCTCCCGGAGTTCGGCGGCCAGGCTGGTCTGCGGTACGCGGCGGGGGAGCGGGGAGAGGCCTTCGCCGCGTGCGGGGACCGGGGCGGGTGCGGTGCGGGCCGGAACGACGGGGCGGGACTCCCGTACGGGCTCCTCCGGTTCGGCGGCAGCGGTGTGCTCCGCCTCCTCCCGGTCCGGGGCCGGCAGGTCCCGTACGACGACGTCGTGCGGGATCAGCACGATCGCCGTCGTGCCGCCGTACGGCGAGGAGCGCAGCGTGACCGCGATGCCGTGCCGCCGGGCCAGCCGGCCGATCACGAACATGCCGAGCCGCAGGTCGTCGGCGAGCGCCACCACATCGAACTGCGGGGGCTCGGCCAACTGGGCGTTGAAGGAGTCGTAGTCCTCCTCCGGCATGCCGAGACCGCGGTCCTCGACCTCCACGGCCAGGCCCTTGGCCACCATCGCGGCCCGAACCGTGACCGGCGCGGGTGCCGGGGAGTACAGCGTGGCGTTCTCGATGAGCTCGGCGAGCAGATGGATGACGTCCGCCACCGCGGGCGGCGCCAGATGCACCTCCTCCTCGGTGTGCACCTCCACCCGCTGGTACTCGGCGACCTCGCCGACCGCGCTGCGCAGGATGTCGATCAGTGCGACCGGCTCGCTCCAGCTGCGGCCCGGCCGTTCCCCGCTGATGATGACGAGGTTCTCCTCGTAGCGGCGCAACTGGCTGGCGGTGGAGTCCAGTTCGTACAGGCCCTTGAGCACCTCGGGGTCCTGGTGCGCGCGCTCCAGCGCGTCCAGCTTGGTGAGCTGGAGGTTGACCAGGTTCTGGCTCTGCCGGGCGATGCCGAGGATGATCTTCTGGAAGCCGCGCCGGATGTCGGCGAGTTCGACGGCGGTGTGCACGGCCGTGCGCTGCGCGGTGTTGAACGCCTTGGCGACCTGGCCGAGTTCGTCGTGGCCGTAGTCCAGCGGCGGGGTGGCGGACTCCACGTCGACCTTCTCACCGCGGTCGAGTCGGGCGACCACATCCGGCAGCCGCTCCTCTGCCAGGCTGAGCGTGGCCATGCGCAGACCGCGCAGCCGCCGGGACAGGGAGCGGGTGATGCGCCAGGACATCACGGCGCACACCAGTACGGCGACGAGGCCGCCGACGCTCAGTGAGCCGGCCTGGATGAGCAGTGACCGCGCCTTGTCGCCGGTTCGGTCGAGCAGGGCCCGGGTCTGCTCCTGGATCAGAGCGGTGTACTGGCCGGAGAGTGTGTCGATCGCGCCGGTCCACTGCTTCCGCGCGTCGGGCAGGACGGTGGCGAGGTTCTCACCGCGGCCCGTTGTGCGCGCCGTGAGCACCTCGTTCTCGATGACCTCCAGGGCCTGCCACGCCGGCCCTTGGAGAATCCGCTCGGTCTGGGTCTTCACACTGCCGCTCAGGGAGGGGATTATCTGGTCCTTGAGGAGCCATCGGCGCGCGTTGACCAGTTCCGTGAACCGGGCCCGTGCCTCCCCCTCGAGCTTCCCGGACGGCCACGCCAGGGTGAGCAGCGCGTCCTCCTGGGACACCAGCTCCGCCGCCTGCTCGAGCATGACGAGTGGGGCGGCCTGCGAGGTGAGGTTCCCGTCGTCGACCTGGGAGAGTTCGCGGAAGGCGTTGATCTGGTCGTCGATGATCGAGGTGTACTGGTCGAGTGCCTGCTGCGGGGAGATGTCGGTGAGGTCGTCGACCTGGTCCCGGTAGTACTCGAGGCTTCCGACCCCCGCGATGACGGAGTACATCCGGTCGCCGATGCGGTACGGGGCGTCGGCGAACGCCTCCGACCGGCCGACCAGCTTCGCGATCGCCGCGTCGGTCCGCTGCCGCTGCTCGTCGAGGGCGGTCCGGGCGCCGCTCTGACCGGCCAGCAGCGCGGCCGACAGACCGCGCTCCTTCTGCAGGGCGAGCGTCGCGTCGGTACCCATGGCCCCCGTCGACTTGCTCAGCCCGGTCTGCGAGCGCAGCCGTAGCCCCTCCGAGAACATCTGGATCGTCGTCACGCTCCAGACGGCGGCGAGCGTGACGCTGGGCACCAGCGCGAGGAGGATCAGCGAGAGACGTATGGAGCCGAGGCGGCGCCGGGGACCTGTCCGTGGAGACATTGTCGTCCTAGGGCGATCAGCGAAGGGCGGGGGCGGTCGACGCGGGGGACATGCGGATGGGGGACGTGCGCAAGGGGAGGGACAAGCGGAACGTGGACGGCGCAGGGGGGTGAGCGCGTGTCCGATGCGTCACAGGGGGTTCGCAGGATGTTATCCGTACATGTGGACGTACGTGTCACGCCTGACCGAATCTTTGACGACACCAGCGGCGGAAGTGTCCGGTCAGCGGGTCCCATTGGCCGCGAACTTCGCGACCGCGGCGACGTTCGCCTTGGTGACGAACGCCGGCCCGGTCAGCACGGGGGCCTCGCCACCGCCGAGGGTGTTGCCGTTGGTCCGGTACAGCCAGAGGGAGTCGACGGCGAGATAGCCCTGCAGGTACGGCTGCTGGTCCACCGCGAACTGGACGTCGCCGTCCTGGACCGCCTTGACCAGGTCCTCGTTCAGATCGAAGGTCGCGACCCGGGCCTTGCTGCGCGCCTCATCGGTCGACTTCACCGCGGCCAGCGCGTACTGCGCGCCCAGCGTGACCACTTCGTCGATGCTCGGGTCCTGCGTCAGGCGGGCCGCGACGGTGGCGGTCACCGCGTCCATGTCGCTGCCGTCGACATAGAGGTTCTCGGTCTCGCCGCCGAACGCCTTCTTCACGCCGGCACAGCGTGCCTCCAGGGCGACATTGCCGCGCTCGTGGATGACGCACAGCGTGTGCTCGGCCTTCAGATCGTCGAGCTTGCCGCCCACGGCCCGGCCGGTGACGCTCTCGTCCTGGCCGAAGTAGCCCAGCAGCCCCGCGGACTGCCAGTCGTCTATACCGGAGTTGAGACCGACGACGGGTATGCCGGCCCTCCGGGCCTCGGTCACCGGACTCGTCATCGCCGACGGCTTGGCGAGCGTCACGGCGATGCCGTCGACCTTCCGCCGGATGGCGTCCCGCATCAAATCGGCCTGCCGCGTCGGGTCCGAGTCGCTCGCGTAGGTCAGATCGATGCCGTCCTTGGCGGCCGCGGCCTGGGCGCCCTTGCGTACCAGCTCCCAGAAGGCGTCGCCCTCGCCGCCGTGGGCGATGAGGGCGACCTTCATGCGTGCGGTGCCCGCCGCCGCGTTCGCGCCCGACTCGTCGTCGGTCCCGCCGACGGCGGAGCAGCCGGCCAGCAGCAGACAGGCGGCGGCCGTGAGGGTCGCGAGGCGAGCGGAACGGGAGGAGGGGGGTGGGGTCTTCATGAGGGTGCGGCACCTCGCTGTGCGGCCGAGCCGGAGGAACGAACGAGAGGCCGGCCGGTGCCGGGAGGGGGAGTGCGCCGACCTGTGAACTCTCGCTGAGGCGGAGCCAATCGCGTGTGACCGCCGGTAGTCAAGTGCGCAACCACATGGCGTGAATCGTTGCTCCCACATCGTGATGAACCGCTGGCCGGAGGGCAGGCCGGGCTCCGGCCCACCCCCCACCGCTTGCGGTCGCGAACCGGGTCAACTCGGCTTGCGCGCCACCGCCCCGTACATCGCGATGTCCTCGTCCCGGATCACCTCGGTGCCTCTGCCGTCCGGGCGCCACTTGTGGACCTGGACGATGCCCGGCTCGACGAGGTCCAGACCGGTGAAGAATTCCCCGGCCTCGTCGAGGGTGCGCAGCCGCATCGGCATACCCCGCGCCGCGTACTCCCGGGCGACCCGGCCGACCTCGTCCGGCGCGAACTCGGCCGTGCCGATGGACATCGCGAGGCAACTCCCCGCGGGCAGCGGTTCGAGCAGCCGCCGTACGATCCCCACGGCATCGTGCTCGTCCAGCAGGAAGTGCACGATCGCGATGACGGTGAGCGCGACGGGCTCGGCGAGATCGAGGGTCTCCCGGAAGGCGGGCGAGTCGAGGATGGCCGCCGGATCGAGCATGTCGGCCTGCACGTACGCCGTCCGTCCCTCGGGCGTGCCGGACATCAGCCCTTGGGACAGCGTGAGCACGAGCGGATCGTTGTCGACGTAGACGACCCGCGACCCGGGCGCCACGGACTGGGCGATCTCATGGATGTTGGGCGAGGTCGGAATCCCGGTCCCGATGTCGAGGAACTGCCGTATCCCGGCCTCGGCGGCGAGATACCGCACGGCCCGGTTCATGAAGTCCCGGTTGGCCCGCATGTGCACGGGCAGCGCGGGCCATTCACGGACCATGGCGTCGCCGGCTTCTCGATCGGCGGGGTAATGGTCCTTCCCGCCGATGATGTAGTCGTAGATGCGGGCGGAGTGGGCGGTTTCGGTGTCGATGCGATCGGTGGACATGAAACCTCCAACAGCATTGGTCAGTTGGCCGGCATCCTGCCAGCCGAAGGGGCGCGGGGCTGTATCGATGTGCGGCTCCGCCGCGTGGGCCCGACCAGCCCCCTCCGCGCCCGCTCCTCGCGCTTCTCGCCCCTCCTTGCGCCGGCGCGCCGCCGGGACGGGCGAGCTGACGGGAGAGAGCAGGGCGAAGACAGCGGAGGGCCGGCAGCGGGAACGAGCGGGACGAGGGAGGGCGGCGGCGAGAAAGCCGCGGACAGGGAGGGCGCGGCCGGCGGAAGAGGGCTGCACCGGGGAGAGCGCCGGGGGAGGGACTTCCTCGCTCTTCTCCCCCTACTGGCTTCGACTCTCCGCCCTTCCGCTGGCTTCCGGCCCAAAACCTGCCCCTACGGCGCTGTTGCCGCTTCCTTCCTCCGCTCTCGCCGACTGCGCCGAGGCTCCTGGTCCGGCAGCCACCCGAACGCGAGACAACTCCCCACCACACCCAGCAACAACCCGACGAAGAACCCACCCAGGTTCGACGTGAGCCAGGTCCCCAGCGAAACCAGGACCCCGGTGATCGAGTAGAAGAGCCGCTGCGCCGGGTTGAAAAGCACCAGCAACCCCAGCACCACCATCAGCGCCGGCAGCAGATACCCCGCCAGCCCCTGCATGCCGACCTGCAGGACGACCTTCAGCGACGCCTTCATCGTGAGCAGGATCCACGCCCCGCCCAGCGCCAGCAGGGCCCCGCCCCAGAACGGCCGGTCGGCCCGCCAACGACGGAAGGCCGGCCGGAACCCCTGTCGCTCGCTCATCAGCAACCCGAGCTGCTGAAGCGGAGCTTCAGACCCGGAAGCTTGAACACACCGGCGGTCGTCGCGTAGTTGGTCTGCCGCAGGTCCTTGATGAACACGGTGTCCGCCTGCTGGCTGAAGACACCGATCGGTCCCTTCACACCGGCCTTGGTCAAGGTGCTCGCGTCGTTGCCGATCTCGATGTTGCCGAACGCCGCGTCGCCCGACAGCTCGGTCGAGTCGGTGGTCAGATCGGTCGCGGTCACCTTGTCCTTCCCGGCGCCCGCGGTGATGAGCAGGTTCGTGCCGCCGAGGTCGACGCTCTGGCACAGCTTCGTGAGCGTCGCGTTCTTGATCGCGGACGTGACGACCAGCACCTGGCCGCCGGTGTCACCCTCGTTGGGGCTGCCCGGCGCCATGTGGTCGAGGCCGCCGAACTGCTCGAATCCGGTGCCGTTGAGCTCGGTCGCCGTGACCGTGAAGGGCATGCCGGAGATGGCGAACTGCACGCCCAGCGCGCCCTCGGCGGTGAGGACCGCGAGGGTGCCGGCGACCAGGGTGGCCGGCACCGCCATCACGGCGACCCGGCGCGCCCGGACGCGTCCGCGTCTCGTGGAACCGCTTTCCGGGTTCTCTGGTGTGTTGTCGGAGGACGAGGTGACGTCCGAGGACGAGGCCATAACTGCTCCCAGGTGCATGAAAGTGCGGGTAGGGCGTCAGTGGCACGTTGTCCTGGCGCGGACAGCGCCTGCGGCGCACGACTCCTCGCAACTCCCGGCGGGCGCAAGGGCTTTCTCGTACTCCGCAGTAGCCAGCCGGGAAGTTACCCATGGTTACAGTCGAGGGTCAAGATGGTTGTGAAAAAAGGGTGTTGGTTGTGGGTCACCTGTGAGTCAAGCGCTTCCAGGGGCCCCGAAAAAGTTCAGTCATGAACATCAACTCGCTTACAACGTCTTGACGTTGACTGACCCTCAGGTCTACAACTCTCCCTGGCTCCCCCCTGGATCCGTGGCGCCGGATCCGCCGCCGCGCGGCCGCTGCCCGCGTTCCCGGACCTGATGTCCTTCACATTTCCTTTCCGTGAGACCACTCCACACGCCGTCACGGTCGCTTCCCCCCTCGGTCCGTGCCGGCCGCCCCTGCCGTTGCCGGTCCGTGTCGTACGGAGAAGGCGTCACGGACCGGCAACGGCGCACACGGACTCGCGCACCCCCACCCCCTGAACCCCCCTGAACCCCCTGAGCCCTAAGACCCTCAGGGCACACCCCCGCAACGAAAGACGAGGTACACCCGCATGCGTGCACGCACCCTCCTCACCCTCGCCGGGGCCGTCGCCGCCCTCACCCTCCCCACGGCGGTCCCCGCGTCCGCGGCCGACGGCACCGTTCTCACCACCGGCTCCGTCGGCGGTACGGCGGTCGCGGCCGGCGAGGTCCTCACCGCTCCGCTGGCGAGCGGCACCGCCGCCACGTTCTACTCCAGCGCGACCGGTACGAGCGGCATCTCCTGCACGTCGTCGCAGTTCACCGCGACCGTGACCGACAACCCCGGCGCGCCCGGGACCGCGACGGAGTCGGTCACCGCGCACACCTTCGACGCCGCCAGCTGCACCACCAACGTGGTCGGCGTGCTCGGCGTCACCAGCATCACGGTCAACAACCTGCCGTACAGCGCCGCCGTGGCCTCCGACGGCACCGTCACCGTCACCCCGGCCGCGGGCTCCACCATCCAGACGACGGTCGTGCTGCGCACCCTGCTGGGCAGCATCAACTGCGTCTACCAGGCCCCCAGCCTGTCCGGCACGGCGAGCAACGACGACAACAGCATCAACTTCGCCAGTGCCCAGTTCACCAAGGTCTCCGGCTCCTCCCTTTGCTTCGCCAACGGCTACTTCACCGCCAAGTACGCCCCGGTGACCGGCAGCGGCGAGGCCGTGTACGTCAACTGACGCCTGGCTGGCCGGAGTTCACCTCCGGCGCGACCGCAGCGCCAGGGCGGCGCCCCCGGTGAGCACCAGCACCGCGGCGGCGCCGCCCGCCAGCACGGGCGCCGAGGGACTCGAACCGGAGTCACGGGTGGAGGCCACCGGCGTGGTGTCGGGCCCGGAGCTGTTCCGGGGGCGCGTGGTCGTGGCCGCGGGGGAGGAGGGCGTCGTCGGCGCGGAGGTCGACGGGGAGGAGGGTGCCTCGGACGAGGCCGCCCGGGAGGCGGTCGCACGAGGCTCGGTCGTCGGCGCGGGGGCGGCAGTCGCCCGCTCCGGGAACACCACGTCCGAGCACGAGTAGTACGTGTCCGGGGTGCTGCTGTTCTGCCAGACCGTGTACAGCACATGCCGCCCGGACCGGTCGGACGGCAGCTTCGCGCTGATCCGGTACGCCCCGTCCGTCAGTGCCGGGTCCTTCACCTCCGCGAACGGCCGCTCCGGGAGGTCGGACCAGGTGAGCGGTTTCGTCGGGTCATAGCCGGGCTTGGTGAGGTAGAGCCGGAACGTGCCGGTGTGCGGGATGGTCGAGACGTACCGCATGGTGAGGGCGGTCCCCGGGGTCAGCCGGGTGGACGGCCAGTCGGCGCGGGCGAGGTCGAGCCCCCGGTAGGCGGGCAGTCCGCCGCTGCACAGCTGTCCGTCGGGGACGATCTGCCGGTCCCGGCCGTTCACGTTCGCGATCCGCAGGTTGTCCCAGGCCGTGAAGGGCGCGCCGTTCGACGCGACCGCCGCCTCACACGCCGCCGACCGGGAAGCGCTGCCGCCGTCGGGGGAGCAGGCGTACACCCGGCTGACCGGATCCGTCGGCGCGCCGTGCGCGTGAGCGGGGCCCGCCGCCCACACCGTGAGCAGCAACGGCGTGACGGCGGTGGCCGCGAGGGCGGTGCGGTGCGATCTCATCCAGGGCATCCGGGGCATCCGGAACGTCTCCTCGGCCGGCGCGGGAACGGTCCTTGTGCAGTACGGGAATCCGGTCCGGCGCGTTCACTGCGCGACGAACCGGGCAGAGCCCGTCAATACCGGTCAACCGTCCGACGTAGAGGGTGGGTTTCCGGCCGGATCGAGGGTTTCCCCTGTATCCCGATGACCTTTTCTTTGCCTATCGTTCGACCACAGCCGACCCACAGGTAACCCCGAACGGGTCGACGCCCGCGCCAGGCCGGCCACCGCGCGCCCCGCACTTGCCGCACTGCCCCACCTGCCTTTGCTGCATTGCCCCCGCCCTTCCGGCGTACCCCCCTCCGCTTCGAGGACGAAGCGAATCGACCGCCGCTCCGCGCTGCCCGGAGTACGGCCGGCACGAAAGGCAAAGCCCTTGCGTACCTCCGCATCCACCAGACGGAAGCTGATATCCGTCGCCGCGGTCTCCGCCGCCCTGTTCACGGCCGCCACCACCGTCGCCGTGGCCCAGGAACCCGCTCCCCGGGAAGCCGCTGTCCCCACCGCTCAGACCGAGGCCGCACCCGGCGCCCCGGCCGAGCGCCTCATCGTCGGCTACAAGTCCGGCGCCGCCGAGGCCAAGTCGAACAAGGCCGCCGAGTCCGACGCCGCCGCCAAGGGCAAGGAGGCCGGCGAGGACCTCGACTTCCAGCGCCGCCTCGGCTCCGGCGCCGCCCTCGTCGACCTGGGCGAGAACCTCACCAAGGCGGACGTCGCCGACGTGGTCGCCGAGTACCGGGAGGACCCGCAGGTCGCCTACATCGTACCGGACCGGCTGAACAAGCCGCTGGCCACCCCCAACGACACCGAGTACGCCAAGCAGTGGGACCTCTTCGAGACCACCGCGGGCATGAACGTGCCGGGTGCCTGGGACGTCGCCACCGGCAGCGGGGTGACCGTCGCTGTCATCGACACCGGTTACGTCTCCCACTCCGACCTCGGTGCCAACATCGTCGCGGGCTACGACTTCATCTCCGACACCGCGGTGGCGGGCGACGGCAACGGCCGTGACAGCAGCCCGGCCGACCCGGGTGACTGGACCGCGGCCAACGAGTGCCAGGCGGGCGACCCGGGCTCCACCTCCTCCTGGCACGGCACCCACGTCGCGGGCACCATCGCCGCCGTCACCAACAACAGCAAGGGCGTCGCCGGCATCGCGTACGGCGCGAAGGTCTCCCCGCTGCGGGTGCTCGGCAAGTGCGGCGGCTACGACTCCGACATCATCGACGCGATCACCTGGGCGTCCGGCGGCACGGTCTCCGGTGTCCCGGCGAACACCAACGTCGCCAAGGTCATCAACATGAGCCTGGGCGGCGGCGGTGCGTGCTCCACCGCGACCCAGAGCGCCATCAACGCCGCCGTGAACCGCGGCACCACGGTCGTCGTCGCGGCGGGCAACAGCAACGCCAACGCCGCCAACTACTCGCCGGCCAGCTGCAACAACGTCATCAGCGTGGCCGCCACCGACCGCCAGGGGAACCGCTCCTACTACTCCAACTTCGGCTCGGTCGTCGACATCGCGGCCCCGGGTGGCGAGACCAACTCGGTGACGTCCAGCGGCATCCTGTCCACGCTGAACTCCGGCACGCAGGGCCCGTCCTCCGAGAACTACGACTACTACCAGGGCACCAGCATGGCCGCCCCGCACGTCGCGGGCCTGGCCGCGCTGATGAAGTCGGCCGCCCCGGCGCTGACCCCGGCCCAGATCGAGTCCGCGATCAAGACCAACTCGCGTGCTCTCCCCGGCACTTGCTCGGGTGGCTGCGGTGCGGGCCTGGCGGACGCGGCCAAGACGGTGCAGGCGGTGAGCGGCAGCTCCGGCGGCTCCACGGGGGGCACCACCTTCACCAGCTCCGGCGCGGTCTCCATCCCGGACAACGGCTCCGCCGTCGAGTCCTCCATCGCCGTCAGCGGCCGCAGCGGCAACGCCCCCTCGGCCCTCCAGGTCGGCGTGGACATCACCCACACCTACCGCGGTGACCTGGTCATCGACCTGGTGGCCCCGGACGGTTCGACGTACCGCCTGAAGTCCGCCAGCTCCTCGGACTCCGCGGACAACGTCAGCACCACCTACACGGTGAACGCCTCCAGCGAGGCCGCCAACGGCACCTGGAAGCTGCGCGTCCAGGACACGGCGGCCCAGGACACGGGCAGGATCAACAGCTGGAAGCTGACCTTCTGAGCGAACACTGAGCACGGGCCCTGAACGGGCGCGTATCACAAGCGGGCGGGCCGGCCGATGCGGATGGGGCATCGGCGGGCCCGCCGTACATCGTTGCGGACACCGACCGGAGTGACGGAAACCATCACTCCGGTCGGTGTCGTGTACTCAGCGTGCGGACACATCCATGGCGACCTGCTCGACGTCCGCCGTGTCGAGAGCGGCCAGCACGCGGACCCCCCGGTCGGGCCGCCGGTCGATGCCGGTCAGCAGGCCGGGCAGCGCGATGCTCGGCAGGAGGTGGCCCCACAGCACCGAGATCCGCTCCGCCAGATCGCCCCGGTCGGTCAGCGCACGGGACATCAGCTGGATGCCCGCGAACGCCCCGACCAGCAGCTCCACGGTCTGCCTGGGCTGCACCGTGGGCAGCAACTCGCCCTGGTCACGGGCCTGTTCCAGCACCACCACCAGATGCTCCACCCACTGCCGGAACGGCCCCGCGTGGTCGACGCCGCGCGGCGCGCTCTGGTCCACCGCCAGCCGCACGCTGCCCTTGAGCAGCGAGTTGCTGAGCAGCCGCTGCCCGAACACGAAGGTCATGTCGACCAGTTCCTGCAGCTTGCAAGCCTGCGGCGGCACCGCGCCGAGCGACACCTGCTCGTCCAGCACGGCCTGGGCCAGGGATTCCTTGGACGGGAAGTGGAAATACAGGGCGCCCTTGGTGACATCGGCCCGTTCCAGGACCATCGAGATGGTGGTCGCGGTGTACCCATGCTCGTCGAAGACCGCGCCGGCGGCCTCCAGGATCACTCTCCGCGTCCTGATGGCGCGCTCCTGCCTCGCCATTTCCGCCCCTCCGTCTTTCTCCGTCGCCTCGGGGGCGCGAGCCGGTGCCGAGATCCCGGCCGTGCTCAGCCCCTCGGGCCTCCGCGCCCCCGAGCTCTCAACTCGCTGTACCGAGTTGACCTGCGCGCCCGGCGTGCGCCGGAGCGGATTCGGGCGCGGCCGGGTGACCCGAGGCCGCATTGAAAACAAACCGGTCGCCTCGTACTCTAACGCTCGCGGCACGGGAACCTCGCCGTCTGTCAACGCACACGGGGGACCCAAGGAGGGGACATGCCTCATCCGCGGCAACTCGCCACGCACCCGCTCGCCGAGACCTTGGCGGTGCCGGAAGGCCTGACCGCCACCGTACCCCGCCAGCTCGTTCATCGAGCCTCGGTGGCCGAAACGCTGCTCACCGGTGGGACCAGCACGGACACGGACCGCTTCACCGTCTTCGCCCAGTGGCCGCGCGCTCACCAGTTACACGTGTCGCCGGACCGGACGGCGTACGAGCCCCTGCTCGTCGCGGAAACCGTCCGCCAGGCCGGCACACTCCTCGCGCACACCGCCTACCAGGTCCCTCTGGACCACAAGTTCGTGCTCAAGGAGATGCGGATCACCACCCGCCCCGAGCATCTGGCCGTCGGCACCGTACCGGCCGAACCCACGATCCACATCACCGTCTCCGACGTCGACCGCCGCGGCGGCCGCCCGGCCGGCTTCCGCTACGAGGCGGACGTACGGATAGGCAGCGAGCGGGTCGCGACCGCGCGCATAGCCGCCACCTGGACCAGCGACGCCGTCTACCGCCGGCTTCGCGGCGGCCGTACCGCGGCCACCGTGTCCCCACTTCCCGTGCCGCCCGGTCTGCCGCCCGCGGCGGTGGGCCGCGCCCTGCCCGCGGACGTCGTCCTCGCCCCGACCGGCCATGCCGACCGCTGGCGGCTGCGAGTCGATACCGCGCATGCTGTTTTCTTCGACCATCCCCTCGATCATGTGCCCGGCATGCTGCTGCTGGAGGCCGTCCGCCAGGCCGTACGGGCCCGCAGTCGCGACGGCCGCCGAACCCCC
Organism: Streptomyces bicolor; assembly: GCF_000719285.1. Lineage (GTDB taxonomy): Bacteria > Actinomycetota > Actinomycetes > Streptomycetales > Streptomycetaceae > Streptomyces > Streptomyces bicolor. Next base: position 28,051 of record NZ_JOFS01000036.1, on the reverse strand, counting down.
GTCTCGTTCCACATCGTCTTCCACCAGTACGCCGAACTCGACCTGCCCACCTGGGTAAAGGCGGTCGACAGGGAGGGCGCGGGCCCCTTCCGCGGCACCGACGTGCAAGTCGTGGGGCAGCAGGGGGAGTCGACGGTCTTCGAGTGTGCGGTGGCAACCGAGTAGGGGTGAGCTATCTTGTACGGAGAGTAAGAAACAAACGGCATCACCCGTTCTTTTTCAGCCCAGGAGAGTCCAGCCGATGGTGAGGCAGTTACGCGCCGAACAGACCCGCACCACGATCCTCACAGCCGCCGCCGAACTGTTCGACCGCCACGGCTATGAATCGACCAGCCTCAGCGACATCGTCGAGCACGCCCAAGTGACCAAGGGCGCCCTGTACTTCCACTTCGCGGCGAAGGAGGATCTCGCCCAGGCCATCATGGAGCTCCAGTCCAAGGCCTCCCGCCAGGTGGCGAGCGAGATGGACGCCCGGGGCCTCTCCTGCCTGGAGGCGCTGATGCGCACGACGTTCGGCATCACGCGCCTGGCCGTCGAGGGCCCGATACCCCGAGCCGGCCTGCGCCTGGCCACCGGCGGAGCGGTGATACGGCCGCCCCTGCGGCACCCGTTCCAGGAACTGCTGGACATCGCCACCCGCAAACTCCACGGCGCCGCCAAGGAGGCCGACATCCACCCGGACGTGGACGTCGAGGCCGCGGCCCACTCCCTCGTCTGCTTCTTCGTCGGCACCCGCGTCGTCGCCCGCTCCCTCGAACCCGTCGCACGTCAGCCCCGCAGGGTGGCCGAGATGTGGCACCTGATGATCCGGGGCCTCGTACCGGTACCCCGCCGCGCCCGCTATCTCGCCCTCGCGACACAGCTGGAGCGGGAGATCAGAGCCGTATGACGCCCGCGATACGGTGAGCCGCATGCCCGACAGGTCCGACACCCCGCGCGTGCCCGTGCTCCTCGGCGACGAACCCGGCTCGTTCCCGCACAGCGTGCTCGCCGAACGGCATCCCGCGATCATCCGGCAGGTACGGGAGTCCTTCCCGTACGGCCCCGAGCGGCACCGCGCGCTGGACGCGCTCCTCGCGAACTGCACCAAGGGCGTGATCGAACCGCTCCCCGCCGACGCGCACGACCGGGACCGCTGGACGGCGTGGGGCGCCGAGGCGTACACGGGCCGGTCCTGGTTCGACGTGCCGTGGCTGTGGTCGGAGAGCTACTTCTACCGTCAACTCCTCGAAGCCGTCGGCTACTTCGCTCCCGGCCCCTGGCAGGGCATCGACCCCTTCCGCCCCTCCAAGCTGGCCGAACTCGACGCCCCGGAGACGGACGAGGAACTGGCCGCCCTCGACACCCTCGCGGACCTGCCCGCCGACGAGCGGGACCGGGCGCTGCTGCACGGCTCCCTGTGGGGCAACCGTGCCGACCTCGGCTTCCGGCTGTCGGCCGGGCACGAGGAGGCCTCCTCGGACACCCCGCCCCTGGTGGCCGACGACAGCGAGACCCTGTGGTCTCTGCTCCCGCTCACGGGCTCGGCCACTGTCTGCCTGATCGCCGACAACGCGGGCCGCGAACTCGTCCCCGACCTGCTCCTCATCGCCCACCTCCTCACCCAGGGGCGCGTCGCGCGAGCCGTCCTCCACGTCAAGCCGTACCCCTACTACGTCTCCGACGCCACGCACGCCGACGTACTCGACGCCCTGCGCCGGTTGACGACGGCTCCGGGCGCGGCCGCGACGTACGGACACACGCTCTGGTCGGCGATGACCGAAGGCCGCCTCACCGTCCGCGCGCACCCCTTCTCCGGCGCCCCGCTGCCGTACGCGGAGATGCCCGCCGACCTCCGCGAGGAGCTGGCCGCGGCCACCCTCACGATCGTCAAGGGCGACCTCAACTACCGCCGCCTGGTCGGCGACCGACGCTGGCCGCCGACCACGCCGTTCGCCGAGGTCACCGCGCATTTCCCCGGGCCGGTCGCGGCCCTGCGCACATTGAAGTCCGACGTGATCACCGGGCTGGACGCCCGCACCGAGGCGGCACTGGGCGAGGCGGAGGGTCCTCACAAGTGGCGGATCGGTGGGAAGCATGCGCTGATCCAGGTGCGGCCGTGAAGAACCGTCCGAACTCAAGTGATCTGCGCGGGCAGCGACTTGAGTCCGTTGATGAAGTTCGACACCAACCGCTTCGAGGGTCCAGCCGTCCGTAGCAGGGGCAGTGCCCGCAGCGTCTCCCGGTAGAGCACCCGCAGCTGAAGTCTCGCGAAGTGCGCGCCCAGGCAGACATGAGGGCCGTCGCCGAAGGAGACGTGCGGGTTCGGGGTGCGGGACAGGTCCAGCCGGTCCGCGTCGGCGAAGACGCGTTCGTCGCGGTTCGCGGAGGCGTGGAAGACGACCACCTTCTCGCCCGCTCGGATGCGACGGCCGGCCAGCTCGGTGTCCTGCGCGGCGGTGCGGCGGAAGGTGAGGACGGGTGGGTGCCAGCGGAGCAACTCGTCGACCGCTGCGGGGAGTTGGACCTGTCCGTCGCGGCCCAGGCGCTCATATGCCTCCGGGTGCTCGGCGAGGGTGAGCAGGCCGCCGGGCGCCGCGCTGCGGACGGTGTCGTTGCCCGCGACGGTGAGCAGGAAGAAGAACATCTCCAGTTCGGCCCGGGAGAGTTCGGCATCGTGGGCGAGCGTGGTCATGACGTCGTCGTCGGGATACCGCCGCTTGTGCGCCGCCAGTTGCTGGGCATACCCGAACATGTCCCGCAGCATCGCGGGCGACCGGGGGTTGACCGGCTTGCCCGCCGAGTCCCGTACCTGTGGACCGGCCTCGTCCGGATCCTGGTAACCGATCACGCGCTGCGTCCAGTGCAGCAGCAGTCTGCGGTCGGCCTCCGGCACGCCGAGCAGGTCGGCGAGGTTGAGCAGGGCGTAGTCGTCGGTGACGGCGGTGACCAGGTCGACGGTGCCGTCCGAGGCGCGGGCCTCGTCCAGGGCGCGGGCGAGGAGCGTCCGGGCGCGGTGCTCGGCGACCTTGGTGAACCGGTCGATGCGTCCGGGGGTGAAGGCCCGGCTGACCAGCCGTCTCAGGCGCCCGTGGCCCGGCGGATCCTGGTTGAGCATCATGCGGCGGATGAACGGGAGGTCCTCCGGCTCCGGGTCGCGGATCTGGGTCGCGCCGATGTACGAGGAGTACGTCGCCGAGTCCTTGAGCACCCGCACCACGTCCGCGTGCCGGGTCACCGCCCAGAACCCCGGCCCGGCGGGCCAGCCCAGCACCTCCGGCTCGTCCTGCCGGGCCACGGGGTGGTGGTCGCGCAGGACGCGATAGGCGTCGTACGGGACGCCGGTGGCGTACTGGCGGGGGTCGAAGACGTCCGGGACGGGGGGCGCGTGGTGGACAAAGGAGGTCATGTGACCAAGGTGGCGTATATCGGTGAAGACCGACAGATGGCCGCAGTCCGGCTTGGTGTGCCGGCTGTCGCTGTTCACCATTCACCTGCCCCGTGTGGTGATCATGTCAAATTCTTGGTAGTCATGTCGACATGCCGTTACGTCAATTGCGCTCGGGAACGCGGACAGCGGCGGCTGCCGCGGCCACTTTCATGCTGGTGGCCGTCACGGCCTGCGGCGACGGCGGGGACTCCTCGTCCGGGGCCGAGGGGCGGGAGACCGTCACCGTGGCCGCCCTCCCGCTGATCGACTGCGCCGCCCTCTACATCGCCCGGGACCGTGGCCTGTTCGAGAAGGAGGGCCTCGACGTCCGCATCCAGCAGGTCCAGCAGAGCCTCCAGGCGCTGCCGGCCCTGGCCAAGGGGCAGATCGACATGGTCGCGAGCGCGAACTACGTGACCTATCTGCAGGCCTATGAGAAGGGCACCCTCGACATCCGGATCGTCGCCGAGGCGATCAGGGCCGCGCCGCGCATGATGGAGGTCCTCGTCCCCGACGACTCGGACATCAAGACCGTCGCCGACCTGGAGGGCAAGAAGCTCGCCGTCAACACCCTCAACAACGTCCAGTCGCTCACCTTCGACGAGATCCTCGCGAAACAGGGCGTCGGCCGTCCCGTCTACCGGGCGATTCCCTTCCCGCAGATGGGCGCCGCCCTGGACAAGGGGCAGGTTGACGCCGTGCACGCGGTCGAGCCCTACGACAGCTCCATCCAGGACGAGTTGAACGCCAGGGTCCTCGTCGACGGCTCGTCCGCGCCCGTGGAGGCCATTCCCCTCAGCGGATACATCAGCACCGGCGAGTACGTCGACGGGAACACCAATACGCTGGCCGCGTTCCAGCGGGCCATCAAGGCGGCCGTGCGGATCGCCGAGGAGGACCCGTCCGTCGTGCGCGACACCCTGCCCACGTACACCAAGGTGACCGAGAAGCAGGCCGAGTCGATCGATCTGCCCGTCTTCCCGCCCACGATGGACGCCGCGCAGCTCAAGCGGCTGGCCGATCTCATGGAGAAGCAGGGGATGCTGAAGAAGCCGGTCGATCCGGCGACGCTGATGGTCAAGTGACGTTGACGTGAAGGACCGTCAGGAGCGCTTGCTGCTCGGCGCCTTCGGCGCCCTGCTGGCGTTCGGTGCCTGCGAGGCCGTCTCGCGTGCGGGGGTGGTGCGGCGCAGCTATCTGCCGCCCGCGTCCGAAGTCCTCGCCCGTGCCGTGGAGTTGGCGGGCGACGCCGTGTTCCTGGACGGCATCGCCGTGACCTTGCGCGCCTGGGCGCTCGGTCTCGCCCTGGCGTGCGCCATCGCCGTCCCGGTCGGCCTGGTGCTCGGGAGCGTGCCGGTCGTCGACGCCGCGGTGCGGGCGATCGTGGAGTTCCTGCGGCCGCTGCCGTCCGTCGCGCTGATCCCGCTGGTCTCCCTGCTCCTCGGGTCGGGGACCGAGACCAAGGTCGCGCTGGTGACGTACGCGTCCATCTGGCCGATCCTCTTCAACACCGTCTACGGCCTCGGCGAGACCGACCCCCTCGCCAAGGACACCCTCCGCGCCTTCGGCTTCGGCCGCCTCTCCGTCCTCCTCCGCGTCGAACTGCCGGGCACGGCCCCCTTCATCGCCGCCGGCATCCGCATCTCGGCCGCCGTCGCCCTCATCCTGGCCGTCGCCACGGAAATCCTCTCCGGCTTCGGCGAGGGACTCGGCATCTTCATCGCCCAGGCGGGGCTGGCGACGGACGGGACACGGGATGTGCTGGCCGGGGTTGTCTGGGCGGGTGTTCTGGGGCTGGTCATCAACGGGGTGCTGGTGTGGGGGGAGCGGCGGTTGTTTCCCTGGACGCCGGGGCGGCGGGGTGTGGGGTGACGGGGTGGGCTCGTGGTGTTCGGTGGAGGGTGGGCCGTGGGGCGTGGGCGCGTGGCGTTCGGTGCGGGGTGGACGGGGTGGCGAAAGTGCGTTTCGTTCGGTGCACTGCCAGGTTCCGCACCGAGGCGTACCGCTCCCATCCTCAGCTCCCCGCGGCGCGCGGTGAGGAGTCCTGAATGAAGCGGCCCCGCGGCGCCGCATCCGGATCCGCCGGCTCTGACGGACTGGCCGGATCCGCTGGACCGGCCGAACACGTTGGTCTTTCCGAGCGCTCCGGGTCCTCCGAGCCCTCCGGTTCTCCCGGCCGAACGTCGGAAGCCGTGCGCCCCTCCTTCGTCCCGTCGCTTCTACGCCGCCCCCTCGCCTCCGCCTCCGTACGCCACGCCCTCCTGCGCTGGACCGTCCTCGCGCTTGCCGTGGCCGTCTGGCAGTTGGCCGCCCGGGCGCACGGGAGCGTCTACTTCCCGCCGCCCGCCGAGATCGCACGGCATGTGCGCGACCTGTGGTTCTCGGGCCCGGTCCGGCATGTCTTCCTCACCGAGGCCGCCGTCGCCGACGTGCTGCCCAGCCTCGGCCGGATGGCCGCCGGGTTCGCGCTCGCCGCCGTCGCCGGGATCGCACTTGGCGTCGCGGTCGGCCGCTCACGGCGTGCGTACGCCCTCTGCAACCCTGTTCTGCAGTTCGCCCGTGCCGTACCGCCGCCCGCCCTGGTCCCCCTCTTCGTCGTGATCTTCGACTTCGGTACGCCGATGCAGATCGCGTCGATCGTCTTCAGCGCCGTCTGGCCGGTGCTGATCAACACCGCGGAAGGCGCCCGCGACACCGACCCGCTCCGCCTCGAGGTCGCCGCCGTCCTCCACCTCACCCCGGCCGAACGGCTCCGCTTCCTCATCCTGCCCTCCGCACTGCCCCGCATCTTCGCCGGCCTCCGCCTCAGCCTCTCGCTCTCCCTCATCCTCATGGTGTTCTCGGAGCTGCTGCCCGGCACCGCGAACGGCATAGGCTTCACGCTCACCGACGCCCAGTCCCGCTCCGACCTGCTCACCGTCTGGGCGGCACTGGTCCTCCTCGGCGCCCTCGGCTACCTCCTCAACACCGGTCTGCTGACCGTCGAGAAACGGCTCGTCGGCCGAGGGAGGACCACGACCGTATGACCCGTACGCCCCCCACCATCTCCGCCATCTCCGTCATGCCCCCACCACCTCCGCCCAGGGACAGCCATGCTCCGCCTAGACACGGTCGGCCAGCACTACGGCGACCATCAGGTACTGCACGACCTCACCCTCACCGTGCCGGACGGCCAACTCCTGTGCGTCGTGGGCCCGTCCGGCTGCGGCAAGTCCACGCTGCTGCGCACCGTCGCGGGCCTGCTGCCGGCGTACGACGGCACGATCACGCTGGACGGCACCCCCGTACGTGGCGTCCCCGACAACCTCGCCGTGGTCTTCCAGGACTACGCCCGCTCCCTCTACCCCTGGCTCACGGTCCGCGAGAACGTGGCGCTGCCGCTGCGCCGCAGGGGCCTGCCGAGAGCGGAGCGCCGGGCCGAGGCCGACCGCATCCTGGCCCGCGTCGGTCTCACCGACACCGCCCGCCGCCACCCCTGGCAGCTCTCGGGCGGTATGCAGCAACGTGTGGCGATCGCCCGCGCCCTGGTGTGCCGGCCCTCCCTCCTCCTCATGGACGAACCCTTCGGCTCCCTCGACGCCCAGACCCGCGAGGACCTGGAGGACCTGCTCCTAGAGGTCCACCGCACGGACGGCGCGACGATCGTCTTCGTCACCCACGACATCGACGAGAGCGTGTACCTGGGCGACCGGGTCGTCGTCCTCTCCCCGGGGCCAGGCTCCAAGGTCGTCCTGGACCTCCCGGTCGAACTCCCCGGCACCCGGGACCAGATCACGACCCGGGGCCTGGCGGAGTTCGTCGCGTTGAGGTCGGAGGTGGGGCGGGCGGTACGCAACAGATAGCAGCGGTACGCACCAGATAGCACTGGTCGTCTTTTGGCGGGGGCGCCGCTGCCCCACCGCTCAGCCCACGCGCACGTCCTGCCACACCAGCCGGTGATCGGACGTCGGCACCGTCTTCCCGTCCCCCACCAGGCGGTAGAGCGGGTCGTCGGACGTCGGCCAGAAGACGCCGTTCGCGCCCGGTATCAGGCCCTTGGACGGCAGGACGTAGTCGACGCGCAGGTTCCCGGGAGCGGTGTCGCCGAAGTCGGAGGTGTCGTACGCCGGGTTGCCGGTGTGCGAGGCGTTGGCGCCGCCCTGGAGCCTCGCGGCCTCCACGCCGCCCGCGCTGGACGGAGGGGTGGCCGGGAGGTTCACCGCGGGGTGGTCGAGCAGCTGGCGTATGGCGTGGTCGTAGCTGTCGCCGTCGTAGGGATCGGCGTTGTTGTCGCCGGCGATCACGAACCGCGCCCCGGGCCGCAGCCCGCCGCACACGCCCTTGTCGTCGTAGAGGTAGGAGCTGCGCCGGCGCCCGCCGATGTAGTCGGCCCAGAGCCGGATCTCGTCGTGATTGCGCCGTCCGTTGCGGTCCTCGGTGCCGTCGAAGGTGGGCGGCGTCGGGTGCGAGACCAGGAAGTGCACGGTGGAGTCCCCGATGCGCACCGGCACATCCCAGTGGCTCTTCGACGACAGCCGCAGGATCGCCGTGGCCTCGTCGCTGTAGTACCCGGGGGGCATGATGTGGCCGGGCATGTCCTTCCACAGGAAGCGCTGGAAGGTGCGCACCGCGTGCCGGTCGATCGGGTACTTCGACAGGACGACCATGCCGTACTGCCCCGGGAACCAGCCATAGCCGTAGGCGTCCTGCCCGTACGCGTCCGAACCGGGCGTCGTGACCGCGCCGTTCTTGCCGTCGAGGTCCAGGCCGGTGGCGACGCCCGTGTTCACCGGGGCGGTGAAGTGGTACCGGTAGCGGACCGGCTTCGCCCCGTTGTGGCCGACGGACAGGTAGTTGCGCAGGAACAGGCGGACCGCTCTGCCCTGCTCGTCGTAGTCGAACTCGTTGATCAGCAGGACGTCCGGGTCGACCCGCTGGATGGTCTCGGCGGCGTTGCGTGCCTGGGCGTTGTCCGGCGTGGACAGGTCGGTGACCAGGCCGCCCTGGGTGGAGCGGTTCAGGGAGGCGTTGAAGGTGGCGAACCGGACGGACCGGCGGCCGTGCCGCTCGGTCGCCGAGGCCGGGAACGCCGCGGTCGTGGCCAGCGCCGCCCCCGCGAGGGAGGCCAGCGCGGTGCGGCGGGAGAGGGATCGGGTGTGGTGGGCGGGGGATCCGGTGTGGTGGGCGGGGGATCCGGTGTGGTTCATCGCGACTCCGGTGCGGGAGGGACACAGGGGGACACATGAAGCTCGAAAAGTCTGCGCGCGTAGAGATGAACGCCGCAAGGCCCGCCGAGAACTCCCGGATTCACCCGTGATTCACGCGATGGTGTGATCATGTCCCGCGCGGCGGATGCCGGTTGGGGCCCAGGGGTAGGGCCGGGCCATGACGCAGCAGCCCTTCGAACTCCCGCACTTCTACATGCCGTATCCCGCGCGGCTGAACCCCCACGTCGACGAGGCGCGCGCCCATTCGACCGAGTGGGCGCGCGAAATGGGCATGCTGGAGGGGTCCGGGATCTGGGAGCAGGCCGACCTGGACGCGCACGACTACGGCCTGCTCTGCGCCTACACCCACCCCGAGTGCGACGCCGACGCCCTCTCCCTCATCACCGACTGGTACGTGTGGGTCTTCTTCTTCGACGACCACTTCCTGGAGACCTTCAAGCGCACCCAGGACCGCGTCGGCGGCAAGGCCTATCTGGACCGGCTCCCGCTGTTCATGCCGATGGACCCGTCGACCCCGATGCCCGAGCCGCAGAACCCGGTCGAGGCGGGGCTCGCCGACCTGTGGACACGTACGGTGCCCGCGATGTCCGTCGACTGGCGTCGCCGTTTCGCGCTCGCCACCGAGCACCTCCTCAACGAGTCCCTGTGGGAGCTGTCCAACATCAACGAGGGCCGCGTCGCCAACCCCGTCGAGTACATCGAGATGCGCCGCAAGGTGGGCGGCGCTCCCTGGTCGTCGGGGCTGGTGGAGTACGCGACGGCAGAAGTGCCCGCGTCCGTCGCGGAGTCCCGGCCGCTCAGGGTCCTGATGGAGACGTTCTCCGACGCCGTGCACCTGCGCAACGACCTGTTCTCCTACCAGCGCGAGGTCGAGGACGAGGGCGAACTCAGCAACGGTGTCCTGGTGTTGGAGAGGTTCTTCAGCTGCACCACCCAGGAGGCCGCCGACACCGTCAACGACGTTCTCACCTCCCGGCTCCACCAGTTCGAGCACACCGCCCTCACCGAAGTCCCCGCTGTGGCGCTGGAGAACGGCCTCACACCGCAGGAGGTCGCCGCGGTCGCGGCGTACACCCAGGGGCTGCAGGACTGGCAGTCCGGTGGCCATGAGTGGCACATGCGCTCCAGCCGGTACATGAACGCGCGAGCCCAGCCCACCGCGGCCTGGCGGGGCCTGACCGGTCCCGGCACCTCCGCGGCCGACGTCGGCGCACTGCTCGCGGCGGCCGGTGCCGAGCGCCTGCGCGCCTACACACACGTGCCGTTCCAGAAGGTCGGCCCGTCGCGGCTGCCCGACTTCCACATGCCCTTCCAGGTGGAGCTCAGCCCGCATCTGAACGAGGCGCGACCCCGTCTGACGGAATGGATGCACCGGATGGGCATGCTCCAGGAGGGCGTCTGGGACGAGGACAAGCTAGCCGCCTACGACCTCATGCTGTGCTCGGCGGGCCTCGACCCGGACGCCACACCGCAAGCCCTCGAACTCAGCGCCCAGTGGCTCGCCTGGGGCACCTACGGCGACGACTACTACCCCCTGGTCTTCGGCCAGCGCCGCGACCTGGCCGCCGCGCGGCTCACCACCCGACGTCTCTCGGACTGCATGCCCCTCGACGGCGAACCGGTGCTCCTCCCCGTCAACGGCATGGAACGCGGCCTGATCGACCTCTGGGCGCGTACGACCGCGGAGATGACACCTGACGAGCGGCGCACCCTGAAGGACTCGGTGGACGTCATGACCGAGAGCTGGGTGTGGGAACTGTCCAACCAGCTCCAGAACCGCATCCCCGACCCCGTCGACTACCTGGAGATGCGCCGCGCCACCTTCGGCTCCGACCTCACCCTGAGCCTGTGCCGGATGGGCCACGGCCCCGCCGTCCCACCGGAGGTGTACCGCAGCGGACCCGTCCGCTCGCTGGAGAACGCCGCCATCGACTACGCCTGCCTGATCAACGACGTCTTCTCGTACCAGAAGGAGATCGAGTACGAGGGCGAGATCCACAACGCGATCCTCGTCGTGCAGAACTTCTTCGGCATCGACTACCCCACCGCACTGGAGGTCGTCCACGACCTGATGACCCAGCGCATGCAGCAGTTCGAGCATGTGGCCGCCCACGAACTGCCCGTCGTCTACGAGGACTTCGGGCTCTCGGGCGAGGCTCGGGAGATCATGGGAAACTACGTCACCGACCTCCAGAACTGGTTGGCGGGCATCCTGCACTGGCACCGGACCGTCGACCGCTACAAGGCCGAATACCTGGCCCGCCGCGCCCACGGCTTCCTGCCGGACCGCCCGCCGGCGGTGCCCGTCCTCAGCTGACCTCCCGCACCCGCGCCACTGCCCCCTCGGCGAGTTCCCGTACGGTCTTCGCGGCGTTCTCCGGGAGCTCGCCGAGTATCGCGTCGGCGGCCGTGAGGAGTGTGCGGGCCTCCTCCGGTTGACCCGCGTCGGCCAGGGCGCGGGTCAGCCTGTAGTGCTCTTTGGCCATGAAGCGCCCGAGGCTCCCGCACCGCCAGTTACGCAGGGAGTCGTCCTCGGAGGCCGCGAGGGTTTCGCGCAGGGATGCCAAGGTCCGTACCGCCTCCGGCAGTTGGCCGACCGCACGCTCCAGGCGGGCCTGGTCGAGGCGGGCCACCACCCGGTCCCATGCCCCCTCCCGCAACGCGGCGTACAGGCGCTGGGCGCGCAGTGCCTGTATGCGGTCGCCGAGCCCTTCGAAGTCGTGCGCCAGCGCACGCAGCGGGGCAGTGGTCAACCTCTGCGGCGCGTCGGGCCGACGGAGTCTGCTCTGATCCATGACGATCTCGTCGAGACTGCGGATCAGCGCGACCCGGGCGAGCTCGGTCATCCCCTGGTCGCGGGCCAGGTCGGTCCATCTGCCCACCGGTTCGTCCGCGGGATCCGTACCGAACTGCGACCCGTCGAGCTCCTTCGCCCACTCCCGCAACGCGTCCGAGCTCGCCCCGGGTTCGGGCATGCCGCCGAGCCCGCACCAGGTGTCGTAGGTCGTCTCCCGCACCTCGTGCAGCAGCGGCAGGTCCCCGGTGTCTCCGCGCAGCCCCACCAGCACGGCGGCGAGCCGCAGTTCGTCCGTCATCGAGGACTTCGCCTCGTGCCGCAGCAGATGCCGCAACAGCTCCAGATCACCCTCGGCGCGGCTGAACTGCGCGGCTCGCAGGGCGAGTCGACGTCGTACGGGATCGTCTGCCACCGCGTCCCATGCCGCGCGGTCGCCCGCCCGCAGCAGGCCGAGGTCCGCTCGCCCCGCCGCGAGCACCGGCTCCCACAGCGGAGGGTCGGGCGGGCCGATCAGCTCGTAGGCGCACCCCTCGTCGGCGTTGAGCAGCACGAAGTCCGGCTCGGTACGCAGCAGTGCGGCATGCAGCATCCCCACCAGCTCGACCGCGGTACGGTCCGGGAAGCCCAGCGCGGCGCGCAGTTCCGCCCGCTCCTCGTCGATGCCGTGGTACTCGCGCATCTCCTCCTCGGTCTCCGCGACGCACGCGAGGATCCGCTCCTCGCCGGCGTCCGGCGAAAGGCGCGTGTAGTCGTGCCAGCCCGGCAGCCCGATCATGATCTCCAGCGCCTCGTCGACACTGGACCCGATGATCCCGGCGCCGCCCTCCGAGTCGGCGTACAGCATCGAGCCGTCCGCGCACACGAAATACGTACCGCCCGTGTCGTCACCCGCCACTGTCTCCAGTGGGCCGCCCGAAGCCAGTCGGACCTCCTCGACATGGCCGTGAGCCGCTCGGCCCAGGTCGAAGTTGAAGGGAAAGGCCGCCAGCTCGGCCAGGCGGGGTTGCTGTCGGAGCAGACGCAGCGCGTGATCGGTCATGTCACAGAACGTAACAGTCAGCACTGACAACGGACTTCCTCCGGCCTCCGGATCCGTCTCCGAAACTTTTCGTACGGAACGGGATGTTCCCGGAACTTCGGCGGTGCGCGGCGAGTCTTCTGGGGTGAGGGGAACAGACAACGAGAACACACGGGGGTGTTCGACCTTGACCGACATCATCGAGAGGTTCACGGACAGCGACACGGAGCCCGACAGGGAGAAGAGGCCGCTCGACAACGGCGAGCTGCAGGTACCCGGCGACCAGATGCTGCGCCTGATGGGGAAGTTCGACGGCGCCTACGGCCGGTTCATGTGCCACTGCCACCTCCTCGAGCACGAGGACATGGGCATGATGCGGCCCTTCGTCGTCATGCCCGCGGAGGCGCTGAAGTTCGACCACGGTGGCGGGCACGGCGGCCACGGGGAGGGCCACACGGGCTGACGTACGCGCGCGTGACGCGTCCCGTGCGGACCGCACGTCACGCGCGCGTGGTGGCCTTCCCTGCCGCGTGCTCGACCGCGGCTCGCGCCAGCGCCCGGACCATCGGATGCGGGCGCGAGCCGTCGCCGGACAGCTCCGGCTGGAAGAGCGAGGCCAGGAAGAAGGGGTGGCCGGGCAGTTCGGCGATCCGGACGTGGCCGTCCTCGTCGTGCCCGGAGAAGCGCAGTCCGTGCGCGCGGAGGGTGTCGAGGTGTCGGGACGGGCCGTAGGCGCAGAAGTACCGTTCGACGGTCCGCTCCGAGCCGATCACCGACTGGGCGAGCGAGCCGGGCTCGATCCGCACCACCGCCTCATGGCCGACCAGCGAGCAGGCCAGGGGTTCGATGAGGAAGTCGTCGGCGTCGGGGTCGTTCTCGGCGTGGGCGACGCGGGTCAGCCCGCACACGTCGCGGGCGTACTCGAGGAGCGCGTGCTGGAAGCCGCCGCACGTGCCGAGGTACGGGATGCCCTCCTCGCGCGCGGTGCGGATCGCGGCCAGCACACCCGCCTCGCTGCGGTACGGGCTGCCCGGCAGCACCCACACGGCGTCGAAGCCGCGCACTGCGCCGTCGGCCGCCGCGTCCTGCGACGGGATCCAGTAGGCGTCGAGGACGAGCCGGTCGCGTTGGGCGAGGGCGTCCAGCACGAGGGGCACACGCGTGTGCGAGGCGACGTTGGGGGAGCGGTCCCCGACCAGGGCGAGCCTGGCCGTCCGGGCGGCGGTGTTCGTCATGGGCTCATCCTCGGCGCGGCCCCGAGTTCACGTCCAACGATGATTTCTGCACACTCGATAAGCAGAGCTGATGAGGTGCGGGATGCTGTCGCCCATGGACCCGCATCTGCTGCGCACCTACGTCACCGTCGCCCGCCTCGCCTCGTTCTCCGAGGCCGCTCGCGAGCTGGGCTACACCCAGTCGGCGGTGTCCCAGCACATCGCCGCGCTCGAACAGGACCTCGGCGCCCCGCTGCTCAGCCGCCGCCCCGTCGCGCCCACGGCGGCCGGCGAACGGCTCCTGGAGCACGCGGGCCCCCTGTTGCTCCGCCTGGAGGCTGCCCGAGCGGATGTCGTACGGATGGCGGCCGCACCCGCTCACGGGCTGATCCTCGCTGCCTCGTCGACCGCGCTCGGACCACGCATCCTCGCCGCGCTCCCGGCCTCCGGGGTGACCCTGCGCGTCCTGCCCCGCGACGAGATCCCGGCGGCCGTCGCCACCGGTACGGCCGACCTCGGCCTGGTGGACGGCCTGGCCGCCCCCAGCGACCCGCTGCGACTGCCGGACGTGGCACCGCTGACCACGTACGGCGTGGCGGAGGAACCGGTCTGCGTCCTCCTGCCCGACACCCACCCGCTCGCCCGGCGCCCCGGGGTGCGCCTCGGCGACCTGACCGACGCCCGCTGGCTGGACGCCCCCGACGCGGGCCTGCCGCTCGCCCACCTCCGGGCCGCCAACGGAGGCCACGGCTTCCGACCCGCCCTGCGCATCGAGGGCACCGACGTCCGCGCCCTCACCGCCCTGGCCGCGGCAGGTCACGGCCTGACCCTGCTGCCACGCCCGGCGGCCACCGGCGTGCCCGGCACGGTCGCCGTACCCGTCACGGAGCCACGTGTCGTGCACCGGACGGAACTGGTGTACGCGGGGCCGCTCGGGGGAGCCGCGGCTGCGGTCGCGGAGGCGCTGACCGAACGGACGTGAGACACGGGCCCGGCCCTCCGCACCCTTCCCGCCACCCTCCCTGACGTCCCGTTTCCGTCGTGACGCCTATGGCTTCCCGCTGTTGACCACTGGTCAGTCTCACTCGATCGTGGCTCGTTGTGCGCCGGTGCGCAGGGTAGTCACCAGGCGGAGGCGATCCGATGGAACAGACTGCGTTGCGACCCAAGCCCATGCCTGGTCAGGGGCCCGGCGACGGCGCCGGTGCGGGCCCCGGCGCGCGGCGCCCGCACGCCGCGCCCCCTCGACGCGGCCGACGGCTCACGACCCTGCTGCTCGCACTGCTGGCCGGGCTGGTCCTGGTCCTGTCCGGGGTCGGGCTCGGCACGATGGGGGCCACGGTGATCGCCATGAGCCGACTCGCCGAGCTGCGGCACCAGGCGGGGCCGAGCGCCCCCGGAAGCCCGGCCACCTCCCCACGACCCGGTCCCTCGGCCACCGGGTCCCAGGCGCCGGCGCCCTCGCCGACTCCCGCCGCCGTCGCGACCCTCGGCGTGGAGGCCGTGGACGCCGAGAAGCCGGGTGCCCTGATCGTCGGCGTCCACGTGCCCGGCCCCGGATATGCGGCGGGCCTGGTCCGGGGCGACGTCGTCCTCGCGTTCGACAAGACCCGTGTCGACTCGGCCGCCGACCTGGCGAGAGCCGTGGCCGGGGCCCGCCCGGGCCACCAGGCCGTCCTGACAGTGCGCCACCGCAGCGGCGGCTACCAGCAGCTGACGGTGGTCCCGGGCGTCGTCACCTGACCGCCCCGCACACCTGGGCGGGTACGCGAAAACCACTCGCCACGTCCCGCCGACAGGGCCACGATGACCCCATGCCGACCACCCTCATCGCCTTCCTGGGGGCCTGTACCCTCGTCGCCGCCTCGCCCGGGCCCAGCACCGTGCTCATCATCAAGCAGTCCCTGCAGAGCAGGCGCTCCGGGTTCCTGACCGTCCTCGGCAACGAGACCGGCGTCTTCGTCTGGGGCGTCGTCGCCGCGTTCGGCCTGACCGCGCTGCTGACGGCCTCCGAGGTGGCGTACGACGTGATGCGGATCGTCGGCGCGGTGGTGCTCGTCGGCTTCGGCGTCCAGGCGCTGCGCGCGGCGCGCCGGGCCAAGGGGGCGGAAGACATCGCGTGGCAGGGCGCCCCGAAGAGCGGCTGGGCCTCCTACCGCGGCGGGCTGCTGCTCAATCTCGCCAACCCCAAGGCGGCCGTCTTCGCCATGTCCTTCCTGCCGCAGTTCGTGCCGGAGGGCGCCCCGCACCTGCCGACCATGGTCGGCCTCGCCGCGCTGTGGGCCGTCTACGAGGTCGGCTACTACGGCCTGTACGTGTGGTTCGTCGGCCGGATGAAGGCCGTGCTGTCCCGCGCGGGCATGCGCCGGCGCCTGGAACAGGTCTCCGGCGGCGTGCTGCTGCTCCTCGGCGCCCGTATGGCACTGGACGGCTGACGCCATGCCCGGTCCGCCTCCCGGCGAGTCGTCCGAAAGCCCCGCCGACCGGCTCGCGCCGCCCCCTCCGTACGGGCAGGATGCTGCCCGTAGTCCTTTCACGCGCCCAGGGAGGCCCGGATGACCGGCACCGCACCCGCGCCCTTCACCGCCGACGACTACAAAGCCCGTATGGCACGTGCCGCGCGGACCGCCGCGGACGCCGGGCTGGCCGGGCTCCTGGTGGCACCAGGCCCCGACCTGGCCTGGCTCACCGGCTACACGCCCCCCGCCGAGACCGAGCGGCTCACCCTGCTGGTCCTCACCCCCGGCCGGGACCCCGTCCTCGTCGTCCCCGCCCTGGAGGCCCCCGACGCCGCGAAGGCGGTCGGCGCGCCCGGCCTGACCCTGCGCGACTGGACCGACGGCCAGGACCCCTACGCCGCCACCGCCGCCCTCCTGGACACGGGCGGCCGGTTCGGCATCAGCGACAACGCCTGGGCGATGCACCTGCTGGCGCTCCAGAGGACACTCCCCGGCACCTCGTACGCCTCCCTCACCGACGCCCTGCCGATGCTGCGGGCCGTCAAGGACGCGGCAGAGCTGGAGCTGTTGGCGGCCGCGGGAGCGGCCGCAGACGCAACGTTCGAGGAGATCCGGAAGGTTCCCTTCGGCGGCCGACGCGAGTCCGAGGTCGCCGCCGACCTCGCCCACCTGCTGCGGCGCTTCGGCCACGCCCAGGTCGACTTCGTCATCGTCGCCTCCGGCCCCAACGGCGCCAACCCGCACCACGAGGCCGGCGACCGGGTGATCGAACGCGGCGACATGGTCGTCCTCGACTTCGGCGGTCTGAAGGACGGCTACGGCTCCGACACCTCCCGCACCGTCCACGTCGGCGAACCCACCGAGGAGGAGCGCCGGGTCCACGACCTGGTGCGCGAGGCCCAGGAGGCGGGCTTCGGCGCGGTACGGCCCGGAGCCGCCTGCCAGGACGTCGACCGGGCCGCCCGCGCGGTCATCGAGGACGCCGGGTACGGCGAGCACTTCATCCACCGCACCGGGCACGGCATCGGCGTCACCACGCACGAGCCGCCGTACATGATCGAGGGCGAGGAGCAGCCCCTGGTGCCCGGCATGTGCTTCTCCGTGGAGCCCGGCGTCTACCTGCCGGGCCGCTTCGGAGTGCGCATCGAGGACATCGTGACGGTCACCGAGGACGGCGGCCGGCGCCTCAACGACACCACCCGCGAGATGGTCATAGTGGACTGACCCGGCGACCGATCCCGGAGCAAGGAGCCCCCGTAGACCCCCGAGCGACAACGGCGCGACCATGACCCAGGCACCGACACCCACCGCGGACACCGTCCGCCGACTGGTCCGTTCCCTGCTCAAGGACAGCGTGGCCGACTCGGCCGGCCCCGACGTCCGGCCCGCCTCAGCGGGCGCCGAACCCGCCACCTGGTGGGTCGGCACGCGCCATGTGCTGCGCCTGGCCCCCGGCCGTGAGGCCGCCGTCCGCCAGCGCCGCGAACTGCGCCTGCGCGACCTCGTCCGCCCGCACGTCCCGGTCGCGCTCCCGACGAGCGTCGCGTACGGCGAGTGGGCGCCCGGGCTGACCTACACCCTCGACACCAAGGTGCCCGGCGGGTCGGGTGCGCAGCACGATGTGTCGGCGGTCGGCGAGGCGGACCTGGCCGGCCTGCTCACGGGCCTGCGCGAGGTCCCGGTGCGGCAGGCCGAGACGCTCGGCGTGCCGCGCGCAGCCCCGCGCTCCCTGGAGGCCCTGCGCCGGTCCGCCGAACGCGCCGCCGGGCGCCTCGCCGCCGCCGACGAGTTCGACGCCGCCCGCCTGCGCCAGCTCACCCAGCCCGCCGCCGTGCAACTCGCGGCCCAGCCCGGCACCTCGGTCCTCGTCCACCATGCCCTCACCGGCGACCACCTCGTCGTCAGCTCCGACGGGCGGGTGCGCGGAGTCCTCGGCTGGGCCGACACCGTCGTCGGCGACCCCGCCGAGGACATCGCCGGCCTCGCCCTCGCCGTCGGCTCCCCGGCCGCCGTCCGCGCCGCCACCCTCGCCGGCTACGGCGCCCGCCCCTGCCTGCGCGGCCTCTGGCTCGCCCGCTGCGACTCGGTCGTCCACCTCGCGGAACGCCTCGACGGCAAGGGCGAGACGCCACTGCCCTTGCTGAGGGTTCGGCTTCGCCACGCGTGGGAGGCGATTCTGCTGGAGCGGGTGACGGAGCTCAGGGAGGACGAGGAGGACGGGGCCGAGGAGCTCTGACAGCCCCGAACCCCGCCTGGCAGTCCCCGTCCCTCACCGCGTCCGACAGCCCTCGTCACCTCTGCAGCAGCACCACGCCCGACTCCCCGGGAACCTGCAGCACCCCGTCCGCGCCGGGCGCCTCCACGGGCTCCCACGCGGCCAGTACGTCGGCCTGGCGCGGCCCCAGCGGGATCGCCGCCGGTTCCTTGGCGAGGTTGACGGCCACGCGTACGTCGCCGCGGCGGAAGGCGAGCCATCGCCCCTGCTCGTCGTAGGCCACCTTGGTGTCGGCGAGGTCGGGATCCGTCAGGTCGGGCTGCTCGTGGCGCAGGGCGATGAGACGGCGGTACCAGGCCAGCACGCGCGCGTGGGGTTCACTCTCCGGCTCGGACCAGTCGAGGCAGGAGCGGTCGCGGGTCGCCGGGTCCTGCGGGTCGGGCACGTCCTCCTCCGCCCAGCCGTGCGCCGCGAACTCCCGCCGCCTGCCCCGCCGTACGGCGTCGGCGAGCTCCGGGTCGGTGTGGTCGGTGAAGAACTGCCAGGGGGTGCCCGCCGCCCACTCCTCGCCCATGAACAGCATCGGCGTGAACGGCGCGGTCAGCGTCAGCGTGGCCGCGCAGGCCAGCAGACCGGGGGAGAGGGAGGCCGCGAGCCGGTCGCCCTGGGCGCGGTTGCCGACCTGGTCGTGGGTCTGGACGTAGCCGAGGAGGCGGTGCGCCGCCACACGCGTGCGGTCCAGGGGGCGCCCGTGGCGCCGGCCCCGGAAGCTCGAGTACGTGCCGTCGTGGAAGTAGCCGCCGGTGAGGGTCTTGGCGAGGCCCGCCATGCCGGCGCGGGCGAAGTCGGCGTAGTAGCCCTGGGACTCGCCGGTCAGCGCGGTGTGCAGGGTGTGGTGGAAGTCGTCGTTCCACTGGGCGTGCAGACCGAGACCGCCCGCCTCGCGCGCGGTGATGAGCCGAGGGTCGTTCAGGTCGGACTCCGCGATCAGGTACAGCGGCCGGCCCAGGTCGGCGGAGAGGGCGTCGACGGCCGTCGACAGCTCCTCCAGGAAGTGGCACGCGCGCGTGTCCACCAGCGCGTGCACCGCGTCCAGGCGCAGCCCGTCGATCCGGTAGTCCCGCAGCCAGGCCAGCGAGCTCTCCACGAGATACGCGCGTACCTCGTCCGACCCGGGCGCGTCCAGATTGACGGCGGAACCCCAGGGGGTGTGGTGCGTGTCCGTGAGATAAGGCCCGAAGGCGGGCAGGTAGTTGCCGGACGGGCCGAAGTGGTTGTGCACGACGTCGAGGACCACGCCCAGGCCCAGTTCGTGCGCCCGGTCGACGAAGCGTTTCAGCGCCTCAGGGCCGCCGTACGGCTCGTGCACGGCCCACAGCGAGACCCCCTCGTAGCCCCAGCCGTGCCGCCCGGGGAAGGGATTCAGGGGCATCAACTGGACGTGGGTGACCCCCAGTTCGGCGAGATGCTCAAGCCGCCCGGCGGCCGCGTCCAGCGTGCCCTCGCGCGTGTACGTGCCCACGTGCAGCTCGTACAGCACCGCGCCCGGCAGCGGGCGCCCGGCCCATTCGCCGCGCCACGCGTACCGCTCGTGGTCGACGACCGCGCTCAGCCCGTCCGGGCCGTCCGGCTGCCGCCGGGAGCGGGGGTCGGGCAGCACGGGGCCGTCGTCGAGCGCGAAGCCGTACCGCGTCCCGTCCCGCGCCTCCGCCTCCCCCCACCACCATCCCGCGCGATCGGGATCGCGCTTCAACGCGCGCGTGGCGCCGTCACAATGGAGCGTCACTCGGTCGGCCTGCGGTGCCCACACCTCGAACTGCACGGACGGTTCCCCTTCGTCTGCTCACCGTGATGTAGCCCGTCCATGGTGCTTCAAACGAGATCAATCCGCTTTTGAATCTTCCCTTTTGCGGCGGGGTGTCGTGACCGGCCCCGGTGGGCACGCGCGCGTGGCCGCCGTTTCCGCGTTTTCTGGACACCGGGGGTTCACTGACCGACAATCAGCACCGTGACGTCGTCCTTCGAGTTCAACACGTACCCCGCGCGGCTCTCCGACGCGGAGCGCGACAAGGCGCTGCAGGTGCTCCGTGACGGCGTCGCCATGGGCCGGCTGTCGCACGACACGTTCGTGCGGCGCATGGAACTCGCCCTCGCCGCCCGCCGCGCGGACGAGCTCGCGGTGCTCACCGCCGACCTCCCCGTCGAGAGCCGTGTGTCCCGTCTGGTGTTCGGCACCGTCGAGGCGATCTCCGGCTTCACCGTACGGCTGCGCAGGGCATGGCAGGCCGAGCGGCTGCCCAAGCTGCTGCTGCCCCACCCCGCGTCCGGCCATCCGCTGCGCATAGGCCGCGACCCCGCCAACGGGCTGCGGCTGACCCACGAGACCGTCTCCCGGGTGCACGCCGAACTGAGCCACCAGGGCGGCATATGGGTCCTGCGCGACCTCGGCTCCACCAACGGCACCACGGTCAACGGCCGACGCGTCATCGGCGCCGTCGTGGTCCGTGAGGGCGACCAGGTCGGCTTCGGGCGGATGTCGTTCCGGCTCGCCGCGTACTGAGGCGAACCTCGGTTCTGGCCCTGGCCTCACGGGACGCTTGGCTCAAGTCGCTTTGCGCTCTGCGGTGTTGACGTACTCGTCAACTCGTGACTGACTGTGCGTACACCATGCACACCAGGTGAACCGACGGCACCACATTGTGGAGGTGTGCCCTGCCGCCACTCCTCCGCTACCCGAGCGTCGACGAGCTGGCCGCACGGGCGGCCGCACTCGTCGCCCGCCGTCCCCGCGACGCCCGACTGCGCCGCGCGGGGACGTCCCGCGCGGGCAACCCGCTGTGGCTGCTGTCCGTCGGCCACGGCACCCGCCAGGCTCTCGTCGTGGCCGGCCCGCACGCCAACGAACCGGTGGGCGGCGCGACGGTACTGCGGCTGGCGGAACGGATACTCGCCGACCCTCGCCTGCACGAGGGCGCAGACGCCACCTGGAACCTGCTGCTGTGCCTGGACCCGGACGGCCTGCGCCGCAACGAGGGCTGGCTGCACGGCCCGTACGCCCTCGAAGGCTACTTCCGGCACTTCTTCCGGCCCGGCTTCCTGGAACAGCCCGAATGGCTGCCCGACGGCGCCGACGCCGCCACACTGCCGGAGACCCGCGCCCTGCTCGACCTCCAGGACGAACTGCGGCCCTTCCTGCAGTGCTCCCTGCACGGCGTGGACGTCGGCGGCGGCTTCGTCGAGCTGACCCACGACCTGCCCGGCCTCGCCCAGCGCGTCGCGCACTCCGCGGCCCGCCTCGGCATACCGCGTGAGCTCGGCCCCTACGACACCCTGTACTGGCCGGAACTGGGACCCGCCGTCTATCGGATCCCCAGGCCTCGCCGGGGCGATCTGGCCGCCGCGATCACCGAGGCGGCCGTCGAGTCGACGTGGTTTCATCCGCACCGGTACGGCACGGTCACGGCGGTCGTCGAGGCCCCCATGTGGGGTGTGGCCGCGGTGGAGGACAGCACTCCGCCCGCCGATGAGGAAACGGTCCTGCGCATGGTGAGCCACACCCTGCGCCACGACGCGCGTGTCCTGGAGCGGTTGCTGGAGCGCCTGCGTCCGCACCTTCCCGCCGGACCGGAGACTGCCCGGCTGCTCGCCCCGGTGGACGACTATTTACTGGTCTGCCCCGGGCTCGCCGACACCTGGGACCCCGACCTCCCCGACGTCGGCGGCGCCCGCCCCCTCCCGCCGCTCAGCACCGCCCATCTGGCCGCCCTGCGCATCGCCGGGCGGCGCCTCGCCCTGCGGACGGCCGGTCTGCTGCACCAGCTCGTGACGGCCGCCGGACGCGACCCGGCCGGAGTGCTGCCGGAACTGGTCCGCCTCCTGGACGAGTGGTGCGACGACTACCGCGACGGCTGCGGGGCGCGCTGGATACCGGTCGCGCGCCAGGTGGAGTACCAGGCGCGGGTCGTGCTCGCCACGTTCGAACTCGCCGGCAGGTACGCGCCCGCGTGCTCCCGTTCGGGTGAGTCGGGCTGGAATGCCGGGGCCGCCGTGCCGATGCATCGGGAATGACGCAATCCCTCACGAGGCGCTACCTCACCGGAGACTCCCGCGCGGCGAAGGCCGTACGGGTCGGCCTGTCGGCCGCCACCACCCTCCTCGTCCTCGGCGCGATCCCGGCGCCCGCGGCGGCGCACGACCCCCTCCTGGAGCCGGGGCCGACCCGCTGGCTCTTCCTCACGATCACCCCCGGCGACGGCGGGCGCGGCGACACGCGTGGTGACGGCGGACCATCCGGCACGCGCGGCGAGGGCGGGCACAGCCGCGGCATCCTCCTCTCCTGCGACCCGCCCCAGGGCCACGGACGCGCGGTCGAGGCCTGCGCGGAACTCGAGAAGGTGGACGGCGACGTCAGCCGGCTCCAGCGACTCCAGCCCACGAACACCTTCTGCCCGATGATCTACGCGCCGGTCACCGCCCACGCGCGCGGGACATGGGGCGGACGGTCCGTCGAGTACCGGGAGACCTTCTCCAACTCCTGCGCGCTGACCGCGCGGACGGGCTCGCTGTTCACACTGGACGGCTGACACGGTTTCTCAAGACGAGACGCCCGCTCGGGCCGCCGTATGCCGCTGGCCAGCCGCACGCGCGCGTGGCGCCGTCCTGGCGGGCCGCGGGCGTCCTGGCGGGCCGCGAGGTCCGTCTCACGTCAGCAGGTCCGTCCTACGCCGCCCGGTCCGTCTCACATCGCCCGGTCGCGTGCGTGCAGCGCCGCCGCGACGACCGTGCGGGACTGGTGCTCGACCTGGTGCTCCAAGGGCACCCAGCGGGCTCGGAAGCGTTCGGCGAAGGCATCGCTCCAGGTCGCCACGAGGTGTTCGAGGCGCGGTGCCGCGCGGTCGTCGGTCTCCTGCAGGACCCGCAGCAGCATGGCCGCCGCCCGCAGCGGAAGCCGGCGCCCGAAAGCGTCCACGCTCCCGACGTAAGCCCTGGTGTCGTCGGCGGGCGGCGTGTGCGTCCAGTCGGCGGCCAGCCCCGGCACGAGTTCCAGCGCCCACTTCGAGGCCCGCAACAGGGGCCCGTCGACGCCGTCCAGGCGGGGCAGCGCCTCGGTCAGCACCCGCTCCACCTCCAGCGAGTCCCGCAGCAGCCGGGATCCC
This sequence comes from Streptomyces bicolor, assembly GCF_000719285.1. Classification (GTDB taxonomy): domain Bacteria; phylum Actinomycetota; class Actinomycetes; order Streptomycetales; family Streptomycetaceae; genus Streptomyces; species Streptomyces bicolor. The sequence continues at coordinate 4,576 of NZ_JOFS01000036.1, read as the reverse complement.
AGTCGCCGCATCGCCCCGGCCGGGTCCGGATGCGGGGCCGGGTCGTCCACCAGGTCGCTCGCCCACATCGGCACCTCGACGACCGCGGTCAGTCCGCCGTACCGGTGCACGTGATACCAGGTGCTGTTGCGCGCGTCGTCCGGCATGCTCGGATACGCCGCGCCCGCGCCCGGCGCCGGCATCACATGCACCCCGGGCCCGGCCGCCGGCCAGCCCGCCGCGTCGGAGGCACCGGTCTCCACCGGGATGTGCAGCTCGGCCGCGGACTTCGCGAACGGCTCGGCGAGCCCGGGGACGTCCTTCGTCAACTGCACCCAGCTGCCGCCCAGATCCGTTCCGTGCAGCGTCACCTGGAGGTAGGGGCGCAGTTCGTCGATGACCCGGGTCAGCGCGCGGGTCTCCGGCGGCAGCCGGCCGGGGGGCAGCGCGGCCGGTGCCCACTCCGGCTGCTCAGCGGCCGCGGGCCTGAAGAAGCCGAGGTGGTACTCGAACAGGTTGCGGGGCGCCGGGGTGACGTGCAGGGTCGCCCCGTCGGGGTCCGCGCACAGCAGGAAGTGCCAGGAGATGTCGGCCCGTAGGTCCCGCTCGTGCAGGACACGTTCGGCGACCGCGAGGAGCGTGGAGCTCCCTGTCGGCTCGTTGGCGTGTGCGCCCGCGACCACCAGGACGGCGCGGCGGGCGTGGCCGATGGACAGCAGGTGGAGGGGTCTGCCGCCCCGGGAGGTCCCCACCTGTCTCAGGGAGCACAGGTCGGGTCGGTGAGCGGCCAGCGCCCGGGCGGACAGCACGAGTTCGGCAAGGGTGGGGTAGCGCAGCTCCGGCAGGAGACTCACCCCCGTCACGTCCGCCCTGCTTCGCAATCCGCAGTACCCCACGGTCTCGTTGATGTGTCAAGGAGTTCACGGGGAGGCTCCAGGGGGCGCCCAGTTGCATTTGCCGCCGGCAGCCAGGGGCGGTCGGCGACAGCGGCAGTGCGAGGCCCGTCCGGCCGCTCCACGCCGACGGCCTCCGCGCCTCAGGAGTGACGGTACGAGGCGTACGCCCCGCCGATCACTGCCCGCCGACCGCCAGGAGGGTCGCCGGAACCGGACAGCCGGCCTGCGTCGCCGCCCGTCACCACGCGCCGGCCGTCGGGCACGAGCACCGGGAGCGCGCGCGGGTACGAGCCGGTCGTCGGCATGACGCTCCGGCGCGTGGTGACGTCGTACGCGCCGGGAGAACCGGCACTACGGCCCCTCCGTCCGCTCCTCCGGACCGACCCGCTCCAGCAACGCCACCGGCAGCCGCTCGAACAGCTCCTCCACGCGCGCGTGCCCGGTGAACTCCCGCTCCGGGGCGAACACATCGGCCCATCGGCCCGGCGGCAGCGGCAGCAGCGTGTCGTGCCAGCCGCCCGCCCGGGCCAGTCGCAGCGACAGCCGGGTCACGGCGGTGACCACCTCGCCGGAGCGCACGAAGGCCGCACAGTGGGCGGCCGCCGGGCCCTCGGCGGTCAGGGGCGCGTACGACGCCGAGTCGCCGAACACACCGGGGCGGCGCCTGCGCAACCCCAGCGCTGCCGCGGTGACCGCGCCCTTGTCGCCCGGGTCCTCGTGCGGGAACCGCACGGCCCGCCGGTTGTCCGGGTCCACCAGCGCCCGGTACTCACCCTCGGTGCCCTGGTAGACGTCCGGGACGCCCGGCATGGTCAGCTGGGTCAGGGCCATGCCCAGCACGTTCGCCCGGATGTGCGGGTCCAGGCTGCTCCGGAAGGCGGCCACGCGCTCGCCCGGCGCCCCGCACGGCCCCGCCGCGACGAACGCCGCCACCGCCTCCTCGTACGGCGGCTCCTGCTCGGTCCAGCTCGTGAACAGCCCGGCCTCGCGCACATGCTTCAGCAGGGCCTCCTGAACACGGTCCACGGCCGGCTCGCCCAGCCCGAACACCGTCTGCCAGGCGGCCCACGCCAGTTGCGCGTCCGGCACGCCCTCACCGTCGCGCGTCACCTCCGTCAGGACGTCCGCCCAGCGCTCCGGGCACTCCGTGAGCACGGCCAGCGCGGCCCGTACGTCCGCACTGCGCTTGGTGTCGTGCGTCGACGCCACCGTCCCGGTCAGGGGCCAGTCGCGCTGCACGCGCGCGCAGTACGCGTGGAACTCGTCGGGCGATACCGCCGGGTTCCCCGGATTCCCGCCCACCTCGGTCGCCGACAGCAGCGGCACATAGCGGTAGAACGCCGTGTCCTCCACGGACTTGGCCCGCAGCGCCGACGCCGTCTGCGCGAACCGCGTCCGGAACTCCACGTGCTCCGGCCCGTCACCGGCCCGCCCGAGCACCAGCTCGCGCACGACATCGACCGCACCGGCCTCCTCGGGCACGACGAAGGCGAGCCGCGCCTCCGCGGCGGCCTCCTCGGTGACGACACGGGCCGCGTCACCGGAGGCGTACGGTCGGTAGACCTCCATCCGGACGAGGAGTTCCTGCAGCGCGGTGCGCAGCGCCCAGGGCGCGCGGTCGCGCAGCGCGGGCTGCGTGGACGTCGCGCACACGCGGTTCGCCACCCGCGTCAGCCGGTCGATCTCCGTGGCCAGCTCGTGCGTGAGCACCTTGTACGCCGCCCGCCGCACGGTCGCCTCCCAGTCGCCGCCGCGGTCCGTCTGCGGGGCCGCGAACCTCCGGTACTGGCCCAGGAGTTCCCCGAAGCCCGCCGGGTCGGTGAAGAGACCGTCCACGTGCCGCAGAGCGTCGTAGCCGGTGGTGCCCGCGACGGGCCAGGACGCCGGCAGGTGCTCCCCGTCCGACAGGATCTTCTCCACGACCGTCCAGCGTCCGCGGGTCGCCTCATGCAGGCGCTGGAGATAGCCGTCGGGGTCGGCCAGGCCGTCGGGATGGTCGACGCGCAGGCCGTCGATCACGCCCTCGTGGAGCAGCTGGAGGATCTTGGCGTGTGTGGCCTCGAACACCTCCGGGTCCTCCACCCGCACCCCGATCAGCTCCGAGATGCTGAAGAACCGCCGGTAGTTGAGCTCCGTACGGGCCAGCCGCCACCACACCGGCCGGTACCACTGCGCGTCCAGGAGCTGCGGCAGCGGCAGCTCCTCGGTGCCCTCGCGCAGCGGGAACACGTGGTCGTAGTAGCGCAGGACGTCGCCGTCGACCTCCAGGCGGCCCAGCTCCTCGCCCAGCGGGCCCCCGAGGACCGGCAGCAGAACCTGGCCGCCCTGCGCCTCCCAGTCGATGTCGAACCACCGCGCGTACGGCGACTTGGGGCCCTCGCGCAGCACCCCCCACAGGGCGCGGTTGTGGCGCGGGGCCATGGCCATGTGGTTCGGCACGATGTCCACGACCAGGCCCAGGCCGTGCTCGCGCGCGGTGCGTGCCAGCGCGCGCAGCCCCTCCTCGCCGCCCAATTCCTCGCGCACGCGCGCGTGGTCCACGACGTCATAGCCGTGCCCCGACCCCGGCACCGCCTCCAGGACGGGGGACAGGTGCAGATGCGAGACGCCGAGAGACGCCAGATACGGCACGGCCGCCGCGGCGGCCCCGAACGGGAACGCGGGCTGCAACTGCAGCCGGTAGGTGGCGGTCGGCACCGTCGGGTCAGGTCGCTCAGGTGTCATGGAAAGCTACGTACCCGCCCTGCCGCGCTTCGTGTCATCGTCCCCTCCACGTGGGCCCGCGCGCGTGCCTAGCTTCGAGCGATGCGAACGACGGGGAAGACGGAACAGACCGGTAAGCAGACCGGGGAGACGGGCAGGACAGGGAAGGCGGGCCGGACGGGCAAGGCGAGCAAGATCGGGAGGGTCGGGCGGCGCGGCACTCTGGAGACCTACCGTCAGGTGATCGGCCTGACCGGCCCGTCGCTGCCGGTCATGTCCTTCCTGGCGCGCCTGCCGACCGCCACCGTCCAGTTCGGCAGCGTGCTCCTGGTCGCGCGGACGAGCGGTTCCCTGGCGGCCGCGGGACTGACCGGCGGCGCGCTCGCCGTCGGGCAGGTGGCCTGCGGCCCGCTGGTGGGCCGACTGGCCGACCGGCACGGCCAGCGCACGGTCGTGCTCGCCTTCTCCCTCGCCAACGCCGTCGCGATCGCCGCACTGGTCGCCGGGGCGCTCATGCGGCTCCCGACGGCGGCGCTCGCCGTGCTGGGGACGGCGGCCGGAGCGACGGTGCCCCAGATCGGGCCCATGGCCCGCGCACGGCTCGTCGCTCTCGCCCGCCGTGCCCGTGCTCCGGAGAGCACTGTGAGCGCCGCGCTCTCCTTCGAGAGCACCCTGGACGAGATCTCCTTCGTCCTGGGGCCGGCCCTGGTCGGCCTGGCGGCGGTGACGGCGCATCCGGGATACGCCCTGGAGGGTGCCGCGCTGCTGGTCGCCCTGTGCGGCAGTGGCTTCGGGCTGCATCGGACGGCGGTGGCGACACGGCCCGGGGGCGCCGGCACGTCGGCGGAACGACGGTTCTGGTCCGTGCGGACGGACGCGAGACGACGAAACGGCCTCGCCGCTACGCCGACGGGACGACGAGCCGGTGCCGTCCCGACGTCCCCGACGCGACGACACGGTGCCGTCCCGACGCCCCCGACGCGACGCACCAGCACCGT
>NZ_JOFS01000035.1 GCF_000719285.1 Streptomyces bicolor | reverse complement strand
CCGAAGGTCGCCCTGTCGAAGCTGATCAATAGCCTCAAGGGCGTCTGGTCCCGCTCCTACTTCGCCGGCTCCTGTGGCGGCGCACCGCTCACCGTGATCCGTCAGTACATCGAGCAGCAAAAACGTCCGCTGTGACCTGCGCATCAGAGCAGTCCTGAGATGCGTTTCCCTCCCCGGCTGAAGCCGGGGATACCCACGCAAGATCAGGGATGGGAGTCGGCCGCCCTGGTCCCGGAGTTCATCACCGGGACCAGGAGCGCCGCCGATGACCCGCTGTGGCCCAAGTCCGGCGCCGACACCGCCGAGGAGTACGCGTTCTGGGCGCCGCGGACGTGCGGTGTGGCATGCCCGCGCATGACCCTGGACCACTTCGGCCACCCCGTACCGCCCTCAGTGCCGCTGGTGCGGGACCTGGCGGAGGCGGGCGCCTACGTCCGCGACGGCGACAACGTCAAAGGGTTGATCTACGCCCCGTTCGCCGACCACGTCACCGACCGGTGGGGCATCACCGCCATCCCGGCCCGGGAACTGCCCGTCGAGGAGATCTCCCGGCACCTCACGGCCGGACGCCTCGTGATGATCTCCGTCCACAAGACGATCCGCCACCTAATGGGCAGCGAAGCGAGTCATCGCTATCCGAATCCCGAGTGGGAGCTCTTTCGACAGACCGCGAGGCTCGCTTCAGCACCGGCTGCAGGGCTGAGTCCTTGTGCGCGTCCGAGCCTTCGAGCTCTGGGTGCAGACGGGCCTTCCCTGCGTCCGGTGTCCGGCAGCGGTTTCGGCCAGAACGGAGATCTCATCCGCCACCTGGGCAGAAAGTCCTCTACTGAGAGCGATTTGGTTCCGGCCGGAACCGTTCTTCGTTCGTGCGCGAGGTGGGCACAACTCCACCTCACGAAGACATGAACGCCTCCCGGTGGTCTCAAAAGACCCGGTTCGGATCGCGCCACCCGGCGGTACGAACCAAGGGCTTCGATGGTCGTGGCCTGAGCCAACTGCAGGGAACACCTTTCATCGCGTCGCGAGCCCGAGAGCTCTCACGAAGACGAAGGACCGTGCAGCTCGCTGGGGTTGCGAACGGCTGGTGGGATGTTGTGCCTTGAGCACTTCCATTAGGGAGCACGCGCACCCTGCACAGGCTCTGACCTGCGGAAACACCAGAACGAGGGAGAACACGATGGAGTTCGCAGGATTACCGGCGCCAGTGTTTTGCGGGGTGGACTGGGCGGAAGACCACCACGATGTCGCGCTGGTCGACGCCGGTGGAACACGGCTGGCCAAGCTACGCATCAGCGACGATCCTGCCGGATTTACCCAGCTCACAGCCCTGCTGACCGAACACGGCGACAGCAAAGATCACCCGATTCCGGTCGCGATCGAGACGTCCCGGGGGCTGCTGGTCGCCTGCCTGCGCGCGACGGGACGTCCAGTGTTCGCGATCAATCCGCTGGCTGTGGCCCGCTATCGAGATCGGCACTCCGTCGCGAGGAAGAAGTCGGACGCCATCGACGCTGCTGCCCTGGCGAACATCTTGCGGACCGACATGGCCGTCCACCGGCCCCTGCCGAAGGATTCCGAGCTGGCCCAGGCAATCGCGGTGCTGGCACGTGCCCAGCAGGACGCGGTCTGGGACCGGGTCCAAGCACACAACAAACTCCGCTCCCAACTGCGAGAGTTCTACCCGGCGATCCTTGCCGCCTTCGCCGAGAAGCGCGAGGGTATCTGCTCGCCCGAGGCCCGGACCATCTTGGCCGCGGCCCCGACGCCGACAGCGGCGGCCCGACTCACGCGCCGACGTCTGCAGTCCCTGCTGAAGCAAGCCGGGCGCCAGCGCGGCATCGAAGCCGAGGCCGACCGGCTCCATGAGGTCCTCCACCGCGAGTACCTCCACCAACTCCCCCAGGTGGAGGAGGCCTTCGGCCGCCAAACGACGGCCCTGCTGCGGCAGATGGAGGCCGCCTGCACCAACGCCGACCAGCTCGAAGCCGCCACCAGAGAGGCCTTCGAACAGCACCCCGACGCTCCCTCATCTCCAGCTTTCCGGGCCTGGGGTCATTAACCGGTGCCCGAGTCCTTGCCGAGATCGGCGACGACCGGGCCCGGTTCGCGACCGCCGGATCTTTGAAGGCCTATGCCGACAGTGCACCAGTCACCCGGGCGAGCGGCAAGAGCTGCACAGTGATGAGCCGCCGGGTCAAGAATCAGCGGCTTGCCGCCGCCGGCTACGTGTGGGCATTCGCCTCCTTGACCAGCTCACCAGGCGCCAGAGCTCACTACGACCGCCGCAAAGCAGCTGGTGACCGCCACGTCGCTGCCCAGCGCAATCTCTTCAACCGCTTCATGGGGATGCTCTTCCACTGCCTCCAACGCGCAGAGCACTACGACGAGACGAAGGCCTTCGCCAGTCAGCCTGTGGCAGACCTCCCCGCTCAAGCCGCTTGACGAAGTAGACGCGTGGGATGTCTCGAGACCACCCAACCACCCTCGCGGGGCGGTCACTTGGTCCTCGCCGTGGGGACCAGTGAGGAGAACGTCGTGATCCACAACCCGTCAGGGCTCCCCGGAGCCAGCCAGGAGTACACGCCGGTCCCCTGGCGCCGCTTGGAGCGTTTCTACGCCGGTCGGGGCGTGGTCCTGGGATGAGCGACGAGACAGCAACCAGCGGCGAAGTGGATCACTGTGCTAGCCGACCATGATCGTTCTCACCTATGACTGCTGGACGATGTTCCCCGAGGCCGCATCCCAGAAGGACCGACCGGGCCCATTCCGCAGCTATGGATAACCAGGATCACCAGTAATGACCGCAGATCTCAATCAGCAACACAGAGCGTCCCGGAGGACCAGGTGGCCATTCAACGAAAGCCATAACAACAGCAATCGTGCATCAGCCATGCCCGGTCCTCCCGGACCGTCGCTATTGGGCAGCAGTCTGGTATCAGCCGTGCCTGGTCATCCCGAACCACCCCTGATTCTTGAGGAACTGGGCATGATGAGGGCTGGGGCGCGTGAGTTGATCGTGGCGGAGTACCGGATCACTGGGCTGTCGCCGGATGTGATCGCTGAACTCGTCGCTGAGGTGGGGCCGTTGTGGCACGAGCAGCATCAGGATCGCCTGACGGCTCGGCCGCGGCGGCGGGCGGTGGGAGCCGGGGCGAAGCACAAGTTCGTCTTCGTCGACCGACTGCTGGCCACCCTGGTGAGTCTGCGCCATGGCACGACTCATGACCTGCTGGCTTGCTGGTTCGGCGTGGGCCGCTCCACCATCGCCCGCGCCATCGGCGAGGTGCGGCCCCTGCTCGCGCAGCGGGGCTGCACCGTCGCGCCGGGCATCCGGCTGCGTCGGCGCCAACGGGATCGTCGCTGGTGGCGGTGGATGCGGATCAGGACGGCGAGGTGGGCCGGCTACCGGCCTTCACCGCGCCACTGACCTGCACAGGTTGGAAATGGCTCACTGAAGCGCGCCCCCCCCGGGGGGGCGATACGGAAGCGTGGGCTTCTCTCCTGGCTGCGTGAGTGGGCCGGCGTTTCGATGAGGTCGCGGCTGCCTCAGTCGTGGTCGGCGCGGGGCGGCGTCCCTGAGCGGCGGTCGGTGGAGTGGGTGAGGGCGCTCCGTCGGCCGCCGCCTTCGTGCGTCAGTGTGTCAGTGCGTCAGGCTTGGCCGGCACCTCCGCCACCGGGCCCGTATGCCGCTGTCCCGTCACGCTGCCGAGCCAGCCGAGCAGGAACGCGACGGGCAGGGACACCAGGGCGACTGTCTGGAGCGGGAACCAGTCGATGTGCCATTCGGGCATCAGCGCCATCGGGTTGCCCGAGAAGACGGGGCTGCATACCTGGAGTCCGATCGCGGAACCCAGACCGCCGTACAGCGTCCACAGCAGCCCCCGGCGCGTGAAGCCGCGCCAGAGCAACGCGTATACCAGCGCCGGGAGCAGGGAGGAGGCCGCCACCGCCAGGGAGAGCGTGGACAGGAAGCCCATGTTCCAGCCGTGGACCCACACAGCACAGCAGATGCTCAGTACCCCGATCAGGGCTGACGCGATGCGGGCCGCGGCCACCTCCCTGCCCTCGGTGGTACGCCCGCGGCGCACCACGTTGGTGACGAGATCGTGGGCGACGGCGCCCGCCGCCGCCAGGGTCACGCTCGCGACGACCGCAAGCGTCGTGAGGAACACCGCACAGGCGACCAGTACGACGAGCCATGCCTCGCCCGTCCGCGCCGACGATCCTCCCGCCAGATCGCCGGTGAGCATCAGCAGGCTGCTGGTGGCTCCAGGATCGGCGGCCAGGATCTTGGGGGCACCGATCACCGCAGCGGCACCGAAGCCCATCACGGTGGTGATGAGGCAGACGGCGGCGACGATTCCGATGGTGTGACGGACCGTACGTCGGGCGGCGGCCGGGTCGGGCGCGGTGTTGAGCTGGGTGGCGACATGGGGCAGGCACGCCACGCCGAGCACCACGGTGATCATCAGGCCGATGAAGTCGAGCGTGCTCTCGACCGGGCCGCCGGCGGCGAAGCGCAAGCCGGGACGCATATAGCCCTCGGGGCGGCCGCTGCCCCGAGCGGCGGTGTCGATGAGGGAGTCGGCGCTCCAGTGGAAGCGGTGGAGCAGCACCGCGGCCACGGCGAGCGCCATGGCGAGCAGGAACACCGTCTTGATCATCTGGAGCGCGATCATGCCTCGCATCCCGCCGAAGGCCGTGGCGCAGACGACGAGCGCACCGATCATGACGATGACGGTCTGTTCGGCACCCGGCCCGGAAAGGCCGAGCAGCATGGCGGTGGTCCGGCCCGCGCCCGAGAGCTGGACGATCAGATACGGGATACAGGCGCTCAGCGTGACGACGGCGGCCGCGATCCGCACGGCGGGCCCCGGAGCGCGCAGGGCGAAGGTGTCGCCGAGGGTGTAGCTGCCGCGCTCGCGCAGCGGACCGGACAGCAGGAGCAGGACGCCGAGCGACAGCACGGTGCACAGGGCGATGAACAGGCCGTCGAAGCCGAAGACCGCGACGGCTCCCGTGGTACCGAGCACGGTCGCGGCGGAGAGATAGACGCCGGAGAGGACGATGGCGCCCTGCATGGGGCGCAGCCTGCGGCCCGCGGTGTAGAAGTCGTTGACCCGGTCGCGCTCGGGGCCGTTGAGCACACAGATGAGCAGCATCGGGACGATGAACGTCAGAAAGCCGACGAGGACCCAGGAGCGGGTGTCCGTGTCCAGGTTGAGGGTGCCGGGTGCCCCTGCGGCAAGCAGTATCTGAGGAAGCATCAGCGCTCCCCCTGCGGATCGTACGAGGCCTCGCCGTAGGGGGTCCCGTCGTAAGGGGCTGGGCCGTGGGGGGCGCGGTCATAGCGCGCCGCCGTCCACAGCAGGAGCAAAACCTGGGCGAGAAGTGCGACGACGCCGAAGGTGATCTGGCCGGCGATGCGCGTGGCCAGCAGGTCTTCGGCGGTGCAGGCGAGCAGGAGGTGGACGGCGAAGGTCAGTCCGTTGACGAGGGCGAAGAATATCCCGGGCGAGTGGGGCCGGGGTCTTTGATGGAGCTGGGGGGTGTGCGGATGGACGTGCTGATGGGCCATGGAGCTCTCCTGGCGGGCAGGGATGCGCGCATCGCCTGGCTCGGGCGATGCCTTGCGCGGGCATTGCCCCTGACGGCATTGCCCCTGATCGGCGCTCACCAGAGCACGTACCGACCAGTCAGTCCACGCGCTTGGGGCACGCCGTTGTCCGCTCCCAACGTCGGAGGGCGGTGACTGTGCTGATGCCCATTCAGCCACCGCGGGAAGGGAACCGACCACGGCGGTACGGCCGCCGGCACAGCCGAGGCGCATGCGCGGCGGCCCGTGCCGGGGCACGCATCGCATGCCTCCGGCGGGCATACGTCGCACCCCGCAGCCTCAGCCGTCCACCTCGCGACCCCAAGCGTCCGCGCAGCCGAGGACGGCCGTGGGCCCGAGCAGTTGGAGTGCGTCGAACGCGAGCGTGAGCCGTACGAGGTCGCGGGGGCGGGACAGTTCGAGCCCTGTGAGCTGCTCGAAGCGGCGCAGCCGGTTCAGTACCGTGTTGCGGTGGCACAGCATGTGCCGGGCCGCCTGGACCGCCGAGCCGCCCTTCTCGATCCACACCCCGAGCGTGTCGATCAGCGTTTCGCGGTCGGCGGGCTCCAGGTCGTACAGCGGCCGGAGCACCCGCAGGGCGAGTTCGGCGGACAGGTCGGGCCGTGACATGAGCAGACCGTCGGGCAGACGGGCGTCGAGCCGGGCGACCTCGCCGTCTCCCCGGCAGGTGCGCACGGCGAGTCCGGCCATGTCCCTCGCCCGGGGCAGGTTCTCCAGACCCTGGACGACCGGGCTGACGCCGATGCGCATGCCGGGACCGGCCTCGAGCGCGGAGACAAGCGCGTCGAGCGGGCGGTCGCCGAGATGGGCGACGAGCACATCGCGCCGGCCCCCGGTGTGGCGCAGGACGCGCATGCCGCGGATCTCCGGAACGGCGTCGGGCGTGCGGCCCAGGGGCGGCGTGGCCCGTATCTCCGCGACCGCGAAGCGTCCGTCGGGCGGCAGGTCGAGGATCGACGCCGCGTCCAGGATGAAAGCCGGGTCGTTGCGGCTCTCCAGTACGGCGGCGAGGATCAGGCGTACACGCTCGTTGTGGCGGCTGGCCAGGCCCTTGGCGACCTGGCGGTAGGCGTCGGCCAGCAGGACGCAGTCGCGGTCGTTGCTCTTCCACACCAGCTCGGCCACGCGCACGAGGTGGCGTTGGTCGCCGAGACCGTCCCGCTCCACGGCGCCGATGATCCCGCTCCAGACCTCGGATCCGGCGACCCGGAAGGCGTGCAGCACCTCGTCGAGGGGGCGGCTCTCCTCGGCCCGGCGGATGCCGAGCTCACGGGTGTAGCGCTCGACGTCCACGATCCGGCCCGGGTCGAGGGCGGCGTCCAGGGTGGTGCGTACGCCCTTGTACACGGACTGCGGCAGGTCGGGCGGTGCGAGCACCGGGTCGGCGTAGTAGGGCACCTCGGTGCGGATCTGGTCCACCACGGTGTCGCTGAATGCCTGGCTGCGCCCGAGCAGGCACCTGCAGGCGTGGTCGAAGAGCTGGTGCGGTGAGGGCTCGTCGGCGGACTCGGGCAGGGGCGGCGGCGACCCGACGGCGGTGGCGCCGGGCGGTGGGCCGACGGCGGCGGCACCAGGCCGCGGACCGGCGGTGCTGACGGTGGTGACGCGGGGGCGGACCGCGCCAGGGACGGAACTGGTGTGCATGGACCCTCCAGACGGACGGGGCGTGCGAGAACACCACGGCGGGTCGCCATGTCTTGCGCCGCGCGGGTCGCAGCTGGTGACTCCACCGGCCGGCGATCGGCGTTGCCCATGGAGCGCACTTCAAGGATCCACATGCTAAGCAGTCGGTCATCCCCTGAGGCGAAACGTCCGTCAAATCGTGATGATCCGCGCACAGCAGGAGGTACGGATTGTGCCCCCTTACAAGCGGATCACGCTTCGGCTGGGAGCTGACAGCGGCTCGCTCCCAGTCCATGGACGCCCTGCTACTGCCGTGGTCTCGTTGCGCTCCAGTCCGGCGCCCGGCACGCGCCCGCTCGACGATGAGCAAGGAGAACGCCCTGATGAGCCCACCAGAGTCCAAGGCAGAGCCCGAGGCAGAGCCCGAGGCCGGGACCCTTCGGGTCAGCGATCTGCACGTCAGCTACGGACGGTCCGTGCAGGCGCTCCACGGGGTGTCACTGACCGTTCCGCAGGGCCGGATCGTGGCCGTACTCGGCTCCAACGGAGCGGGAAAGTCCACACTGCTCCGTGCGGTCTCGGGGACCCTCGCACTGCACCGCGGCACGGTCGAGCGCGGCACGGTGCACTTCGACGGCGTACGGCTGAGCGGAGACGCCGCGCGGTCCGTGGCCGCCGGGGTGGTGCAGGTGCCCGAGGGCCGGCGGATCTTCGGCGCCCTTTCGGTGGAGGACAACCTCCGGGCCGGGTTCCTGGGGTCGGCACGCCGCTCCCGCGCCGAGCTGCGGGCGGCCCGCGAGCGCGTCTTCGCGCAGTTCCCGGTGCTGGCCGAGCGGCGGCGGCAGGCCGCCGGGCTGATGTCCGGCGGCGAGCAGCAGATGCTCGCGATGGGCCGCGCGCTGATGGCGGCGCCACGGCTGCTGCTCCTCGACGAGCCCTCACTGGGGCTCGCGCCGCTGATGGTCCGGCGCATCTCGGAGATCATCCGCGAGATCAACGCCCAGGGGACCTCGATCCTCCTCGTCGAGCAGAACGCCGCGATGGCCCTGGAACTGTCCGACCGCGCGTCGGTGCTGGACGTCGGCCAGGTGCGGCTGGAGGGGGCATCGGCCGACCTCGCCGCGGCGGACGAGGTGCGACGGCTGTACCTGGGCGAGACGTACGAGACCGGCTGCGGCGCGCCCGACGCGGACGGCGACGCCGCGTACGCGACGGCCGCGAGCGCTCCCTCCGTGACGGGACCGGGGCTGACCGAGCTTGGCAGGTGGAACGGATGAGCATCGGCACGACGGCCACGCCCCCCGAGGCCGCCACGACCCCCCGACCGGACAGCGGGCCCGACCCGGTCCCGGCCCTCACGGTCGAGAGCCTGACCGTGCGTTTCGCCGGCCTGGTCGCCCTCGACGACCTGTCCTTCACGGTCGCGCCCGGCACGATCCACGCGCTCATCGGCCCCAACGGCGCGGGCAAGTCGACCTGCTTCAACGTCATCTCGGGCGTCTACCGCGCCACCGCGGGAGCCGTCCGGTACGCGGACAAGGACCTCACCCGCCTCGCACCGCACCGCATCGCTCAGCTCGGCGTGGCCCGCACCTTCCAGAACATCGTGCTCACCCACGGGACCGTCGCCGACAACCTCATGCTCGGCCGCCACCGGCTGACCCGGGCAGGCTTCACGGCGAGCGCGCTGCGGCTGCCCCGCACGGTGCGCGAGCAGCGCCGCCACCGGGAGCGCGCGGCCGAGATCGCCGACTTCCTGGGCCTCGGCCCGGCGTTCGACAAGCCGGTCGGCGGACTCTCGTACGGCGACCGCAAGCGGGTGGAGATGGCGCGTGCGCTCTGCATGGAGCCCAGACTGCTGCTGCTCGACGAGCCGGTCGCCGGCATGCACCCCACCGAGCGCTCGGCGATGGCGGAGACGATCGCCCGGGTGCGTGACGCCCTGAACATCTCGATCCTCATCGTCGAGCACGACATGGGGCTGATCATGCGAATCGCCGACTCGGTGACCGTGCTCGACTTCGGCCGCCTCATCGCGGACGGGCCGCCCGAACGCATCCAGAACGACCCGGCGGTCATCAGCGCGTATCTCGGCACGCCGGTCCAGGACACCGAGCCGGAACCGGAAGCCGAGCCGGAACCGGAATCTGCCACGGATACGGACACGGACCCGGACACCGGTACGGACACCGCCGAGGCCACCGCCCCGGACACCGAGCGCGACTCGGAGGAAGCATCATGATCAAACTCACCGAAACCGTCCTCAACGGACTGGCGCTCGGCTCCGTCTACGCGCTGATAGCCCTGGGCTTCGTCGTGATCTTCAAGGCGTCCGGCGTCATGAACTTCGCGCACGGCTCCCTGCTGCTCTTCGGCGGCTATGTCACGGCCCGCCTCCACGACGCCATCGGCTTCGTCTCCGCCGTCCTCGTCGGCGCCGCCCTCGCCGCAGCTCTCGCCGGACTCGTCCAGCTGCTGGCCACCCGCGGCCTGCGCGGCGCGGAGATCCACACGCTGACCATCCTCACCATCGGCGTGGATGTCCTGCTCAGCACCGAACTCAACCGGCAGGTCGGCGCCGACTACCTCACCATGGGCGACCCCTGGGGCGCGGATGTGACCCGGCTCGGCAGCATCACCGTCGCCGACGCCCGCCTCGCGAGCATCGTCGTCGCGGTCGTCGTCATCAGCGCGTTCTTCGCCGCCTTCCGCTGGTCCCGCTGGGGCCTGTCCATGCGGTCCGCCGCCGCCGACCCGGAAGCCGCGGCCCTGATGGGGATACGGCTGGACCGCGTACGGCTCATCGCCTGGTGCGTCGCCGGGGCGCTGGCCGCGCTCGCCGCCGTGTTCCTCGCTGCGTTCCCCGCGCCGGGACTCGACCGTACGACCAGTCAGATCGCCCTGAGTGCCTTCCCCGCGGCGATCCTCGGCGGCATGGACTCGGCAGTCGGCGCGCTCGTCGGAAGTCTGGTGATCGGCCTGACCGCGGCGATGGCCGCCGGCTACCAGAGCGAACTGAGCGTCCTCGGCGCCGGATTCTCCGATGTGGCCCCCTACCTCGTGATGGTGCTCGTGCTGCTGGTCCGGCCCACCGGTCTCTTCGGATCGAAGGAGCTGACCCGTGTCTGACACCCGCGACACCACTGGTTCCCTCGACGCCACGGGCTCCAGTGACACCACTGGCACCGTCGACACCTTGGCCGCTCCCGCCCCCGCGACCGCCGATTCCCCGTCCGCCCAGGCCAGGTGGTCCGGCAGGCTCTCCCCCCGCGGGCGGCGCGCGGCCACTGTGGCCGCCGGCGTACTGGTCCTGCTCGCGCTCCCCTTCTACGTCACGTCGTTCTGGCTCCAGACGGGCCTGTTCGCGATGGCCGCCGTCATCGGCGCCATCGGACTGAACCTGCTCTCCGGGACGACGGGCCAGCTCTCCCTCGGCCACGCCTTCTTCCTGGCCGTCGGCGCGTACGGCTATGTGTGGCTGGCGGCGGAGCCGTCCGGCACCGGTGCCGGCAGCCTGTACGGCCTCGGGCTCCCGCCGGTCCTCGCCTTCGTGCTCGCGATCGTGCTCGCCGGCGCGGCGGGCGGCCTGTTCAGCCCCATCTCCGGCCGGCTACGCGGCATGTACCTGGGCATCGCCACCCTCGCCCTGGTCTTCCTCGGCCATCACATGATGCTCAACGCCCCGCAGGTCACCGGCGGCTTCAACGGCCGTTCCGTACCGCCGCTGGACATCCTCGGCTTCTCCTTCACCGACACCTCCCCCGACGGGCTCGCCGTCCTCGGCGTCCCCTTCGGCGGGCTGGAGCGCCTGTGGTACGTCGGCCTGGCCCTGGTGACCGTGGCCTGGCTCGCCGCCCGCAACATCCTGCGCGGACGCCCCGGCCGCGCCCTCGGCGCCGTACGCGACAGCGAGGTCGCCGCCGCAGTGATGGGAGTCCATCTCACCCGCTACCGCGCCTGCGCGTTCATCGTCTCCTCGATGTACGCGGGTGCCGCGGGCGCCCTGCTCGCCCTGGTGTTCAAGCGCGTCGTCCCCGACCACTTCGGCCTGCTGCTGTCCATCGACTACCTCGCGATGATCGTCATCGGCGGGCTCGGCTCGGTGGGCGGCGCGGCCTGCGGCGCGGTCTTCGTCGCCCTGATCCCCCACCTCCTCACCAAGTACGCCGACGACCTGCCCCTGCTCACCGCTCCCGGCACGACGGGATCCGGCGTCTCCCCGGGCGACGCGGCCCGCTACCTCTACGGCACCGCGATCGTCCTCGTTCTGATCTTCGCCCCCGGCGGCCTGGCCGGACTGGCCCACAGACGGCCGCGCCGCAAGGGCGACGACTCCCCCCGCACCCGGCGTTTCCCTCTCCGCACCCGCACCGCCCCGAAGGAGCACACCCCGTGAGAAGCACCCGACTTGCCCCGGCCGCAGCCGTCATCGCCGCACTCGCCCTGAGCGCCACGGCCTGCAGCACCAAGAGCGGTACCGACGCGAGCAGCGCCGGCAGCGACGGCGTCAAGACCGGCCCCGGAGTGACGGAGAAGACCATCACCCTTGGCGCGCTCACCGACCTCACCGGCCCGTACGCCTCGCTCGGCAAGAGCATCGTCAACGCCCAGCAGCTGTACGTCGACCAGCTCAACGCCTCCGGCGGCATCTGCGGCCGGACCGTCAAAATCACCGTCAAGGACCACGGTTACGACGTCCAGAAGGCCGTGTCCGCGTTCACCGAGACCGAGCCGAATGTGGCCGCCGTGTCCCAGATGGTCGGCTCCCCGGTGGTGTCCTCGCTGTCGCAGGAGCTCGAGTCCAAGCACCTGCTCACGTTCCCGATGGCCTGGGCCTCCACCCTGCTGGGCGGCGAGTACGTCCAGGTGGTCGGCTCCACCTACGACATCGACATGATCAACGGCGTCGACCACGTCGTCCGTACGGCCAAGCTGAAGGCGGGCGACAAGATCGGCCACGTCTACTTCGAGGGTGAGTACGGCAAGAACGCGCTCGCCGGTGCCACCTACGCGGCGAAGAAGGCGAAGCTGAAGGTCGTCGGGCAGAAGATCAAGCCCACCGACCAGGACCTGACCGCCCAGGTCACCGCGCTCAAGCAAGCCGGCGTCAAAGCGATCCTGATCAGCGCCGGTCCGCGTCAGACGGCCGCCCTGGTCGGCACCGCCGCCGCCGCGGGCTTCGCCGTCCCGGTCCTCACCAGCTCGCCGGGCTTCGCCCCGCAGCTGCTGGCGACCCCGGTCGGACCCGCCCTGGAGAAGATGCTCCAGGTGGTTAGTCCCGCCCCGGCGTTCACCGACAACCCCGCCATGCAGAAGCTCGCCAAGGACTACAAGGCCAAGTACCCGAAGGACCTGCTCGACCCGGGTGTCGTCAGCGGCTGGAACGCGATCAGCGTCCTCGGCGAGGACCTCAAGGCGGCCTGCAAGGCGAAGGACCTGACGCGCGAGGGCATAGCCGCCGCCCACCGCAAGCAGTCCCGGCTCACCGTGCTGGGCGTGCCGCTGGACTTCTCGGACCGCACCAAGCCGGCGACGTACCGGAGCTTCATCCACAAGCCGGCGAAGACGGCCCCCGGTGGCCTCACGAACGTCGAACCGGCCCACGAGGTGCCCGCGGCGCGGACCTACGCCCTGCCCAAGGGCTGAGCCGTCCCGGCGGTCCGGACGCTGACCGGCCGGTCAGCGTCCGGACCATGAGGCTCTCGGCGACACCCGTACCAGCCTTCCCAGGCTTTTCCCGCTCTGTCCGAGCCGTACCCAGGTGCCTACCACCCGCCCCGGAGAGGCAAGATGACGAAGAAGACGGTCCTCGTCGAGCAACATGGCCATGTCCTTGTCGCACGGCTGGACAACCCCCCGTCCGCGCTCATGACCCGCGAGATGGTCCTGGAACTCGGGGCGCTGGTACGACGAGCGGACCGTGATCCGCACGTGGGCGCGGTCGTGCTCACAGGCACTCACTCATCGCGGTTCCTCGCCCACTTCGATGTACGGCTGATCTACGGGGGCGCGAAGCGATCTCCCAAGCTGAGCGCCTCGATCATCCGTGCCGGGCTCAAGGTGACCGGCGCGGCTCTCAGAATTCCGGGTGGCAGTGCGGTGCTTGCCCGCTCGCCGTTGGTGGGGCTCATGGCCTGGGAGCAGATGAAAGACGTCTTCCACGCAATCGAGACCTCGTCGGCCGTCTGGGTCGCGGCCCTGAACGGCGACACCGGCGGCGGGGGCTTCGAGCTGGCTCTGGCCTGTGACTATCGCTTCATGGCCAACGGCCCTTTTCGCATCTCCCAACCGGAGATCTTCCTCGGGTTCCCGCCCGGCTCCGGAGGCACCCAGCGGCTGGCACGCCTGTTGGGCGGACGTCGGGCACTGCAGATCTCTCTTGAGGGGACGCCCATCAGCCCGACCCAGGCCCATGAGATGGGCCTGGTGGACAGGGTCGTACCACCCGAGGTGCTGCTCCAAGAGGCCATCGAGCACGCCGCACGGCTCGGCCGGCGGCCGAAAGCGGCCGTCCGGGCGGTGAAGCGCGCTGTCCGCGAGGGTGGCTCCCTTCCGCTTGAAGAAGGGCTGCGGTTCGAGGGCGCCGAGTGGTTGTCGACCACTACGACGCCGGAGTCTCTGGAAGCCCAGCGTGCCTACCTTGCCCGCACCAAGCAGCTCGGTGACGTTCCCAGCCTGCACCCCGAGACGCTCGAAGAAGCCGTTGCGCGCGGACGGTTCACCTGACCTCCTGCTGGGTCTGCCGCCCGGGCCGTGCGAAGGACGCACCACGGTCCCGCCGGTTCTCTTGCGGTGGCAGCATGCCTGTGGCTCGGCAGAAGGCTTCAGCGTCTTCGCTGTCGACGCCGACTGGCCGGAATCACGGCAGGTCACGGGTCACGGCTACCACCGAGCCACCGGCGACCTCCATGTGTGGCTGTGGTTCGGCTCTCCGCACTTCGACCCCCAGGTCCAGCACGTCACGGTCCTCAGCGCCTCCTCCGGCAATGCAGAGACCAGCGAGGCCTGGAGCGGGCTTTTGACGTTCGAACTCTGGCGCAACAGCAGCAACCGTTACTGGCTCGCACGGGGATGCGTCGAGAGCACTGAACTGGTCCTGTCCGGCTCCAAGATCGAACCCAGCGAGCTCAGCCTGGTCCGCGTGAGCGACCTGACCTCCTTCTCGAACCCATTCGCGTCCCTCAGGTAACCGCACTGCACGGCTCCCTCAGCCCATTGTCCGGGAAATGATCTCCGCCGATAGGCGAAGCGAGAGATGGTCGTGCCCTCCCTGCGAGCGAGGCTCCCAAGGGGCTACAGGCCGCCGCAGGTAGGCGTGCAAGGTTGATGAGTGCAGGCCCTGCGGGAAGCGCGGCACTGTGGCTACAGGCGCTGAGCGAGGGTCTCGCAGAATCCGAGGGCAACCAGCGCCTGGTGGAAGTCACCTGCGTCCGCGTAGTCCGCCCCGGTCACGGGTGAGCCACAAGTCGGCGTACGACTGGAGGACCTGCTCGTGGGCCGGAAGTCGAGCACGGTCCCGCCATGCATGCGCGATGCCTGGTCGTTGGCCACGGTGGCGGCGCCGGGCCGGCCGGGCAGGTCCTCGATGTGCGCGGGGCACAGGTGCGCGAACCTGGCCGGGGCCGTTCCGGCCTGGAGGGGCGGTCCCTGGCGGACCGCCGTCCCGCTGCCGGCGCCGGAACAGGCCGCAAACCCACGGACGATACGGCACCGCCCCCCGCGGATCCGGTCGTCCCCGCACGACCGGCCGGCGCCGGCGACGCGGCCGTTGACCGGATGCCGGAGCAGGAAAGGCGAGTCCCAGCCGAATCCTGACGCACCGCTGTCCACATCCACACGGCAATACACAATGAGCGCCGTAATCGCGCATCGGCCGGGGACCGGCCGAACACAAGAACCAAATCAGGGGAGTTCGATGAAATCGAGGCTGGTCTGGGGTGCTGCCGGGGCCGCCGTCGCTGCCCTCGCGGCGCGGGCGGTGGCCGCCGGGATAGAACGTCAGCCGGATCCCGTGCCCCGCGAAGTGCTGTGTCGTGAGCCCGAGGGCGAGGAGGTGTTCCTGTCCCGGCCCGACGGGACGGTGTTGCGCGCCGTCGTCGCGGGTGAAGGGCCCCCTGTGGTGTTGGCCCACGGTTACGGTGTCTCGCTCCTGGAGTGGAACCTGGTGCAGGCCACCCTGGTGGCGAACGGTCACCGTGTCATCCTCTTCGACCAGCGCGGCCACGGGGGCTCCACCTGCGGTGCGGACGGCATCGACTCCCGCCCGATGGCGCAGGACTACCTGGCGGTCCTGGAGCATTTCGACGTAGGGGACGCAGTGCTGGTCGGGCATTCCATGGGCGGGTTCATCGCGCTTCGCGCTGTGCTCGACCATCCCGGCGTCGCCCGGCGGCTGCGCGGTCTGGTGCTGTTCGCGACCTGGGCGGGGCGCATCTACGACGGAGCACCGCACAACCGGCTGCAGATCCCGCTGCTGCAGACGGGCGTCCTCCAGCAGTTGGCACGCACCCGGACCGGCGGAATCCTCTTCGGAGCCGCCCAGTGCGGAAAGCGCCCCTCTCCGGCCATGATCGATATCTTCCTCGACGTCTTCCTCCGCCAGGACCACGCCTTGCTCGTGCCGATCGTCCGGGCCTTCGCGCGCGAGAACCACTATCCGCGCCTGCCCGAGATCACGGTTCCCACCGTCGTCATGGTCGGCTCGGCCGACCGCAGCACACCGCCGAGCCACGCCCGGCGCCTCACCGCGGGGATACCGGGCGCCCGGCTGGTCACCGTGCCGGACGCCGGACACATGCTCAACTGGGAGAATCCACGCGCCCTGGTGGACGCCGTCGTCTCCCTGCACGAGGCCGGCCGCGTCGGCTGACGCCCCCTCGACAATGGCCGAGAGCACGGTGTGATCCCCCCGCCGTTAGCGCTTGGGTGAAGGGATCGAGCAACCGGGTGGGGCGAGGGGGCAAAGGTGTACGACTACATCATCGTGGGCGCGGGATCGGCCGGGTGCGTGCTGGCGGACCGGCTCACCGAGGACGAGAACACGCGGGTACTGCTGCTCGAGGCAGGCCCGGTGGACGATGCCGCGGAAATCCACGTTCCGGCGGCGTTCAGCAAGCTCTTCCAGACGAAGTACGACTGGAGCTACCTCAGCGAATGCGAACCGGGGCTGGACGGCCGCCGTCGCTATCTGCCCCGCGGCCGCATGCTCGGCGGCTGCTCCTCGATGAACGCGATGATCTACATACGCGGCAATCGCCGCGCCTACGACGCCTGGGCAGCCGGCGGCGCCGACGGTTGGAGCTGGCAGGACGTCCTGCCGTACTTCCTTCGCGCCGAGGACTTCACGGGCGCCACGTCACCGTGGCACGCCACCGGCGGGCCGCTCACGGTCAGCGAAGGCCGCTCCCGACATCCGCTGATGAACGCCTATGTGACGGCGGCACAGGAAGCTGGCCACCCCTACACCGGCGATTTCAACGGCCCCGAACAGGACGGCGTCGGCTACTACCACCTCACTCAACGCGATGGCATGCGCTGCAGCACGGCCGACGCATATCTGCGGCCGGCCCGGTCCCGGCCGAACCTCGAGGTGCTGACCGGCGCCCAGTGCACCCGCGTGCTGCTCGACGGCGACCGTGCGACCGGCGTCGAAGTGGACCGGGACGGCGAACTGCTGTGCCTGCGCGCCGAACGGGAGGTCGTGCTGTCGGCCGGTGCCTACAACTCTCCGCAGCTGCTCATGCTCTCCGGCATCGGCCCGGGCGGCGACCTGGCGGCCCGCGGCATCACGCCCCGCGTCGACCTCCCCGTCGGGGAGAACCTGCAGGATCATCCCCATGTCGGGCTGTGCTACCTCACCGACACCGAATCGCTGTTCACCGCCGAAACACCGGACAACCTCCGCCTGCTGGAGACCGAGGGCCGCGGCCCGCTCACCTCGAACCTCGGCGAGGCCGGCGCGTTTCACCGCACTCGTGAGGGACTGGACGCCCCCGACATCCAGGTGCACGCCACACCGGTGATGTTCCATGAAGAGGGCATCAGCCCCGTGACCGACCACGCCTTCATGTTCGGTGCGGTCCTGCTCGCCCCCACGAGCCGGGGCAAGGTCTCCCTGCGCTCGGCGCTCCCCAGCGCCAAGCCGCACATCCTGCACAACTACCTGACCACCGAAGAGGATCGCGCCACGATGATCCGGGCACTGCGGATGCTGCTCGACATCGCCGACCGGCCCAGCCTGGCCAAGCACCGCCGGGCCGACTTCCGCGTACCGCGCTCCACGGACGACGCCGACCTTCTCGACTTCGCCCGGCGTGAGCTGCAAACCCTCTATCACCCTGCGGGCACATGCTCCATCGGCCCGGTCGTGGATTCCCGGCTCAGGGTGCACGGCGTGAACGGACTGCGGGTCGTGGACGCCTCGGTGATGCCCACCGTGGTGCGAGGCAACACCAATGCCCCCACGATCATGATCGCGGAAAAGGCCGCAGACATGATCCGCGGTCTCCCGGCGCCGGTGTGACGGCAATGTCACCCACGGAGCGGTGCGACGTCTTCGGCCAGGGCATCACACGGCGTTGTGTCTGATCCGGCTTACGGGTGCCCGACTACAAGTTCACTCGGTAGGCGCCGTCCGGTCCCGGTCCCCACCGACGTCGATGACGCTGTCGGACCCGACTCCCTTCGTTTCCGCTCATCGGCGACTGCGAAGAATGCGCGACTCCGACTCGCAAAATGCTGCAATCCGCGCTCGTCCACGTCAACACCCTTCCCGTCCAGCAGTTCCTGGCCGAACCGGCCTGGACATTCTTGCCTCGGCCGTGCCGGGAGAATGCACTGCGCATGCTGCGCTCTGCTGCCTGGGGGCTCGAGCACAGCAGGTAGGAGGGACTGCCGCATGGCGCCGGGAAAAAGCCGCTGCGTCGGGCAATCGCCTCCTCCAGAGGCGATGTCCTGGCCGACGAAGCGCCGCGCGGGCTCCCCGCTGCGGTGTCGTTCAACAACAGGCAGCAAGACGGCAGTGACTCGCTTACCCGAACGCCTACCTCGCGCGACGCCGAGCGTGACGTGGCCCCCCGGGGACGTACGCCTTGGCGGTGGCGAGTCCGATGCCGTGCGCGGCGCCGGTGACGGTGATGTCGGCGCCGCTCAGGTCGACAGCGGGGAATCTCATGGTCTG
This sequence comes from Streptomyces bicolor, assembly GCF_000719285.1. Taxonomy (GTDB): domain Bacteria; phylum Actinomycetota; class Actinomycetes; order Streptomycetales; family Streptomycetaceae; genus Streptomyces; species Streptomyces bicolor. Next base: position 87,314 of record NZ_JOFS01000035.1, on the reverse strand, counting down.
AGCTCCTGCCGGTCGGTGGGACGGATGACGGTGAAGTCGCGGGCGTCGAAGCGTGCCACCTGCCTGCGGAGTCGGTCGGTGGACCAGGGCCAGCTGAAGCTGTTGCGGCCGTTGGCGTCGAGGTAGTAGCTCCGGCATCCGCCGGTGTTGTAGACGGTGCCGGCGAGGGCGGCCTGCAGTTCGGTGTTGTAGGCGCTCTGCACGTCTCGGCGTACCTCGACCGACGCCCACCCCTCGGCCCGTGCTGAGCGGATCGCGCCGAAGGCGAGATCGAGTTGGGCTTCGAGGATGGTGAACGCGGAGCTGTGTCCGGTGCCCAGGCCGGGACCGAGAAGCAGAAACGCGTTGGGGAACCCGGCGGTGACGGTACCGAGGTACGCCTCGGGGGAGCCCTGCCAGTGGCCGGCAAGGGACCGTCCGGCGCCGTCGTGGATGAGGTTCGACAGGGGCATGTCGAGGATGTGAAAGCCCGTGCCGAGGATGATCGCGTCCACTTCGGCGCTGCTGCCGTCGGCGCCGAGCACGGTGCTGCCGTCGACAGTACGGACGGCGCAGGCGTGGACGTCCACATTCGGGCGGGTCAGGGCCGGGTAGTAGTGGTTGGAGAACAGGATGCGCTTGCAGCCGATGGTGTAGTCGGGGGTCAGCTTGCGGCGCAGTTCACGGTCGCGGACGGTGGCGCGCAGGTGTGCGCGTGCCACGGCCTGCACGCCGCGCAGCAGCGAGGGCCTGCGGAATCCGCGGCCCAGCAGTTCCATGGCCCGGTACTCCCCCGCGGCCAGCGCGGCCCGGGCGCCGGGCACGTGCCGCATCACCCACCGCTCGGCCTTCGGTATGCGATGGTCCGGCTTGGGCAGCACCCACTGGGCAGTGCGCTGGAACAGGTGGAGCCGGTCGACCTGCGGGGCGATGGCCGGGACGAACTGGACGGCCGATGCCCCGGTGCCAAGCACCGCGACCCGTTTGCCGCGCAGGTCGTAGTCGTGGTTCCAGCGCGCGGAGTGGAACACCTCGCCGGGAAACTCCGCCAGGCCCGGGATACCGGGGATGAGTGGCTCGTTCCACGGCCCGGCACCGGCGATCAGGAACCGGGCGGTGAACTCGCCGGCACTGGTGCTGATCCGCCACCGTGCCACGTCGGGCTGCCAGTGCGCCTCGGTCATCCGCACGCCGAACCGGGTGTGCTCACGCAGCCGGTGCCGGTCGGCGACCCCCTTCACATAGGCGAGGATCTCCGGCTGATGCGCGTACACCCTCGCCCAGTCCGGATTCGGCGCGAACGAGTAGCTGTAGAGCCGGGACGGCACATCGCACTGGCAACCCGGATAGGTGTTGGCCCGCCACGTGCCGCCGAAGTCGTCGGCGGCCTCGATGATCAGAAAGTCCCGGATCCCGGCCTCACGCAACCGGACTCCCGCGCCGACCCCGGAGATGCCGGCGCCGATGACGATGACCTCGAAGTGGGCGCTCATGCCGTGGTGCTCCTGTCGATGGCTCGAGTGACACGGTCGGACGCGGTACGCAGGGAGACGTCGAGGGTGTCCGGGCGGCGGGCGAGATCCATGAAGTTGAAGCCCATGACGGCCAGTTCCTCGGCGCCGGGCTCGATCCGGACGACGCGGGTCCCCGTTGCTCGAAGCAGGTGTTCCTCCGCGTCGAGGGTTCGGGTCATCCAGCGCCTCACCACACGTTCGAGGCGGCTCAGTCCGCTCGCGGGCGCGCCGCCGGACGTCGTCATCGGGGCGACGATCACCACCTCGTCCAGGCCGAGCGGGGCAACGAGGTCTGCCGACGTCGGCGACAGCACCCCGCCGTCGAGGTAGGCGCGCCCCTCGATCCGTACGGGAGGGAACCAGCCGGGGATCGCCCACGACGCGGCGATCGCACTGCCGATGTCGGCGACCGGGGCGTCGGGCGAACCGAAGGCGACCCGTCTGCCGGTGCGCGTCTCGGCCGCCACCAGCCACGTACGTGACGAGGCGAGCCACGTGTGGCCGTCCGCGAGCGCGGCGCCGAAGCCCCGCAGCCACCCCGCATTCCCACGGCCGCGCGGCAGCAGGCCGAGCAGCCCCGACCCGAGCGGAATACGGCCGCGGGCTGCCGCCGCCGTCAGCCCGGCACCCGGCAGTCCGGGCCACGGAACCGGAGGCAGGGGGCCCGGGTGGGCGCCGACGTGCTGCAGGAGCAGCGGGTCCGCGTCGGACTGGCCCTGCAGTGCTGCGAGCAGGTCGGAGACCGACCTGCCGGACCCGAGCACGGACACGACCTCCGCCCCCGCCGACGTCCCCACCAGTACCTCTGCCGTGCGGACATCCCAGTCGAGTTGCTCCTCCACCGCGGCCAGCGCAGCGACCGCCCATGCGAAGCCGAGGGTCCCGCCGCACCCGACGACCAGCCCGCGCCGCTGACAGTCCGCCATAGATTCTCCCGGTATTGGAATTCCAATGGAATCCGAAAGCTAGCGGTATCCTGCGGGGGTGGCAAGACTGACCCGGGCCGAGAGCCAGGCCCGCACCCGCGAACACGTCCTCGAGACCGCGTACGCGCTCTTTCTGGACGACGGCTTCACGGCGACGTCAATGGAGCGTGTCGCCGAGGCGGCGGGCTACTCGAAGGGGGCGGTGTACTCCAACTTCGCCACCAAGAACGAGCTGTGCCTGGCCGTGCTCGACCGCATCGCCGCGGAACAGGTGACACAGCTGGCCGCCGCGATGGGCGACGCGCCCCACTTCGAGGACCGGATCGCAGGATTCGCCCGCTGGGCCGACGAGACCATCGGCGACAGCTCGTGGACCTCGCTGGAAGTCGAGTTCGCCACCGCCAACCGCCGCGACAAGCGGGTGTGCGAGCAACTCGCCCAGCGTCGGCGCACCGTCACCGGCACGCTCGCGGACCTGATCCGGGCGCAGGCGGACGAACTCGGCGTCACACCTGCCCTGCCCGCCGACACCGCCGCCCTGACCCTGCTCAGCCTCGGCATCGGGCTCGGCGTCCAACGCGCCTTCGACCCGACCGTCCCGGTGCAACCCATCGTCGACCTGCTGCGCAGCGTTATGAGCGGGCGCCCCTGAGGGCCAATGCTGCTGCGCTGAAGGTGCCGGCACCCGGCGGGAAGGGGCGACTTGGAGTCGAGCGGGGCGATCGGCGCGAAAGCCGTGTTGCCGAGGGAGGCATGGGCGTTGCACCGCTCATGGAGCCGTCGCCGACCGCCATCCCTGCAGGCGGCCTTTCGCGCGCCACACCGGGGGCTCGCTGTACGGCCAGTAGGCCGGGCAGGCCAAGTCTCGTCGGCCCCCACGTGCTCCAGGGCAGCCCCGCAAAGACTGCTTAGATCACCCGCATGACCTCAACTCACGCCATCGCGAGAGAAGTTGTGACCGCTTGGACCGGTATACCGGCCGGCTCATCCGCCGCTGAGAACGCGGCCGACGGCGAACTGTCCATATCGACGTCAAGAAACTCGGCTGGATCCCCGACGCCGGGGGGCACACGGTCCAGGGCCGCCAGGCCAGCCGCGCCCGCCTCCGAAACATGGCCTTGGACTGCATCCACTCCGCCGTCGACGACCACAGCCGACTGGCGGACAGCGACCTCCACGCGGGCGAGAAGGCCGCCACCTGCGCACACTTCCTGCGCCGGGCCGAGGCCTTCTTCGCCGCCTCGGGCATCGACCGCATCGAACCGGTGCTGACCGACAACGCCTTGCCCTACCGCAAGAGCGTCGCCTGGCGCCAAGCCCTGGCCGACCTCGGTGCAGCCGGCAAGCTCACCCGCGCCTACCGGCCGCAGACCAACGGCGAGGTCGAATGCTTCCACCGCACTCTGCTCGACGAGCCGGCCTACCTGCGGCCCTCAACCTCCCGCACCGAACGCACCGACGCCCTGGCAAACTTCCTGCACACCTGAACCCACCATCGCTGCCACACCGCACTCGGCGGCCGGCCACCGATCAGTCAAGTGACCAACACCGCGGCGCATCGGCATCGTTCACCTCGAGAGCTGCCCCACACGCACCGATAATCACCGCCGCACGCGGGCCATACGACGAGTCGCCAAGGCATCGGCACGGTGCCTCACCTCACCAGCCAACTCCGTTGCGTCCTGCCCGACTTGGGCCTCCGGCACCGTGGCGTGCTTCGGCGGCTCCTCCACGCACGATCGGCTCGCCCAAAGATCCGCACCGGTGGAACCATCCGCGTCCGCTCCCCGGAGCCCAGCGTGCCTTCCTTGGACGGTGCGTCCGAGCCAGGGCCAGTGGGTCCGGGCAGGGCCCAGCCGGTTTCACTCCACCTTCATCCCCACCTGCTCGGGTGATCCAGTCGGCAGCGGGGCGTGGCTCCGAGCTATCGAGCGAGCGGGGTGGAATGTGACTGGTCCGGAATCCGTACAGGGTCCAGAGCTGGACGGCGGGACGAATCCGGTGGGGGTGCGGCCGTGGTGGCGGCGCCGGAGACTACTGCTGGCCGGCGGGGTCGTCACCGCTGTGTCCATAGTCGCTGCGTCACTGCTGCATAGTGGTTCGTCGTCGCAGGAGGCGCGGGAGTTGGCTCGCAACCGCGCCCCTTTCAACCAGGCGATAGCCGCCCTGGCCGAAGCACCCGGGGTCCGGTACAAGGACTCCTCGGCGAGCAGCCGACAGCAGCGTGAGATCACGGCGACCGCGTACGGGGACAAGTTCGGGACGACGGGCTGGCGCACGCTGCAGAACCTTGAACGCGAAGTGCTGCGTGTCGGCGGCCGGAACTTCTACCGGCACTCCCCCAGCACGTCCAAGGACGGGGAGGCACCGAGCGGCAGGCCCGTGAGCCAGTGGTCGACCAACGGGCCGGGACAGGACGCATCCCTCGACCCGATGCTCGACACGTTTGCCTCCCCTCCCCTGCTGGCCCACAGGCTCTCAGCCGCACTGGATGCAGATCCCGGCTTGCCATCCCTCGACGATCCGCAGGTCCCGGTATTCAAGATCAATGGGGTTCCCGCGCTGCGGGCTGACACCACTGAGGGGTACCTGTACGTCTCCAAGGACGCGCCGCACCAGGTTCTGCGGCTGGAGCCGCCCAACATGAGGTCGAAGTTGCCGTCGCCGTTTCCGACGGCGACCGCTGATTTGCCACGGTCGATGACGGCACATCGCGCCCTGGTCGACTCCACGGGCATGGACATTGCCGTGCTATCGCAAGCCGAAGGCTCGCGGATGTACGAAACGCTGGAGCAGCACACCAGGGAACTGGCGAAGGCCCGGAACGAAGGCATCGACTTCGATCTGAAGATCGCCGGTGATCTGAAGTGCAGTCCGGCGGGGTGCCTGATCAACGAAAACTTCACAGGTACGGTGACGCCGAAGGAGAAGTCCCGTATCGCCACGGGCCAGTTGACGGTGGTCATGACGGTGACTGACGTATCAGTGGGCGGGATTCCCGCAAGCGGGTGCATCAGCGGGCAGAAGACCGTCACCATCGTCGGCAACACCGCCTCCGGCACTATCTCGTGCCGCGACACATCGGCCGGAGCGGCCTTCGTCCAGGCCGACGCGAAGGCCGCCGCGGAGGCACAGCAGCGGGCCAACGCTTCGGGCGGGCGGGCCACGGTCAGATTCCAAAGCTTCGCCACCGCCTATGTCGATGCCCTGGCGGTGGGCACCACCGAGATCGACAGCCTTCTTGAGGAACAGGAGGAGCAACGCAAGAACGCGCATTGCACTGTTCGGCCGATGGTCCCCGCCCGATACTCCGCCGATGGCCCGCAGATCGTCTACGCGGGCTTGGTGGCAGCGGATGGGCCCCTCAAGCGCCCCTGCGCCAGGTACAAGGAGGACCTCGCAGCGGCAGAAGCTGCCAATCCGCTGATTTCCGGCCTGAGGAAGAACGGCAAGCTTCCTCCCGAGTACATCACCAAAGCCGAGGCCAGTAAGGCGGGGTGGGAGCAGGGCAAAGCGCTCGGCAACAAAGTCCCAGGTGGCCAGATCGGCGGCGACAGGTACGACAATGCACCGACAGACCCCAAGGCGCAGCGCCTGCCCGACGCACCGGGTCGGCAGTGGTATGAAGCCGACCTCGGCATCGATCCCATGATGAAGAGGTCAAAGCAGCCCGGCTGGCGTCTGGTTTACTCCAGCGATGGTCAGGCGTACGTCACCAGCGACCACTACCTCCACTTCTACCAACTGCCGAACTGGAAGTGACACCATGCGCGTCACCATCGACGGGACGCAGATCCGAACTCATGCGGACCTGCACAACGCCCTGGCCGGCCCCCTGGACTTCGGCCCGTTTTACGGGCACAACCTCCATGCCCTGTGGGACCGCCTCAGCACAGACGTCGAACGCCCCGTCGAGATCGTCTGGAAGAACTCCGCGGCCAGTCGGGAACAAATGGGCGCGGAAGCATTCGATGCGATCACGTCAGTCTTGATCAGAGCCGCCCAGGCCGATGAGGCAAACCCGGAGGACAAAAGGCTCACGGTGCTCTTCGCCTGAGCTTGTTCCTGAACCTCGGTCCTCCTTGGTTGCGAGTAACAGGTGGGCGGAAAGCGCGATGAGAACCGAGCTGCGGATAGGTTCTACCTCGCCAATGTTGTCCGCAGGCAGTGGCAGCTGGTGTCGATGGCACCTGGAAGGAGTGGACATGCCGGATGAGGCGAAGGTTCGGATAGGTGACGCTGTGCGGGTCACAGGCGGGCCATTCGCAGACTTAAGAGGCCCTGTCGGATCCGTCGACTTCGGTCGTGGACGCGTGCAGCTGACCGTCGACCTCCTGGGTGACGTGAGCACTATCGACGTACCTCTGTCGGATGTTGTGAGAACCGACTGAACTCGTCGTTGTCTTGTCCGCCTCGGACAAGCAAACGCTCCGATCACTCGTACGGGGATCCCTCCGACGACGGAGCGGCCTTCGCGTGGTCCTGAAATCGACTAAGAGATCAAGGACTTACGCGAAGGCCGTAGTGGTGAGTTGCTCCAACGGATCGGCGAACGAGAGGTTTGGGGGGACCTGTCACGCTTCCGGGCCGGCCTCTACGAGTGTCTGTCCGCACGAGCGGACTCCTTCTTCGAACTCACCGACGCCCTGTTGTGCGCGGATGGGCCAGTGCAGACGCTGGTGGAGCTGTCGTTGACTGCCGAGCACCGCCACGCCTGCGGCTCCCTCTGCGCCGCGCTCAACCACGGGCGGCTCGACACGCAGGCTCTGCGTGACCCGACCTGGAGCACACGTTCCGGCTGTTCAAGCAGACCCTGGTCTGGAGCCGCCCCAGGCTGCGGGACCCGCAGTCGGCGGACCAGTGGACCTGGCTCGTCATCGCCGCCCCCACCCAGCTACGCCTCGCCCTGCCCCTGGCAGCCGACCAACGCAAGCCCTGGGAGAAACCGACCCGTGCGGGAGCGCTGACACCGACCCGAGTCGGGCGCGGGTTCCGGAACATCCGACCCACCTCGCCAGCCCCGCCAAAGCACCGAAACCGTCCCGGCGGGGGCCGGGACGGCCGCCCGGCTCAACAAGCCGGCACCCCGCGACCCGCTACGACGTGGGCAAAACAAGCCATCAAACGCCCCGAGACGTTGATCGAACGTGATCCAGGCCGACGTTAAGGAACAAGGTGAGAGGCTGTTCCAAATCCTCGCTGTGAGTAATCCGGGCCTGGTCAACGATGGCTTACGACTTACCCATCTCCGGCGCCGCGCACCGACGCAGTCGCCGGGTGCCGTGCCCCGCTCATGGGCCGCGCATTCCTCCACGAACGCCAGGGCCTTGAGGTGGTAGGCGCCGGCGGTCCAGCCGAGGCTGATGTTGTGGCCGGCATCTGGCAGACGGTCGACAACGATGCGAGGGGCTGCGGACAGCCGCGCGGTCAGATCCGCGATCGCATCATCGTCGTCGCGCCACCACGCCTCATGCTCGGCGAAGGTCAACCGGACGGGGACCCGGACGCGCGGCAGGATCGCAGCCGACAGCCGCATCCAGCTCTCCGCCGCGTCTACCTCATGCTCAGGCATCGGCGCCACCACAGTCCGGCTCACCTGGAATGTCTCCACGGGATACAAGCTCAATAGCCCCAGTTCAACCGCCGCAGGCCCCGCCCCGCCTCTCGGTCGACCAATCCGGGACTCACCGCGAGCTTGCGCCCGCACCCCGAGACGTCCACGCCCAGCAACTCCCGCACGCCGTGGTCTGTGCCAAGAGCGAAGGCGCACCTTGGCTCCGAAGGAATCCCCCAGCAGCAGGATGCCGGCACGGGGTACGTGGCGGGCAGTGAATGCGGCTATGGCGGCCCGCACGGTCGCGGCCTGCGCGGTCAGTGTCTGCCCGCGGGGAAAGCGGCCGAGTGAAGCACCGTAGCCGGGGCGGTCCAGTGCCAGCACGCTGTAACCCATGCGGGACGCCGCCGTGCCGACACGCTACCGTCCTCGCCCATGCCGTCACGCACCGGCTGAGCGCGAGACCGGAGGGGTTTGCGGTCATCTGGGCCTGTTCGCCAGGCACACGGAGGCCGAACCGACGATCTCCTCAGCCGACATGAGGATGACCACCACTGGCGCCGTTGCCTGGAGGAAGACCTACCTCACCGCGCACCACGCCTGCGCCTGGTACCGAGAATGCGCCGAACCTCCCCTTCTCCCCGACCGCGCTCGCAATATCCCCGACACTCCGGTCCGTACCCGACCGTCATGGCCTCGCCCCCCCCGCGAGGACCAGCTCCACGCTCTTCTCAGCGACGCTGCCGCACAGGCCAGAAGCTACCTGCTCTCCGGCACAACGCTCGAGAGCGCATGGGACGATGACGCCATACGACTGGCCTCCGTCATCCCCCGGACCTCCATCCCCGAGACCGCCGAACGCCTCGGCCTCGATATCGCAAAGCTGCACAGCGCGGCTCGCGTCACAGATGCCACCGCTGGCATAGACAGCCGAGACGGCTGGCGAAGTCTTCGCGCTTGAACACGTCGGTCGGAACCGTCACCCCACCCGCGCTCCATCGGACTCAACCGACCGACGTGGCGCCCTCCGCCCTCCGCCGTTGCGCCGGCGTCATGGCACCAGCAGGCCCCTCCAGCTCGTCCAGACGCAGGCACTCGATCAGGTAGTCGCCGGTGTCGGGGGCACGTGTCACCCCGTGCGTCTCGCTGCCGAAGCCGGGGAAGCGACGGTCGAAGGACTCCAGGGCACTGAGGTAGCGCAGGAGAGGGCTGTCTTCCTCCCCGACGCTCTCGCCCGGCATGAGGACCGGGATACCGGGCGGCGTCACCGTGACCATCGCCGCGGCGACCCGGCCCGGTGCCTCCGTCAGGCGGATACGTTCCGTGCCGCCGCGGATCAGGCGCTGGTAGCACAGCTGGGGCGGGGCGACCGGCTCCGGGAGTTGCTGGAAGGCCGTGTCGAGTAGTTCGACCAGGCGGGCCTCGCGCAGGTGGTCGTGCATCTCCTGGCACAGCTCACGCAGCGTCAGCCCGGCGTAGCGTCGAGGATGCTCGGCGACCAGCGCGGGCAGCACACGTTCCAGCGGGGCATCACCGTCGTAGAGGTCCTTGAAGTCCATCAGGGCGTCCAGCAGCGTGCCCCACTTGCCCTTGGTGATGCCCATGGAGAACAGCACCAGCGTGGTGTAGCTGTCGGTCTTCTCCACGACGATGCCGCGCGTGGTCAGATAGGCGGTGAGCACCCGCGCCGGGATGCCCCAGTCGGACATCACACCGGTCGAGCCGAGCCCCGGGCAGGTCAGGGTGACCTTGATCGGGTCGAGCATGCAGTAGCCGTCGGTCAGGCCGGGGAAGCCGTGCCAGTCCGCGTCGGGTGCGAGGTGCCAGCACGACGGCTCGGACCGCAGCAGGTCCGCCGGAGCCTCGTCGAACGGCAGCCGCGCCCCGCTCCCAGGGTCAGTCACCTCACCCGGCTGCCACACCCCGAAGAACCAAGGCGGCCGGTCCCCGGCGGCCTCGATCCGCCGCCCGATCCGCACCATCTCCTGGCGGAACCGAACCGCCTCCGACACCGCCTCGTCGACCAGCCACTGCCCTTGCGGACCGTCCATCATCGCGGTGGCCACGTCCAGCGAGGCGATCATCGGATACAGCGGCGACGTCGTGCCGTGCATCATCAGCGCCTCGTTGAACCGGTCGTGCTCCACCGACGCCCGCGGCGCGGACCGGACGTGCACCATGGCGCCCTGCGACAACGCCGCCAGCAGCTTGTGGGTGGACTGGGTCGCGAAGATTGTCGGCCGGTCGGGGCCGGGGAAGGCCTCCTCGTCCACTGACATGCCGTAGCGCCCCGCGTAGAGCGGATGGAAGCGGGCGTACGCGAACCACGCCTCGTCGAAGTGCAGCCGGGGAGTGCCGGCTGCGAAGGCCCGGGCCGCCGCCAGCGCGTCGTAACACAGCCCGTCGTACGTGGAGTTGGTGAACACCGCGTACTGCGCACGCGACGACACCGCGTCCCTGGTGAGGGGGCTCTTGGCGATCCGCGCCGTCACCGAGTCCGCCGCGATCTCGGCCGGCGGCAGCGGTCCGGCGAGGCCATAGCCGTTGCGGGTGGGCACCAGATACACCGGCCGGGCGCCGGAGACGACCAGGCCGTGCAGGACCGACTTGTGGCAGTTGCGATCCACCAGGGCGATCTCGTCACGGGTCACGCTGAAGTGGCCGACCAGACGGTTACATGTGGAGTCGCCGTGCAGGACGAAGTACGTGTGGTCGGAGCCAAAGACCCGCGCGGCGTTGCGCTCCGCCTCGCCGATCGGCCCGGTGTGCTCGAACAGCGAGCCGAGCTCCTCCACCGAGATCGACAGGTCGCTGCGCAGCAGCCGCTCCCCGAAGTAGTCGTGGAACGCCCGGCCCACGGGCGACTTAAGGAAGGCGACACCGCCGGAGTGCGCCGGGGTATGCCATGAGTACTCGTGCGCGTCGTCGAAGCGCCGCAGCGCCTTGAAGAACGGCGGGAGCAGGGCGTCCTGGTAGGCGCGCGCGGCGGTAGCGATCCGCCCCGCGATGAACGCCGGCGTGTCCTCCAGTGGCCACACATAGCCCACCACCGACTGCGACACCCATAGCGGCAGCTCACGCAGCCCCTCGTCCGCCATGACCAGGAACACCGGCAGATTTTGGAACCGGCGCCCGATCCTGCGCAGCACGGTCGCGCCGCCCGGCCCGTCCTCGGCTCCGGGCGGAAGATCCCAGGCGACCACCGCGGCGGCCAAACCGGCCTCCGTCCTGAGCACCGCCTCGGCGTCACCGGCGCTCACCACCCACCGGACCTGTAAGCCGCGCGCCCGGATCCCCTCGGCAATGCGCGCCAACTGCCCAGCGGTGGCGCCCCCGTCCTCCGGATGCTCCGCCACCGCCACCAGAACCGTGCCGTCGGCCATGCCGCCCCCCTTCCCCGGTGGCCCGCGCCACCCCCCAACCAGTGTTCGCGGACTCCGCCCGCATGATCGGCCGATGGCCGGCCAAACCACCCCATCGGCGCACAGAGCGGACCGCTCCTTGACGTGTCAACTTGGGCCTTGTGTAACGTCTCCTCCCTTGGGCCCCAGTGAGCTTGTCAGTCGGCTGACCTCTCGTTGATCAGAGAGCCTTGGCTCAGCCATCGAACGAACGCGAAAGCCCAGGTCGCAAAGAGAAGGAGCAACAGGATGAGAGCCAGGAGCCAGGGGGCTGGGCGGAACCAGCCGGCGAGGAGGGCCACGACGGCTGCCATGACGAGAAGGGCCTGCACTGACTTGTAGGCGGGGTAGCGGTCGTAGTCCGCCAGAGTGGGCAGAAGCACCACGGTAGTGATCAGCATGACGGCTACCGATCCACCCATCAGCCAGCTCACGGCCGCCGGTGTCCGGTGGTCGGCGGCGTGCTCCACCAGCCCGACCATTCCCGCCCCGGCTGCCGCCACCGCCATGGTCAGCGGCAGGTGCACGAAGATCCACGTCGCCAGGGAATGACCGGTCTCGCGGGGCAGCCGTCGGGACACCAAGTCGGCGTAGTTCCACCAGAAGCCGAAGCCGACGGCGAGCCCGAGCAGTCCCGTGGCCGTGACGAGTGCACTGCGTTCGGTGTCAGCCAGGCCGTTCACGACACCGATGACGACCTCGCCGAGCACGATAATGATGAACAGCCCGAAGCGCTCGACCATGGAGTCGGTCACGACGTCGTAACTCGGCCTTCTACGCCAGAAGATGAGAACGACGCACTCCACGCTGCACCACGCGACGACGAACACCGCCCAGACGGCAAGGCGGGCGTCGACCGAAAGGGCTACCGAAGCCGCGATCAGGAAGATGCCCGCGACCATGACGATCAGATAGCGTCGGGGCGTCCTGCGCAGCTCCGGCAGGTCCAGCCGGTACACGGAGTACCACTGGTAGCTCAGCAGGGCCAGCAGCAGTGCGTAGAGTGCGGCCAGGGTGCGGCCGTCGTCGCCGTCGGCATGGCCCACGTAGACCGCCATGAGGGACAGCAGCAGCATCTGCACGAAGATCAGCGAACGGGTGTGACCGTCTTCGCGGCCGTGCAGTTCGTAGAAGAGTGTGCCGTTGATCCAGGCGATCCAGATCAGCCCGAAGACCACTGCGAAAGTGGCCGTGCCCCGCCAGGACAGGTCCTCCGCGAGGGTGTGGGCCGCCTGCCCGATCAGGACGACGTAGACGAGGTCGTAGAAGAGCTCCAGGAAGCTGACGCTGCGAGCCGTGTCGACCTCGCCGTGCCGCCGCGGCGGGCGGAAGAGCCATCGGCGCGTACCGATGCCCAGGGGGACTGCCTCAGCGGGGCCGGGACGCGACTCGGAGGCACTGTCTGACATATCGGACATAGGGGGCTCCCTTATCGGCAAGCGGCACGCAGTCGCACGGGTGTGTCGGTGCCGGTCAGCGGTCGGCCGAGTGCGTCCAGGCGTTCGTTCTCGCTCATCGGGGCTCGTCGGGACGCCTTCATCGATGGTGTTGAGACCAAACGTCGGCACCGGGCCGGGGACAGCTCGCAGCTCACCGCACCGACCGCGCTCGGACTGGAGGGGGAGCCGGCCGCGCACGTCGCGGAACCCGCCTCCGCCCTGAACGTGCCTGCCACCAGGTCGTCGCTGGACTGGCCGGCAACACCGCGGGGACGGACGGCTGTGTCCGGCGGACTCGTCGCGGGGCGCGCCTGTAGCACTCGTAGATCACGCGTGAGCCGAACGTCCTGGTCTCGACCAGGTCCAGCCGACCGCCTTCGGTGACCGGCGGCAGGAACGGCGTGCCGCTGCCCACGACGACCGGATAGCGGAACGTACGCAGCTCGTCGACGAGGCCGAGCCCGAATCGCCGCCGCGGCCAGGCCGGCGCCGCCGATGCAGACGTCCTTGTCGGTCGCCGCGAGCACCGCAGCGGCCTTTTCGGCCGCCAACGGCCTGGCGAGCCGGGCGTTGCCCTGAATGCTGTCGAGTGTGCGGCTGAAGACGACTTTCGGCAGAGCGCACCAGACGTCGGCGAACTCGGCCCTGAGCTCGTCGTCGCACAGGGACGCGTCCGTCTCCGACATCAGCATGATCTCGTAAAGCCTGCGGCCCAACAGATAGCAGCCGAGCTCACGCGCGCGCTCGACGTGGAAACGAAACAACTCCTCGCTGGGGGCCATCCACCCGAAACCACCCTCGCGGTTGGTGATGAAGCCGTCCACCGAGACACTCATCGAGCAGATCAGCATGGCTTCAAGCTCATCGCACCGGAAGGACGGATGAGGACCGCGATGAAGTTCATCCCTGAGCTCGACATTGGGCTCTCCTTCCTTCCACAGGCTGCTCTGCCACAGCCAGTCACCGATCGCGAGACGCAAAACCCATCGTCTGGGGAGGTCCAAGCGATCGTACGGCCATTGCCGGCGCCGCACCCGGACCCCGGCAGCGGCCGGCGCCGGTCTCGCAGCGCCGGGAGTCAGGGCGGCCAGACGCCGCCGGGCTGCTGTGACTGATCTTCCCAGGGCAGGCACCGGCAGAGCCGCTCGGGCACTCAGAACTTCCGGATCATGCGATGACGGCTATGGGGATCACCACCGCGTCGGCCGTTCGGCTGACCCGCAGCGTGCAGCGAGGGTTGCCTGCGGTGGTCGGGGCCGGAATCCCGCAGCTGAGTCTCCTGCAGTTCCCGGACCGGGCCGGCGGCCAGAATCACCGCGGCCACGATCAGCGACCGGCCCGGCCCGGGTGCAGACCCCGCCACAGGACTGCCCGCCCGGGAATGCCGTGTTCGCATGCCCCTGTCAGTCAGCCGCACCACCTGCGCCCGAACCGGCCGCAGCCGCGGGCGGGCCACCGCTCGCTGGGGTGGACCCTGGAGGCCGGCACCCGCATCAGGAACGGCTGTTGACCCGTGTCCTTCACCGCCCCATGCGAAATGACGGGAAGACGAGCACGCTCGATTCACCCCGGCACCTCCCAGGGCCGTGGCCGGCGACAAGACGTACTCCTCCCGCGCACCTATGCGCGTCGCCGCGGTATCGAGTCGGTCATCGCGGCGACGGCTGACCAGGCCTCCAACCGGAAGAAGACGGGCCGCTCCGGCGGGCGGCCCGTCTCTCACGACGCGGCTCTTTACCGGACCGCAAGGCGCCCTTGCTGCATCAGGCCGCGAAGCCGATGTTGGTGACGCACTCGTACTGGCCCCATTCGGAGCCGAGGTCCACGGTTGCGTCGCTGATCCAGGCGTCGCCCAAGGCGGCGTTGTCTTCGTTGGCCCACGCCTCGACGATCCGGTCCCAGTGACGGACGTTGAACGTGCGGAAGGACACGAAGGCGGTCTCGATGTTCTGCAGATTCTTCCTCGAAGTGCTGCGCTTGCCGTCCAGCCATGCCCTGAGCGTGCGGTCGGTGAGGGTGAGGCCGACCCTCGCGGGCTGCCTGGCGGGCGTGGTCGGTGCGGGTGAGGTAGTGCGGACGGGCCAGCAACCCGCGGCGTGCAGTGATCGGGGTGGCGACGAAGTTGGCGAGCGCATCGAGCTGCCGTGCGACGGCCTCGTGGCCTTTCATGCCACGGGCCCCGTATTTCCCGAATTCCATGGTGCGCTCTGGCACTTCAATTCTCTTTCACGGTGGCGTGCGCTGCTTTGTGGCGCGACCAGATTCCAGCACGTTCGGTTCCCACATCAGGAGTTGCCGTCAAGCACACGCCAGGTCCTGACCTGCTGGTTCGGGAGTTGCGTGAACGTGGCGCATGACAGCTCGAGTTACGGTGCGGCCATGGCGTTGGACGAGTACGGGGGTGCGGTTGCTGCGCCTGCGAATGCGGGATGTGCTCGCGCGCGGCACACAGATGGGGCAGCACACCATCGCGCTCCCAAGAAGGTGCTGATCTTACGGACGCCGGCGGCTGGGCGGCGTTGGCCGTGGTCCAGGTGCCGACGTCTTCGTATCCCGGGTAGAGGTAGTCGCGGGTGAAGGCTTGTGTGAGGCGGGCTTGATCGTCATGGACGAAGCACTGCACCTGCTCGGGCTGGCCGGCGGCCGTTTCCCGGATTTGGGCGCTCAGGACTGCGGCGCGCGCTGCCGTCGCGCGTTGCTGTGCACGTGGCACAGCAACAGGCAAACATCGTCCTCGTGTTCGGAGTCATGCAGCAGCGGGTGCAGGAGCCGGTCGGCCGACGCCTCCAGGTTCTCTTCGAGTTCGGTCCTGCCCAAGCCGCCCAACACCTCGGTGAGGCGCCGGATGCCGGGGTCTATCCCACAGGAGCGGCGCTCCACCAGACCGTCGGTGTACAGCGCCAGCGTCGATCCGGGCGGGAGCGGCACGGTGTGGTCGCGGATCTCCTGCTTCAAGGGGATGCCCAGCATGGCACCGGGCTTGGCGTCGAGGGTGCGCACCTGGCCGTCAGGGGTACGCAGCACCGGTGGCGGGTGACCGGCGGCGGCCCAGGTGAGTGTGGGTTCGTCGGGGTGGAAGCGTGCGATGGCCGCGGTGGCGTAGAGGTCGAGGCGCAGGCGGTGCAGGAACTGATGCAGCCGTGTCAGGAGTTGGCCGGGGCTGCTGCCGTCGACGGCGTAGGCGCGCAGGGCGGTGCGCAGCTGACTCATCATCACCGCGGCGTGCAGTCCGTGTCCGGTGACGTCTCCGATGACGGTGATCAGGCTGCCGTCGGGCTGGCGGAAGGCGTCGTACCAGTCGCCGCCGATGTTCAGGCCGCGGGTGGCGGGCAGGTAGCGTGCGGCCAGGCTCAGGCCGGGCGTGGTGGGCAGTTCGGTGAGCAGAGCGCGTTGCAGAGTCTCGGCGATGTCCCGGTTGTGCTCGAAACGTCTGGCGTTCTCCAAAGCGATGCTGGCCCGTCGAGTCAGCTCGATCAGCATGACGGCGTCGTCCGGGTCCCAGCGTTCGCCGGGCGGCGACAGCGTGAGGACGCCCTGCGATGCCCGCCGGGTGAGCAGGGGGATGCACAGCAGGGGCCGGCCGGGGTCGAGGGCCGAGGGCGGCTGGTCGTCGACGCCGGGCAGCCCGCCCGGGTGATCGGCGGCGTACTGCGGGCGGCCGCGGCGGGCCGCGAGGACGGCGGCGGCCGGATGCGGGCCGCCGCCCAGCTCGTCGTCCACACCGTCGAACAGCCAGACGTCGACGGAGCGCGCGTACCGCGGCACCAGCAGTGCGGGGAGCAGCCCAACGATGGCCTCGTGGTTCAAGGAGGCCGTCAGGGCGGCGCTGGCGTCGGCCAGGAAGGTGAGCCGGCCGCGGGCGTTCTCCGCCTCCTTGCGGGCCTTCTGCTCAGCGGCGAAGAGTTCCCGCTGGGCCCGGCCGGCGGCGTCCAGTTCGGCGTGGAGCGCCAGGACGCCCTGGTTGGTCTGGTGGAGTTCCTCGCGGTGGAACGCGACCAGTGCCTCCTGCTCGTCGAGCCGCTCCAGCAGCAGGGCCGCGTCCTCGTCGGCGCCGAACAGGGCCTCGGCCAGGGTCGCCGGGTCGTCGGCCGCCGGCTCGGCGCCGGAGACGTCCACGTCCTCGGCGCAGGGAACCGACGCCCGCCACGGAGGCTGCCGGTCCTCCGGGCGACGCCTTGCCGGCGCCACCTCGACGCGGAAGGCGCCCCCACCGGGCGGCACAGCCACGTCCACGCCCACCTGCCAGTCACCCCCTTTGGTGAGGCACTGCCGCAGTTGTGCGGTGAGCGCGGCCACCAGCCGCGTCCGCTCGACGGGAACCACTCCGCACGCGGCGGCCAGCCGCGCGGTGGCGATGCGGGCCTGCGCGGCGTCGGTGATGGTGCGTACGTACCAGGTGCGGATCATCACGAGCCGTCCGAGGGGAAGGGACTCAGCACGACAACGGCCGTGTCGTCGCGCACCGGCAGAGCGGGGCTGCTGGCATCCCGCACGATCGACGCGGCGATCACGGCGGGGTCGAGGGAGGCCGGGGCGTGGGCGGCCGGGCCGGGACTCCAGCGGCTCGGCAGGCCGTCGCTGTGCAGGACCAGGAGGCAGTTGTCCATCCAGAGCTCCTGGTACTGCGGCAGCCTCGCCGGGAGGTGGGCACCGACGATGCCGGGACGCGAGACCAGCCCCTGCCAGCGCTCACCACGACGCAGCCGCGCCCCCACGTTGCCCACTCCGGCGAAATACAGCTGTCCTGCGGCGACGTCGAGTTGCGCCACGGCCACGGCCGCGCCCCTGGTGTCGCGCAGCGCACCGTGCAGCCGCCGCAGCAGGTCCGCCGGTGACAGGTGGGGCGCGCTGCGCAGTGCCTCCACCGCGGCGGAGGAGGCACGGGCTGCCTGAGGGCCGTGGCCCAGGCCGTCGGCAAGCATCAGCGTCACGCGGTCGCCCGTCCGGACGCACGCCCAGGCGTCGCCGGAGAACTCCGCGCCCACGAAGGGGATGTTGACGCCGCCGGCCCGTACCGGGACAGGGGCGGGGTGCGGGCCCGCGGCGTCGCGGTTCGGGCCGGGAGCGATCCTGGCCATGGCGACCGTGCCCCGCCCCGGTGTGCTGTGCAGGGCGAAGTCGTCGGCCGTACGCAGGCACGTGCCGAGGCCAGCACCAAGGGATGCCGAGGTGGAGTAGCCGTCGCGCAGCGCCGCGGCCGTGTCGGGCATGCCCGGTCCGTGGTCGACGGCCATGATCTGCACCACTGCGATCCTCTCGTCGCCGTAGGCCGGAACCACCGGCCCCACGAGGTCGAGGAGTATCTGCCCGCCACCGGCGTGCCTCAGCAGATTGGTGGCGAGTTCCGTGGCCACGAGCTCGGCGGCGGCGACCCTGTCCTCGGCCAGCCCGGCATGGCGGGACGCGGCCCCGGCCGCCACGCGGACGTCGCGTACGCGGGTCGAGTCGTGCACCGGCACCTCCCACACGCGTGGCATCAGGGCGCCTCACGAGGACGGGGCGGTCGGGAGGTCCATGACGTCACCGTAACGGTGGTGCCGACGCCGCGGCGGCTGTCGATGGAGAATTCGTGCACCAGGCGCCGGGCGCCGCCCAGGCCCATCCCCAGCCCCTCGCCGGAGGTGTAGCCGTCGGACAGGGCCTGGTCCAGGTCGGCGATGCCGGGGCCCTGGTCGCTGAAGACGAGCCGCAGCCCCTGGACCCCGCCGCTGCTGCTCACCGGCGTGCATTCCATCTGGCCTCCGCCGCCGTGGATGAGGGCGTTGCGCGCCAGCTCGCTGGCGGCGGTGACGAGTTTCGTCTGCTCTACCAGGCGGAAGCCGAGTTGGGCGGTCATCTGCCGCACGTGCTGCCGTACTCGCACCAGATCGAGGTCCGAGTGGATGGGCAGGCAGGCGGAGACACTGCCGGTGCTGTGGGTCACGGGCTCTCCCGGTGGGCCCGCCCGGCCCGGGGCAGGGCCGACACCTCGGCCCCGAGCAGGCGCAGGGCCTCCTCGGTGTTCAGAGCCGTGCGCAACCCCGGCAGGGTCAGTCCGAGTTCCACCAGGGTGATGGCCACCGCCGGGCGCATCCCCGCCACCACGGTCTGAGCGGCCAGCAGCCGGGTCATGGCCGCGACGTCACTGAGCACACGCCCCATGAAGGAGTCGACGACCTCGACACCGGAGAGGTCGATGACGACACCGTTGATCGCGCTGTCGGCGACGGTCGCGCCGATGTCCTGCTGGAGCTGTTCCGCAGTGCTGTCGTACAGGTCGCCCTGGAGGGTGACCAGGAGCACCCCACCGAGCCTGAGGACCGGCACGTGTCCTTCGTGCGGGAAGGTGGCGGCGCCGGTCACCGGGCCTCCACGGTCGAGGCGGGGTTCGGCACGATGTGCGCTCCCTGCTGCTGCAGTGCGTAGGCCAGGGCGTCGGCGAGGCTGGCGCGGGTGAGCACCGAGCTCAGGTCGATGCCGAGGTGGACGATGGTCTGAGCGATGGCGGGCCGGATCCCGGACACTATGCACTCCGCTCCCATCAGTCGCGCGGCCGCCACGGTCTTCATCAAGTGCTGCGCCACCAGGGAGTCGACGGTCGGCACTCCGGTGATGTCCAGGATCGCGATGCGGGCGTGCTGTTCGACGACGGCGTCCAGGAGCGTCTCCATGACCACCTGGCTGCGGGCGCTGTCCAGAGTGCCGATCAGCGGGACGGCGACGATGCCTTCCCACAGCTTGATCACGGGGGTGGCGATCTCCAGGAGTTCGAGCCGCTGACGGTTGATGAGTTCCTGCCCGGCGATCGTCGTCGTCTCCAGCATGACCAGGCGCAGTGTGCCCATGAGCACGGTCAGCGCCGTCGTGCACTCCCTCAAGTGCTCGGCGGGCGCTTCGGAGAGCTCGTCGAGCAGGAGGTCGGTGACGAGCGGTCGCAACGCGTCCATCTCGGCCGAGATCTGCGCGAGGGTGGCGCCGGCACGGGCCCGGGAATGCGCCGTACGCGCCAACTGCTCGCGCACGACCGCGAACCCGTCCGCCTCCGCATCCTCCACCCGCCCTGAGGCGGCCACCGCGGCCAACGCCTCCACCACTGTCCGTCCGGCTTCCACCGCCTCGTCCCGGGACACGGTGAACACGGTGCGAAACAGCGTCGCGTCGGCCCAGCGCTGGGCGATCTGCTCACGGCGTCGCCGGAGGAAGGCCTCGACCTCCTCCACCGGGTTGGTCTGGTGTTCTGCCGCCTGCTGCTCCGGCACGTGCTTCCCTCCTCATACGGTGTGCGCTGTCCCCGACCGCACGGGGAGCGCCGGACGGTACGGTCAAGGCGCCCGCCGTGGCCCCGGCCGGTCAGGACGGAGAACGAGCGCGACGTCGCAGGCCACTGCCGTACCACGGTGACCCGACGTTCTCTCAGGACGGCACCCGGGGGGACCTCGGCCGCACGGCGGCAGCATCCGCGGGGAGCCGGCGTCGACGACCGACAGCCCGCCCACGTTCCGATCGAGGTCGGGCAGGAGCACAGACAGGTGGGCGTCTTGGCAGTACTGGGCGTGGCCGACCGGGCCGACGGAAGGCATCGTGACGGCCGGGACGCCGGGCCGGTCGCCGAGCACGACCGCCGGCGGACACAGGCATGCCTGGCCGTCGGTCGGCTTGTCGACGACGGGGTCCTGGGATCCGGAAGCCCGTCCGGCCGGGCTGCGGTACGTCGGCACGGGCCCTGGGGATCGGAGCCGCGTAAACGGGATGGACCGTGGCGAGGCCGTGGTCGGCCGGGCGCGGTTGAACGCGCTTCGGCGCATAGCCGTCGCACGGTACTTCACCGGCCCCGTCCACCAGTCGGTGCGGGGCCGCGGAGCGAAGCGTCTGCGGGCTGCCACGAATGTGCTCACGATGTCGGAAACGCCATTCTCACCTGTGGCCGCCGGAGCCGCCGAGTCGCTGGGGTCCT
Organism: Streptomyces bicolor; assembly: GCF_000719285.1. Lineage (GTDB taxonomy): Bacteria > Actinomycetota > Actinomycetes > Streptomycetales > Streptomycetaceae > Streptomyces > Streptomyces bicolor. The sequence continues at coordinate 66,568 of NZ_JOFS01000035.1, read as the reverse complement.
GCGGGGCCGGGACCTCGACAGCAGCGGTGTCCGTCACCCGGCTCACGCTGTCGTCCTCACCGCCGTGGTCGTCACACGGCAACTGCCGACCCTGCGGCTGCGGCTGCGGCTGCGGCTGCGGCTGCGGCTGCGGCTCACGATCGATGAACTGCCTCTCGGGGAAGCTGCTTTCACTCGTCCGTCGAGGCCCCAGGCTCGGGGTGCGGCGACCGGGAGTCCGCGGTGGCGAGCGCCTCATCGACACTGCCGACGATCGGGACGGTGATGCTGACCCCGGTCAGATCCAGGATGCGCTGGACGGCGGGCGTCGGAGAGATGACGTACACCCCGCCCGAGACCTCCCGCACCTCCTGATAGGCGCGCAGGACGATGTTCATGCCGGACGAGTCCATGAAGGGAACGCCGGCGATGTCGAGCAGGAAGTGGCGTCGGCCATGGTGGAGTTGGTTGGCGAGATGGTGCTGCAACTCGGTCGCTGTATCCATGTCCAGGTCGCCCTCGACCGTGAGCAGCACGGCGTCCTCCCGGGGCAGCTCCACATTGATCGACAAGGGATTCTGGGCAACGGACACAAAAACCTCCCACAGGCGTTGGCGATCGGCACGGGTGCCCCGACGGACGGATTTCATGCATCGCGGCGCTGAGACGCCCCGGGACCGGCCCCGTGACCGGCCCCTGGAGGCCGTCTTGGGTGGTTTCGGGCGTGGCACTCCTGCCCCGCGCGTGCTGTTGACCGTCCGTCGATGCGTTCGCCCGCCTACCCCCGAATGCTCACAGCACACAGGGGTGGTGCGAGGCAGTGGCACTCCGTCGTGCTTCTGGCTGCTTTTGTGCGCATGGGTTCGAGCGGCGGTTTGGCGGCTCGCCGACTGGTCACGCGGAGAGGAGGAAGGCATCACGGATGTGGAGGAGAGAAAGGGAACTCAGGCCTGCCTCAGAGTCCGTCATGGACGCACGGCGGGTTCTCCCTCCCGTCGCCTCCGTCAGGGAGCGAAAGGATGAGTGAGATGTACCGGACCGGCGCCACCAGGAGCTCGACCCGAGCGGGCCGAGTGCGCCGCGGGCCGCGGAGTCCGGCAGAGGCACGCGGAGCCGTGCGGCGGGTGCTGTCCGAACAGTCGCGCGCCCGGGGTACCGCGTGCCCACCGGACACGCTCTCGGACGCCTTGCTGGTGGCATCGGAACTGACGACCAACGCGATGCTGCACGGCGGCGGCATCACCGACTTCGACGCCGAGGTGGTGGGCCAGAACCTGTACCTGTCCGTCAGTGACCGGGAGCAGCGGCGTCCGGTCGCTCTCGACCCGGTCGACCGTCACGGACGACGACGCTGCTCAGGCCGCGGCTGGCCGATCGTGTGCAGGCTGTCCCGCGACGTGGTGGTGTCGGATCTTCCGGCCGGCGGCAAGCGCGTCACCGCGGTGATTCCCCTGTTCAACTGAGTGCCCGCGCCCGGTCGACAGCACCTGACCCGGACATGACGGTGGGCCGACGGCCACTCGGCCACGGCCCACCCGGACGACAGTGCTCAGGCGACCTCGGGCTCCAACAGCCCGGCACGCAGTTGCTTGATGATGCGGCTGATGAGCCGCGAGACGTGCATCTGGGAGACGCCGATCCGGTCGGCGATCTGCGCCTGGGTGAGCTCCTCGACGAAACGCAGATGGATGATGCGGCGTTCACGGTCGTCGAGTCCGTCGATCAGGGGTGCCAATGAGTGGAAGTCCTCGACGAGTTCGAGCGACGGATCCTCCTCACCGAGGAGGTCGGCCAGGACGGACTCGCCCTTTTCCGCGTCCCCCGCGACGGCGGCGTCCAAGGAAGCACACTGGTAACAGTTGGAGGCCTTGCGAGCCTCGATCACCTCGTCCTCCGACAGGGACATCAGCTGCGAGAGCTCGCGGGTGGTCGGCGTACGGCCCAGCCGGGAACCGAGTTCCTCCGTCGCCCTGGCCAGCTCCGCCCGCGCCTCCTGCAGCCGGCGCGGCACATGGACAGCCCAGCTCGTGTCGCGGAAGAAGCGCTTGATCTCGCCGACGATGTACGGGACGGCGAACGTCGTGAACTCGACCTCACGGGACACCTCGAAGCGGTCGATGGCCTTGATCAGCCCAATGGTCCCGACCTGGACGATGTCCTCCAGCGAGTCCCCGCGGGCGCGAAAGCGCGACGCCGCGTACCCCACGAGCGACAGGTTCATCTCGATCAGCGTGTTGCGCACGTACTGGAATTCACGCGTGCCCTCTTCCAGCATGACCAGTCGGTCGAAGAACTGACGCGACAACTCGCGTGCCTCCTGGGGCCTCACCCTCGTCGGATCCTCGATCCGCGGCAGCGCCGCCCCGTCCGTCGTGACCGTCTCCTGTGCCGTGGCCGTTGCCTGCGCCACCGTCACGGCTGCCATGCTGCCCTCCATATCGCCGGAACCTGCGTCCTTCCCCGCGTGCCCCTGCTCGCGCGGCTCACTCCCCTTCTGCAGGCCGGAACACCTCACCGTGATGAGTTCTGGCGCGAACTCGCCCCTTGGTGCGCTCGATCCGGACACGCCGTCGGTGGAGATCCCGGCCGACACCGGGCCTTGTGTCAACCCTCGTGGATCCGCGGCTGTTTGCGTGTCCGGTCGCGGGGCATGCGGGTTTTCGTGCTTCGGACCAGAGGCGCACCGGTGCGTGAGGTGTGACCGCTCCGGGGCCCAGTGCCCCGTGCACCGTTTCCCACGGAGATTCCCTGAGAACGCATTTTCAGGAGCTGTTCCCGCATGCTGGTTGAACCGTCCGCACATGGTTCCGACATCTCTGCCCGTCCCCGCGTGGCCGGCGGACGCGTCCACGACGACGCCCCCGACACCGCGGCCGACTTCGCCCACCTGGCCGCTCTGCCCGATGGGCCCGAGCGAGACGCGGTACGCGACCGGCTGACCGAGGCGTGGCTGCCCATGGCCCACCGCATTGCCGGCAAGTTCCGCAATCGCGGTGAGTCACTCGAGGATCTGCGCCAAGTGGCGGCCCTGGGACTGGTGAAGGCCATCGACCGGTACGAGCCCGGACGAGGGGCCTTCGAAAGCTACGCCGTACCCACCATCACCGGGGAGATCAAGCGGCACTTCCGCGACCGGATGTGGGCCCTCAGGGTCCCCCGTCGTGTCCAGGAGGTGCGCAACAAGGTGCGGATCGCGCGCCGCGACCTCGCCGACTCCCCCGGCGGCTCCGCCCCCTCGGTCGCGGAGATCGCCGCCCACACGGGGCTCACCGAGGAGGAGGTCAACGCCGGCTTGGAAGCCATAGAGAGCTTCAGCACCCTGTCCCTCGACGCGGAGATGTCCTCGAGCGACGACGGCTTCAGCCTCGCCGACACGCTCGGCACCTGCGAGGAGGCGTACGACGTCGTCATCGACCGGGAGGCGGCCAAGGAAGGTCTGCGGCGCCTGCCCGAACGTGAGCGCGCCATCCTGTACATGCGCTTCTTCGAGGACATGACCCAGAGCCGCATCGCCGAGTGCCTGGGCATCTCGCAGATGCACGTCTCCCGCCTCATCAGCCGGTGCTGCGCGCGGGTGCGGCACGAGGTCCTGGACCCACAGCCAGGGCCGGAGGACCGCGGCGACAACGGCAGGGCCGGATGACGCAGCAGCAGCCGCGTTCCCGAGGCCCCTACGCAGGCCCGGCCGCCTCGCTCGGCGGGCGGGCGCGGCGACGACTTTCCAGGAGCCGATCGACATGCTGATGCCCCATCCGGCGATGCTGCGCAGGCTCGTCGAGGAGTACCAGACGCTCACGACCCGAGAGGGCGACGGGGAGGCCGGTGCGGGCCGAAGCGACCTGTGGGCGCAGGACCTGGCCTGCGCACTGTGCGTGTCGACCGGAACGCGCGAGGTGGGCCGGGCCGTGGAAACGGCCCGCCGCCTGCTCGCCGCCTGGCACGACTCCGAGTCGTCGGCGATCGCCGGTTGAGCTGGGCGAACGCACAGGCAAGAGGCAGCGAAAGGAAGAAGGCGACGATGTGAGCACCGGCGGAATCTGGTCGTACCCTCCTGGGAGCGGCCACCAGGAGGGGCATGCCCTCACGGGCTTCACGGTCGAGGCGACCGACGGGGTCATCGGTCATGTCGACCGCCAGGCCGACGACACTCCCCTGCGGCACTTGATCGTCGACACCGGCGCATGGGTGTTCGGCAGGAGTCTGGTGATCCCCGCGGGCACGGTCACGAGTATCGACCTGGAGACCCGGACGATCACGGTGGCGTGTACCCGAGCGGAAGCCAAGGCGGCTCCCCGCTTCAGGACGGACCGCGAGACGCTCGATCCTGAGTACCTGTCCGCCGTCGGTGCCTATTACGCCGCTTTGCCCCATGGTTCGGGCGCAAGCGGGTAGCAGAAGCCACATGCGCGCCCCGAACGGACCACGAGGAGCGGAGACGACAGCGTGCGAGGAATGGTGAAGTGACAGAAACCGAAGTCCTCCTGGTGTCTGCCTGCGATGCTCGGGAAGTGATGGGCATGCCGCCGGCAGCGCACGAGCTACCGTGAGGCCGGTGCAGCGCCGTTCGCCCCGGGACGGCGCGACGGCGCGTACCCGGTCGGTCCCGGTCACCAGCGCGGCGACGGCACGCAGTCACGTGCGGGCGGTCGTGGGAGACCACTGGTGTGCACCGTCCGGCCCGGCGAGTGAGCGAGCCGTCATGGATCTCCTGCTGGTCGTGTCGGAACTGGTCACCAACGCCATACGGCACGGCGGCGGCCTCGCCGGGTTCGAGGTGGACCTTCTTCCCGAGGGCGTGCGGCTGAGCGTGCACGACTACAGCGACGCCGTTCCCTCCGCCGCCTACGGGTCCGGCACACTGCCCCACGCGCACGAGGGCAGCGGCTACGGATGGCCGCTGATCATCCGCCTGTCCCGCGAGATCCACATCGAGTGCCGCCGGAAGGGCGGCAAGACGGTGAGCGTGCTGGTGCCGCTGATGTAAGTGTGCGCTCGTGGGGCGGGCAACTCACCACGGCAGGAACACGTGCACGTCCTTGCCGTCCTCACGCACCACCACGCTGACCTGGTCACACAAGGTGTGGATCAGATACCAGCCGATACCGCCGCCACCGCCCTTGCCCGGGTGGAAGGGGCGCGGGGCCGGTGCGGTAGTGCTCGTGTCGCTGACTGTCACGTGCACACCGTCGTACCCCTTACGCATCGTCACTCCGAACGGCCCCGGGGCGTACTGGATGGCGTTGGCGGCAAGCTCGCTGACGACCAGCAGGATGTCGTCCCGGTACTCGGGCGTCGCCGGCGGTGAGGACCGCGCAAGCTGGGTCAGAAACTCCTCCGCGCCGAGGCGGGCTCCGGTCACATCACCAAATCCCCCGTCAAACCTGACCTCCCAGTCCTGGTTGTCTTCCGAAGACGCTTTGCCGCCCCCATGCGATTCGGTCGCCATCACACCTTCTCCGGCCCGCCCGCCGCCGGCCACGGTGACTTGTCGTACTGCTTCCACCGCTGCTGGTTCCCAGCCACCGCGCGGATACGCGTGCGAAACCGGTGGGAACCGTGACCCCTCGGGATTGTCGTGGTGGAGGGATGGCGAAGCCCATGCGTTCGTACACGTCTGCGGTTGAGGTCCGGGGGAAGTCGACGCGACAGCGGCCCGCCGGGGATGGGGACCGCGACATAGCCATGTGGCCGACAGCAGCGGCATCGGCGAACGGGAACTTCAGGTCCTCCATGCAGAACTCGCGAGCAGCCGCTGCTGCCGCGGCGTGAGCGGCGCTTTCGGTACCCGGGCCGGAAACCGCTGCGGGAGCGGGAGGTGCTGTGCGGGAGCCTGTACGTGCTGCACACCGGAATCCAGTGGGAGTACCTGCCCCAGGAACTCGGTTTCGGCTCGGGGCATGACCTGCTGGCGACGGCTGTGGGACTGGAACGAGGCCGGCGTCTGGCAGCGCCTGGAGTGGGAGGAGTTCCTCGGCCACTTCGAGCGCCGCAAGCTCGCTCTCGGCGACTGCGGACGCGCCTACGGCACCGACTGCGTACATGAGCACGCCCCGTTGACTGAACAAACCACATTGATTGTGCAGTTCAGAACACAGGTGGGGTTGCCGCCCAGTACGGACTGCGGTCGTGATGAACGATCATCTGTCCGGGCGGGATCTGTCGAGGTTGGCCGTTCCTCGGTGGGGTCGGCTGGTGGAGACCGGTGACCGATACGAGCCCTATCGGCTCGTCGACGCCGACGGCGCGGCCGTGGCACCGGTCGCGGTGTTCTTCCAGGAGTTGCTCGCGGCCGGGAAGGCGGCGGCGACCGTCCGCTCCTGTGGCATGGACCTGCTGCGGAGGTGGCGGTTCCTGCAGGCGGTCGAGGTGTCGTGGGAACGAGCGACGCGCGTGGATGCTCGGGATTTCAGCTGCGGGATCCAGCTGACGGTCAACCCGCGAGCGACCACGGCCAAGCGGCGGCCGGCCCGCAGCGTCGGCGCCCCGAATCCGGTGACCGGGAAAATGCCCCCTGGGCTCGGCTATGCCCCGTCGACCGTCGCCCACAGCGAGACGGTGCTGCGCAGGTTCTACGATCTGCACCGTGATGCCGGAACGCGGATTCGGCTTGTGCGGGAATCAACCCGGGAGCAGAAAAGCAACCTCCTTTCGAATGGGATCCTTCGTGCCGTGCCGGACCTGAGAATCCGGGCGATGGCAACGTCGTCCGGTGTGGCGTCGGCGTCGCCCCTGAGGACGGGCCGGGTGCCCCTCGTACTCGAACAGCACGCCGATGCCGTTACGGTCGGCGTGGAGCCGTCCCGCTTGTACGAAATCCCCTCCTGTCGTACGACTCCGTTCACCCTCAGACGGCGGCGGGCTGACATCCAGGTGCCCGACCAGCTGCCGGCCACACGGCTCCGCCCACGCCACCGTCACCACCGCCGCTTGATCACTTCCGTCCCGCATACAACACCCGAGTCCCCGTCGTGAACCGGGCGAGCGCGTCCGGCAGGGGGTCGACGCCGACGCCCGGGGCGGTCGGTACGGGCAGGTGGCCGTCCTGGAGAACGAAGGGTTCGGTGATGTCCTCGGCGAAGTAGCGGCTGGAGGCGGAGGTGTCGCCAGGGAGGGTGAAGCCCGGGAGGGCGGCGAGTGCCAGGTTGGGGGCGCGGCCGATGCCCGTCTCCAGCATTCCGCCGCACCACACGGGCACGCCGTGGGCGGCGGCCACGTCGTGGATGCGACGAGCTTCCGGATAGCCGCCGACGCGGGCCGGTTTGACGTTGACGACCCGGCAGGCGTCCATCGCGATCGCGGACGCCACGTCGCGCGCGGAGTGGATCGACTCGTCGAGGCAGACCGGGGTGGCCAGCCGCTTCTGGAGCTGGGCATGGGCGTGGAGGTTGTTCTCCTCCAGCGGCTCCTCGATCAGCAACAGCCCGAAGTCGTCGAGCCTGCGCAGGTGCTCGGCGTCAGCGAGCGTGTAGGCGGTGTTGGCGTCGACCTGGAGCGGGATTGCGTCGCCGAAGCGTTCGCGTACGGCGCGCACCGGCTCGACGTCCCAGCCCGGCTCGATCTTCAGCTTGATGCGGAGGTAGCCCTCGGCGAGGTACTGCTCGACGTCGTCGAGGAGTTCGGGCACGGAGTTCTTGATGCCGACCGAGACGCCAGCCGGCACCCGTTCGTGGACGGAGCCGAGAAAGGTCGCGAACGACATCCCGTAGGCGCGCAGTTCGGCGTCCAGGAGGGCGGTTTCCAGTGCGGCCTTGGCGAGCTCATGGCCCTTGACGGAGGCCATGGCGGTGGTGACGAACACGGTCGTCGGCTCGGGCAGGGCTGCGACACGCGGCAGCAGGAAGTCCCGGATGACGATCTCGGCGCCGGCGACGAACTCCGAACAATACAGCGGCTGCGGGTCGGCGGCGAACTCCGACCAGCCCTCGGCCTCGTCGGTCACCACATGCAGCAGGAAGGTGTCCTTGCTGGTCATCGTCCCGAAGGAGGTACGGAACGGGGTGACGAGCGGGATGGCGACGTGGAGCAGTTCAACGCGTTCGAGCTTCATTCCTGCTCCTCGCAAGCGGAATGGGAGGGGTCGGAGGGGTTCTTGGAAGTGGCCGGGGACGGGTGGCGGGTCAGCAGGTACCAGCCGTCGCGGGACATGGCCGTCGCGCGCAGGCCCTCGCCGTACGCCTCGGTGAAGATCTCACGCACGGCGTGCCGCCAGTCGAGCGCGAGGGCCGGGTCGGCGGCGCGTAGAGCGACGATGTCCTCGGGCACGCGGCACCACAGCCTGTCCGTGTCGCGCAGGGCGAGCGGGCCGCCGTCCGGTGCCCGGCGCACGACATGGGCGGCCGAGCGGCCCTCGGCGGGGTCGTCCGTCCGCGCGGTCCCGGTCACCAGGTCCCACGCGACGGTCAGCCGGTCGCTCTCGTCGCCGTCGTTCACACCGTCGCTCATCGGGCCGTAGAAGTCGACGAGGTACTCGCTGCCGACGGCACCCAGCTTGACCAGGTTGAAGCGGGCGTTGCGGCTGACCAGCGGGTCGAAGGTCCAGCGCATGGTGGTGGCGCCCCGCTCCAGCGCCCACAGCCGCTGCGCCTGCTTGACCGCGAAGCCGACGCCCCGGCCGGACGCACTCGCCGCGGCCACGAACGAGTACAACTCCCGCTCGGCGGGTGGCCCGAACACCGCCACCGCCGCCCCGGCCAGCCGTTCACCCGACGGCCCGGCGGGGTACGCCGCGTGCACCGCGCCACCGGCGTGCACCAGGCTGTGCAGCACCTCCGAGGGGTAGGGCGGGGTGGCACGCGGCGTCTGCCACACATCGGCGAAGAAGTCGGCCACCGCACGAATTCCGGCCACGTCGTGCACCGTACGGACCGTGATCCCGGCGGTACGGGCCGCGGCGTCGGCGAGGGCGCCCACGTTCGGCGTACCGTCCGGGGCACCGGACCCAGCGGTGGAGCTCGTCACAGCTGTCATGCCTTGAGTCTCCAGGGCCAGGACCTGTCGGCCATTGTCCTCAGGCACAATAAGATCCCAGACCTCTGTTGCGATCAGCCAAGGCCCTCAGCGGTCACCGTCCGATAAGAATGCCGATCGTCCTCATGTGACCGCCACCCACCGAAGAGACCGCTCCGCCCATGGACGCCTGCACCCTCGAGGAACTTCTCGACACCCTCGGCGAGCCCATGTTCCGTGTGCTCACCACCCCGGCCAGCCTCACCGCACCCGTCTCGGAGGTCCTTCTGCACGACGCCAGGGCCCCGTTTCCGCGCAGCGCGCCCGGCGCCCTGCTGCTGTGCGTCGGGGCACGGGCGGGTGAGGTCGAGCCGCTGGCCCGCGATGCCGCGGCGGCCGGAATGGCCGGGCTCGTGGTACGGGACAGGGACGGGCAGCCCGACACAGTGGCGGCGGCGAAGGCCCACGGCCTCGCGCTGCTCACCGTCGACGAGGAAGCCGCCTGGCACCACGTCCACCTGCTGCTGGCGTCCGCGAGCGGTTCCCGGCCCGGCCCCGCGGGGGGCGGGGCCGCCTTCGGGGACCTGTTCGCGCTGGCCAACGCGGTGGCCGCGGCCGTGGGCGGTGCGGTCGTCATCGAGGACGCCCGCCAGCGGATCCTGGCCTACTCCACCGTCCCCGGGCAGGCCGTCGACGAGGCCAGGCGGCAGGGCATCCTGGGCCGCCAGGTACCGAGCAGCCCCGAGAACACCGAGCAATACCGCGTCCTGTTCGCCGCCCCCGGACCCGTGCGCCTCGCCGCGCTCGACGGCGACGAGCTGCCGCGACTTGCTGTCGCGATCCGCGCGGGCGGCGAGACGCTGGGGTCGGTGTGGGCCGTCGACGACGGGCACCTCGGCCCCGATGCCGAGGAGGCGCTCACCCGGGGCGCATCCACGGCCGCCCTCCTCCTGCTGCGGGCCCGGGCAAGCGAGGAACTGTCCCGGCACCTGACGAGCGACTTGCTGCGCCGTCTCCTCGACGGCACCGCCGATCCCGCCGGCGCCGCCCACCGCCTCGGCCTCGCCGCCGACGCCCCGGTCCGTGTCGCGGCCTTCGCACTCGACGGAGCGGTGTCCGCGCCAGACGGAGAACAGACCGCACTGCGGCTGCTGGACCTCGTACGGCTCCAGTGCGAGGCGCGCTACGGGCGGCACGCGTGCGTGCTGGTGGACGGGAGGGTGTACGCGCTGCTGCCGGTGGCCGGTGAGCGCGGTGGGGAGCGGCACAAGCGACTCGTCGAGGACATCGTGCGCCGCGCGGGTCAGGCGCTGCGGGTGCCGGTGCGGGCGGGGCTGGGTGACGTGGTCGCGGACCTGGCGGCCGTGCGCGGCTCACGGGACGACGCCGACCTCGTCCTGCGGGTGCTCGGGCCGGACGAGGATGTCGCTGCCGTGACCGACGTACGCCCCCGCGTCACCCTCCTCCGGCTGCGTGAACTCATCGGCAAGCAGCGGGAGTTGACGGAAGGAGCCTGGCGGGAGGTGCTGGCGTACGACGCCGAGCAGGGCACCGACTACGCCAGGACCCTGGTGTGCTGGCTGGACGCCGGATGCGACATGGCGCGCGCGGCGAAGCTGCTCGCCGTGCACCCCAACACCTGCCGGTACCGCATCAGGCAGGCGCAGCAGCACCTCGGCATCGATCTGGACGAACCGGACGAGCGGTTGGTGCTGTGGTTGCAGCTGCGGACGCTCGGTGGCCTGCGGGGCACCGACCGGTGATTCCCACCTGCGGGCAGGCCGTAGACGGGAATCACCGGTTGGCGTTCAGCCGCTCAGCCAGGCCGCCAGCCGGGCCTCGCACTCCCGCAACTGCCCCACGGGCACGTACTCCCCGGCGGTGTGCGCGAGCGTCGGGTCGCCGGGGCCGTAGTTGAGCGCGGGCGTGCCCAGCGCGGCGAAGCGGGCGACGTCGGTCCAGCCCAGCTTGGGGCGGGGGGTGACACCCAGAACCTCGACGAGCGAGGCGACCGGGCCCTGTCCGAGCCCGGGCAGCGCGCCCGGCACGACCTCGGTGACCTCGACGTCGTACTCGGGGAAGAGTCCGCGCAGATAGGCCTCGGCCTGCCCGGCCGAACGGCTGGGCGCGAAGCGCAGGTTGACCGTGATCACACAGGTGTCGGGGACGACGTTCTCGGCGATGCCCGCGCGCACGGCGACCGCGTTCAGCCCTTCGCGGTACTCCAGGCCGTCGATGACGATCCGCTCGGCGGCGTGGTCGTCGAGGCGCCGGAGCACGGCGGCCGCTCGGTGCGCGGCGTTGACGCCCTTCCATGAGCGGGCGGTGTGCGCGCGCTCGCCGCGCACCGTGATGTCCGCGTTCAGGACGCCCTGGCAGCCCGCCTCGACGCCCGCGTCGGACGGCTCCATGAGGATCGCGAGGTCCGCCTTGAGCAGCTCGGGGCGCTCGGCGGCGATGCGGTTCAGGCCGTTGCGGTCACCAGACACCTCCTCGCACTCGTAGAAGACGTACGTGACGTTGCGCACCGGTGCGGTGAGGGTGGCCGCGAGGCGCAGGGCGACGGCGACGCCGCCCTTCATGTCGCACGCTCCGAGCCCGTGGAGCAGCTCACCGTCCAGCCGGGAAGGAAGGTTCCCGGCGGCCGGGACGGTGTCCAGGTGGCCGCCGATGACCACCCGCTCGGCGCGGCCCGAGTCGGTGCGGGCCACGAGGGAGTTGCCGATGCGTTCCACCGTCAGGTGCACGCAGCCGCGCAGGGCGGACTCCATGGCGTCCGCGAGACCGGTCTCGTCCCCGCTCTCGGAAGGGATGTCCACCAGGGCCCGCGCAAGATCCACCAGGTCGCCGGTCGGGTTCAGCGAGGCCATACGACGGTCTCCTCCTGCGGAGCTGCCGGCCGGTTCAGCCGGGAGTGCTTGATGCCGTAGAGCGCGTAGATCGCGAACCCGACCGCCATCCACAGCCCGAACGCGATCCAGGTGTCGGTGCCGAGCCCCCACATCACATAGCCGCAGCACAACATGCCCAGCAGGCACGTCACCGGCGCGAGCGGTACCCGAAAGCTGCGCGGTGCTGCGGGGCTGCGCCGGCGCAGGATCAGCACGGCACAGTTGACCAGCGCGAACGCGAACAGGGTGCCGATGCTGGTGGCGTCGGCGAGAGCGCCCAGCGGCACCAGTGCGGCGAGCACCATGACGAACGCGGACACGATGACCGTGTTGGCGCGGGGCACTCCGGTCTTCGAATGCACCTTGGCGAACACTGGCGGCACGAGCCCATCGCGCGCCATCGAGAACAGGATGCGGGTCTGCCCGTACTGCACGGCGAGGACAACACTCGTGGTGGCGACGACCGCGCCGACGGACAGCAGGATCGGCCACACGTTACCGCCGCCGACCGAGCGGACCAGCACCTCGCTCAGAGTGGCCTCGGTACCGGCGAACTTCTGCCATGGCATGGCGCCGACCGCCGCGATCGCCACCGCGCAGTAGAGCGCCGTGATCAGCCCGAGGGAGAGGAGGATGGCGCGCGGCAGGTCACGCTGCGGGTTCTTGGCCTCCTCGCCGGCCGTGGACGCGGCGTCGAAGCCGATGTACGAGAAGAACAGCGAGGCGGCGCCCGCGCTCACACCCGCCATGCCGAGCGGGAACAGCGGCTGGAAGTTCCCGGCGCGGAACGCCGTGAAGGCGACGGCGCAGAACATCACCAGGGCGGCCACCTTCACCGCCACCATGATCGTGTTGACGAGGGCGCTCTCGCGTGCGCCGCGCAGCAGCACCACCATGGCGAGGACGACGATCGCGGCGGCCGGAACGTTCAGCACGCCGCCTGCGCCGGGCGGGGCGGCAAGCGACTCCGGCAGCGTCCAGCCGACGGTGAGCTCCAGGAGTTCGTTCACGTACTGGCCCCAGCCGACCGCGACGGCGGCGACCGAGACGCCGTATTCCAGCACCAGACACCAGCCGCAGACCCACGCGACCAGCTCGCCGAGCGTGGCGTAGGCATAGCTGTACGAGGATCCGGCGCCCGGGATCATGCCTGCCAGCTCGGCGTAGGACAGGGCGGAGAACAGTGCGGTGATCCCGGCGAGCACGAAGGAGATCACGACGGCGGGGCCTGCCTCGGGCACCGCCTGGCCGAGGACGACGAAGATCCCGGTGCCGAGGGTGGCGCCCACGCTGAGCAGCGTGAGCTGTGTGAGCCCCATCGTCCGCCGCAGCTCACCACCACGGGCCTCGGCGACCAGATCGGCGACGTCCCGCCGCCGCGTCAACCTGCTCGCAGTCCCGACCTCACCCGCGGGTGTTTGCGGTCTCGTCTGCACAGTGTCCACGCGCCACTCCTCTCATAGCTCCCGTTCCGGCCCTTGATGATGCGGAAGGGCGGGGTGGGGAGGGGTGTGCGTGGTGGCCAGGACAGTGAGAGGTGCTTTGGCCTTCTGGCCAATGCCGGAGGTGGATGTGTTCGGCATTCCGAAGGCTGCGGCCGTCCGCGTGATCAACTGTCTCGGACCGGGCAATACGGTGGTCGGACCCCGGCGGGGTCATGTCCGCGTGCTGGAACGCCCGGCGGCGGAGTCGTGAGCGGGTCAGGCATGGAACTGGTTCGCCGGGACCGGGAGCCCGTCATGCTCGCGCAGGGTCGTGCCCTCCTACTCCTCATGGAACAGCCCCTTGCCACGCAGGATCGGCAGCGCGTGCTCGAAGAGGGCCGCCAGGCCCGACGGTAGGACGGGCGCCGCGTCCGCCCCCGAGCCGGGAGATGATCTGCCGGACCGTCAGCTTCTTAGGCACCGCGAGATCGATGATCAGTCCGGAACGGCTCTGCCAGCCTTCCAGCTTCGGCCTGGCGAGGATGAAGTCCGGTAGACGTGCGTGGAGTTCGAAGACCGACGGCTCGGTCCTGGACGCGACGACGGCCTCGGACTCCCAGCCTTCCCAGGGTGCCTTGGCGACCCTGCTTGTTGCGGGTCGACGACAGGGTTGCGATGAGGCCGACCCTGCTGGTCGCCTGGGACAGCGCGGTCAGCGGGGTCAGTGGTTCGAGCCGGCCCGGCGACCGGAACTCGCCCGTGCCGCTGAGGGCGGGGCCGTCCGCGACGAACAGCGGGTCGAACTTGGCGCTCTCGGCCGGCTGCGCCCGCTCGATCCAGTGCCGCAGGTCGAAGTCGGCCCGGGGATTCACGACCTCCACGCCTTGCTGCTCCAGCCAGCTGCCTGACCGGACTCCGCGCGGACTCCGCCGTAAGAGCGCATCACGAATCGGTGCCGGGACAACCCGATCGGAGTAGGCAGACGAGGCGCGAAGTGATCTTGTGATGCATGCGACGGCCACGGCCGGACGATCCGGAGGCTTCGAGATCGTACCCAAAGCCGAACCTACCGCTGGGGGATGGTGAGCTCGCGGCCATGGTAGAAGCCTTCCCGTTCCTCGACGACGTAGGGGGCCATGGCCGCACGCCGTTGCGCCTCCGGCTCGGAGGACCGCCACGAGTCGCAGGCCTCCTGGGAGTCCCAGAACGACACCCCGGTGATCTCCTGTCCGTCCTCGGACCAGTACGCGAAAGCGCGACGCATACCCTGAGGTAAGGTAGCCGGCTGCCAGGCCTTCTCAAAGTCCTCCAGGGTGCCGGGTCGAATGCGCCGCGTCGTCACCCAGACGAAGTGCTCTTCCATCGCATCATCCTCCGCAACGCCGGTTCGGCTCGCCGAGTTCTCTTCGACCACCGTAGGCCCGCGGCACGTTCTTTGCCTGCGGTGGTGGACGTCCGCGCGCCACCGCACTGCGCCGGAGCACCATCAAGGGGTGGGCGAAAGACGACGGTGCGCCGAGCCGCTTGATGTGCTGACCACAGTCGCTCGCTCTTCGCAGACGTTGCCCGCTGTCGCGTGCGCCGCTCTGGCCTTTCCGGAAAGCCGACGATGGGGGTCAACGGTCGTTGCCGGCGAGGAGTTCCTGACGCCGTGGCCAGTGAGAGCGCAGCGCACCGAGGAGCATGCTGCGGTGACGGCGGATTTGGGGCATCGCCTCCTCCAGTCGGTCTCTCTGTCATGGTCTGTCATTCTTTCCGTGACCGACTGGACTGCAGCTAGGGCACGTCACCAATGATCGTCGGGCGGGCGAGCGCTGCCAAGGGCATCACGCGCCTCGGCTGGTGCGTGACGCTGTGGCGACGAGTACTCGAAGACAACTCGGAGTCTGTCGAGACAGGACGCAGAAGCCATGGACTCTGTTGTCTCGCCGTTGTCGCAGGATCCGCGCTGACCGCGTCGCACCCCGCGCTCGGCGGCCTCACGTTCTCGGCAGTCATCGCTGTACGGAGGCTTCCGGCCCGGGCTCATGCGCACGGCTGGTGAGATGAATGCCCTGCGGAGTCCCCCGGCCGCATCATCGTATGAGTGGCAGGGGGGACGCGTCCTGCGCTGCTCGCTTCGCTGGTGCGCCTGCCATGAGTGGACCCGTCATTCCCCCTGAGATGCCCTGTGTGTTCAAGAAGGACCCGGTGCGGACGGACCGCGGTCGGAACTGAACGGCGGTACCGCCTCCAGGCCGGCCGTCATGAATCCAGCACTAGAAACACGGCTACTTCAGGGGTTCTGACCTTCTTCCGGGAGCCCGTCGGTACCTCGCTGATCACCGGACCGACCATGTCCACCAGGCTGACGCTGCGTCGCAAGTCGTCATCAGGGCCCGGACGCGGAACGCGGCTGGGCCCGCCCGTCAGGTCGCTGGCCGCTGCCTGACGCACTCTCACAACTGCCCGTGAAGCGTCGGTAGGATCTGAGGGCGTCACAGTTGTGCCGGTAATAGTGACGCCATGCTGCTGCCAGCTACCGGGTGGGAGGTTCGACGCAGCTTCGAGCCGTCCTCCGGGGTGAACCGGCCGATGAAGGTGTTCTTCGGGGTCAAGGTGGTGAAGAGCACGGCGCGCCTTGCTCGCGGTCCGGTCCCAGGACGGTGGGGGTCAGTCGAAGTCGAAGGTGGCGACGACGGGGGCGTGATCGGATTCGGGGTACTTGTCGTCGGTGGCGAAGGCGATGGTGTCGTCGTGGAGGATCTCGTTGTGGATCTCTGAGCCGCGGTAGTGGGCGAGGAGGTTGCGGGTGACGAGCATGTGGTCGATCATCTGGCCGCGGCCGTGATGGAAGAGGGTATAGCGGGCCTCTGGCTGCCCCAGCGCAATCGGTTCGGGCACGACTGAGGGAAGCAGCGGAGCCAGCCGCGGGAGCCAGAGATCCTCGAACTCAACCTGCTCGACCGCGTCCGCAATGCGAGGCAAGCGGACCACCAGGTCGTCACCGAGGCGATAGATCGCGTAGAACTCCTCGACCGAGGCGTCGGCGGCGCCATGGACGATCAACGCCATCTCGACGTCGTCGGGGTCTCGGCGCTCCATGGCGTCCCGGAGCAGCCGGAGCGCCAGGCCCCACCGTCGGACTCGCCGAAGTGGGCGAGCACCTCGTCGACGGTGCGCGTCGGGGGCGAACACGGTGCGACCGCCAGGCCCATGACCAGATCCTGCTCCTCAGGGTCATCGCCTGACCACGTCCCATGCGGTGATGTCCTCGTTGAAGAGCTTGAGCGCGTCACGGCCGCTAGGCCGATGTTCCCATGTGAGGTTGTTGAACGCCCCAGGTCTTGGGTGAACTCGAGCAAGATCATTCTCGCCGGGAATTCCTGTACGTCGGCCGTGGACATGTGCAGGACGGTGCCGTCGCACACGAGCCGGATCCCATCCTGCTCAAGGTCTCGCCGTCTGGGGGCCTGACGCAGGAGTTCGTACATGTCTGCGATCTTCCGCTGTGCCATGGCCTCGTCCTCACCTGAGTTCGACGGAGTATGAGGCGCCGGGAAACTCCCATCCGTCGGTGCCTTCGCCGATGTCCGCCACGATGATGTCGTCGATAAAGTGGTCTTCGAACTCGTCGTCGGTGAGCTCGCCGGCCAGCCAGAGTTCCTCGATCTCGGCCCAGTCGCCCCGGCTGCCGTCGATGCGCAGGGGCGCCGCCCGGCGGTTGCCGCGTTCGCGCTCGTCGTCGCCCGTCTTGACGACGCCGCTGATCTCGTACTGGCCCCTCTTGACGTGGTCGGGGATCGCAACGGCGGGGACGACGGCGGCGTTCTCGTACGCGGTGTGGATGATGTCGATGTAGCTGCGGCGGATGTTGTACTCGGGATCAGACAGCCAGTTGATGAGGGTCGTCGTGGTCACGTGGAGGCCGGCGTCCTCCAGGGCCTGGTAGCCGCGGTGGGTCGTGGTGAGGTGGCTGAGCTGGGCGTGCCAGTGCTTGGCCGTGTACGACGAAAGCCGGTGGCGGGGGGTGACTTGGGAGCGCAGGAGATCGTTGAGGGCGGCGCCCAGGGAGCCTCCGCGGCCTGTGGGCCCGGCCATCAGTCGTCACCCTCGGGAATGATCTCGCCGGGCTGGATGAACTTGGCCTTCACTTCGCCGAAGCCGGTCCCGATCCGGTACGTGGGGGGCGGCGTGCCGCGGGGCGTCCAGAAGACGGCCGCGTCGACGTTACGCAGGGCGATGAGCTTGTGCCCGTCCTGGACGGCCCTGAAGGCTACCGACCAGTGACGGACGGATGCCTCGGCGACCATGCTCATGCGCCAGTCGGGCCGCCAGAACGGGGACCGCTGTTCCGCGCGCTTGGGCCACAGCAGGCGCAGCGCGATGGACAGCCGGGTCTTGTACGCCTTGTAGGGGTCACCGCCGACCTGGACGAGCTCAGTGCGTGCCTTCCGGGTGGCCTCGTAGAACGGCTTGAAGAGAGACTCGTTGGCCTTCCCGGTCCAGGAGTCGTGAATGGCCGGGGCGGCGGCGAGGTGGCCTTCGCGGACGAGTTTCTCGAGCTGTTTGATGTGCGGGGTAGTTACCCACACGCGGCCCTGGTCGTCGGGCCGTTCGATCATCCGCCCCAGGGGGTGCGGCATGTCGGTACGGCTCCACTGCGGGATGTCGATGAGGTAGATCCCGGCCTGGGTCTTGTCGAAAGCGTCCAGGGGGCCGGTGTGCAGCAGCTTGTTCGGGGCGAGGGGAACGGCCGAACAGGCGGACGGGTAGCTGCCGTTACGGTCGATCAGGCACAGCACGCCCTCGCCGAACGAGTCGGGCACGTCGAGCTGCTCGCGCCGGACGCGCTTGCCGTTCGCCTTGATGTGCGGAACGCGGGCGAGGGTGACGCTGGGGTGGACCCAGCGAGGCTCGCCGTCCATGTCCTCACTGATCAGCGGCCACGGGCCGCTGTCGCGTTCCTCGGTGCGGATGACCGGGATCGGGTGCATCTTCGAGCGGGCGACCGCGTCTTTGAGGATCCTCAGGGCGGGGAAGACCGCTCCTTCGGGCTCGTCCTCCTCATCCCCCGGTACCAGACCGTCCCCGTCCTCCTCTTCTTCGTCGGCGTCGGGGATTTGCCCACGGTCGGCGGTGGGCTGGATTCCGGCAGCGGCAGGCTGCCCGGTGGTGCCCGCGGACGCGGCGGTGCCGTACGCCTGCAGCGCGGCGGCGAGTCGGCGGCCCTCGGCGGTGTCCGGCAGCTGCGGCGGCGCCGCAGCCGTCTCAGCGAGGCAGGGCCCGAGTTCCGCGAGGGCTTCGGGGTCGCCGTTGGTCAGTGCGGTGCGCAGTGCCGCCAACACGTGGGTGACGGAGGCCGGCAGGCCCTGCTGGGCACCGGACGTGTAGGGAAGCGCTGCTGCAGCGAGCTCCTGCTCCACCGCATTGCCCAGGATCTGCGCGGATCCTTCGCCACCCGCGCGGCCGACGGGGGTGGCGCCGGCGTCGAGGAAGCGGGCGTGCAGCAGGTCGGGGCGCAGGTACGCCGAGCCGATCGTGCCGAAGTCGCGTTCCGCGACCGTCACCTGGACCTTGGCAGGGTCCTCGGTCGGAGTGAGCGTCACCAGGACGTCGGCGTCCAGGAGGCCCAGGAGCGTGGGATCGGTGCTGTCCACGATGGCGAGCACCGGCACGTGCAGGGTACGCGCGAGGGAGGCCAGGACCTGGGAGGCGTCTGGGAGACGGTCACCCGACAGCGGGAGGCGGGCGTTGCGGGCGGCCTGGAGCCGGTCCACGACCACGAGGGCGAGGTCCTCGACGTACGGGGCGGTTTCTGCGATCGCCTCGGCGGTCAGGTCGCTGCCGTCGTCGATCAGTAGCGGTGCTTGGACCAGCTTCCGGGCGACTTGCTGCTCTTGCTCCGTGAGGCGGCCCTGCTTCAGGCGGGGGTAGTCGCCACTGGTCTCGGCGGAGATGATCCGGCGCATGATGTCGGCCTGGTTCGGCCCTGACGCCGCGTAGAGGACCTTGTGGTTGTCGACGAGCGCGGTCTGCCGTGCGGCGGCCAGTCCCAGCAGGCTTCCACCGACGTTCGGAGCGGCAGCTACGAGCGTCAGGCGGCCTGACTGGAGACCGCCTGTCGCCGCGTCCAGACCGGGCAGCCCGAACGTCGTGCTGCCGACTGGGCCTGAGGTCAGTGCAGCGCCGATGGCGTCGCCCAGCGTGGTGAGCCTGCGCGGTGCGCTCTTGCGTTCCGGGTGGCCTTGGCTGTTCACCGCACCTCCTGCGGGCGCCGCGGCTGCGGCTGCGGCCGGATCGGCTGAGTGGGTACCGGCGACGACGTCGGCGGGCAGCAGTACCGCGACCGGTGTGGTGTTCCGCAGGAGCACTTGCGGCTGTCCCTGGGCAGCTCGCGTGATGAGGTCACCGAAGTCCTTCTGCGCCGCACTGAGAACGTGGGACGGCAGGGCCTCGGTCTTCCGTGCTGCGGGGAGGCGGTCGAGGGGTGCCAGCAGGACGCGTTCCTGCCGCTTCTGGCCCTTGTAGATCAGGGTCGTGCGCGCGTCTTCCTCGGCGCGCTTCACGAGGGTGTAGAGGGCGTTGCGTGCCTCGGTCGCGTTCATCGCGGCCTCTTCGTGTGCCGACTGACTCACTCACCCTCCCATGCCTAGCAACTAACCCCGAGAATAGCCGTATCCACACATTGGACGCCTCAAAGTCACACCAATTTTTATGAATCTCACTCATAGGTGATGATTTTTGGTGCGAGTTGACTGCCGCGAATGCGGAGCTGCCCGGGACCGCGGCCTAGGCGCCGCAGACGGAAGGCCGGGACCTCAACAGCCGGCCCCGGCCTTCCACTCAGGCCGCCCGCAGGCGGTCACACCGCGCCCGGCACGGCCTCAGCTCCGCGAATTCGGCTCCTGGTCCGGCGCTTCGGATGCCTCGTTATACGCGAGATGCCCGACCGCGGAGTGGGCCGTGCTCAGGTTGCCGTGCAGGCCACCCGCGAAGTCCCGAGCCCGGCCGGACGACTCGGTGAAGCGCTCGAGCACCTCGTCGAGCGGCTCGCCCCGGCAATCGGGCACCAGGGGTCCCCTGTCGTGGAGGCCGCGAACAGCGTCTCATCAGGGGTGTCCTGCGTTCCGCCGCCCTGCGGCCGCACCCTCGACGGCGGGATCAGCGGCTTCGCGATCTCCCACAGCCCGTCCGGAACAAACCAGCTCCACGTACCCCGGCGAAGCGTTCCGCGAGCCCACCTACGGGAACTGCTTCTCCTCGCGGCCGATGTCGTCGATCGGGCCGAGGATCGTCCAGCCGGCCCCGAGGGGGCGGGTGGAGCGGAAGCCGTGGGCATCCGCGTACTCCTCGGCCTCCCCCGCGGTGTCCTCCGGGGCGCGCATGATCGTGTAGCGCGGGGGGTCCTCGTGGTAGAAGCGGTAGAACGTGCGGCCCTCGTCCTTGGACTGGTAGAGGATCACGCTGACGCCCCAGAGGGCGTCGTACACCTTCTGATCACGCGGGGGCGTCGTCGTGCACGTGTCGGAGGGGCGGCCGGGCTCGCGGACGCAGGTCCGGTACCGGCTCCAGTCGATGCGTTCGGCGCGGGGGTGTTCCGCGATCAGCTTCCGCATCCGGGCGTCGGCCCGGGCGAAGGCGTCCTCGCGGCGGTCGTACTCCTGCTGCAGCCGGTTGAAGCGCTGCTCGTCGAAGCCACTGCCGAAGTGGGCCTCCAGGCCCGCGAGGACGGCGACCCGCCAGGCCAGGTACCCGGCCATCACGACGAGCAGCGTGACGACCAGGACCCGGACCGGCGAGCGCCTGTGGGGCATCAGGTCGGCGAGGTCAGAACGTGCCGCTGATGGGGATCTCGATGTCCGCCTGCGCGATCGGCGGGGGGTACTTCCCGTCGAACCGGTCATAGTGCTGGAGCGTAAACCAGTCGATGAAGCCGTACTCCGTGATCTCGTCGTCCGGGTCGAGACCGAAGTGGTCGTAGGAGTGGAAGACGAGCCTGCCGGAGAAGGAGTTGCCCTCAACCTTGTAGTCCTTCAGCGCGATCGTGTGGCCGTGGAACTGGTGGATCGCGATGGACAGGGCGCGCTGGTTGGCGTCCCAGAGCGAGAAGTCGTACACCGGGTACTTCACGTCCTGGCGCAGGAACTCCTGGAAGAGGAAGTTCTTGGAGAGGTCCTCCTGGACCTTGAGCTGATCGGTGCGGCCCTGGTTGTCGATGAGGGACTGCTTGATGATCTGGACGGCCTTGTCGGTGTACGTCTTCTCCTGCGGTGAGGCGCCGACGGCGCGGGAGAGGGCCGTGCCGGAGCCGCGGTAGAGGTAGCGGCCGGGGTCGAAGTTGTCGTCGACGGTGACCGTGCCCGCGCTCTGACCGCCGCGGCCGTAGCGGAAGGCGTTGCGGAGGTCGTCGACGGACTGGGCGTAGTCGGCGTCGGCGCCGAGCTTGCCGAAGTTCATGATGTCGTTGAACTCGGCCCACATCAAGAACTCGGGCGTGATGCGGGCGACCCAGAACTCCCAGCCGAGGTCGGTGAGTTCGTCGAAGTTGTAGTCGTTGAAGGTGAGGTCGTCGGCGACGCGCGGGTCGGCCGGGACCGGTGGGCGCTGGGGGTCAGGGGCCTTGCGGCGGCCCTCGCGGAAGGACGACTGGTGGATCAGCATATCGGTCGGGGGCGGGTCGCCCGGGTCACCCGGGTCTCCGCCGTCGCCGGGGCCGTCGGAGAGGATTCGCTTGCCAGGGGCCTTGGGGCCTGCCTTGTCGAAGGCGTGGCTGTCGAGGACGACGTACTTGGCGGAGCCCGCCGTGGCGGTGGCCGTGATCGTGCTGCCGCTGCGCTGCTGGCCCGACTGCTTGACGAGGTGGCGGGCCTTCTCGTCGTAGCGGTAGAGGGCGGGTGCGGTGCCCTCCGTACGGTCGGGGTCGAGGCGGAAGATGAGCCTTGCGGCTCCGTCCGCGGGGGCGGAGACCTGGAAGCCGTTGCCGAGGTAGCCCGGAGTGGACTCCGGGAACTCCCGCTGCTTGGCAGGGAGCCGGGTGACCTGGAAGCCGCCGACCTGCTTGGCGCGCAGGCCCTTGAGCGTGGCCTCGGCGGCGGTGGCGCCGCCGACCGCGCGGCGGGTCACGTCGAAGGTGGAGCTCTTGGCGCGGGGGGAGGCGTTGAGCCTCGTCTCCTCGCCGTCCTGGACGCCGTCGCCGTCGGTGTCGGCCTCGGTGGGCTCCGTGCGGAGCTTCAGCTCGCGGCCGTCCGCGAGGCCGTCCTGGTCGGTGTCGGCGCGGGTGGGCGTGGTGCGGAGCTTGAGCTCGCGGGCGGCCGTGAGGCCGTCCTTGTCGGGGTCCTCGGCGCCGTCCTTGGTGCCGTCGCCGTCTGTGTCGGCCTTGAGCGGGGTGCTGAAGCGGTAGCCGAGCTCGGCGAATGCGTCCGTCCACTCCGCACTCACGGACGTGCTGGGCAGTCACCCAGCCTTTGACCTGCGATTCGAGAGATGCGGAACAATCCCGGGAAGTTCTCTATCTCGTCCCCGAGCCTGACACGCAGTTGCGACAGCTCACAGAGGCGATCGCTGATCGTTGGCCTGAGGCTCCGCCGTATGGCGGCCGATTCGCCGAGATTGTGCCGCACCTGACCATCGCGCAAGGCCAGGGAGACGCCGTCCTGGAGGAGATCGAGACCGACCTAGCTGGCAGGCCACCGTTCACCTCCCACGTCTCGTCGGTTGAACTCATGGTTCACGACGGTACGAAGTGGCAGGAAGGGGCGTCGTTCGCGCTCGAGTTGCTCGACCGCCGGGCCGTCTCCGACGTGTTCGTTCAGCACCAGGTGGCAGAACCGGCACTGTCCGTCCTTCAGGGGTCAGGTGCGGCCGCACAAGCAGGCAGGGGCCAATCGCCCGGTCCGGTTGACGAGCCCACTCCCGCGAGTCACACAGCGGCCTGGCATCGCCGCTCCAGGCCAGGCAGTGCTCGCAGGAGACCATGCGCCGGCGCTCACGCCGGTAGCCGTTTTGGGCGAGTCCGGAGCCGAGTCGACGCCGCAGCAGCCCGGTCTCCCGCAGGACCTCGGCGACGGCAGGCCTCATCCGGGGCAGTTCGGCGACGACGTACTCGTCAACCAGCTGCTCGCTGGCCTCCCGGGAGGCCAGCGCCAGGCGCATTATCTGCACCACGCTCTCGCTCCACCCCGCGGACAGATCGCGCCGGACGCGGACCCGTTCTACGGCCTGGAGGACGTCCGCCCACTCGGGGAAGTCGCGGGCGGCGATCCGGTATCCGTGCTGGCGGGTGCATGTCCTGGGCAGGCGGGGCAGCAGCGGAAGCTGGCCGGTGACTTGCGGAGGGCAGACCTGCAGGTCATCGCCCTTCTTGGCCCAGGTTCAAGCGCCTACCGAGCGCTCGGTCCGCAGCCGCTCGCGCACCAGCGGCCGGTCATGGTGGCGCGCAAGGACCACGGGCAGCCGGACACCCTCCAGCAGTAGCGGCAGCTGCAGATCCCGGACGGGGCCCAGCGTCCGCCTGGCCGCCGCATCGGCCCACTCATGATCGGGGACCATGCGGATCTCCAGCATGCAGAGCCGGCACAGCCCGTCGCGGTTGACCTTGCCCTCGTGCCGGCGCCGGTGACATAGGCCCTTGTAACCGCCGCGGGGCGTCCAGTTGAGGCAGGTCTGGCAGCTGCCTAGCGGACGGACCGGTCCCCAGCCGTGGCAGCGGACGCATTCGCTGATCACCATGGTCTCGCCGCCTCAGTTGGGCGGCAGGCCGCGGCGGGGCCCGCCGCCGCGACGCGGAACCGGCCGGACCGGTCCGCCCTCCCGCTGTTCGCCGACGGCCCGCTGCTGCGGCTGCTCACGCTGGGCCAGGTGCTGCTGAGGCTCGGCCACCATCAAGTCGGCGACCGTGCAGTCCAGGGCCGCGCAGATCTTGTCCAGGTCCTCCAGCCGGACCGTGACCGGCTTGCCAGACCACAGGGCCGCGACCTTGCTCAGGGAGGGGGTGCCGCCCGACGCGACCACGGCCCCCAAGCCGCACTCGACCTCCTCGGCCGCAACGCCCCCGCCCCCACCCCGGCCCAGCCGGCGACGCCGCAGCGCACACTCGCCGACGGCACCGCCGGCGCCCGCCTCCACCCCTACGCCGACCTCCAGCCAGCTGGCACCCGTTCCGCAGACTTGCGTCGACTCGGTCACCGGAGTCCCGGTCCCAGGCTGATTTGTGTCTCACGAGACACACCAACACCCGCGGGGCCTCAACCGCCGGTCCGGCGATCGCCAGGTCGTCGCAACGGGAACGATCTAGCTGCAGGCTTCCCTCTCCCAGCGGGTGAGGTCTCGACCGGTGGCAAGAGGGTCCGCGTGATTGGGTCCCATCACGCGCAGTTGGTCCTGCAGCAGCCCCGCAAGCGCCGTTACGGCGCCGACCACGTCCCCCAGTTCTCCCCGCCACCGGGCGAGCTGACCCCGCGTGCGCAGAGTATGGGGGTGATCGGGTCCCAGCACGCGAAGCTGGTCCTGCAGCAGCCCTGCAGTTGCCGAGGCAGCGCTGACCGAGTCTCCCAGTTCCCCCTGCCACCAGGCGAGGTGACCCCGGGTGCGCAGGGTGTCGGGGTGGCAGGGTCCCAGCACGCGGAGCCGGTCGTGCAAGGTGTCGGCGAACTCGGCGGCGGCGCCGGCCGCATCACCCAGCCGCCCCCGCCATTCGGCGAGATTGTGCCGGGTGCGCAAGGTGTCGGGGTGGTCGGGTCCCAGCACGCGGAGCCGGTCGTGCAAGATGTCGGCGAACTCGGCGGCGGCGCCGGCCGCATCACCCAGCCGCCCCCGCCATTCGGCGAGATTGTGCCGGGTGCGCAAGGTGTCGGGGTGATCGGGGCCCAGCACGCGCAGCTGGTCCTCCAGCAGCCCCGCGAACTCGGAGCAGCGCCGGCGGCATCCCCCACCCGCCCACGCCACCAGGCGAGATTGTGCCGGGTGCGCAAGGTGTCGGGGTGATCGCACCCCAGCGCACGGAGCTGGTCCAGTAGCAGCTCCGCGAAGGCGGCAACTGCGCCAGCAGCATCCCCCGCCTCACCCCGCCACCAGGCGAAGTGGCTTCGGGTGCGGAGGGTGTCGGGGTGATCGGGGCCGAGGTGGCGGCGGGTAGTTCGCGAGAGGCGACAGTAATAGTCGCGGGCGGCGGTGACCTGGCCGGTTTGGCCGAGACTGGTACCTGCGCGGTAGAGCACGATGTGCGCGCCCGGCCGAAAGAGGGCCTCTCCTGCGTGGCTGATGAGGGTATCTGTACTGGCGCGCAATGCCTGGGCGTGGCTGGGATCCCGCTCAGGGACAGGCCAGCCAGAGGCCAGGGCGTCGGCGGCGACACGGACAAGTTCACGGTCGGGTGAATCCCGAGCCTGCAGAGAACCTCGGCTTGTACGAACGCGTACTGACAGACGTGGAGCCGATCCAAGAAGCACATGTGGCTGAGCCGGGCCAGGTCGTCATCGAGGTGGCGGGCCTGGACGACGACACCGTGTTCGCCTTCCAGAAGGCGATCGCCCGGACGTGGGCGACGGCGATCTCTGAGAGCACCTTCCGGGATCCGGCCAGCCTGGCGTACGGCTGCGTTTGTACGCCGATCTGCGGCAGGTCGTCGCCCAGGCCTCCTCGCACGATGCGCTGGTCCCTGGCACGCAAGAGGCCTGGTCCGCCACCACGGGGGGAGTGACGGACCAGGCCTGAATCCACGGTGTCACACTGGCCCTCGGCTTGCGCGATCTCCGGGGTGAAGTGTCTGGAACCGCGGGAGTTATGGCTCGCCTTCGGCCTTGTTTACGCGCTCCCAGCCGTCCCTTCCGCGCTCGTCTCCCCGGTCCAGGGTTCGCAGGCGGACATTCCTGCAGCGCATCACTGTGACGGCCGAACGCGAACTGGCCACATGTCAGGCCGGCACGGACTCCACAAGGTCGGGAGCGTCGAGAAGGTAGAGCTCGGGGGAGCTCCGCTCGTCCACGATCAGGTCCTGCGCGGTCAGCGGCGCCTTCGTCTCAAGGTCTCGGTATCCGATCCCGGCGGCTTGCAGAGCTTCGTCCAGGCCGCTGAGCCGCTGCCGACGTGTGGCCTCGCCCTCGTTGTCCCAGCCTGCGGAAATCGTTGCCGCTCGGGTGCCGTGAGGGACGACGACGATCAGGCCGTCCGGTTCGCGCATCCACGGCGCCAATGCGTCCAGGGCGCCGTGGATCAGCCGGGAGGAGTGCAACAGTGCGCGGCCGTCGGGTTCGGCGAGGGTGAAGGCGGCCTGCTTGACGATCTCCTCCTCGCTCTTGCCCGCCCGGTAGTCCTGAACCATGGCGGCGCCAAGGGTGTACATCGCGTCCTGGAAGGCCTTGGCAGCGTTGTAGGTGTGGTTCTGCTCGCCCAGGGGCCGCTTGTCGGCCCGCCGTCGCAGGAAGTTCGCCATGATCCCCTCACTCGTCTTCGCGGTCTTCCTCCAGCCGGCCGCCCGAACTTCACCAAGGCTATCGGCCGTGCCGCACTGGCCGTGACCGCAGGAAGGACAGGTGTCCAGCATGCGGTCGCGTCCCATGAAGTGGTGTAGCCGGGCCGCGTCCCGGAACGCGCGGGTGTCTGCCCGGGGCGTGCATCCGCTGGCAGTGCATGCTCCCTGAACAAGGGCAGGCCATCGCGCAAGTCTCCCTGGTAAACGGGCAGTTCAACCGGAGGAGCACGCGATGGCCCTGTCCCAGTCTGAGCTGATGCGGCTGCTGGAGTCACTACTTCGGGCCGACGGAGTTGAGGCAATCAGGGTGGTGTGCGAGCGCATCCTGCAGGAGCTCATCGAGGCCGAGGCCACCGACGTGATCGGCGCCGCCCCGGGCGAGCACTCCGACAAGCGCACGACCTGGCGCAACGGACACCGCGGCCGGCTGCTGACCACGCAGGCCGGCGACCTGGACCTGAAGATCCCGAAAGTACGGACCGGATCGTTCTTCCCCTCTCTGCTGGAGCGCCGGCGGCGGATCGACCGGGCGTTGTTCGCCGTGGTGATGGAGGCATACGTGCACGGAGTCTCCACCCGCAGCGTTGATGACCTGGTCAAAGCACTCGGGGCGGACAGCGGGATCTCCAAGTCCGAGGTCTCCCGCATCTGCGGCGAGCTGGACGAGGAACTGACCGCGCTCAAGGAGCGGCCGCTGGACCACACCGTCTTCCCCTACGTCTTCCTGGACGCCACCTACTGCAAGGCCCGGGTCAATCACCGGATCGTCTCCCAGGCCGTGGTCATCGCGACCGGGATCTCCACCACCGGGCACCGCGAGATCCTCGGGCTGATGGTCGGCGACAGCGAGTCGAAGCCGTTCTGGACGAAGTTCCTGCGCTCCTTACGAGCCCGCGGTCCGCGAGGCGCGCGAGCAGCGCACCCTGCAGATCATCGCGGTGTCGTTCTTCGCGCTTGCCGCGTACGTCACCGTCGACGCCGTCCGCGCGCTCACCGGCACCGGGGAAGCCGAGCGGTCGATCCCGGGCATCGTCATCGCCGCTCTGTCGCTCGCGGTCATGCCGTTCCTGTCCGCCGCCCAGCGCCGCGCCGGCCGCGAACTCGGCTCCGCCTCCGCGGTCGCCGACTCCAAGCAGACCCTGCTGTGCACGTACCTGTCCGCCGTGCTCCTGCTCGGCCTGGTCCTCAACGCCACCCTCGACTGGTCCTGGGCCGACCCCATCGCCGCCCTCGTCATCGCCGCCATCGCCGTCAAGGAAGGGCGCGACGCCTGGCAAGGCAAGGGCTGCTGCGCGACCCCGACAGCCGTGGCGATCCCGAGCGCCGACACCGAGACGGACGCCTGCAGCTGCAGCCCCGGCTGCGACTGCTGCAACTGATCACCCACACAGCGCGAAGCGGGCCCCGACATCACGCCGGGGCCCGCTTCAGATTCAAAGATCATGCTCTGAGTGCCCACGCTGCTCCGCTGTTCACCCAGGCCGTAGGTGCCCGCGTGGTGGCGGGGCCCCAGGCGCATGCCGTGGCCCGGCTTGTCAGACGGGCAGGGTGGCCAGCGCGGCGAGGATGCCGAGGGCGCCCGCGCAGAGGAGGGCGCTGACCACACCACGCTTGGCGGCGAGGAGCCAGAGCGCGGCGGCGGCGAGGACGGCGTACTGCCACGGGTGCTGCAGGGCCAGGGCGAGCGGGATCGCGGAGCCGGCGATGGCGCCGATCACCGCGGGGCCCGCGCCGGTGAAGAAGCCCTGCACCCGGGCGTTGGTGCGGATCGCGTCGAACCGTGGCCCGCCGAGGATGACGAACAGGAACGACGGCGCGAAGGCGACCGCGGCGGCGAGCAGGCCGCCGGGGATGCCGGCGGCTGCGTAGCCGACGACTGCGACGGTCTGAACGACCGGCCCGGGAGTGATCTGGCCGAGGGC
Organism: Streptomyces bicolor; assembly: GCF_000719285.1. Classification (GTDB taxonomy): domain Bacteria; phylum Actinomycetota; class Actinomycetes; order Streptomycetales; family Streptomycetaceae; genus Streptomyces; species Streptomyces bicolor. The sequence continues at coordinate 37,956 of NZ_JOFS01000035.1, read as the reverse complement.
GACGGCGTTGAGGAACTGAGCGTCGGTCATCCAGTGGTAGTGGTCGACGGCGTCGGCCTGCATGAGCGGGATGATGACGAACCCGCCGCCGTAGGACAGGGCGCCGACCTTGAGCGCCACCCAAGCCAGCGCGAGCAGACCGCCGGTGGCGGCCGGGGCGGCCAGCGCCAGGGGCAGCGGCCAGGAACCCGCGCGGGCGCGGCCGGGTTCGGCTTCGGGGGCGGGGCGGGTGCGGATCGCCATCTCGATCACACCGCAGGTGATGAGGACCAGGACCAGCCACGGCCCGGTCAGCGCGGCCGCGGTGCCGCCGGCGAGCGCGTAGGCGAGCCACCGTGCCCGGGCCGGGCGGGCGGTGCCGGCGCGCTGCCAGCTGCCGGGGATCAGGGCGGCGGCGGCCTGCACCGCGACCGCGGCCACCGCCGATCCGGCTCCGGCGGCGGCGCCGCGCACCCACAGCGGCGGGCTGCCGGCCAGGAACAGCACCGCCAGCGCGAGGATGAGGACCAGGCCAGGGACGATGAAGCAGGACCCGCCCACCAGGGCGCCAGGCAGGCCACGCAGCCGCCACGCCGTGAAGATCGCCAGCTGGGTCGAGGCCGGACCGGGCAGCAGGTTGGTCGCGGCGATGCCGTCCTCGAACTCTGCCGCGCCGATCCAGCCGCGCCGATCCACGCACAGCTGCCGCAGCAGGGCTATGTGGGTGGGCGGACCGCCGAAGCCGATGCAGCCGATCCGCCCCCACTCCCGGGCGATCGTGCCCAGCCCAACCCTCACCGGCTCGGCCCCCTTCTCGTGCTCGTCTCCCACCTGCGGCTTCCTCTCTGCGTCCGCGCCCGTGGCCGGGCTGGGGGAGGGTACCGGGCGGGTGTGAACACGGTGTGGCCGCGAGTCGCGCGGGTCAGGAAGCGCCCAGATGCCAGGGCGCGCCGGGACGGGTCGGGGTGGCGTCGGCGGTGAGCCTCACCGCGTACACGTCGCGGTCGTCGCAGTCTGCGGGAACGCGCCCGAGGTAGGTGTGGCCGGTCAGGTGACACCAGGCGGGCAGGTCGAGCGGGGCCGCCGGATCGGTGGCGACGATGTGGACCACGGCGCTGGCCCGCAGACCGGCGATCTGCCCGCGCAGCCGCAGCAGCAGCTGAACGCACAGCAGGCCGACGCCGTCGACAACCAGGTCCGGGCCTGACGGCGGGGTCATCGCGGCCGGGCCTGGGTGATACGCCACAGCCGCCGGGGCAGGTCACCCTCCTCGAACGGGTGGACTTCCTCAAGGGCCCAGCCGTCAGCGAGGGCGTCAACCAGGCCTCGGGGGAAGAAGTGGACGGCGAAGCCGCCGTGCTCCCAGATGTCGTCCCCGTGGCCGGTGCCAGCCCCGTAGTGGGCGTCGCCGGTGTGCCGCACGGTGTAGACGAAGGTGCCGCCCGGCCGCAGCACCCGGCCGACCTCGGCGACCAGGGCACCGATCTCCTTCGTGGACAGGGCCATGCACAGCAGCATGTGCGCGAACACCGCGTCCACCGAGGCGTCGGCGACCGGCAGCGGCTCACGGACGTCGTGCACCGCCGTGGTGACCCGCCCGGCCACCCCTTGAGCGTCGGCGGCGGCTTGCAGCTGCTCCAGGCCGACCGGGCTGAAGTCGGTGGCCAGCACAGTGAAGCCCTCGCGGGCGAAGTACAGCGCATCGCGGCCGTGCCCGGCCCCCAGCTCCAGCACCTCCCGCGCCCCGGCCGCCCGGAACACATGGGCGGCGTGCACGGCAGGCTCCGAGGGACGCTCCCCGTACATGCCCGGATGAGTCCCGTAGGTCTGCTGCCAGTGCTCGCGCTGGAGGTCGGCCAGTTCGTGCTCACTGCGCGGCATCCGCTGCTTTCCTTCCCGCAAAGGCCCTGCCAGGGCCGGTGTGATCAGCCTAGATGCGAGCACTTTGTCCGGGGTGCTGATCCCTGGGAAGTGGGCGGCTTCGTCGAGGCTGCTGCGCCGCGGCGGTTGTTGCAGAGAGTCACCGACCGAGGCCCGCCGAACGGCCGGCTCAGCTGAGCCACTGGGCGCCAGCGAGGGAGCGAGCCCCCATGGCGCACCGGGATGGTTACAACCTGTACGAGGGGAACGGGGCCCACTGGTCCACGGCTGGGTCGACCAGCGGTGGACCGTGGCCCGGGATACACGGTCGAGGGGACGTGGCGGCTGCTGAACCCTTCACTCACGGCCTGCTCCGGCACAGACCACACCGTGAACAAACCACCGGTAGCAGCGCGCGCCGGCTCGGCCGGAGCTGATCGCCTCGGGAGCGGACCACCCGAACGAACCCTCCGTAGCGACGTCACTTCGCGTTGCCGGTCCGAGGGCCGAGCGGGTGGATCTCACGGGTGGCCTGGGTCGAGACGCGTCCGGCAGGGACAACTACCTGGGTGAGCTGCGCCCGCCCCGCAGTCCCTTTCAAGGAGACACCATGACAGGACAGCGTGTTGCCGGAATTCGTTCCGCGGCGGTTCTCGGGCTGGCCGGCATCCGGCTCTTCAACGGGGCCGCCGGCCTGCTCGCCCCCACGCTCCTCATCCACAGACTCGACCGGGACTGCGAACCCAACCCCGCCGCCGTCTACGCCTTCCGGCTCTTCGGCATCCGCACCATCCTGCTCGGCCTCGACCTGCTCACCAGCCGCGACGAGCGCCTCACCCAGGACCTGCGGGAGGGTGTGCTCATCCATGGCAGCGACACGGTGACTGCGGCGATGCTCGGGCTGCGCGGCCATCTGGCACCCCGCACCGCCGCCCTGACGACCCTGATCTCCGCCGTCAACACCGCGCTGGCCGTCAGTGCCCTGACCGGCGGCCAGGAGAAGACGTGACGGCGACCGCCGCGGAAGGGTTCGACTACGTCGTAGTGGGGGCGGGGGCCGGCGGCGGCCCGCTCGCCGCCCGCCTCGCCGAAGCCGGCATGCGGGTCCTGCTCCTCGACGCGGGCGGCGAACACACCAACGACAACTACCTTGTTCCCGCCTTCCACCCCGACGCCACCGAGGACCCCGCACAGCGCTGGGACTACTTCGTGCGCCACTACGCGGACGAGGAACAGCACCAGCGCGACACCAAGGCCGTCCCCGGCAAGGGAATCCTCTACCCGCGTGCCGGGGCGATCGGCGGCTGCTCCGCCCACCACGCGCTGATCACCGTCTACCCGTACAACGCGGACTGGGACCGGATCGCCCGGGCGACCGGGGATGACTCCTGGAGCAGCGCGTCGATGCGCGCCTACTTCGAGCGGCTCGAGCGCTGCGAATACCGGCCGCGCCCCAGGACACTACCGTCCAACCGGCTGCTGGCAGCGCTGCTGCGGGCGCTGCCGTTCGTCTCCGGGCGGTACGTCAACAGGTCGCGGCACGGATTCGACGGCTGGCTGCCCACACGGCTGGCCGACCCCGGGCTGATCATCCAGGACAAGCAGCTGCTGAAGGTCGTACTGAACGCGGCGGAGGGCGAGCTCGCCGACTTCCTCGGCCGGCCGCTGTCGCCTCTGGAGGGCCTGCGCGCCCTGGTTGACCCCAATGACTGGCGCGTGCAGACCGATGCGCTCGAAGGACTGTGGCAGATCCCCATGTCCGTCACTGCCGACGGGCGGCGCAGTGCCGTACGCGAGCGGGTCGCGGCCGTACGCGAGAAGTACCCCGACCGGCTCGTCGTACGGCCGCACGTGCTGGTGACGCGCGTCGTGCTGGACGAAAACGACGCGGCGGTCGGCGTCGAGTACCTCGCCCGCGAGCACGCCTACCGAGCCGATCCCGCCGCCGACGGGGACTCCCCCCTCGCGTCGCCGCAGCTGGTGCTGGCCCGGCGCGAGGTGATCTTGGCCGCTGGTGCCTTCAACACACCGCAGCTGCTGATGCTGTCCGGGATCGGCCCGCGTGACGAGTTGGAGCGCCATGGCATCACGGTGCGCGTCGACCGACAGGGCGTCGGCCGGAACCTCCAGGACCGCTACGAGGTCGGCGTGGTCAGCCAGATGGCCCGGGAGTTCCCGATCATCAAAGGCTGCTCCTTCCACGCGCCCGAGCCCAACACGCCACCCGACCGCTGCTATCGCGACTGGCAGCGCGGCAAAGGGCCCTACACCACGAACGGAGCCGTCGTCGGCATCACCCGCAAGTCCCGTGCCGATCTGGACGCACCGGACCTGTTCGTCTTCGGGCTGCCCGCCGACTTCCGCGGCTACTACCCCGGCTACTCCCGGGACGGGCTGCTGCGCAAGGACCGTTTCACCTGGGCGGTCCTCAAGGCCGGGACACGGAACACAGCAGGGCGAGTGCGCCTGAGGTCGGCCGATCCCCGGGACACCCCGCAGGTGAACTTCCACTACTTCACGGAGGGCACCGACAAGACCGGCGCGGACCTCGACGCGATGGTCGACGCCGTCGAATTCGTGCGCGGCATGAACCGCCGAGCCGAAGACGTGATCAAGAAGGAGCTGTGGCCCGGCGAGGGTGTCCGCACCCGCGAGCACATCCGCCGCTGGGTGCAGGACGAGGCGTGGGGCCACCATGCGTCCTGCACCTGCCCGATGGGGCGTCCCGACGATCCCGCCTCCGTCGTCGACAGCCGGTTCCGGGTCTGCGGCGTGCAGCGGTTGCGTGTCGTGGACGCCTCCGTCTTCCCCCGAATTCCCGGATTCTTCGTCGCCACTCCGACCTACATGATCAGTGAGAAGGCCAGTTACGTGATCCTCGCCGAAGCCCTGCCACCCAACCAACCAAGCACCGTCGAACCGTCCGCCAGGAGGATCCGATGACTGACCAGCTACCGTCCACCCGCGACGCGAGGTCCGGCTACCGACGCACACTGCCCTGGCGTGTCGTCACCGGCGTCGCCGAATTCCTGGACCGCAGGATCGGCTGGGACAAACTGCCCGTCCCGCTCGGACTCGGTACCCTGCTCGGGCTGCGGGTGAAGCTGCGGCAGGAGAACCTGCACGACACCAACCGGATCCCCGCGGTGAACGTACCGGAGCCGGCACCTCGGAACGGCAAGGCATTCCTGGTCAACCGGACGGCCGACGGCAGTTACAACGACCTCGACCAGCCGCGGATGGGCATGGCCGGCACCCGCTTCGGCCGTAACATCCCGCTGGATCAGATTCCCCCGGTCTCGGCCGCAGACGTGCTCTCCTCGCCCAACCCGCGGGTGGTCAGCCGCGAACTGCTCACCCGGGACGAGTTCATCCCTGCCGAGACGGTGAACTCCCTCGTGGCGGCATGGCTGCAGTTCATGGTGCGCGACTGGTTCAGCCACGGCACAAGCCCCACGGACCGGCCGTGGACCGTCCCGCTACGCGACGACGACCCCTGGCCCGAGCGCCCCATGCAGATCATGCGCACCCCCGACGACCCCACGCGCGACCCCCACGCACCGGCGGGCACCCCTGACACGCGCGTCAACGTCTCCTCGCACTGGTGGGACGCCTCCCAGATCTACGGGTCGAGCGAGGAGGAGCAGCGTGTCCTGCGCACCGGGGAAAACGGCAAGCTGCGTCTGTGGGGCGACCATGGGACACCCTTGCCGTCCGACCCGGACCACGACCCGTCCCGGGTGCCCGGCTTCTGGCTGGGGCTCGCGATGATGCAGACGCTGTTCGCCAAGGAGCACAACGCCATCTGTGACCACCTCCACGCGCAGTACCCCGGCTGGGACGACGAGGAGCTCTTCCAGCGCGCCAGGCTGGTCAACGCCGCCCTCCTCGCCAAGATCCACACAGTGGAGTGGACGCCGGCAGTCATCAGCCACCCGACCACCGTCACCGCGCTGCGCACCAACTGGTGGGGACTCGCCGGCGAGCGCGCGCACAACCTCTTCGGGCGGATCAGCAGCTCCGAGGTGATCAGCGGCATCCCCGGTGCCGAGACCGACCACTACAGCGTTCCGTACACGCTCACCGAGGAGTTCGTCGCCGTCTACCGCATGCACCCGTTGGTCCGCGACGACTGGCACCTGCGGGCCGCGGCCGACGACGCGACGCTGCGGGAGGCCACCTTCCGCGATCTCGCCGGTCCCGAGGCACTGAAGGTCATGGACACCGTCCCCATGCGTGACCTGCTCTACAGCTTCGGCACGCTGCACCCGGGCCTGGTCACCATGCACAACTTCCCGAAGTTCCTGCAAGAGTTCGAGCGGCCGGACGGTCACCTGCAGGACCTCGCGGCCACGGACATCCTGCGCAGCAGGGAACTCGGTGTTCCCCGCTACAACGAGTTCCGCCGACTGCTGCGCCTGAAGCCCGCCGCGAGTTTCGAGGAGCTCACCGAGAACCGGGACTGGGCCGAGCAGATCAAGCGGGTCTACGGCGGCGACATCGAGAAGGTGGACCTGACCGTGGGCCTGTACGCGGAGAAACTCCCCGCCGGATTCGCCTTCAGCGACACCGCGTTCCGCATCTTCATCCTCATGGCCTCGCGTCGCCTCAACAGCGATCGGTTCTTCACCGAGTACTACACGCCCGAGGTCTATTCGAAGGCTGGGCTGCGCTGGATCGACGAAAACACCATGGGGACCGTACTGCTACGCCACCACCCGGAGCTACGGACCGCACTGGCCGGAGTGAAGAACGCCTTCCAACCCTGGAACGTCGCCGGGCGGAAGTGATGAGGAAGCCGGGATGGCAGAACGTCTCAGAGCCGACCTCGTCCTGGAGGGCGAGAGGTTCGTGGCCTGGGCCGCCTGGACCTGACCCGGGTCCCGGACCATCTGTTGCCCGGCCTGCTCGTGCTCAGCGAGGGCGTAGCACTGTTCGGAAGGCGGGGCTGGCACCTGCGGGCCGCGGCCGACGACGCGACAGTGCCAGCGGTCCGCGACATGAATGGCGTCAGGGGCGCCGAGCCGTCCGGCCTCGGCACAGGCGGTGGAGCGATCACGGCAGATCACCTCGATGCCGGGGTGGTCGGCAAGCCACTTGGCCACCCTCGCGGTGGTCCGGTCGGGTAACAGATCCACCGGGCAGCGCGACTCGATGTCGATCAGAATCGTGCCGTAGTTGTGCCCCTTGCGCAGCGCGAAGTCGTCCACCCCGAGCACACGCGGCGTCGGGGTTGAAGGCTCCGGCAGGCGGCGTATCAGCCGCAGGAGCGTTGACCGACTCGCCCGTACGGCGAGCGCGTTGGCCAGGCGGGCGCCGGCACGGCCGACCAGCATCACCGCCAGCTGCTGCGGGACCGTCTGCAGTCCAGCACTGCGCCGCCCGTGGCGGAAGGTCAGCCCGTCGACCTGCTCAGCAAAAGTCGCCTGCGCGCAGGTGCGTTCGCGGCAGCGGAACCGCCGGACCTGTAACTCGATCACGACTGGACGCCCGCCGATCGCGGTGTCGGCGAGTCGGCGTACATACCGGCTGTGCACCCGAGTCGAGAAGTTTTCCGCAGGCAGCACACGCCGCCCCCTCAGCTGACACGGTGGCCCGTACGACCACCAACTCGTCCTCAACTACGACGCCTTCGGTCAGGACGCCTTCGGCCTTGTGGAACCGCAGGTCCCGGAGGAGCACATCATCCACGGCCGTTCATGATCGCGCTTGTGGTGACCCTCCGTGGCTCCGGCACTGAAAGTGATCCAGAACCACGATTCAGCCGTTACCGACACTGGGGCGGCGGATCGTGTGGGTGGAAGGCATGGGTTGTGATGTGGACGCTGCCGGAGCCGATGCCGGCCACCTCTGTGCATGATGCTGTCCTGCTGCCGGGATGGGCCAGCGGGCCCAAGTGGGACGGTTCTCCAGACACTTGAAGTTGTCTCATCCGAGTGACAACTCGGCGTCTCTCATCACGCCTCCGATCGGCACCAGAAGACCGCACAGCCCTGCAGCCTCGCGCCACATGCGTGGACGCGAACCGCGACATCCACATAACATGTCGCCGTTAACTTAACGGCGACAACCTGAGGGGCCGCGATGACCATCACCGCGCAAGACGTCTACACCTTGGCGCCGTTCGCCAGGACGCTCGGGATACACTTCGGATCTTTCAAGGCCGACGCTGTCACCGCGCAACTCGCCTACACGCCCGAGCAGTCCACCATCGGCGCCGCGATGCACGGCGGGGCACTGATGGGGCTGGCCGATGTAGCCGGCGCCGTGTGCGCCACGCTGAACGGGACCGCCGACACCGTCCCTGCGACCATGGAATCCACCACCCACTTCCTGCGGCCCGTACACGGCACCGGCGCCTTCGCGACCTCCCGCCCGCTGCACGTCGGCAAGTCAACAGTCGCCGTGGAAATCGACATCAGGGATGACAAGGACCGGCTCTGCGTCCGCGTCACTCAACTCGTCGCCCTGCGGAGGCGCCATGACTGAGGGACCCGGCCAGACCACAGCCGACGGCCGCGCCAGCACAACCGAAGGCCGTCGGCGCAGTCGCGCCAAGCGAGGCCACGGCGGCCGACTGAGGGACGAGCTCATCGAAGCGGCCGGCACGCTGCTCGACGACGCCGGCGAGGACGGCGTGACCATCCGTGCGGTGGCACAGGCTGTCGGGGTCAGCACCCCCTCGGTATATCTGCACTTCGACAACCGACTGGAACTGCTGCACACCGTGTGCCTCGGCGTCTGGGACGAGCTCGGCCGACGGATGCTGAGCATCAGCGCCCAGACCACCGACCCGTTCGCCGAACTCCACCAGCGCAGTGTCGCCTACATCAGGTTCGGGCTCGACCATCCCCTGCGCTACCGCCTGGTCGCGACCGGACCCGCGACGGCCGCCACTGAGCAGGTCGCCGACGCCTGCTTCCGATTCCTGCGGGAAACGGTGCAGCGATGCGCCGACGCCGGCGTGCTCCACGGCGATGTGACGGCACTGACCCGGGCCATCTGCGCGTGCCTGCACGGTGCCGTCTCGCTGCTGATCCTCCAGCCGACCTCGAAATGGCCCGACGACATCCCCCAGTACGCAGACGATGCCGCCACCCTCGCCTGCCAGGGCGCCGCCGCCCTCTCACGCGCGCACCATGGCCGCTACGAAACGTGAACTGTTCTGCCCTCGGCAACGCTCCGCTTCGCCTCGCTGGCGTTCTCATCGGCCGACGGTTGGCGCAGCGGTCGGCGGCCGGCCTGCGCGGGGCGGAAAAAGGGCTGGTCCTCCATGCCCTTGCGGTCGTGCTGGCGCAGTTCGCCGCGCTGACCGAAGAAGATCCGCCGGGCCAGGCGGTGGCGGGCCTCGGCGATGTTGAGCTGCTTGCCGATCATGCGCCGGTTCTGAAGTGGCCCAGACAGCGAGCTGATGTCTCATGAACATATCAAAGTCTGGAGAACGACGGGTTTCGGGCTCTGTTCTCCCTGGACGCTGGGCGAGTGGTGCTGCGTTCCCGGCGCCGCACGGACATGGCGCCGGCGTTCCCGGAGATCGTGGCCGCCGCAAGTGCACAGCTGCCGGACGCGACGGCGCTGGATGGCGCTTATGTGACCTGTGGGGGTGTCTCAGCCCCAAGGTGTCTCAGGCGGCGCAGCTCCCATAGACGAGACGTGACGGGCCTCGCAGCCACATGCCGCAGCGGCCGCTCAGAGGTGGCCGTCCAGGAACTTCCGTACCTCGGCGATGGTCATAGGCCCCGTGCCGTGCGCCACCGCCTCTCCCCCCTTCAGCAGGACGTAGGACGGGGCTCCGGTGATGCCGTATCGCTCGGTTGCGGCCGGACAACGCGTGATGTCGGCGCGGACGGCCGTCAGGCGGCCCGCGTAGTCCTCGGCGATGCGACCCACGACGAGGTCCATCACCCGGCAGGGCTCGATTGCCTTGGGCCATGTCCCGGTGAAGTATGCGAGGACCGGAACTCCGCTCATCCCGAGGATGAAATCGAACTCCGCATCCTCACGGGGTCGGTGAACCCGCTTCGCCATGCAAGCTCCTGACCTCACGTTCCGTCATTCCATCCCCATCATCCCTCACGCGGTGTGCCAGGCCGGCCCGGTCGGTCGTCCAGCTGACCTGTCGGGAAGGGAGGCAGGGGGCCGTCGCAGAACCACGGTGGTCCCCGGCGCGAGCGGCCCGGCCCCCCTGGTGACCCGGCCTGGCCGCCCCGCCGGTCACCGAGCCGCAGCCCGCCGCACGCCCATGGGTCAGCTCGTGCCGGGACAGCGCCCTCCACGACGACATGAAAGCCATTTTTCCAGGGCATAGTGGCCCAGATCACTGACCAGATGCTCGATGAGCGCGTCGACGAGCGGGCCGGTGCGCATCGTCCACCGGATCCAGTCGACCGGTATCCGCCTCCGCGCTTCTCAGAGACAGCGCCCCCGAGGGGCTGCCCGAGGCCTTGTCTGGTCGTCACATCAACCCTCGGTCTCAGCTGGCTGATACCGCTTTTCCCGGGCTGTATGAGCCAGCTGATGGGCCCGAGAACGAGGCACGATTCCTGGACCGCTCGCGGACGCGGTCGTGGACGGTCGAAGTATGCGTCAGCTGACCCGAAGACCGACCGCCATCGTCAGTTCAAGGACCCGGTGTGGCGATGCGAGATCCGGAAACAGCTCCCGCAGCTGCGACATCCGGTACCGGACTGTCTGGGGGTGGACGAACAACGCCGCCGCCACCTCGTCCCGCCTGCCCTGGTGCAGCAGCCACGCCCGCAACGTCTCCTCCAGCCGCCGTGCGGTCGCGTCAGGCAAGGTCCGCAACGGTGCGAGGGCTCGGGCACGCAGGTCTGCGAACGCGTCCGCGTCGGCGCTCAGCACCAGCTCGGGCAGGTGGTCCTCAGTGTCGCGGATATCGGAGGAGAGGGAGCGCGCGCGTACGGCTCGTGCGTAGGAGGCGGACGCACGAGTCCATGGCCGGGGCGGGCCGACCACGGCGGTGCGGTCGGTCAGCTGCCGCAGGAGATGTGTTCGGTCGGCGTCGGGGACGAGCAGCACACCGGTGGCGTCCGGCAGATCGTCGAGGACGAGGGTGCTCGGGTCGAGCGCGCGGTAGGCAGGCCGGGCCTGGGCGGCGGGCAGCAGGACCGCGGTCAGGGAGACCGGAGGCTGCCACCCGGCCCGTTGAGCAGAGGCCAGCAGTACGTCCGGGCTCGCGCCGGCGAGGAGGTCGCGGGCCAGGTGTTCCAGGTGACGCTCGTGGGCCCTGCCCCGGGCGGCCAGTTCGTCAGCGTGGCCCGCGGCGCTCGCGGCAGAGAGCTCGTCGATGTAGGCGAAGGTCAGCTCGGCGAACTTGGCGACCTCGGCGGCGGGCAGGCCTGCGGGTACGGCACCCGCTGCCAGGCATCGCCAGGCCACGCGGGCGCCGACGCGGTAGGCGCTGAGCAGGGCGTCCATCGAACGGCCGTCGCGTACCTCGCCGCGGCCCAGCTCGTAGGCTGCATCCCCGGCGTCGCCGCCTGTGGCGTTCCCGCTCGCGAGGTCGAGGTAGTGCCCCAGGGCGGTGCGGACGGCTCGGCGGATGGTGGCGCCCATGTGGCCCGAAAGGGCGCCTGCGTAGGGAGGGACCTCGTCGATGATCGCCTGGACGACCTCGTCGGCGGTGGTCTTCAGCGCGGCCCGAAGGGCGGTGACCGTCGTCTCATCCAGGGCCAGTTCGCTGGCCCTCCGGATTGCATGGTTCAAGTTTTTGTTCCCTGCGAACAATTCAGCCAGCCAGATTTACGTCCTGTGGTCAGGACTTTACGCCTTGAGGCGCAGCAAGCTGGAGTCATGACGAGTGCAGCGCTCCGCAGCAGGGCGTGGAAACTGCTGGAGATGGTCACGACGCCGCTGCTGCCGTCGGACTACCTCGACCTGGTCAGCCCGCTGCGTGCGGGCGCTGACCTGCGGGGGCGCATCGAGGCCGTGCACCCCGAGACGGCTGACGCCGCGACCATCGTGATCAGGCCGGGACGAGGCTGGCGCGGCCACAGAGCCGGTCAGTACGTGCGGATCGGGGTCGACGTCGACGGGGTGCGCCTATGGCGTGCCTACTCCATCACCTCGCCGACACACCGCCAGGACGGCCGCGTCACGATCACCGTGAAGGCGATCCCGGACGGCAAGGTCAGCAACCACCTGATCCGCAGGGCGAAACCGGGCACGCTGATCCAGCTCGACCAGGCGACCGGTGACTTCGTGCTGCCGTACGCCAAGCCCGCCAAGGTCCTCTATCTGACGGCCGGCAGCGGCATCACGCCCGTGATGGGCATGCTGCGCGACACCGAGTTCGACGACGTCGTCATGGTCCACTGCGCGCCACAGCCACAAGACGTGATCTTCCGCAGCGAACTGCACGACCTGGTCGCGGACAAGAAACTGCGGCTCACCGAGGTGCACACCGACACGGACGGCATGCTCGACATCGCCCGTCTCGACGAACTCGTGCCCGACTGGGCCGAGCGCGAGACCTGGGCCTGCGGGCCCGCGGGCCTGCTCGACGCCGCCGAGAAGCACTGGAGCGAGCACGGCGTCCAAGAGCGCCTGCACACCGAACGCTTCCGCCCCGGCATCGTCGTCGCCGGCGACGGCGGCGAGGTCACGTTCAGCGCCACCGGCAAGACCGTCGACGCGGACGGCGCCACGCCGTTGCTGGACGTCGGCGAGGAGGCCGGCGTGCTCATGCCCTCCGGGTGCCGCATGGGCATCTGCTTCGGCTGCGTCACGCCGCTCAAGGCGGGCGCCGTCCGCGACCTGCGCACCGGCGAGATCACCGATGCCGAGCCGGGCGTCCTCATCCAGACCTGCGTGTCCGCCGCGGCGGGCCCCTGCGACATCGAACGGTAGGAGCACCTTGACCGCCATCGACCCCACCGCCCACCTGACCGCGGAGCAGATCGAGGAGCTGGGCCGCGAACTGGACGCGATCCGCGACGAGGTGATCGCCGGCCGCGGCGAGAAGGACGCCGCCTACATCCGCAAGGTCATCTCGGCGCAGCGCAAGCTCGAGCTGGCCAGCAGGGGCGTGCTGCTGTTCTCGATCTTCCCGCCCGCGTGGCTGATCGGCACCGCCGGGCTGTCCGTGGCGAAGATCATGGACAACATGGAGATCGGCCACAACATCCTGCACGGCCAGTGGGACTGGATGCGCGACCCGAAGATCCACTCCACCACCTGGGAATGGGATCACGTCTCGCCGGCTGACCAGTGGAAGCACTCGCACAATGAGCTGCACCACACGTACACCAACGTGATCGGCAAGGACAACGACCTCGGCTACGGCATCATGCGCGTCGACGAGGACCAGAAGTGGCACCCGTTCCACCTCGGCCAGCCGCTGTGGAACTTCATCAACGCCTGCTTCTTCGAGTACGGCATCGCAGCGTACGACCTGGAGCTCGGCAAGAACCTGCACAAGCGCCGCCGCAAGAACCCGGAGTTCCGCGCGCGGGCCAAGGCCGTGGGCCGCAAGATCCGCAAGCAGGTCCTCAAGGACTACGTGATCCACCCGCTGCTGTCGGGCCCCTCGTTCCTCCCCACGCTCGCCGCCACGTTCACCGCGAACCTGGTCCGCAACCTCTGGTCCCACTCGGTGATCATGTGCGGGCACTTCCCCGAGGGCGTGCAGGTCTTCGAGCGCCGGTCGATCAAGGGCGAGACGCGCGGCCAGTGGTACCTGCGCCAGATGATGGGCTCGGCGAACATCAGCGGCAGCAAGGCCATGCACTTCATGACCGGCAACCTCTCCCACCAGATCGAGCACCACCTGTTCCCCGACCTGCCGAGCAACCGGTACGCCGAGGTCGCGGTGAAGGTGCGCGCGCTGTTCGAAAAGTACGAGCTGGAGTACGTCACCGGGCCGCTGCCCAAGCAGGTGTTCTCCGCGTGGCGCAAGGTCTTCCGGCTCTCGCTGCCGAACAAGAAGCCCAAGGTCAAGACGCCGGACCGCGAGCAGGAGCTCGTCGCGGCCTGATTCCCGGTATTGGTTCAGTTCTTTCGGCCGTACCGGCGGCACCGCCGGGTTCGGTGAGATCCGTTGCGGACGGTGGACGGCCGCGACATCAGACCGTACGCCACGGGTTCCGGGCAGCCCCGGCTGCGCTGCCTGACGTGCGCCCAGGAGCTCAGCACACAGCCCCCGGCGAGGAGTTGTAATGCGCTGACCTGCCGTGGTCGGGCCGGTAGTCGGGGAGCTGGTGGTGTGGGAGGCCGGGCGGCTGGCGTTCGAGCGCCTGCAGGAGCGGCTGCAGCGGCGTGCTGCCACAGCGGCCGGCTCGCCGGGCAGTGGCCCGCCCACTTCGTGGCCTTCGACGTACTGCGGCTGGCGGGCCAGGACACCACCGCGTGGCCGTACCAGCGGCGCCGTGGGCGCTGTGCCCCTCGAGCACCGACCATGACACGGTCACCGAGTGGCTGACCTGGACCGCGGTCGGCCTGGAAGGGCTGCTCTTCAAACGGCACGACAGCCCGTATCAGCCGTCTGTGCGGGTGGCGGAAGTACAAGATGCGTGAGGGCCAGGACGCGATCGTCGATGCCGTCACCGGCTCCCTCACCGTGCCCCGCAGTCTGCTGCTGGGGCGTCTCGATGCCGAGGGGCGTCTGCGGTACGTCGGCCGCAGCACCACCCTGCCCGGGGCGGCTGGAGCCACCCTCGCCGGTCCGGTCTCCCCGGCCACCAGCGAGCACCCGTGGACGGGCTGGACGTTCACGGCAGGGTGGGGATCGAAGGAGACCTTGAACGTCAACTAGCCCTGGCGGCGGCCGCCCTGCGCGAGCGGCGGTCCTGAACCGGACGCCGGGACGGGGCGGCAGGGCCGATACCCGCCGCCCCCTGTGCGGTTTCCCGGTGTCAGATGAACGCCTGCCGGTGGTCCGCCGCCCACTCCCGGTAGGTCCGTGCCGGCTTCCCCAGCACCTCCGGGACGTCCTCGGTGACGACCGCATTGCCGCCTCCGCGCACGAAGGCGGTACCGGAGAGGATGCCCTCCGCCTGTGCGTCGTCGAAGCCCCACACGGTGAGCAGATGGTCGCGTGTCTCCTCCGGGGAGAGCTCCCGCGTGGCGACCGGCCGGCCGAGGACCGAGGCGAGGTCGGCGGCCTGTCTCGGAACGCTGATCGTCTCCGGCCCGGTCAGCGTGTACGTCCGCCCCGCGTGGCCGCCGTCGACGAGGACCCTTGCCGCGACCTCCGACACGTCACGCGGATCGATCACCCCCGACAGTCCGTCAGCGGTCATGTTCGGCACCGGCTCGCCCTGCCGGATCGCCTGCGCCCAGCTCAGCGTGTTCGAGGCGAACGACGAGGGCCTCAGGATCGTCCACTCGGCCCCGCTGTCCCGCACCGCCCGCTCACCGGGCACATGCCACTCGCCGGACGGGCCGACGTCCGGATCGCCCGTCGCGATCGCGGAGAGCTTGACCAGCCGGTGAACGCCCGCCGCGCGGGCCGCCGCCACCAGTGCCTGGTCGTGCCGCGAGCCCGGGCCGGGTGCGCCCAGCAGGAACGCGGCCGTCACCCCGGACATCGCCCCCTCCAGGGAACCGGGGTCGAGGTAGTCCCCGCGTACCACCTCCACGCCCGAGGGCACGCGAGCCTTCGCCGGATCCCGGGTCAGGGCGCGCACCTTCTCGCCGCGCGCCGCGAGCTGCCGTACGACTTCACTGCCGATGGTGCCGGTAGCACCCGTCACAAGAATCATGTCCACCACGGTGGGCGCCGGACGGCGCCGGACTCTTGGAAATTCCGGCACGGTTCACGGGCCCGGACGGGTGTGCGCCCAGCTTACGGTGGAGCGGTGACGAACACCATGTCCCGGCAGGTCCTGCGCACACCCGAGGCACTGCGCCCGTGGGTCACGGGTATCGGTCCCGTGTCCGTGGGCGCGGAACCGGCGGAGCCGTACGTCCACCTGCCGGACGCCACCACGAAGCTGATCTTCCGCCTCGGGGAGGATGGCCGCCGCAGCACCCTGGTCGTCGGTCCGCGCACCCGTGCCTCGTACCACCGGGGCAAACGGTTCGTCTCCTGCCTCGAGATGCGGCTGGCGCCCGGTGGAACCCGGCCCCTGCTCGGCGTGCCGGCGGTCGAGCTGGCGGGCCGTGCGGTTCCCTTGGGCGACCTGCCCGGCGGCACCGCGGGCCGGCTGGCCGCCGAACTGGGGCGGCTGGGCCCGGAGGAGACGGTGGCGCACCTCGCGGACGTGCTTCCCGAGCGGCTCGCGTCCGCCGCCGACCGTTCGCGCACGGAACTCGTGCGCGCCGGTGTCGACGCGATGTCGGTCAGAACTGGCCGGCTCCCCCGGCCGGTGGGCGATGTGGCCCGCGAACTCGCCGTCAGCGAGCGGCAGTTGCGCAACCTGTTCGCCGAGGGGGTCGGCCTGTCCCCCAAGCACTACGCCCGCATCGATCGGGTGCGCACGGTGCTGTCCCACGCCGTCACCTACCCCTGGGCCGAACTCGCCGTCGCCACCGGCTACTACGACCAGTCCCACATGACGTCCGATTTCCGCACGCTGATGGGCGTACCACCCCGGTCGTTCTTCACCGGCCGCCTCCCGGCCCCGCAGCCCTGCCGGGCCGTCGCCCGCCGCTGACGGAAGGCCACCAGTGACATCGTTCTGATCACTGACGACGCTGACCCCCTGCCTGGGTGTGATGACGGCCCAGGAACACGGCGTAACCGTCCATCTGTGGGCTGTGCAGGCCGCCGACGGGGCCTACAACCAGTCGGAGAACCTGGTCACCGAAGCGGACGAGCGGCATCTGCTGGACCGTGCCTGGCTCACCCGGGCCATGACCGCGGCCGAGCCGGCCCGCTGGATGTTCCGGCGCAGCCCGCATCTGAGCTCTCCGCGCCGGTCGAGACCAGTGGCGCCCCCCAGGACCCCCACCCGATGCCCGCCCGCACCCCGCCCCGGCAGACCTGGCACGATCCGCGCCATCTGTGGCCCTACGCTGGTCCTCGGACGCCGGTTGGGTCGACCGCAAACGCGCCGAAGGCAAGCGCCACATCCAGGCCGTCCTCGCCCTCGCCCGCCGCCGCGTCAACGTCCTGTGGGCCCTCCTACGCGACGGACGGTGCTACGAACTGACACCTCCACCGCCACTTGCGGCTTGACAGACAGCATTAGGAATCAGTGGCCAGCTCGAAGAAGATCAGTGATGCACTGACGCATCTGGAAGGCGTGCATGGCACTACTGAGCCGTGGGTGCACTGCCGCGCGCCCCGGTCACGGGACTGGCCGGAATCCTTCTGCTGGCGCATAGTCAGGAATGCCGGAACGGTTCACAGGCATCGTCCGGCAGCCACTGTCAGACGGTGAAAGCACATAACTCTTCTCATCACGTGCCACAGTTCCGCAGTTCAAACTGAACGCCGCTTGTGGCCAACCATCCGAGAGTTCATTTGGCATGGCAGGGAAGGTGCATGATGTTCCTTCGGCAAATCTTCCGCATCGCCGGTGCGGTTGTCGTGTCGGTAGTCGCGTTGACCGTGAGTGCGACCGCGGCGAGCGCAGACGAGGTCGCGTGTGTCGAGGCGCAAGTGAGCGTCAACGACGAAGAGGTCAACACCGGACTACAGTGCCTCGTGCTCCCGCTGTGAGCTTGTGCTTCCCGCACTCGTCATCGTCACTGCGGTGCGGTCCACACCGCAGTGACGACAGGCTGAAGACTGGGATCAACAGAGCCTCCTGACGCTCGGGGGCGTCGCAACTCCGAACTACCAATGGGCCCTGTACTCATGCATCCACCCTGTTGGGATCATCGGACTAGGGACCGGGTCCGATCACAACCGCCTCGTGATCGATAGAGATACAGCTCCTTACGATGCGGCAGAGGCAGTTGGTTGAAAAGCGGGCCCGTCGGAGCAGGCGCCAGGACTTGATGCGCGTGCGCAGGCGACGGGGGGGGTGAGCGGCGCGGAGCTGCCGGCGCTGGAGTATCCGGTGGACGCGAAGGTGTGGGGCGGTGACTGCGTGCGGGGCAATGTGCCGTTCGAGGTGCCAAAGTCGGGGCGAGCTGAGCGGGTGTTGTGCTCGCCGGAGGATTTGGAGGAGCCGGTGCAGTGGACCGTGCCGAAGGCGTAACCGGAAAAGCCCCCAGCGCAGCTCTGACGGCCGCGTGGGGGCTCCGGCATGCCCGGGCGCTGGGTCAACGGCGCTGCGCCGCAACGGCACCCGTGTACGTCTCCCGCGTCAGATCCTCGGCGCCGATGCCGAGCTCGGCGAGCACGCTGCGGATGTCATCGAGGGCCGCCTGCACCTTGTCCTCGTCGACGAGGGTCTCGACCTCCAAGAACGTGCCGTCGATCTCCGGAACGCGCACGAGGGTGGCAAGCATGTGCCGGCCCCGCGCGGTGAAGTCGTAGTTCCGGCACCGCTTCTCGAAGGCGATCAGCTCCACATGGCCGAGTCCCCGCAGGATGGCGCGCGCCTGGTCGGCGTCCTCCACGCGGGTCTCGTGCTCTGGCTTGGATCCGGACTCCTCGTCGACCGCCGCGCCCTTGTACGTCAGCACCGTGCGCGTGCCGTCCACACCGTGGACCGTGCATACCCGCAGTTCCTCGCCTGCCTTCTCCAGCGAGCCGTCCGGCCGGTCGTAGTACGTGTCTCGGTACACCTCGACCCGCGCGGTGGCCCGCTCGTCCAGCTGGCGCATTACCTGCTCGGGTGCATGGACGCGCGCCTTCAACTCCGCCTCGATCACGTGCGGTTCCCTCCTCGTCAGACCGTGCGCTGTGCGCCGTCGATGACCGCCTCGAACATCCGCCTAAACCCCCGGTACAGCGGGCCGTGCGGGGTCTCCATCACCTTGTACAGCGCCGACTCGTGGCCTTCCCACCCGGCGTCGAAAGCGCCGACGAACATGGTCCCGTCGGTGCGGATGAGCCGCCACGTCGGCAGCATCCGGTACCGCCACACGCCGACGTCGCCCGCCTCTGCGAGCTCCCTGAGCCGCGCCTCGGCGAGCCGCACGCCGCCAGCGAGGGACTCGGCGGACTCCCCGATCTCGGCAGCGCGTCGGGCCAGGGCGTCGCTGTCGGGGTCGAGGAGAGCGACCCGGATGCGGAGGCCCTTGCCGCCCTGTTCGCGCGGGAGGCAGGCCCGCAGCAGCGAATCGTTGAGGCCGATCAGGCTGAGGCCGCGCACGGCGAGCACGTTCAACTCCGTGGCTTCGCGGGCCTGCTGCTGGATCTCCTCGGCCGCGGAGTTCTGCGTCGCGTACACCCGCACGACTTCGGGAAACGCCGCCAGGTCGAACGCGGCCCCGCCCGTGCGGCGCTCGCGGCCGGCGGCGAGGCCAAGGAGGTGGCGGGCGTCGTCGGGCATGTGCAGTCCGTCGGCGATGCGTTCGTCCACGTCCAGACGGGACATTTCGCGGCGGCCACTGATGATCTCGGAGACGCGGGCTCGCGTCATGGAATCGGTCGGGGTGGACGTCGACGACTTCGGCGAGTGCGTCGTTCGCCTCGCGCGCCACGCTCACGGCGTCCGCCGCAGTCAGATTCTGCACGCCGGGTGTGGCCAGCGACAGCACCGCGTCGTCCACGCCTTGATCGTCCATGTCGGCCAGGCGGCGGTCGCCGACGTCGCGCAGCCGCTGCTTGAGCCTCGCCCTCCGGGCCGCGCGGCTCGGTCGGCTTCTTGACCGACTCCCAGCCGCACACCCTGGCCCGGCGCACCTGCAGTGCGCCGGTCACGTCGTCCAGCGTCAGGCCGTGTGCCTGCCGCAGCCGCTTGCGCTCCTCCGGCAGCGGCGAGCGGGACGCGACCAGCGCGTCGAACAACCCGGGCGGCCATGCGCCAAACGACTCGATCAAGTGGTCGTCGAGGTCGGCGAACCAACCCTCCCGGCACCATGGTGTGAGATCGGTGCGACCCCCAGCCCGCCGATTGGCAAGCGGAAGCCTTCTGAGGGTCAAGCCGCCTTTGCGAAGACAAGCACCTCCGTGAAGGCGACACCCATGGGCGCGAGGAAGCTGGCCTCAAGGCTGCAGCCGAAGGTCGCGAAGAGGTCCACGCATGTCCGGCGAGGCATGGCGGCCGGGTAGGAGTCGTGCCCCGCCCCACCCTGCGTCGCCCAGGCGCGTACCGCGGCCGGATCCAGGCAGGCCTCAGTCATCACGTCGAAGACAATCCGGCCACCGGGGCGCGTGACCCGCGCCATCTCGAAGAAGTAGCGGCAGGCACACAGGAAGGTCACGGTGTTGAAGACCTTATGGGCCTGGACGAGGTCGATGCTGCCGTCGGGTGTCGGGGCGAGACTGCTTCCTGCAGTCGGTCGGGCGACCACGCCGAATGTGTCCACCAGATAGTCAGCCCAGGACGCTGCCGTCTCGTAGACCTCGTAGCGCTCTGGTGAACACTCCGTCAGCGTCTTCTCCAGATACCGGCCCGACCCGGGCCCGATCTCCAGCACCCTGTCCGGTTCGGCCGCGAACACCCCGAGAGCACCTAGCTCATCGATGGTGAACTGAGTTGCGCCAGGCGTCCCGTTCATGACCTCGTCGATGTAGTCACCGACCGACTTACCGGCCGCCCGTGCAGCCCGCATCGTCGCCTCGAACGGCAGGAAGTCATCGACGCCACCCAGGTTGTTGGTGCTGCGCACGATGTCGAACCCAGCACGCCCCAAGAGCCCCTTGACACCCGACTTAAACAAGGACGTTCCCCTGCCTACTGCCCTCATCAGACATACCCCCCCAGGTCGTCTCCAACCTCAGCATAGGATCACGGCCACTGACGCGCAGGCAGACACCGAATCCGCCCCCAATAAGTCCGCATGTCGATCCAAACCGCCCGGCGCCAGGGCCCTGGCCGGCAAGTCGGCCACCGACCCGCGCCCCCTCCAACCACGCCCTCCGCCCTCCCCCGCGACCAGTACCGCGTGCACCCGCTCGGCCACCTCGTGCAGCCGCGCGACCTCCTCATGAACGAGTCGGACGGCTACCGGAGTTCGCGGCCCTGCGCTGGGACGAAGAGGGTTGCTGCCATGTTCGTCGTCTACTCGCGATGACGCCTGGTGACCACCAAAACGCTTGTCTCGACAGCCCAGCCGAAGCCGAAGCCGTTCCCTGTTGACGCTCCGTAACGACTCCCCAAGATCCGTGATCGAGCCTCGATTTGGGGCCCCCGGGCTGACGGGGTCGGGGCCTGTCCGGCCGATGATGCAACCGATCTCCTGGTGGACGTCGGCCTACAGGTCAGGGCGATGGCGTTGCTGCCCACGCGATCCGGGTGAGGGTTGTGCGCATGCCGTGGCGGTTCACGGCGATGCGGCGCTCCGGGGTGGTGCCGGCGAAGACGACGCCGAGGAGGTCGGCAAGGCGCGCGCCGGGACCAGTGCGCAGGTCCTGCCAGGTCTCGGTCACGCGGGTGCCCGTCCCTTCGGCGGCGAAGCGATAGCCCCAGCGGGCGATCGGCAGCCCGAAGACCCCGACGTCGAACGTGAACTGCTCACCCACCCGCGCCGCCGAGACCCGGCCCGTTGTGAACCAGACGAAGGGCCCGCGCCGGTTGAAGCCGACGAAGCGCGTGCCGGTGCGCACGGGCGGGCGCAGCACCCAGACCCGGCGGCACTCGGGACTCCAGCGGCCCATGTCGGGCAGGTGCGCCACCAGCTGATAGACGGCCTCCGGCACGGCGTCCACCACGACGGACTCCTCAAGGCTGCGCTGACGCACCGTCGGTGACCTCCCTGTCACTGCACGCGAGGACCTTACCGGCGAGTAGGGTAGCCGACCTCGATCCACGGGCATGTGACGTGTCACTCGACGCTGCCGGGCTCGGCGCCCGCAGGTGTCGAGTCGGCGATCTGCCTGCGGGGAGTCGCCGCGATGCCCAGCCGTGCTCACGATGGCCATCGGCTTCTGCCGCTACTCGTCCGCCAGATGCAGCTTGGCGGTCAGCCCGCCGCGCGAGGGTCCGAGTGCGTGGCTGGCCGACTCGACGGCGACCCCAGCGGGCGGCTCCTTCTGGAGATCCCCCCTGTTTCCTCGCGCCGACGGCGTGCTGGTGGGCCCGGCAGACGGTGGTGTCGACGTTGATGTCCCAGGTGATCAAACTCTCGGCGTCCGCTCGGGCCTGCAGCGCGGTGACGATCCGATGCCAGGTGCCGTCCCGCTGCCAGCGTCGGAACAGGGCGTTTGAGCGCATCCTCGGCGCGAACCTTTCTCGGGCATGTCCTGCCAGGGGATGCCGATTGCGGACCCGCAAGCGTATGCCGCCGGTCAGCCCGCCGACGCGTCCATATTGGCGGCCGGCCGGGCTTGTTGCCCATGGGCAACAGCGGTTCCAGCACCGCCCACTGTTCGTCCGTCAGATCTCCGCGTGACACGAAGCAAGATCATTACAGAATATAGATCCACTTCCTGGGGCGTGACGCGGTGCTGCTCGGCCGAGTGCTGGACGGTCAGCGAGCGGTGGCATGCTTGCGGGTCGCGCTCGGCACCGGCAATCACCCGAGCGGCAGAGGCAGCAAGGTCGCGTCAGGCGACGGCGGTCCCCTCGAGCTCAACCATCTGACCGGGGATCGCCAGCCGTGTCACCCCGAGCATCGTGGTGGCCGGTGCCACTCCGGCGGCACCCAACCGCGACGCCAGCACGCCGTAGTGCGGGAAGAGTAGATCGACGTCTGTGGTGTAGACGTTGAGCCGGACGAGGTTCGCGAGGGACATGCCGGCCTCGCCTAGCACAGCCTCCAGGTTGTCGAGGCTCAGCGCCAGCTGTGCGGCCATGTCACCGTCATGCTGCGGCTTGCCTTCGCCGCTCATCGCGGTCTGTCCGGAGCAGTACAGGATCCGGGTGTGCCCCGAGACGATCTCACCCTGGTTGAATCCCATCTCCACGGACCAGGACACCGGGTTGACTGCCGTTCGTTCCACTGCCACATCAGCTCCATGCGGTTGGTTGGGAGTTACGGACGTCCATCGGCGCGTCAGTCACCATCGATGACGCCGATGCCCACGAGCCTCCCAAGAAAAGATGACACCCTTGGTCATGTATTCGATAAGGTCCTCGTATGCGCGCCGATCGGCTGGTCTCGCTGGTGCTGCTGCTCCGTCAGCGCGGTCGGCTGACCGCTAACACGCTGGCCCGCGAGCTTGAGGTGTCCACCCGTACCGTGCTGCGCGACATCGAAGCGCTGTCCGCAGCCGGCGTCCCGGTCTACGCCGAACGCGGCCGGCACGGCGGGTTCGCGCTGATGCCCGGATTCCGCACCGAGCTCACCGGACTGAACCAAGACGAGGCCCTTGCCTTGCTGACCGCCGGATCGGGCCGTAGCGAGCAGGCATTCGGCCTCGGCTCGGCGCTCGCTTCGGCCATGCGCAAGGTGGTTGACGCGCTACCCGAAAGCCATCAGGCCACGGCGAGCGACGCGGCCCAGCGATTCCTCGTCGAGCCCGAGACCGACCTGCTCTCACGCCGGCCGGTCACCGAGGAAGTGCCCCGCACGACAATGATCGAAATCCGGCGCTCAGTGCTCGCCGGACACAAACTGCGCATCCACTACGCAGCCACGGACCAGGCACCGCAATGGCGCACGGTGGACCCCATCGGCCTGGTCACGGTACGCGACCGGGGCTACCTGCTCGCCACGAGATCCGGCGCGGACCGCACCTACCGGCTGTCACGGGTGCTCGCCGCCGAGGAACTCCCCGAACCGGCACAGCGACCGAACACGCTTGATCTGGACCGGATCTGGCGAGAACGCTGCACGCAGTTCCTGTCCAGCGACCACATCGCCGTCCTGGTACGGGTGAACCCCGAGCGGCGGGAGGACCTGCTGAGCACCGTGGTGGCCGTCCGCGCCGCAGAACCCGACACGGACGGCTGGCTGCGGCTGGAGGTGACATTCCAGGACCTGCGACACGCCGAATGGGCGCTGTGGCAACTCAGCACGGACGCGGAAGCCCTGACCCCGGCGTCACTGCGCACTGCCCTTCGCAACCGCGCCGCCACGATCGCCACCCGCTACGAAGCCACAAACCTCGACACGACCATCAACGAGTCGCTGTGACAAGCTCATCCGAAACACGCCCTAGCTTGACTCCGTCGGGGATCTTGGAGCGCCGAGGTCAGCTGCCCAGAGTTCGCCAGGACTTCGGCCGGGGTATCTCGCGCTGGTCGAGGTAGTTCTGGAAGGCAGTCGGTCGGCGGGGCGTGGGGTCTTCGGTTGGAGGCAGTCCGCTGAGGCGCTCGATGTTGACGGCGATGGCCGTCAGGACGTGCTGGATGTGGGCTTTTCCCTGTCCGCGGTAGCGGCAGCGCCGCATGCCGTATCCGTGGGCGAACTCGTTAACCGTGCCCTCCACTCCGGAGCGGACCGCGTAGCGGGTCTTCCACTCGGGTGTCTGTTGCTCGGTGCGGACGCGAAGTTGCAGGTCGCGGAGTTCTCGTGGGGGAAAGCCCACGGTGCGGGTGCTTTCGCGGGAGGTGGTGCACTGGGTGCGGGCCGGGCAGGGCTGGCACTGGCTTTTGGTGAACCTGGCCACGATGAGCGGGGCCGCGGTGGGTGAGGAGGTTGGGTAGGGGCCGTGCCAGCCCTGGCTGACCTGGCCCTGGGGGCAGGTGACCTGCTGGCGGTCGTAGTCGATGTGGAAGTCGTCCCGGGCGAAGCCTTCGTCCCGGCGGTGTTGCCGGGTGGGGTTGCTCCGGAGTGGTCCGGAGACAGTGACCTGGTGTACACGGGTGGCTTGTTCCAGGCGGGGCAGGGAGGTGTAGCCGGCGTCGACCAAGTGCTCGGCCGGCAGCAGTCCGCGGCGTGACAGGCGGGTGTGGATGCCGGGCAGGACCTGGCTGTCGTGGGTGGTGGCCGCGGTGGTGGCCACGTCCGTGATCACGTTGGGGCCGTCGGGAGCACAGGTCTCGGTCAGGTGAGCGGAGAACCCCTTCCAGCTGATGATGTGTCCGTGCCGTGCGTAGCGGGCCGAGGTGTCGTAGGGAGAGACGACCGCCCGGGACGAGGGCGGCAGCCCGGGCCCGCCTTCCTTCTCGGCGGTGCGCCAGCGCAGGTGTCCTGCGGCGTCACGGTGGTAGTTCTGCACCATGATCCGGCGCAGGGCCTGGACACGAGGGCCGGATGTGCAGGTCCGCTCCGTGCCGGTAGAGGTGTTCCAGAAGCCGGACGGCGTCGTTTCCGGTGGCAAGGACCCTGGTCATGGGCTTGGTGGGGTTCTTGCCCAGGCGGACCGGTCGGCCGTAGCGGCGCCCCCAGTCCTCATCGACCAGCTCGTCCAGCAGGTGAGGGGAGGTGCCGGCGACTTCTTCCAGTGCGGCGCGGACCGCCTCGGTGATCAGCTCCAGGCGGGTCAGGTCCCGCACCGCGGCCAGGACATGGGTGGAATCGGTGCGCTGTGTGGTGCGCTCGCGCACCAGGCCAGCCTCCTTGAGACGGGCCAGCGCGAGGTCGAGGAGGCGGTCAGCACGGTCGCCTTCGGCGAGACGATCGCGAAAATCTACCAGTCGGCGAAGTCCTCGTCGCGCCACAGCCCGGCCAGCCGGTCGCGCACCCATATCGCCGTCGTGCCGCCCGGATTGCTCGCCCGCGCGACCTGCGCAGTCAGAGGCGGGACCTGCTCACCGGAACGTGGGCGGAGGGACAACAGGCACCTCGACAGCTGCATCGGTCATCGGAACTACCCGAGCATGCCCGTTGACCATACTGCCGCACCGCGAAACTCCAAGATCCCCGACAGAGTCAAGCTGAGCAGTGGGACCACTGGTTCCAGACCGGACGACCCACCGTGGTCAGCCACAAAGAAGCCCAGCTCTTCTACGACCACGTCGCCCCGAGGCCCGGGATGTCCGCCGTGGACCTGGCGTGCGGCAACGGCCAGTGGACCCGGCAACTTGCCGCCTGGGGCTGAACGCCACCGGCCTCGATTTCTCCGCTGAAGCCCTCCGGCAGGCCACGGCGGCCGGTGCGGCCGACGTGACGTACGCGCACTGGGACATCGACGGCGATCCCATTCACCACAGCCTGCAACCGGGCAGCGCCGACCTCGTGACCTGCCGCTACGCGCTGCCGTACCTCCAGTACGAGCGGCTGCTGACGGACATCGGACGCTGGCTGCGCCCCTCCGGCACCTTCTACGCACTCGTGTACGTCGACCAGCCCGGCGAGAGCAGGAAGCCAGACACCGATCCGTTCCACCGAGGCCTCACCGAACAGGAACTCCAAACTCTGAGTTCCGGATGGGCATTCCGCCGGACGTACTCACTGAGCCGGAGTCAGAGGGCAGTAGTACTGCGCGGCTACAGCTGATCACGTCCCGCTTCGCCCCGCCGACGGCGCGACGCGGGCCGCAACTCCCGGTGCCGGACAACGCCCCCTCGATAAAGCGGAACAAGCTCAGCCCAGCCTGGCCCCCGTCGTTCCAGAGGTGTCATGTGCCTAGTGTGGTAAAAATCAACGTCAACGTACGCACATGAGCCCACCGGGCATCGCGCCGGGGAGGGTCAGCATAGGAGCGCTACGCGCGCTGTACGTCATCCGCGGGGACGAGCCACTCCCTGCCCCCTTGGACGCCATCGATCGCGTGGGCCTGTCCGTACTCCGCTTTGACGACAACTCTTGGTGACCCCACATCTCGTCTGACTCGTGGTCACGACTCACCGTTGTCGCACCTGCCCTCTGCGCTACGACGGTGCCTTCGCCCTTCAGGGGCTGATTCGAGCCCGGATGGCCGAGGAGAGAGCCGGTATGCGGAGCGACGCAGGTCCGGTTGTGGAATCGATGGAGCAAGCACCGAGGCCCGTCGAGGGCAAGATCACCCCACAACGAAAGGAGTACTCGTCATGCGAGTAGCCAACCGAGCAGGGACGAAGTCGCCACGCGCGAGACTGGGGGCACGGTTCGTCGGACTCGGCTTGACCACGGCGCTGGCCGTCGGCCTGGCCGCCGGCCCCGCGTCAGCCCAGGCGGGTCCCCCGAGCGAAGCGGGGGTGCAGCCCTTGGAATTTCTCGGCACTCCCGACCTCGTCTGCCCTCCGGGCGAGATGGTGACAGGGCTGAGCGTGCCCCCTGAGGACCTGACGTTCCCCGTGAACATTCCGAACGACGGATCCGGAGTGGTCACCGTCGACGTCACCGACACCGCGCAGGGGGAAATCTTCAGTTTCTCCATCGAGGGTGACATCGCCGCCACCCAGGTCACGGCAGTCGGTGGGACGAATGCCAACGTGTACATGTACAACGCCACCACCGGCTTCCCCGGCGGCATTGCGGCGGACGCACAGCTCCACGCCCCGCTTGGCCAGGGGCCGGACGGCAGTCAGTACGAAGACCTCATCCGCATCGACTTCTGCTTCAAGCCCAGCCCGTACAACGGCAACGGCTGACGTCAGCAGCAGCCGGACGACGGACAGCGTGCGGTTTGCGCTCCGTGTGGACGTGAGGCGGCCGCCTCGAATGCCAGATAAAACAGTTCGCCCAGGCTGAGGCGGCCGACCAGAGCGTCGAACAGGCAAAGAGGTCCGAGAGTCCCACGAGGCCTAAGACCGTGTCCTACGTGGTGAGCTCAAGGCTCAGTTCGACTCAAGACCTCGGCCCTGCGTCCCGGGGCGGTGCGGGCCCGCTCTATTGCTAGCGCTCATGACGCTGGGTGGAGAAAGGGCTGACGCATCGCCTCTTCGCTTCCCATTAGGTTCGACTCCTGCCACCCCTGCCACAACAACGTCACTACCGGTCGCCCCTCACGGACACGGAGCCCTTCCAGCAGGCCCGGACAGTACGGAATCCGGAAACGGCCTCTGCCGCGTGCGGCGAGCAATCCGGGCGGCACGACGGCGATATGGGTGCGCGACCGGCTGGCCGGGCTGTGGCGCGACGAGGACTTCGCCGACTGGTACCCGCGTGACGGACGTCCGGGCCTCTCGCCTGCTCAACTGGCCACCGTCTGTGTGCTGCAGTTCCTGCTCGGCCTGTCGGACCGGCAGGCCGCCGAGGCGGTCCGCTGCCGCATCGACTTCAAGTACGCCATGGCTATGGAGCTGGACGACCCTGGCTTCCACCACAGCGTGCTGGCCGACTTCCGCGACCGTCTCGCTGAGGGGGACCGTGCGGATCGCCTCCTCGACCTCGCGCTTGCACGCCTCAAGGAGGCCGGCCTCGTGCGGGAACGCACCACACAGCGCACCGACTCCACCCATGTCCTGGCCGCGGTGCGGGACCTGACCCGCCTGGAGCTGATCACCGAAGCGGTCCGCGCCGCACTGGAAGAAGTCGCCAGCACCTCTCCCCACCTGCTGGACGAACTGGTCGATGAGGACTGGGGGCGCCGCTACGGCCGACCGGTCCGCCTGGGCAAGAACCCCACCAAGCCCATGACCAGGATCCTCGCCACCGGAAACGACGCCGTCCGGCTCCTGGAACACCTCTACCGGCACGGAGCAGACCGCACGTTTGGCCCTCGTGTCCAGGCCCTGCGCCGGATCATGGTGCAGAACTATCACCGTGACGCCGCAGGACACCTGCGCTGGCGCACCGCCGAGACGGAAGACGGCCCCGGACTGCCGCCCTCGTCCCGGGCGATCGTCTCGCCCTACGACACCTCGGCCCGCTACGCACGGCACGGACACATCATCAGCTGGAAGGGGTTCGCCGCTCATCTGACCGAGACCTGTGCTCCCGACGGCCCCAACGTGATCACGGACGTGGCCACTACCGCGGCGACCACGCATGACAGTCAGGTTCTCCCCGGCATTCACACCCGTCTCGCGCGTCGCGAGCTGCTGCCCGCCGAGCATCTGGTCGACGCTGGCTACACGTCCCTGCCCCGCCTGGAACAAGCCACCCGCGAGCACCAGGTCACTGTCTCCGGGCCGCTCCGGGTCAACTCCACCCGCCAGCACCGCCGAGGCGAGGGTTATGGCCGGGATGACTTCCACATCGACTTCGACCGCGAGCAGGTGACCTGTCCACAAGGCCAGGTCAGCGCAGGCTGGCACGGCCCCTACCCGACCTCCTCGCCCACCGCGGCCCCGCTGATCGTGGCCCGATTCACCAAGAGTCAGTGCCAGCCCTGCCCCGCCCGCACACAGTGCACCACCTCCCGCGAAAGCCACCGCACCGTGGGATTTCCCCGACGAGAACTCCGCGACCTGCAACTCCGCATCCGCACCGAGCAACAGACACCCGAGTGGAAAACCCGCTACGCGGTCCGATCCGGAGTAGAGGGCACCGTCAACGAGTTCGCCCACGGACACGGCATGCGCCGCTGCCGCTACCGGGGACAGGGCAAGGCCCACATCCAGCACGTTCTGACGGCCATCGCCATCAACATCGAGCGCCTCAGCGGACTACCACCGACCGAGGAAGCACCCACGCCCCGCCGATCGACTGCCTTCCAGAACTACCTCGACCAGCGCGAGATCCCCCGGCCGAAGTCCTGGCGAACCCTGGGCACCTGACCTCGGCAACTCCAAGATCCCCGACAGAGTCAAGCTAGCAGGCCGCAGCCCACCACACATCGTGGACCGGGGTGAACATCCCTGCGGCTTTGGCCTGTTCGAGCGCGGTCGCACCCGGCAGGCCGCCCGGCTTGCGCACCAGTGCCTCCAGGCAGTAGTCCGGAGCCAGCCATTCCCCAAGCCTTTGGCGATCAGCGTTCGTGCCGGGCAATCTCCGTGCTGCCGTCGTAGACGGCGAGATCATGCAGCACGGCTCGCACCCGGCGGCCGCTGTAACGGACCGGCACCGAACAGTTGTCGGTACGAACCGAGATGCCGCTGCGGCAGTCTGGGGCGAATCGATATCCCGAAGCACGGCGGCACAGCCCGCCAGGCCCAACCACTGACCACCACGTAGACAATCGCCGCGAACAGCGTCTCATCAGGCGTGTCCTGCGTCCCGCCGCCCTGCGGGCGCACCCACGATGGTGGGATGAGCGGCCTCGCGATCTGCCACAGCCCGTCCGGAACGATCCAACTCCATGTTCCCCGCCCCACCACGGAGTCAACGTCCGCCTCACCACGTAGGACGCGGTCTTAGGCGCCACTTCAGTTGGTGTGATCTTGCGGCAGTCTGGGGCGATGACTGCTGCGCTTGTCGAGCGGATGGCGCCGGAGGACCTGTGGGAGCTGTTTCAGCGGGTGGTTTCACGCCGGCGTCGGAACGACCGCAGGGCGGGGGACGGCGCCGGCGAGGTGACCGCGAGGATGCGCTGGACCGCGTCGGCCGAGGGGGCCTCGGAGAGGCAGTAGACCACGCCCGACTCGAGGTCGGCCCATGCCCGCTCGAAGTGCACGCGCTCGATCGCGCGTGCGGCCGATGAACGTTCCCGAGCTCCGCTCCGGATGGGTGGATCAGCGCAGTCCGGCAAAGAGATCGTTCTCGGGTACGGCCGCGCCGGTAGCGTCCTGGACACGTACGAAGGTCTCCATGCCCATCAACTCGCCGAACCTCTCCTTGCCCATCTTGAGGAAGAAGATGTTCTCGCTCTGACTGGCATGGGCGGCCAGCGCGTCGAACTTCTGACCGCTGAACGCGGTGGTGTCCACCCACGTGGTGATCTCATCGTCGGGGAGGCCGATCTCGGCCATCGCGGCGGCCTCGGCAGGATCCGGCTCCGGCATGTCCGGATGAAACTCGCGCATGATCTCCCCGAACCGCTGCATCCCCGAGCGGGGCATCGTGGTCCAGTACACCTTTGGTGTCAGCGCAGTCATTTCCAGCGCCGCCATCGTGATGCGGTGGGCCTGGATGTGATCGGGATGGCCGTAGAAACCGTTCTCGTCGTAGGTGACGACCACATCAGGTCGGTAGTGCCGCATGAGTTCCGCGAGTCGGGCCGCGCCTTCCTCCACGGGGGTCTGCCAGAAGGAGCCGGGGGCGTCGTTGCTCGGCCAGCCCATCATCCCGGAGTCGGCATAGTCCAGCATCTCCAGATGGCTGACCTTCAGGACGTCACAGCTCGCCTCGAGTTCTTGACGGCGCATCAGGGCGACCGCCGCCGGATCGTGCCCGGGATCGCCCGGCTTGACACCCCCCGGCCCGTCTCCGCAACCGCCGTCGGTACACGTCACGAGTACCGTGCGGATGCCTTCCGCCGCGTACCGCGCGAGGATCCCGCCGGTTCCGGTGGCCTCGTCATCGGGGTGGGCGTGTACGGCCATGAGCGTCAAGGGCCGGTCAGTCATGAAACAGTCCTCCTGCAGAAATGCGTCTTGGTCCGACTGCGCGGCGGGGTACCGCTCCTGGGCCCGGATCCTGGTGAGGCGGACGACCTTCTGGCCTCCGAAATTCCCCGCCCGTGCGGCGCCGGTCCCTCAGTCGATGCAACCGTGCTGGCAGGGCCGGCTGTTCCCGGCGCGGCCGCTTGGCCTTCCAGGCGTCGGCGTTTCACGGAAGTCTCGTTCACGATGGATGGAGCACCGCCAAAATCGCTTGTTCGAGTCCCAGCCCGTCCTGGGCCAGCTCAACGGACCGGACGTCGTGGACGATCGGCCGCGGTGCCGCTTCATTCCCCGGGGCAGGTCCGCTCCTGCGGCAAGCCGTCCGCGTACCGGTCCCATTCCGCGTCGGTGAGCCCCTGCCCCGTCACTGCGCAGGCCGCCCTGATCGGGTCGTCGACGACGGCCACGGCCTGCCGTATGCCCCAGTGGACGAGCTGCGCCGGGCGCACCTTCTCCCCTGCCCCGGACGAGTCGAGCTCGGTCGTCGCTTCACCTGCGGTGATCAGCCTGCGACGGTCGGGGGTGAAGAGTACGAGTTCCCCCATCGTCTCCCAGTCGCCCGCCACCGAGGCGAGGGTGAGCGGGCGAGCGGCGTCGGTGCAGTCCCATAGCAGGGTTCTGTCGCTCTCACCCCACGTGGATGCGGCGAGCATCGTGCCGGTGGAGTCGAAGGCGACCGCGGCCGCCTTGCCGATGTTCCCGCCGACCGAGCCCAGCAGCCGGGGCCGGGCAGTGGCAAGCGTCGGCTCGGTGATCCCGTACAAGGTGATCTGCTCGCTCGCATCCGCCAGCGCGAGGCGGCGACCGTCGGGGCTGAACTCCACTGTCACACCGGGGACTTCGCTGGCGCCGAGGGCACCGAGGCGCCGGGGGCGGGAGGGGCTGCTGATGTCCCACAACGACGTGCCCTGCTTCTCCGTCGCCACAGCCAGAGTGGGGCCGGCCGGGCTGAACGTCATGGCGTTGACCTGGCTGAGGGGAAGCCGGGCCAGTCGGCGCAGAGCACCGCGACGGCCGACGTCCCAGAGCTCCATCTCCTCGTAGCGCCCCTCGAAGTCGTCGCTCGCCACCGCCAGTGCGCGGCCATCGGCACTGAACGCGAGGGTGAGGACGTCGCCCTTGGTCGTGGCTGTGTCGAGTAGGCGCGGGTCATCGGTATCGGCGATGTCCCACAGCCGGATTGTTCCCGTTGAGGACCCGGTAGCTAATAGGCGTACGTCACGGCTGAAGGCGGCCGTGGAGATGTCCCCGGCGTCAAGAGCCGACAACCGCCGGGGAGCCGTCGGCCGTGTCGCGTCCCAGAGTTCGGCCGGCAGCTTCGGGCCGTCCAGGTTGTTCTCGTCGTACGCCTGCGTGAGTGTCAGCAGGCGCCGGTCGGGGGTGAATGCTGCAGCCGGCACTCGGGTGTTCGGTGCGGACGTCGACGCGTCCCGGCGCAGAGCGAGGCTGTCGGCGAGCTCCCACACCGCGGCCCGACCGTCGTCGGAGGCTGTGGCGATCGTACGGCTGTCCGACGCGAAGGCGACCGAAGTGACCGCGTCCCTGTGATCGGTGAAGCGGGTCATGAGGCGGGGGGAGAGCGGCTTGCGGACGTCCCACAACTGGGCCGTTCCGTCATGGCCGACCGTGGCCAGCCGCCGGCCGTCCCGGCTGAACGCCACACCCCGCGCGGGCCCGGCGTGCTCGGAAAGCGTGGCCAGGGGCTGCTGGTCCCTAGTGTCGACGAGCTGCGTGATGCTCCACAGGCTCACGCCGTTGTCGCTGGTGGCGGCCGCGAGGGTGTCTCCATCGGCGGCGATCGAGACCGAGAACACCTCGGTCTGCGCGGCCCCGCGGATCGGTACGAAGCCCACGTTGACGGGCTCCGAGCGGTCGGTGAGAGACCAGATCGTCGGCGCCGGGCCCGCGCCGTCCACCACGGCGGTGTGGCCGTCCGGGCTGAACGCCACCCCGTGGACCGGGCCGCTGCTGCCGCCCTTCAGCACGCTCAGCCGACGCGGCGACCGCGGCTTCGTCACGTCCCACAACACCGCGTCGGTCCCCGCCCCACCGGTGAGCAGCGAACGGCGGTCCGGGCTGAAGACGACGGCTTCCACCCCGCGGGTGAATCCCCGGAGTTCGGCGACGCGGCGCGGACGGCCGGCATCGGCCACATTCCACAGTGTGACGGAGCGGTCCTGGCTCCCGACGGCGAGGATGCGTCCGTCGGGGCTGAATCCCACGGCTGTCAACGCGGCCTGCTGCCGCGGGAGTCCGGCGATCCGGTGGGGGCGGGCTCGGTCTGCCGCAGCCCTGGCTCCGACCGTTCTGGGCGCGTTCCACAGGATGACCGTGCGATCGGTGCTCGCCGTGGCGAGGACGCGTCCGTCCGGCCGGTACGCGATCGATTTCACCGGACCCGTGTGGCCGGTGAGGAAGGTGACGCGATGGCGCTCCACCAGCGTGGAGACCAGCCCGGTCCGTCCCTCGGGGGTGGGAAAGAGCCGCTGGGCGGCCGCGCCGAACCGCAGGGCGTCGTCCGCCTGTGTGTAGCGCAGGGCGTCCGCCTGCAGGACGAGACTGCGGGCGACCGACCTGCGCTGCTGGTCCTGGGCTCGTTCACGCTGCTGCGTCGCGCTGTTCCAGAGGGTGGCGAACGTGGCCGAAGCGGCCAGCAGTACGCACAGCACGATGCTGAGGTACACGCGCGTTCGTTGCGTTCTCCGATGGCGGGCCGACACGCTTGCTTCGAGGAACGCGCGGGCGGTGGTGTCGAGGGGGATGGCTGGAGGAGTGTCGGACGTCAGCCACGGCCGGACGCCGGCCAGCCGGTCTCCCGTGTACAGATAGGCGGCGCCGCGTCCATGGCGCAGCCAGAGGGCGGCGTCCTCAGTGAGCTGCTGGTGAACGGGGAGTTCGTGTTGCGCGTCCCGGATCCATGTGTTCAGTCGCGGCCAGGTGTGCAGCAGGGCCTCGTGGGAGATCTGGGCGCTGTCGCGGTCCACGGTGACGAGGCGGGCACGGGCCAGACGGTCCAGGACTCGGGCATCGGGGGCGGGTCGGCGCGGTGGCACGTCCGCCCCGGATCCTGCTTCGGGTACGGCGTCACTCTCGTCGCCGTCCTGCTGTCCTGGCGTGCGCCCGGGTGGCTCCTCCTGCACTGTGCCGCCCACCTCGGTGGTGCGCAGCGGACGCCGTACCACCTCGCCGCCGCTGGTGATCTCCACCATCCGCAGGAGCAGGTGGCGCAGCGCCGCCCTCTCCGGTTCGTCCAGGTCGGCGTACAACCGTTCCGTGGCCGTGGCCACGGACTGCCAGATGCCGCCGGTGGCCTGGTAGCCGGCGAGGGTGAGGACGGCGCCGTCCCGGGCGAGCCAGGTCTCGCGCAGGGCGTGGGCCAGAAAGGGAAGGGCCGTGTCGGGCGCGGTCTCCGGTGACACGGCGCCGTGCCCCCTGCCCGCGGTGTCCCGCTCCCGAAGATCGTGCAGGAGCCGTTGGACCAGGCCGGGCTCAAGGATGAGGCCGGCACGGCGGGCGGGCTCTTCGATCGCCGTGCGCAGGGACTCGTTGGACATGGGGGTGAGGGAGATCTGGCCGCGGGCGAGGGCCTGGGCGAGCGGAGCCTCGGTGAGACAGCTGCCGTAGTGATCGGCACGGACGCCGATGACGACACGGGGGCTTCGGAGTCGTGCGGTCGTCTCGGATTCCTGGCCCGGGCCGCAGAGCAAACGGATGAACCGCCGGCGTTCCTCGGGATCGGAGGCTCGGGCGAAGATCTCCTCGAACTGGTCGACCACGAGGAGCCCGCACGGCGGCCGGTCGTCCCGAGGCGGAGGGAAACACCCCTCGGTGAGGTCGGCGAGCACGTCATCGAAGGGACGGTCGACGGCCTCCGACCACAGCCGTGCCAACGCCTGCAGCGGCTTCGCACCGGGCGCGGGGAGCAGAAGAACTGGCCAGGGTGCGGAGGTGGATCCGGCTTCGTGCCGCAGCTGCAACTCGGCCAGCAGCCCGGCCCGCAGGAGTGAGGACTTCCCGACACCCGACGGGCCGACCAAAACCACGGGATCGGCGGAGCGGGCCCGGCACACCCGTGTCACCAGCTCCGCGACCGCGTCGTCGCGGCCGGTGAAGTGAATGTGGTCTTCGGCAGCGAAGGGCTTCATACCGGGATAGGGACACGGCACGTCCGCGGGCGGCGTCCGCTGGGGCTCGGCGGCTACGTGATAGGCACGGTTCGCGGCGACGACGAGGCGGCCGAGCGTGCCCTCGCTCCACTGGCGGGGGGTCACCGGCCCGTCCGCGAAGGCCCGCAGGAGGGCGCCGTGCAGGTCGTCGAGGGTGAGTACGGGTGGCCCGCCGGGATCGCCGTCACGCAGCAGTTCCAACAGCCGGCCGCTGAAGAGGGTGTGCCGTGCGCCCAGGGGCGCGAAGGACGCGGAGAAGTGGGAGGAGGAGGTCAACAGGAAGCTGCCGTCGGGTCGGGCTGAGGCAAAGGGGTCCGCGGTGCGCCGGCCCCGCGGCGCGCCGGCGCGACCGGAGAAGCAGCAGTCGAGGATGACGGCGCTGCCGCCGGCCGCCCTGCCGAGCAGGTCCTGGACAGTTCGGTAGGGCACGGCGTGGGAGATGCTCTCCGCGTGGCGGCTGCCGTGCGAGGCCAGGTAGAGATCGTCCTTCGGGCCGAGCAGACCATGGCCGACGTAGTAGAACAGGACGGGGCCGTCGGCGTGTTCGACAGTGTTCTCCAGCACCGTCACGACATCCGGCGGTGAGGCGTCGGCCGGCAGCCGGAGGATGCGCTCCGGTGCCATCCGGCAGGCGTCCTCCAGGAGCGACTGGAGGTCGTCGAGCGTGGTGTCGACTCCGGGCAGTCTGGACAGCTGGGAGCCTTCGACGTGGTGCCCGGTGCCGACCAGTACGGCGTACGCGCCCGGCGAAGCAAGCCCGAGCCCCGGCGGCTCCCTGTCCGCGGGCCGATTCACGGTCACTCAGGAGGGTGGAGGCCAGTGCCGGGAATGCTGGTCGGCTCCTCCGGCGGCGGCGACATCAGGTCGGCGGTCAACCGCCGTGCCAGATCTGCGGTTTGGTCGGCGTCCATGCCCTTGACGTGGGTAGAGACGATGGTAACCTCCCGGCCATCGGCCTGCCGGACGGTGATCGTCTGGCTCCCCCTGCGGGTCTGAGCCCAGGCCACCACCGCCCCGGCGAACGCCGCCGCCACGCCACCGGGTTCGAGGAGCGCGAGAAGGGCGTCGGTGGCCACTCCCATCTCACCCGGAGGGGGCGTCGCGGTCGTCTGCCGACGGGTCCGGCCGCGCAACTCGGGCTGCTCGTCCAGCCATTGCCGCAGCAGCTCGCACGGGGCCGCTCCGCCGCGCCGCGCGTTGTCGTCCCGCACGGTTATGGTGATCCACATACTTCCCCCGCACCTGTGACCGGCCGAATACACATCGTAGCCAGCGAGGCCCAGGCGCGGGAAGAATGTTCCACAACAGAACGGCCGTTGAACGAACCGGAGTCGCGGGTGATCGCACCCGGCACGCAGGAGGGCCAGAGAGTGATCAGCCCAGGACGTCCAAACGGTCCGTTTTCGCGTCGAACGACACCGCGCGTGCGTATCCGGCTTCTTCCTCGGCCTACGAAGGCACTGCTTTCTGGGCGTTGCTGGTCTTCCGTACGGCTTACCAGGGGCGAGTCTGAACACAGGTGCTGCTGTGCTGTCATGACTGGTCTGCCGAGCCGGTCATGCTGTGGGCCGCAGCGATCCCGAATCCGGAACCGCGGGCGCTGTCCCGGCCCCCCGGGCAGCTCGAGGACCTGGATACTTTCGGGATGCTTTGGTGGCTGGTGGCGTTGGCGGTCGTTGCACGGTGTGTGTGAGTGCTCGCCGTCCGTACCGCAGTGATGTCTCCGATGCCCGCTGGGCTCTGATCGAGCCGGTCCTTACCGCCTGGCGGCGAAACGAACTGGGCCCGGTACGGCGGCCCGGGTGCACGACCTGCGTGAGATCGTCAACGCGATCCTCTGCGTCAACCGCACCGGCATCCCATGGGAGTACCTGCCGCACGACTTCCCGCCCCACAAGACCGTGTATGACTACTACGCCAAGTGGGAAGCCGACGGCACCACGCAGCGGATTCACGACCTGTTAGGCGACAAGAGGCGCCGAGCTCACGGCCGCAGCACGCAGCCAACCGCGGCCGTAGTGGACGCGCAGAGCGTGAAGACCTCGACAAACGTCCCCGAGACCAACCAGGGCATCGACGCCGGCAAGAAGACCAAAGGACGCAAGCGGCACCGCGCAGTACGGCGTCGACGGGCCACACGGGTGGCTGGATCTCCCGGTGGCTGAGGCGGCCGCACGTGCCGCAGAACTCAGCGCCTGGCGTGACCGCCTCCATGGCAAGGGCCTCACGGTCTCGGTCGACGAGCACACCGATTTCCACCGCTTCCAGCGGGCGGGGTGGGACCATCCGCTCCACGTCGGCGCGATCGCGAGGAGATCGCGCGCGAGCTCCCCGGGGCACGGCTGCTTGTCCTCGAGGAGGCCGCCACCGCGATCCCCGAGGCGGCGGTCGGCGAGGTCGCCGAGGCGATGCTCACGCTCGGATAGAGGACGGCGGGTGCCCCGCGGGTCTGGCCTCCCCGCAGCAGTGGACGCCGGAGGAACGGCCAGAGCCCCGCGGCGGCGTCCGCAGGTGCACCGCGTCGCACCCCGCCTGTCCCCCGGTGCGGCTACGCCCCGCTCGGATCCGGCCCACCTGACGGCCATCGACGGCATCTGTTCGTCAAGGGCGTTGCGCAGGGCTGGTGAGCTACGGCGCGTACGGCAGCGGTCGTCGTGACTCCACCCACGCGTAAACGCGCGGGCTTCCTGCGTCGGTGGCTAAGCCGCCGTGCAGAGGACCAGCCCGGCCCTGTTGAGGACGTTCGTCGCGCC
>NZ_JOFS01000034.1 GCF_000719285.1 Streptomyces bicolor | reverse complement strand
TTGTTCGTCAGGACCGAGCCCTGCGCCTGCATGACCGCGACCGGCGCGAAGTTCTCGGAGGCGATCATCTCCAGGGTGGACTGCTGGCGCTCCAGCTCGACGTCGAGCGCGGCGGCGACGGCCGGGTCGAGCTCGTGCAGGGGCTGGTTGAACAGGGTCATCGGCGGTCTCCTTGGGTGTGGGCGCAGTGGGCGGCGTAGGCATCGGCGGACAGCGCGCCGGCGATGTTCTCGACCCGCAGCCTGAACAGCCAGCCGCCGGTGTAGGGGGCGGCGTTGACGACGCCGGGGTCGTGAGCCAGCGCGGTGTTGACTTCCAGGACCCGGCCCGAGGCGGGGGCGTACAGGCCGCTGACGGCGGTGAGTGACTCGATCCGTCCGCAGCTCTCCCCCGCCTCGACCCAGGCGCCGACCTCGGGCAGGCGGAGGTGGACGACGTCGCCGAGTGCCTTGGCCGCGAACGCGGTGATGCCGACGGTGGCGTTGCCCTCCTCCACCACGAGCCACTCGTGGTCCCAGGTGTAACGCAGGTGCCGCGGAATGCTCGTGGCGGTCTCCCCTGGGGATTGCCCCGGGAGTTCGGGTACGGAGCTCATGACACGACGGCCGCGGCTGCGGGGACGAGGGTGCGGCGGAAGCGGTTGAAGAACTTCGGCTGGTTGAGGGAGAGCACGGCGACAGGGGTGCCCTCGCGCCGGTAGAGGGCGGTGAAGGTGCGGCTGTCGATGTCTCCCTCGACGACCTCGGGCTCGGCGCCGGGGGCGACGTGTCCGGCGACCTGGATGCGTACCTGGTACTGGTCGGACCAGAAGTACGGCGCGGTGAGCGGGGCTTGGGCGGACACACCGGTCAGCAGCGTGCGGGCGGCGGTCTTCGCCTGCTCGGTGGCGTTGCTCCAGTGCTCGATGCGGGTGTGCCGTCCGGTGAACGGGTTGGGGCAGCGGGCTACGTCACCGACGGCGACCACGCCCGGAACGCCGGTCGAGCAGCCCGCGTCGCACACCACGCCGTCGTCCACCCGCACACCGGAGCCGGCGAGCCAGTCGGTGTGGGGGCGGACGCCCACGCCGACCACGACGATGTCGGCGGGCAGCAGACGTCCGTCCGCCAGCCGCACGCCGGTGACCCGGCCCTCGCCGACGAGTTCCGTCACACCGGTTCCGCACAGCAGTCGAACCCCGTGATCGTTGTGGAGCGAGGAGCACACCAGCCCCATCTCGCGACCGAGTTGCCGCTCGAGAGGTATCGGGAGCGCCTCGACGACGGTGACGTGGAGCCCGAGCCGGTGCGCGGTGGACGCCACCTCGGCACCGATGAACCCGGCGCCGATGACGACGACCCGGGGCAGGCCGTCGAGCAGTTCGGTGCGTAGGGCCAGGGCGTCGTCCAGGGTGCGCAGGGTGTGGACGCCCGCCAGCCCCTCCGTGCCGGGGAGAGTGCGGGGGCCGGCGCCGGTCGCGACGACGACACCGTCGGTGCGCACGTGCCGTCCGCCGGTCAGGGTGACGGTCCGGGCGACGGGGTCGAGCCGCACCGCACGCTCGCCGAGCAGCCACTGCACGTCCAGGATCTCGTACTCGTCCGCGTCACCGAGCGCCAACCCTTCGGCGTCGATGTCCCCCTTGAGGAAGTCCTTGGACAGCGGCGGGCGGTCGTAGGGGGTGTGGCGCTCCTCCCCCACGACGACGATCTCGCCATCGTAGCCCTCCGCGCGCAGCGCGCGGACCGTGCTCAGGCCTGCCAGCGACGCTCCGACGACCGTAATGCTCCTCATGCCGGCTCCAGACGGGGAGTTGTCTCGCATAACACAACCACATTCGCTATACGCAACATGGTTTCCGCGCGGTGCGGGCGTTGTCAAGGGAGGTGTCGTAGATCAATTTCTGATAATGCTCGAGGTTGCGCGATCCGCAACCCATGCGGGGTGGGGCGGGTCAGCGCTTGGTGCCGACCTCGAGCTTGTTCTGCAGCCAGGTGTGGAACTCGCCGATGTGGTGCTCGCTGGGCACCAGGACACCGCCCTTGGCGTACGCCTTCGAGCTCATCGCCGGCTGGGTGCGCTCGCATGCGTCGAAGTCCTGCTGGTTGACCCGGTGGAACAGCTCCACCGAACGCTCCACGTCCTTGCCGCCCTCCACGACGTGCGGCAGATACAGCCAGTCGCACTCGACGACCGTGCGGTCGGGTGCCATCGGGTACATCCGGTGGAAGATCACGTGGTCGGGCACGAGATTGTTGAAGACCTGCGGCCGGACGGTGATGGCGTAGTAGCGGCGGTCCTGGTCCTCGGCGACACCCGGTATGCGGTCCAGGCCCTCGGAGCCGTCGACGGTGAAGCCGTGGACCTCCTCGCCGAACTCGGCTCCGTGACCGACGTAGTACTGGGCCGCGTAGCCGTCCGCGAACTCCGGGAGTACCTCGGTGAGTTCGGGGTGGATCGTGGCGCAGTGGTAGCACTCCATGAAGTTCTCGATGATGAGCTTCCAGTTGGCCTTCACGTCGTAGGTGATACGGCGGCCCACCTT
This sequence comes from Streptomyces bicolor, assembly GCF_000719285.1. Taxonomy (GTDB): domain Bacteria; phylum Actinomycetota; class Actinomycetes; order Streptomycetales; family Streptomycetaceae; genus Streptomyces; species Streptomyces bicolor. Next base: position 124,396 of record NZ_JOFS01000034.1, on the reverse strand, counting down.
CAGGTCGTCGACGCCGTAGCGCTCGATCGACTCGAGGTCGCCGAGTCGCTCGACGACCGCGCCCTGCACGTCGGCCTCGAAGGACGGCGGCTCGTCGGCGAGGCACACCCACACATAGCCGAGCCACTCCCGCACATGGACGTTGATCAGGCCGTACGCGGTCCGGTCGATGTCCGGCATCGAGGTCAGGTTGGGCGCGGCGACCAGCTTGCCGTCCAGGCCGTAGGTCCAGGCGTGGTACGGGCACTGGAAGGCGCGCTTCACCTCGCCGGACTCCTCGGTGCACAGCTTGGCGCCGCGGTGCCGGCAGATGTTGAGGAACGCCTTGACCGAGCCGTCCCGCGAGCGGGAGATCAGCACGCTCTCGCGGCCCACCTGGTAGGTGCGGAAGGCGCCGGGCTTGTCCAGCTCGGCGGCGCGGGCCACGCAGAACCACATGGCCTCGAAGACCCGCTCCTGCTCCTGGGCGAAGACCTCGGGGTCGGTGTAGTACTCGCCGGACAGCGTGGGGATCAGGCTGGGCGGCAGGTTCGTGATGGTCATCTCGTCACCTTCGGAGGATGTCCAACGCGCACGCGGCGCGGGTCGAACAGGGCGATGGGGTGGTCGGTGCTGCATGCGCTCGGGAGGTCCAGCAGGGGATGCGGTGCGGCGAACAGAGGGCCCCGCTCCAGCCGGTGAGGTCCGTCCAGGCGTTCGATGCACGCGGTCACAGGACCACCACCGAGCGCAGGACGTCGCCGTGGTGCATCTTGGCGAACGCGGCCTCCACCTCGTCCAGGGTGATCGTCTCGGTGACGAAGTCGCCCAGGTCGAAACGGCCCTGGAGGTGGAGGTCGATCAGGGCGGGGAAGTCACGGGAGGGCAGGCAGTCGCCGTACCAGGAGGACTTCAGGGCCCCGCCGCGACCGAAGACGTCCAGCAGGGGCAGGTCGAGGGTCAGCTCCGGAGTGGGGACGCCCACCAGTACGGCGGTGCCGGCCAGGTCGCGGGCGTAGAACGCCTGCTTGAAGGTCTCGGGGCGGCCGACCGCGTCCACGACGACGTCGGCGCCGAAGCCGCCGGTGAGTTCACGGATCGCCTCGACGGCGTCGGTCCGGGAGGAGTCGACGGTGTCGGTGGCGCCGAGCCGCTCGGCCCACTTCAGCTTCCGCTCGTCGACGTCGACGGCGATGACGCGGCCGGCACCGGCCACCTTGGCGCCCGCGATCGCCGCCATCCCCACGCCGCCGCAGCCGATCACCGCGATGGAGTCGCCGCGGCCCACGCCGCCGGTGTTGACCGCGGCGCCGAACCCTGCCATCACCCCGCAGCCGAGCAGCCCCGCCGCGGCGGGCCAGGCGGTCGAGTCCACCTTGGTGCACTGGCCGGCGGCGACCAGGGTCTTCTCGGCGAAGGCGCCGATGCCGAGGGCCGGAGAGAGCGGGGTGCCGTCGGCCAGGGTCATCGGCCGGGTGGCGTTGTGGGTGGCGAAGCAGTACCAGGGCCTGCCCTTGCCGCAGGCCCGGCAAGTGCCGCAGACCGCACGCCAGTTGAGGACGACGAAGTCGCCGGGCGCGACGTCGGTGACGCCCTCGCCGACCGCCTCGACGACACCGGCCGCCTCGTGGCCGAGCAGAAAGGGAAACTCGTCGTTGATCCCGCCCTCCCGGTAGTGCAGGTCGGTGTGGCAGACACCGCAGGCCTGCACCCGCACCAGCGCCCCACCAGGGCCGGGGTTCGGCACCAGGACGGTCTCCACCGAGACCGGTGCGCCCTTCTTCCGGGCGACCACGGCGCGTACCTCGTGTGTCACGGTCGATCTCCTCGTCGAGGGGACGGCCGAATGCGATCTTCGGGATCTTCGGCCTGATGTTCTGGATGCCGGGAGGGGGGAGAGGAACTTCACCGGGCCCGGCCAGGGCCGGGGTGGTCGAGCCTGGCGCTGGTTGCATATTGCGCAACCTTCTTCGCTATAAGCAACGACGACCAAACTTTCTCCCTGCGGACACCCACTGTCAAGGGGTTGGTCGAGCGAAGTTGCCATCCCGGCGGAAAACGGACACACATGGCCAAGGAGACCCGGGTACTGGCGAACGGGAACTGCACAGCGGTCTTCCGCCGGCAGGGCGGGCCGTGCGACCATGCGGGACCCATGGAGCCCCATGGGCCCCTTGCGTATAGTTGCGCTATGAGCAACTACACCGCAGATAGCGAAACAGCGGGTCCCGCGGTGAACGGGGTTCAGTCCGTCGACCGCGCCGTCAGCGTCCTGGAGATCCTCGCCGAACGCGGCGACGCGGGCGTCAGCGAGGTGGCCGCCGAGATCGACGTCCACAAGTCGACCGCGTTCCGGCTGCTCGGGGCGCTGGAAGCCCGCGGCCTGGTCGAGCAGACCGCCGAGCGGGGCAAGTACCGGCTGGGCTTCGGGATCGTGCGCCTGGCCGGCGCGGTCACGGGGCGCCTCGACATCACCCAGCAGGGGCGGCCGGTGTGCGAGCGGCTCAGCGAGGAGATCGGCGAGACCGTCAACATCGCCGTCCTGCAGGAGCACTACGCCGTCAACCTCTGCCAGGTACGCGGCCCGGGCGCGGTCGGCACCCACAACTGGGTCGGCCAGCTCACCCCGGTGTACGCCACGTCGAGCGGCAAGATCCTGCTGGCCCATCTGCCGGAGAAGGAGCGCGCCGCCGTGCTCGCGGAGTCGGGCACGCAGAGGCTGACGCCACACACCCTGACCGCCAGGACCAAGTTGGAGAAGGATCTCGCCGAGGCACGCGAGCGCGGGTACGCGGTGGCGCTGGAGGAACTCGAGATCGGGCTGCACGCCATGGCCGCTCCGATCCGCTCCCGCGACGGCGAGGTGATCGCCGCCCTCAGCGCCTCCGGCCCCACGTACCGCTTCACCGAGGAACGCATGCACGAGCTCGCCCCCGGGCTGATCGGGGGCGCGGAGGAGATCAGCCGCCGGATGGGCTACCTGGGCTGAGGCTCCACCGGGGGCGCTCAGCCCAGCGGCGACCGCGCCGACGCCTCGGCTCCCCAGCGGGCCGTCACGCGTACGGCGTCGGCCGTCGAGGCGACATCGTGCACGCGCAGGCACCAGACGCCCTGTGCGGCGGCGAGCACGGACACGGCGGTGGTCGCGGCATCCCGCAGCCGTGCCGGACGCGGTCGTCCCGTCGTGCGGTCCGCCAGCAGACCGCCCAGGAACGACTTGCGTGACGCGCCCACGAGGACCGGGTGTCCCAGGGCCACGACATCCCCGAGGCGGCCAGCAGCTCCCAGTTGTGGTCGGGCGTCTTGGCGAAGCCCAGCCCCGGGTCGACGACCAGGCGGCCGGGCGGTATCCCCGCCTCCAACGCAGCCTCGATCCTCAACCGCAGCTCGTCGAGCACATCGGTGACGACGTCGTCGTAGACGGCGTTCGCCTGCATGCCGGCGGAGTGCCCACGCCAGTGCATCAGCACGTACGGCGTCCCCGCCCGCGCCATCAGGGGCAGCATCGCGGGGTCGGCGAGGCCCCCTGAGACGTCGTTGACCAGCCGCGCACCCGCGTCCAGCGCGCGGGCGGCGACCTCGGCCCGCATGGTGTCGACACTCACGATCGCGCCCGCGGCAGCGAGTTCCCGGACGACGGGCAGGACGCGCCGCAGCTCCTCCGCGACCGGCGGGCGTGCCGCTCCGAGCGAAGCGAAATGGGGGTCCCCCCGGACGGAGTCTGGGGGAGGGTCGACTCGCCGCCCACGTCCACGATGTCCGCGCCCTGTTCGAGCAGCGCGAGCCCGTGCGCGACGGCCGCGTCCGCGGCGAACGACAGCCCGCCGTCGGAGAACGAGTCCGCGGTGACGTTCACGACGCCCATGACCAGCGTGCGACCGGGTCGTGGCAGCCCGTGCGGATGGAGTGCGGGCGTTCCCGGGTGCGCGGTGGTGGTGTCAGCCGTGACGGTCACTGGGTCCAGCCTTCGATGGGTATGGCGAAACTCGGTGCGCAAAGCCCTGTGGGAGCCCCTCGACGGAGCTCCCACAGGGTGACGGGGCAGCCCCGTCCGTTGTCGCTCAGACGTATTCCGTCGCCGCGTCGAGCAACCAGTCCGCCAGATAGCCGGCGAACGACGAGCGGACCAGGACCCAGAATCCGGCCCTGGGTTCGTCCCGGGCGACCAGGACGACCTGTGTGCGGCCCAGGGTCGTCTGGGCGCAGCGTCCGGAGCCGAAGGCCCGTGGGTGCAGGTCCAGCGGGCAGCCGTGGGCCAGCAGGTCGTGGGCGCGCGGGCCCGTGACGAGGAGCGTGGTGCGCTGCGCGGAGACGTCGGTGACGGAGACGTGCTCGTCACCCGCGGCCTCCCGGATCCGGTCCTCCAGGTCCCGCTCGCTTCCCGGCGGTCCCACCAGCAGCCACTCGTCCGGACCGAGCCACAGCGCGGTCAATTCCCCCGCGCGGACGGCGGTGTTCGGCTGGAGGGGCAGTTGCAGGTCCAGGGCGAGTCCGACGGCTTCCGCCGCTGCTCCCTTGGCGTCGAGGCGCACGTTGAGCTGGGCCAGGAAGGGGAGTTCGGCCAGCCTGATCGCGCCCCCGGACGTGCGTGTCGCGGTGGCAAGGCGGTCCGTGACCTGCGACAGCGGGCTGCGGAGCGGGACGGTAAGGGCGGTCTCAGCCATCTCGGCGGGCTCCCTCGGGGTCGTAGAGGACAGGGCCGGCGACGGTCACCGGCACGAGTTGGTCGCCGACGGGGGCGTACAGCCGCTCGCCGATTCGGTCCCGGCCACCCTTGATCAGGGCGAGCGCGAACGTCCGGCCGAGGGCCGCGCTGCGATAGCTGGACGTGACATGCCCGAGCATCGGCACGGGCGGGCTCGGCAGCACACCGTCGGCGACCAGGTGCGTGCCCTCCGGGAGGAAGGTGCCCGGGTCCTCGGGGAGCAGGCCGACCAGGTGCTTGCGGTCGGGGCGGGTCGTGTCGGCGCGGGCATGGGACCGCTTGCCGATGAAGTCCGGCTTCTTCTTGGACACCACCCAGCTCATGCCGAGGTCCTGGGGGGTGACGGTGCCGTCGGTGTCCTGGCCGATGATCGGGTAGCCCTTCTCGGCCCGCAGGACGTGCATGGTCTCCGTGCCGTACGGGGTGATGCCGTACGGGGCGCCGGCCTCGTACACGGCCTCCCACAGGGCGAGCGCCTGCCACGGTGACACATTGATCTCGTAGGCGAGTTCGCCGGAGAAGCTGATCCGGCAGACCCGGGCCGCGATGCCGGCGACGGTCGTCTCGCGCCAGGCCATGAACGGGAAGTCGTCGTTGGCGACGGCGAGTCGGGGTGCCAGCGAGCCGAGTACCTCGCGGGACTTCGGGCCGACCAGGGCGACCGTGGCCCACTGCTCGGTGACGGACGTGCAGTGGACCTTCAGCTCGGGCCACTCGGTCTGGAGCCACTCCTCCATCCAGTCCAGGACGGTGGCCGCGTTGCCCGTCGTCGTGGTGACCAGGAAGCGGTCCTGGGCGACGCGGATGACGGTGCCGTCGTCGAAGACCATGCCGTCCGGGCGGCACATCACGCCGTAGCGGATCATGCCGACCTTCAGGGTGCTCATCATGTTGGTGTAGAGCCGGTCGAGGAAGACGCCGGCGTCCGGGCCCTGCACGTCGATCTTGCCGAGAGTGGAGGCGTCCATGAAGCCCACGCTCTCGCGGGTGGCCCGGCACTCGCGCAGTACGGCGGCCTCCATGTCCTCGCCGTCCTGCGGGTAGTACCAGGGGCGCTTCCACTGGCCGACGTTCTCGAACAGGGCGCCGTGCGCGACATGCCACTCGTGGATGGCGGTCGTGCGGACCGGGTCGCTCAGCGCGCCTCGGTCGCGGCCCGCGAGGGCGGCGAAGGAGACCGGCGTGTACGGGGGGCGGAACGTGGTCGTGCCGAGCGCCGAGATGTCCACGCCGAGCAGTTCGGCGACGACGCCGCTGGCGAGGACGCCGGAGGTCTTGCCCTGGTCGTTGGCGGTGCCGGCGGTGGTGTAGCGCTTGGTGTGCTCGACCGAGCGCAGACCGGCGCCGGTCGCGCGGGCCAGGTCGTCGACGGTGACGTCGCGTTGGAGGTCGACGAAGCGCGGGGCGTCCGTATCACCCGGGACGACGTACACGTGCATCGGCGGCGTCGGCCGCGGCTGCGCGGGCACCGCCGGGAGGCGGGGTGTCTCGGGCGTGTACCCCTCGGCCTCGACTGCGCGGGCACCGGCTGCCGCGCCCTGTGCCAGGACCGTGGCCGGGTCCATGACGCCGCTCGCGCTGCCCGCGACCTCGACCTGCTGGCGGCAGGTGTCGGGGACGAAGGAGCCCAGTGTCTCGTCGTAACGCAGCTTGCCGCCGGACTGGCTGAACAGGTGCGCCACCGGGTTCCAGCCGCCGGAGACCAGCAACAGGTCGGCGGCGAACTGCCGCTGCCCCGCGGATTCTCCGTACGGGGCGACCGTCACGGCGGTGAGGCGGTCGTCGCCGCCTTCCGTGCCGGTGACGGCGTGGCCGGGCAGGACTTCGATACCGGCCGCCCTCGCACGATCGGCCCACTCCCCCGGTTCGGGGCGGGTGTCGACGATCGCCGTGATGGCGAGACCGGCCGAGGCCAGGTCCAGCGCCGCCGCGTACGCGCTGTCGTTGGTCGTGAACACGACCGCGTGGCGGCCGGGCAGGACGCCGTGGCGGTTGACGTGGGTGCGGGCCGAGGAGGCCAGCATCACGCCCGGGCGGTCGTTGTCCGCGAAGGCGAGCGAGCGCTCGTGGGCGCCGGTGGCGAGGACGACTCGGCGGGCGCGGATGCGCCAGACGCGTTCGCGGGAGACGTTCTCGGAGGCGGCGGCGCCGAGGTGGTTGGTGCGGCGTTCGACGGCGAGGAGGTGGTTGTCGTCGTAGTAGCCGAAGACGGTGGTGCGGGGCAGGACGCGGACCTCGGGGGCGGCGTCGAGTTGCCGGGTGACGTCCTGGACCCAGTCGAGGTGTTCGGCGGTGCCCAGGAGGCTGCCGCCCGGCTCCGGCTGGTCGTCGGCGAGGATGACGCGGGCGCCGCTTCGCGCTGCCGCCGCCGCTGCCGCGAGGCCGGCCGGGCCGGCGCCCACGATCAGCAGGTCGCAGTGGGCGTGTACGGCGTCGTAGCGGGCGGGGTCGGGGCTGGTGGCGAGGCGGCCCTGGCCGGGGAGGCTGGTGGCCACGAGGCCGTCGTAGAGCTCGACGGTCGTCGCGGGCAGCATGGGCTCCGGGAAGGGTTCCTCGATCTGGATGACCGCGTTGGGTTCTTCGACGCCGGCGGAGAAGATGCCTCGGGGGCGGCCGAGCTTGATGCTGGTGCCGGTGTGGATGACGCCGTTGGCGAGGAGGGCGGAGGCGAGGGTGTCGCCTCGGAAGCCGCGGTATTCGGTGCCGTCGAAGGTGAAGGTGAGGGGGGTGTCGCGGTCGATTCGGCCGCGGGTCGCGTGGCGGAACGGTTGCCCCGCGGCGGAGCCGCTGATGGGTGCAGCGCCCCCGCCGCCCCTACCCGTCCCATCCTGAAGCGGCTCCGCCCCTTCGACCCCGCTGGGGGCTGCGCCCCCAGGCCCCCCTTCGGCCTGAACGGCCTCGTCCTCAAACTCCCCCAGAGGGGGGACCCCCGGACGGGCTGAAAATACTGGCCTTGGCTCAGGAGTCGCCGGGCGTTCCTCTCCCGACCGGTACACCGCCAGGACCTCGTTCGTCGACGTGTCCCGTACCGCGTTGAACCAGCGGCGGCAGCCCGCCGCGTGGCTCCAGCGCTCGGCGAAGGGGCCCTTCGGGTTGTCGCGGAAGAACAGGTAGCGGGCCCACTCCTCGTCGGAGAGGGACGCCGGGTCCTCCGGGTACGGCACGTGGGCCTGGCCGCCGTAGTGGAACTCGGCCTCGTCGCGGGGCCCGCACCACGGGCAGGGGATGAGCAGCATGGATCGGCTCCCAGATTCCAGTGGTCCTAGTGGGCCACCGCGGCCGCGCCGTGCTCGTCGACGAGCGCGCCGGTGGTGAAACGGTCGAGCGAGAAGGGGGCGTTGAGGCCGTGCGGGGTGTCGTTGGCGATGGTGTGGGCGTAGACCCAGCCGACGCCCGGGGTGGCCTTGAAGCCGCCCGTTCCCCAGCCGCAGTTGAGGTAGAGGTTGTCGACGGGGGTGAGCCCGATGATCGGTGAGGCGTCGGGGCTGACGTCGACGATGCCGCCCCAGGTGCGCAGCACGTGGGCGCGGGCGAAGACCGGGAACAGCTCCAGGGCCGCCGACATCTGCTCTTCGATGATGTGGAAGGCGCCGCGCTGGGTGTAGGAGTTGTACGCGTCGATGCCCGCGCCCATCACCAGCTCGCCCTTGTGGGCCTGGCTGACGTACACGTGGACCGCGTTGGACATCACGACGGTCGGGTGCACGGGCTCCAGGAGCTCCGAGACCAGGGCCTGCAACGGGTGGCTCTGCAGCGGGAGTTCGATCCCTGCCATGGCGGCGAGGACCGAGGTGTGGCCCGCCGAGCAGAGTGCCACCTTGCCGGCCGCGATGGGGCCGAGGCTGGTCTGGACGCCGACGACACGGTTGCCGACCACGTCGAGGCCGGTGACCTCGCAGTTCTGGATGATGTCGATGCCCGCGGCGTCCGCCGAGCGGGCCAGGCCCCAGGCGACGTAGTCGTGCTTGGCGATGCCCGCGCGCGGCTGGTAGGTGGCCCCCAGGACCGGGTAGCGCACGTCCTGCGAGATGTTGACGATCGGGCAGACTTCCTTGACGCCGTCCGCGTCGAGCCACTCCGCGTCCACGCCGTTGAGGCGGTTCGCCTCGACACGGCGCACGCTGTCGCGGACGTCCTGGAGACTGTGCGCCAGGTTCAGCACGCCGCGCTGGGAGAAGAGGATCGGGTAGTCGAGCTCCTCCGCCAGTCCCTCCCACAGCTTGAGGGCGTGCTCGTAGATGCCGGCGCTCTCGTCCCACAGGTAGTTGGAGCGGATGATCGTGGTGTTGCGGGCCATGTTGCCGCCCGCGAGCCAGCCCTTCTCCAGCACCGCGACGTTGGTGATGCCGTGGTTCCTCGCAAGGTAATGGGCGGTGGCCAGGCCGTGTCCGCCGCCTCCGACGATCACCACGTCGTACGACCGCTTGGGCTCGGGGTTGCGCCACAGCCAGTCGGGGTGGTCGGGGAGATCGGCGCCGGGGGTGCGGGGGCTCATCGGACGTCTCCGTCGTTGGGCAGGGACAGGTTCATACGGTGTTCGCGTTCCTCTCGGCGGCCTCGACGACGTTGGCGAGCAACATCGCTCGGGTCATGGGGCCCACACCGCCGGGCATGGGCGCGATCCATCCGGCGACCTGGGCGGCGTCCGGGTGGATGTCGCCGACCAGGCCCTGGTCGGTGCGGGTGATGCCGACGTCCAGGACCGCGGCGCCGGGGCGCAGCATGTCCTTGGTGACCAGTCCGGGCGAGCCGGCGGCGGCGATGACGATGTCCGCCTCGCGGACGTGCCAGGCGAGGCCCTTGGTGCCGGTGTGGCAGAGGGTTACGGTGGCGTTCTCGGAGCGGCGAGTGAGGAGCAGGCCGATCGGGCGGCCCACCGTGATGCCCCGGCCGATCACGCACACCCGCGCGCCGGCGAGGGGCACCTCGTAGCGGCGGAGCAGTTCGACGATGCCGCGCGGGGTGCACGGCAGCGGTGCCTCGACGCCCAGGGTGAGCCGGCCGAGGTTGACGGGGTGCAGGCCGTCGGCGTCCTTGGCGGGGTCCATGCGTTCCAGTACGGCGTTGGCGTCCAGGTGGCGCGGCAGCGGGAGCTGGACGATGTAGCCGGTGCAGGCCGGGTCGGCGTTGAGTTCGTCGATCGTCTCCTCGACCTGCCGCTGCGAGGCGTCGGCGGGCAGGTCCCGGCGGATGGAGGCGATGCCGACCTGGGCGCAGTCGCGGTGCTTGCCGGCGACGTAGGCACGGCTGCCGGGGTCGTCGCCGACCAGGACCGTTCCGAGGCCCGGCGGGCGCCCGTCGGTGACCGTCAACTTGGCCACGCGCTCCGCGAGTTCGCGGCGGATGCCGGCGGCGGTCGCCCTGCCGTCGAGTGTCTGCGCAGTCATCGTCTTCCCTCGGTCAGCCACGGAGGCGGGACATGGTGGGGTCGAACAGGGGCTCCTCGGCGACGACCGCCTCGAGGCGCTGGTCGAAGTAGCCGATCCGCACAGGTGTGCCGGGGGTGGTCAGTTCGGCCGGGAGCCAGGCGTAGGCGATGCCCTTGCCGATGGTGTAGCCGTAGGCGGCGCTGGTGACGTAGCCGACTGCCCGGTCGCCGTCGTAGACCGGCTCCTTGCCCAGGACGACCGAGTGCGGGTCGTCGATGGTGAGGCAGGTCAGCTTGCGCCGGACGTCGGCCTTGCGGCGCTCCAGTGCCGCCTTGCCGATGAAGTCGTCCTTGTCGAGCTTGACGGCGAAGCCGACGCCGGCCTCGTAGGGGTCGTGCTCGTAGGTCATGTCGGTGCCGAAGGAGCGGTACCCCTTCTCCAGGCGGAGGCTGTTGAAGGCGCCGCGGCCGGCGATGACGCCGCCGAGGGGCTGGGCGGCCTGCCACAGGGTGTCCCACAGCTTCTGGCCCTGGTCGGCGGTGGTGTACAGCTCCCAGCCGAGTTCGCCGACATACGACAGCCGCATCGCCGTCACCGGGACGCTGCCGATGTAGGCGCGCTTGGCGCGGAAGTACTTCAGGCCGTCGCCCGAGAAGTCCTCGTCCGTGAGGGGCTGGAGGACCTTGCGGGCCAGCGGGCCCCACAGGCCGATGCAGCAGGTGCCCGGCGTGATGTCGCGGACCTGGACCGTGCCGTCGGCCGGGAGGTGGCGGGAGAACCAGTCGAGGTCCAGGTTGCCGTTGGCGCCGACCTGGAAGAGGTCGCGGGCCAGGCGGGCCACTGTGATGTCGCTGCGGATGCCGCCGTCGTGGTCGAGGAGCAGCGTGTACGTGACCGAGCCGACGGACTTGGCGACCTTGCCGGTGCACAGCCGCTCCAGGAACTCGGCGGAGCCGGGCCCGCTCACCTCCAGGCGCTTGAGGGCCGTCATGTCGTACATCGCGACGGTCTCGCGGGTGGCCTGCGCCTCCGCGCCGACGATGGGCGACCAGAACTGTGCGGCCCAGTCGTTCGGGGTGGGGATGGAACGGCCCTCGACCAGCTTCGCGTTGGCCTCGTACCACTGCGGGCGCTCCCAGCCGTTCGCCTCCAGGAAGAAGGCGCCGTGCTCCTGCTGGCGGGCGTGGAAGGGGCTGGTGCGGATCGGGCGCGGGTCGCCGGAGGGCTGGAGGGGGTGGAGGATGTCGTAGACCTCGACGAAGTTCTGGCAGTCGCGGGCCAGGACGTACTCCGGGGACAGCTGGTGCGGCTCGAAGCGGTTGACGTCGCACTCGTGCAGGTCGAAGGACGAGCAGTGGCCGTCGACCAGCCACTCGGCCATGGCCCGGCCGACGCCCGCGGAGTGGGTGACCCAGACGGCCTCGGCGACCCAGAAGCCCTTGACGTCCGGGGACTCGCCGAGGAGCGGGAAGTTGTCGGTGGTGAAGGAGAACAGGCCGTTGATGCCCTCCTCGACCTTCGCCTCCTGCGTGGCGGGGAGGAGGGACTGGGTCTCCGTCCAGGCGGGCTCGAAGTCCTCCTCGGTGAACTTCAGGATCGACGGCATCTGGTCGGCCTCGTCCACGGAGAGGATGTCGTCGGCCGAGATCGGCATCGGGCGGTGGCCGTAGTAGCCGATGCCGATGCCGTCGAAGCGGTCGCGGTAGTAGAGGTCGGCGTCCTGGTGGCGCAGGATCGGGCGGACCGCCTCCTCGGTCTGGCCGGCGAGGGCCGGGACGGGGCCGGTCCAGGCGAGCTGGTGGGCGAGCGGGGTCAGCGGGAGGTTCATGCCGACCATGCGGGCGATCTTCGGGCCCCAGATGCCGGCGCAGCACACGACGATGTCGGCTTCCAGATCGCCCTGGTCGGTGCGGACACCCGTCACCTCGCCGTCGGCCCGGAGCACGTCCAGGACCTCGTGGCGGGCCAGGAAGCGCACGCCGCGCTCGGTGGCCCGGCGGATCTGGGCCTCGACGGCGAGGACGGCCTTGGCGAGGCCGTCGGTCGGGACGAGGAGGCCGCCCAGGACCCGGTCCGGGTTCACCAGCGGGTGCTGCTCGACGCACTCCTCGGCGGTCAGGAGCCGGGACTCGATGCCCCAGGCGGTGATCCAGCCGTGGCGGCGCTGCAGTTCCGCGAGGCGCTCCGGCGTGGTCGCCACTTCGAGGCCGCCGACCTGGAGGAAGCAGGGCTTGCCGTCGACGTCGAGGGAGCAGAACTTCTCGACGGTGTAGCGGGCGAGCTCGGTCATGGTCTTGGAGGAGTTGGTCTGGAAGACCAGGCCGGGGGCGTGCGAGGTCGAGCCCCCGGTGGCCGGAAGCGGGCCCTGGTCGACCACGGTCACCTCGGTCCAGCCCCGCGCCGAGATCTCGTCCGCGAGCGCCGCGCCGACGACTCCCGCTCCGATGATGACCACACGCGGTCCCGCCATCGCCGCACCTCCGGTTGAGTTGCTTTCTGCGCAACGTGATTCAGGTTGCGCAACTCAATGTGCCTGCCGTGCAGGTGGGTGTCAAGAGGTCCGGTGACGTCGGAGAAAGGCTTGAAAAAACAGGAATGCCCGGTGGGCGGTGCGCGTCCGTACGCACCACCCACCGGGCATCCGGGAACGGCCTACTTGATCCAGGCCTCCACCTTGTCGCGGTTGGCCTCGACCCACTTCTCGGCCGCGGCCTCGGGGGTCATCTTGTCCACCGCGATGTACTTGGCCACGACGTTCTGGTCGTCGTTGGTCCAGCTGAAGTTCTTCACCAGGTCATAGGCCGGGCTGCCCGACTCGGAGAACTTCTTGCTGACGATCTTGTCCAGCTTGTACACGGGGTAGTCGCAGTCGACCTTCTCGGCGTCGGCGTCGCAGCCCGCCTTGTACTCGGGCAGCTTGACCTTCTCCAGCGGCACCTCGGACATGAACCACTGCGGCTCGTAGAAGTAGCCGATCACCCATTCCTTGTTCTTCTCCGCCTTCCGGAAGGCCTGGATGAGGGCGGTCTCGCTGCCCGCGTACACGACCTTGTAGTCCAGCTTGAGGTTCTTCACCAGGGCTTCGTCGTTCGTCACGAACGACGGGTCGCCGTCGAGGAGTTGGCCCTTGCCACCAGACTCGGACGTCTTGAACTCGGCCGCGTACTTGTTGAGGTTGTTCCAGTCGAGGATGTCCGGGTGCTCCTTGGCCAGCCACGGCGGCACGTACCAGCCGATGAGGCCTTCGTTGCCGGTCGGGCCGGCGTCGAGGGCGGTCTTCTGGTCGGTGATGTACTTCTTCTTCAGGTCGTCGTGACCCCAGTTCTCGACGACGGCGTCGACCTCACCCGTCCCGAAGCCCTGCCAGGCGATCTCCTCCTTCAGATCCTTCTTGGTGACCTTGCAGCCGAGGTCCTTCTCCGCGACGTACGCGATGACCGCCGCGTTGGCCTCGTAGCCCACCCACGGGTTGACGGCGAGGTTGAAGGTGCCGCACTTGCCGGAGCTGCCCGAGCCGCCGGCGTCCGAGGAGCTGTCACCGACCTTCGCACCACCGCAGGCGGTGAGGGTGAGGCCGAGGACCGCTATGCCGGCCGCGCCGACTCTCCACTGTCTTGCTTGCCTTGCCATGGTCAGTTGCTCCTTACGCGCTGGTACGCCGCGCCGCTGCCTGAGTGATCCGGTCGAACATGACTCCGAGAAGGACGATGGCGAGCCCTGCGGCGAGCCCCTTCCCGAACAACTGCCCCTGCGAGAAGCCGGCCACGACGTCGTAGCCGAGGGCGCCCGCTCCCACCAGGCCGCCCACCACAACCATCGACAGCACGTAGATCAGGCCCTGGTTGGTCGCGAGGGTCAGGGCGCCGCGTGCCATCGGCAGTTGGACCTTGGTGATGATCTGCCAGGTGTTGCACCCGGCGGAGGTGGCCGCCTCCACGGTCGTCGCGGGCACGTTCCGCACGCCGTCCGCGATGATCTTCATGGCGACGGGGGCCGCGTAGACGACGGCGGCGACGATCGCCGTGAAGCGGGTCGCGCCGAACAGCGCGAGGAACGGCACGAGATAGACGAACGGCGGCATGACCTGGGCCGCGTCCAGGGTGGGCCGGATCAGCCGGTCCACCAGCGCGCTGCGCCCCATCCAGACGCCGAAGACGACGCCGAGCAGCATCACGAGCACGGTGGCGACGAGGGTGGACGCCAGTGTCGTCATGCCGTCCGACCACACACCGGTGCCGACCAGCAGGCCCACGCACACCGCCGTGGTGACGCCGGCGCGCCGGCCGCCGAGGACGACGCCGAGCGCGATCAGTGCCCCGCCGACGAGCCACCACGGGGAGTCGGTGAGCAGCGCCTGGAACGGGTTGAGCAGACTGTTGGTGAGGACGTCCCGGAAGGCGTTGGTGAGGCCCGAGAGGTTGTCCTGCACCCAGGTGGTCACACTGTCCGCCGTGCTCCGGATGGTGCTGCCGGTGCCCCCCTCGCCGGGGAACTCCGCCGCCCACAGATAGGTGTGGGACAGATAGGCCAGGACCGCCGTGACCGCCGCACCCGCCGCCAGCAGCGGGCGTCGCCACGCCAAGAAGCGGTTCTTCGAACGGCGGGCGGCCTCCTCGCGTGCGCTCGCGGCGGTGGTGACCCGGTCCAGGACGATGGCCATGACGACGATGGCCAGACCCGCGTTGAAGGCGGTGCCGACGTCGAGCGTCTGGAGTGCCTGGACGACGGTCTTGCCGAGGCCTGGCGCGTCGATCAGGGCGGCGATGGTCACCATGGCCAGGGCGGCCATGATGGTCTGGTTGACGCCCATCACCACGGTCCGCTTGGACATCGGCAGCAGGACCTTCAGCAGGGCCTGCCGTCGGGTCGCCCCCAGTGAGTCGGCCGCCTCCACCGTCGTCGCCGGCACGGAGCGGATGGCGTGCGCGGTGATGCGGATCGCGGGCGGAGCCGCGTAGATCACGGTGGCGATGGTGGCGGAGGCCGGGCCGATGAGGAAGAACAGGGTCAGCGGGGCCAGATAGACGAAGGTCGGCATCGTCTGCATGAAGTCCAGGAAGGGCGTGATGACCCGGTTGAACCGGTCGGACAGCCCCGCCCACACGCCCAGCGGGATCGCGAACAGCAGCGCCACGAAGACGGCCGAGACGGTGAGCGCCAGGGTGTCCATGCTCTCCTGCCACAGGCCCTGCAGGCCCAGGAAGGTGAAGCCGGCCACCGCCAGCAGCGCGACCCGCCAGTTGCCCACGGCCCAGGAGACATAGCCGGCGATGCCGACGACACCGAGCCAGCCGATCTGCGGGACGGGCCGGTCGGCGGACGGCTGTGAGATCAGCTCCTGGACGAAGGTCACCAGAGTGTCGATGACCAGGCGGATCTCGTTGAAGAAGTAGAGGAAGAGCGGGTTGGAGTTGCGGTTCGCGCCGATCGAGTCGTTGACGTCGTTGAACCACCGGTGCAGGTCGGTCAGGTCGGCCGCCGCCAGGGCCAGGGTCTGCTTGCCGCGCAGCACCAGGAACAGCACCAGCCAGACGACCAGGATGGCGCCGACCATCATGGACCGGCTGACCTTTCGTGCCTCTTCGACGGGCGCGGGCGGCTCGACCGGCTTCGTCTTCTCGGGTTTCTCCACGGCGACGGTCATCACGCGCCGCCTTCCTGCCCGGCGACCACCGCGAGGATCTCCTCGTCGCCGACGATGCCGAGCAGCTTGCCGTCCTCGACGACCTTGACCGGCTTGTCGGCCGCGAGCACCGCCCGGGTGGCCTCCTTCACCACGACGTCCGGGCCCAGCTCGGGGCCGTCCAGGGGGTCGCCGTCCTCCGCCGGGCGCATGATCCAGCGCAGGGTGAGCACGTCGCCGCGCGGCACGTCCTTGACGAACTCGCGGACGTAGTCGTCCGCCGGGGCGCCGACGAGCTCGTCGCCGGTGCCGCACTGGACCATCTTGCCGTCGCGCATGATCAGGATGCGGTCGCCCAGCTTGAGGGCCTCGGAGAGGTCGTGGGTGATGAACACCATCGTCTTGCCGACCTCGTGGTGCAGGCGTATGACCTCGTTCTGCATGTCACGCCGGATCAGCGGGTCGAGCGCCGAGAACGGCTCGTCGAAGAAAAGCACGTCAGGGTCACCGGCCAGCGCACGGGCCAGGCCCACGCGCTGCTGCATACCGCCGGACAGCTGGTCGGGGTAGGAGTTCTCGTAGCCCGCGAGGCCGACCAGCTCGACGACCTCCTGGGCCCGCCTGACGCGCTCGGCCCTGCCCATGCCCCGGATCTCCAGACCGAACGCCACGTTCTCGACGACGCGGCGGTGGGGCAGCAGACCGAAGTGCTGGAAGACCATGGAGAACTTGCGGCGGCGCAGATCGCGCAGGCGCCTGTCGTCGGCCTGGCGGATGTCCTCGCCCTCGAAGACGACCTCACCGGCGGTGGGTTCGATCAGCCGGGTCAGACATCGCACCAGCGTCGACTTGCCGGAGCCGGACAGACCCATGACGACGAATACCTCGCCGGGCGAGACGTCGAAGTGGATGTCCCGTACGGCGGCGGTGCAGCCGGTGCGGTCCATGAGTTCGCGGCGGGTGAGCCCGCGCAGCTCCTCGGAGTCCGGCACCTGGTCGGCCTTCGGCCCGAACACCTTCCACAGCCTGCGCACGGAGATGACCGGGGTGGAGCCCGAGTCCTGGGGCGTGCCGCGCCGCTGCGGCACCTCGGTCTGTGTGGTCACGTTCGACCTTCTTTCGGCGTTCAGCCGCGGAACCAGTGCTGCGGCCGGGGTTGGATGTTCTGCCAGATGTGCTTGGGCTCTCGGTACTCGTTCAGGCCGGTCGGTCCCAGCTCCCGGCCCACGCCCGAGTGCCCGAAGCCACCCCATTCCGCTTGCGGCACATAGGGGTGGTAGTCGTTGATCCACACCGTGCCGTGACGCAGCCGCCCGGCGACCCGCTGGGCCTTGCCGGCGTCCTGCGTCCACACGGCTCCGGCGAGCCCGTACTCGGTGTCGTTGGCGATGCGTACGGCGTCGTCCTCGTCGGTGAAGCGCTCCACGGTCAGCACGGGCCCGAAGGACTCCTCGTGCACCACGCGCATGTCCTGCCGGCACTCGTCGAGCACGGTGGGCGGATAGTAGTGGCCGCCTGCCAGCGCGGGGTCGTCGGGCCGGGCGCCGCCGCAGCGCAGTACGGCACCCTCGGCGAGGCCGGCCGCGACGTACGCCTCGACCTTCTCCAGGTGCTGCGCGGAGATCAGCGCACCTGTCTCGGCGTCGGGGTCGAAGGGGCCGCCGAGCCGGATCTGCCGGGCCCGGCGGACGACCTCGTCGACGAAGCGGTCGTGCAGGGAGTCCTCGACGATCAGCCGGGCACCGGCCGAGCAGACCTGCCCCGAGTGCAGGAAGACGGCCGTGAGGGCGAAGTCGACGGCCGTCTCGAAGTCGGCGTCGGCGAAGACGACGTTGGGGTTCTTGCCGCCGAGCTCCAGCGCGACCTTCTTCACGGTCGCGGCGGCGGTGGCCATGATCCGCTTGCCGGTCTCCAGGCCTCCGGTGAAGGAGACCATGTCCACGGCCGGGTCCTCGGACAGCGGTGCGCCCACCTCGGGCCCGGCGCCCAGGACGAGATTCGCGACGCCGGCCGGGATCCCCGCCTCCTCCAGCGCCTTCATCAACAGGATGGAGGTGGAGGGGGTGAGCTCGCTGGGCTTGAGGACGATCGTGTTGCCGGCGAGGAGCGCCGGAGCGACCTTCCAACTCGCCTGCAGCAGCGGATAGTTCCAGGGGGTGATGAGCCCGCACACCCCGACCGGCTCGTAGACCACCCGGCTCACTGCGTCGTCGCGGGCGGTGTCGATCGCGCGGCCCGCGTCGGTGCCCGCGAGGCCGCCGTAGTAGCGGAAGCAGGAGACGACATCGGCGATGTCGTACTCGCTCTCCACCAGTCGCTTGCCGGTGTCCAGGGACTCGGCGCGGGCGAAATCCTTGGCGTCGCGCTCGAGGATGTCGGCGGTGCGCAGCAGCAGCGCGCCGCGCTCACGCTCGGGGGTGTTCGGCCAGTGCCCCACGTCGAAGGCGCGCCGGGCCGCCGCGATCGCGGCCTCGGTGTCGGGGCGTGTCGCCTCCGATACGGTCGCCGCGAGCGTGCCGTCGGCGGGACATCGGATGTCCCGGTGCCCACCGGCGATCGGATCCCGCCATTCGCCATCCACGTACAGGTCTGCCACGCGACGAGCCTTTCAAGGGAAATTCGTTGCGCATCGTGCACCCGATTGCTTGTGGTGGAACACAGTGTCGAATGGACAGACCGGCGTCAAGAGGTTGGCGGATGACGATTTCACCATGCACCCCTTTACCCATCCACCCTTGACCGCAAGCGGCGCCGAGCAGACCATGTTGCGTATCGCTCACCTTGTTGTGCAATACGCACCGACGGAGGCCGCCCATGTCCCCCCGACCCCGCCCTGGCCGTGAGTACGTCCTGACCCTCTCCTGTCCCGACAGCGCGGGACTGGTTCACGCCGTGAGCGGCTTTCTCGTCAGGAACTCCGGAAACATCCTGGAAAGCCAGCAGTTCGACGACCGACTTCAGGGCCGCTTCTTCATGCGGGTCCACTTCGACGTTTCCGATCCGAACGTCGAGCTGGAAGGTCTGCGTTACCGGTTCGGTCCCGTGGCCCAGGCCTACGGCATCTCCTGGACCCTGACGGAAGCGGCCACGCCGACCCGGACGCTGATCATGGTCTCCAAGTTCGGCCACTGCCTGAACGACCTGCTCTTCCGCCGGCGCACCGGCGCCCTCAACATCGAGATCCCCGCGATCGTCTCCAACCACCGGGACTTCGAGGGGCTCGCGGAGACCTACGGCGTCCCCTTCCACCACATCCCGGTGACCAAGGACACCAAGCCCGAGGCCGAGGCGCGCCTGCTGGAGCTGGTACGCGACCTGGACATCGACCTGGTGGTCCTGGCCCGCTACATGCAGATCCTCTCCGACGACCTGTGCAAGCAGTTGGAGGGCCGCGCCATCAACATCCACCACTCCTTCCTCCCCAGCTTCAAGGGCGCGCGCCCCTACGACCAGGCCTACCAGCGCGGAGTCAAGCTCGTCGGCGCGACGGCGCACTATGTGACGTCGGACCTGGACGAGGGCCAGATCATCGAGCAGGACGTGGTCCGGGTGGACCACTCGCTCGACCCGGGCGAGCTGGTGACGGTCGGGCGGGACGTGGAGGCGCAGGTGCTCGCGCACGCGGTGAAGTGGCACAGCGAGAGCCGCGTGATGGTGGACGGCAACCGCACGGTCGTCTTCCGCTGAACCACACGCGCCAGGGGGCGGGACCGGGTTCCGGTCCCGCCCTTGTTCGTATACGACCAGAGGGGCATCGTGCCCCGATCACGACTCCTGCTGGAGGAAGGCGATGAGCGCGGCCGTGAGTTCCGCGGGAGCGTCCTCCTGGACGAGGTGGCCGGCGCCGGCGATCGGTTCGAAGCGTGCGCCGGGGATCAGAGCGGCGAGCTCGCGGCCCTTCGCCACCGGGATCCAGGTGTCGTCCTCGCCCCAGCAGACCAGCGTGGGGATGCCGATCTCGCCGTACCGGCCCTGGATCTCGTCGGTGTAGCGCTGGTCGGCCTGGGCGATCTGCCGGTAGAAGGCCGATTGGCCGGGGCCGTCCAGCCAGGGCTCGACGAGCCGGTCGAGGACCGCCGGGTGCAGGCCGGGGCTGCTGGCGGAGGTGACGTACTCACGCACCAGCGCGGCGTGCAGCGTGGGCGGCAACCGCTCGAAGACGTCGGCGTGCTCGCGGACCAGCCGGAAGAACGGCGAGCCCCACGGCGCCAGCGCGACCGGGTCCACCAAGGCGAGGGCGCGGTAACGGGCGCCGTGCAGCAGGTGCGCCCGCAGGGCGACGGCGCCGCCGAAGTCGTGGGCGACCACGAGCGGTTCCGCAAGGCCCCAATGGCTCAGGAGTTCGGTGAAGGCGCGGCCCTGCGCTGCCAGTGATACATCCTGTCCGGTGGCCTTCTCGGAGGTTCCGTAGCCGGGCATGTCCCAGACGAACACCTGGTGGTGGCGGGTGAGCGAGCGGGCGACGGCACGCCAGACGTACGACGAGAAGGGCGTGCCGTGCAGCAGGACGACCGGCGGCCGACCGGGCTGCCCCAGCCGGTCCCAACGGACGTCACCCCACGAGCTGTTGAAGGTTCGGGTCAGCTTCCATGCGATGTCCGTTGCCATCCTTCTCCCGGGTCAGCCGCCCAACCGGTCCAGCAGCGCGCGGCGCCACCGCTCCGTCTCGGCGATCTGGTTGAACGTGAACAGGTGCAGGCCTGCCACTCCCGCCGAGGGTGCCGTGAGGGCCTCCGCCGTGCGGGTCAGCAGCCGCTCGGGGGCATACCCGCCGGGCGCCGCGAAACGCACGAACCACGAGGCGTGCTTCGTCAGGAAGCGGGTCGACTCCCCCACGCCGATCTTCGTCGCCATGGCGAGCAGCTTCGCCCGTTGCACGGGCCCGGCGACACCCACGTGCAAAGGCAGCGTGACGTCCCGGCGTCGTATACGGGCAATCCAGTCCCCCAGCACGCGCGGGTCGAAGCACAGGTTGCTCACGATGTACGTGGCGTGCTCGCGCTTGTCCCACATCGCCTGGATGGTGACGTCGTCGTGGATGAGCGGATGGCTCTCGGGGTAGCCGGTGACGCCGACGCGGGCGAAGGGGCTGCCCAACTCGGTCAGCCTGCGCAGGACCGGCAGTGCCCCGTCGTAGACCCCGGCGGGCGGGTCGGCGTCGCCGGCCGGGACGAAGACGTCCTCCACGCCCGCCTCGCGCAGCCGGTCGACCACCTCCTTCAGGTGCGCGTCGTCCCGCAGCAGCCGCGCCGGCACATGCGGGACGACCCGGTAGCCGTGCGCCGCCAGCCGGCCGACGAGGTCGAGGGTCGGTTCCAGGCCCTTGACCGGCGACGCCGTCACGGTGACGACGACGCCGCGCGGGACATGGGCGAGGACCTTGTCCTCGGTCGCCTTCGCCGGCAGTACCTCGTAGCGGACGCTGTTCAGCAGCGCCCGGAGCCCTGCGGTGCCCAATTCCTACTCCGCCTGCTTCTGGGCGTCACGGTGGCGGTAGTACGCGGCCTTCGACGGCGCGAGCGGCTCCTTGCCGAGGATCAGGTCGGCGGCCTTCTCGGCGACCATCATGACCGGGGCGTAGATGTTGCCGTTCGTCACGTACGGCATGACGGAGGCGTCGACCACGCGCAGTCCCTCGACTCCGTGCACCCGCATGCTGGCGGGGTCGACGACGGACATCTCGTCGGTGCCCATCTTGCAGGTGCAGGACGGGTGCAGCGCGGTCTCGCCGTCCTTGGCCACCCACGCGAGGATCTCCTCGTCGGTCTCCACCGACGGTCCGGGGGAGATCTCCCCGTCGTTGTAGGGGGCGAGCGCGGGCTGGTTGAGGAGCTTGCGCGCCACCCGGATCGCCTCGACCCACTCACGGCGGTCCTGCTCGGTGGAGAGGTAGTTGAAGCGCAGAGCCGGGTGCTCGCGCGGATCCCTGCTCTTGATCTTCACCGAGCCGATGGCGTCGGAGTACATGGGCCCGACGTGCACCTGGTAGCCATGGCCGCCGGCGGGCACGGAGCCGTCGTAGCGGACCGCGATGGGCAGGAAGTGGAACATCAGGTTGGGGTAGTCCACGTCCTCGTTGCTGCGGGCGAAGCCACCGGCCTCGAAGTGGTTGGTCGCGGCCGGGCCCTTCCTGAACAGCCACTGCAGGCCGATGAACGGGGCCCGCCACTTCGCCAGATACGGCTGCATGGAGACGGGTTGCTTGCAGGCGTACTGGATGTACACCTCCAGGTGGTCCTGCATGTTCTCGCCGACGCCCGGGAGGTCGTGGACGACCTCGATGCCGAGGGCGGCCAGCTCGGCGGCGTTGCCGACGCCGGAGAGCTGGAGCAGCTGCGGGGAGTTGATGGCGCCGCCGCAGAGGATGACTTCTTTGGCGCGGACCTGCTGGAGCGCGCCCCGGCCGCGCTGGAACTCGACACCGACGGCGCGCTTGCCTTCGAAGAGGACGCGCGTGACGAGGGCACGGGTCTTGACGGTGAGGTTCGGCCGCTTCATCGCGGGCTTGAGGTACGCCTTCGAGGCTGACAGCCGACGCCCACGATGGACATTCCGGTCGAACTTGGCGAAACCTTCCTGCCGGTAGCCGTTGACGTCGTCCGTGGGCGCGTAGCCCGCCTCCTCGGTGGCCTTGAGGAAGGCGTCGAAGAGGGGGTTGGTCGCCGGGCCGCGTTCGAGGACGAGAGGGCCGTCGTGGCCGCGGAACTCGTCGTCCGGGTCGGCCGCCAGACAGTTCTCCATGCGCCGGAAGTACGGCAGACAGTGTGCGTAGTCCCAGGTCTCCATGCCCGGGTCGGCCGCCCAGCGTTCGTAGTCCATGGGGTTGCCGCGCTGGAAGATCATGCCGTTGATGCTGCTGGAGCCGCCCAGTACCTTGCCGCGCGCGTGGTAGACGCGCCGGCCGCCCATGTGGGGCTCGGGCTCGGACTCGTACTTCCAGTCGTAGAACCGGCTGCCGATGGGGTAGGTCAGCGCCGCGGGCATGTGGATGAAGACGTCCCACGGATAGTCCGAGCGGCCCGCCTCCAGGACCAGGACCCGGTTGGCCGGGTCGGCGGAGAGTCTGTTCGCCAGTGCGCTGCCGGCCGATCCGCCGCCGACGATGACGAAGTCGTACTGCACAGGAGCCATGGTGCCTCGTCTCGCTCGCGCCGTAGATGTGCGAGGCATGCTAGCGCTGGTATCGCGATACGCACCAGGTTGCGAACCACGCAACCTCTAACGGCTTTATTACGCTGCGGTTGCTTGCCGTTACGTTGTTTACTACGCGTATAGTTTCACTGTGAGCAACTACAGCCCTGACACGGAAACGTCAAACTCGCAAACCGGCGGCGTGCAGTCGGTCGACCGAGCCATCAGCGTCCTGGAGATCCTCGCGCAGCGTGGCGAGGCGGGCGTCAGCGAGGTGGCGGGCGAGATCGAGGTGCACAAGTCCACCGCCTTCCGTCTGCTCGGAGCCCTGGAGGCGCGCGGTCTGGTCGAGCAGGCGGGCGAGCGCGGCAAGTACCGGCTCGGCTTCGGCATCGTTCGCCTGGCCGGCGCGGTCACCGGCCGTATCGACATCACTCAGCAGGGCCGTCCGGTCTGCGAGCGTCTCGCCGAGGAGATCGGCGAGACCGTCAACATCGCCGTGATGCAGGAGCACTACGCGATCAACCTGTACCAGGTGCGCGGCCCGGGGGCCATCACCGCGCACAACTGGGTCGGCCAGCTGACCCCCCTGCACGCCACCTCCAGCGGCAAGATCCTGCTGGCGCACATGCCCGCCAAGGAGCGCGCCGCGCTGCTGGCCGCCGCCGGTATGAAGAAGGTCACCCCGCGCACCATCACCGCGAAGACGAAGCTCGAGAAGAACCTCGCCGAGGCCCGCGAGCGGGGCTACGCCTTCACCCTGGAGGAGCTCGAGGTCGGCCTGCACGCGATGGCCGCCCCGGTCCGCAACCGGGATGGCGAGGTCATCGCCGCGCTCAGCGCCTCCGGACCCGGGTACCGGTTGACCGAGGAGCGCCTGCACGAGCTGTCCCCGGTGCTGCTCAAGGGCGCCCAGGAGATCAGCCACCGGATGGGATACCTGGGCTGAGTCACCCCTGAGGGGTGCCCAGGCGCTCGTTCACCCAGTCGTGGAACGCGCCGATGTGGTGCTCGCTGGGCACCAGCACGCCGCCCTTGGCGTACATCCGGGAGCTCATTCCGGGCTGCGTGCGCTCGCAGGCGTCGAAGTCCTGCTGGTTGACGCGGTGGAAGAGTTCCACGGACCGGCTGACATCCTTGCCGCTCTCGACGACGTGCGGCAGATACAGCCAGTCGCACTCGACGATCGTGCGGTCCACGGACACCGGGTACATCCGGTGGAAGATCACATGGTCGGGCACGAGATTGATGAACACCTGGGGCCTGACGGTGATCGCGTAGTACCGGCGGTCCTGGTCCTCGGCGACCCCGGGGATGCGGTCCAGGCCTTCGGAACCGTCGACGGTGAAACCCTGGACGTCCTCGCCGAACTCCGCGCCGTGACCCACGTAGTACTGGGCGGCGTAACCGTCCGCGAACTCCGGAAGTACTTCGGTGAGTTCGGGGTGGATCGTCGCGCAGTGGTAGCACTCCATGAAGTTCTCGATGATGAGCTTCCAGTTGGACTTCACGTCGTACGTGATGCGCTTGCCGACGGAGAGGCTCTCGATGCCGTAGCGCTCGAGCGACTCGACGTCCCCCAGGCGGGCGACGATCTCACCGACGACGTCCTCCTCGAACGAGGGCGGGTTCTCCGCGAGGCACACCCACACATAGCCGAGCCATTCACGCACGGCCACGCTCACCAGGCCGTACTCGGTACGGCCCACGTCGGGCATCTTGGTGAGGTTGGGCGCCGCGACGAGCTTGCCGTTCAGGTCGTACGTCCAGGCGTGGTACGGGCACTGGAAGGCCCGCTTCACCTCGCCGGTCTGCTCCGTGCAGAGCTTCGCGCCCCGGTGCCGGCACACATTGAAGTACGCGCGGATGGAGTTGTCCCGCGCCCGGGTGACGAGGATGCTCTCGCGGCCCACGTCGACGGTGCGGAAGGCACCGGGCTTCGCCAGCTCGGAGGCGCGCGCCACGCAGAACCACATGGTCTCGAATATGCGCTCCTGCTCCTGGGCGAAGATCCCCGGATCCGTGTAGGAGGAGCCGGGGAGAGTGGCGATCAGGCTGTCCGGCAGGCTGGTCGAGGTCACGGTGCACTCCTCGGGAGAACGTCGTGGAGGGGTCGGTCACGCGCCGGGAAGAGCGACTCCGGACGGCGTTGTGTATGGAGCAACGCTGCGTGCGATGTGCAACCGCAGCATGGGATGCCGCTGGGGCGGTGTCAAGATGCGGGCAGCGACGCCGGGAGGCAGGCGCTGTCAGGATGCGCCGGCGGCGAGTTGCTTGCGCCAGCGCATGAACAGCCGCGGCTGGTTCATCCCGAGCACGGCGACCGGATCCCCGGCCCGCCGGTAGACGGCCAGGACATCGCGGTCGTCCGCGGCGCCGGCCTCGATGGTCACGCTGTCCGCGCCGGCCGCGTGACCGGCGAACTGGATCTTCACGCCGTACTGGTCGGACCAGAAGTACGGCGGCCGGGGCGCACCCGGTTCCACCGCACCGCCCGCCAGCAGCGTGGCGACCGCGGCGTCGGGGCGCTCGCGAGCACCGGTCCAGTGCTCCACGCGGCGATGGAAACCCGCGCGCGGGTCGTACCAGTTGGCGCAGTCACCGACGGCGACCACGCCCGCCAGGCTGGTGCGGCCGTCGGCGCCGCACTTGACGCCGTTGTCCAGTGCGATGCCGGAACCTTCCAGCCACTCGACGTTGGGGCGTGCCCCCACACCGACGACGACGATGTCGGCGGCGATGCTGCGACCGTCCTCCAGCAGGACGGCGTCGACGCGCGTCTCCCCGCTCAGCCCCTTGACGCCCACGCCGCACTCCAGCCGTACGCCGTGGTCGGCGTGGAGGGCGGAGACGATGGCACCCATGGTCTCGCCGAGCGGTCCGGCGAGCGGCGTCGGGGCCGCTTCGACGACGGTCACGTCGAGCCCGAGGGCGTACGCGGTGGAGGCGACCTCGGCTCCGATGAAGCCTCCGCCGATCACCACCAGCCGTCCGCCGCGGGCCAGTTCGTCCCGCAGGGCGCGGGCGTCGTCCAGGGTGCGCAGGGTGTGCACTCCGGCCAGACCCTCGGAGCCGGGGAGGGTGCGTGCCGCAGCGCCGGTCGCGATGACGACTCCATCGGCCTGCACCTCCCGTCCGTCGCCGAGCCGGACGACACGCCGGGGGTGGTCGAGTCCGGTGGCGCGGACGCCGAGCAGCCATTCCGCCCCGAGGTCCTCGTCGTCGCTCTCCAGGGCGAGTTCGGCCTCGCCGAGGGTGCCGGCGAGGAACTCCTTGGACAGCGGGGGCCTGTCGTACGGGCGGTGGAGCTCATCCCCGACGACGACCAGACGGCCGTCGTAGCCCTGCTTGCGCAGTGAGCGCGCCGCCGACAGTCCGGCCAGCGAGGCGCCGACCACGGCGACGGTCCTCACGCGGGGCCCCCGGCCAGCCGGGCCGCGATGCAGGGCGGCAGGTTGGGCGCCTCGGTGGACAGACGGACGTAGATCATGCCGCCCTCGACGAGGACCTCGTGCGTCCGGACCGGAAGCTTGGCCGGCGGGGCGTCCACCGCACCGGTCCTCAGGTCGAACTTCGAAGCATGCAGCGGGCATTCCACCTCGCAGCCCTCCAGCCAGCCGTCGGCGAGCGACGCGTCCTGGTGGGTGCACGTGTCGTCGATGGCGAAGAGCTCGCCGTCGTCGGTGTGGAACACCGAGACCGGCGGATCGATGTCGAGCCGGTGGGCCTCGCCTCGGGGGAGATCCTCGAGACGGCACGCGGGAATCATCATGACACCTCGGTGCGTATAACGAAACGGATTGCGGTAAGCGCAACATCAGTCTGAGGTCGCCCAGAACCCTTGTCAAGGCATTCAGAGGGCGCTCTGGGGCGTTCCTTGCGTTGCGCGATATAGAACTCAACTCACATAGAACAACAACAGCCCGCCGCATCGGCTCCCGAGCGGCCGCGAGCCGAGGGCGGGCGTGCGTGGTCGCCGGTGGGCGTCAGAAGCCCCGGTCGATCCACTCCTGGAGGTGCGGCGCCTCGGCGGCGACGGTGGTCGTGTCCCCGTGTCCGGTGTGCACGACGGTGTCTTCCGGCAGCGTCAGCAGCCGGTCCCGGATCGACTCGACGATGGTCGGGAAGTGGCTGTACGACCGCCCCGTCGCCCCCGGCCCGCCCGCGAAGAGCGTGTCGCCGCTGAAGAGCGCCGACAGGGCCGGCGCGTACAGGCAGACCGCGCCGGGGGCATGGCCGGGCGTGTGCAGCACGGTCAGCTCGATGCCGGCCACCGTGAGGCCCTGGCCGTCGGTCAGTTCGGCGTCCGGCGCCCGGTCGGGGTGGGTCTGCTTCCACAGCGGCAGGTCGTCCGGGTGGAGGAGGACGGGGGCACCCGTGCGCGCCGCGAGTTCGGGCGCGGCGTCGATGTGGTCGTTGTGCGCGTGGGTGCACACGATCGCGGTGAGGCGCCGGTCGCCAACGGCCTCGGCGATGGCGTCGGCGTCATGGGCGGCGTCGATGACGATCACCTCGGCGTCGTCGCCGACGATCCACACGTTGTTGTCGACGTCCCAGGTGCCGCCGTCCAGTGAGAACGTGCCCGAGGTGACGAGGTGTTCGATGCGGGCGGCCATCAGAGGACCACCACCGAGCGCAGGACGTCGCCGTGGTGCATCCGCTCGAAGGCCTTCCGGCACCCCGACCAGGACGACCGTGCCGGCGAGGTCGCGGGCGTAGAAGGCCTGCTTGTACGTCTCCGGGCGGCCGACCGCCTCGATCACCACGTCGGCACCGAAGCCGCCGGTCAGCTCGCGGATCGCCTCGACCGCGTCGGCGTTCTTGGAGTTGACGGTGTGGGTCGCGCCGAGCTTCTGGGCCGTCTCCAGCTTGCGGTCGTCGATGTCGACCGCGATGACCTTGGCCGCGCCCGCCAGGTTCGCCCCGGCGATCGCCGCGGCCCCGACACCGCCGCAGCCGATGACGGCGACCGAGTCTCCCCGGCCGACGTTCCCGGTGTTGATGGCCGCCCCGATGCCCGCCATCACGCCGCATCCCAGCAGACCGGCGGCGGCCGCCGACGCGGTGGGGTCGACCTTGGTGCACTGCCCGGCCGCGACCAGCGTCTTCTCCGCGAACGCGCCGATACCCAGCGCCGGCGAGAGCTCGGTGCCGTCCAGCAGGGTCATCTTCTGCTTGGCATTGTGGGTGTTGAAGCAGTACCACGGCCGG
The DNA here is from genome assembly GCF_000719285.1 of Streptomyces bicolor. Lineage (GTDB taxonomy): Bacteria > Actinomycetota > Actinomycetes > Streptomycetales > Streptomycetaceae > Streptomyces > Streptomyces bicolor. The sequence goes on along the minus strand of NZ_JOFS01000034.1, from coordinate 96,378 downwards.
CCCCGCAGACAGGCCCGGCACTGACCGCACACCGCACGCCAGTTGAGGACCACGAAATCTCCGGGCGCGACATCGGTGACGCCCTCCCCCACCGACTCCACGACACCGGCCGCCTCGTGCCCCAGCAGGAACGGGAAGTCGTCGTTGATGCCGCCTTCGCGATAGTGCAGATCGGTGTGGCAGACCCCGCAGGCCTCGATCTTCACCAGCGCCTCACCCGGACCCGGGTCGGGCACGATGATCGTTTCCAGGCTGACGGGGGCGCCCTTGCCCCGCGCGACGACAGCACGGACCTGGTGCGTCATGGCCACTCCTCGGCTGGTCGAGACTTGAATCAGATGTTGCTCATTACGGCACACATCTCACGTGTCGCAACACAGCATCGTTGAGCGCCGACCGGGGGTCAAGGAGCGGGGCGAGGGTTCTCCCGGCCGGCCGGGATCCCGGCACGGCAGCGCGAACGCCCGGCGGGGTCGTGGCCGCACAGGGCGGTGCCACGACCCCGCCGGGCGCGGGTGCCGCCGCTCTCAGCGAGCGGAGGAGGAGGTGGACTGCGTGGGTTGCGTGGCCTGCGTGGGTTGCGTGGCCTGCTCGGACGGCTGGGACTGCGCGGAGTCCGTGTCGTCGGTGGACGTGCACGGGCCGATGCGGAGTTCGAAGTCGCCGTCGTACTTCTCGTGGCCGGCGATGACGGCCGTCTCGATGGCTTCCTTGCCCTTGCTCCTGCGGATGATGAGCGGGTCCTGGCGCAGATCGCGGGTGAGCGCGATACACAGGCCGATCATCACCAGGGTGAAGGGTGCCGCGGCGAGGATGGTGAGGTTCTGCAGGCCGGTGAGCGCGTCGCCCTTGCCGCCGCCGATGAGCAGCATGATCGCGGCGACCGCCCCGGTCAGCACGCCCCAGAAGATGACGATGCCCCGGGTCGGTTCGAGGGATCCGCGCTGCGAGAGCGTGCCCATCACGATCGAGGCGGCGTCGGCGCCGGAGACGAAGAAGATCCCGACGAGGATCATCACGACCACGCTGGTCACCGTGGCGATCGGGTACTGCTGGAGCACGTCGAAGAGCTGGCCCTGGGCGGTCGCGGCGTCGCTCAGGCGCTTCTCGTCCTGCAGGTGCATCGCCGAGCCGCCGAAGATCGCGAACCACAGCAGGCTGACCGTGCTGGGCACCAGGATGACGCCGCCCACGAACTGCCGGATGGTCCGGCCGCGGCTGATCCGCGCGATGAACATCCCGACGAAGGGCGTCCACGAGATCCACCAGGCCCAGTAGAAGACCGTCCAGCCGGCCAGCCAGTCGGCGACTCCCTCACCACTCGACGCCTCGGTACGCCCGGCCATCTGGGTCAGGTCGCCGAGGAAGGCGCCGATGGAGGTGGGCAGCAGGTCGAGGATGAAGATGGTCGGCCCCACGAGGAAGACGAAGGCCGCCAGGGTCACCGCCAGCACCATGTTGATGTTGGACAGCCACTGGATGCCCTTGGCGATCCCGGACACCGCCGAGGCGACGAACGCCACGGTCAGCACCGCGATCACGGCGACCAGCAGGCCGGTGCCGACGGATCCAAGCCAGCCAAGTCCGGTGAATCCGCTGCCGATCTGCAGGGCGCCGAGCCCCAGGGAGGCCGCGGAACCGAAGAGGGTGGCGAAGATGGCGAGGATGTCGATGACCCGGCCACCCCAGCCGTTCGCCCGCTTCTCGCCGATCAGCGGCGTGAACACGGCGCTGATCAGCTGCCGGCGTCCACGTCGGAAGGTGCTGTAGGCGATGGCCAGGCCGACCACCGCGTACATCGCCCACGGGTGCAGCGTCCAGTGGAAGAGGGTGGTGGCCATGGCGGTCTCCATGGCCTGGTGGGCATCGGCCGGGTCGGTGCCCGGCGGTGGCGTGACGAAGTGCGACAGCGGTTCGCTCACGCCGTAGAACATCAGGCCGATGCCCATACCCGCGCTGAACATCATGGCGATCCAGGAGACCGTGCGGAACTCGGGCTGCTCACCCTCCTCGCCCAACGTGATCCGCCCGTAGCGGCTCATCGCCAGCCACAGGGCGAAGACCACGAAGCCCGAGGCGGCGAGCACGAATGCCCAGCCGCCGTTGCGGATGACCCCGTCCAGCAGCTTCCCGGACACGCTCTCCAACGTGTCGGTCGCCGTCGCTCCCCAGACGACGAAGGCAAGGGTGAGAACCGCGGCCACGCCGAAGACGACCATGTCGGTGCGGGGGCCGCCGGAGGCCGCCGGGCTTCCGGGCAGATCCGCGTCGACGGGATGACCTCGACTCCCGTCTCTTTCGCGGGTGTTGTTCATCAGCTCGTCCTTTCCACAGACGGCAGTGGAGTCCTTGTCGCGGACGACGTCATGGAGACTCGTCGGTGCTTCCGCCTGGCCGACCGGCGCGCCGGGGCGGATCGGAGATCGACGAGGGAGGGGGAGGCGGAGCGGGCGCCGTCCTGCGTCGTTGCGAATAATGCATCGGCATTCACTATGGGAAACAACCCTCTGGGCCCCGGGTAGGGCTGTCAAGGGGTCGGAGGTGCTGAGTTGCCCGACCGCGATCGGCCCGTCACCGCGAACGGCCGTGCAGTGGAACCCCGGCCGGCCGAACCCCGGGCTACGCGTCGGCGGTCACCGGTTCCAGCCGGACGACGATGGACTTCGACGTGGGGGTGTTACTGATGGCCGCCGTGGAGTCCAGGGGTACGAGCACGTTGGTCTCGGGGAAATAGGCGGCGCAGCAGCCCCGGGGCGTGGGGTACGGCACTGCCCGGAAGGCATGCGCCCTGCGCTCCACCCCGTCGCCGTACTCGCTGACGATGTCGACGAGGTCACCGTCGGCCAGGCCTCGCTCGGTCAGGTCGTCGGGGCGCAGGAAGAGAACCCGGCGGCCCTGGTGGATGCCGCGATAGCGGTCGTCCAGGCCGTAGATGGTGGTGTTGTACTGGTCGTGGGAGCGCAGCGTCTGCAGCAGCAGCCGGCCCGGCGGGACCCGGGGGCTCTCCAGCAGGTTCACGGTGAAGTTGGCCAGGCCGGTGGCGGTCGGGAACCGGCGCTCGTCGCGGGGCGGGTGGGGCAGCGCGAAGCCGCCCGGCCGCCGTACCCGTACGTTGAAGTCCTCGAAGCCGGGGATCACGCGTTCGATACGGTCCCGGATGCGGTCGTAGTCCGACTCGAAGTCGCCCCACGGCACCCGCGGACCTTCCCCCAGGGTGGCCCGCGCCATCCGGCAGATGATGGCGACCTCGCTGAGCAGGTGCCCGGACGCGGGGGCGAGCCGTCCCCGCGAGAGGTGCACCATGCCCATGGAGTCCTCCACCGTGACCAGCTGTGGCCCGCTCGGCCGCAGGTCCGCCTCGGTCCGGCCGAGACACGGGAGGATGAGGGCCTGCTCCCCGGCGATGACATGCGAGCGGTTGAGCTTGGTCGAGATCTGGACGGTGAGCCGGCACCTGCGCAGCGCCTGCTCGGTCAGCTCGGTGTCGGGGGCCGCGGCGACGAAGTTGCCGCCCAGCGCGACGAAGACCCGTACGTCACCGTCGCGCATGGCGCGGATGCTGTCGACCGCGTCGTGGCCGTGGTGCCGCGGGGGTGTGAAGGAGAACTCGGCGCCGAGCCGGTCCAGGAACGCGGCGTCCGGCTTCTCGTAGATGCCCATCGTGCGGTCGCCCTGCACGTTGGAGTGGCCGCGCACCGGGCAGAGTCCGGCGCCCGGGCGGCCGATGTTGCCGCGCAGCAGAAGGAAGTTGACGACGTCCCGGATGGTGGGCACGGAGTGCTTGTGCTGGGTGAGCCCCATCGCCCAGCAGACGACGATCTTCTCGGCGGCCGACACATGGCCGAACGCCGTGCGGATCTCCTCCTCGGACAGGCCGGTGGCCGCCAGGATCTCCTCCCACGGGGCCTTGCGGGCGCGCTCGGCGAACTCCTCGAAGCCATGCGTGTACCGCCCGATGAAGGCGGTGTCGAGGCAGGTGCCGGGCGCCTCGTCCTCCGCCTCCAGCAGCATGCGGTTGAAGGCCTGGAACAGCGCCTGGTCGCCACCCAGCCTGATCTGCAGGAACTGGTCCGCCAGCCGGGTGCCGCCGCCGACGACGCCGGAGGGCTTCTGGGGGTTCTTGAACCGGAGCAGTCCCGCCTCGGGCAGCGGGTTGACCGCGATGACGCGGGCGCCCCGCCGCTTGGCCTCCTCCAGCGCGGAGAGCATGCGGGGGTGGTTGGTGCCGGGGTTCTGGCCGACCACGAGGATGAGGTCGGCCTCGTGGAGATCCTCCAGGCTGACGCTGCCCTTGCCGATCCCGATGGTCTCCGTCAGGGCCGAACCGCTGGACTCGTGGCACATGTTGGAGCAGTCCGGCAGGTTGTTGGTGCCGAGCATCCGCACGAAGAGCTGGTAGAGGAACGCGGCCTCGTTGCTCGCCCGTCCGGAGGTGTAGAAGGCGGCCTGGTCCGGGTGGTCGAGCGCGGTGAGCTCGCGGGCGATCACGGCGAACGCGTCGTCCCAGGAGATCGGCCGGTAGCGGTCCGCGCCGGCCGGGCGGTACATCGGGTGGGTGAGGCGTCCTTGCTGCCCGAGCCAGTAGTCGCTGCGCGGGAGCAGGTCCTCCTGGGTGTGCTCGGCGAAGAAGTCCGGAGTGACCCGGCGTACGGTGGCCTCCTCGGCGACCGCCTTGGCGCCGTTCTCGCAGAACTCCGCCCGGTGCCGGTGTTCGGGTTCGGGCCAGGCGCAGCCCGGGCAGTCGAAACCCTCCTTCTGATTGACCCGGAGCAGAGTGAGCAGGCTGCGCCGGGCACCCATCTGTTCGCCGGCGTGCCGCAGCGAGGAGGTGACCGCGGGGAGGCCGGCGGCGTACTCCTTCGGCGGACCGACTCGCAGACGGGCGTCGCCGGGGTCCTCAGCAGGTGGCTTGCGAGTCATCTGGAGCGCTACTCCGCGGTGTAGGGGCCACTACCACGTTGCGAATTGCACAACAGTAGCGTTATGCGCAACGCGTCTAAGAAAGCCCGACCGACGACCTCCTGTCAAGGGAACGGCCCGCGTGCGCTTCGGCGAGGAGGAGGTAGCTGCTGGCGGTCCAGGTGTAGGCGCGGTCGCGCAGGCCCGTTCCGGTCAGGGCGTCGAAGTTCTCGGCGAAGCCATGGCTCTCGCACAGGCTGCGGAAACGGGCGCTGATCTCGTCCGCCAGTCCATGGTGGCCGGCGCGGCGCAGGCCGTCCTCGATGAGGACCGTGGCAGGGGCCCAGATGGGGCCGCGCCAGTAGCCGTCGGCCAGATAATGGGGCGAACTCGGCAGCTCGGTGGCCAGCCCGTACGGGGTCAGGTGGGCCTCGACACGGGCTGCGAGCACGCCGCTGATCTCCTCCGGCAGATGCTCGCCCAGGACGATCGGCATCAGGTCGAGCAGTCCGGCACTGTGCCAGGTGTCGCCGCTGTCGACTCCCCGGGCGACGAACCGGTCACCGGTCCAGAGCTGATCGAGCATCGCCGCCTGGGTCGCCTCGGCGGCCCCCGTCCACCGGCGGGCATCGTCCGGCCTGTCCAAGTCCGTGGCCAGGGCGGCGAGTTCGCGGAGCTGGAGGACGAGGAAGGCGGCCAGGTCCGCGGTGACGACGACGCGCTCGGGGTCGAAGACGGTGGCGTTGTCCCAGCCGCTGTCGTTGCCGTGCTGGTAGTGGGGCAGCTCGGCTCCGGTGGCGCGCCGTGCGGTGAGCCAGAAGTTCGTCCAGCGTTCCAGCCTGTCGTACGTCTGGGCCAGTTCCGCCCGGCCCGGCGGCGTGGCCAGGCGACGGCGCAGGTGCCCGAACGCCCAGCCGTGGACGGGCGGTTTGACGAAGTTGTGGAGAACCTCGGAGTGGGTGACCGAGTCGGGCAGCGCCCCGGTCTCGTCCTGGTGGTCGAAGGGCAGGTGGTACTGGTCCCAGGCCAGTTCGGGGCGACCGGGGGCCAGGGCCAGGGCGTTGAAGCAGTGGTCCCAGCTCCAGACCTTGTCCATCCAGTGTTTGGACATCAGGACGGCGGGCCGGGTGACCAGACCCACGGGGCGTACGGTCGCGGACCACACGACGTACGCGGCGAGTTCGGCGGCCGGGGTCGCGGCCGACCGCCAGGGGGCCACCGTGTCGACGAAGTCCGCGAAGGAGTTCCGCGCGGCCTCGACGATCTTGCCGAAGGTCACTGTCGACGCGTACGGCGGGCGGGCGGTGTCGAGTTCCTCCACCGCGATCTCCCAGACGCCGGCCGCCTCCGCGGTCACCATGAGGCCGCGGTGGCCGCTGCCCAGGGTCTGGTCACCGGCTGTGTGGGCGATGGTGCCGGACAGCACGGTGACGCGGTACCGGCGTCCGGTCTCGTACGACGTGAACACGTGCGCGTTCGCCGCCGGGTCGCGGAAGAAATAGGTGCCGCTGAACGGGGTCAGGGCCTGCGCGGCCGCGAAGACGCCGATGCCCAGGCCGCTTCCCCGCAGGCGTACGGTGTCCGGCGACTCGTAGGCCAGATCGACACGGCCGATCTCACCGGTCCAGCTGAGCAGTCCCGGTGTCGCCTCGACGCGGGTTTCGGCGCGATCACGCGTCGACGGGTCCACGGTGGCCAGACGCAGGACGGCGTGCATGCCGTTCTGGTGCGAGACGAGATGGAGATCCTCGGCGTACGTCTTCTCCGCCACCACGGGTGAGATGTCGAACCAGGACCCGTACATGCTGAACGGGATGTCGTGGACGGAGAAGGACGGGCCGGGCAGAGCGGCGGTCATGAAGTGCGACTCGTTTCTCGAGCACGGGGACTCGAACGGAGGGAAGGGAACTCAGTCCTTGACCGCGCCAGCGGTCACACCGGCGGCGACGTAGCGCTGGGCGAGGACGAGGATGACCGCGGCGGGCAGCGAGGCCACGACGGCGGTGGCCATGATCGCGTTCCACTCCTGGTTGTTGTTGCCGATGTAGTGGTAGATGCCGAGGGTGATCGGCTCGTGGGCGCCGCCGTTGACGAGCGTGCCGGCGAAGACGAAGTCGGACCAGGACCACAGGAACGCGAACAGGGAGACCGTGACGACGGCGTTGCGGCTCATCGGCAGGACGATCGACCAGAAGGTGCGCAAGGGTCCGGCGCCGTCCGTCCTCGCGGCCTGGAGCAGTTCGCCGGGGATGCCGGACATGAACGCCGTGAAGATCAGCACCGCGAAGGGGACGGCCAGCGTGGAGTCGGCGACGATGAGGCCAGGGACGGACTGGAGCAGGCCGAGCTGGAGGTAGATGGCGTAGAAGCCCATCGCCATGATGATGCCGGGGATCATCTGGGCCGCCAGCAGGAGGAAGTTGAGCACACCGCCGCCGCGGGGGCGCAGCTTGGCCAGGGCGTAGCCGGCGGGGGCGGACAGGGCCACCGTCAGCACGACGGTGCCCAGGCCGATGACGAGGCTGGTGCCGAGGTAGGGCAACTGCTCGTCCAGAACGGTGCGGTAGCCAGCGAGGGTGCCGTGGACGGGGAACAGGTCGGGCGGGCTCTTGCGCATGTCCTGGTCGCGGGTGAAGGACACGTTCAGCATCCAGTAGACCGGGAAGAGCATGATCCCGGTCAGCAGCACACCGACGGCCGTCTTCCACCCCGTACGCTTGCCGCTTCGGCTCATGACAAGGCCTGCTTTCTCTGCACCCGCAGGTACACCAGGCCGAACACCAGGGCGGCGACCACGAGCAGGTTGCCGACGGCCGCACCCGGGCCGAAGGCGGGCACGAGGTTTCCGAAGCCGAGCTGGTAGGACCAGGTGGCGAAGGTCGAGGACGAGTCCGCCGGGCCGCCCTTGGTCATGATCCAGATGATGTCGAAGACCTTGAGCGTGTAGACCAGGCCCAGCAGCAGGGTGATCGCGGACACCGGGCGCAGCAGCGGGAAGGTGATCCGCCAAAACCGCTGCCAGGCGTTCGCGCCGTCGATGGCCGCCGCCTCGTACAGCGAGGCCGGGATCGACTGCAGCCCGCTGTAGAGGACGACCAGGTTGAACGGGACGCCGATCCAGATGTTGGCGATGATCACCGAGGTCAGCGACCAGGACGGCGAGGTCAGCCAGTTGACCGGGTCGACGCCGATGGCGTGCAGAGCGGCGTTGATGATCCCGGACTCGCTGTTCAGCATCCACGACCAGGTGGAGGCCGACACGATCAGCGGCAGCAGCCAGGGCACCAGGAACAGCGCGCGCAAGGTCACCGACAGCCGGAAGTGCTGGTTGAAGAAGACCGCGAGGGCCAGGCCGATGACGTACTGGAAGACCAGGCACACGGCGGTGAAGACCACGGTGTGGAGCAGCGCCGGGGCGAAGGTCGGGTCGTCGAAGACGGTCCGGTAGTTGGCGAGACCCGTGAACGGCGCGTCGCCCTGGACGAAGGAACGGACCGTGTAGTCGCGCAGGCTCAGGTCGACGTTGCGGTAGAGCGGATAGGCGTAGAAGAGGGCGAGGTAGAGGGTCACCGGGGTGAGGAAGGCCCAGGCGGCCCTCCCCCGTGCTTCGCCCGGGGGGACCCCCGGCTGGGAGCGGGAATGACTCATCAAAGGGCCCTGGGATGCGGTCACTTGACGGCGGACTGGGCGGCGGTCAGCGCGTCCTTCGGGGAGTTCGAGCCGCTGAGGGCCGACTGGACGGCCTTCCACATCTGCTCGGAGATCTTGGGGTACTTGGTGCCGAGGTCGTCACTGGTCCGCCCCTTGGCCGCCTTGACCGCGTCGACCCACGGCTTCAACTCGGCGTTCGCCGCGACCTGCTTGTCCTGGACCTCGCTGGTGGGGGCCACGTAGGACAGGGTGGTGTCGGTGTCGTAGAGGTTCTCGGTGCTGGTCAGGCAGGTGACCAGCCTCTGCGAGGTGGCGTAGCGGCCGGTGTCGCCCTGGACCGGGATGGTGACGAACTCGCCGCCGGTAGGGGCGGAGGCGTTGCCTCCGTCGGCACCGGGGATGGGCAGGACGCCGTAGTCGAATCCGGCCTTCTCGGCGTTTGCCAGCTGCCAGGTGCCGTTCTCGGCGAAGGCGTAGTCGCCGCTCGCGAACTCCTGCCAGCTGGTGGTCTGGGTGTTGTTGATGACCGAGTTGGGCGCGTAGCCCTTGTCGAGCCAGTTCTTCCACAGGGACAGCGCGGAGACCGCCTCGGCAGAGTCGAGTTCGGTCAGCTTCGCGCCGGATCCCCAGAACCAGGGCAGGAACTGGAAGCTGCCCTCCTCGGTGCCGATCGCGGAGAACGTGATGCCCTTCTTGCCGGCCTTCTTCACCTTCTCCAGTGCCGCCGTCAGCGACGTCCAGTCCTTGACGGAGTCCGCGTCCACGCCGGCTTCCTTCAGCACCTCCTTGTTGTAGTAGAGAGCGAGGGTGTTGGCGCCGATCGGCGTGCCGTAGGTCTTGCCGCCCGACTGGCCGGCCGCGAGCAGGTTGGGGTCCGCCTTCGAGGTGTCCAGCTTGTTGTCGTCGGTCGTGGTGAGCACCCCCGCCTCGGCGAGCGTCGACACGACCGGGTTGTCGACGATGAGGATGTCCGCGGAGTTGTCCTGTTGCGCGGCGAGCAGCGCCTTGTTGGACAGGTCGCTGGTGTCGAAGGCGGTCCGCTTGATCTTGACGCCGGCCTCGGTGCCGCAGTCGTCCAGCAGCTTCGCCCAGTCCGAGCTCTTGTCGAACTGCGGGTACGGGTCCCAGATGGTGTACGTGCCGCTGTCCGCCGCATTGGTCCCGGTGCCGCCCGAGCCGGAGCCGCAGGCCGTGGCGCTGGTGGCGACGGCCAGGGCGGTCATGGCCGCGGCGGTCAGACGGCGCTGTCTGGAGAAGCTGTTCATCGCGAGGGTTCCTTTGTTCTGGGCATGCGGGTACCGAGGGCACGGGGTGGCGAGGGAAGAAGGGCACGGCGAACGGCGCTGTCGAGCCGTTCGAACGCCCGGTGAAGTGGAGTGAAGTGAGTCGAGGAGAACTACGCGGGTGCGGTCAGGTTGCGGTCCCTGCGGGCCCGGTGCTGGCCCGCAGGGAGATCGGCGGCGCCAGGAGGTGGTGCCGCGGTGGTCCGTCGGGCTGGTCGAGCCGCTCCACCAGCAGTTCGACGGCGCGCCGGCCCATCTCCTCGGCCGGTACGTCCGCCGCCGTGAGCTGCGGGGTCACCGTCTCCGCCCAGCGGCTCGCCACGACGCCGGTCACCGAGAAGTCGCGCGGCACATGGCGGCCCGACTGGGCGAGTCCCCGGAAGAGGCCGCCCAGAGCGGCCTCGTTCAGTGTGACCAGGGCCGTGGTGGCCGGGTCGTCGTGCAGGATGCGTTCCACGCAGGCCTGACCCGAGGCGGCGTCGTCCCCACAGCAGTACGTCCGCACCGTCAGCCCGCGCTCTGCCGCGGCCTTGGTGAAACCGTCCAGGCCGCGGTGCGCCGACTCGTAGCCGGCCCGCAGCAACTGTTCGGGCCGGTTGACGAAGGCCACTCGGCGGTGGCCGAGATCCGCCAGGTGGTGGACGCACGCCGCCGCCAGGGCGGTGTGGTCCAGGCCCACCCACCAGCCGCCGTCGGGTTGCGCGGTACGGCCGATGGCGACGAAGGGGAAGTCCAGAGCGGCCAGGTGTTCCGCCCTGTCGTCCTCCAGCCTGATCTCCATCAGGATCGCGCCGTCGACCCGCCGCTCCCCCAGCAGCCGCTGGAACGAGCGGTCGCTGTCCACGCCGCTCGGCGACAGCAGCACGTCGTAGTCGTAGGCCGCGGCGGCCTCCACGACACTGCCGATGAAATCCAGCTGCATCCCGGTGTAGTGGTTGCCGGCCGGCGGGAAGACCAGGCCGATGGTGCTGGTCCGGCCGTTGGCCAGGGCGCGTGCGGTGGCGTTGGGGCGGTAGCCCAGTTCGTCGATGACCTGCTGGATCTTCCGGCGGGTGTCGTCCGAGACCGGTCGCTTGCCGCTCAGCGCGTAGGACACGGTGCTGCGTGAGACACCGGCCCGCCGGGCGATCTCACCGATGTTCACAGCGACTCCTAGGTCGAACCGGTTCGATACGGCGGACCGGTCGTCGAACCGGTTCGCGTGAAGTGAAGGTAGGAACCGACCGAGCGCCTGTCAACACCCCTGACGTGACTCATGGATCCCGGCAGGATGCCTGGAGAATCCTTGTGCCGAAGGGATTGCTGGCCGAGTGTCCCGGTGCTAGCTTCGCGAACCGGTTCGATGAAGTGATCCCTTCCGACGACCGTGGCCTGTTCCGCGCCCGCCCCGCTTCCCCAGGCGTCATCCCCGCCACCCGAAGAATCCCCGTGCCGCTGTGACGCCCGACATCGAACCGGTTCGACCCGCACTCGACGATTGAGGACGCACTCATGCCATCCGCTGACAGATCCGCCCGGCGCCGAGCCCCGGCCGCCGTGGCCGCCGCTCTCGGCGCGGGCCTGCTGACCGCCCCCGCCGTCCCCGCGCAGGCGGCCGATGCGCCCCAGCCCGCCGCCCACTACACCTTCGACCAGGACGACCTCGCCTCCGGCAGGATCGCCGACAGCTCCGGCAACGGCCTGACGGCGACCCTGGTGAACGGCTCCACCGCCCGGTCCGTCGACGGCACCGGCGGAGGCAAGGCCCTGTCCCTGCCCGGCGGGGCGCCCACGTCCGACGGCGCATACGTCCGCCTGCCCCGCGAAGTGGTCGGCGACGCAAGCGACCTGACGGTCTCCGCCCGCGTGAAGTGGAGCGGCGACAAGTCGTCCTGGCAGCGGATCTTCGACCTGGGTACCAACACCACCAAGTACCTGTTCAGCACCCCGTACAGCGGCAGCGGACTGTTCCAGACCTCCGTCACCACCGGCGGAGGCGGCGCGGAGGCCCAGGTCCGCGGCTACGCGCCGCTCCCCGCGAACGAGTGGCGGACGGTCACCGTCACCCTCGACACCACCGCCGGCCGGCTCACCACCTACCTCGACGGCGTGGCGGTCTCCTCCGCCGCGACCCACATCAAGGCCAAGGAGCTGCTGGAGGGTTCGGCCACGGCGGCCGGCTACATAGGCAAGTCCTTCTGGCCGGACCCGCTGCTCAAGGGCGCGATCGACGACTTCACCGTGTGGCACGCGGCGCTGAGCGCCGAGCAGGTGGCCGGTACCGTCGGGGCCGTGCCGACGCCGCAGGATCCCTCGAAGACGTCCTTCGAGGTGCGTACGACGACCGGGACCGCCCCGCCCCTCCCGGCCGCCGTCCGCTCCTCCTTCTCCGACGGCTACGACCGCGACCTGCCGATCGCCTGGGACGCCGTACCGTCCGACGAGTACGACCGGCCGGGCACCTTCACGGTGTCGGGCACGGCGGCCGGACGTGCCGTGCGGGCGACCGTCACCGTGGTCCGCGAGGGGGAGCTCACCGTCGACCTCGGCTCGGACACCGGCGCCTTCCACGGCGGCGCCTCCGGCACCCTCTACGGCGTGTACGGACCGGACGTCCCCACCAACAACCTGATGGAGGGCATGGGCCTGCGCACGGTCTCGACCAAGGCGCAGGACGGCCCCCAGCACCCCGGCGCCGACGCGCTGGAGGTGGTGAAGCCGCTGGCGGACTCCACCGACGGTGATGTGTACATCTACATGACCGACATCCACCGCGGCTTCCCGTACCAGTGGCCGGGCGACACCCCCGAGGAGAAGCTCAGGCTCTACAAGGAGAAGATCGCCGCGCAGGTCGACCAGGTCATGAAGCTCCCCGAGGAGTACCAGGACAACATCGTCTTCGTGCCGTTCAACGAACCCGAGGGCAACATGTTCGGCACCGGCGAATGGAGCTACGACAAGGTCAGCTGGCTGAGCGACCCCGACGACTTCTTCGCCGCCTGGGACGACTTCTACAGGCTCATCAAGAGCAAGATGCCGGACGCCCGCATCGCCGGCCCCAACACCAGCGTCCTGTACGACCAGGTGAAGGGCTTCCTCACGCACGCCCTGTCCGCCGGCACCCTCCCCGAGGTGATCACCTGGCACGAGCTGAGCCACCCGGAGGCCGTGCGCGCGAGCGTGGCCAAGTACCGGGCGTGGGAGAAGGACCTGTTCAAGGGCACCGACCGTGAGGGCACTCAACTCCCCGTCAACATCAACGAGTACGCCTTCAACTACCACACCTCGGTACCAGGCCAGATGATCCAGTGGGTGTCCGCGATCGAGGAGTCCAAGGTGGACGCCGACATCGCCTACTGGAACATCGACGGCAATCTTTCCGACTCGGCGGTGCAGTCGAACCGCGGCAACGGCCAGTGGTGGCTGCTGAACTCGTACGCCTCGATGACCGGGCACACGGTGAAGGTGACCCCGCCGTTCCCCGGCGAGAACTACACCATGCAGGGCCTCGGCACGCTGGACGAGAAGAAGCGGCAGGCGCGGCTGATCTTCGGCGGATCCAACGGCAAGGGCCACATCACCTTCGCGGACGTCCCGAAGGACGTCTTCGGTGACCGCGTGCACGCCTGGGTGCGCGAGATCGAGTGGAGCGGGCAGGTCGGCGACAACTCCGGCCCGAAGCTGCTCAGGGAGACGAATCTGAAGGTCGGTGACGACGGCAAGGTGGTCGTCGACTTCGGCGACGGCGCGCTGCCGACGCTGAAGGAGTCCTCGGCGTACGAGATCGTCCTCAGCCCCGCCGGGAAGGCGCGGAGCACGCAGTCGCCACCCGTGCGCTGGCAGGGTTCGTACGAGGCGGAGGACGCCGCCCACACCGGGTCCGGCTACTCCAAGAACGGCCCCGAGGGTTCGCCCCGCGACGTGTCGAAGTTCTACACCTCCGGCGGCTACGACGTGGGCGGCCTGCGCACCGGCTCCGACGTCACGCTCGACTTCACGGTGGACGTGCCCGAGGACGGCACCTACGACCTGAACGTCTTCGCCAACTCCCTCAACACCTTCGACAAGGTGAAGGAGCAGGGCCCCACCAACGTTTTCCTGCGCGTGGACGGCAAGGCGGACAGCGAGCAGGAGCTGTACCTGCCGCTGGGCTACAAGTGGGTGGTGTGGGACCACACCGGCACCAAGGTCAGGCTCACCAAGGGCAGGCACACCCTGACGCTCGCCGCCAAGAGCCTCGACGGCGAGCGCGCCACCAAGGGCGACGCCATCGTCGACCGACTCACCCTGTCGTTGCCGGAGGCTTCGGCCGCCACCCAGGTGTACGAGGGCGAGCTGGCCTGGCTGGACGGAGCCGCACGGCCCGTCTACGACCTGCCCAAGCAGGCCGGGAGCCCGGCCACCGGTTCGGGCGCGGCCCGGCTGCCGAAGGACGCGACCGCCACGTTCTGGGTCTACTCCCCCGCCGACCGCGAGGCCACCCTCAAGGTCGACACCCTCAGCGGCTCGGGCGCCCGTCTCTCGGTCAACGGACACGACGTGCTGCGCCTGTCGCAGGGGAAGCGCAGCGTGGCCGTCTCCCTCTCGGGAGGTGTCAACAAGGTGACGCTGACGGGGGGTCCGGTCGCCACCCTGGTCGACCGCCTCACGGTCACGCCCACCGAGGGCGCCCTGGAGGCCCGTACCTATGAAGCGGGCGACGCCCGGCTCGCGGGCTCGGCCGCGCTCGTCCCGCTCTCCCTGGCGACCGGCGGCACGGCGATCACCGGCATCGGCGGCGACCCGGGCAACGGCAACACGGCGACGTTCACCGTGGCCGCCGACCGGGCCGGCCTGTACGCGCTGCGCGTCCGCTACTCCAACCCCGAGCAGTCCGAGGCCACGCACTACAACCCGGACCCACTCGCCCGCCACGCCGACATCACCGTCAACGGCGGCGAGATGCGGCGGGTCGGCTTCCCGCACAGCTTCCACCAGAACAACTTCTGGGAGCTGACCGTGCCGGTCCGCCTCGAGAAGGGGCGGAACACGATCGCCTTCCGCTCCGAGGAGCTGCCGAACTTCGACGGCACCACCTACGCCTCGGACACCTTCCCCGGTGTACTGCTCCGCTCCCGTTACGCGCCGCTGATCGACCGGATCACGGTCGCGCCCTATGCGCGGGAGGTGCGATGAGGTGAACACCACCGGCGGCAGCCCGCCGCCGGTGCCGCATACGGCCGCCCGTTGTGCAGCAGCATGGCGGACCGTGCCACGGTCGAGCGGGAGCCCGACCAGCGGCGACAGGCCTGCTACCGCGCCCGGAGGCACGACAGCCGCCGGGCGCGGTACGTGCTGCGTCGCGGCAGGGAATCACCGCACTCGGCCCGCTGTTGCCCACGACGACAGCCCTCCCACCCATCCCAAGGAGGCCGAGCGTGTACGGCGACCCGGCGACAGTCCGCAAGATCCTCACCGAGCTCGGCGACACCTGGGCCGTCGTGGGCCTGTCCACGAACCAGCGGCGTGCGGCATACGGGGTCGCCGACGTCCTCCAGCGCTTCGGCAAGCGCATCGTGCCCGTGCATCCGAAGGCCGAGACGGTCCACGGGGAACAGGGATATCCCTCCCTGGAAGCGATCCCCTTCGAAGTCGACGTCGTCGACGTGTTCGTCAACAGCGACCTCGCCGGTGCCGTCGCCGACGAAGCCGCGGCCATCGGCGCCAAGGCCGTCTGGTTGCAGCTCGGCGTCATCGACGAGGCGGCGTACGACCGCACCCGCGCCGCCGGGCTCGAGATGGTCATGGACCGCTGCCCGGCGATCGAGATCCCGCGCCTGGGCTGACCGGGCGGCGATACGTCGCCGAAGCGCCGAGCCACCCACCCGGAGCCCTCCCCTCCCCACGTCGGCCGCCTCATAATGCTCGGGTGACTTCCACCTCCCCCCACACCAACTCCGGTGCCCCTCAACGCTTTCCGGTCGTCATCGTGGGCGCCGGACCGGCCGGCCTCACCATCGGCAGCATCCTGCGGGCGGCGTCCGTCGACTGCCTGGTCCTGGAGACCGAGACCCGCCGGTTCATCGAGCGGCGGCCACGGGCCGGGGTCATCGAGGAGTGGGCCGTACGCGGACTCCAGCGGCGGGGTCTCGCGGACACGCTGCTGGAGCGGGCGCAGCGGCACAGCGAGTGCGAGTTCCGGTTCGCCGGGGAGCGCTACCGGTTCGAGTACGGGCAACTGACGGGGCTTCACCACTGGGTCTACCCCCAGCAGTTGCTGGTGACGGACCTGGTGCGGGAGTACGCGGACGTGCGGGGCGGGGCCATCCGCTTCGGCGTTCAGGACGTGGAACTGCACGACCTCGGGACCGATTACCCCTCGGTGTCGTACACCGACCCGGAGACGGGCGGGCGCGAGGTCGTGCGCTGCGACTTCGTGGCCGGCTGTGACGGCGCGCGCGGGGTGTCGCGCACCGCCGTGCCGGCCGACCGTGCCCGCATCTCGCGCGGCGACTACGGCGTCGGCTGGCTGGCGCTGCTCGCCGAGGCGCCGCCGTCGGCCGACTGTGTCGTGTTCGGCATGCATCCGCGCGGGTTCGCCGGGCACATGCAGCGCAGCGCCGAGGTGACGCGCTACTACCTCCAGTGCCCGCCGGGCGACGATCCGGAGAACTGGTCGCACGACAGGGTCTGGACAGAACTGCAGCAGCGGCTCGGTGCGAACGGCGCGCCTGCCCTGACGGAGGGGCGGCTGATCGAGAAGCGCGTTCTCGACATGCACAGCTACGTGGTCGAACCCATGGTGTTCGGCCGCCTCTTCCTGGCCGGCGACGCCGCCCACCTGACCGCCCCGATCGCCGCGAAGGGCATGAACCTCGCCCTGCACGACGCGTTCCTGCTCGGCGACGCGCTCATCGCGTACCTCACGAAGGGTGACGGAACCGGCCTGGACGGCTACTCGGCGGCCTGCCTGCGCCGGGTGTGGGACTACCAGGAGTTCTCCCACTGGCTCTCCGAGGTCTACCACGGCCCGTCCTCGGGCGACCCCTATCGCGCGGGCACCACCCTCGCGCGACTGCGCCGCCTCCTCGGCTCCCCGACGGCGGCGATGGCGTTCGCGGAGCAGTACCTGGGTAAGAACACCGGCTGCTGAGACCCCGCCGTACGGCGGTGCTCCACCATCAGTCGTGCAGCGGCCGGTCGCTCAGCCGGTGGTCCGCCACGCTCAGCGCCTCGTCGACGAGGCGGCGCAGATGGCCGTCGCGCAGGGAGTAGACCACCCGGCGGCCCTCCTTGCGCGTGTCCACCAGGCCGGCGAGACGCAGCCTGGCCAGATGCTGGCTGACGGCGGGCCGGGCCGCGCCGCAGGCCTCGGTGAGCGTCGTGACGTCGGCCTCCCCCGCCGTCAGGGCGTGCAGCAGCGTGAGGCGGGTGCGGTCGCCGAGCAGGGCCAGGAGTTCGGCGGCGAGCGCGAACTGTTCCTCGCCCGGAGTGCGCGGGTGCGCATCGTGCGCAGGTGATAGGTGCATGCGTGCGCTCATACGCACATAATGGCCGGGTGGGCGGCTTCGCGTCCATACCCGCGCACCGGAAGGGGAAGCCGTGAGCGACCGGCACGAGCACGACCACCACCACGGACGCGAGCCCCACCCTGGACACGGGCACGCACATGAGCACGGGGGCGAGCACGGGCACCGTCACGACCAGCCCCACCGGCCCCACCGGCACGACCACTCCCACTCCACCGCAGGCCCCCGCCACCGCCTCACCCACCTCCTGCGCCCCCACTCCCACGAAACCGCCGACAAGCTCGACTCCGCCCTTGAGTCCTCAGCCCGCGGCATGCGCGCCCTGTGGGTCTCGCTCGCCGTGCTCGGCGTGACGGCGCTGGTTCAGGCGGTCGTGGTGGTCCTCTCGGGTTCGGTGGCACTGCTCGGGGACACCGTGCACAACACAGCGGACGCGCTGACCGCCGTACCGCTCGGAATCGCCTTCGTGCTCGGCCGGCGCGCGGCGAACCGCCGCTTCACCTACGGCTACGGGCGGGCGGAGGATCTCGCGGGCATCGCCATCGTGCTGACGATCGCCGCGTCCGCGGCCTTCGCGGCATGGACGGCCGTCGACCGCCTCCTCGACCCCCGCCCGATGGAGCACATCCCTGCCGTGGCCGTGGCGGCGCTCGTCGGGTTCGCGGGGAACGAATGGGTGGCCCGGTACCGGATCCGGGTGGGCCGCGCGATCGGCTCGGCCGCGCTGGTCGCGGACGGGCTGCACGCCCGTACCGACGGATTCACGTCACTGGCCGTCCTGTTGAGCGCGGGCGGTGCCGCACTGGGCTGGCAACTCGCGGACCCGCTCGTAGGGTTGGCGATCACCGCCGCGATCACGCTGGTGCTGCGGGACGCGGCGCGCGAGGTGTTCCGGCGGGTGATGGACGCCGTGGACCCGGCCCTGGTGGACCGGGCCGAGCGGGCGCTTCGGGAGGTCACGGGCGTGCGTGAGGTGGGCGAGCTGCGGCTGCGCTGGATCGGGCACCGGCTGCGCGCCGAGGTGGCGGTCGTCGTTGACGGCGAGGTGACGGTACGTCAGGCGCACGCCGTCGCCGTCGACGCCGAGCACGCCCTGCTGCACGCCGTACCCCGGCTCACCGCGGCCCTGGTCCACGCCGACCCGGCACCGCTGCCGGGCGAGGCGGATCCGCATCTGGCCCTGGCCCACCACGCCAAGGCCTGAGCGCGCCCCGCTCAGGCGACGCCGAGCCCTTCCAGTACGACCGCCCCCGGCAGCTCCGCGAACGCCTTCCCCGGCACCAGCAGCTTGCCCCGCCGGCGCCCGCTTCCGACCAGGACGTACGGCAGGTCGACGACGGCCGAGTCCACCAGCACCGGCCAGTCGCCGGGCAGTCCGATCGGGGTGATGCCGCCGTACTCCATGCCGGTCTCGCCGGTCGCCATGTCCATGGACGCGAACGACGCCTTGCGGGCGCCGAGTTGGCGGCGTACGACGCCGTTCACGTCGACCCGGGTGGTGGACAGCACGACGCACGCTGCCAGCGTGGTCTCGCCGCCGCGCTTGCCGGCGACGACCACGCAGTTCGCGGACTGCTCCAGCAGTTCCCGCCCGTAGTGCTCGACGAAGACGGCGGTGTCGGCCCACTGCGGATCGGTCTCGACGTAGACGATCTGGTCGGCGGGGACGCTGCCGTGCCAGTGGCGTACGGCGTCGGCGACCGGGCGGGTCAGTTCGTCGAGGCAGGCGGGGGCGGGGGTGGCGTTGTCGAAGTGTCCGATGGGTGCGTCCATGAGCGCACGCTAATAGCCCCGTCGACGCCGTCGGAGTGAGGTCTCAGCGGGCCGGCGGGACCGAGACGGCCAGCATCCACTCCGTGGGGACGTCACCCTGATTGCCGTATGTGTGCGGGGCGTCGGCCTCGAAGGTGGCGCTCGCGCCGGCCGGGACGAGGTAGTCCGTGCCGTCGACGGTGAGGGTCAGTTCGCCCGCCGTGACGTGGACGATCTCGACGGTGCCGACGGGGTGCGGGTCCGAGGTGCTGCTCTCACCCGGCATCACCCGCCAGTGCCACATCTCCAGCGGGCCGGGCGCCTCGGTGCCGGCGAGGAGCCGGCTGTGACTGCCCGCGTCGGTGTGCCACAGCCGCACGACCTGGTCGGCCGGGACGACCCGCACCTTCGGCCCCTGCTCGTAGTCGAGGAGGGTGGTGATGCTGACCCCGAGCGCGTCACCGATCTTGATCACCGTGCCGAGGCTGGGGTTGGTGCGTGCCTGCTCGATCTGGATGAGCATGCCGCGGCTGACGCCTGCCCGGGCGGCGAGCACGTCCAGCGTGAAGCCGCGCACCGCGCGCCAATGCTTGACGTTGCGCGCCAGGGACTGGGTCAGCAGTTCAAGGTCCGACACATTCCGTCCAAGTTCCGGAGTTCACTATTCTGGATGACAGGGTCCAATACGCTGCACTACGGTGGGGTGCACCCGATCGTGCACCGAACTGTACTGCGAGGCCAACCGTGACAGCACTCTTCGCCCTGGCCACCAGCCTGCTGTGGGGGCTGGCCGACTTCGGCGGCGGACTGCTGACCCGGCGCACCCCCGCGCTCACGGTGGTCGTCGTCTCGCAGGCGATCGCCGCGACCGTGCTCGGCGTGATCGTGGTCGCCACGGGCGGCTGGAGTGAGGCAGGCTCCCAGCTGTGGTTCGCGGTCGCCGCCGGCGTGGTGGGCCCGGTCGCCCTGCTCTGCTTCTACAAGGCGCTCGCGCTCGGCCCGATGGGCGTGGTGTCCCCGCTGGGCACGGTGGGTGTCGCGGTCCCGGTCGGTGTGGGCCTGTTCCTCGGCGAGCGCCCCGGACTGGTGCAGATCGCGGGGATCGCCGTCGCCGTGCTCGGTGTCGCACTCGCGGGCGGACCGCAGTTGCGGGGCGCGCCCGTACAGCGGCGGGCCATCCTGCTCACGCTGATCGCGGCCTTCGGTTTCGGCACGGTGTTCGCGCTGATCGCGGAGGCGTCGACCACCATCACGGGCCTGTTCCTCGCGCTCTTCGTCCAGCGCGTGGTCAACGTGGCGGCCGGCGGCCTCGCGTTGTACGTGTCGGTGCGGCGGGGCGCGGCCGCCCTCCCGGACGGCGGCATCCCTTGGCGCTCGCTCCCCACGTTCGCCTTCGTCGGCCTCGCCGACGTGGCGGCGAACGGCACGTATGTGGTCGCCGCGCAGCATGGCCCGGTCACCGTGGCCGCCGTACTGGCCTCGCTCTACCCGGTGGTGACCGCGCTGGCCGCGCGCGGATTCCTGCGGGAGCGGTTGCTGGCGGTGCAGGCGGCGGGTGCGGGGCTCGCGCTGATGGGCACGGTGCTGCTGGCGGCCGGCTGACTCAGGGTTCCGGAGCCGACCGGCTCACGCCTCCGCGGCCGGCTCGGCGAGTTCGGCGGCCGCCTTCTCGTCCAGCTCCGCCAGCTTCGCCGCCGTCTCCTCGTCCAGCTCGGACAGCGCCTGGAGCTGCTCGGGGGTGATCCCGTCCGGTATCGGCACCGGCGCCGGGGTCCGCAGCGGCGGCTGCCAGCCCTCACCGGGCGTCCAGCGCCGTACGACACGGGCGGGCGCCCCCGCCACGACGGCGTGGTCGGGCACCGTGCCCCGCACCACCGCACCGGCCGCGACCACGACGTTCCGCCCGATCCGCGCGCCCGGCAGGATCACGGCACCGGTACCGATCCAGCACCCGGGGCCGATCTCGACCGGCTCCATGCGGGGCCACTGCTTGCCGATGGGCTCGTGCGGATCGTCGTACGAGTGGTTGGTGGACGTGACGTAGACGTACGGCCCGAAGTAGCAGTCGCTGCCGATGGTGACCGTCGTGTCGGCGATGACATGGCTGCCGCGGCCCAGCACGACGCCGTCCCCGATGCGCAGGATCGGCTCAGGGCCCAGGTCGAGGTCGGGCATCAGACCGGCGGTCAGCGTGACCTGTTCGCCGACGATGCAGTGGGAGCCGAGGTGGATCCAGGGTTCGCCGAAGACGGTGCCGAGCGGGAAGGCGAGGCGGGTGGCCTCGCCGATCGAGCCGAAGCGGAGGCGGCCGGGGTTCTCGGCGGTCACCGAACCCGCGCGCTGCGCCCAGGCCCAGGCCGCGTGGACGGCGCGCTGCGTGAGGCTGCGCCGCCAGGACGAGAACGTGTTCTTATGCTTCGGCACGGGGTCACCGTACTGAGCGTTCGGTGTCCTTATGAGGTCGAGGGGCTGTGATCTTCGCCCTACCGGGTGGCGTAACGTGCCGATGTACCGCAGACGACGGGAGACGGTGATGACGCACCAGGCGCTGATCAAAGGCATCGGCGGCAGAGAGCCGAAGATCGACGGAGAGGCTTTCGTAGCGCCCACGGCCTCGGTGATCGGGGATGTGACGCTGGAGGCGGGCGCGAGCATCTGGTACGGCGCGGTGGCGCGCGGTGATGTGGAGCGGATCTCCGTCGGGGCTCATTCCAATATCCAGGACAACTGCACGTTGCATGCGGATCCTGGTTTCCCCGTCAGCATCGGCGCACGAGTGTCGGTCGGTCACAACGCCGTGGTGCATGGCGCGACCGTTGAGGACGACTGTCTGATCGGGATGGGGGCGACCGTGTTGAACGGCGCGGTGATCGGGGCGGGGTCCTTGGTCGCCGCGCAGGCGTTGGTGCCGCAGGGGATGCGGGTGCCGCCCGGGTCGCTTGTCGCGGGGGTGCCGGCGAAGGTGAAGCGGGAGCTTACGGAAGAGGAGCGGCAGGGCGTCACGCTCAACGGCACCATGTACGCGGAGTTGGCGAAGGCGCACCGGGAAGAGCACGGGGGCTAGAGGTTGTACGCGGTCTGCGGGCTCGTTGTGGTTGATCGCGCAGTTCCCCGCGCCCAAGAAGGCGGCGTTTCAGTCCCCGGCGCCAACCGGTTCTGGTTCCGGCTGTGCCGGCTGCGCCTTCTTCGCCTTGCGCTTGATGATCAGCATCGACGTCAGGCCGATCAGGACCGCCGCCACCAGGCCCAGCCACGAGAAGCGCTTCAGCCAGGACTCGGCGACCACGCCCACGTAGTAGATGACCGCCGTGGTGCCGCCCGCCCAGAGGATGCCGCCGAAGACGTTGGCGATGAGGAACTTCCAGTACGGCATCCGCAGGACGCCCGCGAGGGGGCCGGCGAAGATGCGCAGGAGTGCGACGAAGCGGCCGAAGAAGACGGCCCACATGCCCCACTTCTGGAAGGAGCGCTCGGCGGTGGCGATGTGGCCCTCGCTGAAGTGCTTGGGGAATTTCGTGCCCAGCCAGGTCAGGAGTGGGCGGCCGCCCTTGCGGCCGATGGCGTAGCCGATGGAGTCGCCGATGATCGCGCCCGCGGTCGCGCAGGCGCCGAGCACGAAGGGGTCGATCTCACCGTGCTGGGAGGCGAGCAGCGCCGAGGAGACCAGGATGATCTCGCCGGGCAGCGGGATGCCCAGGCTCTCCAGGCCGATGACCACGCCGACCAGCAGATAGATGGCGAGCGGGGGCACCGTTTCGAGCCATTCCTGGACGTGCAACGCCGCTTCCTCTCGGTTCCTGGACCTTGTGTTCCCGGCGCACGCTCGGCTTGAGCGCGCGCCGGGGCAGCCTACCTGCTCTGTGTGACGCTCTCGGTGTCCCACAGGTTGCATTTGTGCTCACGGTGCACGGTGGTGCTCAGTGCGTTCCCGCCGGCGGACGGGGTGCGGAGCGCGAGGACGGTACCGGGGCGGGTGGGCATCCCCGGCTGGCCCGCCGCGCGCGGCACGCCGTCCCGGACGAACGAGCCCCAGTACTGGACCATCTGCCGAGCCAGCCTCCGCTGCTCGGCGTTGAGCGGTGACGGAAGGCCGAAGTGCTCGAAGAGGTATTGCACCTCGTTGACGTGGGTCGCGCCGAAGTCGAAGTCCGTTCCGAGGTCGCGCAGGGAGGCGAAGGGCGGGGAGGTGCGGTCGGCGAACTCGTACGCGTAGACCTTGCCGCGTCCGGCGAGCGTGCCGTCGAGGCGGAGGGCCGGGCAGGCGAACAGCTGGTCGCCCTGGGCCGTGGCGTACGCGATGGTCGGGGAGGGGTACGACGACAGGGGGTAGCGCGCGAGCGCCTCGTCGCCGTAGTCCGTCCGCATCACCGTCGGGTACTGCTCGGCGGTGAGCGGGGTGCCGCTCAGGTCGAAGCGGGCGAAGGCGAAGAGGCGGCCCTCGTCCTGGTTGGCGCCGTTCATGACGGGTACGCCGGCCGCGGCTCCCCGCGCGAACGCCTCCTTCGGCTGCCGAGGCAGGAAGGTGCCGCCGGTCACCGGCGCCCAGTCGAATCCGCTCTGCGCGGCCAGGATGTCGGCGGGCGGCTTGGCGCGCAGACAGGCCAGGTCGGCACACCCGAGCTTCCGCGCGAAGGCGGCGCCCTGGGTCACGGCGGTCTCGTGCGTACGCGCACCGCAGTCGCCGTACGCCCCGCTCTGGATGATCCCGGCCCGGAACAGCCCCTTCGCCGTCGGCGAGGCCAGCTGGGTGCAGACCGAGCGGCCGCCCGCCGACTCGCCCGCGATGGTCACGCGGCCGGGGTCGCCGCCGAAGCGGCCGATGTTGGCGCGCACCCAGCGCAGCGCTGCCTGCTGGTCGAGCATGCCGAAGTTGCCGGAGACCCCGTCGCGGGCCTCGCCGTCCAGGCCGGCCGTGGCGAGGAAGCCCATCGCCCCGAGGCGGTAGTTGACGGTCACGACGACCGTGCCGGTCTGGCGGGCGAAGGTGTCGGGGACGACGTCCTGACCGGCCCCGGCGGTGAGCCCTCCGCCGTGGAAACAGACCAGGACCGCCCGGCGGGCGGCGCCCTTGGGGACATACACATTGAGGTCGAGGCAGTCCTCGGTGTGGCTCGGCCGCTCGTATCCGGGGTCCCAACCGGCCGTCTGTACGCACTTGTTGCCGAAGTCCCGTGCCGTACGCACGCCTTGCCAGGGCCGGGCCGGCCGCGGTTCCCGCCAGCGGAGTTCTCCGACGGGCGGCTCGGCGTAGGGGATGCCGAGGAACTGCCGTCCCTCGGCGGTGGTCTCACCCCGGACCCAGCCCGCGTCCGTGCGGACGACAGGTGGGTCGGCGGCCTGCGCGGGCACGGGAGCGACAAGCGCGGCCGCGAGGGCCAACAGTGCGACGGACATACGACGTATCACCGGTCCACCTCCACGTTCGTGAGCATGGGACTGCAGTGGCGCGGCGGGAAAACTAGGAACGTCAGTGACTCGTGTCAATGACATGGACGAGAAACGACCGAATGACGTCAGGGGCCGAAGGAGGGGTCACCCCCGTGCGGGGTGACCCCTGACTAGCGGAGGGCGGAGTCGAGCGTCCGCGTGGCCGCGCCGACGACCTTGGAGACGGTGGCCGGTACTTCAGCCGGGAGGGTCACGACGGCGTCGACAGGAGTGGCGGGCTCGGGTTCGTCGCCGGAGCCGTCCTGGACGTATCGCGTCTCGTACCGCGGCTCCGGCTCGTCCGCCGGCCGGTTCGGCTCGTCCTTCGGAGAGTCGGCCTCGGGCGGCTCGGGGGCGGCGGCATCCGGCGACTCGTGCCCGGGCGCGGGCGCCGGGTCCGCGGGCTTGCCGCCCTCCCCTTTCACCTCCGCCTTCCGCTCCGGTTCCGGCACCCCATCGGCCGCCGGCCCGCCGTCGAGCACCCAGCGCTGCGCCTCGGATCCGTCGCGCTCGACGAGCACCACGCTCTCGTCCTCACCGGAAGCGACCGCCAGCCCCCCGGAGCGGCGTGGCAGCAGTTCCCCGTGGACGGTGAGGTCGTAGCGCACCTCGCCGGCGTGCGCGAGGCAGTTGGCCAGGACGACCCTGCCGTTGTCGGCATCGGAGTCCAGGCAGAGCGTGGGGTCGGCCGCGCTGCGCAGCAGGCCGCTGTCCTGGTACGACCACTGCTGGGACGCCGCGGACGAGCATTCCGCCAGCTCGGCGCGGGCACCGGTGCGGATCTCGCCCTCGTGGAGGTCCAGGCACAGGCCGCGGTCGACGTTGCGGAGCCTGCCCTGGGCGATCTCGACGGGGTCCTCGGCCGAGGCGGCCGACGGTGAACCGCCTGTCGAGGGCCGGGAGTTCGCACCCGGGTTGACGGACTGGCCGCTGGGCGCGCCCCACGTCGCCTGCGCGGCGGGGACACCGTTCTCCTCGGACCAGCCCTTGGCGGTGAGTAACGTGACAAGCAGGACGAGGGAGGTCAGACCGACGCCCACCGCAAGGGCCCGCGTGCGTCCGCGCGGCACGGCGAGCTGGGCCGGGCGGTGCCGCCCGCCGCGTCGGGGACGGCCGGTCGACGCCGATCCGATGCCGCCGCGGCCGGGCCGGGAGTCGAGATAGCGCCGGGCGCCCCAGCCGAGCACGGTTTCGGCGAGCAGCACTTCGAGTCCGCCCTCGAAATGGCTGAGCTGCTCGGCGGCGTGACGGCAGTAACGGCATTCCATCAGATGCTGTTGCACATCGGGCAACAAGGCTCCGCCCCGGCGAATGGGGACGTCGAGGAGGCGGTTGTAGTAACGGCATTCCCGGGTGGGCGCGAGTTCGCGGTGGGCGCGGACACAGCCTTGCCGGAATTGCTCACGCACTTCCTCCATCGCGGCGGACGCTGTTCCCGCGTCCACCCCCAGCAGACCGGCGGGTATGGTTATCGGTTCCGCCTCGACCTCGGTGTGCCAGAGGAGGCATTGCGAAGCCCCCGGGAGAGCCCGGAATGCGTGCTCGGCGATATGGCGCCTTTCGGGCGTGACGGACCGCGCGGCGCGCAGCCCGCGCCCTCCGGTGGGTTTGCCGAGTTCCGGCAGCAGGGCGGAAATGGCGCCGTCCGCCGCCCACTCCTTCACCAGGTCCCGTACGGCGGCGAGCAGTTGGGGACGCAGCGCGCCGTCGGCCGGGTGACCGAGCACGCGGTGGAACGCCGCGGCGGCCACCATGGAGGCCGAACTCTCGGTGGACACGAGGCAGATGGCCGCGTAGTCGTAGGCGGCACGCCAGTGCCGCGCCATGAGCAGAGCGACGGCGTGACCGTCCGCACCGGTACGGCCCAGGTTCGCGAGGAGATCGCGGTCGGACCCTCCGGGGCTCACCCCGGGCCGTGGCGGGTACGGCGGGCGTGGGGGGTAAGGGGATTGCACTGAACCATTTCCTTCCCAGCCGCAGGACGCCATGGGGAATGGGCGTCCGTCGGAAAGCAGGTGCGTGATTGGTGCGTACCTAGGCCGCGTCGGCTGTGGACCGGCTATCGGGCCGCTCACTTTCGCACAAGCAACGGACAGGAAACAAGAAGTTCGAGTGACCGATGTTCAAAAGGCAGAGAATTCAGAAGAGTTACCGGCGGTATCCGCACCGGCATTCGAAATCACCGCCGGACCGGGTGCCAAGTTGTGTGCAGGCAAAGAACATTGGTCCACGGAATCTTCAATTCCGCATGCCGCACAGCAAGCTCCGAGCTTTCTCTCGGCGTGCGGTGCGGGCCATCGAGGACCACCGCGACCCCGCCCGGCTCGCCGACATCCATCACCTCCGCACACGGGCCTGGTCGAGAAGCCGTCACGCGAGAACGTGCCGAGCCACCACGCGGTCATCGGCCGCTACGTCCTCGACCCGGCCGTCTTCGGCGTCCTGGAGCGCACCCCGCCCGGGCGCGGCGGCGAGATCCAGCTGACCGACGCCCTGCAGGACATGGCGTCGGGCGGGACGGTCCACGGAGTCGTCTTCGACGGGTTGCGCTACGACACCGGCGACAAGGCGGACCACCTGCGCACGGTGGTACGGCCGGCGTGCGACCGGCAGGACCTGGGACCGGAGTTCGTCGCCTGACTGAAGGAGTTCATGGCGGGGCTGGAGGACGGCGGGGCGGAGCGGAAGCGGCTCGCGGCCTGAGAGGACGGACCCGGACACGAAACAGGGGCCCCGGTCGGGGCCCCTGCCTGCCGCCGTTCGACGGGCTCAGCTGTTCGGCCGCAGGGTCCAGACGACGGTCATCTCGCCGGTGACGGCCCCGTCCGCGCGCCTGATCTCGATGGCCACCGGGAACTCCGGCCGCTCCCCCGCGTCCAGCTCCGCG
Source organism: Streptomyces bicolor (assembly GCF_000719285.1). Taxonomy (GTDB): domain Bacteria; phylum Actinomycetota; class Actinomycetes; order Streptomycetales; family Streptomycetaceae; genus Streptomyces; species Streptomyces bicolor. Next base: position 68,992 of record NZ_JOFS01000034.1, on the reverse strand, counting down.
ACGACCTCGGCGGCCGGGCGGCCCAGGGTCGCGGTGGCGGTGACGGCGCCCATGGCGAGCTTCTTGTAGGCGATCTCGGCCCGCACCGCGAGCGGCACGGCGCGCGCGAGCTGCTCACCGAACGCGGCCAGCACGATGGCCCCGCTGGCGGACTCCCCGAGCGTGAACATCGCACCGGCGTGCGGCCCGCCCACGTGGTTGTGGTAGTCGCCCTGGTCCGGCAGAGCCACCACGGCCTTCTCCGGCGTGGTCTCCAGGAACTCCAGGTTCAGGGTCCGGGCCATGGGCACGGTGGCGGCGAGCATCTCGCCGATCGACATCTGGTCTGCGCTCATGACCGCAAGGTTACCCGTGAGTAGGGTCGACTGAACAGGTCGATGTGACGAGCGTCGTACCGGCTGGGGGTCGAAGTGGTGCATACAGCCCGTGACCTGCAATTCGGTTGGCAATTGTGCGGTCGGGCGGGGATAGTCGGCCGGTGACCTCCGCCGCCGACGCCCGCCGCCGCTCCCGCCGCCCCGTCTGGGCGGGCCGCAACTACTCCCTGCTGACCGCCGCGGCGTTCGTCACGAACCTCGGCAGTCACGGCGCGCTGATCGCCGCCGCGTTCGCGGTGCTGGAGGCGGGCGGCGACGGCGGCGACGTGGGTCTGGTGGCCGCGTCCCGCACCCTGCCCCTGGTGCTCTTCCTGCTGATCGGCGGTGCCGTCGCGGACCGGCTGCCCCGGCACCGGGTGATGGTCGCGGCCAACGCCCTCAACTGTCTCTCGCAGGCCGCCTTCGCCGTGCTGGTCCTGTCCGGGGAGGCTCAGCTGTGGCAGATGATGCTGCTGACCGCCCTCGGCGGCACCGGCCAGGCCTTCTTCAGCCCGGCGGCCGAGGGCATGCTGCTGTCGTCGGTCCAGGGTGAGGAGGCGAGCCGGGCGTTCGCCGTCTTCCGGATGGCGATGCAGGGGGCGGCGGTGGGCGGCGCCGCGCTGGGCGGTGCCATGGTGGCCGCGATCGGGCCCGGCTGGGTGCTGGCGGCGGACGCGGCGGCCTTCGCGGTCGCCGGGGCCATGCGGGCGTTCCTCGACGTCAGTCACGTTCCCGATCGCACTCCGGGCGGCGGCATGCTCGCCGACCTGCGGGAGGGCTGGCGGGAGTTCGCCGGGCGGCCGTGGCTGTGGGGCATCGTCGTCCAGTTCTCCATCGCCAACGCGGTCGTCGCCGCCGCCGACGCGGTCTACGGCCCGCTCGTCGCCCGGGATCACCTCGGCGGGGCGGGCCCATGGGGCCTCGCTCTGGGATTCTTCGGAGCCGGCACGGTCGTCGGCGCCCTTCTCATGACCCGCTGGAAGCCCCGCCGCCTGCTCCTCGCCAGCACGCTGTGCGTCTTCCCGCTCGCACTGCCCTCCGCCGCGCTGGCCGTGCCGGTCCCGGTCACGGTCCTGTGCGCGGTGATGTTCGTGACCGGCGTGACGCTGGAGGTGTTCGGCGTCTCCTGGATGACCGCGCAACACCTCGATGAAAGTAACCTCTTGCCCCGCGCCCTCAGCTTTCATCGTCCTCGTGGGCTTGGCCACGGTTGTCCCTCATCCGTACCCCGCTGCCTAAGCGGGACCGCATGACGTGGATCAAGCAGTCATTCCTGATGTGAGAGCTGGCCGTTGACCGAGCGTGACCGGCGACTTAAGGGTGGGCCAGTTTGGCCTCACTGGAGAGCCAGAGTTGGAGCAACCGGTAGGGCGGACTCCGGCTGCATGCCCCAGTCACAGCGATGCGTCCTCGGCAGGAACGGTTGCTTGATCCATGTCAAGCCGCGCTCACACCCTTTAACTCGTCTCATGTCTCGGGACTACAGGCAAGGTCTTTACCGAAGCCATCCCTGAGATCCCCCTGCGGGGCACACTCTTGTTCCATCTCAGCGGCATCACCAGGAGCACCTGGCAGCAGCGACAGCCTGACTCGTCGTGGGCTCATGATCCACATTGGCGCAGATTGACCATGCCTGTGCCCGACCGCGGCATGCACGGTGCAAACGTCGTCGGGTCCTGCAAGAATGAAAGTAGGTGGTAGGAAGACGAGATTCCCGCACATATGGGGGCATACGTGGTGGTGCAACGACCTTCACGACAGGAGTTGATCCGCCGACAGAGGCGAAGCGGATTCGTCGGCCGACATGGTGAATTGTCGATATTCAGGGACGTCTTGAGGCAACCACCGGAAGAGACGACGCAGTTCCTGTTCCATGTGAGAGGCCCCGGGGGAGTTGGAAAATCCACGCTGCTGCGGCAGATGGAAGGTGCAGCTCGTGAAGCCCAAGCCATTACTGCCTATGTGGACGAGTCGGTGACTGGCGCCCTTGAGGTGATGGAATCCATCAGCGGGCAGTTGGCTCAGCAAGGCATGACCTTGAAAAACTTCGACAAGCGGCTTAGCACCTACCGACAGCGTCGCCATGAAGCCGATGCCACTGCTGCCGTGGCAGTACAGCCAGGAGGTGGAACATCAGATTCACCAAGTCAAGGAGCGACGGGACCGAACCCGTCCCCTTCCAGTGTCGTCGCCTCACAGTTGGGGCTTGTAGGGCTGGGCATGATACCTGGAGTGGGAGCATTTGTTGGCGCAGTCGACCCACAACAAGTAGCGGCGGGAGCAAGTCATCTCAAGACGATACTTAGCAGCCGCTTCAGTAACCATGACGATGTCAAGCTAGTCCTCTCCCCGCTACAAGAACTCACCCCCATTTTTCTTGAAGATCTGACTGAAATAGCACAGCGCCGAACATGGCTCGTTCTCTATTTCGATACTTTCGAGCGCACGGGCCCGCTCCTCAATTCTTGGCTGCGTGACCTCTTACTCAGCGATAAGTATGGAGAGCTCCCTGCAAACGTACTTGTTGTCTTGGCCGGCCAATCGGGACTGAATGATGGATGTTGGGGTGATTTTCGCGATCTGATCACCGATGTGCCGCTCGACGTATTTACCGAGGCGGAAGCTCGGCTCCTGCTGACGGCCAAGGGTATTACACACGAACCCGTCATCGAGGTAATACTTCAACTCTCCCAACGCCTCCCAGTCCTCGTTTCCACTCTGGCAGAAAGTCGCCCAACAAGCGTTGCGGAAGTTGGGGATCCTAGTGACACAGCGGTTGAACGCTTTTTGAAGTGGGAAACAGATCCGGCACGCCGAGCTGTCGCCTTGGCCTGCGCCCTGGCTCAAGAGCTAGACGAGGACGTCTATCGTGCGGCAGTAGACGACGAGGCCGCAGAACTCTTCGGCTGGCTGAAGTCGATGCCTTTCGTGAATTATCGTGCCGGCCGTTGTCGGTATCACGACGTTGTACGCGCAGCAATGCTGAGCCTGCAACGGCGTCAGTCCCCCTCACGCTGGCACGAACAGCAAACTCGCTTGGCTGAATCATTCAACCAACGAAGAGTTCAATTGGAGCAAAATCATCCCGCCCAAAGTAAAGATTGGTGGGAGGACGAGATATGGCGAAACTTCCGAATGCAGGAGACCTATCATCGCCTTTGCGCCGACTCCCGTACTGCATTCCCAGAAGCCTTGAGGTTGCTAGTCGATGCATATAGATATGATATCAACACGGCGCGCAGATGGGTGCAAACCATAGTGCAAGCTGGGCAAGATTCCGCAGTCCCCACGGTTAGCAACTGGGGACATCAGTTTCTGGATGCTCTTGAGGGAGAGCCTCCCACCCGAACCCATTCTCTTTCTCTCCTCCTCGTACGCACCGACCTTGACAACGAGACTCGGTCCATAGTTCACACCCTCCGCGGGCGATACCTCAAGAAATCAAAAAATTACGACCAGGCCCTGACTGAGTATTCAACAGCTCTGACGCTCAACCCGACTGCACATGCTGCCTACTGTGGGCGCGGACAAGTACACCACCTCATGGGCCGGTTGGATGACGCTGTTAGCGACTATAGTCAAGCAATCGAGCTCGACCCCGCCAGCACGCTAAGTATCTACAGTCGAGGATTCGCATATCTGGCTAAGCGGCAGGTCGATGATGCTCTCGCCGACTACGATCGCGTTATTGAGCTCGATCCAGTTAATTTTCCAGCACACAACGGCCGAGGCATGGCATACCACACGATGGGGCGATTCGATGATGCGCTCATTGAATATGACCGCGCCATCGAGCTTCGCTCAGAGGATGCTTGGACGTATTCCTGTCGCGCTGACACCTATAATTCGCTACAAAAGAGCGATAAAGCACTCGCCGATTACACCCGTGCCATCGAAATTGACTCCAACAGCATAGATGCGCTTGTGGGCCGCGGAATGATCTATACAACCATGGAGCAATTCGACGACGCCCTTTCCGACTTCAATCGCGCCGTCGATGTAAGTCCAGATCATGCGTGGGCCTACACGTGTCGCGGGCTGGCGTACGGAGCTCTCGGTCAGGCCGACGAAGCACTAGCGGACTACAATCGCGCAGTCGAACTTGATCCTAATAACGCAAGTTCCATAACCAGCCGCGGTCTCGCGTACCAACTCGAGCGTCGTTTCGATGATGCACTGGCCGACTACGACCGAGCTATCGAGCTTGCTCCGGATAATTCCTGGGCTCACGCAAACCGCGGCTTGATTTATCATTCTATGAAAAGATTCAACGAGGCTCTCACTGACTTCAGTCGCGCAGTCGATCTAAGTCCCGAAGATACGTGGGCTTATGCTAATCGCGGCGACACACTTCATTCCATGGAGCGGTACGATGAGGCACTGGCAGACTATAGCCGTGCCATTGAGCTAGAATCCAACAATGCGAGACTTTTCGTCCGTCGCGGGGTAACCTACTTCAACAAGAACTTGCCCGTCGATGCTATTGCTGACTATGATCGGGCGATTGAAATAGATCCGGAAAATGCGCATGCCCTGACTTGTCGCGGATTGACCTACGGTGCTGAGGGGCGGCATGATGACGCCCTCGCGGACCATAATCGTGCCATCGAACTCGACCCCAACAGTGCATGGGCCCTCACCAGCCGGGCCAGCGCTCTTGATTCGATCGGGCGGCATGATGACGCCCTCGCGGACCATAATCGTGCCATCGAACTCGACCCCAACAGTGCATGGGCCCTCTCCAGCCGGGCCAGCACCTACCGTTCTACAGGCCGGTATGAGGATGCACTCGCCGACTATAATCGCGCGGTCGCAATCGAGCCTGAAGGAGCAAGTAATCTAACCGGCCGAGGGCTTACCTATCGACTAATAGGGCGCTATGACGATGCCCTCGCGGATTTCAATCGCGCAATCGACCTCGATTCAAATCGCAGCTGGTCTCACACCAATCGCGGACTAGTCTACAGGCTGATCGGAAGGTATGACGAGTCTCTCGCGGACCTTGACCGTGCCGTCGAACTTGAACCGCGAAGCGGGTGGGCTCACTACGAAAGATCGGTCGTACTCCATGCATTACTGCATAAGGATAGGAAAAAGCAGATTATCCGCGCAATGAGAATCCTTTCATCCGACGCGGGCACCCCCTCCACGAAGGGGAATATGTTCCTTTCTGCTATCCTCATGATGCGCTGGCAAAAAGCAGAGGAGAGCTACTCCGATTTCATCGCTTCCAATCCTGCGCTAGGGCAAATGAAAGAGCTCCTTATGGCCATTGATAGCCTGGCGGTGGCGGTTCCGGCCAGGGGGGTACGCCTACGCAGTTTCCGCCAGAAGCTGGAGAATTCCCTTTCACTAGCAGGCTAGGAGCGCCTCATTAGGTGATGTGAAGCGCAGAGCGTGCACCGAGGAACTCTGGCCGATCCCTGCGAAAGCTAGGTACGGTCGGGGTCATGTCTGGCGCACGTCGGGTTGGTCACCCATGGGCGTGCGCTGATTGATCGCGCACGACTAGGGGAGCTGGTACGGGCATGGCGGTTGACGCTGCTCGAACGCAAGAGGGGTTCACGTCGGCGAGGGCAGCTCGGATCATGGCTGCTGCGTGCCGGGCTGCGGGGCTCGATGACAGAGACGCAGAGCTGATCCGTCTCGGAGAGAACGCACTGTTTCGGTTGGCCTCGGTACCGGTGATCGCGCGCGTGGCGCGAGGGGAAGAATGGCTGCCCAAAGCGCGCGTAGAAGTGGCCGTGTCGCGGTGGCTGGAGGAGGAAGGGTTTCCAGCTGCTCGCATCCTTGAGGACCTGGAGCAGCCTTTCTTGATTGATGGCCACCCGGTGACGTTCTGGCATCTGATCGTCGAGGGGGACCGCAAGGCGACATACGGGGAGCTAGGGCGCGTCCTGCGAGACCTGCACGCCCTGACCGCGCCAGAAGGTCTCGTGCTCCCGTCGTTCGCCCCCTTCGACAAGCAACAGCTGCGGCTGGACCGGGCAATGATTCCGGATGATGACAAGGTCTTCCTACGGAAGCGGTGGCGGGAACTGCAGGACAAGTATGCGGAGTTGAAGTTCGAGACGCCCAAGGGGCCGGTCCACGGGGATGCCCACGTGCAGAACCTCATGGTGAACGATCAGGGACGCGTCATCTTGATCGATTTCGAAGCCTTCTGCTACGACCACCCTGAGTGGGATCTCATGGTCACGGCCGTTGAGCACCATAGCCTTGGGTGGCAGACCGGCGAACAGTACGCCGACTTCGTGGCCGCGTACGGACGTGACCTGTACGACTGGCCCGGGTACGAGACGTTGCGGGGCATCCAAGAGTTCGGCATGACGACCTGGCTCATGCAGAACGTGCAGGAGGACGAGGAGACCGCGGCCGAGTACCGCCGGCGCATCGCCGGTCTGCGCAACGACGATGCGCCCCGGGACTGGCGGCCCTGGTAGCCGCTACTCACCGTCTTCGTCGAGGCGAGTGAGCGCGTCGTGCACCTTCTCGTTGAAGGCAGCGACAGTGGGATTCGCAAGGTGCACGCTGACTTCCCTCTGGAAGTCGGTCACGTAGCGCTGGAAGCGATTGGACTGCAGAGAGTCGCCGCCGTCGACTGCGAGGCTCGCGGTAGTGACGGCGGCTTCCAACTCGCCGTTGAGCAGCTGACTCTGGGCGAGAACCATGCGGCAGAAACCGAGGGTGCGGGCGTACTTCGGGTCGGTGCTGTCGACGGCTCGTTGGGCCTGTGCGACGGCTTCGCGGCGCATCTTGAGGTCGCGGAAGCAGTGGCAGAGTTCGCCCATGAGTTCCGCTTCGTCGAAGTAGCCGAGCCACGCGGGGTCTTCGCCTGTCGCAGCGCGCTCGAAGTGACGCTCTGCCTCCTTCATCGCTCGTGCCGCCGCAATACCGTCGCCGGCGTTGGACAGAGCGCGGGCCTCCATGGCCGAGTAGTTCGACAACGCGCGCGGGGTCGCTCGGCCCTTGGCGCCCTCGACGGCGGCGCGGGCCAATTGGATGGCTTGGGCGTGGTTGCCGAGGTAGTTGGCCTGGTGGCTGAGATTGCCCAGGATGCGAGCGCCGAACATGCGGTCATCGATGACCTGGGACAAGCGCAGAGTAGATGTCAGGTAGCGGTGGGCAAGCCGGTGGTTGCCGACGTCGTAGGCCGTCCATGCGAGCAGCTGGGAGATCTCGGCGGAGGCGCTGAATAGCGCCGTGCCGACCTTCTCGCTGTAGCTCGTGTCGAGCAGGGGCAGCACTTCGTGCCGGAAGTAGTGGCGTAGGGCTTTGTGACCGTGCCCTCCGCCGTACTTGAAGTCGAGCTGCATGAACATTCCGGCGGCGTCCCTGATCGCGCGGACGTCGCGCATGCCGACTCGTTGGTGAGATGGCCTGTCGGCCTGAATGCCATCGGGGCGCGCGATCATCCACGAGAGAACGGCGGAGTTGATGTCGCCGTCCGCGACCACCAGTTGATCCGACACGGCTGTGTCGGCACGCTCCTGGGTGACTCCGTCGAGCATGGACAAGAGATCGGGAACGGTGCTCGGGTAGCCGATCGGCTCGGGTGCGGTCGACTTGGTGTGGTCGAAGAAGCCGAGATCACCTGGCGTGATGCGACGTCCGAGCTTCGCTGAGAGCACATCTGCCATGAGCGCCGCCGTCTGCGGCCGGATGCCCGCACCTTCGCGCCACCGCTTCACAGCGACGTGCGTTGTTCCCAGGTCCATGCCGCGCTGGGCGGCCTGGTCCGTCATGCGTTTCGCAAGGCCCTTGTTCGAGACCTTGGCCTCGTCCATGACAGCGATTAAATGCGCGTTTGGCTCTCGGCTCATGCTCCCCTGCCAACCCGAGAATGACGGCGAGTGTTCATCGTGTCACAGCAGTCTCGCGGTAGAGGGTTCATTCGTGAACCCCCTTTGCCTTTGCCGGTGTTCACGTGAACCCCCTAGTGAACGCTCCCGCCTGAGTCTCCTGCGCCGTTCACTGGTCGACACAGATCGGCGGGCTATCGGGCTCGCCAGCGCTCGGGAGGGAACGCGGTGGAAGCGCAGCAGAGCAAAGGCCCAGCGAACGCCTCGACGACGGGCGCTCCGCGCCGCTCGGTGCACGACCCGGACAACGGTCACTTCCGGGCGTTGACGCTCTATGCGGAGGACCGGGACTGCGTGAAGGCTGCGCGGGACATGGTCAGCTCCTACCTCCAGACCTGGGGGTTGGCGTACGCCATCGATGACGCGCGGCTCATCGTCTCGGAACTCGTCGGCAACGTCGTCCACCACGCGGTCCCGGATGACTGCCTGGCGATGCCTGGTGCCGGGAGGCGAATCGACGTCTGGCTCATGAACTGGCCCGGGCTGCTGGGAATCGGCGTCCTGGACGAGGACTCGACTCCGCCCGACCTTCCGGCGGGTGAGTTCATCTCGCCGGCCCTGGCCGGTGACTTTGTCGAGGCGCTGTTGCCGGACCGGGGGCGAGGGCTGCGGATCGTTCAGCGCCTGGCCGATGCGGTCTGGTGGTCGCCAGGGCTCAAGGGCAGCGGCAAATCGGTGTGGGCTCGTCTGGACCTCGATCGACTCTGGGCTGAGAACTCGGCCTGACAAACGCCGGGTCTCCGCTCCGGTCTGCTCCCCCGCGATCGGGAGCGGGCGGCGACCCGGTCACCGGCCGGAGTCCGACCACTCCGGCCGAAGGGGCGCGGCCTCTCCGACATCCGGAGTCTCCCCTCCCGAGTGAGGGGCCGCGCTTCATAACCCAATACCGAGACCGGGCCACCCCATCAGCCCTGGAAAGCGAAGGGTGGCCCGGCTGGGAACACGGCGGTTCCCGGTGCCTGATGGTACCGGGGCCGTCGTGCTGCATTTCGGCTCTGGTCACAGGAAGTTGATGATCCGTTACCTAGATCAGGGCAGAGGTGGGCAAGGTGACTGGCTCGGGTGAGGGTTGGCTGAGCGACGGTCTGGACGTGCCGGGCGTGGACTCCGGTCTCTGGGTGTCCGGTGTCGACTACATCGCGGGTTGGCGTGAGGCGCGAGAGGCGGCCGATCGTTTGAACCGGGCGTTCCTGGGCGTGGGCTTCGAGTTGTCCGCCGTACGGGCCGTCGCCTCGACGAACGAGGACGGTTGCGGGGTCGTGCGGCTGACGGGCTGGCCGGACGCCGTGGATCGACTTGCCCGGCTCCTGGAGTCGCGGGCGGACGGCGACGGTGGTGCAGCGTGATGCGCCTTTTCGCTGGTGAGTGGTGCACGTGGGCACGTCGCCGGCTGGAGAGACTTTGGGCTGGAGCTGCCATGGGGCGAGTGAACAGGGGGCCTTACGCTCGCCAGCGGATCGGGCAGTCCTTGGACCTGCCCGCAATAGCCCGATCGGCCCCCTGTTCTTCGAGGCTCGCCCCATGGTGGCTGCCTAAAGTCTCGGAGGCCGTCGACCCCCAGCCCCGTGGGCCCCGGCTTGCGACGGCCTGTCGACGCCTCGACTTCTCGGGCCTGCTGCGGTCGGGGGCGTCTGGCGACCGGACGGGATCGGCGGCCACGCCGCACGCCCGGCCGGGGCGGCCGGGCGCCCCGGCGCGCCGCAGGCGCGCCCTTGAGGATGTGAAGGCTGTTTCGACCGATCGCCGTTGGCACTCAGGCGCGGGCGCGTCGCGCGGGCTGCTTGTCGGCGGTGATCCGGTAGGCGAGTTCGGCACGGTCCGCGCCGAAGCGAAGCTCTTCGAGGAACAGCGGGCGGTCGTCGGTGTCGTGCGTGACGCGGGCGACGTGCAGGATCGGGGTCGCGTCCGGGAGCTGGAGAGTGGCGCGCTCGTCGGGCAGGGGCATGCGGGCGCGCACGGTCTCGGTCCACGTCAGCTTGTGGCCGTCCTCGGTGAGCCATCGGTAGATCGCTGCTGGGCGCTTGCAGGGCTCCTCCGCAAGCATCAGGATGCCGTCCGCGACCTCGAAGGGGATCAGCGTGCGGTGCATCGCGCGCGTGCCGGTGCCCGGGTCGGTGAGCAATCGGTCGCACCCGAACAAGGCTTCCTCCTCACCGAGTTGGAGGAGTCGGCCGGTGTCCTTCGTGGTGTGGGTGCGGTAGGTGCTCGGCTCCTCGGCCTCCTGCCAGATGTCGCCGTTGGGCATCACGAACTTGCCCTCGGAGGTGCGGCTGATGCGGCGCTCGATCGTGAGGACGGGCTGTCCGCTGGAGCGTACGAAGCTGCCCTTGCCGTGACGGACGTCGATGAGCCCTTCCGCGCGCAGGGCGGCGATGGCGTTGCGGACAGTCGGCCGGGAGACGCCGTAACGGGCCATGAGCTGTGCTTCGGACGGCAACAGGGAGTCGGGCTCGAACTCGCCAGACAGAATCGCTTCGCGGATCGCGGCGGCCACCTGCTGGTAGAGGGCTCCGGGGCGCTGGATCTCTGACATCTCGGCATCTCCGGGTGAGGTCGTAGTCACGTCGCACGCGCGACATCACTCGTCAGCATAAGTAGTTGCACTCTCGCCGTACAGAACTTCATAGTCATAACTCGTAAGGACAAGTGACGTCAGCATCAGAGCTGGCGTCCCGACTGGCCAAGGAGGCCAACGAAATGCAGTCCATTCCCGTGGACACGGCGCGGCTGGGCGTACTGCGGTGCGCCATCGCACCCGAGGCAAAGCTCTCCAACCCCGAGACACAGGAGGTGAAGCGGGACCGGGACGGCAACCCGGTCTACACCGTGGCCGTCACCGTGCGGCAGGACCGACGGCGTATCTCCGTCATCGAGATCGCCGTCAGCGGTGCCCCGAAGGGCATCGAGGAAGGACAGATCGTCAAGGTCACCGGCCTGACGGCGTTCGTCTGGTCGATGGGTGAGCGGCACGGCGTCAGCTTCCGCGCCGACGCCATCACGCCGGTGCACGGCACAGCCGCGCAGAGCAAGGGCGGTGACGCGTGATGGGACCGATCCTGCTCGCCCTCGGCTTGGCCGCACTGGCCTGGGTGCTCGTCGTCGGTGACCTGGTGCGCCGGCATCGTCCGGTCTGGCACTGGTACCTCGTCGGCTACCCGGTCACCGCGTGCCGGGTGCTGGCGACCTGGCGCAAGGTCGCCATGCTCAACGACTTGGCGGTCTCCCGTCGTCCGCCGCGCGGACTGCTCGGGGATCTGGTGGTCAAGGGCGATCCGCTACGGCCGGTGGCTCCCCGGATCTCGTTCCCGCGCGCCACCCGCATGGGCCTGACGGTGACCGTGCGGCTGCACGCGGGGCAGACTCCGGCGACGTACATGAAGGCGGCTGACGCCTTAGTGCACGCGTGGAAGGTCCACGCGGTCCGGGTCACCTCGCCGGAACGCGGGCTCGTGCTGCTGACGGCTACGGCCACGGATCCGCTGGAGCGGCCTGGCCTCGTCTCAGCTCCGGCCGGACTCCTCTCCGCGCTCATCGGCGCACTGGAGAGCGGGGGCGCCTGGGTCATGAACCTGCGGCTCGTGCCGCACTGGCTGATCGCCGGGGCCACCCGCTCGGGCAAGTCCACCCTGCTGGCCCGGCTGATCACCCAACTCGCAGGACAGCCCGTCGCCCTGGTCGGTATCGACTGCAAGGGCGGCATGGAACTGGGCCTGTTCGCCGGACGGTTGAGCGCGCTGGCCACGTGTCGACGGGAAGCGGTCGCCGTGCTCTCCGCCCTGGTGGTCGAAATGCAGGACCGGATGAGCGCGTGCCGGTCGGCCGGTGTCCGTTCGATCTGGGAGCTGCCTGACAAGCTGCGGCCGGTGCCGGTCGTCGTGATCGTCGACGAGATCGCGGAACTGTACCTCTCGGACGGCACCCGCGAGAGCAAGGCGGAAGCCGAACAGTGCTCCACCCTGCTGTTGCGGCTGGCTCAGCTGGGGGCGGCGCTCGGCCTGCACCTGGTCGTCGCCGGACAGCGGGTCGGCTCCGACCTCGGCCCCGGCGTCACCGCCCTGCGGGCGCAGCTCGGCGGCCGTATCTGCCACCGCGTCAACGATCCCGGCACGGCAGAGATGACCTTGGGCGACCTCAACAAGGACGCCGTGGCCGTCGCCCAGTCGATCACGGCGGAGGAACGCGGCGTGGCCGTCTGTACCGGTCCGGACGGCGGCTGGAGCCGTGCCCGCTCCCACCTCACGCCGACTGAAGAAGCGGTGTCGACGGCCCGGAAGCACGCCGCCATGACCCCGGACTTGCCCGCCATAACCCGCGCCCTCGCGGCTTTGGAAGGAGACGACAAGTGATCAGCGAAGGTACGGCGTTCACGTTCGCGGTGATCTTCGGGATCATCACCGTCCTCCTCGTCCGCTCCCGCGACGTCCGCGCCTGGGAAGCGGTCTGCGTCGGCCTCTTCGGCCTCTACCTCGGTCAGACCCCCGTGGGCCTGACCGCCCACGAACTCGTCACCTGGATGATCAACGGCTTCTCCCACACCTGAGCAGAAAGGACACACGGCCATGCCTATGCCTCGTGTGAGGTGCCCCCACTGCAAGGGCGACGGAGCACGTAGGACCTGGACCGGACGGCGGCGGCGCTGCCGCGTCTGCCGGGGCACCGGAACCATCCGCTGAAACCCCACCCCACCCGACCACGCAAGGAAGGCGATCCCCATGACCGACCACGCGCCACCACTCATCCACCGTGCCGCCTCGGCGGCCCACCCCGGAAGGTCACCACCATCACCCCGGAGTTCACCCCGGCTGACAGGCGCGCCGTCCTCGACCGCGCGGCGCGCCTGCGTCAACTCCCCGAAGCAGACCGCGACGCAATCCGCATCGCCCAAGATCCTAGGTTCCCGCGCTGGCTGGAGCAGATCACCGCAACCGGCGGCTGCTCCCACCCCGTCCATCTCACCGGCTCGACCACCACCCTGGACGGCACAACCGGCGAGATCCTGAGCCACTACGACACCCGCAACGAACCCAGCGAACGCATCCTCGTCCGCTGCCGCAACCGCCGTTCCACCGTCTGCCCGGCCTGCTCCCGCCTCCACGCCGGAGACACCTTCCACCTCGTCCGCGCGGGCCTCCTCGGCGGCAAGAACATCCCTCCGGCGGTTCGGCACCGGCCCCGGCTCTTCGTCACCCTCACCGCCCCGTCCTTCGGCCCCGTCCACCGCACAGGGGAAGCGTGCCGACCCCGCCGCGACAGCGGAACCTGCGAACACGGACACTCCCTCGGCTGCGGCGCCGTCCACGCCCCGGACGCTCCAGTCGTCGGGCAACCGCTGTGCGCCGACTGCTACGACTACACCGCCCATGTGCTGTGGCACGCGCACGCCTCCAAGCTCTGGGACCGGTTCGTCATCGACGTAAGGCGGCGCCTGGCCTCCTCGGTCGGCCTCGTACAGTCCCGCTTCGCCCAGCATGCCCGGCTGTCCTTCGCCCGCGTCGCCGAGTACCAAAAGCGCGCGGCCGTCCACGTACACGCTGTCGTCCGCCTCGACGGCCCGAACGGGCCCGACGACGAACCCCCGGCCTGGGGCACTGCGGAACTGCTCATCGATGCCGTACGCGCCTCCGCCCGGCGGGTCCTGGTCCGCACCCCCTACAGCCTGGCTGTGGGGGAGTTGGCCTTGCGCTGGGGCGCCCAGGTCGACGCTCAGTCTCTGCGCGTGGACGGCGACGGGCCCGACGATGACGCCGTGGCCGCGTACGTGGCGAAGTACGTCACCAAGGGAGCGAGCGAGACAGGCGCCGGCACCGACCACCCGCTCACGACCTGGGCAGACATCGAGTCGGCACCCGTGAGCGAACACGTCCGCACCCTCATGCGGACCTGCTGGCGCCTCGGCGGCCTACCCGAGTACGGCCCCCTGAACCTGCGCACTTGGACTCACACGCTCGCGTACCGGGGACACGTCCTCACCAAGTCGCGCGCCTACTCCACGACATACACGGCGCTACGCGCCGAACGCGCCCAACACATGGGCCACACCGACACTCCCGACACGGTCACCGAACGGCATTGGCGCTACGTCGGCTCCGGCCACACCCCCGGCGCTGCGCTCCTGGCGGCGGGGGTTGCGGAAGATCTTGCCGCGAATCGCGAGATAGCTCGGGAAGTGTGGGGCGCTGAGAGGGGGCGGCTGGGTGCGGTACCCGAGTAGTGCTGATGAAGATCAGGACATGGCTTGGGCACGAGCACACGCGCGCAAGTCCCCTGGCTGGTCTGATGCTCAGTGGCGCCAGATGAACGCCGCCTTGGGTGTGGACGTCTGCACACGCGACAGAGCCCGCCACCATCGCCGTAAGAGGTGATGGGCTCCCGCTCCTTCCGGTGCTACTCCTCGGCCCACACCGGAACCAGACGTTCACGCAAGGGCACTCGGCGCCCACTCCCCACAGGCAGCACAACCAGGGCTGTCAGCGTTCGCGCGACGTACGAGCGACGCTCGGCAAGGGTGATCTCGTCCCGGTGCCACTCCTTGGCCATGTCCACGGGCTCGCCCTGGTCCGCGAGCGTCTGGCGCTGCCACGCGTTACGTTCCCTCTTCAGCCGCTGTTCCGCGGCCTCGTACTCGGCAAGATCCGAATAGTAGCGCTCGGCGCTGATCTTCCGCGCACGACGGGCCTGCTTGAGATCGGCAATGTCCTCTCGGATGATCTCCAGTTCGGCTTCCTTGGACCACTCTTGCGGCGCCTTGACCGCCTGCCGTTTGCTGGCCTCTTCCTCGTACTTTGCGATTACGAGCATCCTGATCAGGTCATCCGTCTCCGGGCCTGGGACCTTCACCCCACCGCACCCCTTGCCCGTCGTCTTTGCCGGGCAGACGTAGTAGAAGTACCCCTTGGGCTTGCCTCGGCTCGGCGCTGCCTTCATCGCTCGCAACGGTGAGCCGCAGTCCTCCTTGCCACAGCGGAGGGTGCCGGAGCCGAGATAGACACGGGCGTTGTGGCCACCTCCGCGCATCGGCCCATCACCGATGATCTCTTGGATTGCCTCCCACTCGGACACCTGCAAGATCGGCGTCCACTGCCCTTTCACCGGCTTGCCCTCGTCGTCGTGAGCGATTGTGAGGTGCCTGATCTCTCGGCCCGACTCCGGGGCGAACTCGATCACGACATGGGATCGATAGCCGCACAGTCGCGGATTCCGCATCATGTCCCTGAGAGCGATCCACGTCCAAGGGTTGCCCTTCGACGTAGTGATCCCCTCGCGGTTCCAGTCGGCAACGATCGCGTGCCACTCAGTACCGAGGATGATGCGCCTGGCGGCCTTGCGGATGTGCTCGGCCTCGGTCGGGTTGAGGGTGCGTTTGTCGTCCTGCCACCCGAAGGGGCGCGTCCCGCCCACGGGTATGCCCCGGTCTCGCCGTGCCTTGTGGTTGCGGCGTACCCGGCGGGCTGTGTCGGCGGACTGCTTGTTGGCCATGGCGACGACCACGCGGGCCATGGCGCGCCCGTTGTCGGTCAACAAATCCAGGGTGCCCGTGATGTCGATGATCGGCCGGTGGTGGTGCTCCACGGTCTCGATCGCGTCTTCAAGGTGGCGGGGGTCACGGGTCAGACGGTCGATGTCGTAGACGATCAGGCCGTCTATGCGTTCGCCGTTCGGGGCCTTCCCCTGCTTCAGGTCCTCCAACGCGCCCTCGTACACGGGCCGGACCACGCGGTAGCCGATAGTTCCGTCGGGCAGACGTACGCGCCTACGCTTCCACGCCGACGTATCCGGCTCCATGTACGTGTACACGTACCGTCCGCCTCGGCTCTCGACGAACTGACGGCCGTCCCTCTCCTGCTCCTCGGTGCTCTTGATGTCCCTGCCGGTCATGAACCGGGGCCGAGTGCTATCTAACCTGTCGTCAGAAGACAGTTCACCCTCTGCCTCCTCGGTCGACAGGCGGGCCAGTCCAGCCCAGTTCTGCCCTTCGAGGTTTCCCCAGTGCGCTCGCTGTACCAAGTCATCGGCCATACAAGGAGGTTACGTTCGCTGGGGTGCTGTGCGCTCCACCAGGAGATACCGGAGGACAAACTGTCCCGGGTCGCCGCGTACGACTGGTTCGGCTCGGTCGCCCTGGTCCCGCTGGCGACGGCACTGGCCGGCCCTGCGGAGACGGCGTTCGGGCGCACCTCGGCGCTGTGGGGCTGCGCCGCGCTGGTCGTGGTCGTCACGGCGGCGGTCCTGTGCGTACCCGACGTACGGAACCTGCGACGACGTACCAAACAGGTGACCGCCGCCAGCCGGCCCGCCTCAGCCGATGCTGAAAGCCCCTTCCGGGGGCTCGGGTGACGGTACGGCGTCCTCGTCCCGCACCGGCCCTGCGCCGCCGGTGAACTCCCGTAGCGCGGGACCGTGTTCGACCCGCGCCGGAAACGCGTCGGAGGCGGTGAGCCGGGCCAGGGCGGCCGTGTCGACGGGCCGGTGCGCGGCGACGAGCACCGCGTTGCCGAACCTCCGCCCGCGCAGCACACCCGGCTCGGCGATCAGCACGAGTTCCTCGAACAGGGTGGCGTAGGTGGCGAGTTGGGAGCGCAGGAAGGCGAAGGGCGCGGCATCGGCGAGGTTCGCCAGATAGACGCCGCTTCCCCGCAACACCCGCTCGGCCTCGCGTACGTACGCGACCGACGTCAGATGCGCCGGCACCCGTGACCCACCGAAGACATCGGCGACCAGCACGTCGACCGAGTCGTCCGGCGCCGCCTCCAGCCACTCCCGGGCGTCCCCGGCGTGCAGCCGGATGCCGTCCCCTTCGGCGACCGGCAGATGCTCGCCGACCAGCTCCATCAGTCCCCGGTCGGCCTCGACGACATCCTGCCGCGAGCCGGGTCGGGTAGCTGCCAGGTATCGGGGCAGGGTGAGCGCACCGCCCCCGAGATGCAGCGCGTCCAGCGGCTGCCCCGCCTCGGCGACGATGTCCAGGACATGGCCGAGGCGGCGCGCGTACTCGAACTCCAGATGCGTCGGCTCGTCGAGATCGACGTACGACTGGGGCGCTCCGTCGACGGTGAGCAGCCAGGCCCGCTTCCGGTCGACGTCGGGCATCAGCTTGGCGGTGCCGTAGTCGACGGACCGGGTGACGGGTATGGGCTCGTTCACCTTCTCATTGTGCCGGGGGACTCTTTACAGGGGCGCACCGGAGCGCCCCTATGGGGCGCGGGGCTGTGACGATATGCGGCTCCGCCGCGTGGGCGCGACCAGCCACAACGGCCTCGCACTCCCACGCGGCGAACCACCCTCACTCGACGGCAGTCACGGTTCCCGCCCCGACCGTGCGCCCGCCCTCACGGATGGCAAACCCGAGCCCCGGCTCCAAGGGCACCTCACGGCCCAGCTCAACGGTCATCGTGACCGTCTCCCCGGGCCGCGCGACCGCCACCTCACCGAGGTCGATGTCCCCCACCACATCCGCCGTACGGATGTAGAACTGCGGCCGATACCCACTGGAGACCGGCGTGGAACGACCGCCCTCACGCGTCGACAGCACATACACCTGCGCGGAGAAACGACTCCGAGGCACCACACTCCCCGGCGCCGCGACCACATGCCCCCGCCGGACGGCGTCCCGCGGCACCCCGCGCAGCAACAGCGCCACGTTGTCCCCGGCCTGCGCCTCGTCCATCGGCTTGCCGAAGGTCTCCAGACCGGTGACCACGGTCTCGACCTCCGCCCCGAGCACTTCGACCCGGTCTCCGACCCGCACGGTGCCCCGCTCCACGGCCCCGGTCACCACGGTCCCCCGGCCGGTGATGGTGAGCACGTTCTCCAGGGGCAGCAGGAACGGCGCGTCCACATACCGCTCCGGCATCGGAACGTAGGTGTCCACCGCGTCGAGCAGCGCCTCGATGGACGCCGTCCACTTCGGGTCCCCCTCCAGGGCCTTCAGCCCCGAGACCCGTACGACGGGCGCGGCGTCGCCGCCGTAGCCGTGCTCGGTGAGCAGGTCGCGGACCTCCAGCTCGACGAGGTCGATGAGCTCCTCCTCACCCGCGTCGGCCTTGTTGAGGGCGACGACGATGTGGTCGACGCCCACCTGCCGGGCGAGCAGCACGTGTTCGGCGGTCTGCGGCATGATCCCGTCGAGCGCGGAGACGACGAGGATCGCCCCGTCGAGCTGCGCCGCCCCGGTGACCATGTTCTTGACGTAGTCGGCGTGGCCCGGCATGTCGACGTGCGCGTAGTGGCGGGTGTCGGTCTCGTACTCCACGTGCGCGATGTTGATGGTGATGCCGCGCGCGGCCTCCTCCGGCGCCCGGTCGATACGGTCGAAGGGCACGAACGCAGAAGATCCGCGCTCGGCGAGGACCTTGGTGATGGCGGCGGTCAACGTGGTCTTGCCGTGGTCGACATGACCCATCGTGCCGATGTTCAGGTGCGGTTTGGTGCGCACGTATGCCGTCTTGGACATGGCTGTACCTCGAAGTCTCTACGAAGGAGATGGGGACCCCAAGGACTTGCCGACCCTCCCCCTGCGGGGTCCGCCGGCCTGTCCGGAGAGGGTCAGCTTCGGGCGCCGTCGAATGCGGCCAGAAAGACCGGAACGGCAGCCTTCGGAGCATCCGCGACCACGGATGCTGCGACGACGAAGGCGTACCGGAACATGGCGTCGATCATTGCCGACGCTTTGCCCGACGTCGAATGGTTTTCCGCGGTACGGGACTTCAGGCGCCGATGTTCTTCAACGCCTCCCGCACCGACAGCGGCGCGAACCTCCCCCGCTCCCGTGCCAGGAAGTCCCGTACGGCGTCCGGGTCGGTCTTGGCGTACTCGCGCAGGCACCAGCCGATGGCCTTGCGGATGAAGAATTCGGTGTGCCCGGACTGGCGCAGACAGTAGGCGAAGAGGCGTCCGGTGTCGGTGTCGTCCTTGTAGCGCAGTTGGTGGAGCAGGGCGGTGCGGGCGACCCACAGGTCGTCGTCGACGATCCAGGCGTCCATGACCGTCGTGAGCGTCGGATCCGCCGCGACGAGCCCGCCGACGACATGCGCGGCGAGCAGATCGACGGTGTCCCACCAGGAGACGGTGGTGATCAGACGCCGGGTCACCGGCAGGAAGCCGGAGGAGCAGCGCCCCACGTGGCGGCGCAGATAGTCGACGGCGAAGTAGTGGTACTCGCGCTCGGGCAGCTGCCAGCAGCGCAAAGCGATCGCCGTGCAGTCCGTCTCGTCGGGGCGGGGTGTGCCCTGGACGACGGAGCGGGACAGGGCGCGCCGCTCGGGTGTGGGGATGCCGAGGAACGGGGCGACATCCTTCATGTACGCCCGGGCGGCGGCGGCACGATCCGGGTCCGCCGCGGCGGCGTACACGGTGGTGAGCCGCTCCAGGACCGTGTCGGCCAGAGCACTGCGGGGAACTTCCAACGTTCCCTCACCTGTGACGCGCATGAGACGAACCATACGGCGATCACACATCTTCGTCGGTTACTGTCGCCGAATGCTCGATGCCACCACCCGCTCTGGGGGCACCGCAACGGCCTCGTCCGGGGCCGCCGCCACGGAGCTCGCCGTTCGCGCGCCCGTTCCCTCGAGTTTCGCCGCGCGCTGCAGCAGAGCGCTGCTCTCGCCGTGGTCGCGGCTGTCCCTGCTCCTGGTCCTGCTCGCGGCGGCCGCGACGTCCGTGCTGCTCTTCGAGCCGCACAAGCTTCTGGCCGACGGCTGGCCGCCCCAGGTCGGGGGCCCGGTCGCGGTGGTGCTGTTCGCCGTGGCGTACGGCCTGGTCACGGTGGCGTTCGTGCCGCGGCCGCTGCTGAACCTCGCGGCGGGCGCGCTCTTCGGCTCGGAGCTGGGCATCGCCGCGGCCATGGCGGGCACGGTACTGGGGGCGGGGCTCTCCTTCGCGCTCGGCCGGATGCTCGGCCAGGACGCCCTGCGCCCGCTGCTTCGCGGGCGGTTGCTCAAGGCGGCGGACAACCAGTTCAGCAAGCACGGTTTCCGTTCGATGCTGGCGGTGCGGCTGTTCCCCGGTGTGCCGTTCTGGGCCGCGAACTACGCCGCCGCCGTCTCGCGCATGGGCTACGTCCCCTTCCTGCTCGCCACGGCCCTCGGGTCGATCCCCAACATCGCCGCGTATGTCGTCGCCGGCGCCCGGGCCTCGTCACCGACGTCTCCGGTGTTCCTGATCGCGGTGGCCGCGATCGCGCTGCCGGCGCTGGCGGGCGCGGTGGTGGCCTGGCGCAAGCGCCACCACCTGCGCAGCCGCTGACTCGGGCCGGCCTGACCGGGTTCTCAGACCGACTCGATGATCATCGCGTTGGCGAGACCTCCCGCCTCGCACATCGTCTGCAGGCCATAGCGGGCGCCGCGCTCGCTCATCGCATGGACCAAGGTCGTCGTCAGACGGGTGCCGCTCGCGCCCAGCGGGTGGCCGAGGGCGATCGCGCCGCCGTGCACGTTGACCTTGGCGAGATCGGCGCCGGTCTCCTGCTGCCAGGCCAGCACGACGCTGGAGAAGGCCTCGTTGACCTCGAAGAGGTCGATGTCGTCGAGGCTCAGCCGTGCCCTGCGCAGCACCTTCTCGGTCGCCGGGACGACTCCCGTGAGCATGAGGAGGGGGTCGGAGCCGGTGACGGCGAAGCTGTGCAGCCGGGCCAGGGGGCGCAGGCCGAGTCGTGCCGCCGTCTCGCCGGAGGTGATGAGCACGGCGGAGGCGCCGTCGTTGATGGGGCTGGCGTTGCCCGCGGTGACGTTCCACTCGATCTGCGGGAAGCGTTCGGCGAAGGCCGGGTCGTGGTAAGCGGGCTTCAGGCCGGCGAGGGCCTCGACGGTGCTGCCCGGCCGTACGCACTCGTCGCGCGAGACGCCCTCCAGGGGAGCGACCTCGGCGTCGAACAGCCCCTTCTCCCAGGCCTCGGCGGCCTTGCGGTGCGAGGAGACCGCGAACGCGTCCATCTGCTCGCGCGTGATGGACCACTTGGCGGCGATCAGCTCGGCGCTGATGCCCTGCGGGACGAGGCCCTCCGGGTAGCGCTCGGCGATGCCGGGGCCGAAGGGGTCCTTGCCGGGCGGCACGTTCGACCACATCGGCACCCGGCTCATCGACTCGACGCCACACGCGACGACCAGGTCGTACGCGCCCGAGATGACGCCCTGGGCGGCGAAGTGCACGGCCTGCTGGGACGAGCCGCACTGGCGGTCCACGGTGGTCGCCGGGACCGACTCCGGGAAGCCCGCCGACAGGGCCGCGTAGCGGGTGGTGTTCATGGCCTGCTCGCCGACCTGGTCGACGGTGCCGCCGATGACGTCGTCGATCAGGGCCGGGTCGACGCCGGAGCGCTCGACGAGGGTGCGCAGGGTATGGGCGAGGAGCTGAACGGGATGGACGTGCGCCAGGGAGCCGTTCGGCTTGCCCTTGCCTATCGGGGTGCGTACGGCTTCGACGATCACTGCGTCACGCATGATGCGGGCCTCCTTGGCCGCCGGGTCGATGACCGGCGCGCGGGCGGTGTGGTGTCCGGTGCGCGGGCCAGTGTGGTGACTCGCGCGATTACCGGTGAGTAGGAAATCCAAACTCACCATAACGTGCCAGGTTGGAAAATCAAACCCGTTAAGTTGGAAAGTCGAACCCTCCCCTAGACTGAGCGGCATGGCCGCCACCAAAGACCCGCGCCCCTGTTCCATCGCCGACGCCCTGGCGCTCGTCGGCGAGAAGTACTCCCTGCTCGTCCTGCGCGAGGTGTGCCTCGGCAACGGCCGGTTCGACCAGCTCGTGCGCAACATCGGCGCCCCGCGCGACATCCTGGCCACCCGGCTGCGCCGCCTCGTCGACGCCGGCATCCTGAGCAAGCGCACCTACAGCGAGCGCCCTCAGCGATTCGAGTACCGGCCCACCCAGGCGGGGCTCGAGCTGGAGCCGGTCCTGATGACCCTCATGGCCTGGGGCGACCGCCATCTCCGCCAGGACGACGACCGCCCCATGGTGATCGAGCACATCTGCGGCAACGAGCTGGTCCCGGTCGTCACCTGCCAGGCCTGCGGCGACCCGGTGCACCACGAGGACCTCACGGCCCACCCCCAGGCGCCCGGATGGACGGTGGCGGGGCCCGCGGCGGCGTGAGTCGGCCGCCCTGTCAGGCGATCGTGCCCGGCGCCGTCGTGCTCATCACCAGGGATGCGTCTGCAGATACTTGGCGATCTCGGCCCGCTCCCACACCCCGTCGGCCACGACGACCCGGTAGCGGCGGGTGAGCGTGTCGCCGGGCGCCAGTTCCAGCTCGTCGTGGAACGCCCAGGACGGTGCCACGCCCGCGAAGGGCTCGTTGCGTACGAACCAGTGGGCGGGGTGGGCACCCCGGTCGCCGGCGTGGTCGTTCTCGGGAGCATGCGCGAAGACGAGGGTCGCGTGGCCGTCGGTGCCGTCGTGCTCGCCGGAGTAGGCCAGCCAGGGCGACTGCTCGCCCATCAGATCGGGACCCTCGGCGTCAGGGGCGATGATCCGCCCGCCCTGGAAGGCGCGCGGGCCACGCCAGAACAGACCGGTGTAACCGGCCATCTCACGTCCGGCCGTGGTGGGGCTGCCGAACCGCAGCGGCTCGTCACGCCGGTTCGTCACGGCGCTCGTCCAGGTCAGGGCCCATGAGCCGGACTCCGGTTCGACATCGTGCACCTCGACCCGGCGCCGCTCGTCGGCCCACAGCTCACCACTGCGGGGATGCCAGGTCAGGCGCTCGGCGATGACGACACGGTCACCGTCCGAGGAGACTTCATCGAAGGCGACGTGCGCCATCGACCCGACGCGCTCGGGGAGTTCGAGATACCCCTGCCCATGGACGTAGGAATTGCCGCCCCACAGGTTCGCCCCCGACAGATGCGAGGCCGTGAGCGACAGGCCCTTGTGCCAGCGGTGGTCGTTGGGCCGGTAGTCGGTGACGACGTCGCCGGCGAGCGTGCGCAGCGGGTGGACGTACGGCTTGGGGGCCTCCCAGGCCGCCTCCGGCCGGTAGACGTAGGCGAGCAGTTCGACCCCGCCGACCGGCTCGGTCACGATGATGCGCTCGCCGTACGCATGGGCGAGGTGCAGCCCGGTCACGCGGCGGCCTCCCCGTCGGCAACGCCCTGCTCCCCCACGACGGGGGCCCATCCCGGCGCGTCCCCGTGCATGGCCGCGTGGAAGGGATCGCCGGGACCGATCTCACCCGCCCGCACGGTCGCATCCGTGAACGCCGACTTGTACAGCGCGGCGATCAGCTCCAGACTCGACCGCCCGTCGGCGCCACTACTGCGCGGCCGCTCCCCCGCGCGCATGCTCGCGACCAGTTCCCGAAGCTGCTCCAGATGCGAACTGGGCACGTCCGCACCGAAGTCCTGCCAGGCCGCGGCCTCGACGGCGGGCACTTCGCGGGCCGGGGTGATGCGCCAGTCGTCGTTGCGGTGGCCGTACAGGTGGGTGAGTTCGACCGTGGCCCGCTCGCAGTCGATGCGGATGCGGCTGACCTCGTCAGGGCTCAGCACGCTGTTCACGACGGTCGCCATCGCACCGTTCGCGAAACGTACGAGGGCGGTCGAGACGTCCTCCGTCTCCACGTCGTGCACCAGCCGGCCGGCCATGGCCCGCACCTCGCTCCACGGTCCGAGCAGGTCCAGCAGCAGATCCATCTGATGGATGCCGTGTCCCATCGCGGGACCACCGCCCTCGGTCCGCCAGCGGCCTCGCCAGGGCACGGCGTAGTAGGCGGTGTCGCGGTACCAGGTGGTCTGGCAGTGCGCGACGAGCGGCCGGCCCATGGCCCGCTCGGCCAGCAGCCGCCGTACGTGCCGGGTGCCCGAGCCGAAGCGGTGCTGGAAGACGATCGAGGCGTACGGTCCGCCGTCCTTGCCCTCCTCCGCCTCCACGGCCTCGAAGTCGGCGAGGCTCGGCACGGGCGGCTTCTCGCACCACACCCAGGCGCCGGCGCGCAGCGCGGCGACGGTCTGGTCGCGGTGCAGCGTGGGCGGGGTGCAGATGGTGACGAGGTCGGGCCGCTGCTCTTGGAGCATCCGGTCGAGATCGGTGTAGGGACCGGGTGCGCCGGCGCCGGCCGCGGCCGCCACCGCTTCCGCCTCCGCACAGAAGCCCTCCACCGACCCCGCGTCGATGTCCACGGCGGCGACCAGCTCCGTCTCCCCCTCTTCCGCGAGCCTGGTGAGCGCGGGCAGGTGGGAGTCGCGTGCGATGGCGCCGGTGCCGATCACGGCGACCCGGATGCGGCGGCCGGCGAGCGGGGCGGGCTGGGAACGGTCCGTGCCTGGAGCGGTCTCGGATGTGGCCATGGACGGGAT
The DNA here is from genome assembly GCF_000719285.1 of Streptomyces bicolor. GTDB lineage: Bacteria > Actinomycetota > Actinomycetes > Streptomycetales > Streptomycetaceae > Streptomyces > Streptomyces bicolor. The sequence continues at coordinate 44,479 of NZ_JOFS01000034.1, read as the reverse complement.
CGGACTCCTCCGGGAAGACGGGCACGGGCGAGGCGCTTCGATGTGGACAGCAAGCGCTTTCAGTCCGCAGCAACGTAAACGGCGGCCCCGCCGCAGGTCAACACCGGTATGGACGGAGGCGGCGAGCTTCCGCCGAGCCCCCTGTGCCGGAGCTGTCATCGCGGGGCGCTACGCTGCCCCTCGACACTCGCGATCACTGCGCCGCCGACGCGGTGTCCCCCTCATCCCTTGCCACGATCAGCACTTGGACTCCGTAACTTCATGTCTTGGTTTGAATCGCTCATCCTCGGACTCGTCCAGGGGCTGACCGAGTTCCTCCCCGTGTCCTCCAGCGCGCATCTGCGGCTGACCGCGGCGTTCTCGGGCTGGGAGGACCCCGGCGCGGCCTTCACGGCGATCACCCAGATCGGCACCGAGACCGCGGTGCTGATCTACTTCCGCAAGGACATCGGGCGGATCATCTCGGCGTGGCTGAAGTCGCTGACCAGCAAGGAGATGCGACGCGACCACGACGCGCAGATGGGCTGGCTGGTGATCGTCGGCTCGATCCCGATCGGTGTGCTCGGCCTGACGCTCAAGGAGCAGATCGAGGGTCCGTTCCGCGATCTGCGCCTCACGGCGACGATGCTGATCGTCGTCGGCATCATCATCGGCGTCGCCGACCGGCTGGCGGCCCGCGACGAGTCGGGCGGCCGGCACCGCGCCGCCAAGCAGCGCAAGGGCCTCGAGGACCTGAACGTACGGGACGGCCTCATCTACGGTCTGTGCCAGGCCATGGCCCTCATCCCCGGCGTCTCCCGCTCCGGCGCCACCATCAGCGGCGGCCTCTTCATGGGCTACAACCGCGAGGCCGCGGCCCGGTACTCCTTCCTCCTCGCGATCCCGGCGGTCCTCGCCTCCGGCCTCTTCGAGCTCAAGGACGCGATGGAGAACGACCATGTCTCCTGGGGCCCGACGATCTTCGCCACGGTGATCGCCTTCGCGTCCGGCTACGCGGTCATCGCCTGGTTCATGAAGTTCATCTCGACCAAGAGCTTCATGCCGTTCGTCTGGTACCGCATCGCACTCGGCATCGTCATCATCGTCCTCGTGGCAGCGGGTGTCCTCAGTCCGCACGCGGCGGAGTCGGCGGGCTGACCGGCCCGGCCGGACCGTGGTTCAGCAAGCGCGGGCGGCCTGCCCTTCGGTGAGGCCGCCCGCGATCCGGCCTGGGATTGATCACCGTCCTGACCCCAAGTGGGTCGCGCCCACCCTTGACTCAGCTGAACGACCCCGTTGCCCGAGCCTTCACCACAACGGAAGCGGGGGTCATGTGCGGGGTCTGCGGGCGTGGAGGACGAAGGCCGGGGGTGTGTTGCGCCATATGGTGCGACTGGGGACGACTTCCTCGAAGCGGTCGGCCAGCAGATCGCGAAACCGGCGGGCCGGCGTAAGGGGAACGGCGTGGAGGTAGGTGAACGCCGTGAAGGCACCCGCCGGGGCGAGCACCGCGGCTGTCGCGTCCAGGAGCCGGTGTTGGGTGGCGGGAGGAAAGAGTGCCCAGGGCAGGCCGCTGACCACCACGTCGGCCCTCTCCATGCCACGCTCGGCCAGCAGATGGCGCAGGTGCACGGCATCGCGCTGGATCACCTCCGCCCCCGGGTGGCGGTCACGCAGACGCCGGGCGAGGAGCGGATCGATCTCGACGGCCAGGTGACGGCCGCGCCCGCCGAGCCGGCGCTGGATCTCGGCGGTGAACGGTCCGGTGCCGGCACCCAGTTCCACCACGACGGGCTCGCCCCGCTCGGGCACCGGCGCGCAGACCGCCTCGGCCAGGTGCCGCGAGCTGGGCACGATGGCCCCCAAGCGGGCCGGTGAGCGCACCCACTGCCGCAGGAACAGGGTGTAGTCGTTCGGCTCCTGCGAGGGCCTGCAGAGGCGGCAGCGGCCTGTTCGTTGCGGGGTCATGTTGGTCATGTCGATGGCCTTGTCGGGAAGTGCGGGTGGTCGATCGTGTCGGCGCGGATGGGCAGGCCGGGAACCGGCAAGGTGAGGATGCCTACGGCGCGGCGCACCAGGTCTCCGTGATTGACGCTGAGCGCCCGTGTCCAGTACGTCAGGCGACGGCCGGCATCCGTCTGGTTCTGAGTGCCGTGGAGTGCGCCCAGACGATGACGAACGCGATGACGATCTCCAAGGCGCCGAAGGAGAGGAATTCCGCCGGTCTGACGGGAAGGCCGTTCAGGGCGATGGACAGCACCCGCCCGAGCGCCCCGAGGAAGACCGGAACGGCCAGGAAGTAGACCAGCACACCCTGCGAGCGGATCGTTGCCGCCGCCCAGAAGAACAGGGGAGCCCAGCCGATGTAGACGCCTGCCATGAAGCGGTGGATGTGGTCCGCGGTGGCATCGCCCTCCGCGGCTCCCCGCACTATTTGCAGCCCGGCACCGGCGACGATGATGGCGGTCGTCAGTAGCAGGCAGATACGGACGATGGTCTGGGCTCTCGTGAGCGGAGCGGAGGTGGTGTCGGCAGCCATGATGACTCCTCGGTTGTGTGGTGGTTGACCATGGGCCTGGTGGTCAGACCTGCTCGGTGGGGCGTACGAGCAGTTCGGCGACGGCCACGTGCCGGGGGCGGGTGACGATGTAGCCGACGGTGTCGGCGATGTCCTGGCTCTGCAGCCGTTCGATGTCCCTCAGGGCGGCGGAAATGTGCTGCTGGACGACTTCGGGGTTGTGCGTGCGCAGCTCGGTGTCGACGCTGCCCGGCTCGACGACGGACACCCGGACGTGCCGGGCCGCCAGTTCCTGGCGCAGCGACTCACTGAAGGCTCCGACCCCGAACTTGGTGGCGCTGTACACGGCGGACATGGCGTACGCGTTGCGGCCGGCGAGCGAGCCGATATTGACGATGTCGGCCACCTGACGCGGCGCCTCGGCGGCCGCCTTGACCAGGTGAGGGGTGGCCGCGTGGGTGGTGTACATGAGGCCCATCAGGTTGATGTCGATCATGCGCCGCCAGTCGTTCAGGTCCGCGCCAGGGGCAGGGCCGAGCAGCATGAGGCCGGCGTTGTTGACCAGGACGTCCAGGCGGCCCAGGTTCTCGACGGTCCGCTCGACCGCTTCCGCGGCGGCCTCGGCGGTGGTGATGTCGGCGGGCACGACCAGTGCCTTACCGCCGACGGTGCTGATTTCCCCGGCGAGGTCGGTGAGCCGGTCCTCGCGCCGGCCGACCAGGGCCACGGAGGCGCCCTCTCGGGCAAGCTCCAGAGCGGTGGCGTGACCGATACCGCTGGAGGCCCCGGTGACCAGGGCGACGGTTCCTTCAAGACGACGGGTCATGGTTCAAGCCTTTCGATGAACGGCCACGCTGCTGCGGGCCGCAGGGAGCAGGGGGGGCGGCCCTCCTGAGCGGGGCCATACGGGGCAGGACGACGGCACTACTGGTGGGGCCAAATCCGCGGTGCCAAATCCGCGGTGTCGAGTCCGCGGCGAAGTTCGCGGTGCCCACGCGCAGCGTTTCTGTCTGGCGCGCCTTCTTGGCGACAGAGCCCGAACCGCCCGAATTCACATGGATTGTCTACCGGCACTCTCAACCGCACGACCAAGGGAAACGCCGTACCACCCGCTCAGCTCAGCGGGACGTCGAGTACGGCCTTGCCGTGGCTGAGCCGACAGCGCGCGCGGCCAAGCCGGCGCCGACTGGGTGACCGCAATGCGTCATGTCCATCGTTCCCGGACCGATCGGCGCCGGCCTCGAGGCCCTGACCGCCGAGGGGGCGCTCGGCGAGTTCGGTGGTGCGTTGTGCCATGTCCTCAACGCTAGGGACACGGCACCCAGGGGTCATGGGGCACGGATCCCATAGAATTGCCTGATCCTCTCAAGCAAGGAGGGTGTCGTGCTGGACCGACTTTCCGCGGCCATCGAGCGGCACTTCGTGGGAGTGGGCTCGGCCACTGCGGTCCCTCGGCTCACCCTCGTCGCGCTCGACGAGCCCATCGAGCCCACCGACCGGCTGGAGGATCCGATGATCTGCTTCGTCGCCGGCGGCTCGAAACGCACCACCACGGGGGAGCTCAGCCATGTCGCGCACGCCGGCGAGATGCTGTTCACCACCATCGACCTGCCCGTCACCATCGCGGTGGAGGAGGCGCCCTACCGCTCCGCCGTCCTGCGCTTCGACCACCAGGCGCTCACCCAACTTCTCGTCGAGTTGCACGAGACAGCCCCGGCGACCCTGTCGACGATCGAGCCACAGGTGATCGCGCCGATGACACCGGAACTCGTCGACGCGCTCACCCGCTATGTCCGGCTCCTCGACACCCCCGACGACATCCGCCCCCTCGCCGCCCGTGTCGAGAGCGAGATCCTCTACCGGCTGCTGCGCAGCTCCCTCGGCCCCGTCCTGCGCCAGTGGTCGCTGGCCGACTCGACCACGACCCGGATGCGGGAGGTGGCCCGGTGGATCTGCGCCCGCTACACCGAGCCGCTCAGCATCGACGAGATCGCCGCCGTGGCACACATGAGCCCCGCCGGCCTGCACCGGCACTTCAAAGCGGCCACCGGCATGAGCCCGCTCAAGTACCAGAGGCACCTGCGTCTGCAGGAGGCACGGCGGCGCCTGGTCGTCGGCGACGCCACCGCGGCCCAGATCGCGCAGGCGGTCGGATACGCGAGCGCCACCCAGTTCAACCGCGAGTACCGCAGCGTCTACGGCCTCCCACCCGGCCAGGACGCGGCCCGCCTACGCGCCCGTCTCACCCACGCCCCCACTGCCACAACCCAGCGAACACAGACTCCGACAGTCAGCCCACGTGTGTGAGCACAGAGCAGGGGCATTCAAGCTGCGCCCGGCTGCTGATGCGCACCAGGACGGATCGTCCTTCCCGGGCTGGATGAGCCAACCCCGACCGGAACCACTGCCTAGCGGAACTCGAGGGTGCGCAGCATGCCCTCGAACCGGGGAAAGGCGACCGTGCGGTCCTGAGGCCGGGTGGTGTCGATGGTGGACCACGCCAGCAGGGGCCGGCCGGGTGCGTCGATGACGGCGACCCGCAACTCGTACTCCGGCTGAAGCCCGTAGCAGTCCCTGTCGGCGTTCCCATCGGCCTTGGGGCAGCCGAGGGACCCGTCGAGGGGGCCTTCGGTGGTGCCGGTGAGCAGGGTCGCGGCCCTGCCGTCGACGGTGAGGGGCTTCTCGTCCCGCCATGTGGCCCCGTGCCGGGAGTGTTCGCGCAGGTACGTCAGGTATTCCCGGTAGGTGCCGGGCGGCTCTTCGGGTGTCCCGTCGCCTCCCGGTCGGTACACCGCCGCAGGTAGCAGGAACCGGATCTTGTTGGCCGGTCCCACCCAGGTCAGAAGGGTGCGGGTGTCCGTTTCCCGCCAGGTGTCGAGTGCGGCGGGGAGCGTGAGGGTGAGCGGCATGTCGAACGACCGGCTCCCCAAAGGCCCGCGTGACACGACATTGAGGCAGACGTGTCAGGTCGGGGTAAGCGCGCGGGCGTACATATCGATCACGACCGCTTCAGTGCCGCAGCGGAGGGTCACACAAACGCCGTGTCACACGTACGCACGCATCACCGATGCGACGACGACGGGCCAACTGACCCATCAGTCAGTACGCACCCGCCACCAAATCCGTGACCAATCACATAGGTTGTGCGTAGCCGTCCGGTAGCGCACTGTCAGTGCTTGCCCCTAGGCTTGCCCGCATGTCCCCCCATTCCTTAGACCCTGGTTCCGTGCGGTCTGCTGCCGAGGTGAACGAGGAGATACGCGCGCTGTGGCTGCGTGCCGGCGGCTCGCTGTCGGCTCAGGAGCGCGCGGAGTACGAGCTGTTGGTGGTCGAGTGGGCGGCCGCCATCCGCGGGAACGTCATCGAGGCGGCTTGAAGCCCGAACCCCGCGGCGGACCGCACCGGTTGACGCCCGGCCGCCTCTACGCCCGCAAATGCGCGAGGACGTCATCGTCCAGCGGATAGGGCCGCTCCTGCGGCAACAGCTCCGCGGCACGCTCCAGTTCCCCGGCCCGCACACACGCGTGGACCTCCGTGGCGAGCGCAGTCACATCCTCGATGCCGACGATCCACTCGTCCGCGTACCGGGCGGCCGCCTCCCCGGAGAGCCCCAGTTGCAGGGACCGGTACGGCAAGGGGTTGAGGTGCAGATCGCGCTCCGGATCCCACTGCACGCGCGCGGGCGCCACCCTCAACTGCCGCTTCCAGGCGGCCTGGTCACCGTGCAGGACGGGGACGTAGTGAGAGAGACACGCGTGGCGCAGCGCCCAGAGGAATCCCTCCCGGCTGATCTCGACGGCGAGGACGGTCTCCTGGTTCGCTTTCGTGGCCCAGCCGCAGCGGTACATCATCCAGAGGAACGACGGCTTGATCCAGGTCATGCGCTCGCGGCTCCAGGATGACGGAAAGCGACCGTCGCGGGCCGCCGCCCGGCCGATCCCGGGAGCGTAGGCCTGGTAGACGGTGACCGTGTCTTCGGTGTGGTGCGCGCGTATGCGGAACCTGGGTTCCTGCTCGACGGGCGGGACGGGCTGGTCGTTCTGTTCGTTCACGGAGGACAGCCTCCACGCCTGCTCCGCCGGCATCCACCGAATATCACTGCACGCCCTCTTGGCTCAGCTCATCTCATGCCCAACACTGAGCCGATGACGCAGCGTGTGGAACTCGCCACCCTGAGGGACCGGCTTGCGGTCGACGAACTGATCACGGACTACGCGGTGGCCGTGGACGACGGCGACTGGACGGCGTACCGAAGCCTGTTCTCCCCCGACGGGCGCGCGGACTACCGCTCGGCCGGCGGTATCGAGGGGGACGCCGGACAGGTCGCCGGGTGGCTCGCGCAGAGCATGCGGCTGTTCTCGATGCGCCAGCACCTCATCGTCAACCGCCGGGTGCGCTTCGGGATCCTGGAGCAGGACACCGGCGACACGGCCCGTGTCCGGGCCGACTACGTCAATCCCATGCGGTTCGCCGAAAACGGCGAGGGCTCCTCGGCCCCCGACTTCGTGTGCGGCGGCCGGTACTCCTTCGGGCTGCTGCGGACGTATGACGGCTGGCGGCTGCGCGAGGTGGTGGTACAGGAGAAATGGCGCCGTCTGCCCGAGCGGACCGCGCCCGCGGTGATCGACTGAGCGGACGTCCACTGTCCCACTGTCAGTGCCTGCGAGCACACTGGAAGGACCTCGGGGTAGGGAGACGCCGCATGAAGACGATCAGCGACTGGCTCGCCTCGCCGTGGCGGCGCTCGACCGCTGCCGCGCTGGCCGGTGCGCTGCCCGTGCTCGCTTTCCCGGAGCCGTCGCTGTGGTGGTTCGCGTACGTCGCCCTGGTCCCGTGGATCGCGCTGCTGCGCTCCGCACAGACCGGGAAGCGGGCGCTGTACGACGGCTGGTGGGGCGGGTTCGGCTTCATGCTGGCCATGCACCACTGGCTGCTGCCGAACCTCCATGTGTTCACGTTCGTCATCGCCGCCCTGCTCGGCGCGCTGTGGGCCCCCTGGGGGTGGCTGGTGCGCCGCTTCCTGGCCGGGAGACCGTCCGCGGGCCGGGTCGCGGCGGCCCTCGTCGTCCTGCCCTCGGGCTGGCTGCTGATCGAGCTGATCCGCTCCTGGCAGGGGCTCGGCGGGCCGTGGGGCGTGCTCGGCTCCAGTCAGTGGGAGGTGGAGCCCGCGCTGCGGCTCGCCTCCGTGGGCGGGGTCTGGCTGATCAGCTTCCTGGTGGTGGCCGTCAATGTCGCGGCCGCGGTGCTCGTGGCAGTGCGGAAGGCCTGGGTGCCGGCGGTGGCGGGGCTGGTCGCCACCGCCGTCGTCACGTCGGCCGCCTGGGTGTGGTCCCCGCGCCCCGACATCGACGACCGGGTCCGCGTCGCCGTCGTACAGCCGGGTGTCATCCAGGGCGCCGGCAAGGCCGAGCGGCGTTTCGACCGGGAGGAGCAGCTCACCCGCGAGCTGGCCGGTCAGGACGTCGACCTGGTCGTCTGGGGCGAGAGCAGCGTCGGCTACGACCTCGACGACCGGCCCGACTTCGCACGGCGACTCGCGGCGCTGTCGCGTGAGACGGGGGCGAACATCCTGGTCAACGTGGACGCGCGGCGCTCGGACAAGCCCGGTATCTACAAGAGCTCGATCCTGGTCGGCCCGGACGGCCCGACCGGCGCCCGCTACGACAAGATGCGGCTGGTCCCCTTCGGCGAGTACATACCGGCCCGGTCGCTGCTCGGCTGGGCGACCTCCGTGGGCGAGGCGGCGGCCGAGGACCGCAGGCGCGGCACCGAGCAGGTCGTGATGGACGCCGGGCAGGGGCTGCGCATCGGCCCGATGGTCTGCTTCGAGTCCGCGTTCTCCGACATGAGCCGCAACCTCGCCGACCACGGCGCCGAAGTCCTGATCGCCCAGTCCGCGACCTCGACGTTCCAGCAGAGCTGGGCCCCCGAGCAGCACGCCTCGCTCGCCGCACTGCGCGCCGCCGAGACCGGCCGCCCGATGGTGCACGCGACGCTGACCGGCGTCTCCGCCGTGTACGGCCCGAGCGGGCAGCGCATCGGATCCTGGTTGGACACGAGCGTGAGCACGAGCTCGGTCTACGAGGTGCCGTTGGCCGACGGCACCACGCCGTACGTCCGCTTCGGAGAGTGGCCGGTGTACGCGGCGCTGCTGATCATGGCCGCGTGGTGGGTGGGCGAAGGCCTGCGGACCCTGCGGCTCAGGCGGCCCGTTCCTGAACCGCCCGCACGACCCGCTCGCACAGCTCATGGGTCGCCAGCGCGTCCCGGGCGCTGAGGACCTTGCCCGCGCGCACGGCGTCGAGGAACGCGAGCACCGCCTGCTCGATGCCGCGCTGCCGGGCCACCGGCACCCAGTCCCCGCGCCGCCGCACGGTCGGCTGGCCCTTGTGGTCGACGACCTCGGCGAGATTGATGACCTGACGCTTGGTGTCCTGCCCGGACACCTCCAGAACCTCCTCGGCCGAGCCGCTGAGCCGGTTCATCACGCCGAGCGCGGTGAAGCCGTCCCCGGCGAGCTGCAGCACGACATGGTGCAGTAGCCCGCCCTTGACGCGGGCGCGCACGGTCACGTCGTCGACGGGGCCGGGCACCAGGAAGCGCAGCGTGTCCACGACGTGGATGAAGTCGTCCAGGATCATCGAGCGCGGCTCTTCGGGCAGTCCGATCCGGTTCTTCTGCATCAGGATCAGCTCGCGCGGATGGTCGGCGCACTGCACATAGCCGGGGGCGAACCGCCGGTTGAAGCCGACGGCGAGGCTCACGTCGCGCCGCTCGGCGAGCGCCACCAGCCGCTCGGACTCGGCGAGCCGGTACGCGAGCGGCTTGTCGACGTACGTCGGAACGCCCGCCTCCAGCAGCCGGGTCACGATCTCCGGATGGGCGACGGTGGGCGCGTGCACGAAGGCGGCGTCGAGACCCTGGGCGAGGAGCGAGTCGAGGTCCTCGTGCCGCTGCCCCGCCGGGAGGTGGAGGCCGTCGGCGACCCGGGCGAGGGTCGCGGGGGTACGGGTCTGCAGATGCAGTTCGACCCCGGGCTGAACGCCGAGCACCGGCAGGTAGGCCTTCTGCGCGATGTCACCGAGTCCGATGCAGCCGACCTTCACGGGGTGTTCTCCTCTGGCGGTTGCCTGCGGGGGTCTTCCCGGCAGCATACGGCGCCTGCGGCGGCCACCAGTCGGCGATGGACTCGAAGCCCCGCAGGACCAGCTGGGGCGCGGCCCTGGACAGCGCGGCGAGCATGGTGTTCCGTACGGCGATGCCGGCGCGGCCGGTCATCATGTTCAGCCGGCCGACCTGGACGGCCTGGCGGACGATGGCGGACGTACGCGGGAGGCGGGCCGCCGTGTACGCGGCGAGGTCGTCGCAGTACGCGGCCAGGACGACCGCGTCCTCGATGGCCTGGTTGCCGCCCTGCCCCAGCGTCGGCGGCATGGCGTGCGCGGCGTCGCCGATCAGGGCGACCCGGCCCCGGTGGTGGGCGGGCAGCGGCTCGGCGATGTGGCGGACGTCGTGACGCAGGACGTCCTCGGGGCGGGCGGCGGCGAGGATCGCGGGGATCGGGTCGTGCCAGTCGCCGAATCGGCGCAGCAGTTCCGCCTTCTCGTCGTCCGGAGCGCGCTCTCCGGCGGGGGTCATCGCCGCCGCGTACGCATAGACCCGGCCGTCCTTGAGCGGATGCGAGCCCCAGATGCGGCCCGGGCCCCAGGTCTCGTGCGAGGCGAACTCGACGCCGGGCACCGGGATGACGACCCGCCAGGTGGTGAACCCGGAGTACACGGTCCCGGGGTGGTCCGGGAACAGCGCCCGGCGTACGGCGGACCGGATGCCGTCGGCGGCCACCACGAGGTCGGCCTCCAGGTCGCCGTCCGGGGTGCTCACGCGTGCGGGCCGGTCGGCGTCGCCCGGGTCGGCGACGGTCGCGGCGACTGCGGTACGGACCGCCTCGGCGGGGAGTCGTGCGGCGAGGCTGTTGATGAGGGTGGCCCGGTGCAGCAGGACGAGAGGGCCACCGAAGCGTTCGGCCACGGCGTCGGCGTCCATGCGGGAGAGCCAGCGCCCGGACGGGGTGCGCAGACCTCCGTCGCCCTGCCACGCCGCGAGGTCGCGGATCTCGTCGCCGAGCCCGATGACGTCCAGCGCGCGCAGGGAGTTGGGCGCGAGCGAGATGGCCGCGCCGACCGGCTCCAGGGACGGGGCCCGCTCCAGTACGACGACGTCCCAGCCGCCTCGGTGCAGTGCGGCCGCCGCGGTCAGACCGCCGATGCCGCCGCCGATCACGACGGCCCGCCTGGGCTGTGCCATGGCTCCTCCTCGTACAGGACCTGCCCGTACATACGGTTACTACAGCTGTAGTGAAACAGTACGTCGACTGTACTACAGGCGTAGTGTCACGGGTAGGTTGATCTCCATGTCCGAACGCACCTCCGGCGGCTCCCGCGCCGATCTCGTCGCCGACACGGCCCTCGCCCTGCTCGCCGAGCGCGGAATGCGCGGGCTCACGCACCGGGCGGTCGACGAGGCTGCCGGCCTGCCCCAGGGCTCCACCTCGAACCTCGCCCGCACCCGGCAGGCGCTGCTGGAGCTTGCGGTGCGGCGGCTCGCCGACCGCGAGGCGCGCGTCCTGGCGCTGGAGGAGATGCCGGATCCGCGCGGCGGACTCGACTCACTCGTGGCCGGCCTGGCCCTGGCGACGCACCGCGCCCTCACCGGTGGCCGCGAACTGACCCTCGCGCGCTACGAACTGGCGCTGGAGGCGACCCGCCGCCCCGAGCTGCGCGCCTACTTCGACGCCACGGGCGCCCGCTTCCGCGACCAGCTCTCCGCCCTGGTTACCGCGATGGGGTCGACCGACCCGGCCCGGCATGTGCTGTCCCTGGTGGCCTGGGCGGACGGGCTGATGTTCAGCTGCGTGGCCGGGTCCTACAGCGCGGAGGTGCCGAGCCTGGAGGAGCTGCGGGCGGGGCTGCGCGAGCTGCTCGACGGGATGTTCGGCCGCTGAGCCCGGCGAACGGGAAAACTCCTGTCGATCCGGCCTCAGTTGAGCAAGGATTGCGGGCATGACAATCGAACGCCATGAGCCCGACACCACCGCCGACGAGCGCACCATGCTGGAGGGCTGGCTGGACTACCACCGGCAGACCCTTGCGTGGAAGTGCGAAGGCCTGACCGACGCCCAGCTCCGGACCGCCTCCGTGGAGCCGTCCGAGCTGACCCTGATGGGGCTGGTGCGGCACATGGCCGAGGTGGAGCGGTTCTGGTTCCACGAGATCCTCCTGGGCGAGGACCTCGGAGTGCTCTACTGCAACGAAGAGGACCCGGACGGCGACTTCCACTTCACCGAGGCCGACACCTGGGAAGAGGCGCACACCACGTGGCAGCGGGAGATCGAGAACGCCCGTCGCAACGCGGCCGGCTTCGCGCTGGACGACATCTCCAAGGGCAGGAGCAGGTCGGGTGAGCCCTTCAACCTGCGCTGGATCATCACCCACATGATCGAGGAGTACGCCCGCCACAACGGCCACGCCGACCTGGTCCGCGAGCGCGTCGACGGCGCCACGGGCGACTGACGTCAGCCGGCGCGGGGGTGCGCCGCCCGTACGGGGTCAGAGATCACCCGTGTGGATCAACCTCCGCTCGTCCGGTCTCCCAACGGCCGCGGGACCCACCAGAGTTGCGCGCGTGCATCGAACGACGACCACCGCAACGCTCCTGGTCACCGTGGCCGTCTCGGCCCTCGCCGGCTGTACGACGGTCCAGCGCCCGGCGACGCCCCGCCCACCGGCGCCGACACCGTCGCAGCCACCGGCGCCCCGACCGAGCGGGCCGACGGAGCGACCGGTCGTGCAGTCGCCGGCTCGCGAGGCCCTGACCCTCATCGGCCCGTCCCGCCGCCCAGACCCCACGCCATCGACCGCACACGCCATGTCCCCCGCTGCCCCACCACCAGGGCACGAGCCCCCGCCCCGGCGCCCACACCCGCAAGCCCACCGCCCCGGCGCCGACGCCCCGAAGCGGCCGCCGGTCAAGATCCCGGACGCGCAGGAGCCGATCCGTCCTGAGGCCCCGAAGAACGCGGACATGTGCGCGCTGGGCAGGAAGTACGGCGGTTGGCCGGCGGACAGCCAGGAGTCGAGGATCTGCGAGCAGACGTACGGCCAGTGAGGGGCACGGGGAGACGCCAGGGCCGGGCCGCCGCGCAGCCGCCGGCCCGCTCTGTCTACGCCCCCTCCCCCAACCGCCCCTCCAACCGCCGGATCTCCGCCCGCACCCCGTCCCCATACCGGTCGTCCCCCAACACGCCCGCCGCCCCTCGCGCTCGCCGCAGATGCACACGCGCAGCCTCCGCGCGGCCGAGCTTCACATAGTCGGCCGCCAGATTCAGATGCAGCGTGGGATACAGCGCACGTACACCCGGCGCGCCCCCGGCCCCCTCCGCCTCGGTCAACGCCCGCAGATCCCAGGCCAGCTCGTCCGAGGGGTCGTCCTGAGTGTCCGCCAGGTAGTGGGCCAGCGTGCACCGGTGCAGTGGGTCGCCGTCCTCCCCGAGTTCCGTCCACAGGTCGAGCAACCGGCGCCGGGCCTCCTCCCGGTCCCCCGCGTGATGGAGCATGACGACCTGTCCGATCCGCGTCGGCACCGCGTCCGGCGCCGCCTGCTCACGTTGCTCCGTCACCGCGCCCTCCGGACCCTCGTCGGATGATCCCTCCGACGCTAACGGCCCTCACCGGAGATCCGGGGCAGGCGGCTCCGTACGACACCAGCCCGCCCGGGCGTCACGCCGGCCCGCGCGGCGACGGCGACGGCGACGGCGACGGATCAGCCCAGGTCCGGGATGCGCCAGTCGATCGGCTCGTGCCCCTGCTGGGCCACCGCCGCGTTGATCTGCGTGAAGGGGCGGGAGCCGAAGAACTTCTTCGCCGACAGCGGCGAGGGGTGCGCCCCCTTGACCACCACGTGCCGCGTCTCGTCGATGAGCGGGAGCTTCTTCTGGGCGTAGTTGCCCCACAGCACGAACACGGCGGGGTCGGGACGGTCGGCCACGGCCCGGATCACGGCGTCGGTGAACTTCTCCCAGCCCTTGCCCTTGTGCGAGTTCGCCTCGCCGCCGCGCACCGTCAGCACCGCGTTGAGCAGCAGGACGCCCTGCTCGGCCCACGGCATGAGATAGCCGTTGTCGGGGACGGGGTGGCCGAGCTCTTCCTTCATCTCCTTGTAGATGTTGCGCAGCGAGGGCGGCGTCTTCACTCCGGGACGGACCGAGAAGCACAGGCCGTGCCCCTGACCTTCGCCGTGATACGGGTCCTGGCCGAGGATCAGGACCTTCACCTTGTCGTACGGCGTCGCGTCGAGCGCCGCGAAGACCTCCTCGCGCGGCGGGTAGACGGGACCCTTCGCCCGCTCCTCCTCGACGAACTCCGTCAGCTCCTTGAAGTAGGGCTGCTGAAGCTCGTCGGCCAGAACCCCGCGCCAGGACTCGGGCAGCATGGCGATGTCGGTCACGTCAACTTCCTTACGATGTGCGGCAGACGATGTGCGGTCCACGACCAGAGGTCGTTTCCAGGTCTCAGAACCTACAGGCGACCACTGACAATCGCCCCGCGGACCGCACATCCCGAAAAGCCACCAGCCGACGGGGGGTCCCCGCCGGCTGGTCCTGGTGCTCTTTGCAGCGTGCTCCTACCAGCTGGTCTTCCGGTACAGCTCGCCCACCATCATGATCGTCGACGGGTCCAGCGCCCGCTCCGCACCCGAGATCTCGGCGCTCGCGGCCACGTACTGCCGGCCCTGCCACAGCGGCAGCAGCCGCGCGTCGTCGACGAGGATGCGCTGGGCGTCCTCGAAGTCCTTGACCACGTTGGCCCGGTCGCTCTGGGCGCGGGAGTTGGGCAGCAGGGTCTCGGTGATCTTGGGCACCACGTAGGGCGTGCCGAGCGCGTTCTGCTCGCCGACGAACGGCGCGATGAAGTTGTCCGCGTCCGGGAAGTCGGGGAACCAGCCACGGCCGAACACCGGGTACTCGCCGTTCTGGTAGCCGGTGACGTACGTCTTCCAGGGGCGGCTCTTGAGGGTGATCTCGAAGAGGCCGGACGCCTCGAGCTGGCTCTTCAGCTCCTCGAACTCCGCCTTGGTGGCGGAGCCGTAGCGGTCGCTGGTGTACCAGAGGGTGAGCGGGACCGGGGTCGAGATGCCCGCGTCGGTGAGGATCTCGCGGGCCTTGGCCTTGCTGGGGTCGCCGTAGTCGTCGAAGAAGCCCGTGGTGTGTCCGGTCAGGCCCTTGGGGACCATGGAGTACAGCGGCTCGACGGTGTCCTTGTAGACCTTGTGGGCGATCGCCGGACGGTCGACGACCTGGGCGATGGCCTTGCGGACGGCCTCCTTGCCGGCCATGGGGTCCTTGGGGTTGAAGACCAGGTAGTTGATCTCGGTGCCGGAGCCCTCGATCAGCTGGAGTTCGTCCTCGTCGTCGGCCTGGAGGTCGACGATGTCGTCGGCGGCGAGGCCACGGAAGGCGACGTCGAGCTCCTTGTCGCGCAGCGCGCCGACCATGGTGGGCGAGTCCTGGAAGTACCGGATCGTCACCGCGTCGTTCTTCCGCTCCGCGTACCCCTGGTAGCCGCTGTACTTGACGAGCTCGGCCTGCTTGCCCTCCTCGTAGGACTCGAGGGTGTACGGCCCGGACCCGACGATGCTGTCGCCCTCGCGCAGCTTGTCGGCCGGGTAGTCCTCGGGGTCCACGATCGACATGGCGGGCGTGGCGAGCACGAACGGGAAGGTCGCGTCGGCTCTGTTCAGGTGGAAGACGAGCTCGCGGTCGTTCAGCACCTGGACCCGATCGAGGCTGCCCAGCAGTCCGGCCGGGCCGCCGTTGACCTTGATCTTCCGGATCCGGTCGATCGAGTGCTTGACCGCCTTCGCGTCGAGCGTGTGCCCGTCGGAGAACTTCAGGCCCCCGCGCAGCTCGCACTTGTACTTCATGTTCGAGCTGTCGGTGAACTGGCAGCTCTTGGCGGCGTCGGGCTCGGGCTCGGTGGCGCCGGAGGGGTAGCTCAGCAGCGTCTGGTAAATGTTGCGGAACAGTTCCCAGGAGCTGTCCCACGACGCGGCGGGATCAAGGGTGCTGGGGGCGGCGGTCGTCCCCACCACGATCGGCCCCTCCTCCTCCGTCGAATCGGACGAGAGGACACCGCACCCTGCCACCAGGGACGATATGGACGCGATGGCCGCCACCTGCCGCAGGCGTCGGATCCGGTTGAACACGCGCACGCTCCTCGATCTGCCATGCCAAGGGTCGGCAAAACATACCGCAGTGTTCCGGCGTGTGGACCTCCGGTCTCATGAGCACTTGCTCACCTCCCCGGTGACTACGTTGTCAAAGGCCGTTGATCTCCCCATACGTCGACACGGGCACCGCTGTTGTCCAGCGGTGCCCGTGTCGTCAGCGCCTGCGTCCTGAGTCCCGCGCGTCAGCCGACGCCGGCGTTGAGGAAGATGCCGCCGTCGACGACGAGCGTCTGCCCGGTGACCCAGTCGGACTGATCGGAGGTGAGGAACGCGGCGGCGCCGCCGATGTCGGAGGGCACCCCCAGCCGGCCCAGCGGGTAGGCAGCGGCGGCCTCGGCCTCCCGGCCCTCGTACAGGGCCTGCGCGAACTTGGTCTTCACCACGGCCGGGGCGATCGCGTTCACCCGCACCTTGGGCGCGAACTCGTGCGCCATCTGCTGGGTGAGGTTGATCATGGCGGCCTTGCTCACGCCGTATGCGGCGATGAACGGCGAGGGCGCGATGCCCGCGACGGAGGCGATGTTGACGATCGCGCCGCCGTTGTCCTTCTGCCAGGCGTGCCAGGTCTTCTGCGCGAAGCCGAGCGCGGAGATCACGTTGGTCTCGAAGACCTTGCGCGCGACGCCCAGGTCGAGGTCGGCGAGCGGCCCGAACACCGGGTTGGTGCCGGCGTTGTTGACCAGGTAGTCGACCCGGCCGAAGGCTTCCATGGCGCGCTCGACGGCAAGGGCCTGGTGGGCCTCGTCGTGCGCCTTGCCCGCCACGTAGACCGCGCGGTCGGCGCCGAGCTGCTCGACGGCCTCCTTGAGGGCGTCCTCGCCCCGGCCGGTGATGACGACGCGGTCGCCGCGGGCGACGAGCGCCTCGGCGACGCCGTAGCCGATGCCACGGCTGGCGCCCGTGATGAGGGCGACCTTGCCGGAGAGTTCAGGCAGTGCAGTCATGTCCGTGTGTCCCCAGTTCCCTAGTCGAGCGGTCCGCCGGCGACGTACAGCACCTGGCCGGAGACGAAGCCGGCCGCTTCGCCCGTGAAGAAGGCGATCGCGTTGGCGATGTCCTCCGGCTCGCCGACGCGCGCGACCGGGATCTGGGTGGCGGCGGCGGCCTTGAAGTCCTCGAAGCCCATGCCGACGCGTTCGGCGGTGGCCTTGGTCATCTCCGTGGCGATGAAGCCGGGGGCGACGGCGTTGGCGGTGACGCCGAACTTGCCGAGTTCCTTGGCCAGGGTCTTGGTGAAGCCCTGCAGACCGGCCTTGGCGGCGGAGTAGTTCACCTGGCCGCGGTTGCCGAGCGCCGAGGACGAGGAGAGGTTGACGATACGGCCGAAGCCCGCGTCCACCATGTGCTTCTGACACGCCTTGGACATCAGGAAGGCGCCGCGCAGGTGCACGTTCATGACGGTGTCCCAGTCGGCGACGCTCATCTTGAACAGCAGGTTGTCACGGAGCACGCCCGCGTTGTTGACCAGGATCGTCGGGGCGCCGAGCTCCTCGGCGATCCGCGCGACGGCCGCCTCGACCTGTGCCTCGTCCGAGACGTCGCAGCCGACCGCGATCGCCCTGCCGCCGGCCGCGGTGATCTTCTCCACGGTGTCCTTGCAGGCGGCCTCGTCGAGGTCGATCACGGCGACCGCGCGGCCCTCGGCGGCCAGTCGTACGGCGGTGGCGGCGCCGATGCCGCGCGCTCCGCCGGTGACTACGGCGACCCGCTGCTCAGTGGTGGACATCAGTGACTCTCCTCGGGTGAGCGACCGCTTAGTACCTTCGATGGACGTGACGCTAGAAGTCCTGGCACGCGGTGTCAACGGCCACCGCGCGCATGTGATCCATTACCTGGTCCGTCACTTCACCAACCGATCGAGCAGCCGCTCCGCCTCGGCCGCCGGATCGGTGGTGAGCCCGGTGTGTACGGGCCCCGGCTGGACGACCGTCGAGCGGGGCGCGATCAGCCAGCGAAAGCGCCGCCCGGCGTCGTCACCGGCCGCCTGCCCCGCCGCCTCGCTGCCGCCGCAGACGCTCTCGACGGCCCCGAGTGCGGCCCGGACGCCGGCCACGTCCGCGGCCGGGTCGAGGGCGAGCAGCCGCGCCTCGTCGAGGTGGGTGCGGGCACCGACGTAGCCCTGGGCCCGGCAGTACACCAGCACGCCCGCGTTGATGCACTCGCCGCGTTCGACGCGGGGTACGACGCGCAGGAGGGCGTACTCGAAGACGTCCCGGTCGTTCGACTCGCCGCCCCGGATGATGTGGCGTTCGACCACATGGCCGGCCATGTGGATGTGGCGCTCGCTCACTTGCTCTCCTCGATTCCGGTGACGCGCTCGTGGACGACGGCCGCGCGGGCGA
Source organism: Streptomyces bicolor (assembly GCF_000719285.1). Classification (GTDB taxonomy): domain Bacteria; phylum Actinomycetota; class Actinomycetes; order Streptomycetales; family Streptomycetaceae; genus Streptomyces; species Streptomyces bicolor. The sequence continues at coordinate 26,356 of NZ_JOFS01000034.1, read as the reverse complement.
GCAGGGGCCGCGCATAGGCCCGTCGGAGATCGTCGGGTGTGTCGAAGCCCGGTTCGCCGGCCAGCCAGGCGTCCGGGATCTCGGCGGTCACCTCCGCGAGCAGCTCCTCGGTGACCAGCGGCGCCAACTCGGCGGCGGCGCCGAGCACATCGGGCGCGAAGGTGACGAGGGCGTGGTCGGAGGCGTCGTACGGACGCGCCGCCGACGCCTCGGCCCCGGGCCAGTTGTGGTGCCAGATCATGGTCGCGCCGTGGTCGATGAGCCACAGGTCGCCCTGCCACATCAGCAGGTTGGGGTTGCGCCAGGACCGGTCGACGTTGTTCACCAGGGCGTCGAACCAGACGATGCGGCCGGCCTCCTCGGGGCTCACCTCGAAGGCGAGGGGGTCGAAGCCGAGGGCGCCGGAGAGGAAGTCCATGCCGAGGTTGGTGCCGCCGCTGGACCTGAGCAGCTCCTGGACCTGCTGGTCCGGTTCGCCGAGCCCCAGCACCGGGTCGAGCTCCACCGTCACCAGCCGGGGCACCCTGAGGCCCAGCCTGCGGGCGAGTTCACCGCAGACGATCTCGGCGACCAGTGTCTTGCGGCCCTGTCCGGCGCCGGTGAACTTCATGACGTACGTGCCGAAGTCGTCGGCCTCGACGAGCCCCGGCAGTGAGCCGCCCTCACGCAGGGGCGTGATGTAGCGGGTCGCGATGACTTCCTTGAGCATCGCCCCAGGTTACTGGCGCGGGAGCGGGGGCCGGGGCGGCCCGGGCGGTCGACGGCGAGTTCGCGCCGACAGCGAACCGACAGGTTCGGACAGGGAACCGACAGGTCCGCTTTACCCATCTCCACGCCGGACCAGGTCAGGATTCCGGCATCGTCTGAACAGCCGGTCCCGAAGGACCGTACCTCTCGGCAGATCAAGAATCCGCGGAAGGAACGTCAGCATGACCAGCGAATCAGTTCAGCCGGTGTCGGGACCGAGTCGCCGTGCCGTCGTGGCGGCGGTCGGTGCGGCGGGGCTCGCCGTCGCGCTGACCGCGTGCGGGTCGGAGGACGAGGCGTCCGGCTCGGCACTCGCGAAGACCGCCGACATCCCGGAGGGCGGTGGCAAGGTCTTCAGCGCCGAGAAGGTGGTGGTCTCCCAGCCGACGGCGGGTGACTACAAGGCCTTCTCGACGATCTGCACCCACCAGAACTGCCCGATGACGGACCTCAAGGAGGACACCCTCTCCTGCGCCTGTCACGGCAGCCAGTTCTCCGTCCTCGACGGCAGCGTGAAGAAGGGTCCGGCCACCCAGCCGTTGGCCGCCAAGGAGATCAGCGTCTCGGGCGACTCGATCACGCTCGCCTGACCCGCGGCACCGACAGGGCTCAGGCCCGGCCCGCACGGCGTGGACGCTTGAAGCAGCCCAGCACCTCGTCCGTGGTCGCGACCGTGGCGACCCATGCGAGGGTGTGGCGGATCATCGCCTGGGTGTAGTCGGAGGGCACCCCGGCGACGGCGTCCCGTGGCACGACCACGGCATATCCCCGGTTCACGGCGTCGAAGACGGCGCCCGGGATCGCCACGTTGGCCGAGACGCCGGTGACGATCAGCGTGCGGCAGCCGAGGTTGCGCAGCAGCGCGTCGACGTCGGTGCCCTGGATCGGGGACAGGCCGTGCAGTCGCCGTACGACGAAGTCCTCCTCGGCGACCTCGATCGGCGCCGCCACCCGCACCGCCGCGGTGCCGGACAGCTGCTGGACGGGGAGCCGTTCGGCAGCGCGGAACAGGCGGGCGTTGCGGCTCGCGCCGCGGCCGTCGGGGCGGCGTTCGGCGATCGCGTGGATCACCTGGACGCCGCTCTCGTGGGCCGCCGCGACCAGCCGGGCGACGTTGGCGAGGGCCCCCGAGGAGCGGGCCTCCTTGGCGAGTTCGGGCAGCGCGCTGTCCGGTCCGACGACTCCCTGCTGGCACTCGACGGTGAGCAGCACGGCGGTCGCGGGGTCGAGGAGTTCGCTGAGTTCGGCGTACGACGGCATGGGTCCCCCTGTGACCGGCGGCGGCGTGCGGCGGCGAGAGTAGTCACCATCGCGTGCGGACGGAACCACCATTGCGTGTGGAGGGAACTCGACCCATCCTTTTCTGACGTGATGTCAGAGGATCTCTCCTCTGACACGACGTGAGAGAAGAGGGGGCCGCATGACCGTCACTCAGCGCCGGGGCCGCAAGATCATGATGACGCCGGGCGAGCTGGACGAGTTCCTCACCACTCAGCGCACCTGCCGGGTCGCCACGGTGTCCGCCGACGGCTTCCCGCATGTCAGCGCCCTGTGGTTCGCCTGGGACGGCATCTCGCTGTGGCTGTACTCGGTCGTCCGCAGCAAGCGGTGGACCGATCTGCGCCGCGATCCGCGGGTCGCGGTCGTGATCGACACGGGCGAGGAGTACGAGCAGCTGCGCGGCGTCGAGCTGTCCGGAACCGTCGCGTTCGTGGGCGAGATCCCGCGCGTCGGCGAACTGCGGGCCGAACTCGACGTCCCCGAGACGCTGTTCGCCCGCAAGAACTTCGGCATCGACGAGATGCCGCACGACGGCCGGCACGCGTGGGTGCGGCTGACGCCGGAGAAGATCGTGTCGTGGGACTTCCGGAAGCTGGGATCCCTGTAGGGCTCCACGGAGCGCCGGCGGTTCAGGTGATCTCCTCGGCGGCCGTCCGCAGAGCCTCCACCGCCGCCCGGATCGACGGGCGGCGGTCGGCGTCCGCACGCCACACCGCGTAGACGTACCGGTGCACCCGGTGCCGCACGGGCACGGTCCGCACCCCGGACGGCAACGGGTCGCGGCCCAGCCGGGGTGCCACGCAGACGCCCAATCCGGCGGCCACCAGCGCGAGTTGGGTGTGGTGCTCCCCCGCGCGATGGGCGATGCGGGGCTCGATGCCCTTGGTGCGCAACGTGTACAGCAGCCACTCGTGACAGAACTCGCCCTCGGGCCAGGCGACCCACTCGTCGTCCGCGAAGTCCTCCAGGTCGACCTCGCGCCGGCCGGCGAGCGGATGCCCCTCGGGCATGGCGATCTCCACGCGGTCCTCGAGGATCGACGCCTTGGCGAGCCCCTCCGGCATGGGCAGCGGCTTGTTGTACCAGTCGAGGACGACGGCCAGGTCGACGTCACCCCGGAGCACGGCGTCGATTCCGCGCTCGGGCTCCAGCTCGCGCGACTGAAGGCGCAGGGCCGGGTGGTCGCCTCGCAGGGCGGCGAGCGCCATGGGGAACAGCCCGCGCAGGGCGGTGGGGAACGCGGCCAGCCGTAGCTCACCGACCACCTGCCCGCGCTGCGCCTCCAGGGCGGACTGGGCCAGCTCGACCTGCGACAGGATGCGCGCGGCGTGCTCGGCGAGCAGCCGGCCGGCGTCGGTGAGCCGCACGCCCCGGCCGTTCTTGGCGAGGAGTTGCTGGCCGACCTCGCGCTCCAGCTTGGACATCTGCTGCGACACGGCGGACGTCGTGACGTGCAGTCCCTCGGCGGCGCCGCTGACCGAGCCGTGGCGGGCGAGGGCGTCGAGGGTGCGCAGGCGCTCCAGGTTCAACATATAAGCAATGCTACGAGATACGGCGTGCAAAATCTCGATTGTGCTACGAGATCGGATGCAGCATCGTTGCTGCCATGACCACCGCCACCGCCTCGCGCAGGCCGGCCGCAGCGCCCGCCCGCCCTCGCCCCCGCGCCCGTCTCGACTGGCGGCTGCGCTTCGCCGCGCTCTCCCTGATCTGGGGTTTCAGCTTTCTGCTCATCAAGGTGGGCACCGACGGCTACGCGCCTTTCCAGGTCACGCTCGGGCGGCTGGCGTTCGGTACGGCGGTGCTGGCGGCCGCGATGCTGGTGAAGCGGGAACGGCTTCCCCGCGGGGCTCGGACGTGGGGGCATCTGGCTGTCGCCGCGTTCCTCCTCAACTCGCTGCCGTTCTCCCTGTTCGCCTACTCCGAGTTGACGATCCCATCCACGCTGGCAGGCATCTGCAACGCGACCTCACCGCTGTGGGGCATGGCCCTGTCCCTGGTCGCACTCTCGGAGGACCGGCCGACGCGGGTGAGGGTGGCCGGGCTCGGTATCGGCTTTCTCGGCGTCCTTACGGTGCTGGGGGCGTGGCAGGGCTTTCAGGGGCTGGATGCCACGGGGACGGCGATGGCGTTGCTGGCCTCGTTGAGCTACCCGATCGGCTGGATATACGTCCGCCGGACACTGGCCGCGTCCGGTGAGTCGCATCTGTCGCTGACGGGGGCGCAGTTGTTGCTGGCGACGGTTCAACTGGCCGTCGTGACGCCCCTGTTCACCTCTTTGCCGACGCGGTTTCCTCTGCTGCCGCTGGTCGCGGTGGTGGCGCTGGGGGCGCTGGGTACGGGGCTCGCTGTTTTGATGCAGTACGGGCTGGTCGATGAAGTCGGGCCGACGACGGCTCAGATGGTCACGTACTTCATTCCGGTCATTGCCACGGCTGCGGGGGTTGCCTTGCTGGGTGAGTCGTTGAGCTGGTCCACGCCGGTGGGGGCGGTGGTCGTGCTGGCGGGGGCTGCGCTTGCTCAGGTGCGGCGAAAGAGCGCCTGACGGGCAGGGGTGCAATCACCGTTGGCTGTCCTGCCCCGTGTTCACACGTAGCTCCTCGCCGGTCCCGGGCCCAAAGCCGTCGCCACCGCGGCCGCCAGCGGACCGGCCTCCTCCTCGGTGAGTGTCGCGGTGGTGATCCTGATCCCGGGCGGTGAGCTCGTGCGGAAGCGGGCCCCGGGGGCGACCGCCCAGCCGGCGTGCATCAGCTGGGCCACGGCGCCCGTCTCGTCGGGCACCGGGATCCAGACGTTCAGGCCACTACGTCCGTGAGCCTCGACTCCCCGCTCCGCAAGCGCCCGGAGCAGCAGGTCACGGCGCTCACCGTACGTCGCCGCCACCGCCGCCGGGTCGTGCGCGCCGTCGGTCCACAGACGCACCACGGCCCGCTGCACCAGCCTGCTGACCCAGCCGGGCCCGAGCCGCTGCCGGCCGCGCACCCGGTCCACCGTGAGCTCGTCCCCGGTGAGCACGGCGAGCCGCAGGTCGGGGCCGTAGGCCTTGGCGACCGAGCGGACGAAGGCCCACCTGTGGCAGACGCCGGCCAGGGGGTGCACAGGCACGTCGACGATGCCGTGACCGTGGTCGTCCTCGATCAGCAGGATCTCCGTGTGCTCCCGCAGCAGCGACCGCAGGGCACGCGCGCGCGTGGCGCTCACCACGGCTCCGGTCGGGTTCTGCATGCGGTCGGTCACGATCAGAGCGCGCACCCCGGAGTCGAGGGCCCGCCGTACATCGTCGGGCCGTGGCCCCTCGTCGTCGACTCCGACGGGGACCATACGCAGACCGAACGCCGGAATCAGGTCCAGCAGGCTGCCCCAGCCCGGGTCCTCGACGGCGACGGCGTCCCCGGGCTTGAGGTGGGCCACCAGGACGCGCTCGATGGCGTCCAGCGATCCGGAGGCGACCGCCAGAGGCCCGTCGGCCACACCATCGGCGTCCAACCACGCCCGCGCGATCCGCGCCAGCTCCGGCTCCACGGCCTCGTCCCCGTACAGCACCGGATTCCGGTCGCCCTGTTCGCCCGCGGCCGCGAAGGCCTTCGCGAGCGAGGGCAGCAGCGCCGGGTCGGGATTGCCGTCTGCGACGTCGCGCACGCCCTCGGGCACGACCACCCGAGCGTGCTCACGCCCGGTCGTGGCCGGCCTCGCCCGCACCCGGCTGCCCCGGCGGCCCGCCGTCTCGATCACCCCGCGCTCCCGCAGGGTGCGATACGCGGCGGCGACCGTATTGGGATTCACGCCCAGCTCGACCGCCAACTCCCGCATGGGCGGCAGCGGTTGACCCGGCTCCAACTGCCCGGCACTCACCGCGCGCTCGACGCTCGCCGCAATCTCCGCTGCGCGCCGCCCTTCGATCCGATATCCTCCTAGCACAAACACGATTATGCACTAGTGCAATGGAGAGCGCAATGCAGGGGACCCCGCAGCCGACGTCGCCGCCCGCCGCCTACACGCCGACCGACCGCACCGTCCCCACCCGCTCGCCGGACCGGGCGTCGTACGACAGGGAACTGGTGCACGCGATACTCGACGAGGCCTACGTCTGCCATCTCGGCTTCGTGCGCGACGGTGCGCCGGTCGTGCTGCCCACGCTGTTCGGCCGGGTCGGCGAGACGCTCTACGTCCACGGCTCGACGGGTTCGCGCCCGCTGCGGATGACCGGAAAGGCCGACCCGGGGCTGCCGGTGTGCCTGACGGTCACCCATGTCGACGCGCTGATCCTGGCCCGCTCGGCCTTCCACCACTCGATCAACTACCGGTCCGTGGTGGTGCACGGCATCGCGTACGACGTGACGGACCCCGAGGAGAAGCGGATCGCCCTCGACGCCCTGGTCGACCACGTGGTGCCGGGCCGGTCGGCCGACTCCCGCCCCGCCAACAAGAAGGAGCTGGCCGCGACCGCCGTGATCCGCCTCGACCTGAACGAGGTCTCCGCCAAGCTCCGCACCGGCGGTGTGAACGACGAGCCCGAGGACCTCGCCCTCCCCCACTGGGCCGGCGTCGTCCCGCTGCGCAAGGGCTACGAGGCGCCGGTCGGGGACCCCGACCTGGCCCCCGGCACCGAGCTTCCCGCCTATCTCGGAGCCCTGTGATGCTGGTCCACCCCTGGGACGCGCCCCTCGACGACGCCGAGTGGCAGCGGTGGCTGGCCGTCCACGACTTCGGGCAGCTCGTCGTCAACGGACGGGACGGCGAGCCGCCGTATGCCCAGCCGCTGCACTTCGTCTACGACGCCGAGCGCGGCGAGGTCCTGACGCACCTGGCCCGCCCCAACCCGATGTGGCCCGCGCTGCTTGAGAACCCCGAGGTCGTCCTGAGTGTGGTCGACGACTACGTGTACGTGCCCGGCCCCTGGCAGGCGGCACCGGAGGACCCGCCCGAGCACGGCACCCCGACCAGCTTCTACGCCGCGGTCCAACTCCGGTGCCGGGCCCGTGTCGTCGACGACCCCGCGGAGAAGGCCGAGCTGCTCAACCGCCAGGTCGGCCATTTCCAGCCGGAGGGCGGCTCGGCACGCGTCGCGGTGGGCGAGGTGCCGTACGGCCGCATGCTGTCCGGGCTGCGCGGCGTGCGGCTCGAAGTGACCGGCGTACGGGCCAAGTTCAAGTACGCCAATCACCGGACCGAGGAGGTCAAGGACAGGATCGCGGACCGTCTGGTGGCCCGGAGCGGTCCGCGCGACGCGGCGGCACACGAGCACCTGCGGCGCCGACGCCGAGCCTGAGCGAAGGGGCCCTCCACCCGTGTGGTGCAGAGCCCCTCGGCATCACGCCGACAGCGGCTCCCGCCTCGCCCCGCGGGTCTCCGCCACCGCGAGACCCGCGACCGACCCGAGCATCAGCAGGGTGCCCGCGACAGTCGGCGCCGTCAGGTGTTCGCCGAGCAGGGCGACGGCGAGCACCGCCGCGCCGACCGGCTCCAGCAGCATGATCACGGACACGGTGGCGGACCGTACGGCGGCCGCGCCCGCGAAGTAGAGCGCGTACGCGAGGGCCGTGGGCACGGCCGCGATGTACGCCACCAGCCAGCCGAGCCGGACGGGGTCGGCCGTGTGCGGCAGGAGGCCCTCGGCGAGGGCGAACGGCAGCAGGCTCAGGCTGGTGACCGCGAAGGCCCAGACGGAGGTGGCGGCGGCGTCGGTCCCGCCGTCGCGGCCCCACTTGCGGGTCAGGAGGGTCATCACGGAGTAGGCGGCCGCCGACACCAGTGCGAGCAGCACGCCCCACGGTCGTACGGTCGCGCCCTGGCCGCCGAGCGCGAGCACCGCGAGCCCGGTGAGCGCGCCGGCCACGGCCGCGACGCCGCCGCGGCCGAGCCGCTCCCCCAGGGTCAGCCGGGCGCCGAGCGCGATGAAGACGGGACCGGCGCCGAGGGCGACGACGGTGCCCACCGCGAGTCCGGTGGCCTCCACGGCCGCGAAGTAGGCCGTCTGGAACACCGCCAGCCCGAGGCCCGTGACCCCGGCTCGCAGCGCCTTGCGGCCGAGGGGCTCGGATACGACGACGGCGGTCCGGTTGCGTGGACGCAGGAGCCGCACGGCGAGCAGCAGCACGAAGCCGACGGCACAGCGCCAGAAGGAGAGGGCGACCGGCCCCATGTCACTGGTCCGGTAGACCAGGGAGGCGGCCGCGCCCGCGGTGCCCCAGGCGGCGCCGGCGATGATCAGGTAGATGAGGCCTCGCCCGATGGGCAGGCCGGAGACAGAGGTGTTCGACACGAGTTGTTCTCCGCAGACATGCAGAAGTTCTGGGAGGAGCCCGGCTCAGCGGGGTCCGTGGACTTCGTCTGCGGGCAGCACCGTTCGGCCCGGCGGGACGGCCGGGCCGGTGTTCCGGAGGGCCCGCCTCAGGCGGCCGGAGGCGGAAGAACGAGTGTCGAAGGCATGATGGCGCAGCCTAGGTGACGTTTCCGCGGGCGGACAACTCGCGCTCGGGACCGCCGCTCGCCACCGGCTCGGCCGGGGTCTTGGCGGGCGCGGACGACTGCGCGATGAACGCCCCGACGAGGACGACCGCCCCGCCGACGATCTGGGGCGCCGAGAGGTGCTCGCCGAGCAGGAACCAGGCGAGGACGGTCGCGATGACCGCTTCGAGGCAGGCCACGACTCCGGCGACCTGCGGCGAGAGCCGTCGTACCGAGACCACGCCGGTGACATACGCGATCACGGTCGCGACGAGCACGATCCAGGCCAGCAGCACGGCGGCCGCGACCGGGGTGCCGTTCATGTCTGCGGTGTCCGCGAGGACCGACCAGTCCAGGTTCCAGGGGCGGGCCACGACGGTCAGGACGGCGGCGCCGACGAGCAGGCCGTAGGCGATGACGCCGAGCGGGTCGGGGGCGGCGTCGCCGGAGTCGCTGCCCTGGTCGGACAGGACGAAGTAGCCGACCTGGCAGCAGGCGGCGCCGAGCGCGAGGAGCAGTCCGAGGGCGTCGAAGCTCAGCCCCGACCAGACCTCGACGACGCAGGCGAGGCCGCCGACCGCGAGGACCACGCCGGCGGCGGCGGCACGCGTCACGGGCCGTCGCTGCACGAACCGCACCCAGCCGAGGACGAGGGCGGGCGCCAGGTACTCGACGAGCAGCGCGACGCCGACCGGGATCCGGGATATCGAGGCGAAGTAGAACGCCTGCACACCGGCCACCCCGAGCAGCCCGAACCCGGCGAGCAGCGCGGGACGGCGACGCAGCAGGGCCCGGTGGCGTACGGCGAGCGGCAGCATCACCAGGGCGGCGCCCGCCACCCGCAGCCACACCACGTGCAGCGGGTCGAGCCCCGCCTCGATCAGCGGCTTGGCCGCGACACCGGACCCTCCGAAGGCGACCGCGGAACCGATCGCCAGACCGAGCCCGACGCCCTTGCCGCGGCCGGCCCGACTGCTCTCATACGTACGCACCGGCACATGATGACAGGCGATGACAGGAGCGTCATCCCCGGTGACACCTGTCTCAGCGAGTGGACGGGAGCGGGGTGCTCTGGGCTGCGGGGTGGGGCGGTCGCGGAGTCGGTGCGGGGCGGAGGGCTGTGCGGCGGCCGGCACGAGGGCTGGGCAGCCGCTCGCCTGAGGCTGGCGCCTAGCGGCCGGTGTCGCCGCCGACGTACTCGTCGCGGTGCTCGTCGATCCGGGCGCGCAGCGCGTTCGCGTCGACGCCGGCGCGGTCGAGCACCTCGACGGCGCGTGCCTGCGGGTCCAGCACGATCGCCGCGAGCAGGTCGATGCCGCGGGCCTGGGTGGCACCGCGCCCGGCGGCACGTCGGCGGGCGTGCTCCATGGCGCTCGCGGCCAGCGGGGAGAAGCCCTCGCCGTCCATCACGACGGGTACCGCGCCGGAGTCCTCGACGGTGCCCTGCCAGCGCAGGCCGTAGCCGATGGTGCGCTGCACGAGGTAGCCGAGCAGGCGGGCGATCTGAGGGCCGTCGCCGAAGACGGCGTAGACGTCCGGGTCGTGCTCCAGGAGCGAGTGCAGCAGATGGGCCGTGTCGATCTGCCGGTCCCCGTCCCTGACGGCCCGGCGGCGGGCGCCGGAGACCACCGCTGCCAGCTCGTCGCTGAGCCTGACATCGTCCGCCGCGGCGTCCGGGCGCCGGCAGTCCGGCTCCTGGGCCGACTGCCGGGGGATACGGGGTTGCACACCCCCTACCCCATCAACCACTTCGCGCCAGGTCATCCGCGGGAGGAAGCATTTTCGCGTCCCACACAGAGTGGACTCGACCCGCCGGAATATCCTCCTTACGGATGAGATCACGCCGAAAGCCCCGGAGGGGCGCGCACCCCTTTGCCATGCGCCTCGTACACAACCAAGGCGCTCCGTCGCACGTCCCTCAGGGACATGGAGTGCAGGTGCTGGCTCGTGGGGCTGCCCGCCGTGGACGGCAGACAGTCCGTCAACGGCTGGTGGGCTGAGCCCCGGGACCGGCTCCCGTCTCCACGCTTTCTGACGGTTCATCAGTATTGAATGTTCCGGGCCCCACGGCTACGTTCCGCGACACCGTAGCCCGAGACGAAGGGGTGGTCGCATGGCCGAAGTCAGCGCGGAGGAACGCATCGAGGCACCGGCCGACAAGGTCTGGGCCCAGCTGACGGACTGGTCCGCGTACGGGGAGTGGAACGCCACCCACACCAGCTTCCCGGGCGGCGGTCCCACGGCCCTCGAAGTGGGCGGGACCTTCCAGGAGAACATGAAGCTCATGGGCTTCCCGGCCGAGGTCGAGTGGACCATCGAGGAACTGGAGCCGGCGCGGTTGCTGGCCATTCGCGGCAAGGGTCCGATGGCGGTGAGCGTGGCCACGCGCTACACGCTGACGCCGGACGGCGACGACGCCACGAGGGTGCGTATCGACGGCGAGTTCACCGGTGCGGCCGTATCGCTGATGGCGGGCAAACTGAAGGATTCGGCCACGGCGGCGCTGAACGAGTCGCTGCGGAAGCTGGCCGGATTGGTGACCTGAGCGCTCTCACAGCAGACAGGAAGGCGCCCCGCGGATCACTCCACGGGGCGCCTTCACTCATGGCGGAAAGGCCGCCGGTCCCGCTCAGTCCTCGTCGGCGAGGATCAGGTACAGCTTCTTGCGGGCGTCGTTGATGACGGCCAGCGCCTTGTCGCGCTGGTCCTTGCTGCCCGTCTTCCAGACCTGCCCGAAGGCCTCCATCAGACCGAAGCCGGCCTGGCGGATCTCACCGAGGGCCTCCCAGTCGACACCGCGAGAGGCCTCCTCCCACGGGGCCTCGGGCCCGGCGTCGGCCGCCTCGCGGCCGGACTCGGTGAGCGAGAACAGCTTCTTGCCGCCCTCGCTCTCGCTGGCGATCAGGCCCTCGTCCTCCAGCAGCTGGAGGGTGGGGTACACCGAGCCGGGGCTGGGCTTCCAGGCCCCGCCGCTGCGCTCGGCGATCTCCTGGATCATCTCGTAGCCGTGCATGGGACGGTCCTTCAGCAGGGCGAGGATCGACGCCCGCACATCACCGCGCCGCGCCCTTCCTCGCGGTCCCCCGCGGCCACCCCTGTGCCCCCAGGGGCCGGGCCCGAATCCGGGCCCACCGAAGCCGGGGCCGCCCGGACCGAAGGGCCCGAAAGCGCCCCGAAGTCCCTCGAAGCCGCCTCGGCCGTGTCCACCGTGTCCACGCTCGTATCCATGGGAACGCATCGCAATCACTCCATTCCATCGTTGATCTGTCGCGATGCCTCAACGATATATCGGAATAGTTCGCGCGGCAAGGGTCGATGCCGCCCCCTGACCCCGCCCGAAATCGGGCCGGCAGCCCCGAATTGGCCTTGGCCGCCCCCTCCCCGCACCCCCTAGCGTCAACGCCATGCGGATTCGAATCGTCGACGCCTTCACCGACCGCCCCTTCGCCGGCAACCCGGCCGGGGTCCTGCTTCTCGACGGCTTCCCGGAGGACGACTGGCTCCAGAACCTGGCCATGGAGGTCAATCAGGCCGAGACGGCGTTCGCGCACCGGCTGGCCGAGGGCGGGGAGGCCGACTGGGCGCTGCGGTGGTTCACTCCCCTCGCCGAGGTGGCGATGTGCGGGCACGCCACGCTCGCCACGGCCCATGTACTGCACAGCACCGGCGCCCACGAGGGGCCCATGCGATTCGCCACCCGCAGTGGCGTGCTCGTCGCCACGCCCCGCGAGGACGGCTCCGTCACGCTCGACTTCCCGACCGCCCCGCTCACGCCGGTCGAGGTCCCGGACGGGGTCGCCCAGGCGCTGGGCGCCGAGCCGCTCACCGCCTTCGACACCGGCCCGAACGTCGGCGACCTGCTCCTCGAACTCGCCGACGAGAAGACGGTCCACGCCCTCACCCCGGACCTCAAGGCCCTCGGCGCCCACTCCGCGCGCGGCATCATCGCCACCGCCCGCGCAGAGGACCCGACCCGGGGCTACGACTTCGTCTCGCGCTGCTTCTTCCCGAACATCGGCATCGACGAGGACCCGGTCACCGGCAGCGCCCACACGGCCCTCGCCCCGTTCTGGTCCGAGCGCCTCGGCCGGGCCGAACTCACCGGCCTGCAGGCCTCCCGTCGCTCCGGCCGGGTCCGAACGGAACTCCGTGGCGGCCGCACCCTGCTGAGCGGCCGCGCGGTGACCGTCATCGAAGGGGAGCTGATCGCCTAGCCACCAGCCACATCACCGGGCGCGGCTAAGGGGGCAGGGCACGTCGAAGAGACCAGGGCACGTCGAAGGGGGGCGTACGAGACCGTCGTACGCCCCCCTTCGACGCGTGTCACGCCGTCGGCAGCCAGTCCACCTTGCCCGCCAGCAGCGCGTATCCCACGAACGCCCCTATGTCGAGCAGGGAGTGCGCCACCACCAGCGGACCCACCCGGCCCCAGCGCCGGTACAGGTACACGAACACCACGCCCATCGCCATGTTGCCCAGGAAGCCGCCGATGCCCTGGTAGAGGTGGTACGAACCGCGCAGTACCGAACTGGCCACCAGCGCGGTGCCGGGCGTCCAGCCCAACTGGCCCAGGCGGCGCAGGAGATAGCCGACGACGATGACCTCTTCGAGGATCGCGTTCTGCATCGCCGAAAGGATCAGCACCGGGTACTTCCACCACACCTCGGGCAGCGCCTCGGGCACCACGGTGAGGTTGAAGCCGAGCCCACGGGCCAACAGGTAGAAGGCGATTCCCGTGCTGCCGATCACCGCCGCGATCGCCGCTCCACGACCGAGGTCGGGCCAGGGGCGGGTGCGGTCGAAGCCGAGCGTGCGCAGGCTCTCTCCCTCGCGCAGCAGGAAGTGCGCGACGAGTACCACGGGCACCAGCGCGGTCGTGATCCCGAACAGCTGCCAGGCGAGGTCCAGCCAGGGACGTCCCGGGGCGGCCGAGGCGTTGAGGGTGGCCGCCTGGTCCTTGAGACCGCCGGGTTTGGTGACCGATCCGATGAAACTGATCAGGGCGGACACGCCGCTCGCACCGAGCGAGAGCCCCAGGACGAGCAGCGTCTCGTCGCGGAAGATCCGTCGCGAGGGCCGCTCGTGCGGATAGGAATCGGCCACGGGGCCTGCCGCGCCCTGCACACGTGCCTCCAGTTGAGTGCCTCGTACGGGGCGGACCCACCCCTTGCCTGCCATACGGCCGCACCCCGGCACAGGGTTCAGCAGGGCAACGGGGCGGGGCACCGCCGTCATGGGACGTCACAGCTTGCCCGATCAGTATGGGACGGGCATAGGCGACCCCCGTCGAACGGCGGTCACCCCAACGGCACTGCCGCCGGCAACCCCACCGGCCACATGTGCACCGGATCCCCGCGATGCATCAGCTCCCGGTACCGCCGGGTCGTCGCCGCCAGTGCCGCCTCCCGGGTCATCCCGGTCTCCCGTGCCCGGTGGAAGGTGGCCGCCTGCCAGGACGCGCCGTTCATACGCCGTCGGCAGCGCTCCTCGATGACGCCCAGGTAGAGGTCCCGGTCGGCCGGCTCGACTCCCCACGCGTCCAGGCCGGCCTCGGCCAGCGGCAGCAGTTCGTCGCGGACGAGGCTCACCGCGTCGACCTCGGTCGTCCCGCCGTAGCGCCCCCGCCGGGGCCAGCGCAGCCGCGCGTCGATGCCGTGCCTGCAGGCCTCGTCGAAGTTGGCGGCCGCCGCCTCGAAGGGCAGCCGGGTCCACACGGGCCGCGACTCCTCGGCGAGGGCGCGGACGACGCCGTAGTAGAAGGCCGTGTTGGCGATGACGTCGGTGACGGTGGGGCCGGCGGGCAGCACGCGGTTCTCCACGCGCAGGTGGGGGACGCCGTCGGCGATGCCGTAGACCGGGCGGTTCCAGCGGTACACGGTGCCGTTGTGCAGGACGAGCTCGGCGAGCGTGGGTGTGCCGCCGGCGTCGAGGACCTCGAGCGGGTCCTCGTCGTCGCAGATCGGCAGCAGGGCCGGGAAGTAGCGCAGGTTCTCCTCGAAGAGGTCGTACGCCGAGGTGATCCACCGCTCCCCGAACCAGGTGCGCGGCCGCACGCCCTGCGCCTGGAGCTCGGGCGGGCGGGTGTCGGTGGACTGCTGGAACAGCGGCGGGCGGGACTCGCGCCACAGCTCGCGTCCGAAGAGGAAGGGCGAGTTGGCGCCCACGGCGACCTGGGCCGCGGCGATCGCCTGCGCCGCGTTCCACACGTCGGCGAAGCGGCCCGGGGTGACCTGGAGGTGCAGTTGGACGGAGGTGCAGGCGGCCTCGGGGGCGATGGACTTCGAGGTGCAGCTCAGGCGCTCCACGCCGTCGATGTCGAGCGTGAAGTCCTCGCCGCGGGCGGCCACGATCTGGTCGTTGAGGAGGGTGTAGCGGTCGACGGCGGAGAGGTTCGAGGAGACCAGGTCATCCCGGTCCAGGGTCGGCAGAATGCCGATCATCACGATTCCCGCGTCGAGCTCACCGGCTTTTCGGTCGGCATATGCCAGTGACGTACGGAGTTCCTCGGCGAGCCGGTCGAATACCCGCCCCTGCAACCGGTGTGGGGCTATGTTGACTTCCAGATTGAACATGGCGAGTTCTGTTTGGAAATCACGGCTCGCAATCCGCTCGAGCACCTGCGCATTCAGCATTTTCGGCATGCCGTCGGCGCCGGTGAGGTTCAATTCGATCTCCAGCCCCATGAGGTTCTTGGGGCGGTCGAACCGCTCCTCCTCCAGCAGCCGCTCCAGGCCCGTCAGACACTGCCGCAGCTTCTCGCGGTAGCGCTGGCGATCGGACAGATCGAACCGACCTGCCACGACCTTCTCCCCCATCGAAGCGTCCCTCCTCGGATGGGCGGGGCCAGGGCGGGCCCTGGATCCTGCCGCCGGTCTCCCGGGTCAGGTGGGATGATGCCCAGCCGAAGCGATCGATAACGTCCCGCGCGGGTCCCGCGCCCGCTAGGCTGTCGGGCGTGACCGGCGGCACATTCACCGGGCATGCGGCACCCTGCAGTTTCGGATGGCCACCGAACTCGTGAAAAACGCCGACGACAATTGGCCGATCGCATCCGGCACATTTCTCGAGGTCAACGCCGTACGACCGGCCGGGAATCGGGATGATTCCCGCATATCGACGACCGAATAGACCCTTGCCGGGTGCACCGAAAGCGGTTAGACGAAACACCGTGCGAACACTTGTCGTCTAAACTCCGCAATCAAGGCAGAGGGTTGGCGCCCGCGGTCCCAGGGCCTGCTGTCAGGTGACATACGGCAGGCCTCACTCACCCCCTCGCGCTCCCTGACCCCGGCCCCCGCCTCTCTGACCTCCGTGAGCAGACAGCGCCGTCCGCCCCCGCCCTGCCCCGCCCTCGCGCCACCGTGCCTGTCGAATGAGAGGCGACCCACCATGCCGCTGCATGTTCCCCCGGCTCCCGCGCCCGCCCTTCGCTCCGTCCTCACCGCACTCGGCTCGCCCACCGCGGTCCGCGAGGCCCAAACACCCTCCCTGCGCGCGGCCCAGGGACCCGCGACACCCGAACTCCCGCTGCCCGTGCACGTCGTGGACGAGATCACCCCGGCGGGTGTGTCCGCGACGCGGCTGGCCGGCTGGCGCTTCCTGATCCGCTGCGGCGAACGTGCGGTGGCCGCGGCCGAGACCCGGCTGACCCCCGACGGCTGGGCCTTCTCGCACTTCTTCGAGGGCCCGTACATCGCCTCCACGGAGCGTGCGCTGCGGCAGGCGGAGACGATCCGGCAGCCCGTCCAGCCGCGCCTGCTGTCGTTCCCCGGCCTGTACATGCTCACCCTCTGGCTGCACGGCGACTGCGCCGCGGACGGCGCCGCCGGCCACCCCGACGCCACGGACATCCTCATCCCGCTGGCCCCGGCCCCGCCCGGCATCGCGTCCCACGTGCCGCACCGGGTCGCCGAGCTGCTCCCGGTGCTGACCCACCGGGCGACCCCGGCTCCACTGCCTCCGCTGCCCCCGCTGCTCGGCTCACCCGCCTGACGGCCCACCGCGCGAGCGCCTCCGTACCCCGCCGCCCTCTTCCGGGCCGCGGGGTACGCGACTGTTCGGCGACGGGATTAGGCTCGTATCGGACAACAGGAAATCGGACAGCGAGAAACGCGCACGCACGAACGGTGAATAACTCGTACGAGCGAGAATGTGCTCGAATGAGCCCAGCAAGCCTCCCGGTCCACCCGGACTAGCCCCATCCGACCATGGCGAACCATCCGAAGTAACCGTGGAGTTGGGATGAACCGTCGGCGTGCGGGATGCGTCATCAACCTGTGAGAAAGCGGTGCTGCGAAATCCCTGCGGATTGACGCCCGTGGGGCAACACTGGGTTCCGACCGACCTATCAACGGGGGGGCGGCAATGAACGAGGCTTCACGCCGCGAAACAGACACGACAGCCATCTCACACATCACGACAGAGCGAAAGATCCCTTCCATGTGCCAGCACCAGCCACCGTGCCCGTCAGCCAGCTCCGCCGACCGGGAGTCCGCCCGCCTCTTGGCGCACCACCCGGAGCAGGGATGGAGCCTGCTGTGCAACGGTGTTCTGCTCTTCGAGGACACCGGTGAGCTCCTGCCGGACGGCCAGATCATCGCCCCGCACCGTCCGCTGGGCAGCGGCAAGGTGGTAACCGCCGCGTAACGCCTGCCGGCGGATCACGCCGGAGAGGCCCCGCATCACCGGGCGGCGCGACGGACGCCCGGCGTTCCTCCAGGGGCCGGTCGCAGATCACTGCGAGCCGGCCCCGACGTGCGTTCAGGGGTGGTCACTCAGCGTGACGCACCGGTCGCCCCCGCCCACGGCTCTACCGCAGCGCCTCCCGTATCGCGAAGTACGCCGGCTTCGGCCGCAGCTCCTCGTCCCACGGCAGCGCGGCGCCCTCGCCCGGGAAGAACGCCGGGATCCAGGAGTACTTGTCCGTGTAGTCCCAGAGGGTGATCCCCACACACCGGCGCACCGCCAGGCACGCCTCGGTCATGTCCCGGTACCAGTCGGCCTGCTGGGCCAGCTTCTCCTCGGTCGCGGGCAGCAGCATCCGTACGTCGACCTCGGTGAGCGCGGTGTCGAGGCCGAGCCGGGCGAAGCGGCGCAGGTTGTCCTCGAGGGTGGCCGGATAGCCGTACTGGAGCGCCAGATGGGCCTGCAGGCCGAAGCCGTGCAGGGGGACGCCCTGGGCCTTCAGCTCCTTGGCCAGCTTGTAGTAGGCGTCGCTCTTCGGGCCGATCGCCTCGACGTTGTAGTCGTTGAGGTAGAGCTTCGCCTTGGGGTCGGCCTGGTGGGCCCAGCGCAGGGCGTCGGCGATGTAGCCGGGGCCGAGCGTCCTGTAGAAGATCGTCTCGCGGTACGTGCCGTCCTCGTTGAACGCCTCGTTGACGACGTCCCAGGCGTAGATCTTGCCGCGGTAGTGCCGCACCTCGGTCTGGATGTGCTTCTTCAGCACCGCCCGCAGTTCGGGCGCCGTCCACTCACGGCTCGTGAGCCAGTCGGGCAGCTGGCTGTGCCAGACCAGGGTGTGGCCGCGGACGCGCTGGTGGTTGGCGCGGGCGAGGTTCACGATCTCGTCGCCCTGGGAGAAGTCGAAGACGCCCTGCTGGGGTTCGGTGGCGTACCACTTCATGCCGTTGCCGGGGGTGATCATGTCGAACTCGCTGCCCAGGACGGCCTTGTAGGGCTCGTCGACGAGCTCGGGGTTGTCGGTGGCGCTGCCGTAGTAGCGGCCGTGGCGCTGGGCGAGGTCGGCGAGCGTGGGCTCCTTGTCCTGGGCCTGGACGGCCGGGGCGGTGACTGCGACCAGGACGGCCGCGAGGACACCGGCGAGTCTGAGACGGTTCTTGCGCATGGTGCGACTCCTCACGTAAGGGGTGCGGGGTGAGCCGTACGTCCGCCTGCGCGCGCGTCATCCCTTGGTGGCGCCGGCGGTGAGGCCGCCGACGAGCTGGCGCTCGGCGACCGAGTAGAAGGCGAGGGCCGGGATCATGGCCAGCACGAGGTAGGCGAAGACGCGGGCGTAGTCAGCCGAGTACTGGCCCTGGAACTGCTGGACGCCGATGGGCAGCGTCCACCAGGTGGAGTCGGTGAACACCAGCAGCGGCAGGAAGAAGTTGTTCCAGCTGGTGACGACCGCCAGGACCGAGACCGTGCCGAGCGCGGGCCGCGCCATGGGCAGCAGCACCCGCCAGAAGAACCCGAGCGGACCGCATCCGTCGAGCGTGGCGGCCTCCTCCAGCTCGCCCGGGATCTGCCGGAAGAACTGCCGCAGGATGATGATCGTCATGGGCAGCCCGAAGGCGGCCTGCGGCAGGATCACGCCCAGCGGGTTGTCCAGCAGGCCCATGGAGCGCAGCAGCAGGAACAGCGGCAGGGCGGCCACCGCGAAGGGAAACATCAGTCCCATCGTGAACAGGGTGAACAGCAACTCCCGCCCGCGGAAGGCGAACCGGGCGAAGGAGAACGCGGAGAGCGCGGAGACCGCGACGACGATGACGCACGTCGCGACGGCGATCAGCGTGCTGTTGCCGAGGAGCCGCCAGAAGTCGCCGGAGCCGAGGATGCCGGTGTAGTTGCCGGTCACCCAGGGGGTGGGCAGCCCTACGGGGTTGCGGGAGAGCTGGTCGGTGGACTTGAAGCCGGAGAGGAGGGCGTAGAGCAGCGGTACGGCCATCACCGCGCCCACGGCGACGAGGATCACGTGCAGGGGCAGGTTCCGCAGGGTCTTGCGGCTCATGTGCCGTCCCCCCTCATCGTCGTGGTGGCCCCTTCGAGGTCACGGCGGAGCACGAACCGCTGGTAGGCGAGGGCGAAGACAAGGCTGATGCCGAACATCACCACGCTGATCGCGCTGGCGTAGCCGACCTGGTAGCGCTTGAAGCCGTACTGGAACATGGTCACGGCCATCGTCTCGGAGTGGTGGTCGGGGCCGCCCTGGGTGACCACCCACACCAGGTCGAACAGCTGGATCGACCCGATGACCGCCAGGAAGACGCTGATGCGCAGGGTGGGCGCGAGCAGCGGCAGGGTGACGTTGCGGAACCGCTGCCAGGGTCCGGCGCCGTCGATCAGCGCCGCCTCGGTCAACTCCCTGGGGATGGACTGGAGTCCGGCCAGGTACAGCATCATGTGGAAACCGAAGTACTTCCACGTCATGACCAGGAACAGGGTGGCCATGACCATGGACGGATCGGCGAACCACTCCCCGCCGAGCCCGTCCAGGCCGATGCCGCCGAGGATCCGGTCGGCGAGTCCGTCGTCGGGGGCGAAGATCATGCTGAACAGGACGCCGGTGATGGCCTCGGACAGCACGTACGGCGCGAAGAACAGCATCCGGTACACGGCCCGGCCGCGGATCCGCTGGTTGAGCGCGACGGCCAGGGCGAGCGCGAACGGCAGTTGGAGCACCAGGGTCAGGGCGACCAGGACGAAGCAGCGCCACAGGTCGCCCAGGAAGACCGGGTCGTCGAAGAGCCGGGTGAAATTGTCGGCGCCGATGTAGTCGGACGGCATCCCGAAGCCGCCCCAGCGGAAGAAGGCGGCGTACAGCGCGAACAGGATCGGCAGCAGCACCAGGACGATGAACAGCGCCAGCGCGGGCACCTGGAAGCCGACCGCGGTGAGCCAGTGCAGCACGCGCCGCCGGGCCCGCGCCCGGCCCGTGCCTTTGGCCGGGGGCGGGAGGTCGACGTCGGGGCCGGGCTGTTTGTCGGCGGACGGCAGGAACGTGGAGGTCATCGCAGGCTACTGCTCTTCCTTCGCGGTCTGCGTGATCGACTGCGCGACCTGCTGCGGGGACTTGGACCCGGCGATGAGGGCGCCGACGCTGTCGTTGACCTCCTGGCCGACGGCGGGCGCGTACGCCTGGTCGAGGTAGAGCTGGAAACCGGTGGCGGCCTTCAGTTGGGCCTGTACGGCCTTGATGTTGGGGTCGGTGATGGCGCTCTCGGCCGCCGGGACCACAGGGAGGACGCCGGTCTTCTTGACCAGCTCCACGTCCGTCGCCTCCGAGGCGAAGAACTTGAGGAAGTCGACGGCGGCCTGCGGCGCCCCGCTGCGCAGTGCGTGTCCGCCGCCCCCGCCGAACACCTCGGTGATCGTGCCCTTGCCGCCGTCGACCGCGGGGAACGGGAAGAAGCCGAGGTCGTCGCCGAGGCCCTTGCCCGAGTCCGCCTGGACGACCGGGGCCCACTGGCCCATGAGTTCCATCGCCGCCTTGCCGTTGCCGACGGCCGCGGCCTGGCCGGTGGGGGTGGAGTAGGCGGCGCCGAGGAAGCCCTTCTGGAACGGCTGGAGGTCGACGAGTTCCTGGAGGTGCTGACCGGCCTGGACGAAGGCGTCGCCGGTGAAGTCCTTGTCGTCGTAGGCCTTCTGGAGGGCGGAGGCGCCCGCGGTGCGCATCGCGAGGTAGGCCCAGTAGTACATGCCGGGCCACTTCTCCTTGCCGGCGAGGGCGAGTGGGGTGGTGCCCTTGGCCTTCAACTCGCGTACGGCGTCGAGGAAGCCGCTCCAGGTGGTCGGGGGCTCGGTGATGCCGGCGTCCTTGAAGAGCGCCTTGTTGTACCAGAAGCCGATCATGCCCATGTCGAACGGGATGCCGTACACCTTCTCGTCGAGGAGATAGGGCTCCTTCGCGACCGGCAGCAGACTGCCGGAGAAATCTTTCGTCCGGTCGGTGAGGTCCTCGACGAGCCCGGCGTCCACCTGCTGCTGGAGGACGCCGCCACCCCAGGTGTGAAAGATGTCGGGGAGCTTCCCGGAGGCGGTCAGCGCCGTCATCTTCGATTTGTAGGCGTCGTTCTCCAGCTGGACGATCTTTATCTTCACCTTGGGGTTCTGGGCCTCGAACTTCTTGGCCAGCGCCGCCCAGACGCTCTTCGCCGGCTCGGTCGTGGAGATGTTCCACCACTCGATGGTGGTCGTGCCGTCCGACGACCCTCCGCCCGAGTCGCCGCCGCAACCGCTCAGTGCCGTCATGCCCACACCGGCTGCGGCGGAGGCCGCCAGGAAGCCGCGGCGGGACAGTCCCGGGTCGCCCATCATGCGCTCCTTGGGTACGGGACGGTCCGTCCATGACCGTCCACTGGACCGAAAGTTTCGGAAGAGATTCAGAAAGCTTCGTTGCTGCCGCACCCTAGAGACAGCTGCCAAACGGTGGCAACCCCTTGTACGCGGTGAATGTGCCGCCAACCGATCGCGGGCACCGGCTGCCGGGCGAGGCACTGCCGTGCCGGGCGGATGCGGGCGATCACGCGGGCCTCTCCCCCGCCGACCTCCAGGTCGCAGTGGTGGGCCTCGTCCAGGCGAACGGACAGTCCGGCGCGGCCCGTTCCGGGATCCGGACGGGCCTCGAACCGGCAGTCGGGGTGCTGCTGGCGGCGCCCGACGAAGGGATAGCCCGGCCGGTCGAGGCTGTCGCCGGCGGCATGCAGGTTCACGGCGTCGAAGTCGTCCCGTGGGGCGGGCGGCGCGCCGGTGCACTGGATGGGGCGGCCGTACCGCCCTCGGCGAGCATCAGGTACCACCAGTCGCCGACGCGGTACAGATGCGGCGCCTCGGGGTGCTGCACGCCGGTCCCGGACCACACCCGGGAAAGGACCTTCGAGCGCTTTCCCGGTCAGCGGGTCGGAGGCCGGGACGTCGTCCCCGAGCTCCAACTGCCCCGGCCTGTCGAGCACATTGCCGATCTGCCGCCAGTGCACCAGTGGTCCTGGCCGACGCGGCAGACGCTGGGGTCGGGATGGAAGCCGCCGATGACCGGGTTGTCGTACGTCCGCATGCGCGTCACCCCGGTGGCGAAACATTCGGCTTACTCGACGAACATTACGGAGCGGACTGTAAGGAGGTGCCCCGGACGCGACAAGCGCACGGGAGCGCGGCGCCTCCGGAGGAGGATCGGGCCGTCCTCGTCCGGGGGTGGACCAGGGGCCCGGGTTACAGCCCCACGTCGCGGCTGCGGATGTCGTCCAGGGTCTCGCGGCGGATCAGGAGCCTGGCCTGTCCGTCGGCCACGGCGACCACCGGCGGGCGGCCGACCAGGTTGTAGCCGGAGGCCATGGACAGGTGGTAGGCGCCGGCGGCCGGGATGGCGAGGAGGTCTCCGGGGCGGATGTCCTCGGGGAGTTCCACGTCCGCGGCGACGATGTCACCCGCCTCGCAGTGGCGGCCCACCACGGTCACCGGAGCCGGGGCCGCGGTGCTGTGCCGGCCCACCAGGCGGGGCGCGTAGCGCACCCCGTACAGCGCGGGCCGGGGGTTGTCGCTCATGCCCCCGTCGACGGCGACGTAGGTGTGCGCGCCGGTGCGCTTGACGGCGAGGACGTGGTAGAGCGCGATCCCCGCCGGACCGGCGATCGCCCGCCCGGGTTCGATGATGAGCCGGGGAACGGTGAGCCCCGCCGCCCCGCACGCCGCGGCCAGCTCCGCACGCACCTTGCGGGCCAGCGTGGTGAGGTCCAGGGCGGGTTCGCCCGGGCGGTAGGCGATGCCGTGGCCGCCGCCTAGGTCGAGTTCGGGCAGGACCAGGCCGTGCTGTTCCTGCAGCCGGGCCATGAGGCCGACGATGCGCCGTACGGCGGCCAGATAGGGCTTGGTGCTGGTGATCTGCGAGCCCAAGTGGCAGTGCAGACCGGTCAGTTCGAGCTGGGGCTGGTCCAGGGTCCGGGCGATGGCGTACTGCGCGTAGCCGTCGGAGATCGACAGGCCGAACTTCTGCTCCTCGGTGCCGGTGCGGATCTTCACGTGGACGCCGGCGCTGATGCCGGGCACGACGCGCACCATCACCTTCTGGTGACCGTCGGGCCCGACCGCGGCGGCCAGCCGCGCGATCTCCGACGGGCTGTCGATGACGATGCGGCCGACGCCGAGGCGCAGCGCGGTGTCCAGCTCGCGCGGGGACTTGGCGTTGCCGTGCAGCACGATCCGCTCCGGCGGGAATCCGGTGCTGACCGCGAGCTCCAGCTCACCGGCCGAGCAGACGTCCAGGCCCAGTCCCTCCTCGGCCACCCAGTGGACCATCGCGGCACAGAAACGCCTTGGCCGCGTACAGGATGTCGGCGTCAGGGAAGACGTGCCGGTAGGTGCGGCAGCGCTCGCGGATCTCGTCCTCGTCGATGACGTAGACGGGCGTGCCGAAACGGTCGGCGACCTCGGCGAGCGGTACGCCGCCGACGGTGATCTCGCCGTCGCGGGGCTCGACGGCCGAGGCCGGACACACTGACAGGGCGTCGGGCTGGCTGGTCACCGCGGGTTCGTGAAGGGTGGTCATCGTGCGGTATCCCCTCAGCCGATCCACAGGGCGAGTACGGAGATGAGCGCCGCCGCGCCCGTCACGCGCAGCGCTCCGACGGCCTGGGGGTCCCAGGCGCCCCGACGGAAACGGGGACCGGAGTGCTGCGGGGCGGACTCCACGCCGGGCGCGGACGGCCTGGTCTGGGCAGGGGCGGGCGCGCAGAACCGGGGGTCCACCGTGACGGTGGTGACGCCGAGCGGTGCGGTCAGGGAGCGCAGGGCGGGCTCGGCGAGGCGGATCCAGGGCTGGTCGGGGCCGAGGGTCGCGGTCAGTTTCCGCCGCGAGGTGAACCCCACGGCCGTGCGGTCACCGATCGGTGTGCGGAAGAGGCGGGCCGCGCAGGCGGCCTGTCCCGGCCGGACCGGAACGTACAGAGGGCCGGCCGGGAACCGTTCAGAGGGCTCCGGGTCTTCGTCGGACAGGATGTCTGTCATGGGATGCCTCCGGGAGGAGCCGAGGTGGGTCGGGGAAATCGCTGATGTGCTCGGCGAGTTGCTTGATCGCCCCGGACGCGGGGAGGCGGACCGGGGCTTGCCACTGACGCTATGCCCGCCGCCCCGGGTTCCGGACCGCTCATGACGGGATGCTGACGGCTACGGCCTGGACGCTGACGTGATCCTGACGGCGCCGGCCCGGACGCTGACGGGATGCTGACGCGGATCCCTTCGAACGGCACCTCTGGCCGCCGCGCACCCCAGCCGCTCGAGCCGCTACAAAACCACCGCACTCGGCACCTCCGGCTCACCCGGCCGTCGCCCCTGTGCCATCCGCAGGCTCAGCACCATGGTCAGCCCGCCGCCGGGCGTGTCCTCCGCGTTGATCGTGCCGCCCATCGCCTCGGCGAAGCCGCGGGCGACCGCGATGCCGAGGCCGACCCCCGCGCCGCGCGGAGCGTCGCCGTAGCGCTGGAAGGGCTCGAAGACGTGTTCCTTGGCCTCGTCCGGGACGCCCGGTCCACGGTCGACGACGCGTACCTCGACGCGGTCGGCGATGGCGCTCGCGGAGACCAGTACTGCCTGGCCCCGCGGGCTGTGTTTCACCGCGTTCTCGACGGCGTTGGCGACGACCCGCTCCAGCAGGCCCTTGTCCACGGAGACCATGGGCAGCGTCTCCGGGATGTCCAGCTCCACGCTGCCCTCCGGCACGCCTCC
The DNA here is from genome assembly GCF_000719285.1 of Streptomyces bicolor. Classification (GTDB taxonomy): domain Bacteria; phylum Actinomycetota; class Actinomycetes; order Streptomycetales; family Streptomycetaceae; genus Streptomyces; species Streptomyces bicolor. The sequence continues at coordinate 1,447 of NZ_JOFS01000034.1, read as the reverse complement.
CAGCGCCATCGGCACGACCTCGTCCAGGTCGATCTCCCTGATCAGCGGCGTGACCGTGCCGGTCTGCAGGCGGGACATGTCCAGCAGGTTGCCGACCAGGTGGTCCAGCCGGTCGGCGCCCTCCTCGATCGCCTCCAGCAGTTCCGCCTCGTCCTCCTCGGACCAGGCCACGTCGTCCGAGCGCAGCGAGGAGACCGACGCCTTGATGCCCGCGAGGGGCGTCCGCAGGTCGTGGCTCACCGCGGCCAGCAGCGCGGTGCGGATGCGGTTGCCCTCGACCAGTTCCTTCGCCTGGTCGGCCTCCCGCCGCAGCCGCTGCCGGTCCAGGACGACCGCGGACTGCGCGGCGAAGGCGGCGAGCACCCGGCGGTCCTGGGCGGGCAGTACGCGGCCGGTCAGCGCGAGCGACATGTGATCGCCCACGGGGACGTCCACATCCGCGTCGTCGGGGTTCCGGCAGGGCCGGCGGCCCACGCTGCCCGCGCAGGTCCACGGGTCGACATCGCTCTCCCGCTCCAGCAGCGCCACCGACTCCATGCCGAAGGTCTCCCGGACGCGCTCCAGCAGCGCCTCCAGGCTGGTCTCGCCGCGCAGCACGTTCCCGGCGAGGAAGGACAGGATCTCCGACTCGGCGCGCAGCCGGTTCGCCTGGTGGGTGCGGCGGGCGGCCAGGTCCACCACAGAGGCCACCGACACCGCCACGCCTATGAAGATCGCGATGGCCACCATGTTCTTCGGGTCGGCGATGGTCAGCGTTTGGACGGGCGGGGCGAAGTACCAGTTCAGCAGCAGGGAGCCGACCACCGCGGAAGCCAGGGCCGGCAGCAGGCCGCCGAGGAGCGCGGCGGCGACTGTCAGCGTCAGGTACAGCAACATGTCGTTGGCGAGGCCGACTTCGGGCGCGGCGTTCGTCAGCAGCACGGTGAGCACGACAGGGCCGAGCACCCCGACCAGCCAGCCCCGGATGATCCGCGACCGGCCGAGGCGCGCGCTGCGGGCCACGGGCAGTCCGCGCCCCTTGCCCGCCTCGTCGTGGGTGATCAGGTGGACGTCGAGGTCGGGGCCCGAATCGCGGGCGACGGTGGCGCCGACGCCGGGCCCGAAGACGTATTGCCAGCTCTTGCGGCGGGAGACGCCGAGCACGATCTGCGTGGCGTTCACACCGCGCGCGAAGTCCAGCAGGGCGACGGGGATGTCGTCGCCGACGACGTGATGGAAGGTGCCGCCGAGGTCCTCCACCAGCCCGCGCTGGACGGCCAGTTCCTTCGGCGAGGAGGACGTCAGCCCGTCGCTGCTGGCGATGTGGACGGCGAGCACCTCGCCGCCGGCACCCTTCTCCGCCAGCCGTGCGGCCCGGCGGATCAGCGTCCGCCCCTCCGGGCCGCCGGTCAGCCCGACCACGATCCGCTCGCGGGACCCCCAGATCTTCGACACCCGGTGATCGCTG
>NZ_JOFS01000033.1 GCF_000719285.1 Streptomyces bicolor | reverse complement strand
CGCCGCCTCACAGCCGAATCCACCCCGAGCTGGCGCGGCACCTAGAACCTCAACGAATTAGGGCATCCAGGGACTAAACAACGGAACGAAACGCCCTCTCAGTGCGGGATGCCGTCGATGATCTCGCGGGCTCCCTGACGCAGCAGCGCGACCGCCACCGACGTGCCGAGCGTGGCCGGGTCCAGCCGGCCGGCCCACTCGTGGGCGTTCAGCCGCGTCTTGCCGTCCGGGGTGAACACACAGGCCCGCAGGGACAGCTCGCCGCCGCGGTCCACGCGCGCGTACCCGGCGATCGGGCTGTTGCAGTGCCCCTGCAGGACGTGCAGGAACATGCGCTCGGCCGTGGCCTCGCGATGGGTGTCCGGGTCACCGAGGCCGCTGACCGCGTCGATGAGCTCCGTGTCGCCCTCCCGGCACTGCAGCGCGAGGATGCCCGCACCGATCGGCGGCATCATCACCTCGGGGGAGAGGACCTCGCTGATGACGTCCGCCCGGCCGATGCGTTCGAGGCCGGACACCGCCAGCAGCAGGGCGTCCGCCTCACCGGCGGCCAGCTTCTCCAGCCGCCGGTTGGCGTTGCCGCGGAACGGCACGCACTGCAGCTGCGGATGAGTGGCGGCCAGCTGGGCGACGCGACGCACCGAGGAGGTGCCGATCCGGGTCCCGGCCGGCAGCTCGTCCAGCGTCAGGCCGCCGGGATGGATCAGGGCGTCCCGGATGTCGTCGCGCTTCAGGAACGCGGCGAACGTGGTCCCCGCGGGCAGTGGCCGGTCGGCGGGGATGTCCTTGACGCAGTGCACGGCGAGATCTGCCTCGCCCGCCACCAGCGCGGCGTCCACCTCCTTGGTGAACGCCCCCTTGCCCTCGACCTTGGAGAGATCGCCCATCCACTTGTCACCGGTCGTCTTCACCGGCACGACCTCGGTGCGCACGCCGGGGTGCAGGACCGCCAACTCGGCGCGCACACGCTCCACTTGGGCGAGCGCCATCGGCGAGTCGCGGGAGACGATACGGATCAGTTCAGGGACGGACATGCGGACACGATAGACCGTCACCAGCCCGCATCCGCACGGTACCGCCCCATTCGCGCCCCTCCGTTGCCGTCCGCCCCGTCCTTCCCGGCTGCCCGCACCGGAAGGCCCAGCACCGCGAGCGCCCCCACCGTCAGCAGCCCCCCGACGAGGAACGTGCCACGCACCCCGACCACGGACAGCAGCGCGCCGCCGAGCAGCGCACCGGCGGCGATGCCCACGTTGTAGGCGGCCGAGTTGGCCGCGAGGGCCGTCTCGGTGCGGCCCGGCGCCACCTGGAGCACCCGGCTCTGCGTCGCCATGAAGGCGGGCGCGACCGAGGCACCCAGCAGCATGATCAGTACGACGGTCGCCGCCGGGACATGACCCGCCGCCCAGAGACCGAGCAGGGCCACCGCCTGGACGGCCACCGGCAGCGCGAGCGTGGCACGCGGGAAGCGGTCCAGGAGCGGCCCGGTCACCAGGACCCCGGCCAGCGCCGCCCCGCCGAACGCGAACAGCACGCCACTCACCGCGTCCTCCCTGAATCCGCTCACCTCGTCCAGCAAGGCGACGACATAGGTGAACCCGGCGAAGGCACCGGTCACCGACAGGGCGGTGACGGTCAACACCACGAAGTACCCGCGCCGGTCGGGGGCCGCGCCGTACGCCGAGTGACCGTCCTCCGGGCGGGACGACGGCAGCAGTACGCCGATGACCACGAGCGAGACCAGGGCCAGCACGCCGAGCAGCGCGAACGGCGTGCGCCAGCCGGTGTGGCCGCCCAGCCAGGTACCGGCCGGAACCCCGGCCACGGTGGCCAGTGAACCGCCGACCGACAGCAGCCCGATGACCCGCCCCCGCCGCTCCGGCGGGAACAGACCGACCGCGACCGGCCCCATCACCGCCCAGAACAACGCCTGGGCCGACGCGGTCGCCACCCGAGCAGCCAGCAGCACCCCGTACGACACCCCTCCCAGCGCCGACACCCAGCTCGCCACGGCGAGCAGCCCCAGCAGCCCCGCCAGCAGATACCGGCGCGGCACGGACCGGGTGACATGGGCGAGCGGCAGCGACACCACGGCGACGGTCAGGCCGTACCCGGTGACCAGGGCACCCACGGCCGCGAGCGACACCCGAAGGTCCTCCGCCATGAGCGGGAGCAGGCCGACCGGCAGGTTCTCGGTGGTGTTGAAGGTGAACGCCGCCAGCATCAGCGCCGCGACGACGGCGGCACGCCGCCACGGTGCCGGACGTACGCTGCCCATCCAACCGCCTTTTGTTCAGGGGGAGTCGGGGCAAGCGTGCGGGGTCGGCGTGGACGCCTCTACTCTTTCGATCGAGGACGAATCATCGGTCCGGAAACCTCTGCTGGGCTCTGGCCGAATCGCCGCCTCGGGCCCGGGACGAACCGCCGCTCACCATGGGGGCCGCCATGCCGCTAGCCCTGCACCTCGGCACCGACGACCTCACGCGCTGCCGGTTCGCGATCTCGCCGCTGTGCCAGACGCACGAGGCGCTGCGCCTGCTCCGCCGCCCGTCCCGGCACGGCTACCACCAGGGCTGGCTGCGTCGCGTACGCCGTACCGTGGCAGCCCTCGACCTGTCACCGCTGTGGCTGTTCGTCCCGCCACCCGGCGGCTACACCCCGGACTTCCTCGGCGCGCCCCCGCACGAGCCGTACCCCTCCTTCGACGACGAGCTGGCCCGCATGCGCGCCACCGACCCTGCCCTGGCCCACGCGGAGATGGCGCGCTCCCTGGCCTGCACGCCCGGGCTCGCCGAGTCAGCGCGGGGGCGTGCCGCGCTCGACGACCCCGCCGCCACCGTGCGCCGCCTGGCCGACCTCACCGAGCGGGCCTGGCACGCCCTGCTCGCCCCGGACTGGCCGCGCCACCGCGCCGTCCTCGAGGCGGACATCGCGCACCGCTCGCGCGCGGCGGCTGACGGCGGCCTCGACGCGCTGCTCACCGGGCTGCATCCGGCGGTCGACTGGGCCGACCACACCCTCACCCTGCGCAGGTACGCCGATGTCCCGGACGTACAACCCCCGGACGGCAGGGGTGTGTTGCTCATGCCGAGCGTGTTCGTGTGGCCGGACGTGGTGAGCGGCTTCGCGCGGCCCTGGCAGCCGACCGTCATCTACCCCGCGCGAGGCATGGGCCGCCTCCACACCGCCGAAGCGCCGCGCCCGCCGCGGGCGCTCGCCCGGCTGCTCGGCCACCAGCGCGCGGCCGTCCTCGCCGGCCTCACCACCCCGTCCTCGACGACGGAGCTCGCCCGCCGCCACTGCCTGGCCCCCTCGACCGTGTCGGCCCACCTCTCGGTCCTGCGGGAGGCGGGCCTGCTGGTGTCCTGGCGGCGGGGCCACTACGTGCTGTACGGGCGGACGGCCCTGGGCGACGCCCTGGCCGAGGGGGACGTCAGACCAGAGGCCGGCTGATCTCGACCGCCCGCAGGGCGGCAGCGAGGGCGGGCTCGTCCCCGACGTCCAGAGCCGTGTCGGCGAGCTTGATGACGTGTTCGTCCCCGTGGGCGAGGGCCTTCTCCATGACGTCCCCGGCCGTCAGTCGCACCGACGGGACAGGGGCGACCGGTTCGGCGGGCCCGTACATCGCGGTGACGGCCGCCGAGGCCGTCCAGGCCGCGTGCAGGCTGGGGGCCCACAGGTCGCGGGGGAGCGCGTCGAGGGTGCGCAGGACGGCGCTGGGTGCCGTCGCCGCGTGCACGAGCATGGTGGGCTCGCCGTGGCCGTGGGTGGCGTAGCGGTGGGTCGCGGCACGGACGAGCTCGGCGAGGCGGGCCTTCGCGGTGTCCGGGTCGGTGACATCGCCGGCCCAGACGGGCAGTCGGCGCACCGCGGTCAGGCGGTCACGGAATCCCAGGTGCCCCGGCTCGATCGCCGGTACGGCGTCCAGGGTCCGGGTGGCGGTCGGCGCGCCCGGCAGCGCGGTGACGCCGGCGACCGGCTGGTGGCGTGCCGCCCAGTAGCCCAGTGCGTGCGCGAGTTCGGTGAGCCGGGGCGCGTTCTTGCCCGCCAGGAGGGCGCGTACGGCGTGGCCGGTCCGGATGACCGTGTGGGTGGCGCCGCCGTACATCCCGGGCAGCAGACGCGGCCACCACTCGGCGAGGACGCTCCTCCAGGGGTGCTCGGCGAGCGTGCGGGAGAAGTGGTCGGTCCAGTCGGCGATGCGTCGCGGATCGCCCAGTGCCGAGGCCCAGTTGTCGTCGGTGACGGGGGCGACGCGGTCGGGGAAGTCCTCCAGCCGGTCGCGGTAGAGGTCCAGCCAGTGGTGGACGGCGCCCGCGTGACCGTGTGCGGCGAGGGCTTCGACGACCATGGGGGCGTGGTTGGACAGCCAGCCGTCGCGTTCCGGGCCGGATGCGTGGACGCGTTCCAGTGCTTCTTCGAGCTGTCCGCTCGTGTCGGTGATGGCCATGAACCGGACGGTATGCCGCACGCGGGTGTGCCGGGATCGGGCGCGGGACGGAAGCCCTGGATGACGGGGTCCTAGGTCCCGCGCCCGATCCGGGTCAGGCGTTGGGGTCGAACGCGATCCCCGAGGGCTTCGCCGACGCCAGGTGGTTCGCGAAGTTGGCGTCCTTCAGACCGAAGTTGGCGCTGCCGAAGTTGTACGCGACCAGCTTGTCGCGCACGCCCGACGGGTAGCCGTTCCAGCCGACAAGCGGCGGGTACTGCCAGGTGCCCTTGTGGTTCTCCGGCGGCTCGTCATTGGAGTTGGCCGGCCGGAAGCAGTGCGTGCTGACGCCGTCCTTGTGGTAGACGATCTTCGGGTGCGTGCCGTCGAAGCGCACCGACGACGCGGGGCTGATGGTGAACGAGCCGTGGTTGGACGTCGAGACGTACTGCACCGCGTTGTTCTGCACCCACACCACGACGTGCTCCCAGTCGTGCCGGTGCCCGCCGATGCTGCTGCCCGCTATCGCCTGGTCCTTCTCGAAATACAGGCCGTACAGGTAGGCGCACCAGCCGTTGTTGCACTTGTAGCGCGAGTAGCCGTTGGTGTTGTCGAGGTCGGAGGCGTCACGGCAGTCGCCGCTGAGCGAACCGGTCGGCTTCAGGCCGCCGTTGACGGTACCGTCCGGGCCGATGGCGGGAGTGGAGTAGCAGCCGTCCGTGTCGTAGTCGTAGGCGGGCTGGTACGTCTTCTCGGCCGAGTCGGCGTTCGCGGGCAGCGCCGCGGGCGGGGCCGCGAAGGCGGTGCTGGGGAAGGCGACGACGAGCGCGGCGGCACCGGCCAGACCGGTGATCCAGCGCTTTCGGTGCATGCGGGACGTCTGTGACGACACTGCGTCCTCCTCCTGGTTCGGGCGCAGCCCAACGGCTATGGGGGGAAAGGCAGTTCAGGATCCTGGCTTTTCACTTCCGTGCCAAGAGCCACGGAAGTACCAGCGGTAACGATCAGCGCAACAACTGGCGCGAAGCTGTGTGTCAGGCGCTGTCGTCGGGGATTTCGGCCGCCGACTCCTCAGGCGTGAGGTCGGGCCTCAGCCGCAGCCAGGACGGCTGGCGCAGCAGCCCGGAGCGGGTGCGCACGCTGTAGCGGACCTCCCCGACCAGCCGGGGCAGCACCCAATGCGCGCCCGGCACCCGCGGGACGGGGTGGAACGGGCAGGTGTCCGTCTCCGACTCCCGCAGCATCCGGGCCAGTTGGTTCCGCTCGGACTCGCTCCAGCCGGTGCCCACATTGCCGACGTAGCGCAGCCGCCCCGCCGCGCGCTGACCGACCAGCACCGAGCCCGGCAGGCCCGTCAGCCGTCCCTTGCCGGGCAGCCAGCCCCCGACGACGACGTCCTCGGTGCGCATGTTGCGGATCTTGATCCAGGCACGGGAGCGCACCCCGGGCTCGTACACCGAGTCCAGCCGCTTGCACACCAGCCCCTCGAGGCCGTGCTCACGGGTCGCCCGCAGGGCCTCGGCGCCGTGGCCGACCACCGCGGCCGGCGTCGACCAGTACGGCCCGCCGAGGCCCAGCTCCTCCAGCCGGCCGCGGCGCCGGGTGTAGGGCAGCGCGACGAGGGAGCGGCCCGCCAGGTGCATCACGTCGAACAGCACCAGATGGACGGGCGTGCGGGCCGCCATCCGCGCGGCCCGCGCGGGCGCGTGCGCCAGCCCCATCCGGGACTGCAGCAACTGGAAGTCGGCGCGCCCCTGTTCGTCCAGCGCCAGGATCTCGCCGTCGAGGACGGCGGAGGTGGAGCCCAGCGCGCCGCCCAGCGGCCGCAGTTCGGGATAGGCCGCCGTGATGTCCTCGCCGGAACGGGCTCGCAGCAGCAGCTCGCCGTCCCCTTCCAGGTAGACGACCGCGCGCTGGCCGTCCTGCTTGGTCTCGTACGCCCAGCGCGCGTCCTGCGCGGCGGGCGGCAGGGTGCCGGGTGTGGCGAGCATGGGAGGGATCAGCGGCAGGCTCACGGGTCAGTTGTCGACGGCCCCGCCCGGCGCCACGCGCCCTCGCCGCCGTTTTCCCCTGAACGGCGGCCGAGCTGCCGTTCAGGGGAAGGACCGAGCGACCTCAGTTGTCCGCGTTCGGCGGCATGGCCCGCACCAGCCCCGACTGGTAGGCCATCACGACGAGTTGGGCGCGGTCGCGGGCGCCCAGCTTCGTCATGGCGCGGTGGACGTGGGTGCGCACGGTCAGTGGGCTGACGAAGAGCTTCCCGGCGATCTCCTCGTTGGAGTGGCCCTCGGCGACCCACGCCATGACCTCCCGTTCCCGGGCGGTGAGGGCGGCGAGGTGCTCGGGCGCGGCCGACTGCGAGCTATCGGCCGGCGAGGCCAGGAACCGGGTGATCAGCGTGCGGGTCGCCGTGGGGGAGAGCAGGGACTCGCCGGCGGCCACGGTCCGGATGCCGTCGAGCAGTACGTCCGCGGTGACGTCCTTGCCGAGGAAGCCGCTCGCCCCGGCCCGCAGCGCCTGCGCCACGTACTCGTCGATCTCGAACGTGGTGAGGATCAGCACGCGCACCGCCGCGAGGTCCGGGTCGGCGCAGATCGCGGACGTGGCGGCCAGCCCGTCGGTGCCCGGCATGCGGATGTCCATCAGGACGAGGTCGGGGCGGTGGGCCCGGGCGAGGTCGACGGCCTCGGCGCCGTCGGTGGCCTCGCCGACCACCTCCATGTCGGGGCAGGAGTCGATCAGGATCCGGAAGGTGGCGCGCAGCAGGGCCTGGTCGTCGGCGAGCAGTACACGGATGGTCATGAGGGGGGTTCTTCCGGTTCCGGAGCGGTCGGGTACAGCCTCCAGGGAACAGCCCGGCACGTCGTCGTCCGTCTGCCGACATTCGCCGGTACTCGAAACGCAGTAGGCGCCAGGGGCGAGGTCATCCCCGAGGGGGAGCAGAGCCCGGCCTCACCACACGCACGGCAGCTCCACTCGATGACCGTGGGGCCGCCGACCGGGCTGGACATCCGCACCGCACCGTCGAGCGCGTCGACCCGCCGCCGCACCGCGGCGGGCGCCCTCGGCCCGTCCTCCTCGAGCCCCTCGACGTCCACCGTGACCCGCAGGTCGGCTTCGCTCGAGCAGGGGGACCCCCACCCCGCCGCCAGCGCCCGCACGGCGCCGACCAGGCCGCGGTCGGTCAGGATCGGCGGATGGATGCCGCGCACCACCTGCCGCAGCTCCACCAGCGCCTGCTCGGTCTGCTCCTGGGCGTCGTCCAGCAGCTTGCGAGCGGCGTCCGGATCGCGATCGTAGGCGCGTTTGGCGAGCCCGATCCGCAGGGACAGCGCCACGAGTCGGGCCTGTGCGCCGTCGTGCAGGTCCCGCTCGATACGGCGCAGCTGGCGCCGTGGGCGGCGATCGCGTCGGCCCGCGTCGCGCTCAGCTGCTCCACCTGCGCCGCCAGCAGCGCCTTCGGGGACGGCCTCAGCAACGCGGTGGGCGAGGAAGAGCAGTGCGCCGTACCCGTAGTAGGTGGCCATCCAGCGCAGATCGGTGAGCGTGCCGGGATCGCGCATGGCCGTGCGCACCCGCACCGTCTCGGGCAGCAGCCGGCAACCGAGCACCGCGACCGTCCCGACGGCGGTGATCAGCAGGACCGTGAGGAACACATACATCCCGAAGGCCATCGCGGCGGTGCAGCCCGCTCCACCATCTTCACGCTTCTTTCAATCAGGTGACTTAGATTGTAGGTGTGCGCGTCCGTGACGGCTCGAGGGACTGGCCGTCGCGGTGATCCGTGAAGTCCCGGTGCGGTGGTGATCATGGCAGGCAGGACCCTGCGGGAGGAGCAGGTCAACGCGACCCGGGAGCTGCTCCTGACCGCGGCCGAGCGGCTCTTCGCCGAACACGGCGTGTACGCGGTGTCCAACCGCCAGGTCAGCGAGGCCGCCGGGCAGGGCAACAACACGGCGGTCGGCTACCACTTCGGCACCAAGGCCGACCTGGTCCGCGCCATCGCCCGCAAGCACGCCACGCGCATCGAGGAGATCCGCGCCCGCCTGGTCGCCGAGCTGGCCGACCCCGACGACGTGCGCGGCTGGGTGGACTGCCTGGTCCGCCCGGCGCTCGAACACCTCGCCGCACTCGGCAGCCCCACCTGGTACGCGCGGTTCTGCGCGCAGGTCGTCTCCGACCCGGCGCTGCACCGGATCATGGTCGAGGAGGCCCTCACCGCCCCGTCGCTGCAGAAGATCATCGAGGGCCTGAACCGGTGCCTGCCCGACCTCCCGGCCGAGGTCCGCGCCGAACGCGGCGAGATGGTCCGCCACCTGATCGTCCACGTGGCCGCCGAGCGCGAGCGTGCCCTCGCCGAGCACACCCCTACCCCGAGATCCAGCTGGGACGACGCCGCAACGGGCCTCGCCGACGCGGTCGTCGGCATGTGGCTGGCACCCGTGACACCGGCCCGCTGACAGCCGGCGCAAGGAGTACGACCGTGCAGACGACTCTCGGCCCAGGCCGCCGCGGCGGCGCCGGACGGGGCGGATCGCCTCGGCGCCCGTGCCGCTGGCGCGGAAGTCCTCACCAGGATCCAGGTGCTGCTCCGCGGCACCCGCCCCGGCGCGCACAGGGCCGAGCCACCGCAGTACGGCGACCTCGTGCTGGACGACACCGTGTGCCGGGCGACGCGTGGGACGCGGGCCCTCGACCTCACGCCCGCGGAGTACCGACTGCTGCGCCATCTCCTGGTCAACGCGCCCCGGGTGCTGTCCAAGGAGCAGATCGGCCGCTGCGTCTGGGGCGACCACCGCGGCGACAACGCGATCGAGCAGCTCGTCTCCCGGCTGCGCCGCAAGGTAGACCGGGACGGCCCGGCGCTGATCCACACGCGCCGGGGCTTCGGGTACTGGCTGGGGCGGGCCGACCTCGATTCCTGACCCGCAGCGATGCAAACGAGGGCGTCACCGGGATCTGCTCGGGGGCGCCCATCGTCGTGGGGCATCGCCTGGCGGCTCGGCTGCCAGGTCACGCTTCTCGAACCGGCCCCGGTACCGCTGGCCCACGCCGTCGGCACGGAGGTCGGCGAGGTGCTGACCCTGGCCCACCTGGAGCGGGGCGTGAACCTGCGGTGCGGGGTCACCGTGACCGAGGTGACCGGGGACGGCGTACGCCTCGCCGACGGCGAACTGGTCGAGGCCGACGAGGTGCTGGTCGCGGTCGGCTCCCGGCCCAACACGGACTGGCTGGACGGCAGCGGACTCACCGTCGGCGACGGTGTGGTGTGCGACGAGTACTGCCAGGCCGCGCGGAACGTGTACGCCGCAGGAGACGTCGCCCGCTGGTACAACCCGCTGTTCGGGGTGGCGATGCGGATCGAGCACCGCACCAACGCGGCCGAGCAGGGCATGGCGGCCGCGCGCAACCTGCTCGACCCCGGTGCCGGGAAGCCGTTCGCGCCGGTGCCGTACTTCTGGTCCGACCAGTACGACATGAAGATCCAGGCGTACGGGTATCTGCGCGGCCACGACGAGGTCGCCGTGGTGGAGGGCGACCTGGACGAGCGCCGGTTCGTCGCCGCGTACCGCATCGGCGACCGGCTGACCGGCGCCCTCGCGGTCGGGATGCCGCCCAAGGCGATCCGGCAGTGGCGCCTGGCCATCGCGAAGGGTGCGAGCTGGCGGGAGTCGGTGGGGATCGGCGCAGCGGCAAATTAATTGAGTTACGCAACGAGATGGTAAAGTGGCCAGCATGTCCACACCACCGCTCCCCGAACTCCCCGGCACACCCGCGTCCGCGGAAGTGGTCGAGATCGAGCGTGCGCTCACCCGGATCACCTACCTGAGCACCCGGGCCCGGCAGCACGACCGGCTGATGGCCCTGGCCGGCGTGCCGCTTGACCGGGCCGCCGTGGCGCTGCTGCGCCAGGTCGCCGACTGCGAACCGCTGCGGCCTGGGGAGCTGGCCAGCCGGCTCGGGGTGGAGGCCTCGCACGTCACGCGTACGGTGCAGCAACTGCAGAAGTCCGGGTACGTCACCCGCGTCCCCGACCCGCAGGACCGCCGAGCCCAGCGCATCGAGCTCACCGAGGCCGGCCGGCAGGCCATCGCCCGGGTGCGCGACGCCGGCGCCCGCGGCATGCAGCTCGCGTTGGCCGACTGGACACCGGAGGAACTGCGTCAGCTGGCCTCGCTCTTCCACCGCATGGTCGACGACTTCCTCGCCCACGCCATCGAGGAGGACGGCGAACCGCAGCAGTCGGCGCCGTCCGGGACCGCCTGACGGGTTCCTCGCGCGGTCACGCCGACGTCGCACGAGCGCGCCCACCGGATGCGCAGGGTCCGGGGTCCGCCCCTCCGGGCACCGCCGGCTCCCGCAGCCACAGCACCCCGTCGCCCACCGCTGCGGCTGGTCCTCCGCCAGCGCCTTCATCGACGTGTTCCGCCGGTCCTTCGGATACAGGCCCGGAACCCACAACCGTCGCACGCAGTAGGGCGGGTGACCTGCCGGGGCGGGTGACCGGCCGTGATCTACCCTCCGGTAGCATCCGGCGGCAGGCCATCCAAGGAGGATCCGTGCCCCGGTCCGAACGCTCGCCCCTGCTGCTCGCCGGCCTGCTGGCCACCGCGGGTGTCGCCCACTTCGCCGCCCCACGCCGGTTCGACGAGACCGTGCCGCGCGCCCTGCCGGGGACGCCCCGCACCTGGACGTACGCCAGTGGCGCCGCCGAACTCGCGCTGGCGGCCGGTCTGGCGCTGCCGCGCACCCGCAAGGCCGCCGCGCTGGCCACGGCGGCCTTCTTCGTCGGTGTGTTCCCCGCGAACGTGAAGATGGCCGTCGACTGGCGGCACCGCCCGGCGCCGCAGAGGGCCGCCGCCCTCGGCCGGCTGCCGCTGCAGATCCCGCTCGTGCTGTGGGCCCGGAGCGTCGCGAAGAACGCGGAGGGCCGGGCATGAGCGCACAGCTGAAGGTCGGGGACAAGGTCGAGGACTTCGCGCTGCCGGACGAGACCGGCACCGTCCGCAGCCTCACCGACCTGCTCGCCGAGGGACCGGTGGTGCTCTTCTTCTACCCCGCCGCCCTCACCCCGGGCTGCACAGCGGAGGCCTGCCACTTCCGTGATCTCGCCGCCGAATTCGCCGCCGTCGGAGCCCGGCCCGTGGGCATCAGCGGGGACGGGGTCGAACGCCAGCAGGAGTTCGCCGACCGGCACACCCTCGGCATGCCGCTGCTGTCCGACGCCGACGGCACGGTCCGGGAGCGGTTCGGCGTGACCCGCGGCTTCTCCCTGGCGCCCACCAAACGGGTCACCTTCGTCATAGGGCAGGACCGCACCGTCCTGGAGGTGGTCCGCAGCGAACTGCGGATGAACACCCACGCCGACCGGGCCCTGGCCGCGCTGCGCAAGTGAGCGGACGGGCACCCGGCACGGCGGCACCCGCGCGCGTCATGGCGTCGCGGCGGTAACCGCCCGGGCATCGCGTTTGATGCGGTGCGGCGTAGGACTCATGCTGGACGACATGGAGCGCGTCTCCGCTGCGGCGATCATCGATGTCCAGGGTGTCGTCACGGGGTGGAGCGAGGGTGCCCGCCGGGTGACGGGCCTGACGGCCGAGGAGGCCGTGGGCCGGCCGGTGCGGGACCTGCTCGCCGAGCAGCCGCCGCCCGACGCCGTGGCGGCGCTGACCGGCACCGCCGTGCTGCGTCACCGGGACGGCTCGACCGTCGCCGTGAACGTGACGGCGTGCCCCGTCCTGGCCGAGGACGGCGGACCGGGCGGGTACGTGATCACCGGCGCACCGCCCGACCGGCATGAGCCCACCCTGGCGGAGCGGGCCTTCCAGCAGGCGTCCATGTCCATGTCCATCTTCGACACCGACCAGCGCTACCTGCGGCTCAACGAGGTGGCCTGCAAGGTCATGGGCGTAGCAGAGGAGGCGCTGCTCGGCCGGCCCTTCCCGGAGACCGTCGAGGACGAGGTGCACAGCCGGGGCTTCCTGTGGCATCTGCGCCAGGTCGCCGAGACGGGCATGCCGATCCGCTACGAGAGCTACACGGGCGCCCCCGCCCTGAACCGGGAACACGCCTGGACCACGGACATGTGGCCGGTGCGCGACTCCTCCGGCGCGCTCATCGGAACCGCGCTCGCCGCCTTCGACAGCTCCGACCAGTACTGGGCACGGCAGCGGCTGGCCCTGCTGAACGAGGCCGCCGCCACCATCGGCACGACCCTGGACGTGGTGCGGACCGCTGAGGAAGTGGTCGGGGTCGTGGTGCCCCGGTTCGCCGACTTCGCCAGCGTGGACCTGTTCGACTGGGTGCTGGGCGCGGACGAGCCGCCGGCGCTGGCCGGCACCGACATTGCCCTGCGCCGCGTTGCCCACGGCTCCGGCACCGAGGGCACCCCGGAAGCGGCCGTGCACCTCGGTGAGGTGGACTACTACCCGCCGTTCTCGCCTCCTGCCCGGGCGATCCTGGAGAGCAGGGTCGTCCTGAGCCAGGCGGGCGAGCCGGCGTTCACGCGGTGGGTCGCGGAACGCAACGCCCGGGCCCCGGCCGGCCGGGGCCACCGCTTGGGCGCCCACTCGATGATGGCGGTGCCGCTGCGGGCCCGCGGCACCACGCTCGGTGTCGCCGTGTTCGTGCGCATCAGGGAACCGGACGACTACGGCGACGACGACGCCGTGTTCGCCGAGGAACTCGCCAGCCGGGCCGCCGTCTGCGTCGACAACGCCCGCCGCTTCGCCCGGGAACGCTCCACCGCGCTGTCCCTGCAGCACAACCTGCTGCCCCGGGGACTGTCCGGACAGGCGGCCGTCGAGGTGGCCCACCGCTACCGGCCGTCCGGCTCGCAGGCCGGCATCGGCGGCGACTGGTTCGACGTGATCCCGCTGTCCGGCAGCCGGGTCGCCCTCGTCGTCGGCGACGTCGTCGGCCACGGCATCCCGTCGTCGGCCACCATGGGCCGCCTCTGCACGGCCGTGCGCACCCTCGCCGACGTGGACCTTCCGCCCGACGAGCTCCTCACCCACCTCGACGACCTGGTCACCCACCTCGCCGGGGACGACACCGACGAGGTCGCCGAACTGGGCGCCACCTGCCTGTACTCCGTCTACGACCCCGTCACCCGACGCCTCACCCTGGCCGCCGCGGGTCATCCCCCGCCGGTCCTCGTCCTGCCCGACGGCAGCACACGGGTCGTCGACCTGAACGCGGGACCACCGCTGGGCGTCGGCGGGCTGCCCTTCGAGGCCATGGACGTGGAGCTGCCGGAGGGCTCCCTGGTCGCCCTGTACACGGACGGCCTCATCGAGGACCGCGACCGCGACATCGACCACTCCACCGCCGAGCTGTGCCGCGCGCTGACCGCGCCCGCCGAGAGCCTCGACGCCCTGTGCGACACCGTCCTCAAGGCCGTCCTGCCGGAGGACCCCAGCGACGACGTGGCCCTGCTGCTGGCCCGCACCCGGGCCCTGGGCGCCGACCGCATCGCCACCTGGGACGTCCTGCCGGACCCCGAGCACGTGGCGGCCACCCGGCAGGCAGCCACGGACCAGCTGACCGCGTGGGGGCTGGACGAGGCGGCCTTCGTCACCGAACTCGTC
This sequence comes from Streptomyces bicolor, assembly GCF_000719285.1. Lineage (GTDB taxonomy): Bacteria > Actinomycetota > Actinomycetes > Streptomycetales > Streptomycetaceae > Streptomyces > Streptomyces bicolor. The sequence goes on along the minus strand of NZ_JOFS01000033.1, from coordinate 88,388 downwards.
GTCAGCGAACTCGTCACCAACGCCATCCGGTACGGCGCACCGCCCATCCAGCTGCGCCTGATCCGCGACCGCACCCTCATCTGCGAGGTCTCCGACGGCAGTTCCACCTCCCCCCACCTGCGCCGGGCCCACGCCTACGACGAGGGCGGCCGCGGACTGCTGCTCGTCGCCCAGCTCACCCAGCGCTGGGGCAGCCGGCAGACCGACAGCGGCAAGACGATCTGGGCCGAACAGCCGCTGCCGCCCACCTGATCACTCGAAGGGGCAGCCCGGGTTGGGCGCGTCCCGGGAGAACGGCGCGCCGTGCGGCAGCACGTAGAGCACGTCGAGGACGACCGGGGTGTCGCCCTCGTTGCGGCCTATGTGGACGTTGCCGGGGCCGGCCGGTTCCTGGATGAAGCTGCCCTTCGGGTAGACACCGTCGGAGACACAGGCGGAGTTGTAGTGGCTCAGGGTGCCCTGCTGAGTGAAGGCGTACAGAGGGCCGTCGTGGTAGTGCCAGCCGGTGGCCTGACCCGGCGGGATGGTGACCTCCCGGAGTATGTAGTCGGTGTCGCCGACGGTCTTCTGACTGATGATCCGGCCGGTGACTCCCGGCCCGGGCGGAGTCGCCTGAGCGGGTCCGGCGACGAGAACGGTGGCGGCGGCCAGGGCGCCGGTGACGGCGATGCGGAGAGCGGGACGCATGACGACGTGCCTCCTGCGGCGAGAGTGATGTCGCCGTGAACATAGAGGCACGGAAGGGTAGTTGAGGGCGGAACCACAACATCCGCCGAAATCACGGGACCGCAGGACGCCCGGTTCTCGGGGTCCACTCCTCGTCGCCGTCGGCCGCGACCTGGGCCAGCGTACGACCGGTCATCACCGAACGGGCCCGGCGCGGGTCCGGGGTGCTGTGCCCGCCCGCTCGCGCCTTGCCGGCCTTCACCAGCAGCCACGCCTCACGCTCACCGTCCAGGCCGTCGCGGAACCGGGTCAGCGCGTACTCCCCGTGCAGCTTCGACCCCCGCAACCGGAAGGTGGCATGACCGCGCTCGAGCGACTCACCGAAGTCGACGGGCCGTCCCCTGCGGTCATGGCTCAGCGGTTCGTACGTGCCGTTGTCCCAGACGATCACGGTGCCGCCCCCGTACTCACCCTTCGCGATCACGCCCTCGAACTCCTCGTACTCCAGCGGATGGTCCTCGGTGGGCATCGCGAGCCGCTTGTCGTGCGGATCGTCGGAGGGCCCCTTCGGCACCGACCAGGACTTCAGCACGTCGTCCACCTGGAGCCGGAAGTCGAAGTGCAGCGTGCTCGCATCATGGATCTGCACCACGAACCGAGGCTCGTCACCGGAGGCCTCCGCACGCCCCTCCGGCTCACGGGTCCGCCCGAAGTCGCGCTTGCCGTGGTAGTCCGCCAGCCGGTCCTTCGTACCCACGAGAGCCTCCTTCCCGAGCACCGGGCGGGCCGAGTACCCGCCACGGCGCCCGCGACGCGCGGTCAGAACTCCTCGTGCACCGCCGGATCCCCGCCGACGCGCCGATGGGCGCGGTCCGCGATCGCGCCCATCTGGGCGGGGTCCAGTTCGAAGCCGAAGACGTCGAGGTTCGCGCGCTGCCGGCCGGCGTCGGCCGACTTCGGAATGGGGACCGCGCCGAGCTGGACGTGCCAGCGCAGGACGGCCTGGCCGGGCGTCACCCCGTGCGCCTCGGCGACCGAGGCGACCACGGGATCGTCCAGCAGGGCCGTGCCCCGTCCCAGCGGGCTCCAGCTCTCGGTCACGATGCCCTTGCCGGTGTGGAAGGCGCGCAGCTCCTCCTGCGGGAAGAACGGGTGCAGCTCGATCTGGTTGACCGACGGCAGGACGCCGGTCTCCTTCTCCAGCCGCTCGATGTGCTCGGCCGTGAAGTTGGAGACGCCGATCGACCGGACAAGGCCGTCCTCGCGCAGCTTGATCATCGCCTTCCACGAGTCGACGTACTTGTCGACGCGGGGGATCGGCCAGTGGATCAGGTAGAGGTCGACGTAGTCCAGGCCGAGCCGGGCGCGGGACTCCTCGAAGGAGGCGAGGGTCTCCTCGTAGCCGTGGTGCCGGCCCGGGAGCTTCGTCGTCACGACGATCTCCTCCCGGGGCACGCCGCCGCTCGCGACGCCCCGGCCGACGCCGGTCTCGTTGCGGTAGTTCGTCGCCGTGTCCACGAGCCGGTACCCCAGCTCCAGGGCGCTGCGCACCGCCTGCTCGGCCTGCGCGTCGTTCATCGGCCAGGTGCCGAGGCCGAGAGCGGGGAGGGTCGTACCGTCGTTGAGCGAGTGGGTCGGGATGCTGATCACTGCCGGACCTTCCCTTGACTGTGTCGTCCCTCCAGCGTCACGGATAGGGTGAGGCTTGATCAAACGCAACGGTGGGGGACGAGGCAGCGGACGTCATGGGCGGCACCGAGGAGAAGCAGACCACGGGAGCGGGACGCCCCACGTCACGGGACGTCGCCCGGCTCGCCGGCGTGTCCCACACGGCCGTCTCCTTCGTCTTCAACGGCCGCGCCGAGGGCAACCTCTCGCCCGCCACCCAGGAGCGCATCCGGCAGGCCGCCGCCGAGCTCGGCTACCGCCCCGACCCCGTCGCCCGCGGCCTGCGCCGCCGCCGTACGGCCGTGATCGGCCTGGTCACGGACGAGATCGCCTCCTCGCCCTTCGCCGGCCGGCTGCTGCGCGGCGCCATGGAGACCGCCTGGGGCAGCGAGCACCTCGTCCTGACCATCGACTCCGGCGGCGACCCGGCCAAGGAGGACGCGGCCGTCGCCGAACTCCTCGACCGGCGCGTGGACGGCATCATCTACGCGGCCATGTCGCTGCGACGGGTCCGCGTCCCCGAGGGCCTGCACCGCACCCACTCCGTCCTCGCCAACTGCCTGCCCGAGGACGACTCCCTGCCCGCCGTCATCCCCGCCGAGCGCGCGGGCGGCCGTACGGCGGCCCGGCTGCTGCTGGACGAGGGGCACCGCAGGGTCGCCATGGTGGGCGGTCAGGACGACATCGCCTCCGTCGACCGCCTGCGCGGCTTCCGCGACGCGCTGCGCGCCGAAGGGATCACCGTGCCCAAGGAGTGGGTCGTGCGCAGCGGGGGCGAGATCAGCGGAGGGTACGAGGGTGCGACGGGCATCCTCGACGGCGTGCCCGCCGACCGGCGGCCCACCGGGATCTTCTGCTACAACGACCGGGTCGCGGCGGGCGTCCTGCACGCCGCGACCCGGCTCGGCATCGCCGTCCCCGGCGAGCTGTCGGTCGTCGGCTACGACGACCAGGAACACATGGCCGCGTTCCTCACCCCGCCCCTCACCAGCGTCGCGCTGCCGCACCGGGCGATGGGCGAGGCCGCCGCACGGCTGGTCCTCGACTCCATCGACACGGGCCGGACGCCGCCCGCCACGGTACGGCGCCTGGCCTGCCCGGTGGTCAGTCGTGCGTCGGTGGGACCAGCTCCCAGCCGGTGACGGCCGCCGCGGAACCCGTGACGACCAGCTCCGCCACATCGTCCGGCCGCCGGTAGACCCGCTCGGTGACCGTCGCCCGGTCGCCGACGAACAGCTCCAGCAGCGAGCCGTCGACGAGGATCCGCACCTCGCCGGCCGGCGCCCGCACGACGATCGGCCCGGCTCCCTCGGGTCCCGTCCGGGGCCAGTCCCCGCGGTCGAGTGTCACCGTGCCCTCGTCGGGGTCCAGCAGGACCGTCAACTCCGCGCCCGAGGCGGCCCGCAGCAGGCTCACCGTGGTCCGGCCCGATGCGGTGACGGTCAGGTCGTACGCCTCCGGCAGCGGTGTCGGCAGGCCCGGTGCGGTGACGAACGGCCCGTCCGCACGCAGCAGTTCCAGCTCCGGTGCCGGTACGACCCGCAGCGACCCGTCCGGATGCACGTCCACGACCCTAGGCGCGGTCAGGACTCCGGCCCAGCCCGCGCGATCGACCTCGCTCTGCTCGCGGGCCTCCCAGGACCAGCCCCACATCAACGCCCGGTCCGGCTCCTGGAGCACCGCGGGCGCATAGAAGTCCCGCCCGTGGTCCAATCGCCCGCCCAGCCGGGCCTCGAAGCGCAACCCGTCCTCGTCGTCCGGCTGGAGCCGGCCCGTCAGACAGCCGGTGGAGCAAGGGTCTCCGTCCCACAGAGACACAACGAGCACCCAGTCCCCGCCCGCCGTCGCATACAACTGCGGGCACTCCCAGCCCACCGCCTTGGCGCCGAAGGCATCCACCGCGACCGGGTCGTTGCCGTCCAGGAGCACCCCGGCGAACCGCCAGTCGGTCAGGTCGTCGCAGTCGTACAGCAGCACCGACGGGGTCCCGTCGGCGTGCCCCGCACCGACCAGCGCCCACCGTCGGCCCCCGGTGCGGAACACGAACGGATCGCGGAACATCACCACGTCCAGATCGGCGGGCGGGCCGGTCACCACCGGCGTGGGCAGCGGCCGCCAATCGGTCAGCGTCTCGTCCTCCGGCACCAGCGCCCGCGCCAGACAGATCGAGCCCAGGCCGGTGTGCCACCGGTCGACGCCCGTGTACACGGCCGTCGGCACCCCGTCGTCATCGACCACGCAGCCCGACCAGCAGCCCGCCTCGTCCGGGCCGCCAGGCGTCGGGGTGAGCGCGATCGGATGGTGCTCCCAGTGGACGAGGTCATGGCTGGAGACATGGCCCCAGTGGACGTTGGCGTGCACCGGGGCGTCGGGGTTGTGCTGGTAGAAGAGGTGGTGGCGGCCCCGCCAACGGAAGGGACCGTTCGGGTCGTTGATCCAGTTGGCGGGTGGACGGACCCTGAAGCGCGGGGCGTTCGGGTCCGTGGACTGAGCGGCGAAGCTCAACGGTTGACTCCTGCGGACGTGATGCCCTCACGCAGAGGGCGCTGACCGACGACGAACACGACGACGGCGGGGATCATGGAGAGGACGACGCCGGCGAGCACCACCGAGATGGAGCCGGTGCCCAAGTTGCCCTGGAGGGAGACCAGACCGAGAGGGAGTGTGTAGTTCTGGCCCGAGGTCTCCAGGATCAGCGGCCGGAAGAACTCGTTCCAGTGGTAGTTGAAGGCCAGTACACCGACGATCGCGAGTCCGGGCGCGGCCAGCGGCGCGTACACGGACCGGAAGATCCGCCAGGGCCCGCAGCCGTCCAGCATCGCCGCCTCGCCGAGGTCCTTGGGCATGCCCAGGAAGTACTGGCGCATCAGGAAGGTGCCGAAGGCGGTCGGGAACGCCGGGATGATCAGACCGAGCAGGGTGTCGGTCAGGCCCATCGACTTCAGCACCAGGAACACCGGCACGATGGTGACCTGCAGCGGCACCATCATGGTCGCGAGGACCAGCCCGAACAGCGGCTTCTTGAACCGGAACTCGAGGCGCGCGAAGGCGTACCCCGCGAGCCCGGCCGTGATCATCTGGCCCACCGCGATCAACGCGGTCACCAGCGTCGAGTTCAGGGCGAGCAGCCATACGTCGATCTGGTCGAAGACCCCGCGATACGACTCCATGGTGGGGTCCGTCGGGATGATCTTCGGGGGCAGGTCGAAGGACTCCGCCGGGGTGCGCAGGGACGTGGAGATGGTCCAGATGACCGGGCCGAGTGTCAGCAGCGCGCATACGGCCAGTCCGGCGATCCGCGCCCAGGGCGCGAGCGAGTACCGGGTACGGCTGAGGTTCATCGTCGCTTGGCTCATGGGACTCACCCGGCTCACTGGTAGTGGACGAAACGCCGGCTGAGCCGGAACTGGAGGGCGGTGACCGCCATGATCAGCACGAAGAGCAGCACGCCCACCGCGGAGGCCTCGCCGAAGCGGAGCTGCTCGAAGGCGCTCTCGTAGATGACCATCACGACGGTGCGGGTGGCGTCGCCGGGCCCGCCGTTGGTGAGGACGTACGGCTGCTCGAAGACCTGGAGCGCGTTGATGATGCCGACCACCGACGCGACCAGCAGCGTGGGCGACAGCAGCGGCAGGGTGATGTTCAGGTGCTTGCGCAGGCCGGTCGCGCCGTCGAGGGAAGCGGCCTCGTGGATCTCCTTCGGGATGTTGTTGAGCCCTCCGACGAACAGCAGGAAGGAGAAGCCGAACTGCTGCCAGACGTAGACGAGGATCACCGTCGCCATCGCCGCGTTCTCGGACGTCAGCCAGGGCACCGGAGCGATGCCGACCAGGCCGAGCAGCCAGTTCACCATTCCGAAGTCCTGGTTGAACAGGTACTTCATCACGACCGAGATCGAGGCGGCGGACAGCACCAGCGGGAAGAAGAACGCCGAGCGGAACACCGACCGCAGCCACACCGGCATCCGCCCGTTCACCGCGAGCGCCAGGGCGAGGGCGATCAGCAGTTGCAGCGCGACCGCGAACACCATGAACACCAGCGTGTTGCGGAAGGAGACCAGCACGGTCGAGTCGCCGAACACCTCACCGTAGTTGGCGGCCCCGGCGAAACTCGGGTCGTCGATGACGTTCCAGTGGAAGAGGCTCAGCACCACCGAGCCGGCGATCGGGACGACCGTGAAGACGACGATGCCGACGATCGTCGGCGCCAGGAAGAGCGTGGCCAGCAGCCGGGTGCCGCGGTCCCGGGCGGAGGGCCGGGGCGGGGCGGCCGGTGGTGCGGCCGGCTGCTTCAGCCGTACGGCCGGTATCTGGGTGTTCGTCATACGTCACGCTCCATGGCCTTCTCCAGATCGCTCTGCATCCGCCGCAGCGCGGGGGCCACCGCACGCCGGGAGGCCAGGGCGGTGCCGGTGTGCTTCAGCAGCACCTGCTCGACCTCGGCGACCTGTGGCGGGGCGGGGATCGGCCCGGTGTCGGGGAACTTGTCGAGGGTGTCGTAGAAGACCTGCCAGTGCGCCGGGCCGCTCTCCCGGTAGCGGTCGGCGGTCAGCATCGAACGGCGGGCCGGGGTCGTCTGGTTGGTCGTGAACAGCCGCGTCAGGGTGTCTCTGCGAGCGGCGTACTTGATGAACTCCCAGGCCTCCTCCTGCTTCTTCGAGGTGCGCAGCAGCGCGTAGCCGGCCGCGCCGTACTGCATGCGCTGGGAGCGCCAGCGCGGGAAGTACTGCACGTCGAAGCCGTCGGCCTTCATGCCCGCCAGGTGCAGGCCACCCGCCCAGAAACCGCCCGCGGGCGTGACCCCGACCCGCCCGGTGGAGAACACGCCGATGAGGTTCTGGCCGTTGCCGCCCTCGGGGCGGGTGCACAGGCCCTCCTGGATGAGGGAGGCGAGATAGTCGTACGCCTCCTCCACCCGGGCGTCGGTGGCCTGCGGGGTCGTCCAGCGGAAGCCGCCGCCGCGCCCCTGCCGCCGGTCGGCCGGGTAGAAGGAGTCCCACAGCCAGGTGCCGCCGGGCGCCTTGGACTCGGTGAGCAGGTTTGTGTCGTTGGCGAACAGCCAGGGCACCACGCCGCCCCACAGCCGGTTGGTCCAGAAGTACGGGGTGAACTGGGAGCCGCTCGACTGCTTCATGTCCCGCAGCAGGGCCGTGAAGTCGTCGCGGGTCCAGTCGGCCGCCGGGAAGTCCGCGCCGGCCCGCTTCAGCACCTGGGTGTTCAGGTACATGTCGGCCGCGTTGAACTCGACCGGCAGCTGATAGAGGCTCCCCTCGTACATCATCGACTCCACCAGCGAGGGGTGGACGTCGGCGAAGTACTCCCGCAACTCTTCGGCGTCCCGCTTCACCCAGCGGTCCAGCGGGACGCCGAGGCGCTGCGCGAACAGCTGGACGCCCTCGGTGGCGACGTAGACGAGGTCGGGTGCGGTGCCCGCCGCGATCTGGGTGAGGATCTTCGCGAAGAAGTCCGACCAGTCGACGGCCTGCACGGCGTTGATCCGCAGCTTGATGTCGGGGTGGACCTGCTTGAACCCCTCGGTGAGGGTGCGGATGGCCTCCGGCCCGTAGGCGGGGCCCAGGGTGGCGACGACGAGGGAGCCGTCGTCGCGGCCGGGGATGTCGGCTCCGGTGAGCCGGTCCCAGCTCGCGGCGGTACCGGCCAGCGCGGCGGCTCCCGCGCCGTAGGCGCCGTACCGCAGCAGGGTGCGGCGGGTGAGGTGCGAGTCGGTCATACAGGGGCCTAACTCGTGTTAGTCGAGAAGCGATGCCCCAGATGATGTGAAGCGGGTTACGTCCCTGTCAATAGTCGTGAAGCACTTGACCTTTAACGAGTTAGGTCGCAAAGTCCTGGTCCACACGAGCCGCCGTCCCGATGAAGGGAACGATGTGTGATGCGCATGATGTCCAGGAGAGCCCTGCTCGCCGGTTCGGCCGCGGGGGCCTCGGCCGCGTTACTGCACCCCGCGACGCCTGCCTCCGCGAAGCCCAAAGCCGCCGCCGGCTGCGCGAGTTACCGCGCCGAGTACCACTTCACTGTCCCCGACCAGTGGATGAACGATCCGCAGCGCCCGGTGTGGATCGACGGCGAGTATCGCTACCACTACCTGTACAACCCGGACTACTTCACCGGCGGCACCACCGCGGGCACCGCCTGGCGCCTGGCCACCAGCACCGACCTGGTGACCTTCACCGACAGCGGGATCGCCGTACCGAAGGACACGACTCCCAACGGCGACGTGTGGTCGGGCTCCGCCGTGATCGACACGGACAACACGGCCGGCTTCGGCGCGGGCGCGGTGATCGTCCTCGTCACCATGGCACCGGACGAGGTCACGCAGGCCCAGTACCTGTACTACTCGACCGACGGCGGCCGGACGTTCACCCACCACGGCACCGACCCGGTCCTGCCCAACCCCGGCGTGCGGGACTTCCGCGACCCCAAGGTCATCCGGGACGAGGAGCGCGGACGGTGGGTGATGACGCTCGCCGAGAACGACAAGGTGGGCTTCTACCACTCCGCCGACCTGAAGTCGTGGACGTACGTCAGCGGCTTCGTCAAGGGCGGCATCGGTGTCCTGGAATGCCCGGACCTGTTCCGGATCACCGCCGACGACGGCACCGTGAAGTGGGTGCTCGGCGTGAGCGCGAACGGGAAGGGCGCGGGGCTGCCGAACACGTACGCCTACTGGACGGGCAGCTTCGACGGCAGCGCCTTCACCGCCGACGCCGCCGATCCGCAGTGGCTCGACCACGGCTGGGACTGGTACGCGGCCGTCACCTTCGACAAGCACCGCGACGACGGCTCGGTGGACCCGTCCGTCCGCTACGCGATGGGCTGGCTGAACAACTGGGACTACGCGAACATCACGCCCACCATCGACTGCGACGGCTTCAACGGCACCGACTCGATCGTCCGGGAGATCACCCTGAAGCGGGCCACATCCGGGACGTACTACCTCGCCTCACAACCCGTCGCCGCCCTGGACGACCACGTCTCGCGCACCGTGAACCTGGGCGATCTGGAGGTCACCGGCACCCGTGTCCTCGACTACCGGGGCACGGCCTACGAGGTGACCTGCGAGATCACCTGGGACCAGCTCAAGGGTGCCGGGCTCCAGTTGCGCCGATCGCCCGACGGCGGCCGCCATGTCGACGCCGGGATCTACGGCGACTACGCCTTCCTCAACCGCCGCCCCACCGTGAACCCCGACGCCTCCGGCAGGTGGCAGGAGAGCCGCAGCCCCTTCGACCCGGCCGCCCGTACCGTCAGGCTGCGCATCCTCGTCGACCGTACGTCGGTCGAGATGTTCGTGGACGACGGCCGGTACGTGCACTCGTCCGAGGTCTTTCCCTATCTGATCGACACCGGGCTCGCCCTGTTCACCATCGACGGCACGGCGGTGTTCCGGAACACGGTGATACGGGAGTTCGCCGTGAAGTGAGTAGGGTCCCCGGCATGCAGGACGTGCGTGTGGTGCTCATCGGGGGAACGTCCCACACCGGCAAGTCGACCGTGGCCCGGGCCGTCGCCGAGCGGCTCGGGTTCGACTGCCGCTCGACGGACAGGCTCGCCCGGCATCCGGGCCGGCCCTGGCGGACGCCGCAGTGGGAGCCACCGCCGCATGTGGCCGAGCACTACGCCACCCTCGGCGTCGACGAGCTGATCACGTCGGTGCTCGAGCACTACGCGCGCCTGTGGCCGCGCATCGAGGAACTGGTCGCCGACCGCGTGACCGCAGACGGCATCGGCCTCGTCCTGGAGGGTTCCGCGCTGTGGCCGGGCCGCGTGGCCGGGCTGACCACCGTCGCGTCCACGCGGGCCGTGTGCCTCACGGCGGATCATGCGGTGCTGCGCGAGCGCATGCGGTCCTCGGCCCGCTACGAGGAGCTGACGGACCCGGAGCGCTACCTGGTGGACAAGTTCCTGGCCCGTGCCGAGCGCTTTCAGTCGCTGATGACGCGGGCCGCGGACACGCACGGCCTGGCTCGCGTCGACACGACCGGTCGCTCGGTGAGCGAGCTGGCGGACGCGGTGCTGACGGCCGTCGGCCTGCCGGTGGGCTGAGGCCCTGTCGCCAGGCCCGCCGCGCCCTGTCACGATCTTCCTGGAGCCGGCTCGGACCGGGGGAGCCGGTGCGGACGATCGACGGAGTGCGCATGACGACGGACAGGGCCACCGCGCAGGGGACGGAACAGGCCGCGGGGATCGAGGTGAAACCGGTCGCCGGGCACATCGGGGCGGAGATCACGGGCGTCGACCTGGCCGCCGACCTGGACGACGCCGCGGTCGCCGCGATCCGGGCGGCGGTGCTGCGCTGGAAGGTCGTGTTCTTCCGCGGGCAGCGGCTGGACCACGCCGGGCATGTGGCGTTCGCGCGCCGGTTCGGCGAACCGGTGGTCCTGCGCAAGCGAGGGAGCGCCTCTCCGGCGGACTTCCACGAGATCGAGACGACCGCCGACCGGCTGGAGCTGGGCGGGAAGTTCGGCATGGAGCACGACGAGTGGCTGCGCCGTCGGCGCCACACCCTGCTGCGCGGCTGGCACTGCGACCACGGCGCCCGCATCGACCCGCCCGCCGCGACGATCCTGCGCGCCGAGACCGTGCCACCGTACGGCGGCGACACCACCTGGTCGAACCTCGCGGCCGCGTACGCCGGACTGTCCGCCCCGGTGCGGGAGTTCGTGGACGGCCTGCGCGCCGAGCACCGGCTCGGCGTCGGCTACCAGCCCCGGCCCGGCGACGACGCGTACGTCCGTCATCTGCTGGACCATCAGGTCGCCTCACTGCATCCGCTGGTGCGGGTCCATCCGGAGACGGGGGAGCGGGTGCTGTACGTCAACGGCTACTACGTCGAGCAGATCGCCGGTCTCTCGCGGCCCGAGAGCCGGGCGATCCTCGACATGCTGCTGGAGCAGGCGGTACGGCCCGAGTACACGGTCCGCTTCCGCTGGGAGCCGGGCAGCGTGGCCTTCTGGGACAACCGGGCCACCATCCATCTCGCGCCCGGCGACAACGCCCACCTCGACTTTCCCCGCATCATGCACCGCGTGATGCTCGCCGGCGAGGTGCCGGCCGGGGTGGACGGCAAACCGTCGGAGCCGATCATCGGGACCGAGCCGGGGCGCTGGTAGCCCGACGCCGGGTGCCGGACGCCCGGCGCGCCCGGACGCCCGGCGCGCCCGGACGCCTGGTGGTTCAGCGGGCGAGCAGTTCCCGCAAGGCCTTCGCGATGTCGTCCGGCGCCTCCTCGGCCATGAAGTGACCGCAGGTGACCGTGGTGTGCCGCAGATCCGGCGCCCAGGCGCGCCACAGCGCGGCGGCGTCGAAGCCGAGGGCCGCGCCCCAGTCCTGCTGGAGCACACCGACCGGCATCCGGAGCGTCCTTCCCGCCGCCCGGTCGGCCCGATCGTGCTCGATGTCGACGCCGGCGGAGGCCCGGTAGTCGGCGACGATCGAGGGGACCGCGTCACGGCAGGCCGTGAGGTAGGCGGCGCGGACCTCCGGCGCAATGGCGCCCCGGTCGGTCGTCCAGATGTCGAGGAAGTGACCGAAGAAGGTGTCCGGGGCGGCGCCGATCATGCGTTCGGGCAGGTCCGGCTGCTGGGCCATGAAAAAGAGGTGGAAGCCCACGGCGGCGGTGACGCCGTGCATGACGTCCCACATGTCCAGCGTGGGCAGGACATCGAGGCAGGCCAGGTGGGTGACGGTGTCCGGGTGGTCCAGCGCGGCACGGAACGCCACCAGTGCGCCACGGTCGTGCCCGGCCAACCCGAAGCGCTCATGCCCCAGTTCGCGGGCGAGGGCGACGATGTCCGCGGCCATGGTGCGCTTGGCGTAGACGGTGCCGTCCGTTGCCGCCGGCTTGTCGCTCGCGCCGTAGCCGCGCAGGTCCGGGCAGATCACCGTGTGGTCGGCCGCGAGATCGGCGGCCACATGGCGCCACATCAGGTGGGTCTGCGGGAAGCCGTGCAGCAGAACGACCGGTGTACCGGAGCCGCCGACGGCCGTGTGCAGGAAGACCCCGTCGGCGACGGGGACGCGGTGATGATCGAAGCCGGCGATGACAGGGGTCACGGCTCCGCTCCTTCCGATGCGATTCGATGGGTGGAGGATGCCTCCGAGGAGTGCCACCGAGGGCCCGGCGGGGGATTCTTCGCTGGGATCACCTCGGGGGACCTCCTCGAGGGATCTGTCAGGAGGATCTTGCTCTTCGATCCTCCTGCGACCGGATGAGCACTGGATGAGCAACGCCGGGGTGACCCGCGACGATGGAGGGAGGTGACGGACGTGAGCCCTGGTTTCGGTGTGCTCGGACCGGTGACGGCCTGGGACACGGACGGGAACCCGATCTCCCTGAAGGGGCCGAGGCACCGCTCGGTGCTGGCCCGGCTCATCGTCGCCCGGGGGCGCGTCGTGCCCGTCTCCCGCCTGGTCGACGACCTCTGGACGGACCCGCCCGCCGACGCGGTGGGCGCCGTACGCACCTTCGTCGCCGCGCTGCGCCGCGCCCTCGAACCGGGCCGCCCGCCCCGCACCCCGGCCCGGCTGCTGGTCACCGACGGACCGGGCTACGCGCTGCGTGCCTCGACGGACGCGGTCGACGCCTGGCGCTTCGAGCAGATGGTCGCCGCGGCCGGGACGCTGCCGCCCGAGGAGGCCGCCGTACGGCTGGAGGAGGCGCTCGGCTGGTGGCGCGGCCCCGCCTACGCGGAGTTCGCCGACCAGCCGTGGGCGCGGACGGACGGCCGCCGCCTGGCCGAGCTGCGCCTGCACGCCGTGGAACTGCGTGCCGAGGCGCTGATGTCCCTCGGCCAGGGCGACCGGGCGGCCGCGGACCTCCGGGCGCACTCGGCCGAGCATCCCTGGCGTGAGAACGCCTGGCGCCTGCTGGCCCTGGCGCTGTACCGAACCGGCCGTCAGGCCGACGCGCTGGACGTGCTGCGCCGGGCCCGTGGGCTGCTCGCCGAGCAACTGGGTGTCGACCCGGGCCCGGGGCTGCGCGCCCTGGAGGCGGACATCCTCCGGCAGGCCGACCACCTCGGCCGGACGCCGGACAACCCCGCCGGCCGGGTCTGGGAGCAGGTCGCCGACGCCTACGACCGCACCGTCCCGCCCGGCGCCCGGGCGCGCCTGGAGTCGACGGCCGCACTGCTGCGCAGCCTCGCCGTGACCGGGGGCAGCGGACTCCCGGCCGCCCGCGCCCACCGGGTGGCCGCCGTCACCGCAGCCGAGGAACTGGGCGATGCCGAACTGACCGCCCGGGTGATCGGCGCCTACGACGTCCCGGCGATCTGGACGCGCCTCGACGACCCGGACCAGGCCGCACAAGTGGTCGCGGCCGCCGAACGAACCCTCGCCGCCCTGTCCTCCCCCAAGTTCCCGGCTTCGCTCGAACAGGGCGCTGCCCCCATGGGCCACGAGGCGGCCAAGGCCCGGTTGCTGGCCACGATCGCCCTGGAATCGCGCGGCACCCGGCTCGCCCGCGGTCCGCAGGCAGCCCGCCAGGCCGAGGAGATCGCCCGCGGGCTGGGCGATCCGATGCTGCTGGCGTTCGCCCTCAACGCGTCCTTCATGCAGTGCTTCGACCGCGCGGGTCTCGCGCCGCGCCGGGACGGGATCGGCGCCGAGCTGGTCGCGCTCTCCGCACGGCACGGCCTGCCCAACTTCGAGATCCTCGGCCACCTCGTCCGCCTCCAGGCCCGTTGCGCCCTCGGGGACTTCACCACCGCCGACCGCCACGCGGCCGCCGCGGACGCACTTGCCGTACGGCATGAACGGCCGCTGGTGGGCGTGTTCACCGGGTGGTACGCCGCACTGCGGCTGGACGCCGGCGGCCGGGCACCGGCGCCGGCAGCGGAGGCGGCCTACCGGGACGCGGCCGGTCTGCTGCACGGCGCGGGCATGCCGGGCCTCGTCGAGGGACTGCTGCCGCTCGCGCTGCTGTGCCTGCGGCTGCGGCACGCGCTGCCGCTCACCTTCGACGAGGACACGGACTGGGGCCCGTACGCCCCCTGGGCGCGTCCCCTGCTCCTCCTCGACGGGGGCCACCGCCCGGAGGCTGTCGAGGCACTCCACGCGACGCCGGAGCCGCCCCGCGACCTCCTCCAGGAGGCCCTCTGGTGCCTCACCGCCCGAGCGGCGGTTGCCCTCGGCGACCGGCGGATCATGGAACGCGCCCGCACCGCCCTGCTCCCGGCGGCGAACGAACTGGCCGGTGCCGGCAGCGGCTTGCTCAGCCTGGGCCCGGTCTCGACCCACCTGAGCGACCTGGCCGGATGACCGCCCGGGTTCCCCGGTGAACCGTTCGACGATACTCGTCGTCGTACAGGTGAATGATCATCAATGCTCCTGCCCGGTACTGGACTCCGGGAGGGCGCGTCCACGGGCCCGGCCCGTGCGACGAGGAAGGAAGCGCATGCCGACTCCCGGGCGCCGCACGGCCGCCACGCTCCTCGACATCCTGCTGCACGCCGCCGAGGAGACCCCGGAGCAGGTCGTCGTCCACGTCCGCGGAGACGGCGGCGAGCGCACCGTCACCTTCGCCGAACTCCGCGACGACGCCCTGCGCGTGGCCGGAGGGCTGCGCGCGGCGGGACTCGAGCCCGGCACGCCCGTCCCCCTGCTCGCGGAACTCGGCGAGGACTTCCAGCCGATGTTCTGGGGCGCGCTGGCGGCGGGCCTCGTGCCCGTGCCGCTCGCCCCCGAGGCCCGTCGGCTGGGCCCCGTATGGGAGTTCCTCGGCAGGCCGGCCGTCGTGGTCGACGACGCCACCGAACCCCTGCTGGCCGAGGTCCCGGGCCCCGTGCGCGCCCTGCGCCTGAGTGCGCTGCGCGAGGGCGTCCCGTCGGCCTCGCTGCCCCGGCGCGCCCCCCAGGACCTCGCCTTCCTGCAGTTCTCCTCCGGCAGCACCGGCGCCCCGAAGGGCGTGGAACTCACCCACGAGGCGGTGCTCGCCAACCTCCGGCAGATCCGCGCCGCCATGGCGATCACCCCGGACGACGTGGTGGCGACCTGGATGCCGTACTTCCACGACATGGGCCTGATAGGCACCCATCTCGTCCCCATGGCGGCGCGCCTGAAGCAGGTGCGCCTCGAACCGCTGACCTTCGCCAAGCGCCCGGCCCGCTGGCTCGAAGCCGTGACGCGGCACCGGGCGACCCTGCTGTCGGCGGCGAACTTCGCCTTGGCGCTGGCGGTGCGCCGGGTGCCGGACAGCACCTGGGCCGGACTGGACCTGAGCCGCGTACGGCTGATGCTCGTGGGCGCCGAGCCCATCGCACCGCGCGTGTGGCGGGAGTTCACCGCCAAGGCCGGCCCGGCGGGGCTGGCGGCGACGGCCATGCTGCCCGTGTACGGACTGGCCGAGGCCACCCTCGCCGTGACCGTGCCGCCGCTCGGGGAGATCGCCGAACCGCTGACCCTGGACCGGACGGCGCTGAGCCGGGGCCGGGCTGTTCCGGTAGCGCCCGGACCGGACGCCGTCGAACTGATGGACGTGGGCCGCCCGGTGCCGGACTGCGAGATCCGCGTCACCGACGACTCCGGCAGACCCCTCGCCGACCGGCGGATCGGCCACATCGAGGTACGCGGTCCGCAGGTCGCCTGCAGCTACCACCACAGCCCCGAGGCGAGCGCCGACGCGTTCTCCGGCGGCTGGCTGCGCACCGGCGACCTCGGCTTCCTGGACCGGGGGAGGCTGTGCGTCACCGGCCGGCACAAGGACGTCGTCTTCGTCGGCGGCCGTACCTTCCACGCACCCGATCTGGAGGAGACCGCCGCCGCCACGCCGGGACTGCCCGAGGGGACGGCCGCGGCGATCGGGTCCACCGATCCGGACACCGGGGGCGACCGCGTCGTGGTGTTCGTGCAGTGGGCACGACCCGCCCCGGCCACGGCCCTTGCGGTGCTCGACACGGCGGCGGCCCGGGTCCGGGAGGCGCTGGGACACGACGACGTACGGGTGCTGCCACTGCCGCCCGGTGCGTTTCCCCGCACGACCAGCGGCAAGCTGCGGCGCGGTGTGATGCGTGCGCGGTTCGAGGCGGGCGCGTACGCGGCGGTCGAGGAGCGGCTGGCCGCGGCGCGGGCCGAGGCTGAGTCCGTCCGACGCGAGGGCGCGCCTGTACCGCTGGTGGCCCAGCCTGTCCGGCAGGAGGCCGAGCCGACCGGGGCGGAAGGGCACGGTCCGCAGGGGCCCGCACCGCGTTCGCGTCGTGACGTCGAGGAAGTGGTCCGGGGGATCTGGGCACGGATCCTGGAGCTCCCGCCCGCGGACATCGGGCGCGACGACCGGTTCTTCGCGCTCGGAGGCTCCTCGTTGAAGGCGATGGCGGTGCTCGCCGGGATCGAGGACGCCTTCTCCGTCACCGTGGAGCCGGGGGTGCTGCGCGATCACGACACGGTGGCTGCGCTGGCCCGGCAGGTGCTGGCCCAACTGCCCCTGTCGAATAGTCAAATTGATGGTGTGTCAGGCGCTGGCGACAGGAGCGGCCAGCCTGCGTCGGCCTCTTCCGGCCGGAACCCCGGTGACCAGCCGATCGCGGTGCTCGGCATGGCCTGCCGGTTCCCCGGTGCTTCGACGCCCGAGGCGTTCTGGGAACTGCTCCTCACCGGGCGTGACACGGTGACCGCCGTACCCGACAGCAGGTGGGAGAACGCACCCGACAACGCCGGCCTCTTCGGCTCCTTCCTCCCGGATCCGGCAGACTTCGACGCCGCCTTCTTCGGCCTCGACGACGAGGAAGCCCGCGCGACCGACCCACAGGCGCGGATCTTCCTGGAGCTGGCCCACGAAGCCCTGGAGCGCGCCGGGTACGCCGGGCCCCGGCGGGCCGGCCGCAGGATCGGTGTGTTCGCGGCCGTGAGCGACAGCGGATACCGGGAGATCCTGACGGCCGCCACGGACGGCGACCTCGCCGCCCACCCCGGCGCGCTCACCGGCAACCTGCCCAACCTGACAGCCGCCCGCCTCTCCCAGGCCCTCGACCTCGACGGCCCCGCCCTCGCCGTCGACACCGCCTGCTCCTCCGCGCTCGTGGCGCTCCACCTGGCGCGGCGCAGCCTCCAGAGCGGCGAGTGTGACATCGCCGTCGTCGGCGGCGTCCAGCTCGCCCTCACCCCCACCGGCCACCGGCTGCTCGCACGCGCGGGCGCGCTCTCCCCGACGGGCGGCGGACGCCCCTTCGGTGCCGCCGCCGACGGCATCGTGCCCGGGGAGGGCGGGGCGGCCCTCGTCCTCTCCCGCCTGGAGGACGCGCGGCGGGCCGGCGATCCGGCGCTCGCCCTGGTCCGCGGCACAGCCGTCAACAACGACGGGCGGTCGCTCAGCCTGCTCGCCCCCAACCCGCGCACCCAGCGCGAGGTCATCACCCAGGCGTACGGCGACTGCGGCATCGACCCCGACGCGGTGTCGTACGTCGAGGCCCACGGGACCGGCACGCCCGTGGGCGACCCGATCGAGGCACAGTCACTCGGGCACGCCTTCCCGCCCCGCACCGACGGGCTCCCGCGCCTGCTCGGCTCCGTCAAGGCGAACATCGGTCACCTGCTCAACGCCGCCGGCATGCCCGGCCTGGTCAAGACGGTCCTGGCACTACAGCACCGCCGGATCCCGCCCTCCCCGAACACGACCACGCGCGCGCCGTACCTGGAACGCGTCGCCCCCGGCTTCGAACTCGTCACCGAGCAGCGGGAGTGGCGGACCCCCGGGCCCTTGATCGCGGGCGTCAACGCCTTCGGCTTCGGCGGGACGAACGCGCACGCCGTGCTGGAGGAGGCGCCGGCGCGGATGCCCTCCGCGAGTTCCGCCGCCCACGGGTGGACGCCGGACGTGAGTTCCCCCGCCGACGGGCGGGCGACCTCCGTGAGCCCTGGTTCCGACGGCCCGCACCTGCTCACCCTGTCGGCCCGCACCGCAGAGGCCCTGCGGGCTTCCGCCGCCGACCTGGCCGCGCACCTACGCGCGCACCCGGAACTGTCCGAGGCGGACATCTGCGCCACCGTCAACGCGGCGCGCGACGACGCCCCTCATCGCCTCGCCCTGGTCGCCGACGGTGACCTCGCCGACCGCCTCGCCGCCGCGGGCACCGCTGACTTCACGGTCGCCCGTTCCCGCCCACGGACGGTGTTCCTGATTCCGGGGCAGGGAGCGCAGCGGCCCGGTCAGGGCCGCGCCCTGTACCGGTCGGCCCCGGTGTTCCGGGAGGTCATCGACGAGGCTTCCTCCCTGACGGGCCCCGTGCTCGGGCGCTCGCTCGCTCAGTGGTGCCTCGATCCCCGGGTGGATCCGGGGGAGTTGGCCAGGACTGAGGTGGCGCAGCCGCTGCTCGTCGCGTTCGGTGTGGGACTGGCCCGGCAGTTGGGGGAGTGGGGCCTGGCCGCGGACGCGGTCGCCGGACACAGCGTGGGCGAGATCGCCGCCGCGTGCGTGGCCGGTGCGCTGAGCCTCGCCGAGGCGGTGGGGTTCGCCGCGGAGCGCGGGCGCCTGGTCGGTGAACTGGCCCGGCCCGGAGCCATGGCCGTCGTCAGGGGCGACGAGGACACCGTCGCCGATCTCGTCTCGGCGTCGGGTGGCTCGCTGAGCGTGGCCGCCGTCAACGGGCCCGAGCAGCTGGTGATCGCGGGAGCCGAGGACGCCGTCGACCGTGCTGTCGCGGAGTTGACGGGACGGGGCGTGGCCACGCGCAGGCTCCGTGTCTCCCACGCCTTCCACTCGCCGTCGCTGGAGCCGGTCCTCGACCCGCTGGGGGACGCCGCCAAGGCGCTCACGGTCAAACCGGCGGCCGTACCGATGCTGAGCACGGTCAGCGGCGAGTGGCGGCCCGGCCTCACGCCCGCCTACTGGCAGGAGCACGCCGTCCGGCCGGTGCGGTTCGGTGTGGCTGTGGCGCGGCTGGTGGACGAGGGCTACGACCACTTCGTCGAACTCGGTCCGGGGAACACCCTGGGCGGGGCGGTCCGTGCGGTAGCCGGCGCGCAGGGTGCCGCGGACGTGGCGGTGCTGACGGCGGGACCTGCCCCGGACTCGGCAAGTGACGCCGGTTCCTCCGGTGCGCGGGCGCTGTGGGAGACGGCGGGCCGACTGTGGGCACGCGGTGCGGTCCTGGACCGGGCGGCCCTGGAGGTGACGGTTCCGGCAGCCTCGGACCGGACGGGCCGGGCCGCCCGGCGGCCGAGGGTGCCGGTGCCGACGTATCCGTATCAGCGCACCCGCCACTGGCCGCGCAAGCCCGGCGCCGGAACGGTGGTGCGGCGCCTCGACTGGAGGGACGCCCCGCTCATAGCGGCGGCCGGGCCCCGCGCCGTACGGCTGATCGGCGCGGACCGGGCGCTCGCACAGGCCGTCACCGAGCGGCTCGTCGGCCGTGGGGTGACGGTAGTGGGCGAGGGCCGCGGTGACGAGCCGGTCCCCGTTGCGGCGGACGCCGTGGTGTGGCTCGCGGGCACGGCGGGAAGCGGAGACGGAGGCCGCCCCGCCACGGACACCGACCCGAGAGTGGCGGTTTCCGCACTGCGCCCCGTACTCGACCTGCTCGCAACCTTCCGCGCCCGCCTGCTGGTGGTCACCGAGGACGCGTACGCCACCGGCGCCTCGAGGCAGCGGACGCGCCCGGCGCAGGCGATCCCGCACGGTTTCGCGCTGGCACTCCCGGACGAGCACCCAGGGCTCGCCGCCCGCAGCGTCGACCTGTCCTCCCAGGACCCGCTCGACGCCCGGGTCGAGGCCTTGGAACGGGAGCTGTGGTCGGCCCACGAGCCGGGCGCGGAGGGTGCGTTCGCGTGGCGCTCGGGCCGCAGGCTCAGCCGTACGCCGGCCCATGTGCCGGACACCCCGGCGGCGGTCGATGCCCTGCCGCCGGACGGCACGTACCTGATCACTGGAGGAGCCGGAGGGCTGGGCTCCGCGCTGGCCCGTGATCTGGCGGGACGCGGGCCCTGCGAGCTGATCCTCACCGGCCGCTCCGAGACCGCTCCCGACGAACTGCTCACCGAGCTTCGTGCCCAGGGCGCCCGGGCCCGATACCAGGCGGCCGACGTGTCCGACACCGCCGCCGTCGACGCCCTGTTCGCCACCCTGCCTCCGCTGGACGGGGTGTTCCACGCCGCGGGCACGGTCTGGCCCGGCACCCTGCGCGCCAAGACCGACGCCGAGATCGAGCGGGTGCTCGTCGCGAAGACGCGGGGCACGGTGCTGCTCGCCGAGGCGCTGCGGCGGCATGGCCAGACACCGTCGGTGTGTGTCGCCTTCTCCTCCCTCTCCTCGGTGCTGCCAGGCCTGGCGGGCGCCCTCGGGGACTACGCGGCGGCCAACGCCTTCCTGGACGCCTTCGCCGCCGCCGAACGCGCGGCGGGCCGGCCTTGGCAGGCGATCGGGTTCGGGCCCGTCGCCGATGCGGGGCTGGCCGCCGGATCGCCGGTCCTGCAGCGGCTGCGCGACCGCGGACTGAGCCCCATGACCGCGCGGGCCGCGGTCGCCGCGCTCCGCACAGCCGTCGCCACCGATGCCGCGCACCTGCTGGTCACAACCTCGGAGCCGGCGTCGGGTCCGGCCTCGAAGCGGCCCTCGCCGGACGTCACCGTGGACCGCCTGAACGGCATGCGCGCCAGTGCGCCTCCCGCGCCGGGAACCGCCGGGGACGACACGCACGACAGCGTGCCTCCCGCGCCCGGAACCGCCCGGGACGGCATGCGCGACAGCGCCTCACCCACTCCCCGTACCGCCCCGGACGGCGCCCCCGATCCCGTGATCGACCCGGCCCGCGTCGCGGATCTGGCGCGCCGCCTGCTGGCCGAGGCACTGCACCGCGCCCCCGACGAGATCGGCGAAGACGAGCCGTTCCTCGGCCTCGGCCTCGACTCCCTGAGCGCGGTGGACCTCGCACGCCGACTGGAGGCGGAACTCGGGCTGCCGCTGCCCGCCACGCTGCTCTTCGAGTACCGGACGATCGGCGAACTGGCCACCCACCTCAGCGGGCACAGACCAACGGCCGCTCCGGACCCCGCCGCGACCGGTCGCCGTGGCGAGGAGTCCACTCCGCGCCCCCTCACCCCGCTGCAGCGCGCCTTCCTCACCACCGAGGCCCTGTACGAAGGCGTCACCGCCTACGGCTACATACGCCAGACCGTCCGAGGCCCTCTCGACCCCGATCTGCTCGGCCGCGCTCTGGCCCACCTCGCGGCCCGTCACCCGATGCTGCGGCTGCGCATCACCACGGACGTCACGGACGCCACGAACGGCACACCGCCGGGCCAGTACACCGCCCCAGCCGACCCCACCGACCGCGCCCCGCGCTGGTACGAGGTGCACCAGCCGGACGACACCGTGCCGCTCCTCCCCGACCTCGAACAGCGGCTGTACAACCGCCCGTTCGATCTGACGAGCGAGGCCCCGGTACGCGCCACTGTGGTCCGCGACCGCGGGGACGCACACCTCGCCCACCTCCTGCTGGTCGTCCATCACAGCGCAGCCGACGGCTACAGCCTCAAGATCCTGTGCGAGGACCTCTGGTCGCTGTACACCGCCCTCGCCCACGGCCGTGCACCCGAACTCCCGGACGCGCGCGCGGAGTTCGCCGACTACGCGGACCTCGTCTCCGCCGAACGCCGGTCGCCCGACTTCACCCGGGACCAGCGTTACTGGCGTGACCGCATCGCCGACCACACCGCGGCGGCACCGGCACCGGCACTGCCGTACGACGGCGACCCGGAAGCACTCCCTCAGCCGCCGCTCACCCACCACCAGACGGCAGTCGACGCACCACTCACGGCCGCGCTGCGGGAGCTGGCCGCCCGGCACGAAGTCTCCCTCTTCCACCTGCTGCTCGCGGTGTACGGCCGCTGCCTGGCCCGGTGGAGCGGACAGCGGGCCGTCGCCGTGAACGTGGCGCGCGCCCGCCGGGAGGCGCCCCTGCCCGGGATCGACCGCCTGGTCGGCCCGCTCGCCGACACCCTTCCGGTGTTCGCCGACGTCGACCCCGACGAGCCCGTGACCGCGCTGGCGCAGCGGATGCGGCGGATCTGGCGGGAAGCGGAGGCCCATGCCACGCTCGGCAGCCCCGACATCGCCGCGCTGCGGCCCGCCACCGGCCCCGCCCCGCGCACGGTCGCCCCGGCCGGGTTCAGCTTCGCCCGCTTTCCTGTGAGCCACGGCCGCGACTGGCCGGTCACCGTGACCCCGACCGCGGCGGCCACCGCCTCCGCCGCGACCCGGCTCGGGCTGCTGTGCTGGGAGTCCGACACGGCCCTGCGTCTGTCCTGGAACCACCCCGCTCACCTGTTCCGGCGGGAGACCGTGGAGCGTCTCGCAGCGGACTACGTGGGTGAACTGCGCGCCGTGATCGGACAAGCGTCGACGGCGACACAGCCGGTCACACCCCCCGTCGCGCCTCCCGGTTCCCGGGTGCGCGGCGACGACGGGATCGTGCACCGCCTCTGCGCCCAGTTCCGCGCGACGCCGACAGCGGTGGCCGTCAACACTGGTGGTGCGACGCTCACTTACGCCGACCTCGACAGTGCCTCCGCCGTCCTCGCCACCCGGCTGCGGGCGAACGGCGTACGCCCCGGCGACCTGGTCGGCCTGCTCACCGAACCGGGCGCGGACACCGTCGTCGGCGTGGTCGGCGTCCTCCGCTCGGGTGCGGGCTGGGTGCCCTTGGACGCCGGTCACCCGGTGGCCCGGCTCCGGGACCAGGTGAACCGCACCGGCGTCGGCGTGGTGGTGTGTCACACGGCGACGCGCGCTGCCGCCGCCGAACTGGCCGATGTCACACCGATCGCCGCCGACGACCGGTCACCGGCCCCGGTCCGCACGCCCCCGCTGCCGCACGCCGACCCGGACGCCATCGCCTACGTCATCTTCACCTCGGGTTCCACCGGCCGCCCCAAGGGCGTCCCGATCACCCACCGGTCCATGCTCAACTACCTCGACTGGTCCCTGGCCACCTTCGGCTACGGCCCCGGGGACCAGCTCGCGCAGACGGCGTCCGTCTGTTTCGACGCCTCCGTACGCCAGTTGCTGGCACCGCTGCTGGTCGGCGCCACGATCCACACCTTCTCCCGGGACCTCGTCCGCGACCCCGAGGCCCTGCTGGAACGGATCGTCAACGACCGTGTCACGGTGTGGAGTTCGGTGCCGACCCTCTGGGAGCGACTGCTGACCGCCGCCGAGACCCGGGCGGCACAGGACGGAACACCCCCGGACCTGACGGCGCTGCGCTGGGTCCACGTGGGCGGCGAGGCACTTCCCGCCGCACACGTACGGCGCTGGTTCGACCTGCTCGACACCTGCGGAGGACCGGAGCACAGGGTCGCCAACCTGTACGGGCCCACCGAAGCCACCATCAACGCCACCTGCCACATCATCGACACCCGGCCCGACGACGACGTACGGCAACTGCCCATCGGCCGCCCGGTGGCCGGGACCGAACTGGCCGTCGTCACCGAGGAGGGCCGTCCCTGCCCGCCCGGGGAGGCCGGTGAACTGCTCATCGCCGGAACCGGGCTGACACCCGGATACCTCGGCGAACCGCACCTCACCGCCGAGGCGTTCGTGGAACGCGACGGCCGCCGCTGGTACCGCAGCGGTGACCGGGTCCGGCGGACCGCGGACGGCGCACTGGAGTTCCTCGGCCGCCTAGACGACCAGGTCAAGGTCCGCGGCCACCGCGTCGAGCTCGGCGAGGTCGAGGCCGCGCTGCTCACCCACCCGGACGTCTCCCGGGCCGCCGTGCTGCTCGCCGACGGACGCCTGGTGGCGTACGTCGAGCCCAGGCCCGGCTCCGGGGTGCCGGACGCTCGCGAGTTGCGCGCCTTCCTGGCTCGAGTACTGCCGCCGTACATGCTGCCCGGCCGCATCCGCTCGATCCCGGCGATGCCCCTGACAGGCACCGGCAAGATCGACCGCGGCCTGTTGGCGCGCGACTTCGAGACCCTGCGATCCGAGCCCCCAACCCCGCCCGGAATCCTGCCCGCCACGCGGCCTGGAACCCCTCCCGTCACCCCGACCGAGCACACCGTCGCACGCATCTGGTCGGCCCTGCTGGACGTCCCGGACGTCACCCGCGAGGACGACTTCTTCGCACTCGGCGGCGACTCCATCATGGTCCTGGAGCTCTTCGCCCGCCTGCGCAAGGAACTGCCGGCCGTCCCCCGGCCGACCACCGTCTACACCCACCGCACGCTGAGCGCGCTCGCGGCGGCCCTCGACACCGCCGCCACCGCCCCCTCGCCCGCTCCGACCCCGGACTCCGGCTCCGCGCGGTTCGCGAGTCCGTTCCCGCTCACACCCTCCCAGCGAGGATTCCTGCTCGCCGAGACCATCGACCCCGGAGCGGGCTTCGGCTGGCTCGCCCGGTTCCGGCTGCGCGGACCGCTGCGCCATGACGTCTTCCAGCGCGCCGTCGACGTTCTGGTGGCCCGGCATCCCATGCTGCGCACCGTCTTCCCGGCGGGCGCCCGCCCGCCCGTGCAGCAGGAGCTGCCGGACTCGTTGCGCCTGCCCGTTCAGGCGGAGACCCTCGCGCACCCCGACCTGCTGGAGGAGCGGACAGCCGAGGAGGCACGGCGGCGACTCGAGCCCTGGGCCTGGCCGTTGCTGCGGCTCAGGCTGTTCACCGTGACCCCCGCCGAGCACGTGCTCCTGGTCCACGCGCACCACCTCATCGGCGACGGCTACAGCGCCGCCCTGCTCGCCGGAGAACTGCTCACCGTGTACGACCGCCTCGACCGCGGGCTCGCCCCCGGCCTGCCTGCGCTGGACAGCTCCTTCCGCGACCACGTCGCCCTGTCCGCCGTACGCCCACACCCACAGGGACCCGAGGCCGAGGACTACCGCGCACGCCTGCGCGCGCCCTACACGGCCCCGGCCCTGCGCCGGCCGGCCCCCGAGGGCACCGAGGCACAACCGGCGTTCCACACCACGGGCTTCACCCTGGACGCCGACACCACCGGGGCGTTGCGCAGGCTCGCCCGAGCAGCCCACCGCACCCCGTACGCCCCCCTGCTCACCGCGTACTACCGCGCCCTCGCGGAGCTCACCGGACAGCGCGACCTCGTGCTGGGGCTCGCCGTCACCGGGCGTGAGGAGTCCACGGCGGACGCGCACCGGGTGTTCGGCCCGTTCGCGGAGGCGGTGGCACTGCGCCCGGCTCGGCCCGGCGGGCACGGCGACGATCAACTGCCCTCATTCGAGGAGGACTTGCGGCAGCTCGCCGCCGAAACCGACCTGGCCCGCGCCGAAGGCCCCGGCGATGCCCGCACGCCGGCGGGACTGCCGCGGCACGCCCAGTTCTTCTTCACCTTCCTCGACTTCACGTCTGTCGGCTCCGAGTCCGTGGGCGGTCTGACGCTGCACGCGGACGAGTCCGACACCGCCCTCGCCCCGCCGCCGGTGGGCACCGACGTGTTCCTGGCCGTACGGCCGGTGGCGGACGGTGAGGGTCTGCGCGTCACCGTGCGGGCCTCGGCGGCGGCCCTCACGCCCCGCGAAGTCGCCGGGTTCGCCGAGGAGATACGGAGGCAACTGCGGGACGCGCTGAGCGAGGTGAGCGAGGTCGCCCCCGCCCCTGCCCGCAGCGGCGTTGGGGGCCGTCGGCGCCCTCACCTCGACGCCGCGCTCGTCGGATATCTGCCCGCCCCGCACCACCTCGCCGCCCTCGCCGGACTGCCGTCCGAGAGCCCGGGCCGGGGCCGTGAGGAGATCAGGGCGCTCCTCTTCCCGGAGGGCCGCGCCCGGCTGCTGGAGGAGACCGGGACCGCGCTGGGGAACACCGGCTTCGTCGCCCTCCCGCTCTTCGCCGACGAACTCGCTCCGGGCGGCGGCCTCGCGGCCCGCACCGCCCGAGCCGTGGAACACGCCGCCTCACTCGGCGCCCGCTGCGTCTCGCTGGCGGGCATGATCCCGTCCCTCACCGGCTACGGCTACGACGTGCTGCGCGAGACCACGACGAGCGCGGCGATCACCACCGGGCACGCATCGACGACCGTGGCCGTGGTCAAGACGGTCCGGGCCGCGCTCGCCGCGACCGGCCGTCGGCTCGACGCTCTCTCCCTCGCCGTCGTCGGCTGCGGCTCGATCGGCACCTCGTCCCTACGGCTGCTGCTGGCGACGGCACCATCCCCGCCGGCCCGCCTGCTGCTGTGCGACCTGCCGGGCAGCACCGCCCGACTGAAGCGGCTGGCGGCGGACCTGTCGGCCGGGCATCCGGAGATGCCGGTGCGGGTCGCCGAGTCGGGGCGGACCCTTCCCGCGTCCGTCTACGAGGCCGATGTGATCGTCACCGCCGTGAGCGGCGCGACGGCCCTCCTGGACGTCGACCGGCTCCGGCCCGGCACGATCGTCGTGGACGACTCCTTCCCGCACTGCTTCGACACCGCGAGGGCGCTGGACCGCATGAGCCGTGACCAGGACGTACTGGTCGTAGGCGGCGGTCTGCTGGCCCTCGACTCCACGCGGACACGGCTGAATGAGGACCTGCCGGCCGTGGCGAGCGCGGGCTTCGCCATGCGGCCCGGGATTCCGGGCACCTTGGCCTCGTGCCGACTGGAGTCACTGCTCCACGCCCACCTCGCGGACTCCGGCCGGCCCCCGGGCGATCTCCCCCTGATCCACGGCCTGGTCGACCTGCCCCGGGCTCTCGCCCACTGGGACGCGGCCGAGGCGGCCGGGGTCCGGCCCGCGCCGCTGCACCTGCTGGACCGAGTCCTCGTCGACGGCGAGGGGCTGCCCCTCAGACGCCCGGACGCCAACCCAGCGCCGGACCCAGGCGGGTGGCGATGTCCGTGAGGATCTGCACATAGTCCTCGTGCCCGAAGGTGAAGGGCAGCGCGAACGCCACCTCGTCCACCTCGCGGAACGCGGCGTGGGCGTGGAGGCGTTCGGCGATCTCCTCCGAGGTGCCGACGAGGTCCGGCGCGAACAGCAGCCGCGCCGGACCCTGCGGTGCCGTGGTGCGCGGGGTGCGCTTGGCGACGTACTCCTCGTACTTCGCTCGCTGCTCGGGCGTGGCGGAGTCGGTGGGGATGACGACAAGGCCCTGGGAGACACGGGCGTTCTCGCCGTCCGGGTGACGGGCGCGGAAGGCGCGGATGTGCGAGAGCTGGATCTCGGCGAACCCCGGTGACCGCTCCGCGTCCTCGGGCCCTTCCGCCTTGACGACGCTGCTGGTCAGGAAGTTCATTCCGTGCTCGCCGGCCCACTGAGCCGAACGCAGGCTGCCGCCGCCGTACCACATACGGCTGCCAAGGCCGGGGGAGTGCGGCTGCACACGGTCCGAGAACACTTCGAACGCCTCAGCCCCGCTGAAGTCGGTGACCGGCTTGCCCCGCACGAAGTCCAGCAACCGCCGCACCCGCTCGTAGCCGAAGTCCTCGGCGTCGGCCGTGTCCGGGTACAGGGCCTCCTTGACGCGGTCGTAGTGCATCGGCGGACCCACGCTGACGCCCGGGTTGACACGGCCGCCCGACAGGATGTCGACCGTGGCCAGGTCCTCGGCCAGACGCAGCGGGTTCTCCCAGCCGAGCGGGATGACCGCGGTGCCGAGCTCGATCCGGCGGGTCCGCTGGGAGGCGGCGGCGAGGACGGCGACGGGGGAGGAGATGCCGTACTGGAGATGACGGTGGCGGAGCCACGCGCTGTCGAAGCCGAGCCGCTCGCCCAACTCGATGATCTCGAGGGTGGACTCGTGGCCCCGGCGTGGATCCGCCTCGTCGAACAGCCCGATGGTGAGGAAGCCCAGTTTGCGAAGCGGTCGTGAGGTCGGCGGCACGGGCCCCTCCATGGGTCGGCGATCACCTGGTACGGCAGTGCCAACCCGCCGGCCAGCGGTGATGTTCCCGCGGTGCCCGGTCAGATCAGCGCAATGGTGACCTCGTCCTCGACCGGCGGGTCGAGCTCCTGGGCGCGGTTGCCGGTCGCGGCGTAGCACCGCAGCCGGACGGTCTCCGGGGTGACGTCCACACGCAGGAAGCACTTGAAGAACGGCGGGCTGTAGGTCGCCGAGCTCGGCGAGAACAGCTGCGTGTGGATCTTGCGCACGGGGAGGCGGAACCGCTTGGCCCGGTCGGGGCGGCGTCCGGTGCCCAGCAGGCCCGCGACCAGACGCGTGCGCCATGTGATGCGGGCGTGCGGGGCCGGTGCGCGCCCCGGCTGGATCTCCAGCCGCTCGGCGACGACGGCCGCCGCCTGCGCCTCGGTGAGGGTGAAGAAGCGGCGCAGGCGCAGCCGACGTCCGTAGAGCGCGCTGTAGAAGGCCAGGGAGTCGCCGCGCAGGGGATAGCAGCGGAACTCCTTCTCGGTGACGTTCGCTATGTCGACCCGCGGAATCGTGTGCGTGGCGTGCATGAAGGCACCGCCGCCGCCCGACACGAGGTACTGGATGGTCCGGCCGTCCACCTGCACCGGGTAGCGCTGGTAGTTGTGGATGTCGCCGCCGATCGCCGCGACATAGCGGTGGGCCGGGTCGCGGACGATCTCGTCGACGGTGCCGCCCCCTTCGATCGCGCAGGGGTGGTGCTCACCGTCCACGTACAGGGGCTGGCCGGTGATGAGGATCTTCGGCCGGGGATCCCTGGACACCTCGCGCAGCCAGGCGCCCTGCTCGGCGTCGATGGTCCCGAGCAGTCCGGTGTCGATGCCGACGATGCGGACCGGCCCGGCGTCGATCGCCCAGTACGGCCCCGGCTGGACGGCCTGTTGAGCCGGAGCCGACCTCAACTCGCGGACCTCGCTGAGGCGTTGGCCGTCTCCCTTGCGTGGCCGGTGCCACAGCAGTGACCGCAGCCAGGCCCTGCCGGGCGGGCGCGGAGCGGCCTCGGGTTCGAGGGGCGGGGCGTCGCCGCAGAAGACGCGCATGAACGCGCCCAGGTCCTCGTACCAGTCGTGGTTGCCCGGTATCGCGTATATCGGTGCCTGGTAGTCCTGGTACGGCCGGAAGTACTTGGTGCCGTAGTCGTCGGCACTGCCCACCGGATAGATCACGTCACTCGCGACGACCGCGAACCGTGTGTCGCGGCCCACCTTCAAAAGACCCGGTACGACGGCGTACTGGGGCTCGTCCCCCTCGCCGGTGTCACCGATGACGAGGAAGGAGAAGCGGTCCGGGTCGTCACGCCGGATCACCTTGTCGGCCGGCACCCCGGCGGCCGCCCGCTGCGCCACCCAGCGGCTTCGGGTGCGCCCGGTGGGGTCTCCGAACCAGGACGCGAGGACGCCGTTGCGGGCGGCCCAGAGCGTCTTCGGGTTGAGCCAGGAGATCTTCTCGACCTTGTGCGGCATCAGCCGCTTGTACTCGCCGAGTTCGGTGGCGCCCCAGCCGGCGCCCTCGGCGGTATCGCGTGAGGAGTCAGACACGCGTGCACCGTAACAATGATCTAGAGAAGGCCGAGCGGGGGGAGGCAGGGTCCGGCGCGTCGCGGGCTCCGCCTCCCCGGGTCACCACTTGGGGACGGTCGGTTCCCGGCGCGGCGGCTGGGCGTCGGCGGTGGGTGCCGTGAACTCGCCCTCCCCATCGGCCCGTTGCCACGAGGGGCCGCTCGGTTCCCCGGTGCGCGTGGAGGCGCCGGACCGGCTCCACTCGCCCTCTCCGAGAACCAGCAGCGGGTCGAACATCACCACCACTCCGGCCAGCAGGAGGAAGATCGCCGGCCCCAGGAGCATGGGCAGTAAGAGCGAGGTGGGCGAGTCACCGGCCCACGACGCGCCGGTCCGGCCGTGCAGATGCACGCTGACGGCGGCCATGCCCGTGTAGTGCATCCCGGAGACCGCCACCCCCATGACCATGCTGGCGCCCAGGCTGGTCAGGAAACCGCGGATGGTCACGGCCGCCCACAGCGCGGCGGTCGCGGCGACGATCGCGATCAGGATCGAGAGCCCGACGGTGAACACGTCGTACCGGATGCTGCCGTCGAGGCGCATCGCCGCCATGCCCAGATAGTGCATGGCGGCCACACCGAGCCCGGTGATGACACCGGCGCTGGTCAGCGCGCCCTTGCCCGCGCCCAGATAGCCGACGATGAACACGCCGATGCCGACCACGACGATGGCCACGGCGAGGCTGATGACGGTGAGTCCCGCGTCGTAACCGATCCGGGCCTCCTCGACCTGGAAGCCGATCATCGCGATGAAGTGCATCGTCCAGATGCCGCAGCCGATCGAGGCGGCGCCGAGCGCCAGCCAACCCGCCTTCCACGACTGTTCGCTGAGCAGCGTACGGACGATGCACCGCAGTCCCAGCGCCCCTCCCAGGCAGGCCATCAGATAGGCCGCCACCGGGGTCACCGCACCATAGCGGAACCCGTCCACCGTGCCTTCCATAAGCCAACTCCCCCCAGAGTCCTGGCCAGTTGCGGGGCCAGTTGTGGAGCAAGGTGTACGGGGCCGGGTTACGCGAAAGCAAGCCTTTACCGCCGGTAGCAGTTGAGCTCTGCATCACCGTGGGTCAACTCCGGTCACACAGCGATGAGTTTTGGCCAGTAGGAGGCTGGGCTCGGGAAGCCCTGCTAGGGGAGCGCACCGCCGAGCCGTGAGCGCGCCCTGCCCCGCCCCTGCCCCCGGCCGGCCTCGAGTGGTGACCGGCCTCCGGGTGTGGGACAGATGGAATGAGGGCGGCAGTGGACAGGGAGCAGCGGCGGAAGGGAGCGGAGATGCGGGAAATCGCGATCATCGAGGCGCCGTCCGTGCTCGGACTGCGACCCTCGGGGGTCCAGGACCTGCCGGCCGTGCTGCTCGACAGTCACCTGGCGTCCACTCCCGGCGCGGTACGCGCCGGCCGGATCGAACCACCCGCCTACGACCCGACGAGGGACGCCGGCACCGGGGTGCTCAACCCGCACGCCATCGCGGAGTACTCCGCCCGACTGGCCGACGCGGTCGGAGAAGCCCTCGACGCGGGCCGCTTCCCCGTCGTCCTCGGCGGGGACTGCAGCATCCTGCTCGGCAACCTCCTCGCCCTGCGCCGCCGCGGACGCCACGGCCTGCTGTTCCTCGACGGGCACACCGACTTCTACCAGCCCTCGGCGGAGCCGGCCGGTGAGGCGGCCTCGATGGAACTCGCCCTGGCCACCGGCCGCGGCCCCCGGCTCCTCACCGACCTCGAGGGCCGCGGCCCCCTGGTGCGGGACGAGGACGTCGTGGCCTTCGGCTTCCGCGACGCCGCCGAGTCCGCCCAGGCGGGTATGCAGCCGCTCCCGGCCGGGCTGCACGCCGTCGACCTCGACGCCGTACGCGCGTCCGGCGCGGGCACCGCGGCGCGCCGGGCGGTGGACCGGCTCGCCGCCGG
The DNA here is from genome assembly GCF_000719285.1 of Streptomyces bicolor. Lineage (GTDB taxonomy): Bacteria > Actinomycetota > Actinomycetes > Streptomycetales > Streptomycetaceae > Streptomyces > Streptomyces bicolor. Next base: position 56,782 of record NZ_JOFS01000033.1, on the reverse strand, counting down.
TGCGGGGGCCGGGTTCTGGATCCACCTCGACGTCGACGTCCTGGACGACGCGATCATGCCCGCCGTCGACTACCGCCAGCCCGGCGGCCTGACCTGGGACGAACTGGAGAGCGTGCTGCGGACGGCGCTGGCCGACGCGCGCGCCGTGGGTCTCGACGTCACGATCTTCAACCCTCGCCTCGACCCGGACGGCACCATCGCCGCCCGCCTCGCCGAGTGCCTGCGCCGTGGGCTGTCGGTGCGGACCGCCGCACGGGCCTGAGTAATCTTGGGTTACCCGGATGACCAGGTGGTTTGTGCCACTGCCGCGTTCACCGGACACCCTCGATCTCGAAAGGCTCCGACCCTGAACGGCTCGCTCACGGAAGTACTCTCGGCCGTCCTTCTCGTGATGGTGCTGATATGCGCGGTAGTGCGTCCCTGGGGACTGCCGGAGGCGGTCGTCGCCGTCCCGGCGGCGGGGGTGGTCATCGCCACCGGGGCGATATCACTTGATCATGCCTCGGACGAGGCCGCCCGGCTCGGGCCGGTGATCGGCTTCCTCGCCGCCGTCCTGGTGCTGGCCCGACTGTGCGACGACGAGGGCCTGTTCCAGGCATGCGGAGCCTGGATGGCGCGCACCGCCGCGGGGCGGCCGCGCCGGCTCCTCGGGCAGGTGTTCGTCGTCGCCTCGCTCATCACCGCGGTGCTGAGCCTGGACGCCACCGTGGTGCTGCTGACCCCGGTGGTCTTCGCCACCGCCGCCCGGCTCGGCGCCCAGGCCAAACCGCATGTGTACGCCTGCGCCCACCTGTCGAACACGGCCTCCCTGCTGCTGCCCGTCTCCAACCTCACCAACCTGCTGGCGTTCGCCGCGAGCGGGCTGAGCTTCACCCGCTTCGCCGCGCTGATGGCGCTGCCGTGGGTGGTCGCGATCGGCATCGAGTACCTGGTCTTCCGCCGGTTCTTCGCGGTGGATCTGGACGCCGGCGCACAGGCACCTCCCTCCGCCGGCCCGCCCGAGGTGCCGCTGTTCGCCCTCGTCACGGTGGTGGGCACGCTGGCCGGGTTCGTGGTGACCTCCGCGGTGGGGATCGACCCGGCGTGGGCTGCCCTGGCGGGGGCGCTGGTGCTGGCCGTCCGCGCCCTGATCCGGCGCCGTACCACTCCCAGGGCCCTCGTGCGGGCCGTCGGCCTCCCGTTCCTCGCATTCGTCCTCGCGCTGGGGATCGTGGTGCGGGCGGTCGTCGACAACGGGCTGGACGGCACCCTCGGTCACCTCGTCCCCGACAGCACCGGACTGCCCGGGCTGCTGGGCATCGCCGCGCTGGCCGCCCTACTGGCGAACGTGATCAACAATCTGCCGGCCGTGCTGGTGCTCCTGCCGCTGACCGCCGAGGCCGGGCCCGGTGCGGTGCTGGCGGTGCTGCTCGGCGTCAACATCGGCCCCAACCTCACGTACGCCGGGTCCCTGGCGACGCTGCTGTGGCGGAAGATCGTGCACACGCACGACACCGACGTCGAGCTGGGCGAGTTCACCCGGCTCGGCCTGTGCACGGTGCCTGCCGCGCTCACCTGCTCGGTGCTGGCGCTGTGGGGCGCGCTGCAAGTGATCGGAACCTGATCAGCGCCCGATCGGCAGTGGCCGAACAGCATCCCTGCTCCGGGCGTCAGTCGTCGTACTCGTCGGGCAGACGCAAGGCGGGCCCGCCGGCCTGCAGACCCAGCGGCACCGCCCGGCCCTTCGGCTCCTCCCACTCCTCCTGGCGGCCGAGCGCGGTGAGGTCGAGGTACGGGATGCCGTAGTGGAACTGCTCGATGCCACGGCCGAACGTGGAGTACGTGTGGAAGACGTCGTCCCCGACCCGCAGAAAGGCGCTGATGCCCGGCCAGTCGCCGCGCATCCCCTCCGACCACGGCATGCCCGCCTCCGCGAGCTCGGCCTCGTTGCGGTGGAAGACCTGCACCGGCGCGACCCGCTCGTCGACGGTCGCGTGGAAGTCGTAGTTGAAGTCGCTGCCCGCCGAGGAGTACCAGGGGAAGGCCCACTCCATCCGTGCGCGGTACGCGGCGATCTTCGGGTACGGTGCCCGGCTCACCGCCACCAGCGTCGTGTTGCGGGCATGCAGCTGCCGCAGTCCGCTGATGCAGTCGGCCGCGGAGGAGCAGCTGGGGCAGCCGGAGTCGCGGGGGTGCTCGATGCCGTCGGCGTCGATGTCGTACGTCCACATGAAGTGGTGCATGACCAGCTGGGGGCGCCCCTCGAACAGGTCGGGCAGGCTCACCGTCCCGTCCGGGCCCTCGAAGGCGTACGCCTTGTCGACCCGGACCATCGGCAACCGTCGCCGCTCGGCGTTCACCCGGTCACGCGCGCGCGTGAGCTCCTTCTCCTCGGCCAACAGCTCCTTGCGGGCGGCGAGCCACTCCTCGCGCGACACCACGTCCGGCAGGTTCGCCATCGAAGTCATGTCCCGGTCCTCCCACAGGTCTCGTCCTACGAGCAGCCGAATCGACCCCACTCCAGCTTGCGCCCGCCCCCGCCCGCGCCGCACACCGGGCCGGTCCGGATGTCAGCGGGTTCCCCTACTGTGCTCGGCCATGACCCATGACGTGCGTCCAGCCCGCGGACGCCATGGCCCTGGGCCTACGATCGCCTGCGCGATCCTGCGGGCGCGAGGCGTCGCATCCCGTGCCCGGTGCGGTTTCGGCACCTACTTCCAGCAGGGGCGCGGCTTCGATCAAAGGATCACCGAGTACTGGGACGACGGCCGGCGTCGATGGGCGCGTGTCGACACCAAACATCTCGACAGCGACTTCGTCGGGCGGGCGGCACCGAGCACGCCCTGGGGCCGCACGAGATCAGCGGCAACGTCGTCCGTGACCTCGCCGCGCTGTGCAAGCGGGAGACTCTGAACTGGGACGAATGGGGCCGGATGACCGCGGCGTACGAGGGCAGGACCGGCCCCGACTACGACCGGCTGATCGACGTGGTCGCCGAGGCGTGCGCGGAGGACGATCCGGCCGCCTTGATACTCCTGTCCGCCCACGAGGACCTCGCCGTACCCCGGCACATCACCGGTTGAGGTGGGCGGCAGCCGGATGGCCGGGCGGCGGTCGGATGGGACCGACAGAGATTCCCCTAACGCCTGCGTGCGCTCAGGCGTTTCACCTCCCGTGCGGCCTCGCGTTCCGCCCGCTCGGCCTGGGCCACCGCGTCGGCGGTCGTACGGCTTCGTTCCTCCGCCTGCCGTTGTTCGCGGTCGGCTCGCCGGAGCTCTTCCCGGGCCTGGCGCAGCCGCTGTTCGGCGTCCGACAGCTGCTGCTGGGCCTGGTCGTGCCGGTCTCTGGCCTGCTGCAGCGCGTTGTCGGCGTCGGCTTGCTCGGCGCGTCTGTCGTGCAGCCGCCGCGCGGCCTCTTCCGCTGCTCTGTGGGCCTGATCGAGCTGTTCCTGCCGCTGCCGCCGCCGTTCGGCGAGTTCGTCCTTCGAGCCGGCTCGCGCCGGCGGGGCCGCTGGCGTTGCCGCTTTCGTGCTCGGTTTTCGCGGGGCGCCGGACGCCGGAGCGATGTCGGTGGGAAAGTCCGACGGCGGGGTGAGGGCGCCCGTCAAGCGGCCGCCGGCCCACCTGTCGGCGGCCTCCGGATCGGCGAGCACGGCACGCAGGGTGGCCTCGACGTCCTGCCGCACCGTGGCCGACAGGGGGTTCCCGGCCTGATGGGCCAGCTCCGCGGCCTGCTGGGACAACGCGGACACCATGCGCCGACGCCGGTCCGCCAGCTCCTTGATGCCGGTGGCGTCCAGGGAGTGGTACGCCTCGCGCAGAGCGGGTCCCAGTTCCAGCAGCCGCCGGCTCTCCTCCGGCTGGGAGCGCAGCAGCAGGTTCGCGGCCCAGGCCGCCAGGGTGGGGCGGCGGGCAGCGCCGATACGGCGGGCGTCCTCGCCGTGGCCGCCCGACTTGGCCGCGGCCGCCATCTCCGCGCGGCGGACGACGAATTCGGCCGGAGGCGTGACGTAGAGCTCGTCGAGCACCGCCTCCACATCGGACTCCCCGGCGCCTCGCGCCCCTTTGCGGCTGCTCAGGGTCCCCACATCCCCGGCCGAGCCTCATGCCACCGGCGCGGACCCGACTCGGCGGCGCCCGAGGCAACCCAGTCGGCCAGGTGATCCCATCCGGCCGACGCATCCCATCCGGCAAGGGCATCCCAGCCGGGCAAGGCAACCCAGTCGGCAAGCGTGGCCGTCCGGCCACCGGCCCCGGACGGCAGACAGACGATCACGCGGTGCTCGGACATGGCACCAGCCTCACCCGCCGCCGGTGCCCCCGCACCCCGGACCTGCCGATCGGCAGCCGACGCGGCGGGACACGTCACCCGCGGCAACACGTGCGGGTCGGTGTCACCAAGGCCGGCCCGTCCGCTGCCCGGGTGTCCTGGCCTGTTGCGCGGCTACGGCCATGACGACGGCGGAGATCAGGACGATACCGGCGCCGACGTAGAGCGGTGCCGTGTAGCCGAGGCCCGCCGCGATGGCCAGGCCTCCGAGCCAGGCGCCGAGGGCGTTGCCCACGTTGGACGCGGACACATTGGCGCTCGCGGCCAGTGCCACGCCCTGGGCGAAGTCGGTCACGCGCGTGTTGACCTCCTCCCCGGGCTGAAGCCCGGGGATTCCCCTATGCGGGGGTTCGGCCGGTTGCCCGGCTTACGGGTTCCTGTTTCACGGACCGGCTGTTGCCGAGGTCTCCGCAGGCTGACACGGCATGTCCTGCCGCGTGTTTGATGTTGATGGCCGCGTTGACGTCGGCATGCTGGCGGTGTCCGCAGTCTGGGGCTTTGCACGCGAAGACCGATTGGCTCTCTCGGTTTCCTTCAGTGACAAGGCCGCAGGCGGAACACCGCTGCGACGTGTACGCGGGATTGACCTTCACCACCGTCGTGCCGGTGTACCGGGCGGCGCTGGTGAGGGCGAGTTCGAGGCGGTGCCATCCCTTGTCCAGGATCGCGCGGTTCAGGCCCCGTTTCTGGGCCGCGCGGGTACCCGGCGTCTCGATGGTGCCGGATGCCGAGGCGGACATGTTGCGAGTCTTGAGGTCTTCCAGGACCACCACGGCGTTCTTGGCTGTGATCTGGGCGGCGGTCCGGGCGCAGAAGTCGCCCCGCCGGTCCGTGACCCGTCCCATGATCCGGTTCATGCGGGCGTGGACCTTGGCCCGGCCCGCGCTGCCCTTCTTCGTGCGGGCGTACTGCTGCTGAAGCCGGCGGTAACGACCGGCCTCGCCGGGGGTGATGAACTGGCGGTCGTGGAAGTCTCCGTCCGAGGTGACCGCGGCCGTCTTCACTCCCCGGTCGATCCCCACGGCCGTGCCCGGCATGGCGTGCCGCTCGGGCGTGGCCGCGCCGTCGTCCACGAGGAACGACACATACCAGCGTCCGGCCTTACGGCTGACGGTCGCGGACCGGATCCCCCCGCCCAGCGGCCGGGACCAGCGAAAGCGCGCCCATCCCAGCTTCGGCAGCTTCACCCGGCCCCACTTACGCCCGAGGCGCTCCACGATGACAAGGTTTCCGGCCGGGAACCTGAACGACGGCGCCCAACGCGCCTTCGAACGCCACCGCACAGCGAAGGTGCCGTGATCCCGGCAGGCCCGGTCCAGATCCCTGAGCGTCTGCTGAAGCACGTGCGACGGCGCGGCCTTCAGCCACGGGTGCTCGCGCTTGGCGTCGGCCAGCTCGGCGGCCTGCGGCACGTAGTTCATCCACGCACCCCGCCTCCGGTACTCGCGCCGCTGTTCCAGGGCGATGTTCCACACCGACCGGCATATGTTGCCGAACTCCTCGCACATCCCGGCCTGTTCGGGCGACAGGTCGAGCAGATAGCGACGACCAGCCAGCATGAGAACACCCCCCTTCGACTGATGTGATCAACCTAGTACATGACACTGACAACGCAGCGAACTCCGCCGCTGCGCGGCTCCGGCACGAGGATGAGCTAACCCCCAGCTAAAGCAAGGGGCCTGCGCTCAAGAGAGCCGATCAGGCCGGGCACGCCGGCGAACCCGAACAGTCCCATCAAAAAGGTCAGGACGACCGATGCGGTCGCGCTGGCGGCCAGCAGACCGAACACGGCCAGCGTGACGGTGAGTCCGAGCAGGGAGAGCACCAGCGCGCGGTCACGGTCACCGTCCGCGGCCCGTCCGCCGATCAGGTTCCCGACGACCAAGCCCACGCCGTACACCATGAGCAGCCAGGCCACATCCGCCGGGGAGAAGCCACTGACCTCGGTGAACGTGTAGGCGATGTAGCTGAACGCCCCGAACATCCCGCCGTAGCCGAGCGCGGTGGCCGCCAGGGTCAGCCAGACCTGCCCGGACCGGAAGGCACGGACCTGGGCACGCAGGCCACTCGGCGGCATCGCACCGGAGCGACCCGTCGGCAGGGGTGCCCGGCCCGCCCAGCCGGGTACGAGGACGGCGATTCCCACAAGTGCCGCCACGCCGATCGCGGTCACCGCCCAGAAGGCCGCCCGCCAGCCCCAGCGCTCACCGACCAGCGCGCCGAACGGCACGCCCAGCACGTTCGCGACCGTCAGACCGGCGAACATGACCGCCACCGCGCGGGACTTCCTCTCCGGCGCGACCAGGCCGCGCGCGACGAGCGAGCCGATGCCGAAGAACGAGCCGTGGCACAACGCCGCCACGACCCGTCCGAGCAGCATCACGGGATAGCTCGGCGCCAGTGCGGACAGCAGATTGCCGACGACGAACAACGCCACCAGGCCGACCAGGACGCTCTTGCGGGGCAGCCGTGCCGTCGCCGCGGTCAGCGCGATCCCACCGATCGCGACACTCAGTGCGTACCCGGAGATCAGCCATCCGGCGGCTGCCTCCGACACCTCGAGACTTGACGCCACCTGCGGCAGCAGCCCGGCGATCAGGAACTCCGTCAGCCCGATGCCGAAACCGCCCAGCGCCAGGGCGACGAGCCCACCCGGCAGCCGCCGCTGTTGTTCGCCCATGGGCCCACCCTCACCGCCGCCGATGGCTCCGTCGATGGACAAAGATCGACGACGCTTGGACGAATGTGAGAGCGGACGGCTGCCGACGGGTCATGCCGTCATGCGTTGGCTAGGCCTGAATCCACCGCCGCAGCGCCTCGACGGTGTCCTCCGGCGAGGTGTTGAAGCACAGCCGGATCCCGGGCGCCTCCTCGGTCAGGACGTTGACCAACCGCTCGAACAGCAGGGTGTTCTCCGGCAGCATCCGCACACCTCCGCCGATCATCGCCAGGCCGAACGTCTGCTGCCGAAGCTGCTCGCGGACCGTGGCCTCGGCGCTGTCGGGAGAGTTGTCGATCAGGCAGGGCACGGCATCGAACCCCGCGTCGCGCAGCGCCGCGTTCGCCGCCCCGATCCGAGCGGTGAGCACCGACTCGTCGACACCGTCGGGCATCCAGCTGTAGTCGAGCGCACTCGGATGCAGCCCGATGGACAGCACCTTCGTGCCGACCGGAAGCGCGGTCGAGGTCGTGGGTCGGCCCATGGACGGTGCCCTCTCTGTGCGCGGCATGGTCATCTTCCCGGTGTATCACGGAAGTTGGGCGGCCGGCGCGCTCGGTCGGACAACGGGTGGATGATCTCCGTACGCGCTCATGCCCTCGCCGGCACAGGCCGGCGCAGGAGATAGGCCGCCGCGCCCGAGACCAGGACGGTCATGCACGCGATGAACACCAGCCCCGCGTTCTCCAGGCCGATCGGGCCGGTCAGCAGTCCCACACCGATCACCGGCACCGAGATGCCGCCGTAGGCCACCACGAACAGCGTCGAGATCACCGCGGCGCGGCGGTCCGCCGGCGACGCCTCCGCCACCGCGGCCAGCGCCCCCCGGAAGGCCAGCCCCTGCCCGCCCCCGCCGACGAGCGCGCTCAGCACCACCAGTGACATCAGATCCCAGTGCAGCGCCCCCGCGAGCAGCGCCAGCCCGGCGAGGAGCCCGGCGCAGCCCAGCGGCAGCGATCGGCTCACCCCGACGGGGCCGACGGCCAGTTGACCGGCGGTCGAGGCGAAGAAGGCCAGCGCGACGACCAGCCCGCTCACGGCGTGGTTGTCCACGTCCAGGAACTCGGCGAGGAACTCCGGGCTGACCGACGTGAACACCCCGAACAGCGCGAACCCCACGAACGAGGCGATCGCCGCCGGCCCGAACACCGCCCGCACGCGCCCGGGCAGAGCGGGCCGCTGCGGCCGCACGGTGCTCAGCGGCCGCCGCTCCCGCACCGTCTCCGGAAGCCGCCACAGGACGACGGCCGAGCCGGCCACCAGCGCCAGATGCACGACGAACGGCAGGTACAGCGGCCATGCGGCGTACTGTGCGAGCACCCCTGCCAGCAGCGGACCACAGCCCAGTCCGCCCATGTTGGCGGCCGTCGCCACGAACGTGGCCCGCGAGGCGCCCCCGCGCGGCGCCAACTCCATCACGTACGCCGTGGCGGCCCCGGTGAACAGACCGGCGGACAGCCCCGACAGCAGCCGCCCCGCGTACAGCCAGCCCAGCCCGGTGGCGTACAGAAAGCAGACGGCACTCGCCGCCGCGCACCCCAGACCCCACATCAGCACCGCACGCCTGCCCACCGCGTCCGAGGCATTGCCCACCAGCAGCAGCACGCCGATGACCCCGAAGGCGTAGACGGCGTACACCACGGTCACCGTCAACTCGGAGAACCCGAACTTCTCCTGGTAGAGGGGATACAGGGGCGTCGGCAGGGTGGTGCCGGCCATGCACACGGCGAACACCGCCCCGCTGAGCACACAATCCCGCCACCCTCGGCGATCACCGTCCACGCCGCCGACGATAACCCCGTACGCGGCGTCGGCCCGGACCGGCACGCCACCGGTCCGGCGGGGTCGGCCGAAGGCCAGGAGACCACGGTGGGAGCCGACTCCCGGGGGACGAGCCGAGCGGCTCAGAACGTCCGCTTCAGCAGATCGAGCAGCGCCGCCCAGTGCCGCTCAGCGGCGGCCTCATCGTACGCGGCGGTGTCGGCCTGGGTGTAACCGTGGTGGGCGCCCTCGTAGACCTCGTACCGGTGGCGGACCCCGGCCGCGGAAAGCGCGGTTGCCAGGCGCTCCATCTGCTCGGGCGGCATCGAGGGGTCGGCGTCGGCGTGCCCGAAGTACAGCTCCGCCGTGACGTGTTCGGCGACCAGGTGCGGGCTGTCCGGCGCGTCGGTCGCCAGTTGGCCGCCGTGGAAGCCGGCCGCGGCGGCGACCCGGTCCGGGTAGGCACCGGCGGTGCGCAGGGCGAGCCGCGCGCCCATGCAGTAACCGGTGAGGGCGACGGGGCCGTCGGTGACCTCGGGCCGCTCGGCCATCCAGCGCAGATAGGCGCCGGCGTCCCGCATCGCGAGCTCGGGCGTCAGGGACCGCATGACGGGCACGATCTTCTCCCACAGCTCCGGCCGCGCCGCGGGGTCGATGAACTCGGGCAGCTCGAACACCGGGCTGGGCCCGTGCCGGTAGAAGACGTTCGGCACGAGGACCGTGTAGCCGGCCTCGGCGAGCCGGTCGGCCATCGACCGCAGATGGGGACGCAGCCCGAAGGCGTCCTGGTAGAGGAGGACGCCCGGCCGGGGCACACCGTCGCCCGGATGGGCCAGGTAGGCGTCCGCCACGCCGTCCTCGGTGGGGACGTCCACGTCTGTTGCCTGTACGGAGGTCATGGGGGTGCCTCTCTGCGCAGTCCACGGCGAACCAGGGTCGCCGACCCGGCGGAAGCGGGCCGCACGCATGGTTGCACGCACCATCCGGACGGGCCCGCGGCACCCCGTCTCCCTTGGGGACCGCTTTACTCGAAGCGGGACGTGTCGCCCGCCCCCTTCCGTACGATCTCGGCTTCCCCGGACGAGAAGTCGATCACCGTGGTGGGCTCGGTGCCGCAGTCCCCGGAGTCGACCACCGCGTCCAGTACATGATCGAGCCGGTCCTTGATCTCCCAGCCCTGCGTCATCGGCTCGTCCTCGTCGGGCAGCAGCAGCGTGCTGGACAGCAGCGGCTCCCCGAGCTCGGCGAGCAGCGCCTGGGTGACGACGTGGGCGGGGATGCGCACGCCGACCGTCTTCTTCTTCGGATGCTGGAGCATGCGCGGCACCTCCTTCGTCGCGGGCAGGATGAAGGTGTAGCTGCCGGGCGTCGATGCCTTGATCGCGCGGAACACGTCCTTGTCGACCAGCACGAACTGGCCGAGCTGCGCGAAGTCCTGGCAGACGAGGGTGAAATGGTGCCGGTCGTCCAGGCGGCGAATGGTCCGGATCCGGTCGATGCCGTCACGGCTGCCCAGCCGGCAGCCCAGCGCATAACAGGAGTCCGTCGGATACGCGATCAGCGCACCGGAGCGGACGCTGTCGGCGACCTGGGCGATGGTGCGCGGCTGAGGGTTGTCGGGGTGCACGTCGAAGTACTTCGCCATTCGCCGAGCCTATGCCCTTCAGGCCCGGCGCAGGCGCAGGCCGGGGCGGGCGGGCCCGGTACGGCGAAAGGGCGCGCGCGGCTTCGTCCCGCCGTACGCCGAACCTGCCCGGGGGAGCGCCCCGATGGACGTGGCCGCAATGATCCGCCGTCAGCAGTGCGGACGGCGGCATGACGCGGCCATGCGCAGGGGTGGCCGCAACCCCGGCAGCCTCTGGAACGACGAGTCGCCGCCCGCCCGCCACGCGGCCTCGCCGCCCTGAGCCGGTCGGGATGAGCGTCGCGATACGGGGAACCCAGTCCCCGATGCGAACGACGGCATACCGCGACGTACGGGTGAGGTAACGTCCCCGAGCGGTACGTCGTGGATGAAGCGCAGGACGAGGTGAAGGCCGACGTGGCTGGCAGAGAGGACGGGGTCCGGCAGGCGGGGGTGAGGAACGCCGACGGCTCGGCGTGGGCCCAGGAGTTGCTGGACCACCTGCGGCCGACGGGGCGTGATGTGCGCCGGGTCGTCGCCTGGCTCGCGGACGCCGTGCAGGGCGTCTGTGCGCTCCAGGACCACACCGGCACCCTCGTCGCCGGCACGCTGCCACCCCTGGACGACCACCTCGTCGAGGCCGTCGCGGCCGGCCGTATCGCCTCCGCCGCCTGGGAGGGGCAGGGCCGTCATCTGCGCCTGGTCAGAGTGGCGTATCCGAACCCCGCGTCGGCGGGCGTCCTCGCGGTGTCGCGCAAGGCACCCTTCGACCGGCGTACCGCCGACATCGTCACGCACACCGTCCAGGTCATCGAACTCCTGCTCAAGGCGGGCGAGACGACCGCCGCGGGCCTCCGGCTCGAACAGGCGACGTCCGATCTGCGCCTGGCGATCCTTCAGCTGCTGATGGTGGAGGACACCGTCTCCGCGCGCCGCGTCGCCGCGGGACTGTGGCCGGGCCTGCTCGACACGGACTCCGCCTGCGTCTACGTCGTCGAAGGGACCGCCGAGGAGCGCGACCGGCTCGCCGACGAGTGCATCGCCGTGACGGGTGAGCGGGCGCTCGTCGTGCTCTGCCCGGCGGTGGACGAGCACGTGATCGTCGTGACGCCCGGCGAGGCCGAGGCCCGGCAACTGCGCTCGCTGATCGGCCCGCGCCCCCGCACCTTCCTCGGCGGCAGCGCCCGGCACAGCCTGGCCCGCACCGCCACCGCGTACGGGCAGGCCGTGAGCGCCCTGGCCGTCGCGCACTTCCGTCCGGACAAGGCCGCCGTCTACGCCGAACGCACCCACCCCGAGCGGCTGATCGACCCGACGGCACTGCGCGGCTGGACGGACGGCCTGCTGCGGCCGCTCGACACCCTGCCGCACCACACCCGCGCCGAGCTGCTCGCCACCACCCGGCTGGGCCTGGAGTTCACCGCCGTGAGCGCGGCAAAGGTCCTCGGCGTCAGCCGGAACACCGTCCGCGCCCGCATGGAACGCGTGGAAGCCCTGCTGCGCACGGACTTCGCCGACCTCACGGCCCGGGCCGTGGTCCATCTGGCGCTCAACATCCAGGTGAGCCTGGCGGACACACCGGCCGGTACCCGCGCCCCGGAAGCGGCGCCCGTGTCGCTGTGCGACCTGCTGTCGGGTCCCGCGATGCGCACATGGGCGCAGGACCTGCTCGCCCACTTGGACAAGGACAGCCGCGACCTGCGCCGTACCCTGCGCGCCTGGATCGTCGAGGGCGGCAACGCCGAGCGAACCGCGCAGCGCCTCGGCGTCCACGCCCAGACCGTCCGCGAGCACGTCCGCAGCGCGGAACCCGTCCTCCAACGGCAGCTTCTCGCCGGTGGCACCGACCTGTACGAGGTCGTCCTGGCCCATCTCGCCCTGGGCGACCTGGATCAGCCCGCACTTGCGGCAGCCAAATCGGGCCTTCCGGACTCACCTGTGCACAGGTGAGTCCCGCGGGCCCCGCAGCGGGCATCGACGCGATACCCAATCCCCCCGCGTAGACGTAAGTTCGACCTGCCGCGGAGGCACGCGACCGGAACGGGGGACCGGTCGCGTCTCCGCGCCGCAAGCCCTCAGGCCCGCAAACGCACGGGGATCTCCTGCCAGCCGAACGCGATGAACGACGGCACCTGACGCAACGCGTCCGCCCCGACGGCCAACTCCAGGCCGGGGAAGCGGTCGAAGAGGGCGGGCAACGCCGTCAGGGCCTCGACGCGGGCCAGCGGGGCGCCGACGCACCGGTGCACCCCGATCCCGAACGCCAGATGGTCGTCGGCCCCGCGTGAGGCGTCGAAGCCGTCCGCGTCCGGCCCGTAGTGCGCGGGGTCCAGTCCGGCGGCGGCGTACGTCGTGATGATCGCGTCCCCGGCCGGCACGGTCACGTCCCTGACCTTGATGTCGCTGACGGCGAACCGCAGGGGCAGTGACGCGATCGACGGGTGCACCCGCAGCGTCTCGTCGATCACCGAGTCCCAGCCGATCTCACCGGAGAGCACGGCCGCCAGTTGCCCGGGGTGGGTCAGCAGGGCCACGACCGCGTTGCCGATGAGGTTGACGGTCGTCTCGAAACCGGCGCCGATCACCAGCAGCAGCGTGTACAGCAACTCCTCGTCGCTGAGCCGGTCCCCGTCCTCGTCACGCACCCGGATCAGCTCGGTCGTCAGATCGTCCCCGGGGTGCTCGCTGCGGTACGCGATCAGCGCCGGCAGCACCGTACCGATCTGCTGCTGCACGAACGCCGCGTGCTCCGGACTCGGGTCGGAGGTGTCCATGATGGCGGCGATGAGCGTCCCGGTCGCCTCCGTCAACTCATCGGGCACACCGAACAGTTCACAGATCATCCGCATCGGCAGGGGATGGGCGAACCCGGCCTTCAGATCGACCACCGCACCGCTGTCGTCGAGGGCGTCGAGCAACTCCGTGGTGATCGCCTCCACGCGCGGCCGCATCAGCTCCGTACGCCGCTGGGTGAAGCTCGGCGCGACCAGCTTGCGCAGCCGGGTGTGGTCGGCGCCGTACGTCGAGAGCATGTTGACCACGCCGACCCAGCCCAGGATCCACCCCCAGGAGGGGTGTTCGCCGATCTCGGGCCACAGCCGCCAGTGCCGCCGGGGATCCTTGCTGACCTGCGGGTCGAGGATGAGCTCCTTGAGGGTGTCGTAACCGGTGGGCGCCCACGCGGGGATGCCGCCGGGCAGCTCCACGGGCACGATCGGGCCGAGGGCACGCAGCCGCGCGCTCTCACCGGCGATGTCGGCGCCGAACGGGTCGATGGCGAAGCGTTCGGTGCGGTCGGTCACGGTCACGACGGAACTCCTGGCTGGTCGGGGGAGCTGGGGCTGAACCGGACGGGCAGGGAGGTCAGTGAGCGGTGGAAGGGGCCGGGCCGCCAGGTCAGGCGGGCGCGTGGCAGGACCGGCTCGAGGTCGGGCAGCCACTGGGTGAGCCGCTCGATCGCCTCGGTGGCGATGAGCAGGGTGTGCTGCCGGACCGGGCAGGCGTGCGGGCCCGCCGACCAGGACAGGTGGGAGGCGTCCCTGGGGTGTCGGCCGCCGGTGAACTCCCGCTCGGCGACGGGTGTAGTACCTCCCATGCCTTCCGGGCTGTGGGCGCGCGCGAGCGCCCCGTAGGAGACGACCACGGGCACCGCGGCCCTGATCCATGTGCCGTGGAAGGACACCGGACCGCGGGCGTAGTGGATGCCGTAGTTGGCGAGCGGCGTCTCGTGGTGCAGGACCTCCACCACCGCGTCCATCACGGGGCGGGCCCCGCTGGTCAGCGTGGAGTAGTAGAGCGGGTTGCCGAGGATGCGGGACAGCGCGTTCGACACCAGGTTGGCCGTCGGCTCGTGCCCGGCGCCGAGGGTGAGGAACACCTGCCAGGTGACCTCCTCGGGGGTGAGCCCCGCGGGGTGGTCCAGGAGCCGGCTGGGCAGGTCGTCGCCCCGCCGCTCGGCCTTGGCCGCGATCAGCTCCAGTACGTAACCCCCGAACTCGGCCTCGCCCTCGGCCGCTTCGGCGCCGCCCTCCATCATCTTGCCCAGCGCCCCGTCGAGCCGGTCGCTCTGGCTGTCCGGCAGCCCGAAGAGGTTGTTGAACACCAGCGCCATCAGCGGCCGCGCGAACTCGCCCACCAGATCGGCCTCGCCCTTCGGACCCATCCGGCCCACCAGAACCCGCACCGCGTAGTGCACCCGTGCCCGCAGATCGTGCGGCTCGATCCGGTCGAAGGTGTCGATCAGCGAGGTGCGGTACCGGACATGGGCCGCACCGTCGGCGAACAGTGTGTTGGGCCGCCAGCGCATCATGCCGAGGACCGGCGAGTCGTCGGCGACCGTGGACTCCCACGGCCGCGGGTCGTGCGAGAACGTCTCCGTGTCGTGCAGCAGATCCAGCGCCGCCCTCCGGTCCGTGACGACGTACGCCGGCACGCCCGGCGCCAACTCGGCCCAGCCGACCGGGCCCTGGGCGCGCAGGGCGTCGTAGTAGCGGTACGGATCCAGCGCGAAACCGTCCTCCCACAGGCGCACGGGCGCCGAGCGGGAGAAGGCCTGCCGGTCGGGGGAGTGGGTGGTCATCCGGGTCACCGGCCCTCCGGAGCGTGACGGTCGATCAGGTGCTGGACCAGCGCGAGCAGCGCGTCGACGGACGAGTCGGCCTCCCGCGCGTCGCAGGTCACCATCGGGGTGCACGCCTCCAGGTCCAGCGCGGCGCGCAACTGCTCCTCGGTGTGGTGCCGGGGCGCGTCGGGAAACGCGTTGAACGCGACGGCGTACGGCAGCCCCGTCTCCTCCACCAGCCCCAGCACGTCGAACGACGCGTCGATCCGACGGCTGTCGACCAGGACCAGGGCCCCCAGCGCGCCGTACGCGATGTCGTCCCACAGTGCCCGGAACCGCTCCTGCCCCGGAGTGCCGAACAGGTACAGCACGACCCCGCCGGGCAGGCTGATCCGGCCGAAGTCGACGGCGACGGTGGTCGTCGTCTTGTCCCGCACCCCGGCGAGATCGTCCACCTCCGCGGACGCCTCGCTGAGCGGCTCCTCGGTGTGCAGGGGCCGGATCTCGGAGACGGAGTCGATCAGGGTCGTCTTGCCCACGCCGAACGGGCCGGCGACCAGGATCTTGACCAGGTCCCGGGCGGTGTCGGGGAGGTGGATGTCCTCGGTGGGACGCGGGGGAGCGCTAGGTGTGTTTGAGGGCGCGAAGGCCATCGGCCACTCTCTTCAGCAGGTCGGGGTCGAAGCGTCCGGCGGGCGGGATCGGGGGACGGGACTGAACCAGTTCCCGGTCGATGAGCTCGGCCGCGAGCACGCGCACCGCGGACACCGGCAACCGCAGCAGTGCGGCGGCCTCCACCACCGTCAGCGAACCTTCGTCCAGGGCGTCCAGCAGGGCGAGTTGGGCGGCGGGCAGACCGGCCGGGGCCGGCGTGCGGGTGCCCATGAGCACGGACAGCCGCTCCAGGTGGGGTCGGCTGGGCCGGGCCACGCCGCCGGTCGACAGATACGCCGGGACCAGCGGGCGGCCGCCACGCCGGCCGGTCATGCCGGCGCGCCGCCGTCGGCACCTCGGGGCGCGGCGGCCATCGCCTTCTCACCCAGCCGGGCCACCTGCGAGTGCACCCGGTGCGCGAGCAGATCCAGGCGCACCTCCTCGTCCCCGTACGCGGCCACGCACGTACCGTGGTCCGTCGGCACGATCAGCACATAGCCGTGGTCCGACTCGATGACCACCTGCCGCACCTCGGCCCGCTCCCGGTCCGCGAACGCGGCCGCCGCGGTACGGCACGCCCCCTGCACGGTGCTCGTGATCGCGGCCACCCGCTCTGCCGAGGGCCGCGTGAGCGCGTCCGTGTACCCGGTCACCAGCCCGTCCCGGGTGAGCAGTACGGCGGCCACCACGTGCGGTACCTGCAGGATCGGTTCGAGCACCCACGCCGTGTCTCCCGCATCGCGGCTGGTCATCGAGCCGTTCCCCCTTCATGGTCGGTCTGATCGAGGTCGTCGGTGGTGGTCTCGCCCCGCTCCCGCGTCGCCCGGACGGCTTCCGGTACGGGCGTGGCGGCGTCGCCGGTGCGCTCGCCGGCCGACGACCGGGCGGCGGACGTCCCGGCCTGCAGCGCGCCCAGCGCGGCGGCGGCCCGCTCCGGGCTGCGTACGTCGGGCCGAGGTGCGGGCGTGTCACCGGATGCCGGGGGCACCCGAGTGCGACGCCGGCGCTGGGGCAGTCCGCCGGCTTCGCGCGGAGCGTGATGCCCGGACGCGGTGCCGGAGGCGTCGGGATCGTGCTCGGCGCCGTATCCGTGCGAGGTGCCGGACGTCTCACCACGGGCGCGGATGGGTTCGTCACCGCGGGCGCCGCCGGGCTCGTCATCACGGGAGCCGACGGACGCCCCGTCGTGCGCGGCGCCGGTCTCCGCGGCCTGTGCGGCGCCGGCCTTCCCCGCCTTCGGGCCGACGGATGCTTCGCTCCCGGAGCCGGCGGATGCCTCGTCCCCGGAGCTGACGGACGCTTCGTCGCGGGTGGCCTTGCGTGTGGAGCGTGGCGCGCTGGCCGCGGGCGGTCGCTCGACCGGGTCGATACGGCTGAGCAGGTGGCTGTCGACCCGCAGCACCGCCCGCACCCCGCCGTACGGTGACGGCGACGACAGGTCCACGCCCAGGTCGAACTGCCGGGTCAGCTGCCCGATCGCGGCGAGCCCCATGCGCGGCGGATCGCCCAGCTCGGTGAGGAGGATCGGCTCGGAACCCGCCACCAGCCGCTGGGCGCGGGCCCGTTCGTCCTGGGTCATGCCGAGGCCCGCGTCGTCGATCGTGACACAGGCGCCGTGGTGGACGTGCTCCAGGTTGACCACGACGTCCGTGTCGGGCGCGGAATGCCGCAGGGCGTTGTCGAGGAGTTCGGCGACGATGATCGCGACCGGCTCGACGGCGTGGGACACCAGCCCGGTCCCCGCCGCCAGGTGGTTGTGGACCCGGACCCGGTGGTAGCCCGCGAGCCGGGCCTGGCCGCCGGTCACCGCGTCCACGAGATGCGACTCCTCGCGGGCGAGCCCGACCCAGGCTCCGCACACCACCGCGGTGACCTGGGCGCGCCGCAGCGACTGCTCGTTCTCGTGGTCGAGCCGGAACAGCGTCTGCGCCAACTCGGGGTCGTCGTACTGCTGTTGAAGCCCCCGCAACGCGTCCTGCAGCCGGTACAGTGCCGCCTGGATCTCGCGTGTCGCCCCGCGCATGCCGGCCTGTGCGGCCGCGTCGACGCGGGTGCGCTGCGCGGTGAGCTCGGTGCGCAGTCCGGACAGGACGTTCTCCAGGGCGAGGCCCAGCGCTGTCCCCGAGGTCTGCGGACGCAGCGGACCCGGCACGGCGACGTGCGGATGCGCCAACTGCCGGGCGGCGGCCGGAAGCCGTTGCGCCGCCAGATGCTCGACCTCGGCCGTCAACGCCTGGAGCGCGTCATGGAGTTGCTGTCGCAACGCGGCGATCTCGGCCCGCTGCCGCGCCTGTTGCCGCTGTGCGCGCAGCAGCCCGCCGCCCAAGGCGAGCGCGGACAGCATGCCGACGGCGAGACCGCCGGTCGCCAGGTCCGGTAGTTCGATCATCGAGTCGGTTCCCAGGGTCGGTTCGGGAGCGGTCGGGCAGGGCTGTGCCGAGGCCGTGGGGCGAGGCGCTCGCAGCACAGTACACACCGTCATCGACCGATCTCGCACGGTCGATCGACACTTCGCTTCGAAAGTGCCGGACTCTGCTCGCTTCTGCGTCGACTGTCTGAATTGCCGTACAGCAAGCGGAAGTTGGGGTGATTGAGTGACTCCGGGGGCCCGTCCGCCGGTATCGGGAGTTATGGCGTTCGTGTGTGAGACCCCTGTTTCGTCAACCACCCTTCGGACACATAGGGTTTACTTCCGTTCGGCCCGTCGGACCGAACGGACTTGCTATGGTGTTACTCGCCGGTAGCAAGCCGTACGGCAGCGCTTGGATCGGCCGGTCGGCGCCACGGCTTCTCGACGGGTCGTCGAGACGTCAGGTCCGGCAAGGGGGCCGGACGGACCGAGGTGTCCGCGCGTCTCTCCGACGCGCCCCTCGAACTCCAGTTCCTCGCCCACCGATCCAGACAGGTGAGACTCGCGACATGGTTCGATCCTTGGTCGATCTGCTGACCACGCATGCTGCGCACCACCCCGACCGAACCGCCTACCGCTACCTCGTCACCGGCGACATCGACGGCGAGACACAGGAGATCTCCTACGGCCGTCTCGCCGACCGGTCCCGGGCCGTCGCCGCCTGGCTGCAGGAACGCGGCCTCGCCGGTGCCCGCGCCATGCTGCTGTACCCGCCCGGCCCGGAGTTCATCTGCGGCTACCTCGGCTGCCTGGCGGCCGGCGTGGTGGCCGTACCGGGCGTGCCCCCGCAGGGCCGCGCGCACAACCACCGCGCCCTGACCAGGATGAAGCGCCTGATCGCCGACGCCGACGTCAAGGTGATCCTGGGCGGCCGCGAGGTGATCTCGGCTCTGTCCGGCATGGCGGAACAACTGCCCGAACTCGTCGACATCACCTGCGTCGCCACCGAGGACATCCCGGATGAGGCGGCCGCCGCCTGGCGCGAACCCGACCTCACCGCCGACTCGGTCGCCTTCCTCCAGTACACCTCCGGCTCCACCTCCGCGCCGCGCGGTGTGATGGTCACCCACGGAAACCTGCTCGACAACGAGCGGGTCATCACCGAGCGCATGGGCCACACGCCGGACGTCATCGCGGAGCACGGCCACGAGATGTTCGTCAGCTGGCTGCCCGTCTACCACGACATGGGGCTCATAGGCCCCGTCCTCAACACCGTCTATCTGGGCGTGACCGCCACTCTCTTCTCCCCGCTGCACTTCCTGCAGCGGCCCGAGCGCTGGCTGACCGCGATCAGCCACTACCGCCCGCACACCAGCGGCGGCCCCAACTTCGCCTACGAACTCTGCCTCAAGCACGCCACGCCCGGGCTCCTCGACGACCTCGACCTCAGCAGCTGGCAGGTCGCCTTCAACGGCGCCGAACCCATCCGCGCCGCCACCCTGCGCCGCTTCGCCGACACCTTCGCCCCGGCCGGCTTCCGCCGCGAGGCCCTTTACCCCTGCTACGGCCTGGCCGAGGCCACCTTGATGGTCACCGGCAGCACGGTCCACACCCGGCCCACGCTGCTCCAGGCCGCCGAAGCCGGCCCGCACGCCGGCCACTCCGACGCGGCGGCCGTCGGCTGCGGTCGCCCCGGCCCGGACGTCACCGTCGTCATCGCCGACCCCGAACGGCGCGAGGAACTGCCCGACGGCGAGGTCGGCGAGATCTGGGTGCGCGGCCCGAGCGTCGCCAAGGGCTACTGGCGCAACGCCCTCGCCACCCGCGAGACCTTCCGCGCCACCCTGACCGGCCACGACGGCCGCTTCCTGCGCACCGGCGACCTCGGATTCCTGCGTGACGGCGAGCTGTTCGTCACCGGCCGCCTGAAGGACCTCATCGTCGTCGACGGCCGCAACCACTACCCCCAGGACCTGGAACTGACCGCCGAGATGGCCCACCCGGCCCTGCGCCCCGGCTGCACCGCCGCGTTCGCCGTCGAAGGGGAAGGAAGCAACGGCGGAGCGGGCGGTGAGCAGCCCGTCGTCGTCGCCGAGATCGCCCCGGAAGCGGCGCCCGAGGCGGAGAAGATCATCGACGTCATCCGCAGCGGGATAGGCGAGGCCCACGGCCTTTCGGTCCGTGACGTCGTGTTGGTCCAGCCCGGCACCATCCCCAAGACATCCAGCGGCAAGATCCAGCGCCACGCCTCCCGGGCCGCCTACCTGAACGGCACCCTCGCGGTGGTCGCCGCGCCCGCCCTGAGCTGAAGAAGCGCCCGGGCCAGCCGTCGTACGTCGACGAGTCCGCCGTACGACGCCCGCCGCAGCCGTACCGGAGCACGAGGCCTGCGCGTCGTACGTCCACAGACCTCTCCCGAATCCACGAGGACACCTGTCTAGATGCCTGCGCACGAGTCCCCGAAGCAGTTCCCCGACCCGTCTCTCACCACAACCGAGGGCGTGCGGGCATGGCTGGAGTCGGCCGTCGCCGAGGCGGCCGGGCTCGATTCGCTGAGCGTCGATGCGGGGCGTCCGCTCGCTGAATTCGGCCTGGGATCACGGCAGTTGGTGACGCTGGCCGCCGAGCTGTCCGCGCTGACCGGCCGGACCCTGGACCCCTCCATAGTCTTCAACCACCCCACGATCGCGGCGCTCGCCGAGGCCGTGTTCGACGACGGGTCCACGGCGACGCGCACGACGACCGCCGCCCCCGCTCCGGCCGAGACGCACGTGCGGCAGAACGACGACGTCGCGATCATCTCGATGGCCTGCCGCTTCCCCGGCGGCGCCAACAGCCCCGAGGCGCTGTGGCGGCTGCTGGCCGCCGGCGAGGACGCCATCACCGAGGTGCCGGCGGGCCGTTGGGAAACACAGGGGCTGTACGACCCCGACCCGGAGGCCACCGGCAAGGCGTACTCGCTGCACGGCGGCTACCTCTCCGGCATCGACCGCTTCGACGCGGGCTTCTTCGGGATCTCGCCGCGCGAGGCCGCCGCCATGGACCCCCAGCAGCGGCTGCTCCTGCAGACCGGCTGGGAGGCGATCGAACGCGCCGGGATCGTCCCGGAGACGCTGAACGGCAGCTCCACGGGCGTCTACATCGGCCTGTACGACAGCGGTTACCTGGCCTCGGCCGCCCTGGACCAGCTCGACGGGCACGTCGGCACCGGCTCGGCGTCCAGTGTGGCGTCCGGCCGCATCGCCTACACCCTGGGCCTTCAGGGCCCGGCGGTCACCGTCGACACCGCCTGTTCCTCCTCCCTGCTCGCCCTGCATCTGGCGGCCCGTGCGCTGGCGGGCGGCGAGTGTGACCTCGCGCTGGCGGGCGGCGCGTCGCTGCTGGTGACGCCGCGTGGGCACGTCGAGTTCAGCAGGCTGCGCGGTCTGTCGCCGTCCGGTCGGTGCAGCCCGTTCTCGGCCGATGCGGACGGTGTGGTGTGGGCCGAGGGCTGCGGCGTCGTGCTGCTCAAGCGGCTCGCCGACGCGCGCCGCGACGGCGATCGGATCCTCGCCGTCGTCAAGGGCTCGGCGATCAACCAGGACGGCCGCAGCCAGGGCCTCAGCGCTCCCCGCGGCCCCGCCCAGGAACGGGTGTTGCGCGCCGCACTCGACGCCGCCGGGCTCCGGCCGCACGACCTGGACCACATCGAGGCGCACGGCACCGGCACCCGACTCGGCGATCCCATCGAGGGCAGGGCCCTGGCCGCGGTCTTCGGGCCCGAGCGTCCCGCCGAGCGCCCCCTCGGGGTCGGCTCCCTGAAGTCCAACATCGGACACACCCAGGCTGCCGCGGGCATCGCCGGAGTCATCAAGACCGTACTGGCCCTCCACCACGAACGCATTCCGGCTTCCCTGCACGCCGAGACCCCGACCGAGCACATCGACTGGGCGCACAGCGGACTACGCGTACTCGGCGTGGCCCAGACCTGGCCACGGAATCCCGAGCGGATACGGCGTGCCGGGGTGAGCGCGTTCGGGATCAGCGGCACGAACGCCCATGTGGTGATCGAGGAAGCCCTCGAGGAGCCTGCGCAACGGCCCGAAGACCTCCCCGGCACCGCCCTGTTCCCGCTCTCCGCCCGCACCCTCCCGGCCCTCCGGGGGCAGGCCGGTCGCCTTCTCGAAACCCTTGAGTGGCAGCCCGAGTTGCCGCTCCCGGCCGTGGCCGCGACGCTGGCTCACCACCGCACCCACTTCGAGCACCGAGCCGTCGTCCGGGCGGCCGACCGCGACGCACTGCTCACCGCCCTGCGCGCACTCACCGGGGACCAGCCCGACACAGACCTGACCGTCGGGCCCCAACAGGTCTTCCCTGCAGGCAAGTTGGCGTTCGTGTTCCCAGGGCAGGGAGCCCAGTGGGCGGGCATGGCGCGCGATCTGCTCGATCGTGACCCGGTGTTCGCCGACGAAGTCGACCGTTGTGACGCGGCCCTGCGCCCGTTCACCGACTGGTCGGTGACGTCCGTCCTGCGCGGCGACGCGGGTGCGCCGCACCTGGAGCGCGTCGACGTCGTCCAGCCCGTGCTCTTCGCCGTGATGGTGTCGCTCGCCGCGGTGTGGCGTGCTCGCGGCGTACGGCCGGACGCGGTCGTCGGACACAGTCAGGGCGAGGTGGCCGCCGCCTGCGTCGCCGGGGCGCTCAGCCTCAACGACGCCGCGGCCGTGGTCGCCCTGCGCAGCCAGGCCCTGACCGAACTGTCCGGCACCGGCGCCATGGCCGTCGTCGCCCTGCCACACAGCGAGGTCGAGGCCCGACTCGCCGACCACTGCGGCGAGATCGGCGTCGCCGCCGTCAACAGCGCTCGCTCCACCGTCATCGCCGGTGCCGTGGACGCGGTGGAGGCCCTGCTCGCCGACCTCGAACGGCGGCAGGTCTTCGTCCGCCGCCTCGATGTCGACTACGCCTCCCACAGCGCCCGGGTCGAGCCGGTGCGTGCGACGATCCTCGAAGAACTCGACGGAGTCACCACCTGCCCCACCTCCGTCGCCTGGTACTCCACGGTCACGGGCGAACCGGTCACGGAGGAGCTCGAGGCCGACTACTGGTACACCAACCTGCGCGAACCCGTCCGCTTCGCGCCCACCGTCGAGCGGATGGCCGCCGACGGCTACCGCTGCTTCGTCGAACTCGGCCCGCACCCGTCGCTGCTCACCGCCCTGCACACCATCGACGACACCCTGGTCGCCGTCGCCTCCCTGCACCGTGACGAGGACGGCCCCGCCTGCCTGGACCGCGCGGCGGCCGAACTCCACGTCCACGGACGGCAGATCGACTGGCGCCGACTGATTCCCCCCACTGCCCCCGCCGACCTGCCGACCTACGCCTGGGACACCCAGCGCCACTGGATCGAGCCGGCCGCCTCCGCGACGGCGCCCGGACCGTTCGACCGCGCCGCCCACCCGTTGCTCGGCGTCCAGCTCCAGTCGGCGGACGAGACCCGCTGGACCTTCCGGGGCGAGTGGTCCCCGGCCACCGCCGACTGGCTGCCCGACCACACGATCTTCGGCCGGACCGTGGTCTCGGGCACCACTCTGATGGAACTCTGCCGAGCCGCCCTCGCCGTGGCCCGCCCGGACACGCCTTGCGACGTCACCGGCCTGCTCCTCCTGGCCCCGCTCACCCTGCCCGGCACGGGCACGGTCGAGGTGTCCGTCGAGGTGGTCACCGCCGGCGCCGTACCGGAGATCACGGTCCACAGCCGTCCGCGCGGCCAGGAGGGCAGTGACTGGACCCTCCACGCCACCGCCTCCGCCGCAGAGTCGGCCGCCACGCCGGCCGACGAGCCACCGACCTGGCCCGAGACCGCCGAACCGGCCTGGGGCGAGGAGACTTACGAGCGACTGGCCTCTCTCGGCCTCGGCTACGGCCCCGCCTTCCAGGGCGTACGACAGGCCGCCGCGACCGGCGACGGGACCGTGCTCGCCCGCCTCTCGCTGCCGCCCGTGGCCCGCGACACGGCCGACCCCTACCCGGTACACCCCGCGCTCCTGGACGCCGCCCTCCAGGTGGCCGCCGCCCTCGACCCTGCCGACCAGCGGGTTCTGCTGCCGGTGGCGGTGGCCCGCTGTGTGCTGCCGCCCGGCGGCGCGACGGACCTCATCGCCGCCGTGCACCGGACCGGCGGCGACTCCGGCACCGACGTCACCCTGGACGTCGGCCTGTGGGACGCCGACGGCTTCCCTGCGGGGCGCCTGGAAGGCGTACGCCTGCGAGCCGTGAACCCGGCCGACCTGAACGGCGGCTCGGAGAACGCGCGGCACCTGTACGAGGTGGCGTGGACGGCCGTACCGGAGACGCAGCCCGAGGCACCCGGCGCCGTTTGGGCCGTCCACGGCGACCCGTCGGACCCGGCGGTCGCGTCGGCCTTGCGTGAGCTGCGTGCGGCTGGCGTTAGGGTCACCGACGAGGGCGGCGCCGAGACAGTCGTACGGTTCTGGCCCCGCCCGACCCCCGACAGCGAACCGGCGTTGCTCGCCCACGAGTTGGCGGCCACGGCGCTGGCCGAACTGCGGGCTCTGATCGCCCTCCCGCCGGACGAGGCGCCCACGCGCACCGTCTGGGTGACCCGCGGAGCGATCGCCGCCGCCGACGGCGACGCGGTTGCCGGGTTCGCCCAGTCGGTGCTGTGGGGACTCGCACGCAGCGCCCGTACCGAACACCCGGATCTCGGGATCGCCCTCCTGGACCTCGACAGCGACGACGATCCGTCACTGCTCTCCGCCGCCGTGCACACCGGCGAGCCGGAACTCGCCCTGCGAGGCGGTGAGTTGCGCGCTCCGCGCCTCACGCGTGCCAGTCGGGCGGCATCCGGCCGTCCGGCTCCGCTCCCCACCGACGGCACCGTACTGATCACCGGAGGCCTCGGCGCGGTAGGCCGCCACATCGCCCGTCTGCTCGCCGAGAACGGCGTCCCTCGCCTGCTGCTCACAACCCGTCAGGGGCCCGACGACGCCCGCGCGGCCGACGTCACCGCCGAACTGACCGCCCTCGGCACCGAAGTCGAGCTCGCCGCGTGCGACATCGCCGACGCGGCGGCCGTGGCTGACGTACTGGCCCGCATCGGCGGCGAGTCGCCCCTGCGCGGCGTCGTCCACTGCGCCGGAGTCCTCGCCGACGGCGTGGTGGCCGAGTTGACCCCCGAGCGTCTCGGGCAGGTGCTGCGCCCCAAGGTCGACGGCGCCGTCCATCTGCACCGGCTCACCGCCGACCACCCGCTCGACCTCTTCCTCCTGGTCTCCTCGGCCGCCGGAGTCGTCGGCAACGCGGGCCAGGCCAACTACGCGGCGGCCAACGCCTTCCTCGACCAACTCGCCCACCGCCGACGCGCCTTGGGCCTGCCCGGCGTCTCGGTCTCCTTCGGCGCCTGGGCGGGAGAGGGGCTCGCCGCGGTCCACGCCGACCTGGAGCGGATGGCCCGCGTCGGCCACCGCGCCCTCACCGCCGACCAGGGCCGGGAGCTGACCGAACTGGCCCTGCGGCGCGACGCCCCGCACCTGGTCGCCTGGGCGCTGGACCTGCCCCGGCTGCGAGCCGCCGCACCGACGGGCGCCCTGTGGCGCTCCCTGCTCCCGGCCACCCGGCCCGCCCACGCGGGCAGCCACACCCTGGCCGACCGCCTGGCCCGACTGCCGCAGCCCGAACGCGCCGCACGCGTCCTCGCCCTGGTCCGCGAAGAGGCCGCGCACGCCCTCGGCCTGCGCTCGGCGGAGTCGATACCTCCGGACCAGCCACTGCGCGACCTCGGCATGGACTCGGTGACGGCGGTCGACCTGCGCAACCGCATCAGCGCCCGCATCGGCACCAAGCTCCCGGCCACCCTGGTCTTCGACCATCCGACCCCGAGCCGTCTCGCCGAGTACCTCCTGAGCGGCGCCCTGGCGACAACAGGGCGCACAAGCCGCGAGGCCGCGCACACAGCCGCCGCCGGCTCTTCGAACAAGGCCGCGGCCACCCGCTCCTCCGACGAGCCGGTGGCTCTCGTCGCCATGGCCTGCCGACTGCCCGGCGGCGTGACCGACCCGCAGGGCCTGTGGCGCCTCGTCGCGGAGGGACGGGACGCCGTCGGACCCTTCCCGGCGGGGCGATGGGACGTCGAGTCGCTGTACGACCCCGACCCGGACGCCCCCGGCAAGACCTACGCCCGCGAGGGCGGCTTCCTCGACGACATCGACTCCTTCGACGCGGGCTTCTTCGGCATCACCCCGAAAGAGGCTGCGGCCATGGACCCGCAGCAGCGACTGCTCCTGGAGACCGCCTGGGAGTCGCTGGAGCGCGCCGGTATCGTGCCCGCCGACCTGGCCGGCAGCACCACCGGCGTGTACGTCGGCATGTTCGGCAGCGACTACCTGTCCGGCACCCGGCTCGACCAACTCGACGGCTACGTCGGCACGGGCTCTGCCCTGAGCGTCGCCTCGGGACGGCTCGCCTACACACTGGGGCTGAACGGCCCCGCCCTCACGGTCGACACCGCCTGCTCGTCCTCGCTGGTAGCCGTGCATCTCGCGGCGCAGGCGCTGCGCGCGGGCGAGTGCGATCTGGCGCTCGCCGGCGGCGTCACCCTGATGGTCACACCGCAGACCTTCGTCGAGTTCAGCCGACTGCGCGGACTGTCGCCGACGGGGCGCTGCCGCTCCTTCTCCGACGCCGCCGACGGCGCCATCTGGGCCGAGGGCGCCGGCATGGTCGTACTGAAACGACTGAGCGACGCCCGGCGCGACGGCGACCCGATCCTGGCCGTGCTGCGCGGCACCGCCGTCAACCAGGACGGCCGCAGCCAGGGCCTGTCCGCGCCGAACGGCCCCGCGCAGGAACAGGTGATCCGGCGCGCCCTGGAGCAGTCCGGGCTGCGGCCCGCCGACATCGACCACGTCGAGGCCCACGGCACCGGCACGACGCTGGGCGACCCGATCGAGGCGAACGCCCTCGCGGAGGTCTTCGGCACCTCGCGCCCCGAGGAGCGCCCGCTCCACCTGGGCTCGCTGAAGTCCAATGTCGGGCACACACAGGCAGCTTCGGGCGTCCTCGGCCTCATCAAGGTCGTGCAGTCACTGCACAACGAAACCCTGCCGCGCAGCCTGCACGCCGACACGCCCAGCCGCCACGTCGACTGGACGGACAGCGGACTGCGTCTGCTGCGCGAGGAGGTGGCCTGGCCCGCGTCGGCGGAGCGGGTGCGGCGTGCGGGGGTGAGCGCCTTCGGGATCAGTGGCACGAACGCGCATGTGATCGTGGAGGAGGCCGGACCCGAGGTCGAGCCCGAGGCCGGCGAACTACCGGATGGAAAGCACCTGTTCGTCCTGTCGGGCCGCAGTGAAGCGGGCCTGCGCGGACAGGCCGCCGCGCTGGCCCGCCACCTGGCCGACGACTCGGTCGCGCTGCCGGACGTGGCCCACACCCTGGCCCGGCACCGCAGCCACTTCGAGCGGCGTACGGCGATCGTGGCCGAGGAGCGTGGGGAACTGCGCTCGGTCCTCGGCGGGTTGGCGGCCGGGCGGATGCCGTTGCCGCCGCACCGGGAGGAGCAGCGGGGGAAGGTCGCCTTCGTCTACGCCGGACACGGTGGTCAGTGGCCCGGGATGGGTCTGGACCTCATGTCCGAGTCGGAGGCGTTCCGCGAGGAGCTGACCCGGATCGACGAGGCGGTGGAGCGGCACGCCGGATGGTCGGTGCTCAACGCGCTACGGGCGCCGGAGGAGTTCTCCCCGCTCGAGCGGACGGAGTATCTCCAGCCGACGCTGTTCGCGGTGAACGCGGCGCTGACGGTCGCCTGGCGCTCGCTCGGCGTCACCCCGGACGCCGTGACCGGCCACAGCCTGGGCGAGATCGCCGCCGCGTACAGCGCGGGCGCCCTCACCCTGGACGACGCCGTGACCGTGGTGACCGGGCGCGCCCGGACGGTCGTACCGGTCGTCGGCAAGGGCGGCATGCTGTCCCTGGACCTGCCGCGGCCGCGTGTGGAGGAACTGCTCGCCCCTTACGCCGGCCGGCTGTTCGTCGCCGCGGTCAACAGTCCGCACTCCACGGCCGTCTCCGGCGACGGCGACGCACTGGCCGAGCTGCGCCGCGGCCTCGACGAGCAGGGGATCGGGGTCCGGTCGCTTTCGACGCCGTTCGCCTCGCACACCCCGCTGATGGCCCCCCTGCGTGCGGACCTGCTCGACCGCCTCTCGGACATCCGGGGCGGACACGCCCGGACCCCGCTGTACTCGACGGTGCTGGCGGAACCCGTACCCGCAGACCGCCTCGATCCCGGCTACTGGTACGCCAACCTCAGCGAGCCCGTCCGCTTCGCGGACACGATCACCCGCATGCTGGATGACGGCCACCGCTACTTCGTCGAGCTGAGCCCGCACCCCTCGCTGGGCTCGTCCATCGAGGCCGTGGCGGCCGAGGCTGGCATCGACGCGGTGAGTGTCGGCTCGCTGCGCCGGCAGCGGGGCGGCCGGGACGCGCTGCTGCGCGGGCTGGGGGAGCTGTACGCGGCCGGCCACACGCCGGACTGGTCCGCGCTCTTCCCGGCCGGCCGCCGCGTCGACCTGCCGACCTACGCCTTCGCCCGCGAACGCCACTGGCTCGCCCCCGCTGCGGCCACCGCGCCCGGCACTTCTCCGCTCCTCGGCACCCACGTCGAGGCCAGCGACGAAGCCGACCGGCACCTCTTCCAGAGCGAGGTGGACCTGCGCGACAGCCGCTTCGCCTATCTGACCGACCACAAGGTCACCGGCGAGGTGTGGCTGCCCGGCGCCGCCTTCCTCGGCATGGCGCTGGAGGCCGCGTCCGCCGTACACGACGGCGCCGACGTACGGCTCGCCGACGTCAGGTTCGTCCGGCCGCTGCGCCTCGACGAGTCCCGGCCGACCCGGCTGCAACTTGTCCTCCGGCCCGCCGCCGACGGTTTCCGGGACTTCACCATCGCCTCGTCACCCACCGGGCTCGGACAGCGCACACGCTGGGAACGCCATGTCAGCGGGCGCGTCGTCGTGCCCCCGGCCGAACCCGAGGCCGCCTCCGCCGAGCCCGACACCGCCCCGGGTGACTCGCTCGCCGCACTGCGCACACAGTGCACGGAGCAGGTCGATCTGCCCGCGGTCTATGGCGCCCTCGCCACACTCGGTATCGAGTACGGCCCCGCCTTCCGGGGCCTGGAGTCCGGCCATCGCACCCACTCCACGAGCCTCGCGCGGCTGGCCGACAAGCCCGCCGCCGGTCATCTGCTGCACCCGGCCGTCCTGGACGCCGCCTTCCACGCGGCCGCGCTGCCCGGCGGCGCACCCGAGGGACGGGCGTTCGTACCCGCGGGTGTCGGACGCCTCCGCCACACCGGACTGCGCACCACCCCGGTGTGGGTGACCTGTGAACTGCGGTCCGTGTCCGGCGACACCGCGACGCTGGACCTTCGGCTCTACGACGAGAACGACCAACTCCTGCTGGAGGCAGAGGAGTTCCGACTGGCGGCACTCTCGCCCCTGGACGGGGCGCTGTTCGAGACCCGCTGGCAGCCCCGTCCGACCGCCAATGAGCCGCCCACGCAGGGCAGTTGGCTGATCCTGGCCGACGAGTCGGGCATGACCGGCGAACTCGTCGAACGGCTGGGCGACTCCGTGCCGTACGTGATCGCCCGCAGGGGTGCGGAGTTCGCCGCCGAGGGTTCCGGACGCTACGTCCTCGATCCGGCCGACCCAGGGCATCTGGCCCGTCTCCTCGACGAGGCCTTCGCCGACGAACCCCCCGAGCGAGTCGTCCAGTTGTCCGCCCTCGACGCTCCCACGATCGTCGACGCCGACACGGCCGAGGAGGCCGCCCGACTGTGCTGCCTCAGCACCCGTCATCTGGTGCGCGCGCTCGCCGACCGCACGCGGGGTCCGGCGCCCCGCCTCTTCGTCGTCGTACGGGGCAGCCAGGCGGCCGGTGACAGCACGCAGGTGACGCATCCTCAGCAGGCGCTCGCCTGGGGCTTCGGCCTTGCGGTGGCGCAGGAGCATCCGGAGTTCAGGACCACGCTCGTCGACCTCCCGTCGGCGGACGGCGTCGACTCCCTGTGGACACAGCTGCGGTACGCCGACGACGAACGCCTCGTCGCGCTGCGCGGAACCGGACGACTGGTACCCCGCCTTGCCCGCACCCGCCCGGACGACGGCGGTCACGGGGCCGTCACCGCGGACGGCGTGCATCTGATCACCGGTGGCCTGGGCGGTCTCGGACGTGTCGTCGCCGAGCGGCTGGTCCGCCGCGGCGCCCGTCGCCTGGCCCTGATGAGCCGGAGCGCACCCTCATCGGACGCCAAGAGCTGGATCCGGGACCTCGAAGAGCGGGGGGTGACCGTGCACGTGGCCCGCGCGGACGTCGCCGACCGCGACGGCCTCACCGCCGCCCTGGACGCCATACGTCACGCACTTGGTCCGATCACCGGCGTCGTCCACGCGGCCGGCGTCCTCGACGACGCCACGATCGCGAACCTGAGCGACGAACGCGTCCGGCGCGTCCTCGCGCCCAAGGTCCTCGGCACCGCCCTGCTGACCGAACTCACCCCGGACGCCGAGGACTTCGTCCTCTTCTCCTCGGCCGCCGGTCTGCTCGGCTCGGCGGGACAGAGCCCGTACTCGGCGGCGAACGCCTTCCTCGACGCCTGGGCCCACCACCTCTCGCGCACCGACCGTCGGGCGCTGAGCCTTAACTGGGGTGCCTGGTCGGGCGTGGGCATGGTGTCCGGGTCCGGCGCACGAGAGGCGGAAACGGCCCGCTCGGGCCTCGTCGCCTTCTCGGCTCGGGACGGTGGCGAACTCTTCGACCGCGTCCTGACCACCGCCCGCCGCCAGCTCGCCCCCCTGGCCCTGGACTGGGAACTCCTGGCCCTCGATCCCGACGCCGCCCGCACCCGCCCGATCCTTGCCGACCTGGTCACCGTCCCCACGGGCTCGCCCGACACGGACGACCTCGTCAAGAAGGTCCACGCGGCGACGAACGGCACCGAACGGGCCGTACGGCTGGAGGCCTATGTGCGCGCCCGAGTCGCCGAGGTATCCGGCGGCGCCGTCCAGGTCTCCGCGACCACGGCCCTGAAGGAACTCGGCCTCGACTCCCTCATGCTCGTGCGGCTGCGCAACGCCTTCGCCCGCGAGCTGGGCGTGGAACTCCCGGCGGCCACCGTCTTCTCGGCCGCCGACATCCGCGGCCTCGCCCAGGCCCTGAGCACGGCACTGCCGGAAACAACCCGTCCTGGACAGGGGACGACGACACCGGACGAACCACAACGCACCACCGAGGTACCGGTCACCGAACTGCACCCCGTGACCCGCGACGTCGTACGCCTGCTGCGCAGCGCCCAGCCCGGCATGCCGCAGGCCGCCCACGCCGTCGGCCTGGCGGTACGCCTCACCACACCGACCACCCGCGAGAGCCTCACCGGCATCCTCACCCGCCTCGCCGCCCGGCACGCGGCCCTGCGCACCGCCGTGGTCACCGCCGACGAAGGTGGGCGGCAGCTGCGGGTCGACCGCGAACCGGCGGCACCGTTGCTGCGATGGACGCTCGTGCCGCAGGACACAGCCGTTGACGCGGCCGACCGGCTGCGCGAGCTGCTGGAGCCACCGTTCGACCTGGCTGT
Source organism: Streptomyces bicolor (assembly GCF_000719285.1). Classification (GTDB taxonomy): domain Bacteria; phylum Actinomycetota; class Actinomycetes; order Streptomycetales; family Streptomycetaceae; genus Streptomyces; species Streptomyces bicolor. The sequence goes on along the minus strand of NZ_JOFS01000033.1, from coordinate 25,160 downwards.
CGCCCCCCTGTGGCGATTCGAGCTGCTGGACGGCGGCGAGCGCGGCCAGATCCTGCTCTACGGCGCCCACCACGCCGTGAGTGATCTGCAGTCCCTGCTGCTGGTGGCGGGCGAGATCGACGCCGAGCTGTCCGGCGACGCGCTCGGCGACACCGTCACCAACCGCGACATCCACCTGCTGATCGAGGCCCAGCGGACCGACGAGCACGCGGACGGGAGCACCGACGCGAGCGAATGGCGCGAGGCCTTCGAAGGCAGCGCCCGCCTCGACCTGACCCTGAGCCGACCGCGTCCGCGGGCCCGCTCGTACCGCGCAGGCAGTGTCACCGTTCCGATCCCCGACGGGCTCATGGACCGGATCTCGGCCGCCGCGAGCCACTTGGCCGTGACCCCCGCCGCGTTCTGCCTCGGCACCCTCACCGTCCTGCTGGCCAGGAAGCGCGAGCGGGAGCGCTTCGTCCTCGCCGTGCCCGTCGACACCCGCATCCACGCCGACGCCTTCGACGCCGTGGGCTTCTTCGGCGTACCGGTGCCGTTCCCCGCCGAGGCGAACGCGGGGGAGCGGATCGAGGAGGTGCTGCGCCGCACCGACGGGCGTCTGCAACGGGTCCTGGCCAAGGGCGCGATGTTCTCCGACGTGCTGCCGGTGCTGGCCCGGCAGGGCCTGCACCGGGCCGACGCGCCGCTGGTCGAGGTGTACTTCAACTACGTACGGGCCGCGGGCCGGCCGGCCCGCCTGGAGGTGCTCCCGGCGGGTACCGGCTACTCCGACCTCGACCTGATGATCACCATGACGCCGGACGCGGGCCGTATCCGCCTGGACCACAACCTCGACATCCTGGACGCGGCGACGGCCACCGAGCTGGGGGAGGAGCTGCTGCGGCTGCTCGCGGAGACGGCAGGGGACCCGACGCGACCGGTTCGTACGATGCCGACGACGGCCGAGGCCCCGCAGGCGAGGCCCTCCAGCGCACCGGCCCATGTGCTCGCCCTCGCCGCCACGTTCGCCCTCGGCAACCTGCCTCTGATGTGCGAGACGGCGATGGACGAGTCGGTACGGGAGGGCAGCGTGACGACCGTCGCGGAGGCGCCGTACCACCACGTCCTGGCGAGCCTGCGCGACCCGTCCGGCGTGTTCGCCGAGCCGGCCACCACTGCGGGCGTCGCACTGCTGCGGGCGGCGGACCTGCAGCGATTCGGCCCGGTCGACGACTCGTTGCTCGCCGAGCTGCGCACCGCCTACCCGGCCGCGCTGCACGCGGTGGCCGAGCGCACCAGCAAGCCCCTGATCGTCGGCTTCCTGCCCACCGCACAACGCGAGGACCGTCTCGACCGGTGGGAACGGGAGATCGCCGCCGAGCTGGCCGACGTACCCGGCATCGCCGTACTCGGCCCCGACGACTGGACCCGCCACCACCCGGTCGAAGAACGCTTCGACGAGCGGACCGAACGGCTGGCACACCTCCCGTTCACCCCGCACTTCCAGGCCGCCGTGGCCCTGCGCCTTGCCGAGGTGGTCCGGGCGGTACGGCGCCCGGCACCGAAGGTGATCGCGGTCGACGGCGACGAGACCCTGTGGGGCGGTGTGGCCGGGGAGATCGGTCCCGAGGCCGTCGACCTGACCGGTCCGCGAGCCCTGCTCGCCCGCAGGCTGCTGGCGTGGCGGGCGGCCGGCGCGCTGCTGGTGCTGCTCAGCAACAACGACGAGGACACCGTCCGTGCCGTACTCGACCGGCCGGACAGCCCCCTGAAGGCGGAGCACTTCAGCGTGCTCTCCGCGGCCTGGGGCCCGAAACCGACCCGCCTGGCCGAGGTGGCACGCACGCTCAACCTCGGTCCGGACAGCTTCCTGTTCCTCGACGACAACCCGGCCGAGATCGCCAGGATGCGCGCCGCGCTGCCGCGGGTCCTGTCGGTGACCTGCCCGCCGGAGGCCGAACTGCCCGAGTTCCTGGGCCGGTTGTGGCCACTGGTCCCGGCCGCGGCGACCGCCGAGGACGCGCTGCGGGCGCGCTTCTACGAGCAGGAACGGGAGCGCGACGCGGCGCGCGAGCAGGCCGGGTTCGAGGAGTTCCTGGACCGGCTGGAGCTGGAGGTCGACGTCCGGGCGCTGTCCGACGCCGACGTGCGGCGGGCCGAACAACTCGTGGCCCGCACCAACCAGTTCACCCTCCACGCCCGCTCCGCCGACGGCGGCGACGTCGCGCGCTGGCGCGAAGACGGCGAGGTCTGGACAGCCGCGGCCCGCGACCGCTTCGGCGACTACGGCCAGATCGGCCTCCTCGCCGTGCGCCGCGAGGGCGACCGACTCGACGTCCTCGCCTGGCTGATGAGCTGCCGTGCCCTCGGCCGAGGCGTCGAGGAACGCCTGCTGCGATGGCTGGCCGACCGCGCCGAGGAACTGGACTGCGCCAAGATCCACCTGACCGCGGAACGCACCCCGCGCAACGCCCCAGCCCGCCGGCTGCTCGCGGCGCTGGGCGGCGGCGACCAGGACGACGAGCGACTGGAGACCGTGGCCACGCCGGAACAGCTGCGCACGTTCCGCTCCTGGCGGCAGCAGTGACGGCACCGTTCAGTGTGCGGCTGCGAACCACCCGGACAGCACCGATGAAGGGGCAGGGCAACACCGTGAAGGACTCTCATGCGTGAGGTGAACGAGAACGTACCGGCCGCCGTCGACCAGCGGGCGACCGCGGAGGCGATAGAGCGGGGCGGTGTCGGCCTCACCGTGACCGACCTGCTGGCCAAGGTCACGGCACCGGCGGCGACCACGCGGCCGGACGCCGACCCGCCCCGGGACGTGGACACCCTGGCCGCCACCATCGCAGGCATCGCGGGCCGTTACGTTCCCGCAGGCCGCCTTTCCCCCGATGCCGACTTCTTCGACGCCGGGGGCACCTCCGTGAGCGCGGTGGAACTCGTCGCGGCGCTGGAGGCCGAGCTGGGCACGCAGCTCGACCTGGACGAGGTGTTCGCCGACGCCAGGCCGATCAACCTGGCCAAGCGCATGCTGGCGCGCACCGGAGCCGCAACTGCCGTACCGGAGGCGGCCGCCGCGGCGGCAATCGGGGCGGTCCGACCGCAGGCGGTCGCCACCCCGCCACCCCTGCTCGCCGGCTCACCGCCCCGTCTCACCACCCCGTCGGACTCCACGGCCCGCCCCGACGACCTCACCCAGATCCTCGCCGACCTGTCCCTCGCCGACCGCCTCCCCTTCACCGCCTCACCCGATCCCGTGGCACCCCGCCGCATCCTCCTGACCGGGGCCACCGGCTTCCTCGGCAGCCACATGCTCCTGGACCTGCTGCGGCACAGCGACGCCCACGTCCACTGCCTGGTTCGCGCCGCCGACGAGAAGGGGGCCCTCACCCGGCTCGGCGAGGCACTCAAGGGCTACGCCCTGCCCTGGTCGTCGGAGGTCCGCCGCCGTATCACCGTGCTCCCCGGCGACATCCGCCAACCCCACCTGGGCCTGCCCGGCGACCTCTGGAACACGCTCGCCCACGAACTGGACAGCGTCGTCGGGGTGGCGGCCGCCGTGGACTTCCTGCGCGGCTACCAGTCACTGCGCACCAGCAACGTCCTCGGTGCCCTCACCCTCGCCGAACTCGCCGCGACCGGGCGCCCCAAGCCCCTGCACCACATCTCCTCCGTCGCCGTGTTCAACGAGGTCGGCATCCCGTCCATGGGCGAGGACGACCCGCTCGCCCACATCGACCGCCTCGTCGCCGGCTACGACCAGACCAAGTGGGCCGCGGAAGTCGCCCTGCGCCGGGCCCGTGACCACGGCCTGGTCGTCACCGCCCTGCGCCCCGGCGGCATCGGCGGCCACACCAGGACCGGCGCCTGCAACCCCCAGGACCTCAGCAGCGGCCTGATCTCGGCCTTCGGCCGCTTCCGCACCGTCCCGGCCTTCCGCTACCTCAACGCCGCCCCCGTCGACTGGGTCAGCCGCGTCGCGGTCGCCGCCATCTGCGAACCCGACGCCTGGGGCTTCGACTACAACCTCACCGGGGTCCCCAACACCCTCGACGACGTCGTACGGGACATGGCGCTCGGCGGGATGCACGTCCGCGTCCAGGACTGGGACGAATGGCGCGCCGACGCCCTGGCCCGCCTGCAGGCGGAGCCCGTCCCCGAACTGGCCTTCCTCACCCGCGTGTTGCAAAGCCCCACCGCCCTGAAACTGTGCGAGGCGACCCTCAAGGGCCCGGCCGCCACGGCCGACCGCACCACCGCCCTCGTCGAGGCCCTCGGCCTGCCACCCGCGGCCCGCTACGACGCACGGGCCCAGCTGAAGACCTTCGAGCGCCTCGCCCACGACGGCCTGGCCCGCCTCCCGCACAAGGACGACCAGCCCTACCTGTGGTTCACCGAGACCACCGAAGGCCGAGTCGGCCCGGTCGGAGCCACCCCCGACACCCCCTGCGCCATGTCCCTCACCCTCTCCATCGCGAGCATGCACCAGCTGGTCACCGACCGCCGCGTGGACGTCCGAGGCGAACTCACCTGCCCCGCCCTGCACCCCGAGCCGCTGACCGTGGCACGCGGCGACATCTGGGTCCGCCCCGAGGAAGGCATCCCACACGGACACGGCCTGCGCCACCAACTCCTGCGCTACCGACTGGAGTTGACCGACACCGACGGCGGCCGCTGGTGGCTGGAGGGCCACAAGTACGCCCGCGCACGCCGCGACCTCTGGCGCCAGACCCGCGCCCTGACCGTTCAGCTCGGCCGCGAGGGAGAACCCGCGAGCCTGGCCGGCGAGGTCGTCGTCCCCGCCGACTCCTACGTACGCGACCAGATCGACGGCATCAGGGTCGACCCGCGCCTCACCGGCCAGGAGAAGCGCGCCGCCAAACTGACCTGGCTCGCCTGGTTCGGCCTGGAGATGGGACGCGGCCTGATCGGCCCCTTCGCCCGGGCCGCCGCGGACCTGCTCGACCTGCGCCGCACCCCGAACTCCACGGAGCACCACCGATGATCTTCCGTACGACGAACCCCAGGACCACCAGGCCGGCCCTGCGCAAGGTCAGGACCACCACGACCCTTCGTGCCCTGCACCACCGGCTCGACCCGGCGCGGGTCGAGGAGATCCCGTTCCACGCCCCGGACGGCGTACGCCTCGGCCTGACCCGCATCGACACCGGCGACGCCGACCGCCCCGCCGTGCTGCTCCTGCACGGCCACACCGCGTCCGCCGACATGTTCCTGCTGCCCGAGACCCGCAACCTGGTCGACGTCCTCCTAGCCGAGGGCTACGAACCCTGGCTGCTCGACTGGCGAGGCAGCTGCCGGCTCCCGTACAACGAGACGGGCCGCCGCTACACCTACGACGACGTCGCCCTCCACGACATCCCCGAGGCCGTCCGCCACATGCGCACCCGCATCGGCGACCGCCCCCTGTTCGTGGTGGCCCACTGCATCGGCTCCCTCACCCTCTCCCTGAGCATGACGGCGGGCCTGGTCCCCGGTCTGGCGGGCGTGGTCTCCCAAGGGGTGTTCCTGACCCCGAAGCTCGCGGGCCGCACCTCCCTGCGCATGACCCTGGCCGGGGAACTGCTCAAGTCCCGGATCGACCACATCCCCGTCGACTTCCGGAAGGTCGGCCTGTGGTCCAAGTACACCCCGCTGTTCGCCCTGGCCTCCCGCAAGGCGACCTGCCCCGACCCCACCTGCCAGATCCTGCACAACTCGGCCTGGGGGACCGGCGCCTCCCTCTTCGTCCACGAGCACCTGACCGACACCACCCACCAGCGGCTCGCCGAACTCCTCGGCCCCGCCCCGCTGTGGATCCTGCCGCACCTGCGCCGCATCGAACTGGCCCGCACCGTGGTCCGCTGGCACGACACCGACCACCGCTACCGGGCCCTCCCGCAGAACGCCCTCGACGCGGCCGCCCGCATCGACACCCCGGTCCTGCTGCTGGCGGGCAGCGAGAACGGACTGTGGCTCGACTCCCAGAACCTCTGCCGCGACGTCCTCGCCCACCGCCAACCCCAACTGGACGTGACCTACACCGAGATCCCCGGCTACGGCCACCTGGACACGTTCCTCGGCAGGGGAGCGGCCCTCGACGTCTTCGGGCACATCCTCGATTTCCTGGACGAACGCCGGTGACGGCAGACGGCACGGCCGGTTACCGTACCGGTCAGTAACCCGAACCGCACTCCAGGAGGCCACCCATGCCGCAGCTCGAAGTCGACGGCGCAGCGCTGACGTACGACGACGAGGGCCCGCGCGACGGCGACGGTGTGCCCCTGGTGTTCGTCCACGGCTGGACGGCGAACCGGCACCGCTGGGACCACCAGCTCGCCCACTTCTCCGAGCGACGGCGGGTCGTCCGGCTCGACCTGCGCGGGCACGGCGAGAGCAGCGGGACAGGGGTGCGCACGATCGACGCCCTGGCGCAGGACGTCCTCGCCCTCCTCGACCACCTGAAGATCGAGCGGTTCGCGATCATCGGTCATTCCATGGGCGGGATGATCGCCCAGACCATCGCCCTCGCCCACCCCGAGCGGGTCGAGCGCATGGTGCTGGTGAACTCCATCGGCAGGATGACCTACAGCAGAGGCCGCGCCCTGCTGATGGCCGCCTCGACACTCGCCCCCTTCAAGGTGTTCCTCGCCACCAACATCCAGCGCGCCTTCGCCCCGGGCCACCCGCGCGAGGAGATCCGCGAGTACATCCGCGCCTCCGCCGAGACACCCCGGGAGGTCGTCATGACGCTGTACCGCGCCATGCGCGCCTTCGACGTGCTCGACCGGGTCGGCGAAATTCGGACGCCCACCCTGATGGTGCACGGCTACCACGACATCCAGCTGCCGGTCTCCCAGATGCTGCGGATGGCCAAGGCCTACCCGGACGCGGTGATCCGCATCGTGGACGCCGGACATGAACTCCCGGTGGAGAAGCCGGCCGAACTGACGAAGGCGCTGGACCGGTTCCTCACCGACCACGGCCAGGTCGCTTCTTTCGGATGATCGCCTGGGCGCCGGATAGGCTCCCGGCATGGACGTCCGTGTGGAGATCATCCGGGAAGCAAGCCAGGAACTCGTCCACGCCTTCAGCCGACTGCTGCCACAGCTGTCCTCGACTGCCAAGCCCCTCGACCATGCAGCAATCGACCGCATGGTGACCTGCGACGCCAACACAGTGCTTGTCGCCCGGACATCCGACGCGATCGTCGGCACCCTGACGCTGGTGGTGTTGCCCTTGCCGTCGGGCGTGCGGGCCCGCATCGAAGACGTGGTCGTCGACAGAGAGACACGAGGGCGGGGAGTGGCGGGGCTTCTCATTCAGGAGGCCCTGCGGCTCGCTCAGGAGGCCGGTGCCCGGACGGTGGATCTGACCTCCCGCCCTGATCGTGTGGCAGCCAACCGGTTGTATGAGCGTCTCGGTTTCCAGGCCCGGCAGTCGACGGTCTACCGCTTCGCGATCGACCGGTGAGCCACCTGCCGGACGTCCCCGATACGCGCGATCCCCGCGAGTGCCGCGGCCGACGGCCGCGCGGTCAGAACCAGTGCAGGCAGTGCGGGGAGCGCTCGGCGCGGAAGAGGGCGTCAGCGAGGGTGGCCGCGCCCGGGCGGTGGGCCCGGATGTGTCCGGCACGTGCGAGCGTGCTCGGGGCGGTGCCGCCGAGGTAGACCGAGCCCAGGTCGCTGATGTCCAGGGACAGGTCGGGCTCCCGGTCCGTCGGGACGCAGTCGGCCTTGCCGTCCCGGACGGCCAGCAGGTAGCGGCCGTGTTCGCGGAGAAACGGGTCCTCGACATCGAGGACGAGCTCGCCGTCGACGAACCAGCCGCGCGCGGTCAGCGCACGCGGGACGTCCAGCAGCCGCACCCAGAGCCAGTCCATGTTGCCGCTCACTTCGCAGGCGCGGAGGTCCGCGAACTGCCAGCGCAGCGGGTGATCGGGCGGGACGTGCCGGAACACGACCTGAGAGACCAGGTCGTGTCCGAGTACGAACCCGGCCAGGGCTGTGAAGACGGCGTCATCGGTGGCGATGGTCTCGTCGACCGTCAGGGTGCCGGACTCGATCGAGTAGCTGGCGTACCCGTCCGGGACACCGTCGGCGTCCCGGTGGACGGCGACGTAGCGCGGCGCCGGCGAGATCGGGGGCTGCCCCGCGCGCAAGGCCCACCAGCGGTGCGGCCGGGACAGCGCGCCGGGCTGGGCGCGGCGATACCGGTCGTAGACCTCTTCAAGAATCTCGCCGCACGCGGCCCGACGCAGCACCTCGACCGAGCCGTCGTCCGAGCCGGTCGCCGGCGCCTGCGCCACTGCGCGGGCCCGGGGAAGTGCGAGGGCGGCCTTGTGGCGCGGCACCGTCAGCCGCGCTGTGTAGGTCGCCGGTCCATAGCCGAACCTGCCGTAGATCGGGGCCTCGGAGGCCAGCAGTACGGAAAGGACCTCCCCGCGCGCCCGCAGCTCGGCGAGCTGATGCCGCATCATCGCGCTGAGCACGCCCTGGCGCCGGTGCGAGGGCAGGACGCCGACGGCGGTCACCCCGGGGGCCGGGACGAGGATCTCACCGGGCAGGGTGAGCTCGAAGGAGTGCGTGGCGGCGGTGCCGACGGGCCGCCCATCCGCCGTCAGGGCGAGCATGCAGCGGTCCATTTCGAGCGCCGACCACCAGAGCCCGCCGCCCTCGATCGGGGTTTCCGGGAAGCGCCCGAACGCGGCATGGACCGTGTCGACGAAGACGTCGAGATCCTCATCGGTCGTGGGACGGATCTCCATTGCTGCTGCCCCCTCGGATTCCGGCACACGACTCGTGATGTCCGGCCATAGTGCAGCGTCGACCCGTGGCCAGGGCAAGCGATTTACGGCCGGGCCCCGTGAGGCGCGTCGCGAGGGTCTCGGCAGCAACAGGTAGCCGAGCTCGGCCTCTCCGGCATCCGGACGGACATGACCGAGAAGGCCTCGTGCCGCAGCACCCCCGGTCGCCGCGGGAGTGGTGGACGACAGCAGCGATGCACCCCAGGGCGAACGCCTACGAAAGGCCGTCACCAGGGCCGGCGTTGCCTGATGCGGCACGGGTGGCGGAGGTGCGGCGGCCTCCTCGGCGGTCGGAACCGCGGCGGCCCCCTCCGTCGGCACCGCTCGTGACCCCGCCGGCCCCCGCCCGGCGGGCAGAACCGCGCCCGCCGGCTGCGGAGGTGCCACCAGACGCTGTCGCCCCGGCCGCGGCCCGGCGATCGGCGTCCCGGCTCCCGGTTCCGGTGGCAGCACCTGTCGCCGCTCGGGCTCCGCCGCCCCGGCGTCGGCGGCCCGCTCGCCCGTCCGGCTTGGTCCCGGTCTTTCGGTCCGGGCGGGACGCCGTCGGTGTCGCGGGCTGGGGGACGTCGATGGTGACGGCCACGCCGGACGGCTCGCGGGCGCCGGTGATGGTGGCCAGTTGCGCGTCGCTGGACTTGACGCGGGCCGTCCGGGGACGGATGCCCGCGTCCGACATGAGCCGGGTGACGTCCCGCTTCTGCTCGGGCAGGACCAGCGTGACCACGCTGCCGGAGCCGCCGGCGCGGGCCGTGCGGCCGCCCCGGTGGAGGTAGTCCTTGTGGTCGGCGGGGGGATCGACGTTCACGACGAGGTCGAGGTCGTCGACGTGTATGCCCCGGGCCGCGACGTTCGTCGCCACCAGCGCGGTCACGTGACCGTTCTTGAACTGCTCCAGGGTGCGGTTCCGCTGCGGCTGGGAACGGCCTCCGTGCAGTGCCGCCGCGCGGACGCCCACGGCCAGGAGCCGCTTGGCGAGCCGGTCGGCGGACCTCTTGGTGTCGAGGAAGAGGATGACCCGACCGTCGCGGGCCGCGATCCGCGTGGTGACGGCCTTCTTGTCGGTCTCGTCCTGGACGTGGAGCACATGGTGCTCCATGGTCGTCACCGCTCCCGCGGACGGGTCCACGGAGTGCGTCACAGGGTCGTTCAGGAACCGCTGCACCAGGCGGTCGATGTTGCGGTCCAGGGTGGCCGAGAAGAGCATGCGCTGCCCGTCGGGCCGTACCTGCTGGATCAGCTTGGTGATCTGCGGCAGGAAGCCCATGTCGGTCATCTGGTCGGCCTCGTCCAGCACGGTGATGCGTACGTCGCCGAGCACGCAGTCTCCGCGTTCCACCAGGTCGTTGAGCCGACCGGGACTCGCGACGACCACCTCGGCGCCACGCCGGAGCGCACCCGCCTGCTTGGTGATCGACAGCCCGCCGACCACGGTGGCCAGCCGCAGGTTGACCGCCGTCGCGTAGGGGGTCAGCGCGTCCGTCACCTGCTGGGCGAGTTCACGGGTGGGCACCAGCACGAGGGCGAGGGGTGCCTTGGGCTGCGCACGCAGTCCGGCCGTGCGGGCCAGGAGCGCCAGCCCGAACGCGAGGGTCTTGCCGGAGCCGGTACGGCCCCGGCCCAGCAGGTCGCGGCCGGCGAGTGAGTTGGGCAGCGTGGCGGCCTGGATGGGGAAAGGGGTGGTCACGCCCTGCGCGGTGAGGGTCTTCAACAGCCCCGCGGGCATGCCCAGGGCGGCGAAGTCCTCGACGGCGGGAAGTGCGGGTGTCGTGCTTTCCGGCAGCCGGAAATCCCTCGGTGCCGCCGCGGACCGTGGGGATGACGAGGCGCGCCGGTTCGGCTTCTGGGGCCTGCGGGACATTCGGTTGTCTGCCTTCCTGGAAACAGCACAAACCGGGGTCCGCACCATGACAGTGCGGACCCCGGTGAGCGGATACGCGTCCGGCGATCAGGCGGGGACGATGTTCTCCGCCTGCGGGCCCTTCTGGCCCTGCGTGACGTCGAAGGTGACCCGCTGGCCCTCCTGGAGCTCACGGAAGCCCTGGGTCGCGATGTTCGAGTAGTGGGCGAAGACGTCGGGGCCGCCGCCGTCCTGCTCGATGAAGCCGAAACCCTTTTCGGCGTTGAACCACTTCACGGTTCCCTGTGCCATGACCTTCTCCTTCTGTAGGCAGAGGCCCCATCCGGAGACGCCGGAAAACAAATAATGCGCCTGAAGAGAGCATTCCCGTCAGGCGCACATAGCTTCATGGGTACCACAACTGCAACACCGAGACAGTAGCACAGCCCGGCGGGCCCTGTGCGGTTTTTTAAGTGTTGCCTTATATAAGCGGTGGCTGTCATAGTGGACCTGTGCACGCCTTCGATGTGCTGGGTGATCCGGTTCGCCGCCGGATATTGGAGCTGCTCGCGGTCGGTGAGCAGGCATCGGGCGACATCAGTGCCGTGATCCAGGACGAGTTCGGGATCTCCCAACCTGCCGTTTCGCAGCACCTCCGGGTGCTGCGCGAGAGCGGCTTCGCTTCCGTGCGGGCGGAGGGCACCCGGCGGCTGTACGCCGTCGATGCCGCCCCGCTGCGGGAGGTGGACGCATGGCTGGAGAGATTCCGCGGTTTCTGGAGCAGCGGCTCGACGCCCTCGAAACGGAACTCGCGCGAGGAAAGCGCGAACGCAGACTGAGAGAGGTAGCGAGCGGGGATGACTGAGATCGTCGACGAGTTGAACCGCCTGCACCGGCAGGTCGAGGTACGGCAGGTCGAGGCGGGCGAGGCCCGTACGGTGCTCTTGCGGCGTACGGTCGACGCCGAGATCGCCGACGTGTGGGATGCCGTGACGTCGCCCGAGCGGATCGGCCGCTGGTTCCTGCCGGTGAGCGGTGAGTTCAAGGTCGGCGGGCGGTACCAGCTGGAGGGTCAGGCCGGCGGGGAGATCCTGCAGTGCGAGGAGCCGACGCGGCTGCGGGTGAGCTGGCTGCACGGGCCCGACCCGGGCTTCAGCGAGGTCGAGGTGCGCCTCACGCCGGACGGCGAGGAGCGGACGGTGCTGGAGTTGGAGCACGTGGCCGTGGTGCCGCCCGACTTCTGGGGCCGTTTCGGGCCGGGAGCCGTGGGTGTCGGCTGGGACGGGGCGTTGCTGGGCCTCGGCATGCACCTCGCCGGCGGCGGGATGAGCAGGGAGGAGGCCGAGGCCTGGCAGGTCTCGGACGAGGGCAAGGCGTTCTTCACGCGGTCGGGTGAGCTGTGGGGGAAGGCCTACGCGACCTCGGGGGCCGACGAGGACGTCGTGGCGGCCACGACGGCGGCGACGATCGCGTTCTACACCGGGGCCGAGTCGTAGCGGCACCGGAGAACAGTCGCCGGCCTCGGTGCGGCCGACCTCAGATCGGCGATGGACAACCACATCACTCAGGTCATGCAGCACTACAGGGGCGCCGGGCGCCGCTGCTGCCGGTCGCCGTGCAGATCACCGAACTGGACATCGAGGGCTCGGGCACGGCACAGGCCACGATGAGGCCGAACGGCAACGGCAGCCTGGCCGCCGGAGCATCGACGAGCTTCGGCTTCACCATCATGAATCGCCCGCGCCGGACACACCGGCACCGACCGCTCAGCTGAGGCGCAGGGTCCGTTTGGCGAGTTCGTACGCCGGCAGCATCTCCCGGTGCTCCTCGGTGTCCATTCCGCCGAGGTGTATGACGACCGGACCCTGCTCGGTGATGACGGCCAGCGCGGACTCCTCCTTCGTCTCCTCCAGCAGCTTGCTCGTGAAGAGGTACTCGACCTCGGCAACGGCGAGGTCGCCCACCTCGGACGTGCTGTACTTGGCCTTGCTCGTGTTGTCCTCCGCCGCGACGAAGGCCTCCAGCACGGCGCGTGCGTCGTCGTCGCCCGGCTTGCCCGTCCAGACGCGGAGGAAGCCGATGTTCCCCGCCGGCTTGGCGTCGACCTCACACGCGGCCGCCACCGGGCCCTGGCGCAGGATCGCGTCGGCGATCTCCTGGGCAAGCTCGGCCTCCTCGGGGTCGGCGGAGGCGCCGTCGGCCACCTTCTCCTCGGCCGCCCCGGCGTGGATGGCCTCCGCCTCCCAGTCCTCGGCGATGTCGAAGGCGACGGGCAGCTCACAGGCCGATCCGGCGGGGCCGATGGTGCCGCCGCTCTTCACTGCCGTACCGCTCTCGCTGTCCGCGTCGGCCGCCGCCGAGGCGCTGGCCGGCGTCTTCGTGTCGTCCTGCGCCGCTCCCGCACAACCCGTCAGCACCCCGGCCAGCAGAGCCACCTGGGCCAGTCGTCGCCGTACGTTCCCCGCCCCCACCAGCATCTGATCTCTCCCCGCCCGATCCTGCTTCTGATCTTGCTCAGACGGCACACAGTATCCGAGCCCACTGACAGAGCGGAGCGCTGTTCTGCGGCACCATGAGGCGATGACCTCGCTGACCTTCGACCGCCACTGCGACGAGATCGTCAACCAGACCGAACGGCTCACCGGTCATGTACGGGGCGCGAACATGAGCGCTCCGGTGCTTGCCTGCCCCGGCTGGGACCTCGGCCGGCTGCTGCGGCACGTGGGCGGCGAGCACCGCTGGGCCGAGGAGATCGTACGGACCCGGGCCGGCGGCCCGATCCCCGACGACCTGGTGAACGACCTGTCCGGATACACGCGCGAGGACGAGGCATTCCTGATTCCCTGGCTCATCGAGGGCGCCGCGCGGCTCAGCGCCGCCCTGCGGGCCGCCGGTCCCGACGCACTCGCCTGGAACCCCTCCGAGGAGAGGTCGGCGCCGGTGGAGTTCTGGGCACGGCGCATGACGCACGAGACCGTCGTGCACCGCGCCGACGCGGCCCGGGCGGCCGGGGCCGAGTTCGTGCTGGAGGCGGATCTGGCCGTCGACGCGGTCGAGGAGTGGCTGGAGTACTCGACCTTTCCCGAGGCGTTCGAGCCTGGGCCGGACCTGCCCGACCTGCTCGGCCCGGGCCGCATGCTCCACTTCGACGCGACCGACGCCGGAGAGTGGATGGTCGACCTGACCGGCGAGCGCCCCGTCTGGCGCACTGGGGCCGACCAGGCCACGGCGACCGCGTGCGGCCCGGTGGCCGACCTGCTTCTGTACTTCTACCAGCGGCCCGAGCCCGCGATCGTGACGCAGGGCGACACGGCGCTGCTCGATCTCTGGCGAATCCGCGCCGGCTTCTGGTTGGAGGCGCCGGGCGAGTGACCTAGCCGGCGGCGCGCGCGACCACGTTGATGTTGAACGCGTGAGCGCCCAGCCCGCGGGCGATCCCCATGAAGAGGAACGCGAAGTGCTCCTGCCCGCGCGCGGTGGTGATGCCTCCGATGTCCAGCTGGGACGACGGCGGCCAGCCGAGGTCGGCGAGCAGTCGCCCGGTGGTCCGCTTGGCCTCGGCGTCGTCGCCGGAGAGGAAGACGGTGCTCGGACCCTCCAGACTGCCCGGGGCGATCATCACCGTGGAGTCCATGGTGCACAGCGTCTTGACGACGGGGGTCAGGGGAAAGGCCTCCTGGATCTGTTCGCCGAGGCTGCTGTTGGGGTGTGAGAGCCGGGTGAAGTCGGGGGAGAGGCCGACTGCGACGTCGATGAGCAGGGTGCCGGCCAGCGCCGGTGCCCCGATGGAGCGCAGCAGCTCCACGGAGACGTCCCCCGGGGTGGCGTTGACCAGTACCTCCGCGTGGGCTGCCGTCTCGTTCAGGCCTGCCACGGGGAGACCGAGGTCCGTCCGGTCCTTCGGGCTGCGTGAACCGAGGAGCACGTCGTGCCCTGCGGCGCTCCACCCACGGGCCAGTGCTCGTGCGACGTTGCCGGTGCCGAGAAGTCCTATACGCATGCTGTGACGCTAACCGCGCCCCGCCGCCCGGCGGATCGGACCGCGGGCCCAGGGGAAATGGCTCCAAGGTCGTAGTCCTTTGGTCGCCCGCCTGTCGGCACGCGCGCGCAGTGCGCCGAGGGCTTTTGCCGAACCGGCAAGAACCTTTGGCCATCTCGGAGGTGTCCCGCAGGCTTCGTCAGGGAGGGGCAGGACGCGTTTTGTCCGAGTCGCTCCGCACCGTCACACCCGCATCTCAGGAGGCACCATGACCCAGACCCCCGCCATGAGGGCAGCCGAGTTCTGGGAGGCCCGCTACCGGGACGGCGGACCTCTGTGGAGTGGCCGCCCCAACGCGCTGCTCGTCCGCGAGGCCGGCGACCTCCCGCCGGGCAGCGCCCTCGACCTCGGATGCGGCGAGGGGGCCGACGCGGTGTGGCTCGCCTCGCGCGGCTGGCGGGTCACCGGCGTCGACATCTCGCACACCGCTCTGGAACGTGCCGGCCTGCACGCCGTCGAGGCCGGAGTCGGCGACCGTACGGTGTGGGAACGGCATGTACTGGGGGAGTCGTTCCCCGAGGGCTCCTTCGACCTGGTGAACGCCCAGTATCTGCAGTCGCCGATCCCTTTGGACCAGAAGCGGATTCTGCGCCAGGCCGCAGACGCGGTCGCCCCGGGCGGCACTCTGCTGATCGTCATGCACGCCGGCTGGCCGTCCTGGCAGACCGAGCCGCCCTTCGAGGCGGAGTTCCCGACGCGGCGGGGCGTCCTCGACGAACTCGCGCTCCCGAAGGCCGACTGGACCGTGCAGACCCTGGACACGGTGCGCAGGGCGAGCGTGTCACCCGACGGCGTGGAGGGCTTCCGGGACGACCACGTGTGGCGGATCCGGCGCACGGACACCTGACCGACCCCGCAGCCCCGTACGCCCCGCGGCGCTACCTCTCACCCACGCGTGCCGACACCTCGTCAAGCACTCGGCGTGCGGCGTCCGTCGCCGCCGCGCGGTCGGCGGGCACCAGTCCGATGCGGGTGCGCCGGTCCAGCAGGTCGGCCTCGTCCAGGGCGCCCTCGTGGCGTACGGCCCACAGCAGTTCGGCGCCGGTGACGGGATGACCGGGCAGCACCGGTTCCTCGAGCCGGGGGTGCCGCGCGCCGAGCGCCCGGACGGCCGCCGCCTCGGTGCCGTACCGCTGGACGAGGCGGCGTGGTGCCCGGACGGAGCCGAGCGCGTCCGGCGACGCGGCGCCGACCAGGGGCAGGGAGGCCGTGGGCGAGGGGCCGGCGGTGAGCCGGCCGGTGGCGACGGCGGCGTCGACGGCGTCCTCGGCCATGCGCCGGTAGGTGGTGAGCTTGCCGCCGACCACCGTGACCACCCCCTCCGGCGAGGTCAGGACCGCGTGCCGGCGGGAGATGTCGGAAGTCCGTGGAGCCGCACCGGAATGCGCCGCCGACGTGGTGTCGAGCAGCGGACGCAGTCCCGCGAACGCGCCGACCACGTCCTCGCGTTGGACCGGGACGTCCAGGACGGAGCCGAGGACGTCGAGGAGGAAACCGATGTCCGTCTCGGGCGCTTGCGGAACATCGGGGATGTCGCCCTCGACGGGCTCGTCGGTGAGCCCGACGTAGACGCGGCCGTCGCCCTGGGGCAGGACGAGGACGAAGCGGTTCGTCTCCCCGGGGACCGGCACGTGCAGCCCGGCGGGCAGCGGGCCGAGGTGGTCGGAGCGCAGGACGAGGTGGGTGCCGCGGGAGGGGCGGATCCGGATCCCTTCGACCAGACCGCCCGCCCAGACGCCGGAGGCGTTGATCACCGCGCGGGCCCTGATCTCGCCTTCCTCGCCGGTGAGTTCGTCGCGGATCACGGCCCCGGACGCGGTGAGCCGCAGGGCCCTGACCCGGGTCAGGATCCGGGCGCCGTGGGCGGCGGCGGTGCGGGCGATCGCGGTCACCAGGCGGGCGTCGTCGGTGAGCCGGCCGTCCCAGGACAGCAGGCCGCCGCGCAGGCCCTGGGTGCGCAGGGCGGGGGCGAGGTGCCGGGTCTCCACGGTGGAGAGCCGGCGCGGGGCGGGCAGGGTCGCGCGGGCCGTGCGGGCCGCGAGGCGCAGGGTGTCGCCGGCCCGGAATCCGGCCCAGGCGAGGGCGGACTGGCCCCGGGAGACCAGAGGCGTCAGCGGCAGCACGAAGGGCTGGGCCCGCACCAGATGCGGTGCCGTGCGCTCCATCAGCACCCCGCGCTCGACGGCGCTCTCGTGGGCCACGTCGAGCTGCGCCGAGGCGAGATAGCGCAGCCCGCCGTGGATGAGCTTGCTGCTGAAGCGGGAGGTGCCGAAGGCCAGGTCGTGGGCGTCGACGGCGGCCACGGTCAGGCCCCGGGCGGCGGCGTCCAGGGCGGCCCCGGCGCCGGTCGCGCCCAGCCCGACGACCAGGACGTCCACGGCCGGACCGCCGACGGTCTCGGCCAGTTCGCGCGACCGCCGCGCGGCGGACAGAGAGGAACCGGGAAGCGGGGGAGTGGCAGTGCTCATGGGGTGAGGGTCCTCTCCAGAAGGCCGCGCAACTCCGCGAGGAAGGCCTCACTGTTCAGGTCGGCGTCGTCCTCGTCGGTCATGGTGCGCAGGGAAAGCGTGAAGGACTGGACGACCAACAGCAGGGCCCGCGCCTGCCGTTCGGCATGGCCGGCACGCACCGACCCGTCGGCGTGGCCCTCCCGTACGGCATCGCCCAGCAGCGCGAGGAGAGCCTCCTGGCTCGCACCCCGGCGGTCGAGGACATAGGGCAGGAGCAGTTCCGGATCGACGTCGACGATCTTCCGGAACAGCGGATGGGCCCGGAACGCCGCCACGCCGGCCACCAGGCCGTCGACGATCAGGGCACGCGCGTCGGCCCCGGGGCGCGGCTCGGGCAGGGCCCCGGTGGCCACCGCGACCCACTCCCGGGTCATCAAGTCCCCCACCAGCGAGCGCACATCGGGCCAGCGCCGGTACAGCGTCATCCGGGAGACACCCGCGCGGCGGGCCACGTCGGTCAGTGTCGTACGGCGCACACCGACGGCGAGGACACAGTCGCGCACCGCGTCGAGCACCGCGTCGCCGTCCGAGTGGTTGTGACGAATAGGCGTCATGTGTCACAGTGTAACGCCTGCGAGGCCGTCCCGGGACACGGCATCGCTCGAATCGACCGGTGAGGACGACCGCCATGGACATGTTGTGGAGCGGCTGGGGCGACCCGGCCAAGGCGGCGCCGCTGCCCGAGACCGTGACGGGGCTGCTGCGCGATCTGCTCGGCGTGAAGCCGCGCACCGCCGGGCCGGTCGCCCTGGAGGACATCGCCGTACCCGAGCCGCCGCTCGAAACCGCCGCGCGCCAGGCCCTGTCCCGTGCCGTGGGGGGTGAGGAGCACGTCCGCCTCGACGCGGAGGCCCGCATCCGCCACACCCGCGGCAAGTCCACCCCCGACCTGCTGCGGATCCGTGAGGGCGACGTCGACGACATCCCCGCGGCCGTCGTACTCCCCGCCGACCACGACCAGGTGGCCGCCGTGCTGCGCGCATGCGCCGAACACGGCCTGTCCGTCATCCCGTTCGGCGGCGGCACCTCCGTCGTCGGCGGCCTCGCCCCGAGCCGACGGGGTCCCTTCGTCGCCCTGGACCTGCGCCGCATGGACCAGCTCCTCGCCCTCGACCCCGTCTCGCGCACGGCCACCCTGCAACCGGGCCTGCGCGCCCCGCAGGCCGAGGCGCTGCTCGCCGAACACGGCTTCACCCTCGGCCACTTCCCGCAGTCCTACGAGTGGGCCACCATCGGAGGATTCGCCGCCGCCCGCTCCAGCGGCCAGGCGTCCGCCGGCTACGGCCGGTTCGACGAGATGGTCCTGGGACTGACCCTCGCCACCCCCGAGGGCACCATCGACACGGGCCGCGCACCGCGCTCGGCGGCCGGCCCCGACCTCCGCCAGCTCTTCCTCGGCTCGGAAGGCGCGTTCGGCGTCATCACGTCGGTCACGGTACGGATCCGCCCCGTCCCCCGGACCCGCGTGTACGAGGGCTGGCGTTTCCCCTCCTTCGAGGAGGGCGCCGTAGCCCTGCGCCGCCTCGCGCAGGACGGGCCGCGCCCGACGGTGCTGCGGCTGTCCGACGAGACCGAGACGCTGATCGGCCTCGCCCAGCCCGAGGCGATCGGCGCCGCCGTCGCCGGGCAGCAGCCCACCGGTTGCATGGCGATCACCGGCTACGAGGGCACGGACGAGGACACTTCGCACCGCCGGGAGAAGGCCGCCGCCGTCCTGCGCGCGTGCGGCGGAACCCCGCTCGGTGAGGAACCGGGACAGCGCTGGGCGCACGGCCGCTACTCGGCGCCCTATCTGCGGGACTCCTTGCTGGACGCCGGGGCGTTCGCCGAGACGCTGGAGACGGCGGCCTTCTGGTCACGCGTCCCGGAGCTGTACGCGTCCGTCCGCGAGGCCCTCACCACCACGCTCACCGAGTCCGGCACGCCGCCCCTGATCATGTGTCACATCTCCCACGTCTACGAGAACGGCGCCTCGCTGTACTTCACCGTCGTCTCCGCGCAGGGCGACGACCCGGTGGCGCACTGGGAGAAGGCCAAGCACGCCGCCAACGAGGCGATCCTCGACGCGGGCGGCACCATCAGCCACCACCACGGCGTGGGCAGCGACCACCGGGACTGGTACGTCCGCGAGGCGGGCCCGCTCGGCATCGAGGCGCTGCGCGCCGTGAAGCGCCGGCTGGACCCGGCGGGCATGCTCAACCCCGGTGTCCTCCTGCCCCTCGACTGACCTCCCGGCGGTCCGCCGTATCCGCCCACCGACTGACCTCCTGTCAGCCCGCCCCATCCGCTCGCCCCGACCTCCCGCCTCCGGCAGCACCCTCCTCGTCGGCCCGAAAGGCACCCCGATGCGACAGTTCACCGCCATCGTCAACCCCACGGCCGGCGGATCCGCCTCAGCGGCCGCGCTGCTGCAGGTGGCCCGGCAGCTGCGGGAGGCCGGGGCCGGCCTGGAGACCGAGTACAGCCGCAGCCTGGCCCACGCCCGGGAGCTCGCCCTGGACGCCGGGCAGCGGGGCCGGGTGGTGCTCGCGGTCGGCGGCGACGGCATCGCCGGCGGCATCGGCGGAGCCCTCAGCGGCACCGACGCCCTGCTCGGCCTGGTGCCGGCCGGCCGCGGCAACGACTTCGCCCGGGCACTGAACCTGCCCACCGACCCGACGGAACTCGCGCGGGTACTGCTCCACCACGAGCCCCGGAAGGTCGACACCATCGAGGTCGAGTCGGCCGTCCATCACCGCACGGTGGTCCTCGGCAGCGTGTACGCGGGCGTCGACGCACTCGCCAACCGGCACGCCAACAACGCCACCCTGCTGCGCGGCGCGGCCTCCTACTACGCCGGCGGACTGCGCGCCGTCACCACCTGGCGCCCCGCCCGCTACCGCGTCACCGTCGACGGTGAGGAACACCCGCACACCGGCTACACGGTCGTCGCCGCCAACTCCGGCTACTACGGCTCCGGTCGGCTCATCGCCCCCGACGCCCGCCTGGACGACGGACTGCTGGACGTGGTGATGATCCGCGAGGCGCCGCGGCGGCTGTTCTTCGCCCTGATGAACGACCTCAAGACCGGCGCCCATGTCCACCGCCCCCAGGTGCGCATCCTGCGGGGCAGGGAGATCCGTATCGAGGCCGACCGCGCGGTCCCCTACGGCGCGGACGGCGAGGTGGAGGCGAACCTCCCGGTCACGGTCAGGGTCCTGCCCGGAGCGCTGCGCGTACTGTGCTGAGCCGGCCAGGGGTAGCACGTGTGCGAACCGGTCCGCCGACCGCTCATCCGCCGTCCACCGGCATGCGCTGACGCGCGGCTCTCAGCTGATCGGAGGCCGTGCCGCGGTCGGCCTCGTCCTGGACGAGCAGCGAGAGCAGTGCGGCGACCGGCAGTCCGGCCTCGGCGGGGTGACGCAGCACCTTGTCGGGCTCGATCTGGTAGGAGTTGGTGCGTCCCTCACGGACATGGGACAGATAGCCGTCCCGCTCCAGATCTGAAATGATCTTCTGGACGGCGCGTTCGGTGAGCCGGCAGCGCGCCGCGATATGCCGAATGCGGACACTCGGGTTGTCCGCGATGGCCGCCAGTACTCGGGCGTGATTGGTCAGGAATGTCCATCCGGTGTGCGACTCAGGGCCTCCGTCCATGCCCCAAGACTACGACAGCGCGTTCACGTATACAAAAACACGTACTGCGTTTCATGTATCTATTGACGTGTACGACAGTTCCGGTTCAGTCTGGTACGGAGACGGGGAGCACCTGAGGGAGAGGCGGTCATGCCGGAGCTCGCGTTCTGTGCGCAATCCCCTACCGGGGGCACTGCTGACTGGGCGGACACCACGGGCGCACCGGCGGCCGGTCGGCCACGCACGCTGGTCACCCACCTGCGCCCGCACGGTGACCGGATCACCATGGAAGTCCGCGGGGAAATCGACCTCGACACCAGCGAACAGTTCCGCACCGACCTGCGCCACGCACTCAACCGCTCGGTCCGCGGAATAGACCTGGACCTGGAGGGCGTCACTTTCTGCGACTGCTCCGCCCTCAACATCCTCCTCACCCTGCGCCACCGGGCCCTGGAGCAGGCCAAGACGGTCGCGGTCCACTCCACGAGTACGGCAGTCGATCGCCTCCTCACCCTGACCGCCACCCGGTCGCTGTTCACTCGCCCGCCTGGACTGACCACCGCGGCCGACCCCGCACAGGACACCGACATGACCGACGAGCCCGACCAGGACCTGCGGATCGAAGTCGCCCAGCTGCGCCGGGCCATGCAGACCCGGCCGACCATCGACCTGGCCCGGGGCATCCTGATGGCCTCGTTCAACCTCACCTCCGAGGAGGCCTGGACGGTGCTCGTCGCGGCCTCCCAGAACACCAACACCAAACTGCACTCGCTGGCCGGGGACCTGGTCCACGCGATCAAGGGCGACGCACTGCCCGAGGCGATCCAGGAGCAGCTGTCGTCCGCGGTCGCCAGGGTCAACGCCTCCTCGGGAGTCACGGGTGGCGGGTCGGAGGACGAGGACCCCGACGCCGCCCAAGCCGCCAACTGAACCGTCGCGGTTGCGCGGATCCGCGGCGCGGCGGCAGGGTTCGGGTGTGCCTACCTTGCTGATCGTGCATCACACTCCCTCGCCCAACTGCCAGGCCATGCTCGAAGCCGTGATCTCCGGAGCCACGGCGCCGGAGATCGAGAACGTCGACGTCGTACGGCGACCGGCGCTGTCGGCCACGGCGGCCGACGTACTCGACGCCGACGCCTACCTGCTGGGCACGCCGGCGAACCTCGGCTACATCTCCGGGGCCCTCAAGCATTTCTTCGACCAGGTCTACTACCCGTGCCTGGACGCCACCCGAGGCCGGCCCTTCGGCTACTACGTGCACGGCGGCAGCGACGTCACCGGGGCGGTCCGGGCGATCGACTCCATCACGACCGGGCTCGCCTGGCGACGTGCCGCGCAACCCGTGACGGTGACCGGCGAGCCCGGCAAGAACGACACCGAGGCCTGCTGGGAACTGGGGGCGACGCTCGCCGCCGGACTCATGAACTGACCCTGGCAGGCCGGTCGTTGTAAGAGATTTCTGTGAATTCCTGATGCCGTTGAACACGACGCGGCGCGCCTCCGTATTAGGCCGGGGGATTTTCATGCCCTGAGACCGACCACGAGGCGTAGGAGTACTTCCTTGGGACGCAGCACGCGAAGACGCCCCACGGGCGCACGGCGCGCGACCTTTGCAGCGGTCGCGCTGATGTTGGGCGGCGGCGGCCTGGTTGCGGCCAACGTCTACGCCTCGGCCACCGAGGACGACGGAACGCAGCAGGCCCGGACGCTGTCCTCCCCGGCAGGCACGATCGACTGCCCGGATGTCGGCAGCAAGCTGACGGCCGTACCGGACGGCGCGAGGGAGGACGTCGCCAAGGAACTCGCCCTCCTGGACCAGCAGATCGCCGACGCCTACCAGCGCCTGCAGGAGTCGGCCCAGGCCATCCAGCAGGACGCGGGCTTCGCCGACAGCGCGATCATGAATCCGCTGAAGGACAAGCGCACGGCGACGATCGAGCGCATCGCCATCGCCATCGAGCGCGTGGGGGAGCGGCCGCAGGGCCTGGAGTCCCTCGCCCCCTGCACACTGCGCGCCGCCGACAGCGGCAACGGCGACCAGACCGACGCCGGCCAGAACGAGGGCGGCGACAACCAGGCGGGCGCCGAACAGGGCGGCCAGCAGCCCGAGAACGGCGGCCAGAGCGGTGACGGAGGCCAGGCGGGCAACGGCGGCCAGGCCGGCAACGGCCCCGTCGCCGCCGACTTCACCGACATCACCGCCGTACAGCCGAACGTGACCGGCCCGGCCCTGCAGAAGGGCGCCTCCCGGGGCACCTTCACCACCAGCTGCGGCGTGAACGAGAACGGCCTGTTCAACTCCGACAACGTGATCGTGGCCCCCGGCGTCTCCAACGGCGCCCACCACTTCCACGACTACGTCGGCAACCAGGCCAACGACGCCTTCGCCAGCGACGAGGACCTGGCGAACGCCGAGACGACCTGTGTCGACCAGGGCGACAAGTCCTCCTACTTCTGGCCCGTCCTGCGCCTGCAGAACGGCACCCAGGAGCAGGACGCGGGCTCGCCCGGCGGCGGCATCGAGGGCAACGCCGGCGAGATCGTCACCCCCAAGCAGGTGACGATGACGTTCGTGGGCAACCCGCGTAGCAAGGTCACCGAGATGCCGCGGCTGCTGCGCATCATCACCGGTGACGCCAAGGCGTTCGTCAACGGCACCGCCAACGCCAACGCCTCCTGGAGCTGCACCGGCTTCGAGGACCGGCAGCTGAAGGACAAGTACCCGCTGTGCCCGCAGGGCAGCGACGTGGTGCGCACCTTCAAGTTCCAGAGCTGCTGGGACGGACAGAACATCGACAGCGCCAACCACCGCACCCACGTGGCGTTCGCGGCGGCCGACGGCAGCTGCCCGAACGGCTTCACGGCCATCCCGCAGCTGGTGCAGCGGATCGTCTACGACGTCGACGCGCCGAGCCTGCAGGACGGCGGCCGCACGACTCCGCTGTTCGCGGTGGACTCCTTCCCCGAGCAGCTGCACAAGCCCGTCACCGACCACGGCGACTTCATCAACGTCTTCGACGAGGACCTGATGGGACAGCTGGTCGACTGCATCAACGAGGGCCGAGAGTGCGGCGTCGGTGCCGACGACCCGGGCCAGGAGGAGCCGACCGAGGCCCCCACCACTCCGCCGGCCGGGAACGACGACCCGAAGCCCGGTGACGGCGGCGGCGAGCAGACGGATCCCCCGGCCACCGAGGAACCGGCCACCGAGGAACCGGCGACCGAGGAACCGGCTACCGAAGCGCCCGCGACGCAGGAGCCTGCGACGGAGGAGCCCGGAAAGGGCGAACCCGGCAACGAGGCGCCCGCCACGGAACCGGCGCAGGACGACGAGCCCACCGTGTCCAGCACGGTCGCGCCCAAGTCCTACGGCACCCCGTCGGCCGACGCGGACAACGATCAGGCACAGGCCGGATCCGGCGACGGCGACAACGACGCGAACGCGTCGAGCGGGGCGGCCCAGACGCAGCCCGCCGACGTCGGTGACGACACCGAGGACAGCCTGGGCACGAAGCCGCAGGCGGTCGGCGGCAATCTGGCCGAGACGGGCACGACGCTGTGGCCAGCCATGGCGGGGGCCGTGCTCCTCATCGGCGGCCTCCTGGTCCTGATCCGAGCCAGGCGCACCGCCCGATGAGGCTGACCACGCAACGGAGCGGCGCATGACGCGCTGACGTCCCACAGGGGCCCGGACCGGCCTTCCCGGCCCGGGCCCCTGGCGTTCGCCCTGCCGCACCGCCTCCCCGGGCCATTCCCTAGTCCACGATGGCGCCGCAGGAGATGTTCACGTCCGTCGCGGTCACCGTGCGGGCCCGGTCGGAGGCGACGAAGGCGGCCACGTCGCCGACGTCCGCCAGCGTCGCGGCACGGCCGAGCTGCGTCGCCCCGACCAGGCCGTCCACGATCGCGTCCCGGCCGGGAAACCCCTCGGGCACGGTCTCCGGCACCCCGCCCGACTTCAGCGTCACTACGCGGATGCCGTGCGGGCCCAGCTCGATGGCCCACTGGCGGCGCAGTCCCTCCAGCGCGTCCAGCGCGATCTTGAAACCGCCGAGGCCCGGCAGCGTCTGCGGGCCACCGCCGCCGAAGGCCAGGATCACTCCCGTACGGCGGGGGATCATGTGCCGGGCCGCCGCCCTCGTCGTCAGGAACTGTGAGCGCGTCGCGGTCACGATGGGCTGGAGGAAGTCCGCCTCCGAGATCTCCATCCCTGATCTTGCGTGGGTATCTCCGGCTTCAGCCGGGGAGGGAAACGCATCTCAGGACTGCTCTGACGCGCAGGTCACAGCGGACGTTTTTGCTGCTCGATGTACTGACGGATCACGGTGAGCGGTGCGCCGCCACAGGAGCCGGCGAAGTAGGAGCGGGACCAGA
>NZ_JOFS01000032.1 GCF_000719285.1 Streptomyces bicolor | reverse complement strand
CGGGTTGTCGGTCTCCTCGGGGTCGGTGGCCGGGCGGGACGGGGCGATGGGGGTCGGTGAGGCGGGGGTCGACGGTGGGCGGGACGGGGTGGCGCTCGGAGGCGCGGAGGGGCGCGGCGGTGAGCCCTCCTTCGGCTTCGAGGGGGACCGCGACGGCTCGGGGCGGTCAGCGGAACCGGCGGAGGCGTCCGGCACCACCCGGTGGCCGCCCAGGAAGTACGCGTACCAGGCCCTGACCGTGCGCAGGTAGGCCGTCGAGTGGTTGTAGCCGAGGATCGCCCGGTCCATCTCGGCGGGGACCGACAGATCCCGCCCGCCCGCGCACAGGTAGCGTCCGGCGGCGAGGGCCGCGTCGAAGATGTTGTTCGGATCCATACGGCCGTCGCCGTTGCCGTCGGCGCCCCAGCGCGCCCAGGTCGACGGGATGAACTGCATCGGCCCGACCGCCCGGTCGTACGCCGTGTCCCCGTCATGGGCCCCACCGTCCGTGTCCCGGATCAGCGCGAACGCCACGCCGTCCAGCCGTGGGCCGAGGATCGGCGTCACCGTCGTACCGTCCGACGTCACCCGACCGCCCCGCGCCTGCCCGGACTCCACCTGCCCGATCGCCGCCAGCAGCTGCCACCGAAGGCGACAGCCGGGCGCCTCCCGGGAGAGCCGCTCCTCGGCTCGCCGGTACGCGGCGAACACGCTCGCCGGCAGCGCGCCGCCCACTTCCGCCGGTGCCGGCTCGTCGCCGTCGGGCTTCCCGGTCCGCAGCGGCGGCAGCTCGGTGCGGTACGGGGTGTCGCCGGAGACGCTCGGCCCGTGCTCGGCGGGTGTCTGCCTCGGCGTCGGTGCCGAGGCCCGTGCCGGGACCGCGCCCGGTGCCTGTGAGGCGGTGAGCGCCACCATCGCCGCCAGCGCGGCCGCCGTACCCCTGGCGGTTCTGACTCCCTGCCCTGCCACTTTCCGTTCCCCTCCCTGCAGACGTATGTCCGTCGTCTGCTCTACGGGGCGGAGCGGCGCGTCCGTCGCACGGTTCTGCGCGCATGCCGCTGTCGCGGATCCCGGCACGTCACCGGTCCGGCCCCCTCCCGGAGGCCAGACCTGCGGGCTTGCTCCAGGCAGGAGAGGTGGACCCCGGCACCTGGAGGCACAGCGTGGACGACAACCGCAGACTCCCCCTCGTCTACGTCCGGGGCTTCGCCGGCGGAACCCGGGGCATCGACAAGGCCGTGGACGACCCCTTCTACGGGTTCAACGAGGCCGAGGCGCTCAGGCACAGCCGCCGTCTGCTCGCCCCCGACCGCCCGGCCGTCCTGCTGCTGACCGGGACCGGCGAGTTCCTGGGCACCCTCCCCGGAGCCTGCCCGGGCGCGGACGGGCAGCCGGGCGGCGCTCCGGGCGGGGTGGCCGAAGTCCTCGGCCGGGCACGCCAGTTGGTGCGCGCACCGCGCGGTGACGCGGAGACCGCGGGATGGGACGGCTCGCTGCGCTACGGCGACCTCGTGCTGGATGACGCCACCCGCCGGGCCCGCCGTGGCGAGCGCACCATCGAGCTCACGCCCGCGGAGTACCGGCTGCTGCGCTGCCTGCTGGTCAACGCCGAACGCGTGCTTTCGAAGGAGCAGATCGGACGGCACGTCTGGGCCGACCCCCCCGACCGACGGTGCGATCGACCGGCTCGTGTCACGGCTGCGCTGCAAGGTCAACGGCCGGGAAATGTCCGGGAGCTGTCAGCCCACTTCGCTTCACTGGTCCCGCTTACTCGCCGAACAGCGACTCCTGCCCCTCGAACCCGCCCGCCCCCTCCTCCTTCTCCGGCTTGTCCAGCCGCCGGTTGCGGGCCCCCACCACCAGCGCTGTCACCGTGGCCGTCGCCGCCAGTGCCGTGGGGACCATCCAGCCGCGGTCGAGGACGTGGCGCAGGGCGTGGTCGAGGGAGAGGCGGCCGGGGCCCGCGATGGCGAGGCCGGTCGCGGCCAGGCCGAGGGTGGCCGCGTACTCGTAGCCGCCGCCCTGGTTGAAGAAGCCGTTCGGGGCGTGCACCGCGGACGCCCCCGCCATCGCCCCGGCCGCCGCCGCACCCGCCGCGGGCGTCGCCAGCCCCAGCGCCAGCAGCGTGCCGCCACCGGTCTCCGCGAGCCCCGCCGCGGTCGCGCTCGCCTTGCCCGGCCGGTAGCCGACCGACTCCATGAACTGGCCGGTGCCCTGGAGGCCGTGCCCGCCGAACCAGCCGAACAGCTTCTGTGTGCCGTGCGCGGCCAGCACCCCGCCGGCACCCAGCCGGAGCAACAGCAGACCCAGATCACGTCGGTCGAAAGCACTCGCAGCACCCACAGCGACTCCCGGAACAGTCAGCAGGAACAGTCGGCTCGAACAGATCCCCTCCCGCGTATCCACCGTCGCACCGAAGACACCCACTCGGCCCGCCCTCGCCGCCGTTCGGGTGGCGGGCCGGCGGGGGCGATGTGAGTCTGACCGGTATGACGATTCAGACGTCCAAACTCAGCGACCCCGCCGTCCGTGCGTTCGTCACCGCCGTCAACTCGCACGACCGCGAGGGCTTCCTGAGCATCCTCGCGCCCGGCGCGACCATGGCGGACGACGGCACCGACCGCGACCTCGCCGACTGGATCGAGAACGAGATCTTCTCCTCCAACGGCCACATGGAGGTCGACAACGAGTCGAACCAAGGCCGCGACCTCCTCGCCAGCTACCGCAACGACACCTGGGGCGAGATGCGCACCCGCTGGCACTTCGAGGTGGAGGAGGACGGCAGGATCTCCCGCTTCGAGACCGGTCAGGCGTAACCGCCGTCAGGAAGTCCCCGCCAGAGTCTTCTGAGCATCGTCGTACGGCCTGTGCGGCAGCCGTTCCACGCACCGGTGCGTACCTCGCGGTCCCACGCGAGGTCCACCCCCACCCGGTGATCGTGGAACGGCTGCCGCCTCCCCCCTCGGTATGGCTTGCGGAAGCCGCCTGCTCCATATGTGAAGCTCTTGTGCAGGCGAAGTTGAGCATATGTCGCCCACCGGCCGCGACGCAGTGGAACTTCATATTCCGCTTGTGCAAGTTGTGGAGGTGACGGGAGGGCCGGGGGGACCTCAGCCGCGCCCCACGTAGGGCATCGCCGTCGCGAGCACCGTCGCGAACTGCACGTTCGCCGCCAGCGGCAGCTCCGCCATGTGCCGCACGGTCCGCGCCACATCGGCCACGTCCATCACGGGCTCGGGCACCACTGAGCCGTTGGCCTGCAGAGCGCCCGTCTCCATGCGTGCGGTCATGTCGGTCGCCGCGTTGCCGATGTCGATCTGCCCGACGGCGATGTCGTACGGCCGCCCGTCCAGCGACAGCGACTTGGTCAGGCCGGTCAGCGCGTGCTTGGTCGCCGTGTAGGCCACCGAGTGCGGCCGCGGCGTGTGCGCCGAGATCGAGCCGTTGTTGATGATCCGGCCGCCCCGCGGGTCCTGCTCCTTCATCTGCCGGTACGCCGCCTGCGCGCACAGGAACGCCCCGTTGAGGTTGGTGTCCACGACGTGCCGCCAGGCGTCGTACGACAGTTCCTCGACCGGCACGCCGCCCGGTCCGAACGTCCCCGCGTTGTTGAACAGCAGGTCCACGCGCCCGAACCGCTCCACGGTGGCGGCGAACAGCGCGGCCACGTCCTCCTGCCGTGACACGTCCGTGTGTACGGCGAGAGCGGCGCCGTCGGGCACCAGCCCCGCCGTCTCCTCCAGCGTCTCGACGCGCCGCCCGGCCAGCGCCACCGACCAGCCCGCGCGCAGCAGCTCCACGGCCACCGCACGTCCGATGCCGGAGCCGGCGCCGGTCACCACGGCGATCCTTGTGCCCGTTTCCCTGTCGTTCATGGGGCCGCAGCGTACGTGAGGGTCCGCCATTCGGAACTCATCTGTCTGCCATCCGGGTGTTGTGTACGCGCCAAGCGGGTGTCGTCCCCGGCCACTCCAATGCGTCATGCATCCATCAGTCAGGGGAGGACCGGATGACCATCGCTGCACACCCGCCCCAGCACGCCCCCGAACTGCGCGCCGCCGCCCGGCACATCGGCCGCCGCCGCTTCCTGACCCTCACCGGCGCGGCCGCCGCGCTCGCCTTCGCCGTGAACCTGCCGACGGCGGGTGCCGCCAGTGCCGCGCGGCTCGACCCCCGCAAGATCACCGCCGACCCCTTCACGCTCGGCGTCGCCTCCGGCGACCCGCTGCCCGGCTCTGTCGTGCTGTGGACCCGCCTGGCCCCCGTGCCGTACCAGCCGGACGGCGGACTGCCCGCCGAACGCGTCACGGTCCAGTGGGAACTGGCGCACGACGAGCGGTTCAGCCGTATCGCCAGACGCGGCACCGCCACCGCGCACCCCGAGTTCCACCACACGGTCCACGTCGAGGTCGACAACCTGGACGCGGACCGCGTCTTCTACTACCGCTTCCGCACCGGCGCTTGGATCAGCGAGACGGGCCGCACCCGCACCGCGCCGCTCGCCGACGCCGCGACGAGCTCGCTGACCCTCGCGGCCGTCTCCTGCCAGGCGTACACCGACGGCTACTACACGCCGTACCGCCATCTCGCGCAGGACGACGTGGACGTCGTCTTCCACCTCGGCGACTACCTGTACGAGTACGCGGTCAACTCCGTCGGCGGTTACCGCAACTACACCGACCGCACGCTCCCGGCCCTCTTCAACCGCGAGACGGTGACCCTGGAGGACTACCGCCTGCGCTACGCCCTCTACAAGACCGACCCCGACCTCAGGGCCGCGCACGCCGCGCACCCCTTCGTCGTCACCTGGGACGACCACGAGACCGAGAACAACTACGCCGACGACACCCCCGAGAACAGCGTCCCGCCGGAGGAGTTCCTGCTGCGCCGGGCCTCCGCCTACCGCGCCTACTGGGAGAACCAGCCCCTGCGCAGTCCGCAGCAGCCCACGGGCTCCGACATGCGGC
Source organism: Streptomyces bicolor (assembly GCF_000719285.1). Lineage (GTDB taxonomy): Bacteria > Actinomycetota > Actinomycetes > Streptomycetales > Streptomycetaceae > Streptomyces > Streptomyces bicolor. Next base: position 145,006 of record NZ_JOFS01000032.1, on the reverse strand, counting down.
TCTACCGGCGCCTGCGGTGGGGCCGGCTCGCCCAGTTCGACGTGCTGGACACCCGGCAGTACCGCTCCAACCAGGCCTACGGCGACGGCGCGCAGATCCCCGGCCCGGACGTCGACGACCCGGCGCGCACCATGACCGGCGCCACCCAGGAGCGCTGGCTGCTCGACGGATGGCGCGACTCGACGGCGCTGTGGAACGTCGTACCGCAGCAGGTCACCTTCTCCCAGCGGAAGTTCGACCTCACCACACCCTCCCGGGTCTCCATGGACGCCTGGGACGGCTACCGCGCCTCCCGCCGCCGGGTCCTGGACGGCGCCAAGGCCGCCGGGATCGAGAACCTGATGGTGCTCACCGGTGACGTCCACGTCGGCTACGGCTTCGACATCAAGGACGACTTCGACGACCCCGACTCCGACACGCTCGGCACCGAGATCGTGGCCACGTCGATCGCCAGCGGCCGGGACGGCACCGACCGGCCCGCCAACTGGGACACGTACATGCAGGCCAACCCGCACATGAGGTTCTACAACGGGCGGCGCGGCTACACGACCGTCGCGCTGGGCCAGGAGCAGGCGCGGGCCGACTTCAAGACGGTGCCGTACGTGACCACGCCCGGGGCGCCGGTCACGACGGCCGCGTCCTTCGTCACCCGGGCCGGGGAGCCGGGGCTCACGCCGGTGTGAGCGCGGGCACGAGGTCCTCGCCGGAGTCCTCCTCGGGGGCCTCGCCCGGGTAGCGGACGCCGACGCGGTCCCGGATCGCGTCGAGCGTCCGCATCACGGCCAGCGTGCCGTCGAGCGGCACCAGCGGGGACTCGCTCTCCCCGGCGCGCAGGGCGCGCATCACCTCGACGGCCTCGTGCCGCAGGGTGTTGCGGGGCCCGTCCGCCGGGTCGGCCGTGAACTCCTCGGGGTCACGGCCGTCGCGGTGCAGGACGAAACGGTCCGGGAAGAAGAAGCCGTGCGGCACGTCGATACGGCCGCCCGAGCCGGTGACCGACGCGGAGGTCGCCGTACCGCCGGCGATGGAGCAGTGCACCGAGGCGAGCGCGCCGCCGTCCCAGGACAGCAGGGCTCCGGTCTGGAGGTCGACGCCCTCCGCGGACAGCGTCGCGCGCGCCGTGACGTCCGACGGCTCCCCGAGCAGCAACTGGGCGAAGGAGACCGGGTACACGCCGAGGTCCAGCAGCGCGCCGCCGCCCTGTGCCGGGTCGCGCAGGCGGTGCGAGGGCGGAAAGGGGCCGGCCAGCCCGAAGTCGGCCTGGACATGGCGCACTTCACCGATCGCGCCGTCGTCCACCAGGGCCTTGAGTCGACGGATCAGCGGGTTGCAGTACATCCACATGGCCTCCATCAGGAAGCTGCCGCGCGCCTTCGCCAGCGCGACGAGTTCCCCGGCCTCGCGGGCGTTGAGCGTGAACGCCTTCTCGCACAGCACGTTGTGCCCGGCCTCCAGACACAGCCCGGCGGCCGCCCGATGCGCCGAGTGCGGGGTGGCGACGTACACGACATCGATGTCGCCGTCCTCGGCGAGCGCGGCCCAGTCGCCGTACGCCCGCGGAATCCCGAACCGCTCGGCGAACGCGTCGGCGGACTCCTGCTTCCGCGAGGCCACCGCCACCACCTCGGCGTCCGGCAGATCCACGAGGTCCGCCGTGAACGCGGCCGCGATCCCGCCGGTCGCCAGGATCCCCCACCGCACGCTCTGCTCGGCCATCACGGCCCCACCCCTCGGTCATGTGACCCTCGGCACTCTGTACGAGCTGAGAGCATAGAGGGCGGATCACTGGGAGAGGGAGGGGTGCATGGGCGACCGTGGGGGGCCGATAGAGGACGCGTCGCAGTCGGCGACACCTTCACCTTCGGCGGTGTCACCGGCGAATCCACCTTCGGCGAAGCAACCGCCCACCCGCTCCCTCCGCCGCACCGGCTTCCTCGTCACCTTCATCCTCGGCGGACTGACGGCCACGCCCCCGCTGGCGATGGACATGTACCTCCCGGCGCTCCCCGAGGTCACCGGGTCCCTGCACGCGCCCGCCGCGACCGTCCAGCTCACGCTCACGGCCTGCCTGGCCGGCATGGCGCTCGGGCAGCTGGTGGTCGGCCCGATGAGCGACCGCTGGGGCCGCAGACGCCCGCTGCTGACGGGCCTGGCCGTGTACGTCGTGGCCACCGTGCTGTGCGCGCTCGCGCCCACCGTCGAGTCCCTGATCGCCTTCCGGCTGGCACAGGGACTCGCGGGTGCGGCGGCGATCGTCATCGCGCGGGCGGTCGTACGCGATCTGTACGACGGCCTGGCGATGGCCCGCTTCTTCTCCACCCTCATGCTGATCTCGGGCGTCGCCCCGATCATCGCGCCGCTCATCGGCGGGCAGATGCTGCGGGTGACGGACTGGCGGGGCGTGTTCGCTGTGCTGACGGTGGTCGGGGTGCTGCTGGCGGGCCTCGTCTGGTGGAAGCTCCCCGAGACCCTCCCGGCGGACGACCGGCACGCCGGCGGGGTCGGCGCGGCCCTGCGCGCCATGCGCGGACTGCTGGCCGACGGCCCCTTCGCCGGGTACATGCTGGCAGGAGGGTTCGCCTTTGCCGCCCTCTTCGCCTACATATCGGCGTCGCCGTTCGTGATCCAGGAGATCTACGGGGCCTCGCCGCAGACCTTCAGCCTGCTGTTCGGCCTCAACTCGGTCGGGCTGGTGGTCGTCGGCCAGATCAACGGCAAGGTGCTGGTGGGGCGGGTCAGCCTGGACCGGGTGCTCGGGGCGGGCCTGGCGGTGGTGATCCTGGCGGCGACGGCGCTGCTGCTGATGTCCCTGGGCGTGTTCGGCGAGGTCGGCCTGGTGCCGGTGGCCGCGGCCCTCTTCGTCCTGATGTCCGCGATGGGCGTGACCTTGCCCAACACCCAGGCGCTGGCCCTCCTGCGCACCAAGCACGCCGCCGGCTCCGCGTCCGCGCTCCTCGGCACGTCCTCCTTCCTCATCGGCGCGATCGCCTCGCCCCTCGTGGGTGTCGCCGGGGAGGACACCGCCGTCCCGATGGCCGTCGTCCAACTGGCCGCAGCACTGGTGGCGCTGGCCTGCTTCATGGGAATGTGCCGTCCTTGGAACAGACGTGCGGACAGATCTGCGGGTGCGGAGGGAGCGGAGAGCTGAGCGCGCCGAGACTGCGCGGGGACACGCCGGAAAGGGCCGGACTCGACCCCGAGGAGATCCGTCATCTCGTCCGCGAGGTCCATGACCTCAGCACCGGCCCTCGCCCCTGGGCGGCCGGCGCGGTGCTGGCCGTCGGGCGGGGGCCGTACCTCGCGGTGGAGGAGGCGGCCGGCTGGGCGGTGCGGTACGCCTCCTACGACGAGAAGAGGGACGCCGGGGTGGAACTGCCGCCCGGCGCCCGCGTTCCGATGACCACGGACACGCCCTTCGATCTGGCCTCCCTCACCAAGCTGTTCACCTCGGTGGCCGCGGTGCAGCAGATCGAGCGGGGCACGCTCGGCATCGACGCGCGGGTCGGGGCGTACCTGCCGGACTTCCGAGCGGCGGCCCGGTACGGCATCACGGTGCGCCAACTGCTCACGCACACGTCCGGACTGCGGCCCGAACTGCCGCTGTACGACTGCGCGGACGACGCGGAGCGGCTGGAGATGCTCCGCGCGGAGCCACCGATCGGCGTGCCCGGCACCTACTGCTACTCCGACCTGAACCTCCTCCTGCTCCAGCACGTACTGGAACGCCTCACGAGCCGCACGCTCGACGTCCTCGTCCACGACGGCATCACCCGCCCCCTCGGCATGACCGCGACCCACTTCGGGCCCTGCCCCGGGGCGGCGGCGACCGAGGACCAACGGCGGCCGTGGGCCAAGGCGGACCGGGGGATGCTGCGGGGTGTCGTCCACGACGAGAACGCGTGGGCGCTGGGCGGGGTGGCCGGCCATGCGGGCCTCTTCTCGACGGCCCGAGACCTGGCGATCTTCTGCCGAGCACTGCTGTCGGGCGGCGCGTACGGCCCCGCCCGCATCCTCGGCCCCGACTTCGTGGAACTGCTGCTGACCCCGCCCGGGCTGGGGTTCGCGATCGACCAGCCGTGGTTCATGGGGGAGCTGGCGGGGCGGGGGGCGGCGGGGCACACCGGGTTCACGGGGACATCGCTGGTGCTGGATCCGGCGACGGACACTTTCGTCGTGCTGCTGGCGAACACGGTGCATCCGCGCAGGCGGGGGCCGGACAGCCGGCCGCGGGCGGCGGTGGGGACGAGGGTGGCACGGGCGGTGCGGGGTACGTAAGCAGGTATTTCAGCCCGTCCGGCGTTTGAGGAGACCGAGGCCCGCACCCACGCCCCGCACCCTCATAGAATCGCCGAGTGAACGCCCCCGTACCCCCGGCCGAGACCCTGCGCCACAGCCTCGCCACCCTCCTCGACGGCCTCCCACCCCGCCAGGCCGCCCAGGCCGTCGACCGCCTGATCGCCACCTACCGGGGCGCCACCCCCACCCACACCCCCATCCTCCGCGACCGCGCCGACGTCGCCGCCTACGCCGCCTACCGCATGCCCGCGACCTTCGAGGCCGTCCACGCGGCACTGGAGGCGTTCGCGCAGGCCGTCCCCGACTGGACCCCCACCAGCCACACCGACGTCGGCGGCGGAACCGGCGCCGCGACCTGGGCCGTCACCGCCACCTGGCCCGGCGAGCGCGGCGTCACCGTGCTGGACTGGGCCGAGCCCGCCCTCGCCATCGGCCGGGAGATCGCCGCCGCCAACCCCGCGCTGCAGAACGCCCGTTGGCACCGCGCCCGAATCGGCTCGACGCTCACCCTGGACCCCACCGACCTCGTCACGGTCTCCTACGTCCTCAACGAGCTCACCGCCCCCGACCGCACCACCCTCCTCGACACCGTCGCCTCCGCCGCCCAGGCCGTCGTGATCGTCGAGCCCGGCACCCCGGACGGCTACACCCGCGTCATCGAGGCCCGCGACCGCCTCGTCACCGCCGGCTTCCACATCGCCGCCCCCTGCCCGCACAGCGCCGCCTGCCCCATCGTCCCCGGCACGGACTGGTGCCACTTCTCGGCAAGGGTCAGCCGCTCCTCGCTCCACCGCCAGATCAAGGGCGGCTCCCTCGCCTACGAGGACGAGAAGTTCGCCTACGTCGCCGCCACCCGCCACCCCGCCACCCCGGCCCCCGCCCGCGTCGTACGCAAACCGCAGATCCGCAAGGGCCAGGTCCTCCTCGACCTGTGCGAAACCGAACCCTCCCTGCGCCGCACCACGATCACCAAACGCCACGGCGACCTCTACAAGGCGGCCCGCGACGCGGACTGGGGCGACGCCTGGCCTCCGGCCGAGAACGAAGAGCCCTAGGCACCGGCCCACCGCACGAGAGCGGCCCGCCTCCCCCGGGCGGGGGAGACGGGCCCGAAGGGGCACGGGGAACGCGGACGCCGATCACGACGCGTCGTCGGTCGGCTCCCCTTCCCGCCGTTGCCCCTGTTTCTCCTGGAGCTTGCGCAGCAGCTCCTTCTTCTGGGCAAGGGGGTCGGTCCCGCCGCCGATACGGCCGTCCCGGCCGCCTCCGCGCAGCGCGTTGCGGCCGAGGTTCCGTCGCGTCCCGCCGACGCCCAGCATGTTTCCGGCTCCGCTTCGGGCCATGGTGGAGCTCCTTTCGTCGGAATGAATGAAACGAGACGGTTCGTCTCGATGTATCGTGCTCACCCAGGGTCCGGCGAGACGCTCCGTCTTGTCAACCTGATAAATTCAAGCCATGGCAGCCCAGAAGTCCGCTCAGCCCGCCCCCAGCTCCACCCGCCGGAGTGAGAAGTCCCGTCGGGCCATCTACGGCGCCGCCCTCGCCCTCGTCGGGGAAGTCGGCTACCCGAGGACCACGATCGAGGGCATCGCCGCCCGCGCCGGCGTCGGCAAGCAGACGATCTACCGCTGGTGGTCGTCGAAGGCGGACGTCCTGCTGGAGGCCTTCCTCGACCTGAGCGAGCAGGCGTCCCGGGACGCCGGCCCGGAGTACGAGTTCGCCATCCCGGACACCGGCGACCTCGCCGCCGATCTCAAAGCCGTACTGCGCCTCACCGTCGACCAGCTCAAGGACCCCCGCTTCGAGATCCCGTCCCGCGCCCTCGCCGCCGAGGGCGTGGTCAACGAACAGCTCGGCCGGGTCTTCGTGACCAAGCTCCTCGAACCCTCGCTCATGCTGTACGTCGACCGGGTGCGCGCCGCCCAGGAGGCCGGCCAGGTCCGCCCGGAGGTCGACCCGCGCATCGCCCTGGAACTGTGGGTCTCCCCCCTCGCCCAGCGTTGGCTGCAGCACACGGGCCCGATCTCGTACGAGTACACGGACACGTTGGTCGACTACGCCCTGTACGGCATCGCACCGCGCACACGGTAGGGACGTAAATCCCGCCAAAGCTGCCCATTACCCCTGATCGCGGTGCTGTGTACGCCTCGCCCCACCTACCCCGGTTGTCCGCTACGGCCCCCCGGAGCGCACGATGATGGGACCATAGGGCATGCTGTTCCGCACGACAGCGAGGCGAGGCGATAGATGAGCTCGGAGTTGGGCGGCCGGACCGGCCTGCAGGGCAAATTCTCCCAGTGGCTGCGTGGACGCCGCCCCAAGGACGCCGCCGACGACGGTGGCAGGGAGGCCCTGCTGCTGGCCGCCGCCGCGGCGGGACTGCCCCTCGCGCCCGCCGCGCACCCCGCCGGCTACCGCTGTTCCTGTGACCGGGTCGGCTGTCCCACCCCCGCCCGGCACCCGGTGTCCTTCGCCTGGCAGACGCAGTCCACCACCGACCGCGCCCAGATCGAGCGCTGGGCCCGCCATCAGCCGCAGGCCAACTTCATCACCGCGACCGGCATGGTGCACGACGTCCTAGACGTGCCCATCGAGGCGGGGCGCGAGGCGCTGGAGCGGCTGCTCGATTCCGGCATCGAGGTGGGACCGGTCACCGAGAGCGACGACGGCCGCATGCTGTTCTTCACCCTCACCCGCGGCACCCCCGAGGACGAGGACGAGTGGTGGCCCTGCGAGCTGGACTGCCACCCCGAGACCATGGACGAGCACCCGGGGCTGCGCTGGCACTGCCGCGGGTCCTACGTCCTCGTGCCGCCCGCCCAGCTGCCCGGCGAGGGCCGGACCGTGCACTGGGTGCGCGGGCTCGAACACCCGCTGCCCGACCCGCTGAGCCTGCTGGAGATCCTCACCGACGCCTGCGCCCGCCACGTCGGCCAGGAGTCCGACCACGTCAGCGGGGCCTGGCCGCTGCGCCGCTGAGGCGGCCTGCGGGGCGGCCGCGCCGAGCCGCCGCCCCTCGGGCCTGAGCTACGTCACTCGCCCTTCGCCGACGTGAGCCCCTGCGTTCGGCCGATGACCTTCACCTTCCCGGAGCCCTTCGGGTCCAGGGCCACCTCGGTGGAGACGATCTCCAGGGTCAGCGACTGCTTTATCTCGCCCTTCGTCAGCGCCTCGACGGCCTTGCCCGGAGAGGGGACCGAGGTGCCCGCGTAGGCGGTCCGCTTCTCGTAGTAGCGCGTGGTGAAGAACACCAGCGCGCCGCCGTCCGTGGTGCGCAGCGCCAGCGGGGCGTAGTCGCCGCTCGTGAGCGGTTCGTCGATGAACTGGCTGACCAGACCCGGTCGCTTGGCGTCCTTCTCCCGGTCGGCACGCCACCCGCTGGTGTGGCGGCCGTCCGCGAAGACGTCCCCGCCGTCCTTGAGGTAGCCGGCGTACGCCTTGCTCAAGTCCCCCGGCGGCACGGCCAGTTCGGCCGAGTTCGCCGGGACGGCCTCGGCCCAGCCGTCCTTGTCCGTCTTGAACTTCGGCACGTCGTCGGGGGCCACCAGCGTCAGATACGCGGCCTCCCACGGCTCGTCCAGGCTGTGGCGGGTGAAGACGAAGAACCAGCGTGCGCTGCCGAACTTGTTGCCGGCCGCGTCGGCCACGAACCAGCGCGGCCAGCCCGCCTTCTTCGGGATCGTGAACTTGGTGTCCGACAGCTCCAGCGGGGTGTGTGCCGCGTTGCCGCCGGGGCTCACCGCCTTGCCCGCCTTCAGCCGCGCCGCGTCGATGTCGCTCAGGGCGCCGGTGACGTGGTCGGCGTCGAGGGAGCTGTCGTACGCCTTGTCCGCCTTGTTGTACGCGGTTGTGAACTGCTGTAGGGCCTTGGCAGCCTCCGCTTTGGTGGCCGAGGGGAGAATCTCCCGCTCCCCGTGGACCACCACGCATCCGCTCGCCGTCAGCGACAAAGCGGTCATCGAGGCAGCTATCAGTGCGCTCCGGTCAAGCCTGCGGAGCCTTCGAGGGCCGCGTTCCCTGCTCATCAGGTCCCTTCACCTTCCCCTTCCCGGAGGCGAACCCTACCGGTGCGAGGAACAGCGTGAGCGTCGGGATCAGGTACAGCAGCCACACCGTGACCTGGAGGACGGTCGGATCGGGCTGGAAGTTGAAGACGCCCTTCAGGAGGGTGCCGTACCAACTCGACGGATCGACGGTGTCGCTGATGTCGAACGCCTTGTCGCTCAGGCCCGGCGGCCAGCGCGCCTCCTGCAGATCGTGGAAGCCGTACGCCAGCACGCCCGCCGCCACGACCACCAGCATGCCGCCGGTCCAGGTGAAGAACCGGGCGAGGTTGATGCGCAGCGCGCCCCGGTAGAACAGCCAGCCCAGGACGACCGCCGTGGCGATGCCGAGGGCGACGCCGATCAGCGGGCGCGGGGTGCCGTCGCCCGCCGCGCGCACCGACGCCCACACGAACAGGGCCGTCTCCAGGCCCTCCCGGCCGACGGCGAGGAACGCGGTCGCGACCAGCGCGCCCGTGCCCATCCGCAGGGCGGCGTCCAGCTTGCCGTGCAGTTCGGCCTTCAGATGCCGGGCGGTGCGCCGCATCCAGAACACCATCCACGTCACCAGGACCACCGCGAGGAGCGACAGGGAGCCGCCGAGCGCCTCCTGTGCCTCGAACGTCAGCTCCTGCGAGCCGAATTCGAGCGCGCAGCCGAAGCCGAGCGCCAGGGCGACCGCGACGCCGATGCCGATCCAGATGGGCCTGAGGGCGTCCCGGCGGTCCGTCTTCACCAGGTAGGCGATGAGGATGCAGACGACGAGGCTGGCCTCCAGCCCCTCGCGCAGACCGATCAGATAGTTGGAGAACACGGCCTACGCCTCCTTGCCGAACAGGGTGCTGCCCCACCAGTCGTCCTTGTCGCGGACGCCGGGCGGGATGGCGAAGAGCGCCGAACCCACGTGCTGGATGTACTCGTTGAGCGAGTCGATCGCCAGGTTGCGCTGGATCGGGATGAACCCGGTGCGCGGGTCGCGCTGGTAGGCGAGGAAGAACAGGCCCGCGTCCAGCCTGCCCAGGCCGTCGGTGCCGTCGGTGAAGGAGTAGCCGCGGCGCAGGATCGTGGCCCCGTCGTTGGAGTCGGGGTGCGCGAGCCGGACGTGCGCGTCGGGCAGCATCGCCTTCAGGAACGGCTCGTCACGCTCCTTCGCCTTGCCGACCGGGGCGCCCTCGCCCTTGTCGCGGCCGATGATGTCCTCCTGCTCCTGCAGGGAGGTGCGGTCCCAGGTCTCGATGTGCATACGGATGCGCCGGGCGACGAGATAGGAGCCGCCGGTCATCCACTCCGGGCCGTCCTTCTCGCCGACCCACACGAACTTCTTCAGCCGGTCCGTCTCCGTCCCCGCGATGTTGCGGGTGCCGTCCTTGAAGCCCATGAGGTTGCGCGGGGTCTGCTCCTCGGGGGTGGTGGACGAGGTCTTCCCGAAGCCGAGCTGCGACCACTTGATGACGACCTTGCCGAAGCCGATGCGGGCCAGGTTGCGGATCGCGTGCACGGCGACCTGCGGGTCGTCCGCACAGGCCTGGACGCACAGGTCGCCGCCGCTGCGGTTCCTGTCGAGGTTGTCGCCGGCGAAGTGCGGCAGGTCGACGAGGGCTTCGGGGCGCCGGCCGGCGAGCCCGAACTTCTCGAACAGAGACGGACCGAACCCGATGGTGAGGGTCAGCCGCGACGGCTTCAGCCCCAGCGCCTCACCGGTGTCGTCCGGCGGCGCCTCGGCCAGACCGCCGTACGCGCCCTCGCCGACCGCCTGCCCGGCGGTCATCCGGCGTGCGGCCGCCGTCCAGTCCTTCAGCATCCGCACGAACTCGGCGCGGTCGTCGGTCTTCACGTCGAACGCGGCGAAGTGCAGCCGGTCCTGTACGGGGGTGGCGATACCGGCCTGCTGGTCGCCGTGGAAGTCGACGGCGGCGCCCGCCTCGGCGCCGACGGGGTCCACGTCCTGGCCCGTGCCGGTCATCGCCACGGCACCCCCGGCCGCGACGGCACCGAGCGCGAGCCCGGCCCCGCCCCAGCCGATCAGGGCACGTCGGGACGGGGATGCAGGAGTCTCGGTCATTTGGGTGCCCGCCTCACTTCACGACGACGGCGGCGGCGAGCTTGGACAGCGGCTCCGCGAGGGCGTTGACGCCGTCCGACAGCTCCTTGCGGTCGGCCTCGCCGACCTTGTCGTACGAGGTGAAGTCGTACGACGACTTGTCCGCGCGGTACTTGTCGAGCAGCCCGTTCAGCGCGCCGAACTGCTTGTCGAGTTCGGTGACCAGCGCCGGGTCGTTCTCCTGGGCGACCGGCTTCAGCAGCTCGTACGCCTTCTGCGCGCCCTCGACGTTGGCCTTGAAGTCGACGAGGTCGGTGTGCGAGTAGCGCTCCTCCTCGCCGGTGACCTTGCCGGTGGCGACCTCGTCGAGGAGTTCCTTGGCGCCGTTGGCCATGGAGGTCGGGGTGATCTCGGCCTTGCCGACCCGGTTCTGCCAGTCCTTCAGGTCCTTGATGAGCAGATCGGCGAGCTCCTTCTCGCGGTCGCCGATCTTCTTGTCCTGCCAGAGGGCCTTCTCCAGGCGGTGCCAGCCGGTCCAGTCGGTGGCCGGGTCCTGGCCGGCCTCCAGGCCGTCCTCGCGGACGTCGACCTTCGGGTCGATGTCGCCGAAGGACTCGGCGACCGGCTCGGTGCGCTCCCAGCCGATGCGGGAGGGGGCGTAGGCCTTCTTCGCGGCCTCGATGTCGCCGTCCTTGACGGCCTTGGCGAACGTCTCGGCCAGCGGCAGGGTCTCGTCGGCCTGCGTCTGCGCGTACTCGCGGTAGGCGGCGACGGCCTTGTCCAGCCGCGGATCGCGCTTGGCGACGGCGCCGTCCCCGGTGGCCTTGACGGTCTGCCGGATGCCGTCGCCCTTCATGCCGGGCTTGCAGGCGATCGTGTAGTCGCCCGCCTTCACCTCGGCGGTGACGGTCTGCTTGGTGCCGGGGCCTATGTTCTCGCGCTCGGTGACGATGCGGTCGTCCGGGAAGAGGATGTAGACCTCGGTGACCTTGGATCCCTTGTTCTCGATGGCGAGTTCGACGTGCCCGGCCGGGAACTCCTTCTTCGACACCTCGCACTTGTCGTCCGTCGCGGTCACGTTGACGACCCGGTCACCGCCCGCCGAACTGCCCTTCTCCGTGCACGCCGTGACGGCGGTCAGGGCCGCCACGGCAGCGATGGCGGTGGTCACGGGGCGTCTGACGGTGCGCATGAAGGCTCCAGGAGGTGGCCGGAAAGTGTGCGTGACGGGCCTCACAATGAAGGAAGGTGAGGCTCGCCTAATGCAGATAAGGATTACCTAAGTGACCAAAAGCGAGTCCATAGAGGGGTCAAAGGAACGTCAAAAGGTTGCGTCGAGGGGCCACCAGCAGGTCCCCGGTCCGCGGGTGCGGAAGCACCTCCACGGGCTGGTCGTAGACCTCCGACAGCAGCCGCTCGGTGAACACCTCGGCCGGTGGCCCGTCGGCCGCGACCCGTCCGGCGCGCAGGATCGCCACCCGGTGCGCGTAGGCCGCCGCGAGCCCCAGATCGTGCAGTACGACCACCACCGCGTCCCCGGCCCGCGCCCGCTCCCGGCACAGTCGCAGCACCAGCTCCTGGTGCCGGAGGTCCAGGGCCGCGGTCGGTTCGTCGAGCAGCAGCAGAGGGGCGCGTTGGGCGAGTACACGGGCGAGCGCGACGCGGGCCCGCTCACCGCCACTGAGCGCGGAGAACGGCCGTACGGCGAAGTCGGTGACCTCGGTGGCGGCCATCGCCTCGGCGACGGCGAGGTCGTCCTCGGCGGGAGAGGAGGCGTGGGGTGCGCGACCCATCCGTACGACGTCCTCCACCGGGAAGGGGAAGGAGAGCGTCGCCGACTGCGGCAGGACCGCGCGGCGCAGGGCGAGTTCGCCCGCGGACCAGTCGGTCGCCGGGCGGCCATGGATCCGTACCACACCCTCGGCGGCCGGGAGGTCGGCGGCCAGCGCACTCAACAGGGTGGACTTTCCGGCGCCGTTGGGCCCGACGAGCGCGAGCACTTCACCGGCCCGGACGGGGACGGAGACGCCGTGCAGGACGGGGCGGGGGCCGAGGTGGACGTGGAGGTCCTGGGCCTCGGCGAGGGTGTCGCCGGGGTTGGCGGCGGGCGGAGGTGCGGGATGTGGGCGGAGGAGTCTCATCGAAGGGGTTCCTTTGACGAAGGGCGAGTGGTTACCGAGGGCGGGACCAACGCCCTTTAGGGGCGCGGGACTGTATCGATTTGCGGCTCCGCCGCGCGGGCGCGACCAGCCCCCACGCACCCGCAGTCGAACACAACCCCTAGGCCCACCCCCCTTGCCGCCGCCGAGTCCGCCGCAGCAACCAGAAGAAGAACGGACTCCCGAGCAGCGCCGTCAACACCCCGAGCGGCAACTCCGCGGGCGCCGCGATCGTGCGGGACGCCAGATCCGCCGCGAGAAGAACCAGCGCACCGAGGAGCGCGCTGGCCGGCACCAGGAACCGGTGCCCCGGACCCGCCGCCATCCGCAGCAGATGCGGCACGACGAGGCCGACGAAGCTGATGATCCCGGACACGCTCACCGCGGCGGCCGTCAGCAGCGCGATGACCAGGACGAGGACGATCCGCAGCCGCTCCACGTCGACGCCCAGATGCCTCGCGGGCCGTTCGCCGAGGGCCAGCAGGTCCAGCCGGCGGGCGTACAGCGGGGCGACGGCGAGTCCGAGCGCCGCGCACGGCAGGACGGCCAGTACCTTCGGCCAGGTCGCCTGGGAGAGCGAGCCGAGCTGCCAGAAGGTGATCTGCTGGATGGCCGCGGTGTCCGCGAAGAACAGGAACAGCCCGATCACCGCCCCGCAGAAGGCGTTCACGGCGATACCTGTGAGGATCAGGGTCACCACTTCGGTACGGCCGCCGGAGCGCGACATCGCGTACACGAGCAGCACCGTGGCGAGCCCGGAGACGAACGCGAAGACGGAAACCGTCCATGTGCCGAGGAAGTTGACGCCGAGCGCGATGGCGCCGACCGCGCCGACCGCCGCGCCCGACGAGACGCCGATCACGCCGGGCTCGGCGAGCGGGTTGCCGAACACGCCCTGCATCAGCGCGCCGGCGCAGCCGAGGGAGGCGCCGATGAGCAGCGCGAGGACGATGCGCGGGAAACGGACGTTCCAGAGCACCGACTCGGCGACGCGGTCGAGTTCGGTGCCGCCGAGGCCGAGGCGGTGCTGGATGGAGGCGAGGACGTCGCCGACGGGGACCGGGTAGGCGCCGATGCCCGCGGCGACCGGGACGAGGACGAGGAGGGCGACGGCCAGGCCGGTGGTCAGGAGCCGGCTGGTCGTGGGGCGGCGTCTGGATGGTGGGGTGGCGTCCGAGGTGGCCTCGGGCGCGGGCTGCTCCAGTACGGTCATGGGCTTAGGTTAGCCTTACCTTCATTATTCCCTTCCTGGGTGCGGCCGTTGATGCGGCACACTGGTCGCCGTGAAGAGGGCGGCCAGGGAGTTTCTGCCAGGAGACGGACTCGTTCTGGCGGTGTCCGGTCGGCCCGGTCCGCCGGCGTTGCGCTTCGAGACGGCGGAGCAGGGGCGGCTGCTGCTGCGACAGGGGGAGCGGCCGCTGTTGCTGGGGCGGTCGGTGGGCGAGGGCTGCTGCCCGGAGCTGTATCTGCACCGCCTGGACGGCTTCCGCTCGCCGCTTCCGGCGCTGCGCTCGTCGACCATGCGATCAGAGATCAACTGGCTGCATCGATACGCGCGTTGGCTGGAGGACGCCGACGGGACCCCGTTGCGCGACGGACGCTGGGAGCTGGCGGCCCGTACCGGCTTTCCGCCGGGTATCTGGACCGAGGACTTCGTGCGGGACTGGCCGGGCGGCCGACTGGAGTTGTCCTGCGGGGGCGGCTGGCACGGAGTGCTGCCCTTGAGGCCGCTCTCGCCACCGGACGCCGGGCGGGTGAAGGCGTACCGCAAGCACGCCCGCGAGGGCACTCTCGCGCCCGTACTGCTGTGGTGGGTGACCTTCCTCGACGGCTGGGTGATCCTCGACGGCCACGACCGCGCGGTGGCGGCGCTGGCGGAGGAGCGGACGCCGGAGTGCGTGGAACTGAGCCAGGTGCCCGACGAGGAGGCCTGGCGGAAGGCGGCCGAAGAGGTGACCGAGGGACACGAGGAGCGCTTGCGACGGCTTGCGGCACGCGCCGGTGATCCGGACGCGGAGCGCCAGCGGGCCAGGATGGAACAGGCGTACGCCGATGCGATCGCCTCGCTGCCTTACGGCGTACTGCCCACGGGCTGCCTGCCGCTCCCCGGCGGAGCCGCCGCCTGGGACGACCTCGCCGTCCGTGCGATGTTTCAATTCCCCCGTGACTGACTACGACGTCCTCCGCGTCTTCTGCGGCCCCAAAGGCGGATACGGCAACGAACTCGGCGTCGTCCGTGACGGCTCGGTGATCCCCGAGCGGAGCGACCGGCAGGCGTTGGCGGCGAAGCTCGGCTTCAGTGAGACCGTGTTCGTGGACGACCCCGAGCGCGGGGTCGTCGACATCTACACGCCGACGCTGAGGCTTCCCTTCGCCGGTCACCCCTGTGTCGGTACCGCCTGGCTGCTCGACGTGCCCGAGCTGGTCACACCCGCCGGTGTGGTGGGCGCGCGGCTGGACGGGGAGTTCAGCTGGATCGAGGCGCGGGCGGAGTGGGCTCCACCGCGCACGCTGAGGCAGTACGCGACCGCCGCCGAGGTCGACGACCTCACCGTGCCCCCGCCGGGGGAGTGGATCTACGCCTGGGCCTGGGAGGACGAGGCCGCCGGACGGGTCCGGGCCCGCGGCTTTCCCGGCCGTGGCGACGGCATCGAGGAGGACGAGGCGACCGGCGCGGCGGCCATCCAGCTCACCCATCGGCTCGGCCGGGCACTCAACATCACCCAGGGCGCGGGTTCGCAGCTGCTCACCGCGCCGCAGCCCGGGGACTGGGTCGAACTCGGCGGCCGGGTCGTCCTGGAACGCTGAGCCGCAGCCGCAGCCGCAGCCTCAGGCGCTCAGCGGGAACTCCTCGCCCAACGCCCGGAAGACCCCGGTGTTCAAGGCGAACGCCTTCTTGCACTCCGTCACGATCCGCTGCCTCTCCAGATCGTCGGCGTGCACCGCGTCCAGCAGCTCGCGGTAACTCCGCTTGAACGCCGCCGGGTTGGGGATCTGCTCGAAGACGTAGAACCGGACCCCGTCGCCCTTCTTGGCGAAGCCCCACGTCTTCTCCGCCTTGTCGCGGATGATCTGGCCGCCGGAGAGGTCGCCGAGGTAGCGGGTGTAGTGGTGGGCGACGTAACCGCCCGGCCAGCGCTCGGCGCACTCGCGCACCCGGTCCGCGTACGTCCGCGTCGCCGGGAGCGCCGACAGTCCTGCCCGCCAGCCCGGACCCCGCAGATGCGCCAGGTCCCGCTCCAGCGCCGGCAGCCGGAACAACTCCGGCCGGATGAAGGGCCCCGTCACCGGGTCCGACGCCAGCCGCTCGGCCCCGGCCTCCAGCGCGGCGTACACGAACCACAGCTGCTCGGTGTACCGCGCGTACGCGTCGACGCCGAGCCGTCCGCCGAGCAGGTCGCTCATGAACGTCGAGGTCTCGGCCTCCACGTGCTGTTCATGGGACGCGGTGCGGATGAGTGTCGAGAAGGGCTCCATGGGCATATCCTCTGAGGTAAGGCTTACCTAAGTCAATAGGTTTGCCGACGCCCTGTCGGTAAAAGCGTACAAGACAAAGCCCGCCCTGGCAGGGCGGGCTCGAAGGTCGGCGATCAGGGCAGCGTCAGGATCTCCGCCCCCGTCTCCGTCACCACCAGCGTGTGCTCGAACTGGGCCGTCCGCCTGCGGTCCTTCGTGACGACCGTCCAGCCGTCGTCCCACATGTCGTACTCGTGGGTCCCGAGGGTCAGCATCGGCTCGATGGTGAAGGTCATGCCGGGCTGGATCACCGTCGTCGCGTGCGGGCTGTCGTAGTGCGGGATGATCAGGCCCGAGTGGAACGAGGAGTTGATTCCGTGGCCGGTGAAGTCGCGGACCACGCCGTAGCCGAAGCGCTTCGCGTACGACTCGATCACCCGGCCGATCACGTTGATCTGGCGGCCCGGCTTGACCGCCTTGATCGCGCGGTTGAGGGACTCGCGGGTGCGCTCCACCAGCAGGCGGCTCTCCTCGTCGACGTCGCCCACCAGGTACGTCGCGTTGTTGTCGCCGTGCACCCCGCCGATGTACGCCGTCACGTCGAGGTTGACGATGTCGCCGTCGCGCAGCACCGTGGAGTCCGGGATGCCGTGGCAGATCACCTCGTTGACGCTCGTGCACAGGGACTTGGGGAAGCCGCGGTAGCCGAGCGTGGACGGGTAGGCGCCGTGGTCGCACATGTAGTCGTGCGCCACCTTGTCCAGTTCGTCGGTGGTGACCCCGGGGGCGATCAGCTTCGCCGCCTCGGCCATCGCCCGCGCCGCGATTCTGCCGGCGATCCGCATCGCCTCCACGGTCTCCGGGGTCTGCACCTCCGGACCGGTGTACGGCGTCGGCGCGGGCTTGCCGACGTACTCGGGGCGGCGGATGTTTCCGGGCACGGGACGGGTGGGGGACAGCTCCCCCGGAACGAGCAGCGACTGGCCAGACATGCAAGCGAGTCTAACCAGCGGGCATGGGGGAACATGACGGTGGCGAGAGGAGCCGGTCATGGCCTTGTTCAAGAAGCGTACGGTCGGGAAGCCGGGCGAGTGGTACTACTGCCTCGTCCACAAGAAGGTCGAGGAAGGGCCGGAGTGCCCGGCCAAGGACCGCTTCGGGCCCTACGCCAGCAGGGAAGAGGCCCAGCATGCGATGGACCTGGCGCGCGAGCGCAACCTGGAGTGGGAGAACGACCCGCGGTGGCACGACGCCCCCACGGGGCCGGCGGACGACGCCTGATCAGCTCTCCGCGGGCGTCGGCGCCGGTGCGGCCGCCGCTGCCGCCGCCCGCTGCTCCCGCAGCCGTACCGCGTGCTCGTTCGTGCGCGCGTCGTACGCCATCAGCTTCGGCAGACACAGCGCCAGCAGCCCCACCGCGCCCACACACAGCAGCCCGCCCGACCAGACCGACGTCCTGACGCCCTTCCAGGCGGCGATGCCGCCCACATAGGTCTGGCCGAGCTGCGGGCCGACCGAGTACGACAGCAGCTCGATCCCGGCGAGCCGGCCGCGCAGCTCGTCCGGGATCGTCTGGTTCCACATCACCCCGCGGAAGATGCCGCTGACCATGTCGGCTGCGCCGCCCAGGGTGAGGAACAGCAGCACCAGCCAGACGTCACGGGTGACACCGGCGGCCGCGATCGCCACGCCCCACAGCGCCGCCGACAGCACCACGACCCGTCCGTGCCGGTGCACCCGGGACGTCCAGCCGCTGGTCAGGCTCACCAGCATCGCCCCCGCGGGGACGGCCGCGTACATCAGCCCGAGCGACCAGGGGGCGTTCAACTCGTCCGCGAGGAACGGCAGTACGGCGAGCGGCATCGCGAAGAGCATCGCCGCGATGTCGATGACGTACGTGCCGAGGAGCTCCTTGCGGCTCCAGGCGTACCGGGCGCCCTCAGCGATGGCCTTGAGGGACGGCTTCGCGGCCGCGTGGGAGGCGGGGGAGGGGGCGATGCCGAGCGTGAGCAGGACGGAGGCGACGAAGGTCAGCAGGTCCGTGCCGTACGCCCAGCCGAGCCCCGCGTACGCGACTACCACCCCGGCCAGCGCCGGGCCCGCGACGCCGCCGACCTGCCAGCGCAGCGCGTTCAGCGAGCCGGCGGCCGGGAGGTGTTCGTGCGCCACGATCCGGGGCCACAGGGCGTCCAGGGCAGGGCGCTGGACCGAGACGAGCGCGGAGGACAGGGCGGCGACGGCGTACAGCGGCCAGACCGCGGGGCTCGGCAGCAGCGCGTTGACCAGCAGCACCGCGCTCAGCAGGGCCTGCCCGGCCTCCGTCCACAGGATCAGCTTCCGCTTGTCGAGCGCGTCGGCGAGCGCGCCGCCGTACAGCCCGAACACCACCAACGGCACCAGCTCCACGGCACCGATCGCGCCGACCGCCGCCGCGGACCCGGTGAGCTCCTTGATCTGCACGGGCAGCGCGACGAACGTCAGAAAACTGCCGAAGGAGGAGATCAGCCCGGCCAGCCACAGCTTCCGGAAGTCGGCGGAGGCGTGCCAGGGGGCGAGGTCGGGGAGTACGGCGCGGAGCCGGGAGGGAGGAGCGGGGGTGGGGTCGGTGGGGCCGTCGTCCGTCACGAGGGGTCATGTTCGGGCGGGGAGGCGCGGGAGGCAAACGGTTTTGCGGGGCGGGGCCGGCCGGGCCGGGGACCGGCAGTCGGGTCAGTGGGCGGGCGAGGTCACCAGGGAGCGGGCGGCGGTGCGGTCAACGACTCCGCCAGCCGGGACAGGCGGTCGCGGAACCGTCGGCGGCCTCTCGGGGAAGGCAGCGCGTTCTCGCCGGCGGCCGCGCTCACCAGGTGCTGCACCGTGTCCAGGTCCAGCTCCGAGTCCTCGGACACGGCGAGCGTCTCGTGCGCCATCGCCGTCAGGTCCCCCTCGTCGGCGCCGAGCGCCAGCACCGTCGCCCCGGCCCGCCGGGCGTCGTGCACCCCTTCCAGAAGAGGCTCCCCGGGCCCTTCCGGCGACACCACCAGCAGCGTCTCCCCGCGCCGTGCCGCCGCCAACCGCCCGAGGCCCACCGCCAGATGCGCCGGGTCCGAGGCGCGCGCGGCATGCCGTACGAGGGTCGGGGCCAGCTCCGGCGTCCCCGACCACGCGGCCTCGTCCACCAGATGGGCCGCCAGATGCCACGGCTCGTACTCCGGCGTGCCGACCAGCAGCAGCCCGCCGCCGTGCCCCACCGCCGACGCCCGCAGCGCCCCCGCGAACCGCCGTGTGGCCCCCAACCACTCGGTCCCGGCGAGTACTTCGCGCAGCAACGCGACCCGTACGGCATCCATGCGACCGCATCCTGCCGCAATCGACCACTCGTGACCCGGAGTTCACCACGAATTCGCCCGACTTGGGCAAACCGATCCGTCACCCCGCACAACCGTCCGTGCCTCGCCGGCGGCCACCGGCGACCGAGCCGCGGCGACCGGCCATCCGAGGAGCCCTCCATGACAGAGACCAGCGTCCCCTTCCGCGCCCGTCACGAGGGCTACGCGAGCTTCCGCATCCCCGCCGTCGTCACCAGCTCCGCCGGAACCGTCCTCGCCTTCTGCGAGGGCCGGGTCGACTCCGCCGCCGACCACGGGCACATCGACATCGTGCTGAAGCGGTCGACGGACGGCGGCCGCACCTGGGGCCCCCTCGCGGTGGTCGCCGACAACAACTGGCACCTCGCCGGCAACCCGGCCCCCGTCGTCCTCGACACCGGGCGCATCCTGCTCGTCTACATCCGCAACCACGCAGGCGCGACCGAGGCC
Source organism: Streptomyces bicolor (assembly GCF_000719285.1). Classification (GTDB taxonomy): domain Bacteria; phylum Actinomycetota; class Actinomycetes; order Streptomycetales; family Streptomycetaceae; genus Streptomyces; species Streptomyces bicolor. The sequence continues at coordinate 125,214 of NZ_JOFS01000032.1, read as the reverse complement.
GGCATCCTGCGCGGCGAGGTGAGCGACGCCGACGGCCGCCGGATCTGGGTGCGCCACAGCGACGACGACGGCGTCACCTGGTCGAGCTCGCAGGAGATCACCGCGCAGGTGAAGCGGCCGGGATGGCGCTGGTACGCCACCACGCCCGGCCACGCGATCCAGCTCAGCAGCGGCCGGGTCGTCGTCCCCGCCAACCACACGATCCCGCCCACCGGCGACGACATCGGCACGGAGGCCCGGTACAACAGCGGCCACTGCCTGCTCAGCGACGACCGGGGTGCCACCTGGCGCATCGGCTACGTCGACGAGAACACCGACGGCTACGTCAACGTCAACGAGACCACCGCCGCCGAACTCCCCGACGGCCGCGTCTACTTCAACACGCGCAACGACTCGACGTCCCCCGGCAACCGCGCCGACGCGTACTCCGAGGACGGCGGCGCGACGCTGGTGAAGCCCTTCCGTCCGCAGGCCGGCCTGGTCGCCCCCATCTGCCAGGCCAGTGTCCTCCAGCTGCGCGACCCCGACCTCCTGCTCTTCTCCGGCCCCGCCGACCCCGCCGCCCGCGCCCTGATGACCATCCGCGCCTCCACCGACGGCGGCCTCACCTGGCGGTCCGCGCACACGGTGAACGGACTGCCCGCCGCGTACTCGGATCTCGCACGGATCGACGCCGACACGGTCGGACTCCTCTACGAGACCGGCGACTTCGGCCCGTACGAGAGCATCGCCTTCCGGCGGGTGCCCGTGACGCAGCTCACCTGATCCATCGGGGCGGGCGGGCCGGACGTAAAGTCGGCCCATGACCTCTACCGACAGTGCACAGCAGCCCACCGACGCCCCCGCGAAGGCCCCGGCCAAGGACCCCTGGGACCTTCCCGACGTATCCGGGCTCGTCGTCGGCGTGCTCGGTGGGACCGGGCCGCAGGGCAAGGGCCTCGCCTACCGGCTCGCCCGGGCCGGCCAGAAGGTGATCATCGGCTCGCGGGCGGCCGAGCGTGCCGAGGCCGCCGCCGAGGAGTTCGGGCACGGTGTCGAGGGTGCCGACAACGCCGAGTGCGCGCGACGCAGCGACATCGTGATCGTCGCCGTGCCGTGGGAGGGGCACGGCAAGACGCTGGAGTCCCTGCGCGAGGAGCTGGCCGGCAAGCTGGTCGTCGACTGCGTCAACCCGCTCGGCTTCGACAAGAAGGGCGCCTACGCGCTGAAGCCGGAGGAGGGCAGCGCCGCCGAGCAGGCCGCCGCCCTGCTGCCTGAGTCGCGGGTGACGGCGGCCTTCCATCACCTGTCGGCCGTGCTGCTCCAGGACCCGGAGATCGAGGAGATCGACACGGACGTCATGGTGCTCGGCGAGGTCCGCGCCGACGTCGAGATCGTCCAGGCGCTGGCCGGCCGCATCCCCGGCATGCGCGGCATCTTCGCGGGGCGGCTGCGCAACGCCCACCAGGTGGAGTCGCTGGTCGCGAACCTGATCTCGGTGAACCGGCGGTACAAGGCACACGCCGGGCTCCGCGTCACCGACGTATGAGGGGATGGGGGACACTGGTCGCCGTAGCAGTGTCCCCCGAAGGAGCCGACCGAAATGCCCCGCCTCGCCATCTATGCCCTGATCGTCTGTCTCCTCTCCGTGGCCGCGGCGGTCGTGTCCTTCGTGCAGGGCAGCCTTCTGGGGATCGTCTGGGTGCTGCTGGCGGGGCTGTCGTCCAACATGACCTGGTACTACCTGAGGCGCGGCAAGGCCGATCGGCGCAGCGGGTCCGTCACGGGCTGACCGAGCAGTAGGGATTGGCCTCCCGCCAGAAGCGGAACAGGTCGTAGCCGCAGTACGTGTCGACGTCGCCGATTCCCAGGCCGCGCAGGACCGCGTCGACCATGTCGAAGAACACGCCGTTGATCGCCGGCAGCCACAGCAGCGCGAACACGAACAGCAGGCCGAACGGGGCGAACGGCTCCACCTGGCGCCTGACCTTCTGGGACAGCCAGGGCTCGATGACGCCGTAGCCGTCCAGACCCGGGACCGGCAGGAAGTTCAGGATCGCGGCCGTGACCTGGAGCAGGGCGAGGAAGGCGAGCGCGAAGCGGAAGTCCCGGGGGACGCCGTCGAGGGCGTCCAGCCAGAACGGGGCGGTGCACACGACGGCGAACAGGACGTTGGTCAAGGGTCCCGCCGCCGAGATCAGGCTGTGCCGCCAGCGGCCCCGGATCCGCCCGCGCTCGATGAAGACGGCACCGCCGGGAAGTCCGATGCCGCCCATGATGACGAAGACGACCGGCAGCACGATGCTGAGCAGCGCGTGCGTGTACTTCAGCGGGTTGAGGGTGAGATAGCCCTTCGACCCGACCGAGATGTCGCCGCTGTGCAGGGCCGTACGCGCGTGTGCGTACTCGTGCAGACACAGGGACACGATCCAGGCGGCCGTCACGAACAGGAACACGGCCAGCCCGGGCTGCTCGGCGAACCCTGTCCAGGTGGCCCAGCCGGTCACCGCGGTGACGGCCAGGATCCCGACGAAGACGGGGCTGATCCGCCGTTCGCTGCGGCGGGTGAGGGCGGTGGTCATGGGGCTCCCTGGACTCTTGTACACGCGTCTCGTCCATGTGCGGGACCGCGTGGGGACTGCCCGACCGTACCGGGCGTACGGGGAAAACGTCTCGCGGTGGGGCGGTGGTTCCGGGGAGGGTGGGGGCATGGGGCTTTGGCATGTGTTCTACGCGGACTGGCAGATGGGGTGTTGCGGTACGCCCTTCAAGGTGGGGGACGAGGTCAGCTGGCCGCTGCTGTTCAGCTCCTCCGACGGCCTGCTCGGCGGCGGCTGGCACGACCAGCTCACCAAGGTCGTCGGCCCGGTGGAGGACATGCCGGGGGACGAGGGCGGGGTGCGGGTCCTACGGGACGAGAACGGACTCGTGGTCGCCCTGCACGAGCATCCGGTCGGCGTCCTGGCGCAGGAGGAGCTGGGCGACGTGCGGCCCGGGGACGTGCTGCGTCTCGTCGGGCTGCTCACGGCCGAGTTCCACGGAGATCCCGACCTGCCCGAGACCCGTGGCTGGGTCCGGGCGATCCAGGTGCTGAGGCAGGGGTTCGGGGAGGTGGCGCCGGGTTCGCTCACGCGGGAGCCGGATGCCGGGGACCGGTCGCTGCGGTCGGTGTGGGAGTGCCCGAAGTGGTTCGCGGACGCCGACGCGGGCGTGATCGTGACCCTGGAGGTACCCGGCACCGACTCCTGGCTGTCGCACGCCGTGCGCGAGGCCCGGGGCATCCCGCACACGGCACCCGGCAGAGAGGTGACGGGCCTCGCACCGGCCGCCCTGGCGGAGCTGCTGGCGACCCTGAGCACGGTCCCGGAACCGGGGTGAGGGCGCCGTACTCCGGATACGCCGCCTCCGGACACCCTGCCCCCGTACCTCCGCACACGCCGCGCCCCCCAACCCTGTGACCGCCCCCGAACCCACCAGAGACAATGGACCCCGTGCGCTATCGCATCCTCGGCACCACCCAGGCCCTTCGCCCCGACGGCACCCCCGTTCCGGTGGGCGGGGCACGGTTGCGTGCCCTGCTGACCGTGCTGGCGTTGCGGGGCAGGCGTACCGTGCCCGCGAGTCTGCTGGTCGACGAGGTGTGGGACGGCGATCCGCCGGCCGACGCGACGGGCGCGCTGCAGGCCCTCGTCGGCCGGCTGCGGCGGGTGCTGGGCGCGGACGCGGTGGTGTCGGCCGAGGGCGGCTACCGCCTCGCCGCGGCGCCCGACGACATCGACCTGCACCGCTTCGAGCGCCTCGCCGGTGAGGGCATGCGCGCGTTGGCCGACGGCGACCCCGCCAAGGCCGCCGTCGCCCTCGACGACGCCCTCGGCCTGTGGCACGGCCCCGCCCTCGCCGACCTCCCCGACCGCACCGCCGAGGCGGCCCGCCAGGAGACCCGGCGCCTCGACGCCCTGCGGGCCCGCCACACCGCCGCCCTCGCCCTGGGCCACGCCGAGCAGTCCCTGCCCGAGCTGACCGCCCTGTGCGACACCCACCCCCTGGACGAGTCCCTGCAGGCCCTGCGCCTGCGCGCCCTGCGCGACGCGGACCGCACGGCAGAGGCACTGGCCGCCTACGAGGACGTACGACGACTGCTGGCGGACCGGCTGGGCGCCGACCCCGGGCCGGAACTGCGGGCGCTGCACGGGGAGTTGCTTCAGCCGGAGGAGGGCCCGGAGTCCGAGAGCGCGGGGGCGTTCGGCAGGGGGTCGGGTTGGGTCGAGGCTGGTGGGGCGAAGGGTGCCGAGCAGGTCGGGGGAGGGGGCCGTGCCGGCAACCTCCGAGCCCGCCTCACCTCCTTCGTCGGCCGGGAAGCGGACATCGACGCCATCCGCGGCGATCTGACCACCGCCCGCCTGGTCACCCTGCTGGGCCCCGGCGGCGCCGGTAAGACCCGGCTGTCGCAGGAGGCCGCCGAGAAGGTGCGGGATGCCGCGCCGGACGGGGTGTGGCTGGCCGAGCTCGCGCCGGTCGACGACCCGCAGGCCGTACCGGAGGCCGTGCTCACCGCCGTCGGCGCACGGGAGACCGTGCTGTACGGCGCCGGTGCCGAGGCCATGCGGGCCGGCACCGACCGGCACGACGACCCCCTCGAGCGGCTCGCCGAGCACTGCGGCAAGCGCCGCATGCTGCTGATCCTCGACAATTGCGAGCATGTCGTCGAGGCCGCCGCCCGCCTCGTGGAGGAGCTGCTGGAGCGCTGCCCGCAGCTGACCGTGCTCGCCACGAGTCGTGAACCTCTCGGCGTACCGGGGGAGTTGCTGCGGCCCGTCGACCCCCTCCCCGAGCCGGTCGCGCTGCGGCTGCTCGCCGACCGGGGCTCCGCGGCCAGGCCGGGGTTCCGGATCGACGCCGACGAGGAGACCGCCGCGGCGTGCGCCGAGATCTGCCGGCGCCTCGACGGCCTTCCCCTCGCCATCGAGCTCGCGGCCGCCCGGCTCCGCATGCTGACGCCACGTCAGATCGCCGACCGGCTCGACAACCGCTTCCGGCTGCTCACCTCGGGCAGCCGTACCGTCCTGCCCCGCCAGCAGACCCTCCGCGCGGTCGTCGACTGGTCCTGGGATCTGCTGGACGAGGACGAGCGGGACGTGCTGTGCGGGCTGTCCGTCTTCGCCGGCGGCTGTGATCTCGCCGCCGCCGAGGCCGTGTGCGGACCCGTCGCGCTGGAGGCGCTCGGCTCGCTCGTCGACAAGTCCCTGGTGGTGGCGGCCCCTTCGGGCGACGGGGAGATGCGCTACCGGCTCCTGGAGACCGTCGCCGAGTACGCCGCCGAACGGCTCGACGAGGCCGGCCGGCGGGCGCAGACCGAGCGCGCGCATCTGACGTACTACCGCGAACTCGCCCGCACCAGCGAGCCTTCGCTGCGCGGCGCCGGGCAGCTCGCCGTCATCCGCCGGTTCGAGCGCGAGAGCGAGAACATCCGCGCCGCCCTGCACCACGCCGTGGCCGTGCGCGACGAGCAGGAGGCGATGTGCCTGGTGCTCTCGATGGCCTGGTACTGGCTGATGCGCGACCAGCGCATCGTCGCCCGCAACTGGTCCCGGGAGGTCCAGGACCTCGGCCCCGACCCCTTCGGCGAGCCCGTTCGGCCCGCCGCCCCGGTGTGGGAGCGCTGCATCGCCACTCCGCCGCCCTGGACCGGCGAGGTCCTCGCCGAGGCCCGGCGCAGCGTCCATCTGGTCCATCTCGCCTGTATGGACACGGAGTTGGAGCGCTGGCAGTCGCCCGAGGGGCAGCGGAAACTGCGCGCCGTCGGCGAGACGTACCGGCCCGGACTGCCCCAGGGGTGCCGTTTCCCCGGCTCCCTGTGGTTCTACGCCGTCCTGCTCACCGGGGACATGGCACGGGTGCGGACGATCATCGACGCCGCCGTCGACACCTGCCGGGGCGTGCCCGGATACGAGTGGGACCTCGCCGCCAATCTGCAGATGCGGGCCAATCTGCTCGCCAACCGCACCGAGTGGGCGGGTGACGCCACCCGCGACGCCGACGAGTCGCTGGCGATCTACCGCCGCCTCGGCGACCGATGGGGCACCGCGGAGGCACTCGCCGCTCGCGCCGAGGCACATGAGCGCAGGGGCGAGTACCGCGTGGCCGCCGCGGACTACGAGGCGGCGCTCGAACGCGCCGAGCACCTCGGCGCCCGCGGCCACACGGGTGTGCTCAGCGCCCGGCTCGGCAGCGTCCTCATCGAGGCGGGCGAGGCCGAGCGGGGGGAGCGTCTGCTGCGCGAGGTCCTCGACCAGGCGAGCGGCCCGAACGACCAGTCGATGCCCTTCGCCCGGCTGATCCTGGCCGGCCGACTCGGCCTGACCGGCCGGATCCCGGAGGCGCGTGAGCAACTGCGGCTGCTGCGCGAGCAGTTCAAGATCGCCCACTTCATCGTCTTCGACGCCTTCATCCTCGGCTCGGAGGCCTGGCTGGACGCGGCCGACGGGCGCTACCCGGAGTCCCTGGAGCGGATCAGGGGCGCGCTGGAACGCGCCGAGGACCCGCTGTCCGAGGCCATCGCCCCGCAGATGCGCTCGGGCTATCTGACCATGGCCGCCTACTCCCTCGCCCGTGTCGACGGCGGCGGCCGGGCCCTGGACGCCGCCCGCTGTCTCGGCGCCGCGGACGCGCTGCTGCCGCCCCGGCATGTCGCGACGTCCCATGAGCGCCATGTGTACGAGCGGGCGGTGCGGCACACGCGCGCGGTGCTCGGCGACTCGGCGTACGAGGCGGCGTACGCGGAGGGCGGCGGCCTGCCCTTCCGGGAGGCCGCCGCCCTGGTGTGACGCGTGCACCGGCGCTTCGTATCGGATGTCCGTCGGCCGTGTCAGCCGGCCGTCCGTCAGCTCTTCGTGCGGAACTTGTGGATCGCGATCGGCGCCATGACCGCCGTGAGCCCCAGCGACCAGGCGACGGTCACCCACACGTCCTGCGCGATCGGGCCGTTGCCGCCCACCATCAGCCCGCGCGCGGCGTCCGCGAGCGAGGACAGCGGGTTGACGTCGGTGAAGGACTGCAGCCAGCCCGGCATCGAGTCGGTCGGCGCGAAGATCGACGAGCCGAACTGGAGCGGCATCAGCACCAGGAAGCCCAGTCCCTGCACGGACTGCGCGTTCTTCAGCACCACGCCGAGGGTGAGGAACACCCACATGAGCGCCGAGCCGAACAGCGCGGCCAGCGCCACCGCCGCGAGCAGCCCGCCCCAGTCGGTGATGTCGAAGCCGACCAGGACGCCGACGATCAGCATGATCGTGGTCGCGATCATCATCCGCAGCAGCTCCACCGCGATCTTGGCGAAGAGCACCGAGCCCCGCCCGATCGGCAGCGACCGGAAGCGGTCCATGACGCCGGTGTTGAAGTCCTGGTTGAACCCGGTCCCCACCGACATGGCCATGCTCATGCCCATCATGGCCATCATCCCGGGCACGACGTACTGCACGTACTGCTCCTGGCCGCCGCCGAGCGCCTGCCCGATGGATCCGCCGAAGACGTACACGAACAGCAGCGTGAAGACGATCGGCATCAGGATGGCGTCGAACATCGACTCCGGGTCCTGCCGGATCCACAGCAGGTTGCGGCGCACCAGCGCACCGGTGTGCCGCAGATGCGACCGCAGCGGGATGCGGACGTCGGTGGCGTTCGGGTTTGTCGTGGTCGTCGCTGTGGTCGTTGCGGCGCTCATACGGCGACCTCCTGGCGGTCGTCGGCGGGCACGGCGTCCTGGGGGGCACTGGCGCGGTGGCCGGTGAGGGACAGGAACACCTCGTCCAGGCTGGGCAGTTCGGTGGTGATGGAGGCGAGGGTGACGCCGCGCGCGGTGATGGCGCCGACGATCGCGGTGAGCTGCTCGTCGCTGAGGACCGGGACGAGCAGGGTGCCGCTCTCGCTGTCCACGGTGGTGGTGGCGAGCCCGGTGATGCCGAGCTCGTCCAGGTAGCCGGCGAGCGGCCGCAACTGCAGGGGATCGGTCGGCCGGACACGCAGGGTCCGCCCGCCGACCTTGGCCTTGAGCTCCTCGATCCCGCCGCCCGCGATGACCTTGCCCCGGTCGACGACCGTCAGCTCGGAGGCGAGCTGCTCTGCCTCCTCCATGTACTGGGTGGTCAGCAGCACCGTCACCCCGCCGCCGACCATGGCCTTGACCTCGTCCCACACCTCGTTGCGGGTGCGCGGGTCGAGCCCCGTGGTCGGCTCGTCGAGGAACAGCACCGAGGGCCGCCCGATCATGGACGCGGCGAGGTCGAGCCGCCGCCGCATACCGCCGGAGTAGGTGCCGGCGGGCCGCTTGGCGGCCTCGGTCAGCGAGAACCGCTCCAGCAGTTCGTCGGCACGCGTGCGTGCCTCCTTGCGGGGCAGGTCGAGCAGCCGCCCGATGAGGTAGAGGTTCTCCCACCCGGGGAGCTTCTCGTCGACCGAGGCGTACTGCCCGGTCAGCCCGATCACCCGGCGCAGCTGCCGAGGCTGCCGCAGGACGTCGTACCCGGCGACGGTGGCCTGGCCGGCGGTCGGGGCCAGCAGCGTGGACAGGATCCGCACCAGGGTGGTCTTCCCGGCGCCGTTCGGGCCGAGCACGCCCATGACGGTGCCCTCGCGCACCGTGAGGTCAACACCGTCCAGAGCCTTGGTCTCGCCGTAGTGCTTGACCAACCCCCGCACGGACACGGCGCTGCTCACGCCGTCGGGGTTCTTGTCGATTCGCGTCATGCCCACGACGGTGTCAGGGGCCACCGACAAACGACCGACAGATCACCGACAGGACCTACAGGACACCGACAGCCCCGAGGGCGGGGCACGACGAAGTCCCGCGGACGGGATACGACGAAGGGGCGGCCGGTGACCATCACCGGCCGCCCCTCCTCGTCGGGAGCGTTCAGGGCTCAGCGCTCAACCATCTCCGCCTGCTGCGGAACATGCCCCGCGACCACGCGCTCCCGCCCGGCCCGCGGAGCGACCCGGCGCCGGTCCACCGCCCACGCGGCACCGGCGACCCCCAGCCCGAGCACGGCCAGCGCCGCGCCCGCCAGCGCCGGTGACGTCACGCCGAAGCCGGCGGCGAGGGCCAGGCCGCCGATCCAGGCGCCGCCCGCGTTGGCGAGGTTGAAGGCGGCCTGGTTGGCCGAGGAGGCCAGGGACGGGGCCGACGAGGCCTTCTCCATGACCATCAGGTTGAGGGGGGAGCCGGTCACGAAGGCCGCCATGCCGAGCAGGGCCACCGCCAGGGCGGCGCTCCACGCCGTGGACATCATGAGCGGGAACAGGGCCAGGACCGCGGCCAGCGAGAGCAGGCCGCCGAACAGCGTCCTGCGCATCGCGTGGTCCGCCAGCCGCCCGCCCAGCAGGTTGCCGACGGTCGCGCCCACTCCGAACAGCGCGAGCAGCAGCGTCACGCTGGCGTCGGCGTATCCGGCGGAGTCGGTCAGCATCGGCGTGACGTAGCTGTACGCCGCGAAGAGTGCGCCGAAGCCCGCGACCGTCGTGCCGAGCGCCAGCCACACCGGCAGGGACTTCAGCGCGGCCAGCTCGCCCCGCAGCCCGGCGGACGGCGCCGGCACCCGGTCGCGCGGGATCAGCAGCGCGAGCGAGGCGATCGCGGCCAGGCCGATCGCGCTGACGCCCAGGAAGGTCGCCCGCCAGCCCAGGTTCTGCCCGACGAGCGTGGCGACCGGCACGCCCGCGATGTTGGCGACGGTCAGTCCGAGGAACATCAGGGACACCGAGCGCGCCTTGCGCTCGGGCGCGACCAGGCTCGTGGCCACCACCGCGCCGACGCCGAAGAAGGCACCGTGCGGCAGACCGCTCACGAAGCGGGCCACGAGCAGCCAGGAGTTGTCCGGCGCGAAGGCCGACGCCGCGTTGCCCACCACGAACAGCGCCATCAGGCCGATCAGGACCGTACGGCGGGGCATGCGCGCCGTCACAGCGGCCAGCAGCGGGGCGCCGATGACGACACCCAGCGCATACGCCGAGACCAGATGCCCGGCGGAGGGGATGGAGATGTCCAGGTCGTTCGCGACTTCGGGCAGCAGGCCCATCATCACGAACTCGGTCGTACCTATGCCGAAGGCGCCGACGGCCAGGGCGAGCAGGGCCAGGGGCATGAAGAGAGCCGTGCCTTTCGAGGGGGAGCGGAGTTCCGTACCAAGCTTATGTTCAGCTCCGGAACAAACGCGCCCGACCCCAGTATTCCTCCGGTTACGAGGACGTGTCGACCTTCACACGAGCGGCCACGGGAAGGTGGTCGCTCCCCGTCTCCGGCAGCGTCCACGAGCTCTCCGGCTCCACGCCCTTCACCATGATCTGGTCGATCCGCGCCATCGGGAACGACGCCGGCCAGCTGAACCCGAACCCGCTGCCCGAGGCGCCCTGCGTGGAGCGCATCTGGGCGGTGACGGCCCGGAGCGAACGGTCGTTCATCGTGCCGTTCAGATCGCCGAGCAGGACCACCCGCTCCAGCGGCTCGTCGGCGATGGCCTCGCCCAGCGCGTCGGCGCTCTTGTCGCGCTGCCGGGCGGTGAACCCGGCCTCGATCTTCACCCGCACCGACGGCAGATGGGCGACGTACACCGCGACCTGCCCGGACGGCGTGGCCACCACGGCCCGCATGGCGCGCGTCCAGCCCAGCTTGATGTCGACGGGCTTGACGCCGCTCAGCGGGTACTTGCTCCACAGGCCGACGGTGCCCTGCACCGAGTGGTACTCGTACGTGGCGGCCAGCGCCTTCTCGTACGTCGGGACCGCCGTGGCCGTCAGCTCCTCCAGGGCCACCACGTCCGCGCCGGACGCGGCCACGTCCCGGGCGGTGCCGGACGGATCGGCGTTGTCCGCGTTGACGTTGTGCGTGGCCACCGTGAGGTCGCCGCCGGCGCCGGTCCGGTCGACGAGGAGGCCGCCGAAGAGGTTCAGCCACACGATCGCCGGGAGCAGCACGGCGATGAGCGCGGTCGCGGACTTCCGTACCAGGGCCAGCAGGAGCAGCACCGGGACGAGCAGGCCCAGCCAGGGCAGGAACGTCTCGGTGAGGCTGCCGAGGTTGCCGACCGCGTTCGGGATCTGCGCGTGCAGCGCCATCACCAGGGCGAGGAGCACGGCGCAGGCGGCCAGCACGATGCCGCGCCGCCAGATGCGCCGGTCGCCGCGCCAGCCCGCGAACAGGCGGCTCTCCTTCAGGCGGTTCGTCAGGCGCCGAAGCCCGGATTCCCGGCGCTCGGGCCCCGAGCCTCCGTTGTCCGTCTCCGTCACGTACGCCTGCTGCGCCATACCGTCGCCTCACTACCTGCCGTGCACACCGTCGTCCCCCCGCGCCCAGAGAAACCCTAGGGGATGATCGGCTCCGTTCCTGCCGTACTCATGACGGCCGTACGGGGGCGAGGACGTACAAGTCGCCGTCAGGAGTTCCGGATGCGGCGGGGGAAAGCGCGCTCTGTGACGAAACGCGCACATGCGATCTACGGCGTGCGCGAACTGACGGGCCGTAGACCCTCGAGCACGGCGTCGACGATCTGTTCCGGCACACGCGCGCGTTCTGCTCAGCGGCCGCCAACTCCCGTTCGCATTCGTATTTTCCCTCCTGAGAATCGCCAGCCGTCGTGCCGCAGGTCCGGTACCGGGCACCATGTCGCATACAGGTACGTGGATCGAATGCGTGACCTCTTCGCGGGGGTGTCGTTGATCGGATGACAGCACTACGGGCTGGAAGCTGGCGCTGAGCGAGGGGGAGACTTCCCGCGCCGCTTGGGCCCGTGTCCTGCTTCGCACCGCGGCTGATGAGAGAACCGGGGATGTCCTCACCGCCTCGGTGCTGGCTCAGCGGGTGGGCTGGGCAGCCGCTCTGGTCTCCGGCATGACCAGTGAGCTCCTGGCCGGGCACGGGAAGGCCGCCGACGTGGACACGCTGGCCTCCGGTGTCGATACCCAAGGGCGGAAACTGCCGTCGAATGCGTGGATGGCGCTGCGGCGTCTGGGCTGGAGTCCCGCCCCGTGGCAGTCGACCAGGCCCTCAGCGTCGACGCGAGCGTGATCTACGTCGAGGACCTCCGGTCGATGGAGGCCCGCGGCATGGGCCGCACCCTCAACACGCGCCTCTCCCAGCAGGTACGCGGGCGGATCGTGGAACGGATGCGGCACCTGGCCGCCGAGGTGGGCATCGCCGTCGTCACCGTCCCCGCGCGTGGCACCTCCCGGCACTGCCCCCGCTGCCTCGCCCCTCTGCGCCACCGCAAGGCCCCCGACCGCCCCACCACACCCGGCTGGAAGTGGGCCCTGTGCCCCAGCCCCGGCTGCAGCTGGCAGGGCGATCGCGACACCGGAGCCTGGCAGCGTATCGCCGCACGTGGCCTGGCCCATCAGACCAAGACCGTCACCGACCGCACCACCGGGGCCATGGCCATCCGCTCGGTGGTCGACGAACTCGAAGCCATCGCCGTGGTCAACCGGGCCACTGTACAGACCCGCCGGAAGGACCGGACCAAGAACGGACCGACCCGGCGCCCTCCCACACGCCCAGCGCCCAGGCGACGCAGGGCACCCTCCCCCACCGGACCCTCGGGACCGGCGGGCCGGCGTCCGGAGGGACACGCACCAACGGGCCGGAGACCGCTGCCCCGAGCAGCCCACCGGCACCAGGGCGTGACGACGATCAGCACACCCACCAACCGGCACCGGCCACGAGGCGCGGCGCGAGGCGCGGGCTTCCACCTGCATGCTCATGCCTCGCCTCCACGGTGGGCGGGACCCGTGCCGGACACTTCGTCCTGCATGGGATCGCCAAACTGATCAGAGACGCTGAGCATCAGCACGCGCCGCGCATCTGCACGGGGCGGAACTCACAGAGAGGGGCCTGGCCCTCCCTGGCACGAAGTGCCACCATGGAGACGGTCCGGGGACGCCGTAAGGGCGCCTCGAGATGACAGAAGGAGCCGTTGCAATGACGCAGCTTTCGGCTGCCCAGACGCCTCAGGCGAAGCCCTCCGACGGCAGCAAGGCGCTGTACGGGGGGAAGGGCACACGCCGCATCACCGTTCGCGACATCGCCCTCGCCAAGGAGCGGGGCGAGAAGTGGCCCATGCTCACCGCGTACGACGCGATGACCGCGTCCGTGTTCGACGAGGCCGGTATCCCGGTCATGCTCGTCGGTGACTCGGCGGGCAACTGTCACCTGGGATACGACACCACGGTGCCGGTGACGCTCGACGAGATGACGATGCTCTCCGCGGCCGTCGTACGCGGCACGTCCCGCGCCCTGATCGTCGGCGACCTGCCCTTCGGCTCCTACCAGGAGGGCCCGGTGCAGGCGCTGCGCTCGGCGACCCGGCTGGTGAAGGAGGCCGGGGTCGGCGCGGTCAAGCTGGAGGGCGGCGAGCGGTCGCACGAACAGATCCGGCTGCTGGTCGAGTCCGGCATCCCGGTGATGGCCCACATCGGCCTGACCCCGCAGTCCGTCAACGCCATGGGCTACCGCGTCCAGGGCCGCGGCGAGGAGGCGGCCGCGCAGCTCCTGCGGGACGCCAAGTCGGTCCAGGACGCGGGCGCGTTCGCGGTCGTCCTGGAGCTGGTGCCGGCGGAGCTGGCGGCCGAGGTGACGCGCACGCTGCACATCCCGACGGTCGGCATCGGCGCCGGACCGGAGACCGACGCGCAGGTCCTGGTCTGGACGGACATGCTGGGCCTGACCGGCGGCCGGGTCCCCAAGTTCGTCAAGCAGTACGCCGACCTCCGCGAGGTCATGGGCAACGCGGCGAAGGCGTTCGCGGAGGACGTGGTCGGCGGAACGTTCCCGCTGGAGGAGCACTCCGTCCACTGAGCCCTTCCGGGCACCCGCCCCTGAACCACTGCGGCACCACAGCGCCCCGCCGATCTTCCCCCGTCGGCGGGGCGCCCCGTTTTCCGAAGGTGCCGGTCAGCGGCGGTACGACTCCACGTAACCGTCCGCGGGCGTGCCCACGCCCGTCACATCGTCGTAGCCCTTCACGGCGCTCAGCGAGCTGTCCTTGCCGAGACTCCGTACGGACGTGGTCAGTCCGTCGGTCGCGTCGTAGCCGTTGACGAAGTCGACGCGAACGACCGCGAGGCCGGTCCCCGTCGGGTCGTCGGTGACGTCGTGGTACGCCTTCGAGCCGTACCTGGCGTAGATCGCCGGGTTGGCGAAGCCGAGCGGTTTCCCGCCGCGTGCCTCCTGCGCGAGCGCCTGGACGGCCGCGATCACCGGCGCGGCCAGCGAGGTGCCGCCGAGGCGGTACTCGTCGTACGCCTGCGTGGTGCCGTCCGGCATGGTCTGCGTCTGGCCCACCAGGAACCCGGTGTTCGGGTCGGCGATCGCCGCGATGTCCGGGACGACGCGGTTGCCGTCGGCGCTGTTCGCCCTGGCCAGCGCGTCCGGCACGACCGCCTTCTGGTAGTACGGCTCGGCGACCGTTCTGCTCGTGCCACCGCCCGCGCCCGAGGTGAACGCGCCGGGGAAGCCGTCCCAGCTCTTGCCGTCGGCCGACAGGGTCGCCTTCTCGGTCCCCCAGCCGGTCTCCCACAGGTACGTGTCACCCTTGCCGACCGCCAGCGACGTACCGCCGACCGCCGTCACCCACGCCGAACTCGCCGGGATGTCCACCTGCTTGGTGCCGCTGCTCGCGACCTCGTCGCCGTCGTCGCCGGAGGAGTAGTAGAAGCCGATGCCCTCGACCGCGCCGAACTGGAAGACCTGGTCGTAGGCGGCCGCGAGGTCCGGGGTCTGGGCGTCCTCGGTCTCGCCCCAGGAGTTGGAGACGAGGTCGGCCAGATGGTGATCGACGATCTTGCTGAGCGAGTCCAGCAGGTCCTCGTCGTGGCAGGACGCGGCGCCCACGTAGGTGACCTGCGCGCCGGGCGCGACCGCGTGCACGGCCTCGACGTCGAGGGTCTCCTCGCCGTACCAGCCGGCCGCGGAACACTCCTTGGTCCGCGTGTACTTCGCGGGCAGCACCTGCCGCAACTGGCCGCTCGTCCAGGCCGCGTCGCCGTTGCGCGTCGCGTACGTAGCCGCGTCGAACGCGATGGTCGGGGAGGCGTACGCGTCGGTGACGGCGATCCGCACGCCCTTGCCGGTGTGCCTGCCGGCGCCGTACGCGGCGCGCAGCTGCCTGCCGGTGTAGCCCTTGACGGCGTACGGGATCTTCGTGCCGTAGGCGTCCGGCAGCGTGGTCGCCACGTTCGAGCCGTGGTACGTCGAGAACGGCCCGGCGTTGCGGAACACGGTCTCCGGCGGCGGGAGCCGGTCCTGGTGGCTCGCCAGGTGGGGCGCGTTGTCGAGGCCCGTGACGGTCAGGACGGCGTCCTTGACGGCGTCCGGCACGGAGGCGGTCGTCGTGGGCGCCCGGTAGGTCTGCGCGCCCTTGGTGTAGTTGTGCAGCTGGGTGCCGAACGCCTTCTCGGCGGCGGCCACATCGCCGGTGACGGCGACGTAGTGCTGCGTCACGCCCGTGACCTTCAGCCCCGCCGACGTCAACCAGCCCGTGACGGCGGCCACTTGGGCCTTCGTCGCGCCGAAGCGGGCCTGCGCCTGCCCGGCGCTCAGGTACTTGCCGTACGACGCCGAGCCCGGGTCGGACACGGCCTTCGCGTAGGCGGCGAGACCGGCCGCGTCCCGGCCCGCGAGGTAGACGCGTGCGGAGACCCGGGCACTGTCCGAGGCCGCCCCCCGGTCCGCCTTCGCCGTGGCCCACGCGGGCTTGGTGCCGGTGAGTATGTCCCGGCCCTGCCGGTCCGCGGCGTGCGCCGCGGGTATGCCGAGTGCCAGCGCGCCGGTGAGCAGAGGCAGTGTCGCCGCCAGGCTCACGGAGGCGCGCAGCGCGGCACGTCGAGATCTCATGGAACCCCCTGTGCGATTCGTGACGAGTGGATCACCCGACGGTGGCCACTCAATCGCCGAACCGTTCAGGCCAGGGAAATGCCCGTCCCAAGAAGGTCCCAACTAACCTAATGGCAACGCCATTTCGACGGCGCGGAGAGGAAGGCGGAGACGGAGACGGCTACGGACGCGGCTCGGCGCCCCGCTCCGACAGCATGTCCTTCATCAGCGCGATCTCCGACTCCTGCCCGTTCACCATGCCCTGCGCGAGGTCCTTCTCCACCTCGACCGCGCACTTGTCGAGACAGCCCTCGGCCATGTGGATGCCGCCCTTGTGATGGTCCGTCATCAACTGCAGGTAGAAGATCTCCGCCTGCTTGCCGCTGAGGCTCTCCAGCTTCTTCATCTCGGTGTTGGTCGCCATGCCCGGCATCAGCGCGCCGTCCTCGCCGGAGGCCATGCCGCCCATGCCCATCCAGGTCATCGGCTCGTCCGAGGACACCTTCGGCAGCTTCCACAGGTCCAGCCAGCCCAGCATCATGCCGCGCTGGTTGGCCTGCGTCTGCGCGATGTCGTACGCGAGCCGCCGCACGTCCTCGTCATCGGTGCGGTCGCGCACGAGGAACGACATCTCCACGGCCTGCTGATGGTGCACCGCCATGTCCCGAGCGAACCCGGCGTCCGCCGAGCCGGCGCTCGGGGTGCTGCCCGCGCCCCCGTCCTCGGCGACCGCGTAGGTGATGGTGCCGGCCGCGACGAGCACTGCCGCCGCGGTCCCCGCCATCCATCCGACGTGCTGCCTCACTCCGACAGACCACCCGTGCAGGCCGCGCCCTTCTCGGGCGTCTGCTCACCCTGGACGTACTTCTCGAAGAACTTGTCGACGTTCGGGTCGCTCGCGCTCGTCACCGTCCGCTGGTGCCCCCACGCGCTGAGCATGATCGGGTCCTTCTGCTTCTCGTCCGGGCTCATCAGCGAGTACGGCGTCTTCTTGACCTTCTCCGCCAGCGCGGCGACATCGGCCTTGGGCGCCTTGCTGGTGTACGTCACCCAGACCGCCCCGTGCTCCAGCGAGTGCACGGCGTTCTCGTTCTTGAGTTCCTTGGTGTAGACGTCGCCGTTGCAGTTCATCCAGGCCGCGTGGTGGTCGCCGCCGACCGGGGGCTCCATCGGGTACGTCACGCCGGTCTTGACGTGGGTCTGGGACAAGGTCTTGTTCCAGGTCTTCACGCCGTCCTTGCCGGTGACGAACTTCCCGGGGGTCTTGTCCGCCTGCGCCTTCTCCTCGGACTGCGACTGGATCAGGACGACACCGCCGACGACGAGGCCGACGACGACCACGACGCTGGCCGCGATGGTGAGGATGCGGTTGCGCCGGTCACGGGCCTGCTCGGCGCGCCGCATCTCCTCTATTCGCGCTCTGCGCGCGGCGCTGCTCTTGTTCTTGGCGGAGCCCATGAGGTGTGCCCTTCTGGGAGGGGTGGGACAGTCGGGTTCGCTGATCGTAATGGGGGAGGTGCGACCTCCAGTAGAGCGGTCGCCGGAAAGGCCGGAAAGGCCGGGTGGGGGCGCATCGGCCGACCGGTCCGGGCCCGGGCCGCCGATATTTCGAACCGCCCCGGTATCGGGAACCGCCCGATATTTTGAACCCGGGATGCACATTATCTACCCTGCCGTCCATGCGGCTGTTGCGCTCCACCGACCTGGCACTGCGCCTCCTGATGCGGCTGGCCGTCATGGGCGACGCGACGCCGACGACCCGCGAGGTCGCGGCGGACATGGAGGTGCCGTACACGCACGCCGCCAAGGTCGTCGCCGAGCTGCAGCACATGGGCCTGGTCGACGCCCGCCGGGGCCGCGGCGGCGGTCTCACACTCAGCGACAGGGGCCGCACCGCGTCGGTCGGCGCGGTCGTGCGCGCCTTCGAGGGGGACGGCGACGTCGTCGACTGCGAGGGCGACAACCCCTGCCCGCTCAACTCCGCGTGCCGGCTGCGCGGTGCGCTGCGGCGGGCCCAGGAGGCCTTCTTCGCCTCGCTGGACCCGCTGACGGTGGCCGATGTGACCGCGGACCCGACCGGGCCGCTGCTGCTGCAGATCGGCCGCGCGCCCTGGACGCCGCCGGGCAGGCGGGAATTTGACGACAGGGCCTAGCCCTCCTGGGCCAGCCACAGGTCGGGTCCGAAGACCTCGTAGTGGATGTCGGCCGGCGCCACGCCCTTCCCGATCAACTGAGCCCGCACCGTACGCATGAAGGGCAGCGGACCGCACAGGTACGCACGCGTGCCCTTCGGTACGGCGACGTCGGTCAGGTCGACCAGGCCGGTGCGGTGGGGGGCGTCGGCGTCCGTCTCGTACCAGAAGTGGGCCGAGGCTCCCTGGAGCTTCTCGGCGTACGCCTCGTGGTCGGCGCGCAGGGCGTGCGTGGCGGGGGAGCGGTCGCCGTGCACGACGATCACCCGGCCCTCGTGCCCGGCGTCCGCGAGCTCGCCCAGCATCGCGACCATGGGGGTGACGCCGATCCCGGCGGACGCGAGGAGGAGCGGGGCCTCGGTGCCGGCGAGGACGAGATCGCCGTACGCCGCCGACATGCGAAGGCGATCGCCGGCCCGCACGCGCGCGTGGAGGTGGTTCGAGACCTCGCCGTCGGGCGCGGTGCCGCCGGGCACCCGCTTCACGCTGATCTGGCGTACCGGCGATCCGGGTGCGGCGGACAGACTGTACTGGCGTATCTGCCGGGCCCCGTCCGGGAGCTCGACCTGTACGGAGACGTACTGCCCGGCCCGGAAGCCGGGCGCCGGGCGGCCGTCGGCCGGGCGCAGCCGGAACGTGGCGACGTCGGCGGTCTCCTCGACGCGTCCCACGACCTCCCACTCCCGCCACTCGCTGCCTCCGCGCTCGTCGTACAGCCGCTTCTCGATCGCGATCAGGGCGTTCGCCATCAGCCAGTAGACCTCGTCCCAGGCGGCCGCGACCTCGGGCGTGACGGCCTCGCCGAGGACGTCGGCGATGGCGGCGAAGAGGTGCTCGTGGACGAGCGCGTACTGCTCCGCCGTGACGCCCAGGGAGGCGTGCTTGTGGGCGATGCGGCCCAGCATCGCGTCGGGCCGCTCGTCGGGGTGGTCCACGAGGTGCGTCGCGAACGCGGCGATGGAACCCGCCAGGGCCTGCCGCTGCGTGCCCGCCGCCTGGTTGCCGCGGTTGAACAGGTCGCGCAGCAGCTCGGGACGGGCGGTGAACAGCCCGGCGTAGAAGCGTTCGGTGATCTCGGCGAGGGACGCGCCGACCGCGGGAAGGGTGGCGCGGACGGTGGCGGCGGACTGCTCGGACAGCATCGGTTCTCCTCGGGCTCGACCGGGCGGCGCGAGGGCGGCCGCCCACGGTCATTAAAACTTGCATCTGAGATGCAAATTAAAGTGGGGTGGGTCTTGCGGGGCCGGGCATTACGGATGTCGGTCCGAGCAGGCAAGATGGGCGGCAGAGCAGTTCACCGCGTGCCACGGCAGGACACCTGCCGTACGCCGGGCGTTCAGTCCGGGATCGCTTCGGCGATCAAGGTGCGCAACGCGCCTGAAATGGTGTTGTGGTGTGATGCTCAGGTGCCCGACCGCCTCCCGCGGTACCGGAGACAGGCGGCCTGACCAGCAAGGATGGGGAAGCGGAAGATGGACAAGCAGCAGGAGTTCGTGCTCCGGACGTTGGAGGAGCGCGACATCCGGTTCGTACGGCTGTGGTTCACGGACGTGCTGGGCTTCCTCAAGTCCGTGGCCGTGGCCCCGGCCGAGCTCGAGCAGGCCTTCGACGAGGGCATCGGCTTCGACGGCTCGGCGATCGAGGGCTTCGCCCGCGTATACGAGTCCGACATGATCGCCAAGCCGGACCCGTCGACGTTCCAGATCCTGCCGTGGCGCGCCGAGGCCCCCGGCACGGCCCGGATGTTCTGCGACATCCTCATGCCGGACGGCTCCCCGTCCTTCGCGGACCCGCGCTATGTCCTCAAGCGCGCCCTGGCCCGCGCCTCCGACCTGGGCTTCACCTTCTACACCCACCCCGAGATCGAGTTCTTCCTGCTGAAGGACAAGCCCGTCGACGGCTCCGTGCCGACCCCCGCCGACAACTCGGGCTACTTCGACCACACCCCGCAGAACATCGGCATGGACTTCCGCCGCCAGGCGATCACCATGCTGGAGTCGATGGGCATCTCGGTCGAGTTCTCCCACCACGAGGGCGCGCCGGGCCAGCAGGAGATCGACCTGCGCTACGCCGACGCCCTCTCGACGGCGGACAACATCATGACGTTCCGCCTGGTCATGAAGCAGGTGGCGCTGGAGCAGGGCGTCCAGGCAACGTTCATGCCGAAGCCCTTCTCGGAGCACCCGGGCAGCGGCATGCACACGCACCTGTCGTTGTTCGAGGGCGACAGGAACGCCTTCTACGAGTCGGGCGCCGAGTACCAGCTCTCCAAGGTCGGCCGCTCCTTCATCGCGGGCCTGCTGAAGCACGCCGCGGAGATCGCCGCGGTCACCAACCAGTGGGTGAACTCCTACAAGCGCATCTGGGGCGGCTCCGAGCGCACCGCCGGCGCCGGCGGCGAGGCCCCCTCGTACATCTGCTGGGGCCACAACAACCGCTCGGCCCTGGTCCGCGTCCCGATGTACAAGCCCGGCAAGACGGGCTCGGCCCGGGTCGAGGTCCGCTCACTGGACTCCGGCGCCAACCCGTACCTGGCCTACGCGGTCCTGCTGGCCGCCGGCCTCAAGGGCATCGAGGAGGGCTACGAGCTCCCACCCGGCGCCGAGGACGACGTCTGGGCCCTCTCCGACGCCGAGCGCCGCGCGATGGGCATCGAGCCGCTGCCGCAGAACCTGGGCGAGGCGCTCACTCTCATGGAGCGCAGCGACCTGATCGCCGAGACGCTCGGCGAGCACGTCTTCGATTTCTTCCTGCGCAACAAGCGGGCGGAGTGGCACGAGTACCGCTCCGAGGTGACGGCGTTCGAGCTGCGGAAGAACCTGCCGGTGCTGTAGGCGCAAGCGCAAAAGCTCAGGCCGGGGGCGCGGGATTCCGTCCCGCGCCCCCGTGGTGTCACTGCCCGCGCTCGGCCGCCTGCTCCGCCAGCAGCTGGTGCAGCGGCTCCGTCACCCTGCGGCGGTACTCCTGGATCGACCAGCCGTTGCCGTCGGGGTCCTTGAAGTACATGAACGTCGCGCCGTCGTCCGGGGCGTACTGGACCGGCTCCGACACCTCCAGGCCCCGCTCCACGAGTTCCGCCCGGGCCGCCTTGATGTCCGCCACGCAGAGCTGCAGGCCCTGGTACGAGCCGGGCTCGGGCACGGTCTCGCCCTTGGTCATGTCCCAAATGCTGTCGCCGAGGGCGATCGAACAGCCGGAGCCCGGAGGCGTCAGCTGGACGATGCGCATGCCCGGCATGACCTCCTGGTCGATGTCGACGTGGAAGCCGACCTTGTCCCGGTAGAAGTCGCGGGCCCGGTCGATGTCGCTCACGGGCAGCGGGATCACTTCGAGGGTGAAGTCCATCGCTAGTCCTCCATGGTGAATCGCCAGCGGGTCTGGCTGAACGGCTCCCCCTAACCGAAGCCGAAAACGATGCTCTGCGCCACCGCGATCGCCCAAGTTCCGCAGATTCCAAGGCATCCGGGGCTGCTGCGGGCCCTACTGGGGGCTGCCGCCCCCAGTCCCCCGCTTCGGCCCTTGAGGGGCCTTGTCCTCAAACGCCGGACGGGCTGGGTGGGAGTGCGGATCGGCGTCGAGAGGTGCCCAGCGTTGTGGCTGGGCGGGGGTGGGACGCGCGGCCCGGCGCTGGCGGGGTGCCGCTGCGCCCACCCGTGCCGCCCCAGCGGCACGACTGCCCGCAGCTAGGTGGGCGTGTACCCCCACGGGCCGCAGCCGCCCACGGCGGGAAGGGGACGGGCCGGGGGGTGTCCGCCCGCAGTGGCCGGCGTCAAGAAACGGCACCTCCTGGCCTAAGTCCAGCCGCCGGTCCGAGGACGGACACCCCCCGGCCCGGCCCCGACCCACAACACGACCGCAGGCGCTACGCGCACCCCCACCACACCCGCACAGGCGCCGCAGGCATCCGCACGCGCACCCCCACCAAACCCGCGCAGGCCGCCGCAGGCACCCCGCCCAAGCCCAGCGCAGCGGCTACGCTCGACCGCGTACGACCTTGATCGGGCGCGAACGACCCTGATCGGAACGGGAGGCCGACCATGACGGCGCCGGGGCGCAGGAGCAGTACCTTCACACGGCTGCTGCGGCACGGATTCACCGACCCGTCGGCCGCCGAGCGGCTCCTGGAGAGCGCGGAACTCGCGCCGATCAGGAACGATCCGGTGCTGCTGGAGGCCCTCGGCGCCACAGCCGACCCGGACCTCGCCCTGCACGGACTCGTCCGGCTCCTCGAAGCGCAGCCCGACCCCGCCGCCCAACGGCAACTGCTGGACACGGTCATAGCGGCCAAGCCCCTGCGCGACCGGCTGCTCGGCGTGCTCGGCGCCTCCTCCGCCCTCGCCGACCACCTCGCCAAGCACGCCGGCGACTGGCAGGCGCTGGTCATGTACGAGCCACAGGACCTGCACCCGGAGGTGGAGGAGTTCGAGCGCGGCCTCGCCGAGGCCACCGACCCCGTCTCCCTGCGCGTCGCCTACCGGCGCTGTCTGCTCTCCATCGCCGCCCGTGACGTGTGCGGCACCACCGACGTGGCCCAGACCGCCGCCGAGCTCGCCGACCTCGCCACCGCGACCCTGCGCGCCGCCCTCGCCATCGCCCGCGCCGCCGCGCCGGAGGACGCCGCGCTGTGCCGGCTCGCGGTGATCGCGATGGGCAAGTGCGGGGGCCACGAGCTGAACTACGTCTCCGACGTCGACGTCATCTTCGTCGGCGAGGCCATGGACGGCGCCGACGAGGGCAAGGCGCTGCGGTCCGCCACCAAGCTCGCCTCGCACATGATGCGGATCTGCTCGGAGACGACCGTCGAGGGGTCCATCTGGCCCGTGGACGCCAACCTGCGGCCCGAGGGCCGTAACGGTCCCCTGGTGCGGACCCTCAGCAGCCACCTCGCCTACTACCAGCGCTGGGCCAAGACCTGGGAGTTCCAGGCACTGCTCAAGGCGCGCCCGGTGGCGGGCGACATCGAGCTGGGCGAGGAGTACGTCGCCGCGGTGGAGCCGCTGGTCTGGCAGGCCGCCGAGCGGGAGAACTTCGTCGCCGACGTGCAGAAGATGCGCCGGCGGGTCGTCGAGAACATCCCCGTGGCCGAGGTGGACCGCCAGCTCAAGCTCGGCCCCGGCGGGCTCCGGGACGTCGAGTTCGCCGTACAGCTGCTGCAGCTGGTGCACGGGCGGCACGACGCGTCCCTGCGCAGCGGCACCACCCTGCACGCACTGCAGGCCCTCGCCGCCGGCGGCTACGTCGGCCGCGCCGACGCCGCCCAGCTCGACGACGCCTACCGCTTCCTGCGCTCCATGGAGCACCGCATCCAGCTCTACCGGCTGCGGCGCACCCACCTGGTGCCCGAGGACGAGGCCGACCTGCGGCGCATCGGCCGCTCCCTCGGCCTGCGCGTCGACCCGGTCGCCGAGCTGAACCGCGAGTGGAGACGGCACGCGAGTGTCGTACGGCGCCTGCACGAGAAGCTCTTCTACCGGCCGCTGCTCGACGCGGTCGCCCAACTCGCCCCCGGCGAGGCACGGTTGAGCGCCGGGGCGGCGCGGGAGCGGCTGGTCGCGCTCGGGTACGCCGATCCGGCCTCCGCGCTCAGGCATCTGGAGGCGCTGGCCTCCGGGGTCACCCGCAAGGCGGCGATCCAACGGACGTTGTTGCCGGTGCTGTTGGGCTGGTTCGCGGACTCGGCGGATCCCGACGCGGGGCTGCTGAACTTCCGCAAGGTGTCGGACGCGCTCGGCAAGACCCCTTGGTATCTACGGCTGTTGCGGGACGAGGGCGCCGCCGCCGAGAACCTCGCCCGTGTGCTGTCGGCGGGGCGCCTCGCTCCTGACTTGCTGATGCGGGCGCCGGAGGCGGTGGCACTGCTCGGCGACGGCGACGGGGGGACCGGGCTGGAGCCGCGCTCGCGTGGGCACCTGGAGCAGGAGATCCTCGCGGCGGTGGGGCGCGCGGACGACGCCGTGCAGGCGGTGACGGCGGCGCGTGGTGTGCGGCGCCGGGAACTGTTCCGTACGGCCGCCGCCGACATCGTCGACTCCTACGGCACCGAGGCGAATCCGGCCGAGGCGGATCAGGGTGCGCTGGTGGACCGGGTCGGGGCCGCGGTGTCGGATCTGACGGCGGCGACACTCGCGGGCACCCTGCGTGCGGTGGTGCGGGAGGGGTGGGGCGACACGCTGCCCACCCGGTTCGCGATCATCGGCATGGGGCGGTTCGGGGGGCACGAGCTGGGCTACGGCAGTGACGCGGACGTCGTGTTCGTGCACGAGCCGCGCGACGGTGTCGACGATCAGGAGGCCTCGGCGGCCGCGAACCGGGTGGTCGAGGAGATGCGGCGGCTGCTCCAGATCCCGAGCGCGGATCCGCCGTTGTTGATCGACGCCGATCTGCGCCCCGAGGGCAAGTCGGGGCCGCTGGTGCGCACGCTGAAGTCCTACGAGGCGTACTACCGCCGGTGGTCCCTGGTCTGGGAGTCGCAGGCGCTGCTGCGGGCCGAGGTGGTGGCCGGCGACGAGGATCTGGGGCGGCGTTTCATCGATCTCGTCGATCCGCTGCGGTATCCCGCCGAGGGGCTCGGCGAGGACGCCGTACGGGAGATCCGGCGCCTGAAGGCCCGTATGGAGTCCGAGCGGCTCCCTCGCGGCGTCGACCCCAAGCTGCACACCAAGCTCGGGCCCGGCGGGCTCTCCGACGTCGAGTGGACGGTGCAGCTGCTGCAGCTTCAGCATGGGTGGGCCGAACCGGGGCTGCGTACGACGCGGACCCGGGAGGCGCTTGCCGCCGCGTGCGCGGCCGGGCTGATTCCGGCCGAGGAGGCGGCGATCCTGGACGAGGCGTGGGTGCTGGCCACGCGGGTGCGCAACGCGGTGATGCTGGTACGCGGGCGGGCCGGCGACACCTTCCCGTCGGACAGCCGTGAGCTGGCGGCGGTGGGGCGCTACCTGGGGTACGGGCCCGGTCACGCGGGGGACATGCTCGACGCGTACCGGCGTACGACGCGGCGGGCCCGGGGTGTGGTGGACGAGCTCTTCTACGGGGCGTGATGCCTCCGGCGGTGGAGCCGGAGTGCCGTTGCGGCCTGTGCGGGGTGGTGGGGGTGCGCGTTGATGCCTGCGGCGCCAGTGCGGGTTTCGTGGGGTGCGCGTAGCGCCTACGCGGGTGTCGTGGGTCGGGGCCGCGCCGGGGGGTGTCCGGCCTCGGTCGGGCGGCTCGGTTCGTCAGAAGTGTGCTCGGCGTTGACGCCCGCCGCTGCGGGCGGACACCCCCCGGCACGTCCCCTGCCCGCCGTGGGCGACTGCGGGTGCGTGTGTGGTGGCGCGGGCACCACCCGCCTGGGCAGCGCGTGCGGCAGCTTTCCGTACCAGAGGCGTGCCACCGTGTATCCGAACGCCAGGCACATGAGGCCGCCCACCGCGTCGAGCCAGAAGTGGTTGGCCGTGGCGACGATCACGATCAGTGTGGCCGTCGGGTAGAGCAGTCCGAGGACCCGTACCCAGGGGATCCTCGCCAGCGCGAAGATCGTCACGCCGCTCCACACGGACCAGCCGATGTGCATGGACGGCATCGCGGCGTACTGGTTCGACATGTTCTTCAGGTCGCCGGAGGCCATCGAGCCCCAGGTGTCGTGGACCAGGACCGTGTCGATGAAGCCGCCGTTGGTCATCAACCGCGGGGGAGCGAGCGGGTACAGGTAGTAACCGATCAGGGCCACACCGGTTGTCGCGAAGAGGACCAGGCGGGTCGCCGCGTAGCGGCCGGGGTGGCTGCGGTAGAGCCAGACCAGGACGCCGAGCGTGACGATGAAGTGCAGGGTCGCGTAGTAGTAGTTCATGCCGACGATGAGCCAAGTCACCGAGTTCACGGCGTGATTGATCGACTCCTCGACGGCGATGCCGAGGTTTTGCTCCAGCTTCCAGAGCCAGTCGGCGTTGCGCAGCGCCTCGGCCTTCTGCTCCGGAACCGCGTTGCGGATCAGTGAGTACGTCCAGTAACTCACCGCGATCAGCAGGATTTCGAACCAGAGGCGGGGTCGGCGCGGGGTGCGCAGACGGCGCAGGGGGCCTTGTCCCGATTCGTCCGCGACCGGGTGCGGAACGGCCGCTTCACGGCCTTCCAGTGTCGTCACGGTCGAGTCACCCATGGGCACAGAGTCTGCCAGATAAGCCTTCCCCGACCGATCATCCCTCGGGTGGGTCAAGCACGCATGTTCTACGACGGGCGTACAGCCCCGCTCTCCTACCGACGCAGGGCGGGATCGGGGGATTCTCCGCCCTGAGGACGAGGGGACTGGTCGGGGAGGTGGCGGGGCGGGTCAGGCGTGGTTCCTGTTTCCGGGTCCCGAAGCCGTCGAACCGCGCACCACCAGCTCCGGCATGAACACGAACTCGCTGTGGGGCGCCGGCGTCCCGCCGATCTCCTCCAGCAGCGTGCGCACCGCCGCCTGCCCCATCGCCGGGACCGGCTTGCGGACCGTGGTGAGCGGCGGGTCGGTGAAGGCGATCAGCGGGGAGTCGTCGAAGCCGACCACCGAGATGTCCTTCGGGACCGCCAGGCCGCGTTGCCGAGCCGCCCTTATCGCGCCCAGCGCCATCATGTCGCTCGCGCAGACGACCGCGGTGCAGTCCCGGTCGATCAGGGCCGTGGTCGCCGCCTGGCCGCCCTCCAGGGTGTACAGGGAGTGCTGGATCAGCTCGGTCTCTATGACGTCCGTCGGCAGGCCCAGCTGGTCCTGCATCGCGCGGAGGAAGCCCTCGATCTTGCGCTGGACCGGGACGAAGCGCTTGGGGCCCAGGGCCAGGCCGATACGGGTGTGGCCCAGGGAGGCCAGGTGCGTCACCGCGAGTGTCATCGCCGCGCGGTCGTCGGGGGAGATGAAGGGCGCCTGGACCTTGGGGGAGAAGCCGTCCACCAGGACGAAGGGGACGCCCTGGGCGCGCAGGCGCTCATAGCGCTGCATGTCGGCCGTGGTGTCGGCGTGCAGGCCGGAGACGTAGATGATGCCGGCGACACCGCGGTCGACGAGCATCTCGGTCAGCTCGTCCTCGGTCGAGCCGCCGGGCGTCTGGGTGGCCAGCACGGGGGTGTAGCCCTGCCTGGTCAGTGCCTGGCCGATGACCTGGGCGAGGGCCGGGAATATCGGGTTCTCCAGCTCCGGGGTGATCAGGCCCACCAGGCCTTCGCTGCGCTGGCGCAGTCGCACCGGGCGCTCGTAGCCGAGCACGTCCAATGCGGCCAGCACGGACTGGCGAGTGGTGGCGGCGACGCCCGGCTTCCCGTTGAGGACGCGGCTGACGGTCGCTTCGCTCACCCCCGCCTGAGCAGCGATGTCGGCAAGCCGTGTGGTCACGGCACTGGACTGTACCGGCCGAAAGTCGCCTTGCACACCAATCGGACGCCGCCGGCGACCTGTTGGCCGGCCTGGTCCGGGTTGCTGCTTCATCGCGCTCCCTCGTGAAAGTGGTAGCAAGAGCTTGCAGAGTCTTGCACAAGTGGTCCGCATGGCGCTCCACCCCTGGAAAGAAGCGTCTCATGACGGTCGCCGACTGGTCACGCACGGATAACTTCGGAGATCTCTTGCACTTTTTTTCTGCAAGGTCTTTCGTCGATCTTTCAACGCTGTTACGTTCACGTCGCCCGGCGGCCGCAACGGCGCAGTCGGCAAGACAGCAAGGGCAGGCAGACGGGGCCGCCCCTGCATCACACGGGCTTTCACCCTCAAGGAGAACTCATGCGGCGTGGCATAGCGGCCACCGCGCTGGTGGCGTCCCTCGCTCTCGCGGCGACGGCGTGCGGCGGCGGGGACGACAGTGGCAGCGACTCGAGCGGGCCGGTCACCATCACCTGGTGGGACACCTCCAACGCCACCAACGAGGCGCCGACGTACCAGGCCCTGGTCAAGGAGTTCGAGGCCGCCAACAAGGACATCAAGGTCAAGTACGTCAACGTCCCGTTCGACCAGGCGCAGAACAAGTTCGACACGGCCGCCGGCTCCAAGGGCGCCCCGGACATCCTGCGCTCCGAGGTCGGCTGGACCCCCGCCTTCGCCAAGAAGAGCTTCTTCCTGCCGCTCGACGGCACCGAGGCACTCGCCGAGCAGGACAAGTTCCAGCCCAGCCTGATCGAGCAGGCCAAGTACGAGGGCAAGGTCTACGGCGTTCCGTTCACCACGGACACCCTCGCCTTCGTCTACAACAAGGACCTGTTCAAGAAGGCCGGCGTCGAGGCCCCCAAGACCTGGGACGACCTGAAGAAGGCCGCCGCCACCATCAAGGAGAAGACCGGCGTCGACGGCTACTGGGGCTCCACCCAGGCCTACTACGCCCAGACGTTCCTCTACGGCGAGGGCACCGACACCGTCGACGCCGACGCCAAGAAGATCACCGTCGCGTCGCCCGAGGCCAAAAAGGGCTACGAGACCTGGCTGAGCCTCTTCGACGGCAAGGGCCTGCACAAGGCCGACACCACCGCCGACGCCTACGCCCACATCCAGGAGGCGTTCGTCAGCGGCAAGGTCGCCTCGATCATGCAGGGCCCGTGGGAGATCACCAACTTCTACAAGGGCTCCGCGTTCAAGGACAAGGCCAACCTCGGCATCGCCACCGTCCCGGCCGGCTCCTCCGGCAAGGCGGGCGCCCCGACCGGCGGCCACAACCTCTCCGTGTACGCGGGCTCGGACAAGGCCCACCAGGAGGCCTCGCTGAAGTTCGTGAAGTTCATGACCTCGGCGAAGGCCCAGGAGACCATCGCCCTGAAGAACAACACGCTGCCCACCCGCGACGACGCCTACACCACCGAGGTCAAGGCCGACCCGGGCATCGCCGGCTACCAGGGCGTCCTCGCCGCCGCCCAGCCGCGCCCGGCCCTGCCCGAGTACAGCTCCCTGTGGGGCCCGGTGGACGCCGAGCTGCTGAAGATCGCCGGAGGCAAGGTGTCCCTGGACAAGGGCCTGAGCACCGCCGAGACCTCCATCGCCAAGCTGGTCCCGGACTTCAGCAAGTGACCCCGAGTGGCCGCCGGATCCTCCTGATCATGGGGGGAAGGATCCGGCGGTCACCGGCCTGTGCGCCGTACACCACAGCCGTACACCACAGCCGTACACCCCTGATCTGTCGATCTCCACGAAGGTTGTCGAACCATGACAGTCGCCATCGACCGCGCGACCGGCAAGCGCCGCGGTGACCGCGCGCCGCGGCCCGGGCTGGGCCAGCGCCTGAAGCACGGCTACCAGAAGCACTGGTACGCCTACGCGATGATCGCTCCGGTGGTGATCGTCCTCGGCGTCCTGGTGCTGTATCCGCTGGCGTACGGCTTCTACCTCACTCTCACCGACGCCAACAGCCTCAACAGCGCCCGCACCATCGGCGTCAACGAGATCGAGGCCACCTACAAGTTCATCGGCTTCGACAACTACGCCGACATCCTGTGGGGCGAGACGGCGTACGACCGCTTCTGGTCGCACTTCATCTGGACGATCTTTTGGACCGCGGCCTGCGTCACCCTCCACTACACCATCGGCCTCGGCCTCGCCCTGCTGCTCAACCAGAAGCTGCGCGGCCGCACCCTGTACCGGCTGATCCTGATCCTGCCGTGGGCCGTGCCGACCTTCGTCACCGTCTTCGGCTGGCGGTTCATGCTCGCCGACGGCGGCATCATCAACTCGTTCCTGGAGACGCTGCACCTGCCCACGCCGCTGTGGCTGGAGGACACCTTCTGGCAGCGCTTCGCCGCGATCATGGTGAACACCTGGTGCGGTGTGCCGTTCATGATGCTCTCGCTGCTCGGCGGGCTGCAGTCCATCGACTCCTCGCTGTACGAGGCCGCCGAGATGGACGGCGCGAGCAGGTGGCAGCAGTTCCGGTACGTCACCCTGCCGGGCCTGCGGTCCGTCAGCTCCACCGTCGTCCTGCTCGGCGTCATCTGGACCTTCAACCAGTTCGCCATCATCTTCCTGCTGTTCGGCGACACCGCCCCCGACGCCCAGATCCTCGTCACCTGGGCCTACTACCTCGGCTTCGGACAGCAGCCGCGTGACTTCGCGCAGTCGGCCGCCTACGGCATGCTGCTGCTGGCCATCCTCATCGTCTTCACCTCCTTCTACCGCCGCTGGCTGAACCGCAATGACCAGCAGCTCGCGATCTGAGGCAGGAGTCCCCATGAGTACGACCACTGTTGAGACCCCGGTGAACAAGCAGGACTCCGTGACCACAGCCACCCCCCGCAAGGCGCGCCGCCGCGGCGAGAACAGCCGCGGTACGTCCTTCGTCTCCCACGGCATCCTCATCGTGGCGAGCCTGATCGCGCTCTTCCCCGTGGCCTGGCTGGTCTTCCTGTCCCTCGGCCCGGACAAGGACGACTACCTCCACCCAGGCGGCATCTGGGGGAAGATGACGCTGGACAACTACACGTTCGTCCTACAGGAGACGAAGTTCTTCGACTGGCTGACGAGCACGCTCATCGTCACGCTGGGCACCACGCTCATCGGCGTCGTCATCTCCGCCACGACCGGCTACGCGGTCTCGCGGATGCGCTTTCCGGGCTACAAGAAGTTCATGTGGGTGCTGCTCGTCACCCAGATGTTCCCGGTGGCCGTACTCATGGTGCCGATGTACCAGATCCTGTCCGAGCTGCAGCTCGTCGACAGCTACCTCGGCCTCATCCTCGTCTACTGCACGACGACCGTGCCGTACTGTGCCTGGCTGATGAAGGGCTACTTCGACACCATCCCGTTCGAGATCGACGAGGCGGGACGCGTCGACGGGCTGACCCCCTTCGGCACGTTCGCGCGACTGATCCTCCCGCTCGCCAAGCCCGGCCTGGCGGTCGCCGCGTTCTACAGCTTCCTCACGGCCTTCGGTGAGGTCGCGTTCGCGTCGACGTTCATGCTGTCCGACACGAAGTACACGTTCGCGGTCGGGTTGCAGACGTTCGTGAGCGAGCACGACGCGCAGCGCAACCTGATGGCCGCGACGGCGGTGCTCGTCGCCATACCGGTCTCCGCGTTCTTCTACTTCGTGCAGAGGAACCTGGTGACCGGGCTTACCGCGGGCGGCACGAAGGGGTGACCTCGGCCGTCGATCGTGTGCGGCGCCGTCGTGGTTGATCGCGCCCACGCGGCGGTAGCCGCAGATTGATACAGCCCCGCGCCCCTGAAGACGGGGCGCTGCCCCCCCCGAGAACCCGAGGCGGTCGCGGTGTCCATCCGACCCCGCTGTCACCGCGGCCGTCTCGTCATCACCGTTGTACGCACACCTGACCCCATGAATCCGTTACGTACCAAGGACGCCATGAGCCAGCAGCACTCCGCCCTCGCCCCGGCCCCGAACCCCGCCAAAGCCAAGCGCAGCGACTGGTGGCGGGACGCGGTGATCTACCAGGTCTATCCGCGCAGCTTCGCCGACAGCAACGGCGACGGCATGGGCGACCTGGAAGGCGTACGCTCCCGCCTCCCGTACCTGCGCGACCTCGGCGTCGACGCCGTGTGGCTCAGCCCCTTCTACGCCTCCCCGCAGGCCGACGCCGGCTACGACGTCGCCGACTACCGCGCGGTCGACCCGATGTTCGGCAACCTGCTCGACGCGGACGCGCTGATCCGTGACGCCCACGGGCTGGGGCTCAGGATCATCGTCGACCTCGTGCCCAACCACTCCTCCGACCAGCACGAGTGGTTCAAGCGGGCACTCGCGGACGGCCCCGGCTCCCCGCTCCGCGACCGCTACTACTTCCGCCCCGGCAAGGGGAAGAACGGCGAACTGCCGCCCAACGACTGGGAGTCCATCTTCGGCGGCCCGGCCTGGACGCGAGTAGAGGACGGGGAGTGGTATCTGCACCTCTTCGCGCCGGAGCAGCCCGACTTCAACTGGGAACACCCGGCCGTCGGCGACGAGTTCCGCTCCATCCTCCGCTTCTGGCTGGACATGGGCGTCGACGGCTTCCGCATCGACGTGGCCCACGGCATGGTGAAGGCCGAGGGGCTGCCGGACCTGGGTTCCCACGACCAGCTCAAACTGCTGGGCAACGATGTCATGCCGTTCTTCGACCAGGACGGCGTCCACGCGATCTACCGCCAGTGGCGCACGATCCTCGACGAGTACGCCGGCGAGCGCATCTTCGTCGCGGAGGCCTGGACGCCGACCGTCGAGCGCACCGCCAACTACGTCCGCCCGGACGAACTGCACCAGGCCTTCAACTTCCAGTACCTGGGCACCGACTGGGACGCGGACGAGCTCCGCAAGGTCGTCGACCGCACCCTGGACGCGATGCGCCCGGTCGGCGCCCCCGCCACCTGGGTCCTCTCCAACCACGACGTCACCCGCCACGCCACCCGCTTCGCCAACCCGCCCGGCCTCGGCACCCAGATCCGCACCGCCGGGGACCGGGAACTGGGCCTGCGCCGAGCGCGCGCGGCGACCCTCCTCATGCTGGCCCTGCCCGGCTCGGCGTACGTCTACCAGGGCGAGGAGCTCGGCCTGCCGGACGTCGTCGACCTGCCCGACGAGGTGCGCCAGGACCCGGCCTACTTCCGCGGCGAGGGCCAGGACGGCTTCCGCGACGGCTGCCGGGTGCCGATCCCGTGGACGCGCGAGGGATCGTCGTACGGCTTCGGCAGCGGGGGCAGCTGGCTGCCGCAGCCGGCGACCTGGGGCGAGCTGAGCGTGGAGGCTCAGACCGGCGTCGAGGGCTCGACCCTGGAGCTGTACCGCGCCGCCCTCGCGGCCCGCCGCACGCACCCCGACCTCGGCGCCGGCGACGCGGTGGAGTGGCTCCGTGCACCCGAGGGCGTCGTGGCCTTCCGGCGCGGCGAGTTCGTGTGCGTCGCCAACACCACCGGCGAGTCCGTGACCCTCCCGGCCTACGGCCGCGTCCTGATGACCAGCGGCGAGATCACCGAGGCGGACGGCGAGACGAAGGTCCCCTCGGACACCACGGTGTGGTGGACGACGGCCTGACGGCCTCTGCTCCAGCACGAAGGGTCCGCTGCCTGCTCAGGCGGCGGGCCCTTTTTAGCGCATTCAACTACCCGTGAGCGTGGGGCAGTTGTGAAGGCACGTCAAGGTGACGGGTGAAAGTTCTTTCTGTGAATTTCAAACCTCTTGCTGTAAAGCTTTCGTTAGCGGTACGTTCTCGCCCGGCGCCCGGCAACGAAGCCGCGCCGCGGCGCAGGGGGGACCCGAACTGAGCCGCTTTCGCAAGGAGTTCAGCCTGTGATATCGACACGCTCGGCGCCCCCGAAGCGCCACAGGAAGCGACGCCGTACCGCTCTCGCTGCCGCTCTGACCGCGCTCAGCGCGGCAGGGGCCGCCGCCCTGTGGGCCCCCGGCTCCACCGCCTCCGCCTCCCCGCCCGGCACCAAGGACGTCACCGCGGTGATGTTCGAGTGGAACTTCGCCTCGGTCGCCAAGGAGTGCACCAACACCCTCGGCCCCGCCGGCTACGGCTACGTCCAGGTCTCGCCGCCCGCCGAGCACATCCAGGGCTCGCAGTGGTGGACCTCGTACCAGCCGGTGAGCTACAAGATCGCCGGGCGCCTCGGCGACCGTACGGCCTTCCGGAACATGGTCAACACCTGCCACGCGGCCGGTGTGAAGGTCGTCGTCGACACCGTCATCAACCACATGTCGGCGGGCAGCGGCACCGGCACGGGCGGCTCGTCGTACACCAAGTACAACTACCCGGGCCTGTACTCGGCGCCCGACTTCGACGACTGCACGAGCCAGATCAACAACTACCAGGACCGCTGGAACGTCCAGCACTGCGAACTGGTGGGCCTCGCGGACCTGGACACGGGGGAGTCGTACGTCCGCGGCGCTATCGCCGGCTACATGAACGACCTGCTCTCGCTCGGCGTCGACGGCTTCCGCATCGACGCGGCCAAGCACATGGACGCCGCCGACCTCGCCAACATCAAGTCCCGGCTGAGCAACCCGTCGGTGTACTGGAAGCAGGAGGCCATCTACGGCAGCGGCGAGGCCGTCCAGCCCACCGAGTACACGGGCAACGGCGACGTCCAGGAGTTCCGCTACGCCTACGACCTCAAGCGCGTCTTCAACAACGAGAACCTCGCCTACCTGAAGAACTACGGCGAGGGCTGGGGCTACATGAACAGCTCGGTGGCCGGCGTCTTCGTCGACAACCACGACACCGAACGCAACGGCTCCACCCTGAACTACAAGGATGGCGCCAACTACACGCTGGCCAACGTCTTCATGCTGGCCTGGCCGTACGGCGCTCCGGACATCAACTCCGGCTATGAGTTCACCGACCACGACGCCGGCCCGCCCAACGGCGGCACCGTCAACGCCTGCTGGCAGGACGGCTGGAAGTGCCAGCACAACTGGCCCGAGATCAAGTCCATGGTCGCCTTCCGCAACGCCACCCGCGGTGAGGCCGTCACCAACTGGTGGGACAACGGGGGCGATGCGATCGCGTTCGGGCGGGGCGGCAAGGGGTTCGTGGCCATCAATCACGAGTCGGGTTCGCTGAGCCGTACCTATCAGACGTCGCTGCCTTCGGGGACGTACTGCAACGTCCAGAACAACACGACCGTGACGGTGAACTCCACTGGGCAGTTCACCGCCACCCTCGGCTCCAACACCGCCCTCGCGATCTACGCCGGCAAGTCGAGCTGCTGAGTTGCAAGTCAGCCGAAGCCCTGCCGCTGCACGCGGCAGGGCAGGCGGGAATCACCCACGCTCACGCGGGTGAGGACGTCAACTCTCCCCGCTGAGCGCCCAGCTGAAAGTTCTTGCCGATGGTTTCAAGCCTCTTGCTGTAACGCTTACGGCGGCGATACGTTTCGCGCGGGGTCGGACCCAAGAGAGCCGCAATCGCTAGGAGCCCATCTGTGATACCGAGATGGCCGTCGCCGTCGAGGCGTCGAACCGCCCATATCGGACGGGTCGCTGCGGTCGCCGTGACCGCGCTGGCCGCAGCACTCGTCCAGCCTCTCGCGGCGCGGGCGGAGACTCCGCCCGCGCCCCCGTCCGACGCGAAGCTCGCCGCCGAGCCCACCCGGCACGACGCCACCCGCGAGCAGTTCTACTTCGTCCTGCCGGACCGTTTCGCCAACGGCAGCACCGCCAACGACAAGGGCGGCCTCACCGGTTCCCGCCTCACCACCGGCTACGACCCCACCGACAAGGGCTTCTACCAGGGCGGCGACCTCAAGGGCCTGACCAAGCGCCTCGACTACATCAAGGGCCTCGGGACGACCTCCATCTGGATGGCCCCCATCTTCAAGAACCAGCCCGTGCAGGGAACGGGGAGCGACGCCTCCGCCGCCTACCACGGGTACTGGATCACGGACTTCACCCAGGTCGACCCGCACTTCGGCACCAACAAGGACCTCGAGACCCTCATCTCCAAGGCCCACGCCAAGGGCATGAAGGTCTACTTCGACGTCATCACCAACCACACGGCCGATGTCGTCGACTACGAGGAGAAGTCGTACGGCTATCTCTCCAAGGGTGCCTTCCCGTACCTGACCAAGGACGGCAAGCCCTTCGACGACGCCGACTACGCGGACGGCCAATCCGACTTCCCGGCCGTCGACACCGACTCCTTCCCGCGCACCCCGACCGTCCCCACCGCGAAGAAGAACGCCAAGGTTCCGTCGTGGCTCAACGACCCGACGATGTACCACAACCGCGGCGACTCCACCTTCGCCGGTGAGAGCTCCACGCACGGTGACTTCGGCGGACTCGACGACCTGTGGACCGAGCGTCCCGAGGTCGTCAGCGGCATGGAGAAGATCTACCAGCGCTGGGTGCGGGACTTCGACATCGACGGCTTCCGGATCGACACCGTGAAGCACGTCAACATGGAGTTCTGGACCCAGTGGGCCACGGCCCTCGACTCCTACGCTGCCAAGCGGGGCCGCGACGACTTCTTCATGTTCGGCGAGGTCTACTCCGCCGACACGAACATCACCTCCCCGTACGTCACCGAGGGCCGCCTCGACGCCACCCTCGACTTCCCCTTCCAGGAGGCGGCACGGCAGTACGCCTCCCAGGGCGGCAGCGCGCAGAAGCTCGCGGGTGTCTTCGGCGACGACTACAAGTACACGAGCGACAAGGCCAACGCCTACGAACAGGTCACCTTCCTCGGCAACCACGACATGGGCCGCATCGGGTACTTCCTGAACCAGGACAACCCGAAGGCCACCGAGGCCGAGCTGCTGAAGAAGGACAGGCTCGCCAACGAGCTGATGTTCCTCAGCCGCGGCAACCCGGTCGTCTACTACGGCGACGAGCAGGGCTTCACCGGCGCCGGCGGCGACAAGGACGCCCGCCAGACCCTGTTCGCGTCCAGGACGGCCGACTACCTCGACGACGACCAGATCGGCACCGACCGCACCCACGCGAGTGACGCCTACGACCCGACCGCGCCGCTGTACAAGCAGATCGCGGCTCTCTCCAAGCTCCGCAAGGCCAACCCGGCCCTCGCCGACGGCGTCCAGACCGAGCGTTACGCGGCCGACGGCGCCGGCGTCTACGCCTTCTCCCGGACCGATGCGAGGACCGGCACCGAATACGTCGTCGCCTTCAACAACGCGGGCGAGGCGAAGACGGCGACGTTCGCGACCGGTTCGGCGGGCATGGCGTTCAAGGGGATCTACGGGACCGACGGCTCGGTGAAGAGCGACGGCGACAAGAAGCTCACCGTCACCGTCCCGGCCGGTTCGGCGATCGTCCTCAAGGCGGCCGGCAGGCTCGCCAAGCCCGCCACCGAGCCGACGATCACCTTGAAGGCCCCGGCCGCCGGAGCCACCGGCACGGTCGAGATCGGCGCCGACGTCGACGGGGGGCAGCTCAACCGCGTCGTCTTCGCCGCCCAGGTGGGCAACGGCAAGTGGAAGACGCTCGGCTCCGCCGACCACGCCCCGTACAAGGTCACGCAGGTCGTCGGGGACGACGTACCGGCCGGAACCGCCCTGCGCTACAAGGCGGTCGTCATCGACTCGGCAGGGCGCACGGCCAGCACGACCGCCGCCTCCACCACCGGCACCCCGCCCGCCCCCGAGACCCCCACCGCCTCCTCGCGCGACTACGCGATCGTCCACTACAAGCGCACCGACGGCGACTACGCCGACTGGGGCCTGTACGCCTGGGGCGACCTCGCCGACGGTGAGTCCACCACCTGGCCGGACAGCCACCCCTTCGTCGGCCGGGACGCCTACGGTGCCTTCGCGTACGTCAAGCTGAAGCCCGGCGCCTCGAACGTCGGCTTCCTCGTCATCGACAAGGACGGCAACAAGGACGTCTCCGCCGACCGCACGATCGACGTCGCCAAGACCGGCGAGATCTGGATCGAGCAGGGCAAGGAAGCCGTACAGACCACCCGGCCGGACTATCCGGCGCAGGACAAGTCCAAGGCGGTCATCCACTACCACCGGGCCGACGGCGCCTACGACGGCTGGGGTCTGCACGTCTGGACGGGTGCCGCGAACCCCACCGACTGGTCGAACCCGCTGAAGCCGGTCAAGACTGACAGCTATGGTGCGGTCTTCGAGGTACCGCTCAGCGACGGTGCCACCAGCCTCAGCTACATCATCCACAAGGGCGACGAGAAGGACCTGCCCACCGACCAGTCGCTCGACCTCACCGCCAACGGTCACGAGGTGTGGCTGTTGAGCGGCCAGGAGAAGTACCTGCTCCCGCAGCCGGCCGGCTCCGCGGCGGCCCTCGACCTGACCACCTCCAAGGCGGTCTGGATCGACCGGAACACCCTCGCCTGGAACGGCTCCGACGCGCCCGCCTCCACCCAGCTGCTCTACAGCCGAACCGGCTCGATCACGGTGAAGGACGGCGCGCTGAGCGGCGACGACGAGCGCTGGCTGCGGCTGTCGAAGACCTCCCTCACCGACGCCCAGAAGGCGAAGTTCCCGCACCTGAAGAACTACGCCGCCTGGTCGATCGACCCGCGCGACCGCGACCGGGTCCGCGAGGCCCTGCGCGGCCAGGTCGTCGCCTCCCAGCGTGCCGCCAACGGTGCTGTCCTGGCCGCCACCGGCGTCCAGATCGCCGGCGTACTCGACGATCTCCACCCGGGCGCCACGAAGGCCGATCTCGGGCCGACCTTCGACAAGGGCCGCCCGACGCTGGCCGTCTGGGCGCCCACGGCCCAGTCGGTGAAGCTGGAGATCGGCGACGCCACCGTCGCGATGAAGCGGGACGACTCCACCGGCGTCTGGTCCGTGACCGGCCCCAGGTCGTGGAAGAACAAGTCGTACCGGTACGTCGTGAAGGTGTGGGCGCCCAGCGTCCGCAAGGTCGTCACCAACAAGGTCACCGACCCCTACTCGGTCGCCCTCACCGCGGACTCAGAGCGCAGCCTGGTCGTCGACCTGGGCGACAAGTCCCTGGAGCCGAGCGGCTGGTCCTCGTACACCAAGCCCAAGGCCGTGCCGCTGAACGACGCCCAGATCCAGGAGCTGCACATCCGCGACTTCTCGGTCGAGGACCGGACGGCCAAGCACCCCGGCACCTACCTCGCCTTCACCGACAAGGCGAGTGACGGCTCCAAGCACCTGCGTGAGCTGGCGAAGGCGGGCACGTCGTACGTCCATCTGCTGCCCGCGTTCGACATCGCCACCATCCCCGAACGCCGGGACGACCAGGCGACCACCGACTGCGACCTGGCCTCCTTCCCGGCCGACTCCGACAAGCAGCAGGAGTGCGTGGCGAAGATCGCCGCGAAGGACGCCTACAACTGGGGCTACGACCCGTACCACTACACGGTCCCCGAGGGCTCGTACGCCACCGACCCCGACGGCACCGGGCGCACGGTCGAGTTCCGCAAGATGGTCAAGGCGCTCAACGACGACGGGCTGCGGGTCGTCATGGACGTCGTCTACAACCACACGGCGGCCAGCGGTCAGGCGGACACCTCCGTCCTCGACCGGATCGTCCCCGGCTACTACCAGCGGCTCCTCGCCGACGGCTCGGTCGCGAACAGCACGTGCTGCTCCAACACCGCCACCGAGAACGCCATGATGGGCAAGCTGGTCGTCGACTCGATCGTCACCTGGGCCAAGGAGTACAAGGTCGACGGCTTCCGCTTCGACCTCATGGGCCACCACCCGAAGGCCAACATCCTGGCGGTCCGCAAGGCCCTGGACGAGCTGACCCTCGCCGAGGACGGCGTGGACGGCAAGAAGATCATCCTGTACGGCGAGGGCTGGAACTTCGGTGAGGTCGCCGACGACGCCCGCTTCGTCCAGGCCACGCAGAAGAACATGGCCGGCACCGGCATCGCGACCTTCTCCGACCGGGCGCGGGACGCCGTACGCGGCGGCGGGCCCTTCGACGAGGACCCGGGCGTCCAGGGCTTCGCGTCCGGGCTGTACACCGACCCCAACTCCTCGGCGGGCAACGGCACTTCGGCCGAGCAGAAGGCGCGCCTCCTTCACTACCAGGACCTCATCAAGGTCGGCCTGTCCGGCAACCTGGCGAAGTACCGGTTCACCGACACCGGCGGCAAGGAGGTCACCGGCGCGGAGGTCGACTACAACGGCGCCCCGGCCGGCTACGCGGACGCCCCCGGCGACGCCCTCGCCTACGCCGACGCCCACGACAACGAGTCGCTGTTCGACGCCCTCGCCTTCAAGCTGCCGTCGACGACGAGCGCCTCCGACCGCGCCCGTATGCAGGTCCTCGCCATGGCCACGGCCACCCTCTCGCAGGGCCCGGCGCTCTCCCAGGCCGGCACCGATCTGCTGCGCTCCAAGTCGCTGGACCGCAACTCCTACGACAGCGGCGACTGGTTCAACGCCATCCACTGGGACTGCGCCGACGGCAACGGCTTCGGGCGGGGGCTGCCCATCGCGGCCGACAACGCGTCCAAGTGGCCGTACGCCAAGCCCCTGTTGGGCACGGTGAAGGTCGGCTGCGAGCAGATCGAGGGCACCTCGGCGGCGTACCGGGACCTGCTGAGGATCCGTTCCATGGAGTCGGTGTTCTCTCTCGGCACGGCCGAGCAGGTGCAGTCGAAGCTGTCCTTCCCGCTGTCCGGGAAGGACGAGACGCCCGGCGTGATCACCATGCGGCTCGGCGACCTCGTCGTCGTCTTCAACGCGACGCCCGGGAAGCAGGAGCAGCGGATCGACGCCCTGGCCGGCCAGGGGTATGCGCTGCATCCGGTGCAGGCCTCAGGGGCGGACCCTATCGTCAAGTCCTCGTCCTTCGAAGAGAAAACGGGCACGTTCGCCGTTCCGGGTCGCACTGTCGCCGTCTTCTCACCAACCCTCTGATCACATCGCTAGGTTGAATGGGGCGGACCCGGTCACCGGGCCGCCCCATTCGTGCGGATCGGGGGCAGGCGACGATGGACGGTTGACGATGAACGGTGACGGCAAGAAGTTCGGCACGACCGTGATGGTCGTCGACGATGTCTCGGCCAGCCGCTACGCCATGGGCGCCGTGCTGCGCCGTGCGGGGCACGACGTCGTACCGGTGGCGAGCGCGGGCGAGGCGCTGAGCGAGCTCGACGTGCGGCTGCGCGCGGGCGCACTGCCCGACGTGGCCCTCGTCGACGTCGGGCTGCCGGACATGAACGGCTTCGAGTTGTGCCGGCAGGTCAAGTCCCGGCCGTCCATGGCCCGGCTGCCCGTCGTCCACTTCTCCGCGACGGCCGTGGAGGCGGTGGACCGGTGCCGGGGTCTCGACGCGGGCGCCGACGCCTACCTGACGGTGCCGGCCGAGCCGAGCGAGATCCAGGCCGTCGTACGGGCCGCCGTCCGTGGAGCGCGCCGCAGCGCCGCCGCCGAGACGCTCGCGCACCGGCTGACGCTGCTGTCCGAGGCGATCGTCGCCGTGCAGACCGCGCGCTGCCTGGGGGAACTGGCCGACGCGGCAGCCGCGGGCGCGGCCCGGCTGGCCGACGCGCCCGCCGTGGTGTTCGTCATCGGCCCGGACGGGGAAACGCACTGCGGCACCCCGCCCAGCCGGCTCGCGCTGCCCGACGCCGGCGTGCGGGAGGCGGCGGCCCGGCTGATCACGCGGGTCGCGGAAGGGTGGGGCGGGCGGGCCGGCGTGCACAGCACCGTCGTCCCCGCGTCGCTGTGGCCTGCGGGCTTCTTCCGGCCCGGCATCCAGGAGGACGCCCGCCTGGTACTGGCGCTCACCCAGGAGGGCCGAGCCCAGGTGTGCATCGCCACGCCAGCGCGCCAGACTGCGGTACCTGCAGCGCCCCTAAGGGGCGCGGGGCTGCATCGACATGCGGCTCCGCCGCGGGGCACGACAAGCCACAACGGACGCGCAGACGAGCGACGGCCTATCGCGGCACTCACCGCAGCGGCACTCCCCGCGGAGCGACCCGCGGAGCGCCCCGCCGAGCGACTCGCCCAGGCCACCGCGCTCGCCGCCGAGCCGCTGCTGATGTACCAGGAGGAACGAGACATCGCCCTCACCCTCCAGCGCAGCTTCCTGCCCCAGCCGCACCGGCTGCCCAAGGTGCCGGGCGTCGATCTCGTCGTGCGGTACGTGCCCGCCTCCCGGCAGACCGAGATCGGCGGCGACTTCTACGCCGCCCTGCGCACGGAGGAGGGGGTGCTCACCGCGGTCGGGGACGTCGTCGGGCACTCGCTGGAGGCGGCCACCGTCATGGTCGAGATGCGGCACGCGCTGCGCGCCCACTGCGTCGAGGAGAGCGATCCGCGGGCACTGGCCGAGCGGCTCGACCGGATGCTGCTGCACTACCACCCCGACGTCACCGCCACGGTCTGCCTGGCCCTGGTCGATCCCGGGAGCGGGCGGGTGCGGATCGCCAACGCGGGCCACATCCCGCCGCTGATCGTGCCGCGGGAGGGCGACGCCGAGTACGTCCCGGTGAGCGGTCCGCTGCTGGGGCTCGCCCTCGACCGGCCCGAGCCGACCGAACTGGTCCTGAGCCGGGAGGACCGCCTCCTCATGGTCACCGACGGCCTCATCGAGACCCGCGGCATCGACCTGGCCGTCTCCATGGAGCAACTGCGCACGGCCGCCACCGACGCTCCGGCCGGCCTGGACGCGCTGTGCGACACCCTGCTGGGCTGCTTCGGACGGGAGCGGGACGACGACATCGCGATGCTGGCGCTGCGGTTAGGGTGAGCGCTGCTGACGTAGAACAGGAGTGCCCATGCCGCAGATCACCGTCGACCACTCGAGGACGATCTCTTTCGACCGGGCGGCCTTCGCCCGGGACCTGCACACCGCGACCGTCGAGATCGCGGCGGCCAAGCCGGAGGCCTGCAAGACGCAGTTCCGGGCCGGCGACTTCACGGCCTTCGGCTACGAGGACCCCGAGGAGCAGGACCACGCGGTCGTCCACGTCACGCTCGGCCTGCTCGCCGGCCGCACCGACGAGACGAAGGCGAAGCTGACCGAGGCGGTCCTGGAGCTGCTGCGCAAGCACGTCGAGGACGACGGCGTCGTCCTGCACGCCTCCGCCGAGGTACGTGACCTCGACCCGTCGTACCGCAAGTTCGAACGGTAGACAGCGTCCAAAAGGCCCTGAGTGACCTAGGACGCCAGCGTGATCAGCCGGGCGACCAGGTCCTCGAACGGACCGTCGGCCGGCTCGTCCTTGAGCATGCGGCGCAGCAGTGCGCCCATCTCCTCGTCGTGGGCGGCGCTGACGGCGGCCAGCGCGGCGAAGTCGTGCACGAGTTGGACCTCGAGCTCGGCGCGCGGGATGCGCCGGCCGTCCAGCCAGATCAGTGCCGTCGACTCGGCGAGCGAGATCCAGGAGCGGATGACCAGTTCCAGTCGCGCGGGCGGGCTCTCCACCTTCAGATGCGAAAGGATTTGGACATACGCGGCCTGCCGCACCGAGTCGATGAGCGCGTTCGTGGCCGTCGAGCCGACCGCCGGGCCGCCGCGCATCAGGGCCGAGAATCCGGGGCCGTGCTCGTCGACGAAGTCGAAGAACCGGCGCATCACCCGCAGTAGCCGCGCCCCCAGCGGCCCTTCGGGCGGCTCGACGAACCGGCCCGCCAGGTCCTCCGAGGCGCGCTTCAACGCGGCTTCGTACAGGCTGAGTTTGCCGGGGAAGTAGTGGTAGACCAGCGGCCGCGAGATGCCCGCGGCCGACGCTATCTCGTCGATGGAGACCTCGTCGGGCGAGCGCCGGCTGAACAGTTCGAGGGCGACGCCGATCAACTGCTGCCGTCGCTCCTCGACTCCCAATCTTCGCCGTACCCCGGTAGTCATGCGAACACCTTACCGATCGATTCCGGCCCCGAACGGACCGGACTGATCGCGGGTGTTCACATGTCCAGTACGAGTCGATCACCCCGCGCCCGCGACACACAGATCAGCATGGAGTCGGCGCGCTCCG
Organism: Streptomyces bicolor; assembly: GCF_000719285.1. Classification (GTDB taxonomy): domain Bacteria; phylum Actinomycetota; class Actinomycetes; order Streptomycetales; family Streptomycetaceae; genus Streptomyces; species Streptomyces bicolor. The sequence continues at coordinate 81,885 of NZ_JOFS01000032.1, read as the reverse complement.
CGTCCGTCAGCAACTCGTCCCGGTGGTCCACCTCGCCCGCCAGCACCCGCTGTTGGCAGGTCCCGCAGAAGCCCTGCTCGCAGGAGTACAGGGTGCCGGGCAGCTCGGCGCGGACGGCGGCCAGTACGGTCGAGTCGGCGGGCACGGTCAACGTCCGCCCGCTGCGCCGCAGTTCGACCTCGAAGGCATCGCCGCCGGAGGCGCGGGGCGTGAACCGCTCCAGATGGACCGACGGGAACCGCTCCTCCACCGCCGCCATCAGCCCCTCCGGACCACAGCAGTAGACGGCGGCTCCCTCGGGTACCCCGGCGAGGAGTGCGTCGAGATCGGGCCGCCCCTCCACGACGGTCACGCTCCCCCAGGCTCGGCTTCGCTCGCCCGGGGGGACCCCCATGCGGCCGAGCTTCTCGACGTCCTCCAGGAACGGCATCGAGGTGCGAGCGCGACCGCAGTACACCAGCCTCCACTCCGCGTCGTCCGGCAGCGCCCGCAGCATCGGCAGGACGGGCGTGATCCCGATGCCGCCCACGACGAAGACGTACGACTCGGCCCGCACGAGCGGGAAACGGTTCCGTGGCCCGCGCACCTCCAGTTCCATGCCCTCCCGGACCTGCTCGTGCACCTCACGCGAGCCGCCCCGCCCGTCCGGGACCAGCCGGGTCGCCACGGTGTACGACGAGGGGTCCTCGGGGTCGCCGCACAGCGAGTACTGCCGCACCAGCCCCGACGGCAGCACCAGGTCGAGATGCGCTCCGGGCTCCCAGCGCGGCAAGTCACGCCCCTCCAGCCGTAGTTGTACGACGCCCTCGGCGACCTCCTCGCGCGCGGTCACCAGCAGCCGCAGCGCCCGCGACCTCGGCCGCCCGGAGACCGGCTCCTCCAGGGCGGGCATCGGCCACAGCGGCGAGGCCTGGATGCGGCGCCGCATCGCCCGCCGGGCGAGCAGGGCGGCACCGGCGATCACGGCGACGGTCCGGAGCTTCGGCATCAGGCGCCACCCTTCGCGGACTTCTCGGCCGACTCGGCGGCCAGCGCGGCGGGGGAGGAGGCCAGATAGGCGACGGCCTGCTCGGTGGAACCCTCCTGCGAGGGGTGGTACGCACGGCTCAGATACCGGGGGATGGACCTGAGCATGTCCCCGGTCGCGGGAAGCGTGCCGCGCCTGCCGCGGACGTAGAAGTCCTTGAAGGTGGCCCGGCCGTCGACGAGCGTGGGGTCGTTCTCCATGAAGAACCGCGCCCCGCGCTGCCACAGGAAGACGAGGGCCGTGAACGCGGTCGCCCAGGTCCGTACGCGCCGCCGGTAACTCCCGTCGACGTGCATGAACAGCTCGAAGGCGACGGACCGGTGCTCCACCTCCTCGGCGCCGTGCCAGCGCAGCAGGTCCAGCATGGTCGGATCGGCCCCGCGCCGGTCCAACTCGTCGGCGTTCAGCACCCAGTTGCCGAGGAACGCGGTGTAGTGCTCGATCGCCGCGATCAGCGCCACCCGCTCCATCAGCCACCACCGCCGCGCCCGCCCCGGCGGCAGGGTGCGGTCGCCGAGCAGCTTCTCGAAGAGCCAGTCGACCTGGGCGGTGTACGGGGTCGGGTCGAGCCCCTGCTCGCGCAGATGCGGCAGCACCTCGTCATGGGCCTGCGAGTGCATCGCCTCCTGCCCGATGAACCCGATGACGTCCTCGCGCAGCCGCTCGTCCCGGATGTACGGCAGCACCTGCTTGTACACGTGCACGAACCACCGCTCACCGGCAGGCAGGAGCAGATGCAGCACGTTGATGGTGTGCGTGGTGAACGGATCCCCCGGCACCCAGTGCAAGGGGGTGCCGTCCCAGGAGAAGGACACCTTGCGGGCCTTGAGGGGCACCCGGTCGTGCGTATTAGACATGGCGTCAATGTACTGACGGGTAGTCCCGGGGTGAACCCCCGTGCACGACCTTGTTTACGCGAGTGTCAGCAGCGCCGCTCCGGTGGCGGCCGGACTCACTCCAGCCCGCTGATCCGGCGTCCGCTCTCCAGTGTGCCCTTCAGTTCGGCCCGGGCCCCCTGCTCCGCCCGTACGGTCAGCAGGCTGCCCTTGGAGGTGCCGCGGACGCCGCCCGTGGCGTGGATCGACTCGGTGTCGCGGGTGCCCGCCGCCAGGAGGTACCAGTCGCCCGTCCGCGCTCTCCACCGGACCCCGGCCAGCACATGGGGATCCCGCGCCCCGCACGCCGCCACGTTCTGGCCCTTCGCCGCCACCGTCGCCTGCGTCGCACCCGGCGCCCGGAACTGGGCCAGCACCCGCTCGCCGCCGCCCCGCCAGGTCTCGGCACGCGTGCACAGCCACTGCGCCGCACCGGTCCCGTCGGGCAGCGCCTGCTGGGCGAACGCCCAGGCGTTGACCGTACGCACGCCCGCGGACCGCATCGCGCCCAGCCAGCAGGAGTACGGCGCCCAGGTGCGCAGCGCCGCCGGCCCGGCCGCGTCCCTCACCGCACCGGGACGGCCGGTGGTCAGGCGGGCCGGCACCAGCTCCGCGAGGTCGGTCAGCAGCCGGGTGCCGGTGCTGTCGGTCAGCTGCAGGGCGTTCCACGAGGTGCAGGTGCCGGTCTGCTGGGTGACGGGGCTCGCCATCGGGGAGGTGATCCCGTCGGTCACGGTGAGGTCCATCGTCCCGGTACGCGGCTTCAACAGATCCCGCTCGGCCGCCCGCTTCACCCAGGGCGCCAGCAGATAGCGGACGTTGCCGTCGGCCCGGCCCAGCACCACCGCACTCGCCTCCGCCCGGCCCGCGCCGTCGACCCGGGAGAAATCCAGGGCGGCCCCGGCCGTGCCGTCCTTCGGCTCGGCGTAGCGGGCGATGCGCATGCCGTCGTAGAGGATCACCACCCGGGCGTTGTCGACGACCCCCGCGTACAGCAGTTGCGGTGCGCCGGGCGGTCCGCCCGCCGGGGTGCCGGGGGTCGCCGAGACCTGGACCGTCTCGCCGGGGCGGGCCCAGACGGCGAGGGCCCGGCGCAGGAGGGCCGAGTCGTCGGCGAGGTCGCCGCGCGGGGGCCATACCGAGAAGTCGGTGCGGGCGGAGGACTGCCAGGCCAGCGCGGGGACCCTGGTCAGCTGGGCCGGGTCGAGGGCGGCCTCGGCCGCCGGGTTCTGCGCGTACGGGGGCGCGGCGGGACCGTCCGGACCCCAGCCCTCGCCGGGCAGGCCGAGCAGCGCCCCGGACACCAGCAGGGCGGCACCCGCGGCGAGCGCGGCCTTCATGTGCTGCCTGCGCCGCATCAGGTCGGTGGGCCGGGCCTGGAGCGAGCAGGGGTCGAACTCGGGGGAGTCGAGCAGCGCGTACTGCGCGGGGACGGTGTCGGCCTCCTCCAGCGCGTCGTCCACGTAGTCGACACCGGCCGCATCCAGGACCTCGCACACCTCGTGCTCCGTGAGCTTCTCCAGGCCGCGCAGGACGTAGGCCGCCCGCGCCGGGCCGGACAGCGCCGACAGCCGCTGGTCCAGGGCGAGTTCGTCGGCGCCGCCCGACCGGGGGAAGAGGCGCAGGCCCCAGATCTGGGGCAGCAGGGGCGGCAGTTGGGAGCGCTTGGGCCACGCCAGGCGCTTGAGCGGCCGGTCCGCCTCCAGCGCCGTACGCAGGACGCGGAGCCGGAGCAGTGCGTACCCGGGGTCGCCCTCGCGGCCGGTCGACTGGGCCGGGATCACCGGCGCCGCCGCCGCCCGGCCCCGGGGCAGCGCGCGCTGGGTGAGGGAGTGCGCGGTCACGACGCGCCGGTTGCGACCGAGGCTCGGCGGCAGCACGAGGTAGGCGAGCCGGACGAGACGCGGATAGTGCTCGACGAGCGCGGCCTCGGCCCGCTCGACGTCGACGACGGGGTCGTCCGAGGCGGGGACCGGGCGCGGGGCGACATCCTGTGACTGCACGTTCAGCAGAACGAGCGAATCGTCGGTTGGTCACCTTCACCCGGACCGCCCGGGAGCGTTTTCGGGCCGGCTCAGCCCTCGGGTTCCACCAGTGCTCGGGCGTAGTTCGCCATCGAGCGCTGATAGCGCGGCAGATGAGGCGCGAGGGCGCCCAGTACCAGAGCCAGCCCCTGCCGGTCACGCCCCAGGCTCGACAGGCACAGCGCCAGGGTCGCCCGAACCGCGTCGTCCAGTTCGTCGGAGGGGGCGTCAAGTTCGGGCGTCAGCAGCTTGACGCCCTCGTCCGCCTGCCCGATGTTCCTGAGCGAGCTGGACAGCTGGATCTTGGCCCGCCGTCCCTTGTAGCCGGTCAGCCCTCGTGTGAGCGCCTCCCGGTACAGCGGTACCGCCTTGTCGGAGTGTCCCGTCGAGTCCCAGGCGCAGGCCTGCTCGAAGGGGCCCAGGGGGCTGTCGTCGGGGAGTTCGGCGACGAGCGCGTCGATCACGGCGCGGAAGTCGGCCGCCTGCCCCTCGGCGTAGTCGTCGAAGGTCGCCCATGCGGCGGCCACGCGGTCTTCCCAGTCCTGGTTCACCGGGCCACTCTCGCACGGGTGGGCGAACGCGGGAGCGGTATTTTGAGCGCTCCGCGCGCGGGAGCCGTATCCACGGGGAGGCCCCTGCAGGGAGGAAGACATGAAGGTGACCCGACCGATGCTCGCGGCGGCCGGTGCCGCGGCGGTGTTCGCGCTGGCAGGATGCGGATCCGGTGGCGACGAGAAGGCCGCCGTGCCCGAGACCGCCACCGGCAGCCTGGAGCACCTGGCCGCCGAGGTGAAGTGCAAGCCGAACATGCAGACCGACGCCGACGAAATCCGGCAGGCCCTCTGCAAGAACACCGACGGCAAGTTCGTCCTCGCGACCTTCGCCACCGACCGCGGCCAGGCCGAGTGGCTGAGCGGGGCGAAGGACTACGGCGGCTACTACCTCGTCGGCCGCAAGTGGGTCGCCGTCGGCCAGGAGAAGACGGTCACCGCACTGCAGAGCACGCTCGGCGGGACCATGGAGGAAGGGTCCGCCCATATGAATCCCGGTGGCAGCCACAACAACAGCGGCAGCCACCACGGCTGACTTGGTCGTCTTTCAATTCGTCGAGGCAAGCGAAAGCCGGCGGTGGGAAATCCCACCGCCGGCTTTCTGCTGTTCCTACCGGATGAGGACTACTGGCAGTCCTGCCCGCTGTTGATGCACTGGACCATCTCGTTCATCGTGTTCTCGTCGAAGAAGTTGATGAAGTCGTTGTGGTCGGTGATCGCCTTGTGCAGCTGGTCCGGGAAGGAGTCCACTGCGAAGGCGTTCTGGACCTGTCCGTTCTGGATCTGCGGGGCCGGAACGTCATAGACCAGGCGGACCTGGAGCTGGGGGATCGCCTGGAAGCCGTTGGCGCAGGTGCCGTCGGCCTGGACGAACGCCACGTGAGTACGGTGGTTGGCGCTGTCGATGTTCTGACCGTCCCAGCAGCTCTGGAAGTTGGACGTCCGCACCACGGAGCTGCCCTCGGGGCAGATCGGGAGCTTGTCGTGCAGCTGGACCTGGTCCTCGAAGCCGGTGCAGCTCCAGTTGGCGTTGGCGTTGGCGTTGCCGTTCACGAAGGACTTGGCGTCACCGGTGATGATGCGCAGGGCCTGCGGCATCGCGACGACATCGCTCGTCCTGTTGCCGACGAACTTCAGCTGTGCCTCGCTGGGCTCGACGATCGTGCCGACGTTGCCGTCCTGACCGCCGCCGGGGGCGTTGGCGTCGATGTCGTTCTGACCGTCCTGGATACGCAGCACAGGCCAGAAGTACGACGACCTGTCACCCTGGTTCTGGCAGGTGGTGTCGCCGTTCGCCAGGTCCTGGTCGCTCGCGAAAGCGTTGTTGGCCTGGTTGCCGACGTAGTCGTGCTGGTGCTGCGCACCGTTGCTGACACCGGGAGCGACGATCACGTTGTCCGAGTTGCGGTTCTCGTTCTGGTTGGTACCGCAATTCGTGGTGAAGCTACCGGTCGAACCGCTGTCCCCGTTCGCGGGGAGGCCGTTCGCGCCGACGCCCAGCTGGGCGCTGCCCTGGACCTGCGTGATGTCCACGAAGTCGTCCGCGTTCGGACCGTTGCCGGCCTGACCGCCGTTGCCGCCCTGGTCCTGTCCGCCGCCGTCCTGGCCGCCCTGGTCCTGACCGTCCTGGTTCTGGTCCTGACCGTCGTTGTTCTGGTCCTGACCGTCCTGGTTCTGGTCGCCGTCCTGCTGGCCGTCGTTGGTCTGCGGCTGCTCGGCCGGGACGCCCTGGCACTGGGCGAGCTGGTCCAGGTTCTGCGGGCGCTGGCCGCCGGCCCGGTTGATGTTGATGCCGATCCGGTCGAGCGTGGCCACGCGCTTGGACTTCAGCGGGCCGAGGATGGCGTTGTTGACGTAGTTGGCGTCACCGGCCTGGGCCTGTCGCGTCTCGGCGAGACGCTTGTAGGCGTCCGTGACCTGCCTGTCCAACAGCGCCAGCTCCTTGGCGACACCCTTGCGCGCGCTCCTCGGCACCTTCGTCAGCTTCTGGCCGACATCCGGGCAGTTGATCGTCGCGATCTGGGCGTTCGTGGACTTCGTCTGGTTCCACCCAGAGTTGTTGTCCTCATGTGCCGAGGCATAGAAGTTGGCCCATACAAGCCCGCCCCCACCGAGCGCTAGGGCCGCCGTCCCGGCTATGGCCTTGGTGGCCAGCGGCATCCGGCGTTTTCTTGTGTTGCGTCCCATGGAACTCCTCTGACTTCCTTTTTCGGGGGCATCGAGGCGCCCGACAGGAGTGAAGCGGCTCCCTCTCATACGGAGGGCGTCCCAGGGGTGTTCAGCCGTCTCGGAAATTGTTGAGAGATTCGTGAGAACGCTGTGTTCTCAACAGGCCCTGAAACACCAGGAGTTGTTGATCCCGTACGGCGGGTGAATGGGCGGTCCGGTTTTACCGGCCATGGTCGAGATAGGCGAGAACCGCCAGCACGCGACGGTTGTCGTCCTCCGACACCTCCAGGCCCAGTTTGGCGAAGATATTGGCGGTGTGCTTGGCGATCGCCCGTTCCGTGACGACGAGCCGGTCGGCGATCGCCGCGTTCGTCCGCCCCTGCGCCATCAGCTCCAGCACCTCCGTCTCGCGGGGCGTGAGCCGGGCGAGCGGCTGGTCGTCCGCCGCCCGCCGGGTCAGCAGCTGCTGGATCACCTGCGGGTCCATCGCCGTCCCGCCCGCCGCTACGCGTCGTACGGCGTCCACGAACTGGTCCGCGTCGAACACCCGGTCCTTCAGCAGATAGCCGACCCCGCCACTGCCGTCGGCCAGCAACTCCCGCGCGTACAACTGCTCCACGTGCTGGGACAGCACCAGCACCGGCAGCCCCGGCTTCCTCCGGCGGGCCTCCAGGGCGCACTGCAGGCCCTCGTCGGTGTGGGTCGGCGGCAGGCGTACGTCCACCACGGCGACGTCCGGCTCCAGCTCGGCCAGTGCGCGAGAGAGTTCGGGGCCGGTCTCCACCGCCGCCGCGATCTCGAAGTCGTAGGCCTGAAGGAGCCGGACGAGACCGTCGCGCAGCAGGAACAGGTCTTCGGCTAGGACAACGCGCAAGGAATCTCCATGGTGACCATGGTGGGGCCGCCCGCGGGAGAGCTGACGGCCAGGACGCCGTCGAATGTACCCAGTCGCCGCTCGACCCCGGCCAGGCCCGAACCGGCCCCGATCACCGCGCCGCCCTTGCCGTTGTCGGTGACGGTGATGCGCAGCATGTCGTTCGTGTGGTGCAGGTCGATCCAGATCCGGTCGGCGCCCGAGTGCTTCACGGCGTTGGTGAGCACCTCGCTGACCGCGAAGTACGCCGCCGACTCCACGGGCGCCTCCGCACGCCCGGGCAGCTCCACGTTCACCTCGGTCGTGATCGGCATCCGCAGCGCCAACGCCCTTACGGCGTCGCCCAGTCCGCGCTCGGCGAGCACCGGCGGATGGATGCCGCGCACCAGGTCGCGCAGCTCGGCGAGCGCGTCGGCGGAGGACTTGCGGGCCTGCGTGACGAGTTGCTTCGCCTGCTCCGGGTCCTTGTCGAGCAGCATCTCGATGGTGCCCAGGTCCATGCCCATCGCCACCAGCCGCGCCTGTGCCCCGTCGTGCAGATCGCGTTCGATACGGCGCAGCTCTGCGGCGGAGGTGTCGACGGCGTCCCGCCGGGTCTCGGTCAACACCCTCACCCGCTCGGCCAGTTGGCCCTGGTCGGAGCCGAGGACCGCCCGGGTGAGCCGGAAGTGGGTCTGGAGCAGGCGCGGGGTGTAGAAGTGGGCGAGGAAGAGCAGCACGAGGGCCAGGAGGCCGGCGCCCAGCGCGGACGCCTGGCCGGTGACCGGCACGAAGCCGTACCAGTACGTGCCGCCGGCGGAGTCCGCGAAGACCCGCCATAACCCGGCCGCGATCGCGAACCCCTCCAGCGGATAGAAGAGCAGCACGGCCGGCAGCAGCGCGGTGAGGAACCCCGCCGTCATGTCGACGGGCAGCCACAGCAGGTCCCGCCAGGTCGCCGGGTCGCGCAGCATCCCGAAGGTGCGGGTCCACGGGTTGGCGTCCTTCGGCAACGGCCGGTACGCCGACGGGATCCGCACCCCGCCCCACTCGGCCGCGAGGACGCGCCGCCAGTTCGCGAACGTCCGCACGCCGGTCAGCACATACGGCGTCGTGACGATGCCGACGCCGATCGGAACGAGCGCGAGGGACACAAGGGAGAGGACGAAGCAGAGGACGGCCCCCGGCAGCGACACCAGCGCCAACGCCAGCCCCCGTACCGCGGCGAGCCCCATCCCCCGTGCCCTCGAACTGCCGCTGCTCTTCTTGTCGTTGGTCATGCCGTCAGTTTCGCCGAGGCCGCGGCGGCGGTCACGGGGCCGAGGCCCCGGATCAGGAGGTGGTGCCAGGTACACCCTGCCCGGCCGCCGCGAGTACCTTCGCCTCCACCTCGGGGTCGAGGCCCTTGGCGGTCCGGTCCGGTCGCATGGGTGCCGTACCGCCGATGTCCTGGAGCCACCGCCAGGTGTCGGCGACGGTCTCCTCGACGGGCCGGCAGCGCAGCCCGGTCGCGACGGCCCTGGAGACGTCCGCGGCGTGCAGGGCGTCGTGCATGTCGCTGCCCGGCGGCACCCACACCGGCAGCTGCGTCCAGGGCTCGATGCCCGCGTCCAGGATCACCTCGGGTTCGGTCCAGCGCAGGTCGGCGGTTCCGCCGACGGTGGCCACGCAGGCGTCCAGCAACTCGCCCATGGTGGCGTGCCCTTGCGGACTCATCAGGTTGTACGGCCCGCTGAGCTCCTGCTCCACCGCGCCCAGGATCCACTCCGCGAGGTCACGGATGTCGACGTACTGGAGGGGGAGGTCCCGCGGGCCCGGCGCCAGCACCGGCCCGCCGCGCGCGATCCGGGTCAGCCACCAGGGCAGCCGGCCCACGTTCTCGTAAGGGCCGAGGAGCAGCCCCGCCCGCACGAGCACCGAGTGCTCCGCCCCGAACTCCTCGACCACGGCCAGCTCGCCGCCCCGCTTGTCGCGCAGGTAGTCGGTGTGCTCCGCACCGGACTCGGCGCCCTCGACCAGCGGCGCGTCCTCGGCGTACCCGGCGGGCGGCGCCCATGCGTACACCGAGCAGCTCGACACGTACACATACCGCGCGGCGCGGCCCCGCAGCAGCCGCGCCGCGTCCCGCACCGCGCGGGGCGCCGCCGACCAGGTGTCGACGACGGCGTCCCACTCGCCGGTGTCCTCGGCGAGCGCGGCCAGCCCGTCGGACGCGGTGCGGTCACCCTGCAGCAACCGCACCCCGGCCGGGGGCTCGTGCCGCCCCCGGTTGAAGACGGTCACGTCCCAGCCGCGCCCGAGCGCCGCCTCCACGACGGCCCGTCCCGCGAACTCCGTACCACCCAGCACCAGAAGTCTCATGCCGCCGACTCTGCCCGGTGCGGGCGCGGGACGGAACAGGACTCTGCCGTCAGCAGAGCCTCGGGGGAGCGGCCGGGGAGGTCAGCGCCCGGCCGGCGGGGCGTACTTGTACCCCACCCGCCGCACGGTCCGGATGGTGTCCCGGTGCTCGGCGCCCAGCTTGCGGCGCAGCCGGGCGATGTGGACGTCGACGGTACGGCCGTCGCCCACATGCCCGTACCCCCACACCGTGGTGACCAGCTGGTCGCGCGTGTGCACCCGGTGGGGGTTGGCCACCAGATGGGCGAGCAGCTCGAACTCCAGGTAGGTGAGGTCGAGTTCCCGCCCGTCGACCGCCGCGCTGCGGCGCACGGTGTCGACGGTGACGAGCGGGTCGCCGGCGGTGTCACGGACCGGGCTCGCGACCGGTGCGACCGGCGGCTGCTGGTCGGCCGGGACGAGCACGAGGTAGCCGATCATCGGCGGCTGTCCCGGCAGCGTGGGCAGGGAGTGCTGGGGAGCGGGCAGCCAGGTGGCACCCGGCGGCAGGAGGTCCGCGATCTCGATCACCTCGTCCCGGTCCACGGCACGCAGATGATGCCGTGAACCGTTCGGGGCGGGGGAGTTGAGCGTGGCGGCGGAGGACAGAGAACGAGTGGTCGCCATGAGAGGTCAGCTCTTTTCGCGCGAGAGGTCCGTGGGAAGACGTACGTCGTTTCGCGCTGGCCGAAGGCCGAGAGGGTACGGCTTTACAGGGCCCGCGCGTTCACCGCGCGGCAACACACCCGGTCGAAGTCGTGGTGCTGACGGGAAGGCCAGAAGGGCTCGAGGTCATGGCGACCTGTCGCGGAGTGCTTCTGGAAGCTGGCCATGCCTCCATTGAAGCAGACGGCCTCGCTGGACGGGACCCTTCCTCTCATCCTTCCAGCCGTTTCTCCCAGGTCAACGGCGTGACGTTGATCGCTTTGCCGGGGGAACCGTCCCACTCCGTGGACAGCCCGGCGGCGGCGAGCACGGCGACGACCTCGCGCCCGACGGCAGTGGTGGTCTCCTCGGAGCCGTCGAACCCGCCGTAGTAGAGGCTGAGACCGTACCCGTCGGTGGCATGCTCCGTGCCCTGCTGGTGGAAGAAGACGAACCCCCGCGCGTCCTCCCGTTCCGCCCCTATCTCCGCCATGCCGCAGCCTCGGCAGCAGGTGAAGTTCTCCCGGGCGGTGATGCCGGAGGCTTCCAGCGCATCGAAGGCGCTGGTGAGCCGCTCCGGATCGGTGACGCCCTCCCACGTCTCCTGCACGGCGAGCCTCTCCAGCCACAGCCGGTCCACGAGCTGCCACGCCTGGGCCTTGGACACCGGTCGCTCGCCCCCCTCGACGAGGTGGTCCTCGGCGATGTCGGCGAGCTCCCTGCGGCTGTCGTACCCGCAGCGCAGCCGCACCCTGACGCGTTCTTCGACCTTCTCCCGTATGTCGTCCGGCAGGTCGGGCACTTCGTCCTCGGGGCCCAGGTCGATCGGCTCCCAGGACACGCCCACATCCCAGCCCGGGTCCTGCCGTGCCCAGCCGCTCATGAGCGCCGCCACCTGTCCGGCGTCGGCGAGATTCGCGCCGTAGAACCCGTCCTCGCCCAGCCGGTGCTCCAGCCGGTGGTCCCCGCCCTCCTCGTGCCACACCTGCGCGAACACATCGGGCAGGTCCGGTATCCGCTGGGCCACCAGCCAGCGGTCACCGGGCTCCCCGAGCCGCAGCACCAGTTCGCGCAACTGCTCCTCGGGCATCCGCACATACGTCTCGCCGTACTCCGTCTCGACCTTGACGGCGAGACGGCCCCCGTTGATCTCCATGCCCCCACGATGGCACGCCCCACTGACAACGCCGTCACCGCACGGCGAAGGGGGCGCCCACCGGACCGGTGGACGCCCCCTTCGAGGAGCCATGGGCGGATCAGACCTGGCCGGCCTTCTCCAGCGCGGAGCAGCAGGTGTCGACGATCAGGCGGGTCACCACGTACGGGTCGACGTTGGCGTTCGGACGGCGGTCCTCGATGTAGCCCTTGCCGTCCTTCTCGACCTGCCACGGGATACGGACCGAGGCGCCACGGTTGGAGACGCCGTAGGAGTACTCGTTCCACGGGGCGGTCTCGTGCAGACCGGTCAGGCGGTCGTCGATGCCGGCGCCGTAGTTCTTGACGTGGTCGAGCGGCTTGGAGCCCTCACCGAGCGACTCGCACGCGGTGATGATGGCGTCGTAGCCCTCGCGCATCGCCTTGGTGGAGAAGTTGGTGTGCGCACCGGCGCCGTTCCAGTCGCCCTTCACCGGCTTCGGGTCCAGCGTCGCGGCCACGCCGAAGTCCTCGGCGGTGCGGTAGAGCAGCCAGCGGGCGATCCACAGCTGGTCGGAGACCTCGAGCGGGGACAGCGGGCCGACCTGGAACTCCCACTGGCCGGGCATGACCTCGGCGTTGATGCCGGAGAGGCCGAGACCGGCCTCCAGGCAGTTGTCCAGGTGCGCCTCGACGACCTCACGGCCGAAGATCTCGTCGGCGCCGACACCGCAGTAGTAGCCGCCCTGCGGGGCCGGGAAGCCGCCCTTGGGGAAGCCGAGCGGGTAGCCGTCCTGGAAGAAGGTGTACTCCTGCTCGATGCCGAAGATCGGCTCCTGGGCGGCGAACTTCTCCGCCACCTCGACGAGCGCGGCACGCGTGTTGGTGGCGTGCGGGGTGAGGTCGATGTTGAGGACCTCACACAGCACGAGCACGTCGTCGCCGCCGCGGATCGGGTCCGGGCAGGTGAAGACCGGCTTGAGCACGCAGTCCGAGGCGTGACCCTCGGCCTGGTTGGTGGAGGACCCGTCGAAGCCCCAGATCGGCAGCGCGTCCAGACCGGCGGGCTCACCCGCGATGATCTTCGTCTTGGAACGCAGCTTGGCCGTCGGCTCGGTGCCGTCGATCCAGATGTACTCAGCCTTGAAGGTCACGGGCCACATCCTTCGGGGGTGGGTCTAGGCGCACTTGCGGGTGCTGCGGCGCTGCGGCACTGAGGCGCCGCTCTTGATGTCCGCGAGCCTGTCAACAGGCGATTTCCCGGCCGTTGCTCGTATGTGAACCCCGTGTTACCTGGTATTGGTGTGGTGCGTTTCACGCTGTGAGCGGCCATGCAAAGTCGATACGGCGACATCCGGGGTCGCCGGGGAGTACGGCCCGGCGGCTCGTATGCGATGGGAATGCCCCGCCCCCCTGCCCCGCCGCTCCCCCCGTGTGCGGCGGGACGGGGCAGACGCGTCGGTCCTGCCGCCCGTGGCCGCGAGCAGCAGGACCTCTGACACGTACGGCGTGGCTACCCCGGCATCACCCCACCTTCTCGATCACCGCGCGGCGGATCAGGAACTTGCCGGGCTCACGCACCTGCTCGAAGGCCGCGTTGTTGAGCAGCACACAGCTGCCGGAGACCGAGGTGACCTCCACCGTCGTGGACTTGTTGTTGTCCAGGTTGGTGACCTTCAGCTTCGTACCGGCCGGGAACTCGCTGCTGGACGCCGCCGGAGCACCGCCCTCGCCGGAGAGCGTCACGGTCGAGCCGTTGCAGACCTGCTGGCCCGAGGCCGCGGCACCGCCGCCGGCGTTCCCCGCCTCCTCGTTCCCCGCAGGGACACTCTGGGACGGCGCGGCACCCCCCGCCTGCTGGCCTCCGCCGGCCTGCTGACCGCCACCCTGCTGTCCCGCCTGCTCTCCGCCCTGCGCCGGCTGCGACGCCTGGGAGCCCTGAGCCGACTCCCCAACGACACACCCGGAGGCTTCCTGCTGGACCTGGATCTGCTTGATGACGGCCTCACGGTTGGCGATCCGAGCCGCGGACTGCGCGTCCGGACTGGCCTGTTGCCCCTCGATGAACCGCTGGTTGTTGCCGAGCGCGGTGGCGAGCCCCTGGCAGACGCTCGACTCCGCGGCGGACTTGACCGTCGGCGTCTGCGAGGCGTTCGAGGTGCTCGCCATGACGAAGGCACCGCCTCCCGCCACCGTGGCCGCACTCACCAGCAGCGCGATCTTCTTCTTCGTACTGACAGTTCTCCTGCGCGACATGCGCGCCTCCTGAGAGGTAGGGGAGCGTACGCCGCTATGTACGAGATACCGAACGAAGTTACTCAGCGGTTACAGGAGTCACTTAAGTAACCTGCGTCACACACCCTTTCCGTCCTCGTACGCCACCACCGTGTCGTTGACGTACGACAGCAGGCCCTCGGTCTGCCGGGTGATCGCGGCCTCCTCCGTCTCCGCGCCGTCGCCCCACTGCCCGTTGGCGAACACCACCGAGCGGACGGTCATCACCCGCCGGAAAACCCCTGCCGAGCCCGGCGGCACCGTCGGCAGCCCCGCCTCCGGCGGCGGATCGAGCGAGACCACCTGGTAGGTCACCGGGTCCATCGAGGCCATCATGAACACGCGGGAGGCGTCCTCGACGCGCTCGAAACTCAGCACCGTGACCGTCACCTGCGAACGCCGGTCGGCGTCCGTGAAGAGGGCGGCGGTCAACCTCGAACAGGGCCGGCCCTGCCCGATCAGCTCGGCCAGCTCCGGCGACATCCCGCGGGCACAATCCGTGGTGCCGGCCAGGTCCACGCGCGTGTACCGGGAGTCGTCCTTCAGGCGCACGCTCTTGTCCGGGAACGCCTGCTCCGGGCGGATCACCGGCCGTGCGAGCAGCGAAGGGAGAGCGGTCGGCGCGTCGGAGGGCAGAGTGACGTCGACGGTGGGAACGGGCGTATCGGAGACGGCCGTCGGGGCCGGTGAGCCCGCCTCGGGGTCGCCCTCCCCGCCCCGGTACATCGCCGCACCGGCGGCGATGGCCGCGACGAGGACGACGCCCGTCCCGGCGGCCACCGCGCGCCGGGTCCGACGCCGGCGACGTATCCGCTCCTGCTCGGCCACGAACTGGGCGTACGGGTCGGGTTGCTGTCCATATGGCCCGGGCTGGTGCCCGTACGGCCCGTACGGCTGGGGCTGCTGCCCGTGCGGCATTCCTTGATCACCGAAGGTCATGGCGGCGGAGGGTAACACCGCGCACCGCCCCGGCACCCGCCGCCCGACAAACCCTCAACTACCGGGACAGAGCGTCCCGTACGGCCTCTTCGGTGCGGGCGACGACGGCCGTGCCGTCATCGGCGGTGATGATGGGCCGCTGGATGAGCTTCGGGTGCTCGGCGAGGGCCCTGATCCACCGGTCGCGTTCCGAGGCGTCCCGTGCCCACTCCTTGACCCCGAGCTCCTTCGCCGCGGCCTCCTGGGTCCGGGTGATGTCCCAGGGCTCCAGTCCGAGCCGTTCCAGCACGGCCCGGATCTCGTCCTCGGTGGGCACGTCCTCCAGGTAACGGCGGACGGTGTAGTCGGCGCCCTCGGCGTCGAGAAGCGTGAGCGCGCTGCGGCACTTGGAGCAGGCGGGGTTGATCCAGATTTCCATGCGGCACACGGTAGCCCGCGTGGACTCTGTTCGATTTTTTCGCCGTCTCACGCGCATCTCGCGGAGCTGGTGTGACACGCCGCCAAATCCTGGTCCGACCTGGGCATTTGATGCCCTCCATGGACTCCTGATTGTCAGTTGCGGCCAGTAGAATGGGAGCAGTGTTCGAGGGAATCGCCGGGGACAGCGAAGTCTCCGGTGAGCGCCCTGACCGCGACAGGAGGATGCCTGTGCCCGCTGCCGCACTGAAGCCGAAGCCGACCCGTAAGCCGCTGCCCACCCAGTCCACCGCGAAGCACCCGGTGCTGCTCGACCTGCCGTACGCGCCCCTGGAGAAGCGGGCGCTGCCGCCGGGCCGGCCGCGCGAGTGGTACATCACCCACAACCGCCGCCTCAAGGCCATGCGCCTGGCGATCGCGCTCCTCGACTCGGGCGTCTACATGCCGAACCAGGCGCGCAACGAGACGATCCGAAGCACGGCGGAGATGATCGGGGTCCATCCGCCGTCGGAGACGACGTGCCACATGGTGCGGGCGTTCATGCGTTACTCGCGATGAACAGATGGCGCCGGGCGCCCCTCGATTTTTTGGGGGGCCCGGCGCTTGAATCAGCCCGTCCGGCGTTTGAGGACGAGGCCCTTCGGGCCGACAGGGGTCCAGGGAGCGGAGCCCCTGGCGGGGTCGAAGGGGCGGAGCCCCTGGGGGATGGGACGGGTAGGGGCGGCGGGGGCGAAAACCCCTACGCCGACAACTCCCGCTCCAGCGGCGTCCGGAACCGCGGTGTCACCCGCGTCGACCCCACCCACCCCCGCAACCGCTCCGCCTCCGCAGCGATCGCCGCCTCCGCGTCCCGCCCGACGCCCTCGGCGTCGAGCAGCCGCCACACGATCTCCCCCTCCGGCCGCTGGGCCCACCCGCCCACCACACGCCCGTTCCACCACACCGTCGGCCCCACATTGCCGCTCCGGTCGAACAGCGACGGCCACAGCTCCGGCGCCAGATACCACTCCCGTCGCTGCCAGCCCATCGCCGTGGGGTCGAGGGCGGGCAGCAGCGCCGCCCACGGCTCCGCGGGCCCGGCCACGGGACCGACGTCGCCGTCGACGACGTACCCCGTGCCCTCGTCGAGGGACACGGCCCGCGCCCCGATCGCCGCCAAGGCCCGCCGCACCTCGGTCACCCGCCACCCCGTCCACCACTTCAGGTCGGCCTCCGTCGCCGGCCCGCACACCGCGAGCCAGCGCCGCAGCAGCTCCGCCTGCGCCTCGCCCACGTGCAGCTCGGGATGCTCAGGCGCGACGGCCCACCGGAACTGCGAGGACGTCCAGGAGCCCAGCGGCCGCCCCCGCACCACCTTCCCCTCGACGCCCAGCACCCGGAGCAGTCGCGTCGAGACGGTGTGCACGCCCTCGTAGCTCTTCCCGGCGGCGTACACGAACTGCTCGCGCAACCGCGGTTCGTCCTCGGCGAGTTCGGCCGCCGTGGCCTGACCGCGCCGTGCCAGTGCGGCCAGCGCCGACTCCTCGACCTCAGCCAGCCATGCCGCGTCCGGCGCGCCCGCCTTCGCCATGTCCTTGATCAGGGAGGCACGCTCCCGGGCGGCGGCCGCGAGGCCGGTCGAGGCATGGACGACCGCCGTCAGCTCGGTGGGGAACACGAACACCGTGTGCCGCATGCCGTGCATCCGGACCAGCGCCCGGTCCTCGTACAGCGCCCGCTCGGTCCGAGCGA
This sequence comes from Streptomyces bicolor, assembly GCF_000719285.1. GTDB lineage: Bacteria > Actinomycetota > Actinomycetes > Streptomycetales > Streptomycetaceae > Streptomyces > Streptomyces bicolor. Next base: position 64,867 of record NZ_JOFS01000032.1, on the reverse strand, counting down.
CGGTCTTGGCGGGCTCCGCCAGCCGCGCGCCCACGGCCAGGTACACGGTCGCCGGATCGGTGCCGTGCAGCGCGACCAGGGACTCGGCGACCTCGGCCGGGCCCGCAGCCCGCGCCGCCCCGCCCAGCCGATGCCGCAACCCCAGCCGAGCCCGCCGCTCGGCCACCCCGATGAACCGCAGCCCCTCACCCATCCCGGCCTCCACCCGTCACGCCGACACCTGGTTCCTGAACGCATCATCTCGGGCGCCACTGACAGTGGCCCGCCGTCGAGCCGGCCGCCGGTGCCGTCACCCGATCGCCGTATCCGGCATGCGTACGAGCCTCGTCCCGCCGTTCACTGCGAACAGGGCGTGGGTCCCCGTCCGAGCGGGCGTGGCAGCGGGAGGCGCGATGGGCAGCGAGGGCACGTACGGCATACGCCAGGCACCGTGCGGGCCAGCCGCACGCGGAGCCGACCTCTCGTGACGGCCCCCGGCACCCCCACCACCCCCGCCGACCGAGAGCTCCGCGGCAAGGCCGCCCGCAAGCGGGCCCCCCGCTCCGCCCACGCCTCCTGGCTCCCCTCGGTCGACCGCCCCGACCCCGTCGCCGTACTGGAACGCCAGGGCCTCGACCGGCTGCCGGAGCTGCTGCCGATCAGGTACGGCCGGATGGCGGCGTCCCCCTTCGCCTTCCTGCGCGGCGCCGCCGCCGTGATGGCCGCCGACCTCGCCGTCGCCCCGCACACCGACCTCACCGTGCAGCTGTGCGGCGACGCCCATCTGCTCAACTTCGGCCTGTACGCCTCCCCGGAACGTGCCCTCCTGTTCGACCTCAACGACTTCGACGAGACGTACCGCGGCCCGTTCGAGTGGGACGTCAAACGGCTCGCCGCCTCCGTCGCCGTGGCCGCCCGCGAGAACGGCCACCCGGAGGCCAAGGTCCGCCGCGCGACCCGGGAGGCCGTGGCCGCGTACCGCACGGCCATCCGGAGACTGGCCCGGCTCGGCGAGCTCGACGTCTGGTACACGCGCATCGACGCCGCCGAGCTCCTGCCACTGGTCCGCTCCTCCCGTGACCGCCGCCGCGTCGAGGCCACCCTCGGCCGGGCCCGCCGCCGCACCAGCCTGCAGGCCTACGGCAAGCTCACCGAAGTGGTCGACGGGCGCCGCCGCATCGTCCACGACCCGCCACTGCTCGAACCCGCGGGCACCTCCGACGTTGCCTCCCTGCGCAAGATCTTCAGCGACTACCGCTCGACCCTTTCCGAGGAGCGCCGCCTGCTCCTCGACCGCTACCGCTTCGTCGATGCCGCCCGCAAGGTCGTCGGCGTCGGCAGCGTCGGCCTGCGCTGCTTCATCGTGCTGCTCGCCGGACGGGACGCCGACGACCCGCTGTTCCTGCAGATCAAGGAGGCGCGGCAGTCCGTACTGGAGGAGTATCTGCCGACCGGGCCGTACACCCACCCCGGCCATCGCGTCGTCGCGGGCCAGCGGCAGTTGCAGGCCGCCAGTGACGTCTTCCTCGGCTGGATGTCCGGGCCGGAGGGCCGCGCCTTCTACTGGCGTCAGCTGCGTGACATGAAGGGCTCCGCGGACATCGCCGGGATGAGCCCCGACGACCTCCGCTCCTACGCCCGCCTGTGCGGCACCGCCCTCGCCCGGGCCCACGCCCGCTCCGGCGACCGCATCGCCATCGCGGGCTATCTGGGCAAGGCCGACACCTTCGACCACGCGGTCACCGACTTCGCCCTGTCCTACGCCGACCAGACCACCGCCGACCACGCGTCGCTGGGCGCGGCCGTCGCGGCCGGGGTGATCAGGGCCGAGCCCGGGGTCTGACCGGCGTCAACCGTACGGCTCCGATGTCCCGTCAGCCGTACAACTCCAGCAACCCCGCCACATACTCCGCCAACCGCCCGCCCAGCACCTCCGGCGTCAGATCCGTCCGCCCCAGCTCACGCCACGGCCCGGCGAGCTTCGCCGCGTCGGGGGAGTAGGCGAGGGCGTCGAGCAGCCGCCAGTACAAGTGGTCGGCGGAGTCGGCGAGTCGGCGTCCGCCGTGCGCCTCGTACCGCGCGCGGAAGCCGAGTCCGTGCTCCGGGCCGTGCAGCAGTGCCAGTGCCGTTGAACAGTGGGCGACGTCCAGGTCGGCCGGGCCCCACGACGTCTCCACCCAGTCGACGACACCGCTGATCCGCAACTGGGCGCCCTCGCCGCTGAACAGCACGTTCCCCGGGTGGAAGTCCCGGTGCAGGAAACAGCCTTCGTATGCCGGGGGATCACGGCGGATCACCTCCACGGCCCGTTCCCAGAGCGGGCCGCCCGGCGTCCGTACCCACTCGGCAGACGTCCACGCCTGGTACGTCCGCGGGCGCTCGTCCGGTACGACCGTGTGGATCGCGGCGAGTTGAGCGGCGAGCAGATCCATGCGACGGTCCAGATCCTCCTCGGCGACCTCGTCGACCCGCACGCGGCCCGGCAGCAGAGACATCAGCAGCGAGGGATGGTCGCAGTGCTCGGCCGTGGCGTCGACGGCGATCAACCGGGGTGCCGGTACGGCCTGCTGGGCGGCGAGCAGGGTGAGGACCGACGCCTCGCGCGTCAGCAGGCCGGGTGCGTGCCGGCGGAAGAAGGGCTTCACGAAGGTGCGCAGCGCGAGCCGCGTGCCGTCGTCGAGGGTGAGCCGCCGCAGCTGTGAGCTCCAACCGCCCTGCGCGAAGGCGGTGGCGGTCACCGTCCGCCCCTCCGGCAGCTGCTTGGCCAGCCACGACCGGGTGGCCGTCCATCCCCGGTCACCCAGGCCGGTAAGGACCGCGGTCACGAACTCCCGCCGGTCCTCGGCGTGTTCCTGGAACCACAGCCCCAGCATGTGCTCCGCGTCCGGCACATCGAACCGCGTGAACTGCGCGCGGGCTGCCAGCGAGTCCTGCACGGCCTGCGTCACGGCCGTCGGAATGATCGCGTCCGTCCCCGGCACCGCGAGCACCGCCCGCCCCTCGTACGCCCGCAACACATCCAGCGCGGGCGCCCCACGCCACCCGTCCGGCCTGCGGATGATCCGGCTGAACCGCCCGTCCCCGTCTCCGAAGGGCACATCCCAGGCCTCGTGCGTGTACACCGCCGGGGCGCACAGCCCGATCGCCGCCACGCGCTCCCCGTAATGCCCCACGAGGTCCGCCACCGTCTGCCCGCTCATGCTGAAGCCGACCAGGATCAGCGGGCCGTCCGTCGGCACGCGCGCGTCGATGACGGCGACGGCCTGCTCGTAGCGCCGCCGCAGGCTCAACTCCCGCAGCGCGCCCGTGCTTTCGCCGTGCCCCGAGAAGTCGAAGGCGAGCCCACGGCAGCCGCGGGACACGAACTCGGCGAGCAGCGGGAGCAGCCGTTCCTTGTTGCCGATGCCGGCGCCGTGCAGCAGAACGACGGTGGCCGTGTCCGGGCCGCCGGCGTCACCGCCGTACACCCCGCTGAGCAGTTCACCATCGTGGGCGTAAGTGAAGGACGAGAACTCGGTCATGCCCCTCATTCATTCACGGCGCTCGGGTCACGGGAAAAGGAGATGCGCGCCGAGTGACCGGATCCCTACCCTGGACACGCGTAACGGAGCTGCTCACGCCGCTTTTCGCAGGACGGGGGTAACCCTGCGGACCCGGGGCTACTCTCTACGCACCGACGGACGGTCGCCCTTCCCCAGCGCCCCGTCGGGACATCGATCACCGCTATCACCGCGATCACCGATCACCGCGATCACCGATCAACGATCACCGCTCCAGATCCAGATCCAGATACAACCCACGCTCAACGGAGGCCCGTGATGGGCACCATCGTCATGTCCGGGACTGTCGTCCTGGTGATCTTAGGATTCGGAAACCACCTCTACTGGCTGGCCGCCGTCGCCGTGCTGTTCCTGTACCTGCAGTACGGCCGGGGCTCCTCCGCGCCGAGCGGTGGAGCCGGGGGAGGGTCCTCGTCGGGAGGATCCATGCCCTCGGACTACCGCGCCTACCGCGACCGCCGTGACATGCAGGCCAAGTGGGAGCGCCGCTACCGCCGCGAGCGTCCCCTGGAGTCCCGTCGTCAGGAGCGCGAGAAGAGCGGCTGACACCACCGCCTCCGGTGGTAGCCCGTGCGGTGCCTCCGGTCACAGGCCGGGGGCACCCCACACCGGGAACCAGCGGTTCAGGTCCTGCTCGATCCGCAGGTCGTCCGCGAGAGCCGCCTTCACGCGCAGCTCGAGCGGGTTGTCGCGGCGTTCCGCCGTGCCGGGCACGGGCGCGAAGGGATAGAAGGTTCCGCGTTTGTAGAGATACACGAGCGCGAGCCGTCTGCCCTGTCGCTCGTCCTCGAATCCGGCCAGCGAGCACAGCAACTGCGGCCCGAAGCCGTTCACCTCCATCGCGCTGTTCACCGCGTGCAGGTCGTTGACCAGCTCCGGCAGCTGGTTCGGGGTGCGCCGGGAGACCAGCCAGGAGTAGCCGTAGCCGTCCCTGGTCAGCTCAACCGGCCGGCCCTCGCGCTCGGTGTCCGCGTCGAGCAGCGCCTGGACCTCGCGGTGGGTCTGCTCGAACGCCGCGCCCTCGACGGCGGCGAAGCACACCGCCCCGCTCCCGGTCGGCCGGAACCCGGCCGCCGCCTCCAGCGTCACCGCCGCCGACGGCAGCGCGAAGAGCTGGTCGAGATCGGGCGCGACCGGCTTGGTACGACCGAGCAGAATGTCCAGCAGCCCCATGTTCACGCCCCTCCCGGAGCCGTCGCCTCGCCCAACTCGGCGGAGATCCGCCCCAGTTGTTCGAGCCGCTGCTCGAGGCTCGGGTGAGTGGAGAAGAGCTGCGCGACGCTGGGCTCGCGGCCCAGTGCCGGAGTGAAGTAGAAGGCGTTGAAGGCCTGTGCGGTGCGCAGGTCCTTGGTCGGGATCCGGGCGATGTCGCCGGACACCTTGGTGAGCGCGGAGGCCAGCACCGAGGGCCGCCCGGTGAGCAGCGCCGCGGCCCGGTCGGCAGCCAGTTCCCGGTACCGGGACAGGGCCCGGATCAGCAGGAAGCTGAGCGCGTACACGGCCGCCGACACGCCGATCACGGCGGCGAAGACGACGGCGGTGTTCTGGTCCCGGCGCCCGCCGCCGAAGAGCTGCGAATAGAAGGCGAACCGCACGATCAGCCCCGCGATCACACCGAGGAACGACGCGACCGTGATCACGGCGACGTCCTTGTGCGCCACATGCGACAGCTCGTGCGCGAGGACGCCCTCCAGCTCGTCCGGCTCCAGCCGGCGCAGCAGCCCCGTGGTCACACAGACCACCGCATGATCGGGATTCCGCCCGGTGGCGAACGCGTTCGGCATCTCCATGTCCGACACGGCGACGACCGGCTTGGGCATGTCGGCGATGGCGCACAACCGGTCGACGACCCCGTGCAGCTCGGGATACTCCTCCCGCTCCACGACCCGCCCACGCATCGCGAACAGCGCCACCCGGTCCGAGAACCAGTACTGGGCCCCCAGCAGCCCCGCCGCCACCACGACGACCAGCACCCAGGACTTCAGCAACACGATCAACGCGGCGACGAACCCCACGTACAACAACCCGAGCAGAAACAGCGTGACACCCATCCGGGCGGTCAACCGCCGGTCACTCCGGAAGCGGCTCCGCATATCGCACCACCCCGCGCACTCAGGCACTCGTCCCACTGCCCAGTGTGCACCCGGCGCCGCCCATGAACGGGTCGTGATCGGCCCTAGGACCAGCAAAGATCCCGGGCTAGTAGGTGCGGAAGTTGATGTACCCGAGCAGCACGATCACCGCCGCCACACAGCCCAGCACGACCACCGTGGAGACCCAGCCCGAGCGGCGCTGCCGCCGGGTCACATGATCGGGCTCGGGCCGGAACGGCACCGGGCCGGGCGGGTTCTCCTTCCAGCGTGCGGCGAGCATACGGGCCCGCGCCGAGGGCTCCTTGTGCTCGGCGTCGTCCGCCCACCTCAGGTCGAACTCGCGCTCCTGATCGTCGTGTTCGTGCCGCTCCGGCATCCCGTCAACCCCCGTGTCGTCTCATCGGCAGAATAGAACATACGCCCGCGCCCCCGCTGTCGGTACAACAGCGGGGGCGCGGGCGCTAGGCCTTGCTCAGGCGCCTGTCAGGCGTCGATCACACGTCGAAGTAGAGCTCGAACTCGTGCGGGTGCGGACGCAGCTGCAGCGGGGCGATCTCGTTCGTGCGCTTGTAGTCGATCCACGTCTCGATCAGGTCCGGCGTGAAGACGTCGCCCTGGAGGAGGAACTCGTGGTCGGCCTCGAGGGAGTCGAGGACGGCCGGGAGCGAGGTCGGGACCTGCGCGACGCCCGCGTGCTCCTCGGGAGCCAGCTCGTAGAGGTCCTTGTCGATCGGCTCGGCCGGCTCGATCTTGTTCTTGATGCCGTCCAGGCCCGCGAGCAGCAGGGCCGAGAAGGCCAGGTACGGGTTACCGGAGGAGTCGGGCGCGCGGAACTCGACGCGCTTGGCCTTCGGGTTGGAGCCCGTGATCGGGATACGCATCGCGGCGGAGCGGTTGCGCTGCGAGTACACCAGGTTGATCGGGGCCTCGAAGCCCGGGACCAGACGGTGGTAGGAGTTCACCGTCGGGTTGGTGAAGGCGAGCAGCGACGGGGCGTGCTTGAGGATGCCGCCGATGTAGTAGCGGGCGGTGTCCGACAGGCCCGCGTAGCCGGCCTCGTCGTAGAAGAGCGGCTGGCCGCCGGTCCACAGCGACTGGTGGACGTGCATGCCCGAGCCGTTGTCACCGAAGATCGGCTTCGGCATGAAGGTCGCGGTCTTGCCGTTGCGCCAGGCGACGTTCTTCACGATGTACTTGAAGAGCTGCAGGTCGTCGGCGGCCGCGAGCAGCGTGTTGAACTTGTAGTTGATCTCGGCCTGGCCGGCGGTGCCCACCTCGTGGTGCTGGCGCTCGACCTTCAGACCGGCCCGGTCCAGCTCCAGGGAGATCTCGGCACGCAGGTCGGCGAAGTGGTCGACCGGCGGGACCGGGAAGTAACCGCCCTTGTAGCGGACCTTGTAACCACGGTTGTCCTCGAGGGCACCGGTGTTCCAGGCGCCCGCCTCGGAGTCGATGTGGTAGAAGGACTCGTTCGACGACGTGGCGAAACGCACGCTGTCGAAGACGTAGAACTCGGCCTCCGGACCGAAGTACGCGGTGTCCGCGATACCGGTCGACGCGAGGTAGGCCTCGGCCTTCTTGGCCACGTTGCGCGGGTCACGGGAGTACTGCTCGCCCGTGATCGGGTCGTGGATGAAGAAGTTGACGTTGAGCGTCTTGTCACGGCGGAAGGGGTCGACACGCGCCGTCGACAGGTCGGCACGGAGCGCCATGTCGGACTCGTGGATCGCCTGGAAGCCGCGGATCGACGATCCGTCGAAGGCGAGCTCCTCGTCCGGGTCGAACGCCTCGACGGGCACCGTGAAGTGCTGCATGACGCCCGGCAGGTCGCAGAACCGGACGTCGACGAACTTGACGTCCTCGTCCGCGATGAACTTCTTGGCCTCGTCGGCGTTCTGGAACATCCAGCTCCTCCTACTCCCGACCGTCCGTGCCGGGGTGGTAGTTCGTTCGTGCGGCCAGTGCGGTGGCACACGCTGTCTTCGACCCTAGGGACGGGTGATTTCTCGGGCGTGACCCATTTGTTTCGCCCACGTTAACCGGACATCCCGTACCGCACCCCACCTGTCCGTATCGCAAAACGCGCACAGTACCGTGGACGCGTGGACAAGAGGCAAGCAATCGGATCCTGGCTCTCGGGGCCCCGCGCGGCCGCCGAGGACGCCGGTGTCGACTTTGGATACCGGGGCGAACAGCTCGGTCTGCCGGAGGAGGGGCCGGGGTCGATCGCCCGCCCGGGACGGCGGCTCGGCGCACTCGCCGTCGACTGGGGCATCTGCCTCTTGATCGCATACGGTCTTATCACCGACGGTTACGGACAGGCGACCAGCAACTGGGCCCTGCTCGTGTTCTTCCTGATGAGCGTCCTGACCGTCGGCACCATCGGCTTCACTCCGGGTAAGCGACTCTTCGGCCTGCGCGTGGTCGTCCTGGCGACCGGCACCGTGAACCCGCTGCGCGCCCTGCTGCGCACGGCCCTGCTGTGCGTCGCCGTCCCCGCCCTGATCTGGGACCGCGACGGCCGCGGCCTGCACGACCGGCTGGCCGGCACGGTCGAGGTCCGGATCTGACACCGACTCTTCGCGTACGAGGAAGGGGGCGCCCGGCAGGAACCGGGCGCCCCCTTACTCGTACGAGGAGAGTCATGAGCTTTCGGCCCGCCGTTCGGCAGTTTCATGGCCTTGGGCCTGGGGCTCGTCGGGAGCGGCATGTTGCTCATCAGGTCGCCCGTGGCCTGCCGTCGGTCGTTGGTGGCGGTCACCTGGGGATACGACGAAGGGGGGCGCCCGGAGTGACCGGGCGCCCCCCTTCTCGTACGAGGAGTCAGCGAGCCTTCGGCCCGCCCTTCGGCAGCTTCATGCCCTTCGGCATCGGCCCCTTCGGCAACGGCATGTTGCTCATCAGGTCGCCCATGGCCTTCAGCCGGTCGTTGGTGGCGGTCACCTGGGGGCCGGTCAGCACACGCGGCAGCTTCAGCATGGTGGTCCGCACCTTCTTCAGCGGGACCTGCCCGTCGCCCGTGCCCACGATCAGGTCGTGCACCGGCACGTCCGCGACGATGCGGTTCATCTTCTTCTTCTCGGCGGCCAGCAGGCTCTTGACCCGGTTCGGGTTGCCCTCGGCGACCAGCACGATGCCGGCCTTGCCGACGGCCCGGTGGACCACGTCCTGGCTGCGGTTCATCGCCACCGCCGGCGTCGTCGTCCAGCCCCGGCCGATGTTGTCCAGTACGGCCGCTGCGGCGCCCGGCTGGCCTTCCATCTGCCCGAAGGCGGCCCGCTCGGCCCGGCGCCCGAACACGATCGCCGTCGCGAGGAAGGCGAGGAGCAGGCCCAGGATGCCGAGATAGATGGGGTGACCGATCAAGAAACCGATCGCGAGGAAGACACCGAAGGTGACGATTCCGACAGCCGCGAGTACAAGACCGATCTTCTTGTCGGCCCTGCGGGTCATCTTGTAGGTCAGAGCGATCTGCTTGAGTCGCCCGGGGTTCGCAGCGTCCGCTGCCGTGTCCTTCCTCGCCATGCCACGAAGTCTACGTGGCCCCGGGAGTGCCGACGACGGCAGTGCCGTGGGGCCGCCTCAGAGGCTCCGCGGCTCAGGGGCCGACGGTGGTGACCTGGTCCAGGACGCGCTGCGCCTCGACCCGGTCCTTGGCGCGACGGCGGTCCTCCAGGACGGAGGTCCAGGCGTTGCGGCGGGCGGTGCGCTGGCCGCTGCTCATGAGCAGCGACTCGACGGCACGCAGTGCAGTGGTGAAGGACGGGATGGCGGTGGCGCGAACCGGCGCGGCCTGCATGGTGGAGGTCCCCCCTCGGGATCGGCGGCTCTGTTGAGCGGTGCACGGGGTGTAAAACCAGGGTCACTGATTGGTGTTACCAGGGCGTGACCGGCCGGTCAAACACCAATGAAGCCTTGATTTGTGGCGGAGAAACCTTGACGCGGCCCTGAGGACATCCCCACCTGCGGGGACGTGTCAGAACCGCGTCAATCGGTTGCTACTGACCAGTAAGCGCTTGTGCGCAGATTCACACGAATGCCGTGGCACTCCGTGCCATAGGGGGAGTTGTCCTGCGAGCCTCAGACGGCCTGCGAGGCGACGTATGTGCCGCCCCGCTGCGGAGCAGCTGATTGACGCAGCTCGACCGCCATCTGGTACAGGCGGCCGGCACGGTAGGAGGACCGGACGAGCGGCCCGGACATCACACCGGAGAAGCCGATCTGCTCGGCCTCCTCCTTCAGCTCCACGAACTCGTGCGGCTTGACCCAGCGCTCCACGGGGTGGTGGCGGACGCTGGGGCGCAGGTACTGCGTGATGGTGACCAGCTCGCAGCCGGCGTCGTGCAGCTGCTTGAGCGCCTCGCTGACCTCCTCGCGGGTCTCGCCCATGCCGAGGATCAGGTTGGACTTGGTCACCAGGCCGAAGTCGCGGGCCTCGGTGATGACCTTCAGGGAGCGCTCGTAGCGGAAGCCGGGGCGGATGCGCTTGAAGATCCGGGGCACCGTCTCGACGTTGTGCGCGAAGACCTCGGGGCGGGAGGCGAAGACCTCCTGAAGCAGCTCCGGTACGGCGTTGAAGTCGGGGGCCAGGAGCTCGACCTTGGTGTGGCCGCCCTCGCGCTGCGCGGTCTGCTGGTGGATCTGGCGGACCGTCTCGGCGTACAGCCAGGCGCCGCCGTCCGGGAGGTCGTCGCGGGCGACGCCGGTGATGGTGGCGTAGTTCAGGTCCATGGTGACCACGGACTCACCGACGCGGCGCGGTTCGTCACGGTCGAGCGCCTCGGGCTTGCCGGTGTCGATCTGGCAGAAGTCGCAGCGCCGGGTGCACTGGTCGCCGCCGATGAGGAAGGTCGCCTCACGGTCCTCCCAGCACTCGTAGATGTTCGGGCAGCCGGCTTCCTGGCAGACCGTGTGCAGGCCCTCGCTCTTCACGAGGTTCTGCATCTTCGTGTACTCGGGGCCCATTTTCGCCCGGGTCTTGATCCACTCGGGCTTGCGCTCGATGGGGGTCTGGCTGTTGCGGACCTCCAGGCGCAGCATCTTGCGTCCGTCCGGTGAGACTGCGGACACGTCGGCTCCCTGTGCTTCGATTCTTCGGCGTACACCAGGGTACGCCCGTGTTTACTCAGCCCTGCCGTCAGGCCAACCCCATCGCCCCAGGGCCGATTCCCGGCGTCAGGCGGTCGCCTTCTCGATCTCCCGCGGCTTCAGGTCCGCGTTCTCCAGTACGTCCTTCAAGTGCCGCTCGACGACCGGCAGCACCTCGTCGATCGTGACGTCCCGGCCGAGCTCGGCCGCCAGCGAGGCGACCCCCGCGTCGCGGATGCCGCACGGGATGATCTTGTCGAACCACTTGTTGTCCGGGTTCACGTTCAGCGCGAAGCCATGCATGGTCACGCCCTTGGCGACCCGGATCCCGATCGCCGCGATCTTGCGGTCCTCGCGTCGCTGGCCGGCGTTGGAGGGGGCGTACTCGGGGCCGTTCAGGCGTGGGTCGAACTCCTCGTCGGCCAGACGGGGGTCGAAGTCCAGGGACAGGCCGCCGAGCGCCGGACGCTGCTCCACCGGATCGCCGAGGACCCATACGCCGCTGCGGCCCTCGACGCGCGTGGTCTCCAGGCCGAACTCCGCGCAGGTGCGGATCAGGGCCTCCTCCAGGCGTCGTACGTGCGCCACGACGTCCACCGGGCGCGGAAGCTTCTGGATCGGGTAGCCGACCAGCTGGCCCGGGCCGTGCCAGGTGATCTTGCCGCCGCGGTCCACGTCGATGACCGGCGTGCCGTCCAGGGGCCGCTCGTTGTCCGCCGTGCGCCGGCCCGCCGTGTACACCGGAGGGTGTTCGAGCAGCAGGACCGTGTCGGGGATCTCGTCCTCGAACCGCGCCGCGTGCACCCGGCGCTGCTCGTCCCACGCGTCCTGGTACTCGACGGCGTCCGCGCCGAATCCCATGCGGACGAACCGCAACTCACTCACGGCAAGCGCCTCCCTGGATGAACCGGAAAGTCGTAAGGCACAAAGCGTGCCTACGCCACTGTACGACCGGCTCGATCGAGTGAGGTCGCCCGGTCCGCGTCAGCCCAGTAGGGCAATCCTCACACGATCGGATGAATAGGCGGCGAAATGTGCGATCGACTGCTTACTCTCCGCTACATTCGCGCCGTTCGAGCAGGCCAAAAGGGCTGCTCACCGGCAATCCGGGCGCTCGGCGGCCGTATGGCCATGCGAGGCCCGAAAGGCAGGAGACCGCACCGCAGATGACGGAACGACCCGCGCAGCGCACTCCCAACCGCCAGCTCGCCGCGCTCATCGCAGAAGCGGGATTCTCCAACGCGGGTCTCGCCCGCCGGGTGGACCAGCTCGGCCTCGAACACGGGCTTGATCTGAGATACGACAAGACATCGGTCACCCGCTGGCTGCGCGGACAGCAGCCGCGCGGCACCACCCCGGCCCTCATCGCCGAGGTCTTCACCCGCCGCCTGGGCCGCCGGCTCTCCGCCCAGGACCTTGGCCTCGACGCCTGTGCGCCCGTGTACGCGGGGCTGGAGTTCGCCGCGACCCCAGAGGAGGCCGTGGACATCGTCAGCGGCCTGTGGCGCAAGGACTCCGGCAGCCATGCCGAGCTGCGCAAGATCGCCTTCACCCCGGCAGGGCTCGTGGTGCCCAGCCGGGACTGGCTGATCGGGCGCGCCGACGAGAAGGTCGCCCGCGGCGAACCGCTCACCCGCATCCCGGCGCAGGGCCGTCCGGGCGCCGTACCCCGCCAGCGCAACCAGGCGGAGCGCGGCCCCGGCCAGAAGGTCACCGGCGGGGACATCGCCGCACTGCGCTCGGTCGGCGAGCTGTTCCGCTCCCTCGACGACATGTACGGCGGCGGCCACGCCCGGCAGGCCCTCGTGCGCTACCTGGAGCACGAGTGCGAGCCGATGCTGCGCGGCACGTACGGCGAGCAGACCGGCCGCAAGCTGTTCGCGGCCGCCGCGGACCTGACGAGGCTCGCGGGCTGGACGTCGTTCGACATCGCGGCGCACGGGCTCGCCCAGCGCTACTTCGTGCAGTCGCTGCGCCTCGCGCAGGCGGCCGGGGACCGGGCGTACGGCTCCTACGTCCTGGTCACCATGAGCCGCCAGGCCGTCTACCTCGGGCACGGGCGGGAGGCCGTCCAGCTCGCGCGGGTGGCCCAGCAGGGCGTGGGGACCAGCGCGCCCCCGGTTGTGCAAGCCCTGCTGCACGCGTGCGAGGCGCGCGGACACGGCGTACTGGGCGAGGTGCGCGCCTGTACGGCGTCCCTGGTGCGGGCCGAGCGCACCCTCGAGTCGGCCCGGCCCGGTGACGACGTCCCGTACTGGGCGCGGTTCTTCGACGAGGCACAGCTCGCCGACGAGTTCGGTCACTGCCACCGGGATCTGCAGCAGTTCCGTGCGGCGGCGCAGCATGCCGAGCGCGCCCTGCAGCTCCGGGCCCCCGCCTATGCCCGCAGCCGCCTCTTCTGCCGCGTTGTCCTCGCCTCCGCGCGTCTGGGTCTCGGCGAACTCGACCAGGCGTGTGCGTTGGGGGCGGAGGCCGCCGGGCAGGCCGCGGAGATGCGGTCGGTGCGGGCGGTCGAGTACGTCAAGGACTTCGAGCGGAGGTTGGAGCCGTATCGGGATGCGGCGCCGGTGCGGGGGTATCGCGACAAGGTTGCGGCGTTCGGGTAGGCCGGAGGGGCCCGCCGTAACTTCGACCGGTGGTCTGCCCTGCGCGGGTTCGTCGTGGCTGGTCGCGCCCACGCGGCGGAGCCGCACATCGATACAGCCCGCGCCCCTTTCGGGGCGCGGGTGCCCCGCGTCACTTAGGCCGCCGCCCTCAACGGCTCCGCCCTGTGCATCGACCCCGCCGCCCCCAGGTCCGTCAGGATCGCCGAGGCGGCTCGGTAGGCGGAGTGCAGGGCGCCCTGGACCGTGCTGGTGTCCCGGTGGTCGCCGCACACGTACAGGCCCGCCAGCAGCCGCACCGGGCGGCGCAGGTCGTGGGGTGGGCGCATCGCCGGGACCGCCTCGGGGGTGTGCTGCACGGACAGCGTCTCCCAGCGCGCCGTGGAGGTGCCGTAGAGGCGGGACAGGTGCATGCGTACGGCCGTGTCGATGTCGGGCGGCGGCGTGCCCAGGACCGTCGAGGAGACCAGGGCCCGGCCCGCCGGGGCGCGGCTCGGGTCGACCTGGCTGATCACCGCCGTGTGGGCGACCGGACCGCTCCGGTCGGCGTCGAGCAGGAGTGAGGCGCCGGTCAGGGGCGGTTCGTCGGTCGTGTGGTGGACGACCGTCACCGGGTGGAAGTCCGGTACGCGCAAGCCGGGCAGGAGTTCGGCGGCGGTCCGCGCGTCCGTCGCCAGCAGGACGGCCCGGCACCGAATCTCGCCGTGCTCCGCGGTCGTCACCGAGGTCGTGGCGACCGACGTGACCCGCACGCCGGTGTGCACGGTGCCCGGCGGCAGCTCCCGCGCCAGCAGCTCCGGCAGTGCCTCGGCACCGCCCTCGGGCAGGCACAGCCGCCCGCTCGCGAAGGCGCGCAGCGCGAGATCCGCGCACCGGCTGGACGTCGTCAGCTCCGGGTCGCACAGCAGCGCGGCCAGCAGCGGTCGCAGGAAGCCGTCGATCGTCCGCGCGGGCACGCCCCGTTCGGCGAGGGCCTGCGCGGCCGGCGACTCCGGGCGGGCCAGCAGCCGCTCGACGGGCGCGGAGGCGAGGCGGGCCAGCGCGGCGCCGAGCCGGGCCTGGTCGACGGCGGTACCCAGCGGGGCGCTCGCGCGCACCCTCGGCAGGGAGGTCTGCCCCGGAACGCCCCGCGTCGACGTCGACCGAGGGGCGCTCGCCAGGGCGCGCACTGCATGGAGTGCGCCCCTTGCGCGCCTCGCGCCCATGCTGCTCGGCACCACGCCGGCGCGGTGCCGGCGCCCGTCGCTGTGCAGCAGTACCCCCGGCGCGAAGGTGCGCAGCGCCAGACCCTCGAGCCCGGGTGTCAGGCGTAGGTCGGGTGCCATCGAAGACAGCGTCAGAAGCTGGCCGATCCGGTCGAGCCGGAACCCGTCGATCTTCTCGGTCGACATTCGGCCGCCCGCGCAAGGGGCAGCCTCCAGGACCGCGGTCGTTACTCCTGCGCTGGTCAGCCGATGCGCCGCGGAGAGTCCGGCGACCCCGGCTCCCACGATGACGACGTCCGCCTGGTACGCGGGCTCAAGCACGTGCCCCTCCTCGAGGTTGCGCGGCCGGTGGAGACGTCATGCCCCCAACGGGCTCCGGGGATACCCGAGTTCGGCACGAGGTTAGGGCCGTGATCGGTCAGGAACAGTCGCGCATGGGCAGAGCACGGTCGCACGGTGGTCGCATACGGACAGGAGGAGGGCCTTCCGTTACTTGGCTCCGGATCGCCCGTTACTCGACGGCCGCCCGGATCGCCCCCTCGATGTCCGGGAACGCGAAGGTGAACCCCGACTCCAACAGCCTTGTGGGCAGCACCCGTAGGCTGCCGAGCACGTCCCCGGCCAGCTCGCCGAGCACGGTCCGCAGCACGGGCGCGGGAACCGTGAAGAGCGTCGGCCGGTGCAGTACCCGCCCCATCGCCTCGGTGATCTCACGGTTCGTCAGCGGATGCGGGGCGGTCACATTGAACGGGCCCGACAGGTCGTCCCGGTCGATCAGGTGCCGGATGGCGGCCACCTCGTCGTGCAGCGAGACGAAGGACCAGTACTGCCGCCCGTTCCCCATCCGCCCGCCGAGGCCCGCCTTGAACAGCGGGAACAGCCGTCCCCAGGCCCCGCCCTGCCGCGCCACCACGAGTCCCGTGCGCGGGAACACCGTCCGTACGCCCGCCTCCCGCGCGGGCGCCGCCGCGCCCTCCCAGTCGACCACCAGCGAGGGCAGGAAGCCCTCCCCGGGCGGCGCGCTCTCGTCGACGGCCCGCTCGCCGGTCTCGCCGTAGTAGCCGATCGCGCTGCCGTTGACGAAGACACGTGGCCGCTCCTCGGGCTTCAGCGAGGCCATGGCCTGCGCCAGCGCCGCCGTACCGAGCACCCGGCCGGAGCGCAGCTTCGCCTTGTACGCCTCGGTCCAGCGGCGCGAACCCACGTTCGCCCCGGCCAGATTGACCACCGCGTCGCATCCGGCGAGCCCCGCCGCGTCCACGGACCCGCCCTCCGGGTCCCACCGCACCTCGTCGTTGGACCTGGGGGCGCGGCGTACGAGCCGTACGACCTGGTGCCCGTCGGAGGTCAGGGAGCGCACCAGGGCGCTGCCGATGAGGCCCGAGGAGCCGGCCACGGCGATCCTTGAAAGTTCCATGACTCCATCCTGTCTCCGGCCGCATAAAACCCCGGTCGGGTTCCCGGTCCCGGGTCATAGGGTGGCGCTCATGCCCGAGCCCCACCAGTCGCCGTCGCCGTACATACGCATCGCCCTGCCGGACGACGAGGAGGAACTGTCCCTCCTCGACCGTCGCACGTGGTCGCAGGTGCACGCGGTCACGCCGCAGCCTCAGCCGCCCTACCGGCCGTTCTTCGACGAGCGGCACGCACCCGACGACCATCTCGTCGGCGAGCTCGACCGCCGCATCGTCGGCTACATCCGCCTCGGCTTCCCCACCCCGCTCGCGTCCAACGCGCATGTGCGGCAGATCCAGGGTCTCGCCGTCGCCGACGCGGCGCGGGGCCGTGGCGTCGGGCGGGCACTGATCCGCGCGGCCGTCGAGGAGGCCCGGCGCAGGGGCGCCCGCCGTCTCACCCTGCGCGTCCTCGGCCACAACACACCCGCGCGCAAGCTGTACGAGTCCGAGGGGTTCGTTGTGGAGGGGGTGCTGCCGGAGGAGTTCTTCCTGGGCGGGGAGTACGTGGACGACGTGATCATGGGGCGCAGGCTCTGAGCCGTCCACCTCGGGAGGTGTGTCAGGACGTGACGAGATCCCCCGTGTCCACCGCTGCCGTCGCGCTCGCCGCGCGCCGCGCGTCGGCCGCGACCTCGGCCGCCGTCAGGACGTAGCCGGTCTCGTCGTCGGAGGTGGAGCGGGCGAAGACGACGCCGAACACCTTGCCGTCGGTGGTGAGCAGCGGACCGCCGGAGTTGCCGGGGCGCACGGTGGAGCGGATCGAGTAGATCTCGCGGGTGACGGTGTCGTCGTTGTAGATGTTCTGGCCGGTCGCCCGTACGCGGTTCGCGACCGTCGCCGCCTGGAGGTTCAGGTCGCCGTCCTCCGGGTAGCCCGCGACGACGGCCGAGTCGCCGCGGTCGGCGTCGTCGTCGAACGGCAGGACGGGGGCGCGCAGATCGGGCACGTACAGCACCGCGACGTCGCGGTCCGGGTCGAAGAGCACCACCCGTGACTCGTACGACCGCCCGACGCCGCCTATCCGCACGCCGGGCTCGTCGATGCCGGCCACCACGTGGGCGTTGGTCATGACGTGCCGCGGGGCGTAGACGAAGCCGCTGCCCTCGCGGCCCTGGGTGCCCGAGACGCCCTCGATCTTGACGGTGCTGAGCTTGGCGGCGTTCGTCGCGGCCGCCGTGACGCTGTCGCCGGTGGGCTTCGCGACCTCGGCCGTCGACTCGTTCTCGAAGGGGTTGAAGACCTGCGGGAACCCGGCCTCGGTGAGCGCGGAGGTGGCTCGCGAGAACCAGGCCGGGGTGGTGTCCGGCATCGCGTCCTGCACGGTGCCGAGCAGCCGGGAGTCCCGGATGGCGGAGGTGAGCAGCGATGAGGAGGACGCGGCGAGCACACTGGCCGCCACCCAGGCCACGATCAGCACGGCCACCGAGTTGGCCACGGCCCCGCCGACCCCGTCGGCCACCCTGAGCGGCCCCCGGTCCAGCTCCCGGCGCAGCCGCAGCGCCAGCCGCCCCGCGAACTCGTGCACGAGCACCGCCGGGACCAGCACCGTGAGCACCGCGGTCACGGTCGCCTGGGTCGTGCCCGGGGTGACCAGGTCCATCATCCACGGCAGGATCCATACGCCGATCACCGCGCCGCCGACGAAGCCGGCCAGCGAGACGCAGCCGGCGACCAGTCCACGCCGGTAGCCGGACGCCGCGTAGGCCAGGATCACCAGCAACAGCAGGATGTCGAGCAGGTCCACGGAGCCGCCTTTCTCTCGGACCCCTTAGTACGCGCGCAAAGCGCCCGTTGATCAGCACACACACGCGTGCCGCCGGGAACCGGCCACGCAGCGTGCACCTGGAGAAACGCCCCGGACCGGGACGATGGTTCCACCGGGTGGCACACCACACATCGCGGGCGGACCGGATCGGTCGGACAGTAGGACCATGCGTGCCTTCCGACGGGTCACCCGACGGGTCTTCCGGAGAACACGGGGGAGACGAAGACCACGTGCCGTACGGATAGCTTGGGCTGCGCGGATGTGGGGGGTGGCGGGGGCGCGGGGTGGTGGTGCGGCGGGAGTCGAGGGGGTGGAGGGGGTTGGGCGACCATCGGGGGGCGAGTCGGTGCGTTCGGCGGGGGCTGAGGCGGCGCGTCGTGCGGGGGGCGAGGAGGCGCGTCCTGTGGGGGTTGAGGGCGTGGAGGCTGCCTCGGGCCCGGGAGTGGGGCGCGTACGAGGGGTGGCGGACGCCGGGGGGCGGGATGCGGCGGGCGGTCGACCGACAGCGGGGGATCCGGGAGCTTCCGGTGACTCGCGTACGGCGCCGGGCTTGCGAGACGAGCCGGTCGTGCGAGACGAGCCGGTCGTGCGCGGTGAGCCTGCCGGGCGAGAAGGGTCGGTCGTGCGCGGTGAGCCTGGCGATCGGCGTCGCGCCGGCCCTCAGGCTTTCCCTGGCCGACGTCTTCGCGCCGGTTCTCAGGCTTTCCCTGGCCGGCGTCTCCGCGCCGGTCCTCAGGCTTTCCCCAGCCGCCGCCTTCGCACCGGTCCTCAAGCTCTCACCGGCCGATGTCTCCGCGCCGGCCGTCGAGCCTTCGCGCGCCGAGGTCCACGGACCGGCCCCCGACCCTTCACCGGCCGGCCTGTCCCACCCGTCCTCCTCGTGCTCCTCGGCTGTCTCCCCGGTCTCGCCGCCGTTCTCGCGCTGGTGCTGTGTGCGAGCGGGGTCGAGCGGACCGTCGCGGCGGGTGGGCGGGCGGTTGTGGCGCGGCAGGCCGCGTCGTACCAGGCGCCCCGGCCGGACATCGTGCCGAGGTCGGCATGGCTGGACGCAGGCAGCCGGCGCGCCCAGCCGCCCCCGCGCTACGACGACAGGGTCGTCGCCGTCTTCGTCCACCACACCGACTCGCCCAACGGCTACGACTGCGCCGACGTACCCCGCATCATCCGCTACCTGTACGCCGGCCAGACCGGCTCCCGCGACTGGGACGACATCGGCTACAACTTCCTCGTCGACCGCTGCGGCACCATCTACGAGGGCCGCGCGGGAGGCGTCGACCGGGCCGTCACCGGCGCCCACACCCAGGGTTTCAACCACCGCACCACCGGCATCGCCGCCCTCGGCACCTTCACGGCCGGCGTCGACGTACCGAAGGCCATGGCCGAGTCGATCGCCGCGCTGGCCGCGTGGAAGCTGGGGCAGTCCGACACCGACCCGCGTGCGAAGGTCCGCCTGACCTCCAGCAACAGCCACAGCCGCTACGCCTCCGGCACCACCGCCACGCTCCCCGCGCTCGCCGGCCACGACGACGGCTACATGACCAGCTGCCCGGGCGCCGCCCTCTCCGCCCGCCTCCCCGAGATCAGACAACTGGCGGCCCACCTCCAGGGCAGAACCACGTGACCGACGGCCCCACGGCGGACACCCTTGCTGCGGCGGACACATCTCTGCGCTGTCGCGGACATCCACCAGCTGTCACGGCCGGACCGCTGCCCTGGCCGTGCGGGACCTCGGTCCTGGCCGCCCCACCTGCTGTCCTGGGTGTGCCCACCTGTTGTCCTGGCCGCGCGCGACCGCTGTCCTGGCCGCCTCACCTGTTGTCCTGGCCGCAGATCACCGCTGCCCCCGGCCACTGTCCCCGGCCGGGCATGCCCGTTGCTCCGGGCCTCGTCGGCTCACTGTCCCCGGCCGGGCATGCCCGTTGCTCCGGGCCTCGTCGGCTCACCGTCCCCGGCCGGGCATGCCCGCTGCCCCCGGCCCCGGCGGCCCACTGTCCCGGTCGCGCATGCCCACAGCCCAGCGCCGCCCACCCACTGCCCCGCCCCGCGAACCCCACGCCAAGCACCCGCCCCCGGCCGCCTCACCTGCGCCCGAGATACACCCCCAACGCCCGCTGCAACACCTTCCCCTGGCTCCCCACCGGCAGCTCCCACTCCCCGAGGTACTCCACCGCCCGGCCGCCCGCCCCCGTCTTGAAGTGGAGGCGGCCGAGCAGGCGGTCCTCGGTGAGGGTGGGGGTGATGGAGCGCAGGTCGTAGGTGTCGGCGCCCGCCGCCCGGGCGTCGCCCAGCATGCGCCACAACAGTGCGCTGCTGGGCCGCAGTTGCCGGCCCCGGCGGCCGGACGCGGCGTAGGAGTGCCAGACGCGGGAGCCGACGCTGATCATGAGGGCCGCGGAGAGCACCTCGCCGTCGTACTCGGCGAGATAGAGCCGCAACCGGTCGTCGTCCTCGGCGTTCAGGGCCTTCCACATACGCGCGAAGTAGTCCAGCGGGCGCGCCTTGAACCCGTCGCGGGCGGCGGTCGCGGTGTACAGACGGTAGAACTCGGGCAGGTCGGCGGCCGAGCCCCAGGAGACCCGGACCCCCGCCTCCTCGGCCGTACGCAACGACTGCTCCCAGTGCGGGGCGAGGGCGCCGCGCAGGTCGTCCACCGAGCGCCCCGTCAACGGGATCTCACAGCCGTAGCGCGGCTGACCGAGGCCAAAACCGCTCCCCTCGTCCTCCGCGCACCGCCGCCACCCGAGCCGCCGCAGCCGTTCCGCCACGTCGAGCGCGTACCCGTCGATGCCGGCCGCGGGCAGATCGCGCAGATGACGTACGGCGGGGTCGGCGATGCCCGCCGCCACGGTGGCCGCGTCCCAGTGCCGTACGACGAGGGGCGGGCCGATCCGGACCGAGAACGCCCCGATCCGCTTCAGGTGGGCGACGAGCGGGTCCAGCCACTGCTCCAGGCGCGGGGCACGCCAGTCGATCGCGGGTCCGTCGGGGATGTAGGCGAGGTAGCGCCTGGTTCCGGGCAGCGGCCGGTACAGCACCAGCGCCGTCGCGATCATCGTCTCGCCGTCGAACCAGCCGACGCTCTCCGGCAGCCAGTCGGGCTTCACGTCGCCCCACTCGGGGATCTGGAGATGGCTCGCGTCGGGATACCGCCGCAGATGGGCGAGGTGTTCCGCGCGCGGTATCTCCCGCACGAACAGGCTGGTCATGGGCAGGGTGCTCCTGGTCGGGGCGGCCACCGTAAGCCGGGGATCACCGCAGTGGTCAAGAGTCCGCGGGTGAACGGCCGCCGACGGGCGCCCGAACTCCGGGTGTGCGTGCTCTCACGGGTTGGCCCGCCGCGCGGCCCCGCTCTCCCAGGTTTCTCGTAGCCGGCTCAATGATCACCCAGAGCATGCCTACCTATCGTCATGCACACCACTGACCGGAGGCGGGGATCATGAGCAGCAGAAACAGCGGCAGCAGCAACGGCAACAGCAGCAAGCGCGTGTGGACCGTGGTCTGCGCGGTCGCGACCGTCGTCCTTGGCCCGGCCGCCGTCACGGCATCCGCGCTCGACCAGGCCAACAAGGCCCCGATGTACCACGCGGTGAAGGCCGACCACGCGCAGGCGTACCTCCCGTCGGAGCCGAGCCGCAGACGCGCGGCGGCCTGAACCGCGGGCCTCGGGGCCGTCGTCCAGTCGTCGTGGCTCGCCGGCGGCTCAGTCCTTGAACCGCTCCCAGAGCCTGGGCAACCGCTCCGCCAGCGCCCGTTCGTTCTCGAGGTCGACCGGCGTGCCCGCCGGTTCCGGGGGCGCGGGAGGGATGCCGAGGTCGGGGGCGACCGTGCCGGTGAGCTGTTCGTAGGCCTCGTCGGCCGCGTAGCCGAGTTCCTCACCGTCGCCGTCGAACTCCTCGTCGAAGTCGTCCAGCAGGTCGGCCAGGGAGTCGGGGTCGTGCACACCGCCCTCGTACACCTCGCGGCCCTGGCCGATGAGCCAGCACCGGAAGAAGTCGAACGCGTCGTCGCTGGCCCCGTCCAGCAGGACCCAGGCGGCGGCCCAGAGGTCCCAGGTGTACGCGCGGCTGTAGCGGGCCTCGAAGTGACGGGCGAAGTCCAGGACCATCTCCGGGTCCAGCGCCAGGAGCCGGTCCACCAGCAGGTCGGCCTGCTCCTCGGGGTCGCCCTCGGCGGCCTCCCTGGTTCCGTCGATCAGCTCCCAGAACTCCGTCTCGTCCATCACGGGTCAAGCATCGGCCCTGGGCGGGTGGGGCGCACGTGGAGTGCGGCGGATTGTTATAGGGGCGCATCGCGCCTCGTGCCTCGCGGATTAGGGATTGCGGATCGCGGATTGCCGCAGGGGTGCGGAGGTTACGAATCGTCTGCGTATCTCTCGCGTACGACTCCGTCAGCGCTCATGCGCGATACAGCGCCGCCAGCCGTATCGCGTCGCTCGCGAAACGGGCCCTCAGCGCCTCCGGCGCCAGCACCTCGACCTCCGGCCCGAGCGTCGAGAGCTGCGTGTGGGCGACCTCCTCGGACTCCACGGGGAGGGTCAGCGTCACCCAGCCGTCCCCGTCCGGCGCGCCCGACGCCTCCAGCGCCTCCCGCGCGGACTGCGGGTCGACGGCGTACGGCAGCCTGCGCGCGCCGTCCGGGGACACCCGGGCCATGACCTCGGTCCGCAGGATGGACCGTGCGAACTGCTCCGCCCGCTCGTCCCAGAAGCCCGGCAGATCGAACTCCTCGTCCCGCTCGAACCGCTCGTCACCGGCGTCGACGGCGATGAACCGGTCGATCCGGTACACCCGGTACGAGCCGTGCCCCGCCACGCGGGCGCAGAGATACCAGACCCCCGCCTTCAGTACGAGCCCGTACGGCTCCAGCTCCCGCTCGACCTCGCCCTCCCCGCGCCGGTACCGGGCCACGATCCGCCGGTCGTCCCACACCGCGTCCGCGACGGCCGGCAGCAGCTCGGGGGTCTTCGGTTCCTTGAACCAGTTCGGGGCGTCGAGATGGAACCGCTGGGATGCCGTACGGGAGGCGTCGCGCAGAGAGGGCATCAGGGCCGCCGACACCTTCAGGCGGGCGGCGGAGGCGGCGTCCTCCAGCCCCATCTCCCGCAGCGCCCCGGGGACGCCGGACAGGAACAACGCCTCGGCCTCGCTCCGGCCCAGCCCCGTCAGCCGGGTCCGGTACCCCCCGATCAGCCGGTACCCGCCGGCCCGCCCCCGGTCGGCGTAGACGGGAACACCGGCCTCGGACAGCGCCTGCGCGTCCCGGGTGACGGTCCGCTCGGACACCTCCAGCTCGCGCGCGAGCTCGCCGGCGGTCATGGAGGGCCGGGACTGAAGAAGCAGCACCATCTTGATGAGCCGGGCAGCACGCATACGGCCATCATGCCGGGGCCCACTGACAACGAAGGGGTACGGCGGCTGCCGTACCCCTTCACTGACCGTCAGCCGTTACAGCCCGTACTTCTCCCGCGCTTCCTTCACGGCCGTCGCCTTGACCTCGCCCCGCTTCGCGAGCTGGGCCAGGGCCGCGACGACGATCGACCGGGCGTCGACGCCGAAGTGGCGGCGGGCCGCCTCGCGGGTGTCGGAGAGGCCGAAACCGTCGGCGCCGAGGGAGGAGTAGTCCTGCTCGACCCACTGGGCGATCTGGTCCGGGACCTGGCGCATGTAGTCGGAGACCGCCAGCACCGGACCCTCGGCACCCTGGAGCGCCTGTCGGACGTACGGCACCCGCTCCTCGCCGCGCAGCAGGGCCGCGTCCGCCTCCAGGGCCTCCCGGCGCAGCTCCGTCCAGGACGTCGCCGACCAGACGTCGGCGGCGACACCCCACTCCTCGGCGAGCAGCCTCTGCGCCTCCAGCGTCCAGTGGATCGCCGTGCCGGAGCCGAGGAGCTGGATGCGCGGGGCGTTCGCCGCGGCCACGTTCACGCCCGCCGACTCCGCCGTGTTGAAGCGGTACAGGCCCTTGACGATGCCCTCGTCGATCCCGTCCACGGCCGGCTTCGCGGGCTGCGGGAGCGGCTCGTTGTAGACGGTGAGGTAGTAGAAGACGTTCGGGTCCTCACCCGGCGCGGCCTCGCCGTACATGCGACGCAGGCCGTCCTTGACGATCGCCGCGACCTCGTACGCGAACGCCGGGTCGTACGTCAGCGCCGCCGGGTTCGTCGCCGCGATCACCGGCGAGTGACCGTCCGCGTGCTGCAGGCCCTCGCCCGTCAGCGTCGTACGGCCGGCCGTGGCGCCGATGAGGAAGCCGCGGCCGAGCTGGTCGCCGAGCTGCCACATCTGGTCGGCCGTGCGCTGCCAGCCGAACATCGAGTAGAAGATGTAGAACGGGATCATCGCTTCGCCGTGCGTGGAGTACGCGGTGGACGCGGCGATGAAGTCGGCCATCGAACCGGCCTCGGTGATCCCCTCGTTGAGGATCTGGCCGTTCTTGGCCTCCTTGTAGTACATGAGCTGGTCGCGGTCGACCGGCTCGTACGTCTGGCCCTTGGGGGAGTAGATCCCGAGGGAGGGGAACAGGCTCTCCATGCCGAAGGTGCGCGCCTCGTCGGGCACGATCGGCACCCAGCGCTTGCCCGTCTCCTTGTCGCGGACCAGGTCCTTGATGAGGCGGACGAAGGCCATCGTCGTGGCCACGTTCTGGGAGCCGGAGCCCTTGTCGAAGGACGCGAACGCCTTCTCCGCCGGGGCCGGCAGCGGGGCCACCGGGTGGACGCGGCGGGCCGGGGCCGGGCCGCCGAGGGCAGCGCGGCGCTCCTGGAGGTAGCGGACCTCGGGGGAGTCGGTGCCGGGGTGGCCGTAGGGGACGACCCCGTTGACGAACTGGCTGTCGGAGATCGGCAGCTCCAGCAGGTCACGCATCGCCTTGAACTCGTCCACCGACAGCTTCTTCATCTGGTGGTTGGCGTTCTTCGACGCGAAGCCCTCGCCGAGCGTGAAGCCCTTGACCGTCTGGGCCAGGATGACCGTCGGCGCGCCCTTGAACTCGACGGCGGCCTTGTAGGCGGCGTAGACCTTGCGCGCCTCGTGGCCACCGCGGGAGAGGTGGAAGCACTCCAGGATCTTGTCGTCGCTCAGCAGCTTCGCCATCTCGACGAGCGCCGGGTCCTTGCCGAAGAAGTCCTGGCGGATGTAGGCGGCGTCGCGGGTCTGGTACGTCTGCACCTGCGCGTCCGGTACCTCGCGGAGCCGTCGTACGAGCGCGCCCGTGGTGTCGAGCTGGAACAGCTCGTCCCACGCCGTGCCCCAGAGGGTCTTGACGACGTTCCAACCCGCGCCGCGGAACTGGGCCTCCAGCTCCTGCACGATCTTGAAGTTGGCGCGGACCGGGCCGTCGAGGCGCTGCAGATTGCAGTTGATGACGAAGGTCAGGTTGTCCAGGCCCTCGCGGGAGGCCAGGGCGAGTGCCGCCGTGGACTCCGGCTCGTCCATCTCGCCGTCACCGAGGAACGCCCACACGTGGGAGGCGGAGACGTCCTTGATGCCGCGGTTGGTGAGGTAGCGGTTGAAGCGCGCCTGGTAGATCGCCGACAGCGGGCCGAGGCCCATGGACACCGTCGGGAACTCCCACAGCCAGGGCAGGCGGCGGGGGTGCGGATACGACGGGAGTCCGTTGCCGCCCGCCTCCTGGCGGAAGTTGTCGAGGTGTGCCTCGGTCAGGCGGCCGTCGAGGAAGGCGCGGGCGTAGATGCCGGGGGAGGCGTGGCCCTGGATGTAGAGCTGGTCGCCCGAGCCGTCGGCCTCCTTGCCCTTGAAGAAGTGGTTGAAGCCGGTCTCGTAGAGCCAGGCCGCGGAGGCGAAGGTGGCGATGTGGCCGCCGACGCCGTGTTTGGAGCCGCGGGTCACCATCGCGGCCGCGTTCCAGCGG
Organism: Streptomyces bicolor; assembly: GCF_000719285.1. Classification (GTDB taxonomy): domain Bacteria; phylum Actinomycetota; class Actinomycetes; order Streptomycetales; family Streptomycetaceae; genus Streptomyces; species Streptomyces bicolor. The sequence goes on along the minus strand of NZ_JOFS01000032.1, from coordinate 39,248 downwards.
TTCCACGCGGTGATACGGGCTTCCATCGCCTCGTCACCGGGCACGCCCGGCTCGGCGGCGGTCGGGATGGTGTTGACGTAGTCGGTCTCGAGGAGCTTGGGCAGCGCGATGCCGGTGCCCTCGGCCCGCTCCAGCGTGCGGCGCATCAGGTACGCGGCGCGGTGTGGACCGGCCGCCTTGGCGACCGCGTCCAGTGAGGCCTGCCATTCGGCGGTTTCCTCGGGGTCGCGGTCCGGGAGCTGGTCGAGCTCGCTCGGCTGGATGGCGTTGGGGTCGGTCATGTCGCCGCCTTCCTCAGTCGAAGGGGGTTCCCTCATCGGTAAGGGTTCGGGTGTGCCCTTGGTCTTTGGCAGGACAGGGCGGGCGGACTTTCGGTGACGGTGTCGTGGTGCGACTCCGTCTCGGGTCCGTCGGCGACTGTAACCCCCTGATCGATGATCGATCAAAGGTTGGAAGGTCAAAAACTCTCGTCTGCGGGAAATTGGCATCCGGTGCCGGGGAATCAGGCACGCCGTGCCGCGTTTTCCCTGCTCACATGAGTGGCGGGCGGCTAGCCTGGACGGCTCACGGGTGACCGGTGGGTACGGAACGCCTGGAGGTCAAGGATCCGCATACCGCCGGACGCCGTGCAGGCCGGGGACCCGGACGCGCGCTGGACGCGGTGCACGCCGTCGGATCCGGACATGCGCTGAACGCCGGTGGGACCCGGCCACTGGCCGCGGCATCGGACCTCATCGGCGTTCAGGATGCGTTCTGTTCAGCTCATCGCGGTCTGCCCGGGCGTCCCGGCGGGCGTCCAGTCGGCGCTGGACGGCCGGTCCTGCTCGGACTTGGTGCGCTCCCGCCCCGCGGGCTGCTGTTCCGCCCGGCGCTGTGCGGCCTGCTCCCGGGTGATCACCTCGGTGGCGGCGCCCACGGCGACCGCGACCGGCCAGGCCATCGCGCCAGCGGCGGTCATGCCGCCGAGGATGCCGTAGAAGGCCAGTTTGCGGGGCGAGGGGAGCAGGGACGTGGCTGTGGACACGCCGGTGGACATGGCCTTGCGGGCGCCCGAGAACATGTCGCCCGGTGTCACGTAGGGGATGGGGACCTGCGGGTGCGCGGTGTGCAGATGCATCACCTTGCCGCCGCGGTGCTCCGTGGAACCCTGTGCCTCCGGAGCGCGGGTCTCCTCGGCCTTCGTCTCTGTCTGCGGTGGGATCGGTTGCTGTGCTTGCTGGCGCTGTGGCTCTGGGGAAGTCATCGCCGTCCTCCCCTGCTGGAAAGCGTGGGGTAGTGGGTCCTGCGAGCCGACTTCCATCAGGGCCCGCGAATAAACGCGACCCGAACGGACAATTCACTCAGGTCTGTTCAGTGGACGGTTCAGGCGTGGGCCGCCACCGGACGCACGCTCGTGCCGAACGCCTTCCAGAGCTGGATGGCCAGGCGGACCAGGAGGGCCTCGAGCAGGGCGATCGCCACGTTGGTCAGGATCGTGGTGAGGATGTGCGGCATGAGGAGCCGCCTTTCGTGAGCATCGTGCGGTGTACGGCTCCTTTGTCCGGGCCGATGTCATCCGGCAGGCTGCACCCGGGTGTACTGCGGGTGAACTTTCCCCGGCGCGTCGACGGCGCCCCGGGCCGCCGCGGGAACCAGCACCGACCCCGCCGCCGTGGCCAGCGCGATCGTCCAGCCCACCGGCCCGAGCGGCCGGCTGCCGAAGAAGTGGGTGAGCCCCGGCACGGTCACGACCACGCCCAGCACCACCAGGGAGCCCACCACGGCGGCGGCCACCACCGGATCACGGCCCGCGTCCTGGAGCGTCTGGAACAACTGGGACGTCACCAGGGCGACCAGCGAGACGGTGTCGGCGTGCGCCCGCGTGCCGGTCGCCCGGGCGGCGATCCACGCCACGGCAGCCGCCACCGCCGTAACGGTGGCACGCAGCCGGATGTGCCGGGTCAGGGCCTTGCCGAGGGAGGCCTCCGGGCCCTCCGCGAGCAGCTGGTGGCGGTGGGCGGCGGGTGGCCGGGCGGCGATGGCCATGGCGGGCAGCATGTCGGTGAGCAGGTTGACCAGGAGCAGCTGACGGGCGTTCAGCGCGCTGCGCCCGGTGAACAGCGTGGTCGCCAGGGTGAACGCGATCTCCCCCAGGTTGCCGCCGAGCAGGATGCCCAGCGCCTTGCGGACGGACGCCCACATGGCCCGGCCCTCGACGAACGCGTCGACGATGGTCTCGATGCGGTCGTCGGTGACGACCATGTCGGCGGCGGCGCGGGCGGCCGGCGTGGCCCGTGAGCCCAGGGCGATGCCGACGTCGGCGATCCGGATGGCGGGCGCGTCGTTGGCGCCGTCGCCGGTGACGGCGACGATCCGGCCGGCCGCGCGCAGCGCGGTGACGATACGGACCTTGTGCGCCGGCGTGGTCCGGGCGAACACCGTGATGTCCGGCAGCGTCGTGGCCAGCTCCGCGTCGTCGAGGGCGTCCAGCTCCGCCCCCGTCATCAGGCGCGGCTCCTCCTCGGGGCGCAGCTCCCGGGCGATCGCGGCGGCCGTGCTCGGGTGGTCCCCGGTGACCATGACGATGCGCACCCCGGCCCGCGACAGCCGGTCCACGCTCTCGGCGGCGGTGGCCCGCACGGGGTCGGCGAGGCCCAGCAGCCCCAGCAGACACAGCCCGTCGACGCCGTCGTCGAGGCCGGTGTCGTCCCGCGGCGCGCCCTCGGGCAGGACGCGCTCGGCGACCGCGAGCACCCTCAGGCCCCGCCGGGCCAGCCGGTCGACCTCCGCCTCGGCCTCCGCACGCAGCCGCTCGTCGAACGGCTCGGTGGCGTCTCCCCGGCGGACCCGGTCACAGCGGGCCAGTACGACCTCCGGCGCTCCCTTGACGACGATCCGCGCCTCGCTGTCGGACCGCCCCAGCACGGCGTGGTAACCGCGCCCCGGCTCGAACGGCAGCTCGGCCAGCCGCTCCCAGGTGTCCGTACCGAGCCCGGCGGCCCGGGCCGGGGCGGCGCCGAGCAGTCCGGCGCCGGTCGCGATGGCCCGGTCGGTGGGATGGGTGAGGTCCGCCGCGGTACCGGGGGGACCCGCGAGCGCGGCCGTGGCGACGATCCGGCGCAGCGCCGGGGTGAGCCGGTCGGGCGCACCGCGCTCCAGCCCGTCGGAGACCTGCTGGAGGCCGATCCGTCCCTCGGTGAGGGTGCCGGTCTTGTCGAAGCACAGCACGTCGGTGCGGCCCAGCGCCTCGATGGTGGAGGCGCTGCGGACCAGGGTGTCGCGGGTGGACAGCCGACGGGCCGCCGCCAGCTCCGCGACCGTGGCCACGAACGGCAGCCCCTCCGGTACGGCCGCCACACACAGGCTGACCGCGGACCCCAGGGCGCCGCCCAGCGGCCGTCTGCGCAGCATGTCGACGGCGAACAGGGCGACGCCCGCGCCGACGGACAGCGGCAGGAACCAGTGGCCCAGCGCCTTCAGCCGCCGCTCCACCCCGCTCTCCGGCGGTGCGCCGTCGGGGCCCGCCTCGCCCGCGCCGCCCGCCTCGGTGGCCGTCCCGGTGGCGACGACCACGCCGAGCGCGTGACCGGCCGCCACCGTCGTGCCCTCGTAGAGCATCGAGGTACGGTCCGTGACCGCCCGGGCCGCGGTCGGCGCCGCGCTCTTCACGACGGGCAGCGACTCTCCGGTGAGGCTCGACTCGTCCATCTCCAGGCCCTGCGCCCGCACCACTCGGCAGTCCGCCGGCACCGAGTCCCCGGCCCGCAACTCGATCACGTCGCCGCGCACCAGATGCTCGCCGGCCGCCTCCACCGGCTCCGCCCGGCCGGGCCTGAGCACCCGCACCCGTACCGAGGTGGCCTCGACGAGCCGTTCCGCCGCGTTGTCGGCCTGCTGTTGCTGCACCCCGCCGACCAGCGCGTCCACGCCGAGCACCCCGCCGATCAGCACGGCGTCCAGCACCGAGCCGAGGGCCGCCGAGACGCCGCCGCCGATCGCCAGGATCGGGGTGAGCGGATTGGCCAGCTCCTCCGCGACCCGGCCGATGAGGGTGACGGCGCCGTCGTGCCGGTCGCGGCCCTCGAACTGCCGGCGCCGCGTGGCCTCGGCCTCGTCCAGCCCACGGGAGGAGGTGGCGAGCCGGGACATCACCTGACGTACCGCCATCGCGTGCCAGGGCGTGCGCTCGGTGGCCGCCGGGGCCGGCCGGCCGTGCAGCCGCCACCCCGCCCAGAAGCCCGCCGCGACCCCGGCGACGGTCACCCCGTCGGCCACCAGCTTGGCCCGCGCCCAAGCCCGTGGGCGGGGCACCAGCAGCGCGAGAGCCGAGCCCGCCGCGGCCCCGGCGCCCTCCATCCGGGCGCACAGCCGGGCGATCCGCCGAGCCTCCGGCAGGGCCGTCAGCAGCAGGTGGACGACATCGGGCGGGGCGGCGACATCGGCGTCCCACGGCACATGCCTCGGATCTGAGATGGACCCGATGCCCAGGTCCGCGCGGACGAGCGCGCGCCGGGTCCGTGCCGAGACCACGGCGACCCCGTGCCCCTCCGCCTGCAGCGAGCGCACCAGAGCCGCGGTACGCCGGTGCCCGGTGGGCACGGCCTCCTCCAGCCCGAACCGCAGGTGCAGTCCGGGCGGCCCGCCCACCAGCCGTACCCGGCCGCACTCCCGTGCCGCGCGGACCAAGTGGTGGGCCAGCGGATGCAGTTGGGGCACCAGCGCGGCCACGGCGACCGGCGTACCCTCCCGCAGCACGAGTACGACCCGCGCGCCCTCCTCGGCCCACCGCCGGGCTCGCGCGTCCGTGTCCTCGGGCACGCCGCCGTGGCTCGCGGGGCCGTCCGGGGCGGTGTCGCCGTACGGCCGCAGCTCCCAGCCGTCCCGGCGCGTGGGTGCCATGGGGCCGGCGCCGGGCCGGGGCCGCCCGTCGGACGGACCGTCCGCCTCGATCAGCTCATGGATCCGTACGTGGATCTCGTCGTCGTCCGGCCCGTCGTAAAGCCCGTCGTCCCGCCCGCCGTTGGCCGAGTCGCCGCTCCTCGGCCCGGGTGCGGACCACCGGATCTCCGGGGCACTGCCCCCGTCACCGTCGGGGCCGCCGCCCCTGGACTCGCGCTGGCGCGCTCCTGCTCCCGGCTCGCCTTCTCTGGCCTCCGGGATGCCCTGGGCCTCACCGTTCCCCGGTCTGTCCGCGGGGCCTCGGTCCTCCGGAGCCTCCCGACCCGCCGTGCCCGGCGCCGGCAGCCGCAGGACACCCTCGACCGTCCAGTCGCCACCGGCCAGTACGCGCGCGTCCAGGACCACGGTGTCGATCCGCTCCAGCCGGCGCAGCACCTCCGGACGCAGCACCAGCGCGCCACGGTCGGACAGGGCCCGGCCCACCGAGGACGCGAACGACTCCCGGGCGGAGTGCGGGCCGCGCGGCGTTCCCGCGATCAGCAGTGCCAGCCCCCGGTCATGGCTGAGCGTGCCGACGGACGTCAGCCCGTACGCCGCGAGCGACACCGGTGCCGCGACGTTCGCGTACCGGTCGCCCGGACCCGGCGGAAGCGGCGCGGGCCGCTCGTAGGACGGCACCGCGTTATGGCGGAACGTTCCCTCGTGCACCGCCAGCCGGTGCGCCCAGCCAGCCCACGCCTCGCGCCGAGCCCGTACCTCGGCATACCGGGCGGCGGCCAACGCGGCGTTCACCATGGTGCCCAGCGGCCGGAAGGTCAGCGTCGTCAGCACCAGGTTCGCCACGGCGAAGCAGCGCTCCGTCGCCGGTTCGCCGATTCGGCGCGCGACGCCCTCGCGCAGCGGCGGGGTGGACTCCGCGAACTGGACCACCGACATCACCAGCGGATGCAGTCCCCGCAGCCGGAGCGCGTCACCCACCGACGCCACCCCCACCGCCAGCAGGCCCGCGCCGAGCCGGACGGCCGCGCCGACCTGCGCCCGCGAGTCCCCGGGATAGCCGACACGTGGCCGCCCCCGATCCGCCCCCGCCTCGCGCTGCCCGCTCTCACCCTGCGGCTGCCCTGTGCGCGGGGTGACGTCATCCGGCGCCGGCGCGTGCGCCTGCTCGGGATACGTGCCGTCGTCCTCGGCCGGCGTGTGGTGGGTGCCCGCAGGCCCCGCCCCCTGACCGGCAGCGGTGTCGGCGGCCGCGACGATGCCGGTGACGGTCTCGAGGTCGGTCTCCGGCCCGCAGCCGACGTACACGCAGCCCAGAGTGCCGTTCACCTCGGCCCGGCTCACGCCCGGCACGCGCCGCAGCGTCGCCTCCAGCTCGCGGGCCGCGGCGACCGTCCCGGGCTGTCCCAGCCGCCGGAGCTCGATCTGCACACCACCGGGCGTCCGCCAGATGCCGCGCGAACAAGGCCCCAGCATCGCCCCGATCGCCGACAGCGCCCCCGGCACGGCGGCCATACCATGCGCCACGGACCGCACGGCCGACGCCGTCGCGGACACGGCGGTCAGCGTCGAGGGCAGGACGGACGCGGGCAACACGGACCCGGACAACACAGATCTGGGGAGCGCGGAAGAGAGCTGTGGCCAGATCACGCGGCCTCCACCATCGGCGAGGGTGTCGTGGGCGCCGCCTCCGGGGAGACACGCCTCCCACCAGTATCGATACGTCCCACCGGCCGCGCTCGTCACGAACGGCTCGGGCTGGGCCGGGCGGACGAGTGTCCTCGGCTAGCCCTATTCGCCCTCGTGCCGGGGCGCGCACCCGAGCACATGGGCCTTCACGATCTCGGCGATCCTCGGATCCCGGCGCTGGAACGCGGCCACCAGCTCCTCGTGCTCCTCCGCGTACGACTGCTGCACGGTCCCCAGCCAGCGGATCGACAGCGCCGTGAACACCTCGATACCGAGGCCCTCCCAGGTGTGCAGCAGCACGGAGTTGCCCGCCGCGCGGACCATTTCGCGGTGGAAGGCGACCGTGTGCCGTACCTGGGCGGTGCCGTCGGCGTTGCGGTCGGCCTCGTAGAGGGCGGTGACGTGGGGCTCCAGGGCGGAGCAGTCCTCGGCGAGGCGGTCGGCCGCGAGTTCGGCGGCGATGGCCTCCAGGCCGGCCCGGACCGGGTAGCTCTCCTCCAGGTCCGCGGCGGTCAGACTCCGCACCCGTACGCCCTTGTTGGGCGCCGACTCGATGAGCCGCAGCGACTCCAGCTCGCGCAGCGCCTCGCGTACGGGGGTCTGGCTGACCTCCAGCTCCGTGGCGATCCGCCGCTCCACGATCCGCTCGCCCGGCTGCCAGCGACCGCTGATGATCCCCTCCAGGATGTGCTCGCGGATCTGTTCGCGCAGCGAGTGGATGACGGGGGCGGTCATGAGGGCTCCTTAGGGGCGCGTTTGACGTTTAGACAATAAGGCCGGTGCGCTCCGCTGGGAGGGCCGACGGGGGTGCTTTTGCGCAGGTGAGATGAGACTTACACGGTGCCTGTGGTGCCTAAGGGGTCCTCTGAAGGGCGATGCCCTCGCCCGGAGATTCCGGGCGAGGGCATCGGTGTGCGCAGTTGGGCGGCGTTTACAGACCGAGCTCGACCTCGAACTCGCCCGCCTCCAGGATCGCCTTGACCGCCGTCAGGTAACGGGCCGCGTCGGCGCCGTCCACCAGACGGTGGTCGTAGGAGAGGGTCAGGTAGGTCATGTCGCGGACGCCGATGACCGTGCCGTCCTCCGTCTCGATGACGGCCGGGCGCTTGACCGTGGCGCCGATGCCGAGGATCGCGACCTGGCCCGGCGGCACGATGATCGTGTCGAACAGCGCGCCACGCGAACCGGTGTTGGAGATGGTGAAGGTCGCGCCGGACAGCTCGTCCGGGGTGATCTTGTTGGCGCGGACCTTGCCGGCCAGGTCGGCCGTGGCCTTGGCGATGCCGGCGATGTTCAGGTCGCCCGCACCCTTGATGACCGGGGTCATCAGGCCCTTCTCCGAGTCCACCGCGATACCGATGTTCTCGGAGTCGAAGTAGGTGATCGTGCCCTCGGCCTCGTTGATCTTGGCGTTGATGACCGGGTGGGCCTTCAGCGCCTGGGCCGCCGCCTTCACGAAGAACGGCATCGGGGAGAGCTTGACGCCCTCGCGCGCGGCGAAGGAGTCCTTGGCCTGGGCGCGCAGGCGCATCAGGCGGGTGACGTCGACCTCGACGACCGAGGACAGCTGCGCCTGCTCGTGCAGCGCCTTGACCATGTTGTCGCCGATGACCTTGCGGATGCGGGGCATCTTGACGGTCTGGCCACGGAGGGGGGAGACCTCCAGCGCCGGGGCCTTCTTCGCGGCGGCCGGAGCGGCTGCGGCGGGGGCCGGGGCAGCGGCGGCGGCCTTCGCGGCCTCGGCGGCGGCGATGACGTCCTGCTTGCGGATACGGCCGCCGACGCCGGTGCCCTTGACGGCGGCCAGGTCGACGCCGTGCTCGGCGGCGAGCTTGCGCACCAGCGGGGTGACGTAGGCGCCCTCGTCGGTCGGCTGGGCGGCGGCCGGAGCGGCCGGCGCCGGGGTGACCGGGGCGGGGGCGGGGGCGGGCGTCGGCGCCGGGGCCGGAGCCGCGGGCTGGGCCGGAGCCGGGGCGGCAGCGGCGGGCGCGGCCGGAGCGGGAGCCGGAGCAGCCGGAGCCGCGGGGGCAGCCGGAGCCGCGGGCGCGGCCGGGGCAGCGGCGGCGGGGGCCGGAGCCGCCGGGGCCGGGGCGGCCGCCGGAGCGGCACCCGCGACGCCGATGACGGCCAGCTTGGCGCCGACCTCGGCCGTCTCGTCCTCGCCGACCACGATCTCCAGCAGGGTGCCGGACGTGGGGGCGGGGATCTCGGTGTCGACCTTGTCCGTCGACACCTCCAGCAGCGGCTCGTCGGCCTCGACGCTGTCGCCGACCGACTTCAGCCAGCGGGTGACGGTGCCCTCGGTGACGGACTCGCCGAGCGCGGGCAGGACCACGTCCGTGCCCTCGGCCGTACCGGCGCCGGCAGCGGCCTCGGCGGTCGGGGCCGGAGCGGGGGCGGCCTGCTCGGTGGACGGCTGGGCGGCCGGAGCGGGCTCCGCGGCCGGGGCCGGGGCCGGGGCCTCGGCGGCGGCGGGGGCCGGGGCGGCGGCGGGCGCGCCCGTGCCGTCGTCGATCAGGGCCAGCTCGGCGCCGACCTCGACCGTCTCGTCCTCGGCGACCTTGATGGAGGCCAGGACACCGGCGGCGGGGGAGGGGATCTCGGTGTCGACCTTGTCGGTGGAGACCTCGAGCAGCGGCTCGTCGGCCTCGACGCGCTCACCCTCGGCCTTCAGCCAGCGGGTGACAGTGCCCTCGGTGACGCTCTCGCCGAGCGCCGGAAGGGTTACGGAAACCGCCATGGTTTCGGTTGCTCCTTACGAATTGCGGAAGTCTGAGTCGTCGCTTCGTCGACCGAGGGTCAGTCGTGCGAGTGCAGCGGCTTGCCCGCCAGGGCCAGGTGGGCCTCGCCGAGCGCCTCGTTCTGCGTCGGGTGGGCGTGGATGAGCTGGGCGACCTCGGCCGGCAGGGCCTCCCAGTTGTAGATCAGCTGGGCCTCGCCGACCTGCTCGCCCATGCGGTCGCCGACCATGTGGACGCCGACGACGGCGCCGTCCTTGACCTGGACGAGCTTGATCTCGCCCGCGGTGTTCAGGATCTTGCTCTTGCCGTTGCCCGCCAGGTTGTACTTCAGAGCGACGACCTTGTCCGCGCCGTAGATCTCCTTGGCCTTGGCCTCGGTGATACCGACGGAGGCGACCTCAGGGTGGCAGTACGTCACCCGCGGGACACCGTCGTAGTCGATCGGAACGGTCTTGAGACCGGCCAGACGCTCCGCCACCAGGATGCCCTCGGCGAAGCCGACGTGCGCGAGCTGGAGGGTCGGGACGAGGTCACCGACGGCGGAGATGGTCGGCACGTTGGTGCGCATGTACTCGTCGACCAGGACGTAGCCGCGGTCCATCGCGACGCCCTGCTCCTCGTAGCCGAGACCGGCGGAGACCGGGCCGCGGCCCACCGCGACCAGCAGCACCTCGGCCTCGAACTCCTTGCCGTCGGCGAGGGTGACCTTGACGCCGTCGGCGGTGTACTCGGCCTTCTGGAAGAAAGTGCCCAGGTTGAACTTGATGCCGCGCTTGCGGAAGGCGCGCTCGAGGAGCTTCGAGCTGTTCTCGTCCTCGACCGGGACGAGGTGCTTCAGGCCCTCGATGACGGTGACGTCCGCACCGAAGGACTTCCAGGCGGAGGCGAACTCGACGCCGATGACGCCGCCGCCCAGGATGATCGCGGACTTGGGCACGCGGTCCAGGACGAGGGCGTGGTCCGAGGAGATGATGCGGTTGCCGTCGATCTCCAGGCCCGGCAGCGACTTCGGCACGGAGCCGGTCGCGAGGAGGACATGGCGGCCCTGGACGCGCCGGCCGTTCACGTCGACGGAGGTCGGGGAGGACAGGCGGCCCTCACCCTCGATGTACGTCACCTTCCGGGAGGCGACGAGCCCCTGCAGGCCCTTGTACAGGCCGGCGATCACGCCGTCCTTGTACTTGTGGACCCCGGCGATGTCGATGCCCTCGAAGGTGGCCTTCACGCCGAACTGCTCGCTCTCGCGGGCCTGGTCGGCGACCTCGCCCGCGTGCAGCAGGGCCTTGGTGGGGATGCAACCCCGGTGCAGGCAGGTGCCGCCGACCTTGTCCTTCTCGATCAGGGCGACGTCCAGGCCCAGCTGCGCCCCGCGCAGGGCCGCGGCGTAACCGCCACTACCACCGCCGAGGATCACTAGGTCGAAAACGGTGCTGGCGTCGTTCGCCACGTCACGTCCTCCATGCATGTGCGCCGTACGCCGGTCTCCAGTGACCGGGCGGCGGCTGGTGTCCGGCCGCTCTTTCTTCGGCCCTGTGGTGGGGGCCCTGTCCTGCCGAGCCCCATCTTCGCACTTGTCCACACCGAACGAGACGCCGGGCCGGTGTGTGAGACGTAGCACGTTCGGTTGAGCGCGCACGGAAGAAGGGGCCCCGCTCTACCCGCGCGCGGAGCCCCTTCACTCAGAACGACATCAGCCCAGGTCGCCGGAGGCGGTCAGCTCGGCCAGCCGCACCAGCGTCCGCACCGCGGACCCCGTACCACCCTTCGGCGTGTATCCGAAGGGACCACCCTCGTTGAACGCGGGCCCCGCGATGTCCAGGTGCGCCCAGGTGATCCCCTCGCCGACGAACTCCTTCAGGAAGAGCCCCGCGACCAGCCCGCCACCCATCCGCTCACCCATGTTGGCGATGTCGGCGGTAGGAGAATCCATTCCCTTGCGCAGGTGCTCCGGCAGCGGCATCGGCCAGGACGCCTCCCCGACCTCCTCGGCCGCCTCCACGATCGCCGAGCGGAACGCGTCGTCGTTGGCCATCACACCGAACGTGCGGTTGCCGAGCGCCAGAATCATCGCGCCGGTCAGCGTCGCGACGTCGATGATCGCGTCCGGCGTCTCCTGCGACGCCGCCCACAGCGCGTCCGCCAGCACGAGCCGGCCCTCCGCGTCGGTGTTCAGCACCTCGACGGTCTTGCCGCTGTACATGCGCAGCACGTCACCGGGGCGCACCGCGGACCCCGACGGCATGTTCTCGGCGAGCGCGAGCCAGCCGGTGATGTTCACCTCGAGGCCGAGCCGCGCGGCGGCGACCACGGCGGCGAACACGGCGGCGGCGCCGCTCATGTCGCACTTCATCGTCTCGTTGTGCCCGGCCGGCTTCAGCGAGATGCCGCCGGAGTCGTAGGTGATGCCCTTGCCGACGAAGGCGAGGTGCTTGTCCGCCTTGGAGTTCGTGTACGTCAGCTTCACCAGCCGCGGGCCGGACGCGGACCCGGAGCCGACCCCGAGGATGCCGCCGTAGCCGCCCTTGGCCAGCGCCTTCTCGTCGAGCACCTGCACCTTGATGCCGTGCTCCTTGCCCGCCGCCGAGGCGATCGCGGCGAAGGACTCCGGGTTGAGGTCGTTCGGCGGGGTGTTGATCAGGTCGCGGGCGCGGTTGAGCTCCTCGGAGACGGCGGTGGCGCGCTCGATCGCCGCCTTGTGCTCCTTGTCGCGCGGCTTGCCGCCGAGCAGCGCGGCCTCGGCGAGGGGGGCCTTGCCGTTCTTCTTGTCCTTCGCGTCCTTGCCGTTCGCCTTGTAGGCGTCGAAGGCGTACGCCCCGAGCAGCACGCCCTCGGCGACGGCACCGACATCACCGGCATCGCCCACCGGCAGTGCGAACGCGGCCTTCTTGGAGCCGGCGAGGGCGCGGGCCGCGACGCCGGCGGCCTTGCGCAGCGCCTCCCCGTCGTACGCCCCGTCCTTGTCGTCCTCGGGCTCCGCCCCCAGGCCCACCGCCACCACGAGCGGGGCCTTGAAACCGGCGGGCGCGGGGAGCTTCGTCACCTCGCCCTCGGCACCGGAGGCACCGAGGGTCTCCAGCACGCCGGCGAGCTTGCCGTCGTACGCCTTGTCCACGGCCTCGGCGCCCGGTGCGACGACCAGGTTCCCGGACCTGGATGCCGTGCCCTTGGCGACACCGATCACGATCGCGTCGGCCCGCAGGCCGGGCGCCGCGGCGGTGCTGAGAGTGAGAGCAGTCACGGTGGTGAAATCTCGCTTCCGATGTGAAGTTTGCGATGGCCGAATTGGTGTGGGTCGACCGGGCCCGACGGCCGACCCTAGTTCCGACCTACGGGTGCGGTGGCAGCGGGGCCTTCCCCGGTACGGCGAACACTCGGGATGAGCCTACGCTCGTGTGAGCGTTCGCTCATTCCGACGGGCGTTCACCTGTCGGTGGCGTCGCGGTCATTTCTCCCTTGTGCGCGCAGCCGATCTCCTGGAAGCGATCATTTACGCTGATGTCCTTGAACCCTCAATGGCTTTTCGAAGCGCGGCACATGGGAAGGTGACCGGTGATGTCGCTGAGTCCCGGCGATCCGGAGTCCATAGGCGGCTACGCGCTGGTCGACCGGCTCGGTAGTGGCGGCATGGGCATCGTCTATCTGGGCCGTTCGGACTCGGGACGGCAGGTCGCGGTCAAGGTCGTGCACGCGCAGTACGCGCAGGACGAGGAGTTCCGGGCCCGTTTCCGGCAGGAGGTCGCGGCGGTCCGCCGGGTGAGCGGGGCATTCACGGCCCCGGTGGTGGACGCCGATCCGGACGCCGAGCAGCCGTGGATGGCGACGCTGTATGTGCCGGGCCGCACATTGTCGGACGTCGTGGCCAAGGACGGCCCGCTGCGCGGACGCGAGCTGCGGGCGCTCGCGCTGGGACTTGTCGAGGCGCTGCGGGACATCCACCGGGCGGGTGTGGTGCACCGGGATCTGAAGCCGAGCAACGTCCTGATGGCCGAGGACGGCCCCCGCGTCATCGACTTCGGCATCTCGCGCGCGGTCGACAACGAGGCCCTGACCGTGACCGGGCGGTTGATCGGCACCCCGCCCTTCATGTCGCCGGAGCAGTTCGCCTCGCCGCGGGAGGTCACCGCGGCCTCGGACGTGTTCTCGCTGGGGTCACTGCTGGTGTACGCGGCCACCGGCAACCGTCCGTTCGACGGAAGCAGCCCCTATTTGACGGGCTATCAGGTGATGCACGAGTCACCGGTCCTGGACGGAGTCGCCGAACCGCTCCGGAGCATTGCCGAACGCTGCCTGGACAAGGACCCGGCCGCCCGGCCCGAACTCGCCGAACTGCACCGCATGCTCCGCACGCTGCCGGATTCCGCCGTGCCGGTCGCGCCGGGAGTACCCGACGCGGCGGAATCCAGTCGCCGGGATCCCCCTGCGCGGCTCGTTCCGTCAGGCCCTGCCACCGCCGGGGGGAAGGGGGGAACGGACAGGACTCGAACCGGCTACGGACGTCGAGTGCGGCTCATCCTCGCCGGCCTCACGGCAGCCCTGGCGGTCACCGGGCTGAGCATCACGGCAGTGAAATCCGGGTCGCAGGAGAGCGGCACCTCTCCCTCGTCCACCGGGGGGTCCTCGTCCACCGCGCGCTCGTCCACCGCCACCGTGACGCCACCGCCGAAGCACGTGCGGTGGGACTACCAGATCGGCGGGGCGTATGCCCCGGCGGCCGGTGTGCAGGTGGTCAGTCGCAGCCACGAGAGTGCGCCCGCGCCGGGTGTCTACAGCATCTGCAATATCAACGCCTTCCAGGCACAGGAAGACGCGGAGGCCGACTGGGACTCCGACCTGCTGCTGCGCGACGCCGACGGGGATGTCGTCTACGACAAGGACTGGGGCGAGGCGGTCCTGGACATCCGCACGGAGGCCAAGCGGCAGCGCATCGCCGCCAAGGTGAACACGTGGATCGACGAGTGCGCGGCCAAGGGGTACAAGGCCGTCGAACCCGATAACTACGACACCTTCACCCGCTTCCCGAAATACCTCACGGCCGACCACGCCAAGGCGTTCATGAAGCTGTTGTCGGTGCATGCTCACGAGAAAGGCCTGGCCGTCGCCCAGAAGAACACCCTTGAGCTCGTGGCCGACCGTGCGGCCGTGGGCCTGGACTTCGCCGTCGTGGAGGAGTGCGGCGAGTGGAACGAGTGCGGCGAGTTCGCCGAGGCGTTCGACAACAACGTGCTCGTGGTCGAGTACACGGCGCAGGGCCTGTCGGAAGTGTGCTCCGGCTGGAGCAGCACACTGAGCATCGTCCGCCGCGACCCGTTGGTCGCGCCCAAGGGTACGAGCGGCTACTTCCGCCAGACCTGCTGACGCCGAACATGCTGAACGGATGGACAGACTCGTGACGGTCAGCCCAGCGACAGGACCACGAGGGCGGTCGTCGCCGCTGTCTCCGCGAGGCCGCCGAAGACGTCGCCGGTGACGCCGCCGAAGCGGCGGGTGCAGTGCCTCAGGAGGACCTCGGCGGCAGCCAGTGCGGCGAGGACCGCGAGGGCGGTGCGGGCGATGTCGTACGTCCCGAACAGCGCCCCTGCCGCGGCGGCGACGCCGGTCACGGCGAGGGCGACGGCCGCCGCACCCCGTACCGGAACGACCCCGGCCACCGCGGCCCCGAGCCCATCGGGCCGCGCGGCGGGCACGCCGGTGCGTGCGGCGAGGGTGAGGGCGAGCCGGGCGGCGACGGCCGAGACGACGGCGGCGAGGGCGCCCCGGGCCCACGAGCCGTCGTAGATCCGGGCGAGGGCGGCCACCTGCGCGAGCAGCACGAACACCAGCGTGATGACGCCGAACGGCCCGATGTCCGACTGCTTCATGATCCGCAGCGCGTCCTCGGCGGGCTTGCCGCTGCCGAGCCCGTCGGCGGTGTCGGCGAGCCCGTCGAGGTGCAGTCCCCGGGTCAGTACGGCGGGAACCGCGACCGTGGCCACGGCGGCGAGGAGCGGACCGGTGCCGAGGGCGAGGAGCAGGAGGCCGAGACCGCCGGCGCACAGCCCGAGCACCGCCCCGACGAGCGGGGCGCAGAGCATCCCGCCCCGCGCGGCCTCCCGGTCCCACCGGCTCACCTTCACGGGCAGCACACTGAGGGTGCCGAAGGCGAAACGGAGACCGTGCAGGGGTGGCGGGGTCATGGACACGCCCGCAGACTAGCCCGGACGCCATGCACACGAGGCGGCCCACCCCCGCCCCGCACACACTGACCCCATGGGCCACTGGCTGGAACGCAACGTCATCGAACCGGGCAAACTCCCCCTCCTGCTGGCCCTCACCGCGTTCGTCGTCACCTTCCTCGTCACCCGCCTCATCACCCGCCTCATCCGGGCGGGCAAGGGCCCCTTCCGCAACATCGAGACCGGCGCCGTCCACGTCCACCATGTGGTTCCGGGCGTCCTCCTCACCGTCTTCGGCGGCTTCGGCGCGGTGTCCAGCAGCCGGTACGGCTTCGGCGCCGCCGCCTTCGCGGTGATCTTCGGCATGGGCGCGGGGCTGGTTCTCGACGAGTTCGCGCTGATCCTGCACCTCGACGACGTCTACTGGAGCGAGGAGGGCCGCAAGAGCGTGGAGGTGGTCGTCCTCACGGCGGCCATGGGAGGCCTGCTGCTCGTGGGCTTCTCACCGCTGGGCGTCAACGACCTCGATCCGGACGAGACGCAGGGCCGCGGCACCGTCCTGGTCAACGTCGCGGTGAACTTCCTGTTCTCCCTCATCGCGCTCAGCAAGGGAAAGGGCCGTGTCGCGATCTTCGGCGTGATCGTGCCGGTCGTCGCCCTGGTCGGCGCCATCCGCCTGGCCCGCCCCAACTCCCCGTGGGCCCGCCGCTTCTACGGCCGCCGCCCGCGCGCCCGCGCCAAGGCCGCCCTGCGCGCCTACCGTCACGACCGCCGCTGGGTACGCCCGCGCCGGGCCCTGGAGGAATGGCTGGGCGGCAAACCCGACGCGGCGGCCGACAACACCGTCGACCGCCGTTGACGCCGGCGTCGGCGCAGCTCCGCCACGGCGCACAGCAGCAGCACCGCCGCGATCGCGGCCAGGTGCTCCTTCCCGGCGAGGTTCTCCTTCAGCCCCACCTCGACCACCATCGCCACGATCACCGCACCGGCCGTGACGTACGCGCCGTAGCGCCACCCGAGGAACACCGCCAGCCCCACCACGGCCGCCGACGGTCCCGTGTCCACGACCCGCGCGTCCGAGGCGGGCAGCCCGATCGGGTGGTCCGGGCCGAGCGCGATGCCCACGCGCGCGTAGAGGGTGCCGGCGAGGGTGGCGACGTACGCGATGACGAGGGTCCGCCACCACCCGAGGCAGACCTCGGAGATCCCGAACACCACCAGTAGCTGCGCCAGGGCGCCCCAGACCGGCAGGTCGAGGGCCGGCACGAACAGGGACAGCGGGGTGCGCAGGAGCGCCTGCCAGAGGGGGTCCTCGGCGCGGACGGCCCCGAGGTTGTGGACGGGCCGATAACCCCAGGACTGGTTCTGCACGACCTGCGTGATCCCGGTCAGACACACGGCCGCGAGAGTCATGGGGACGGCCCGCCAGCGGCGCTCCAGCAACGGTTTCCGTACGGCGACGTACAACGCCCCCCACTCCGCGCGGGCCCAGCGGCCGAGGGTGTCAACTCTCACAAGTGTGGATCATATGTCCACACTTGCAATGAACTGCCCGTTCCATCCCCCTACTCGGCCTCTGGCAGCGCCTCCGACTCCTCCGACTCCTCCGACTCCTCCGGCTTCTCCGACTCCTCCGGCCGCTCCGGCAGTTCGGCCGCCAGTGCCGCCGCGGCCTGGACCATGGGCAGAGCCAGCAGGCCCCCGGCCCCCTCGCCGACCTTCACGCCGTGGTCGAGCAGGGGCTCCAGGGCCATGCGGTCCAGTGCCTTCGCCTGCCCCGGCTCCCCGCTGTCGTGCGCGGCCAGCCACCAGTCCGGCGCCCGGAACGCGATCCGCTGCCCCACCAGCGCGCACGCGGCGACCACGACGCCGTCCAGCACGACCGGCATCTTCCGCACCGCGCTCTGCAGCAGGAACCCCGTGATCGCGGCGAGGTCGGCCCCGCCCACCGTCGCGAGCAACTGCAACTGGTCCCCGAGCACGGGCCGCGCCCGCCGCAGCGCGTCCCGGATCGCCGCGCACTTGCGCATCCACGCGAGGTCGTCGATGGCCAGCCCGCCCCGCCCGGTGACCACGGAGGCGTCGGTCCCGCACAGCGCGGCGACCAGCACCCCCGCCGCGGTCGTCCCGCCGACGCTCACATCGCCGAGCACCACCAGATCCGTACCGGAGTCGGCCTCCTCGTCGGCCACCGCGACGCCGGCCCGGAAGGCGGCCTCCGCTTCCTCCAGGGTCACCGCGTCCTCGACGTCGATACGGCCGCTGCCGCGCCGCACCCGATGCCGTACGACCGCCTCCGGCAGCGACTCCGGATCGCAGTCCAGCGCCATGTCGACGACCCGCACCGGAACCCCGAGCCGCCGCGCGAGCACGGACACGGGCCGGTCGCCCTCGAGGATCTCCCGCACCAACTCCCCGGCGCCGCCCGCCGGCCGCGCCGACACACCCAGCTCGGCGACGCCGTGGTCACCGGCGAACAGCACGACCCGCGGCTGCTCGATCGGCCGCACCGGCACGGCCGACTGCGCCGCCGCCAGCCACTCACCCAGGTCGTCGAGGCGGCCCAGTGCCCCGGGCGGCACGATCTGACGTTCACGGCGCGCCTCGGCGTCACGGCGCACCCCACCGTCGGGGCGCTCGATCAGATCACTGAAGTCGTCGAGATTAAGCGAGCTCATTCGCCGAACAGTACCGGCACCGGTCGAACAGAACGGCGCCCCATGGCCACCAAGCGCTCCGCCAGGTCCGCTCAGGGGCTCCGCCACGTCCCCGCCACATCCGCACGGCGTCGTTGCACCCAAGATCGGCATCCCATACGTTCCGTTTTGCAGTGGATTGTCGGGGCATGCTCGCAGCACCATTCCGCCGTACGCCGCCGTACGCCCCCGCCATACGCCCTTCGCGCCCGGGAGCCGCCATGACCGCGACCGCACCCACCGAACGACGCCGCGCCGACTGCGCGTTCACCCTCGCCGCATGCCGGGACCACAGCTACGCCCCCCGGTTCCTGAAGGTCGTACGGCGGGCGTCGCCCAGCCGTCTGAGAGCGGCGGCCCGCGCGGCGCTCCCCCTCCCCGAGCCGGAGAGCTGGCTGGACGTCGGCACGGGCGACGCCCGCTTCCCGGAGGTGGCGAGGGAAGTCTTCCCGTACACGTCGTTCGACGGCCTGGACCCCACCTCCAGCGTGCTGCACGCGCGCGTGGCCGAGCGGGTCGAGGAGGCCCACGTCGGCCGTCTGACCGACCCCCGCGTCACGGCCCGCCTGCGCACCCGCTACGACATCGTCAGCATGCTCCGCCACCTGGAACACGCCCCGGACCCCCGCGCCGAAATCCGCGCCGCCCTCGCGGTCCTGCGCCCGGGCGGTCACCTCATCCTCGAACTCCCCAACCCGCGCAGCGCGTTCGCCCTGCTGTTCGGCAGCTGCTGGATCCCGCAGAGCCGCCACGGCCACCTGCACCTGCTGCCCCTGCGCACCCTCCACGAGGAACTGCGCTCCCAGGGCTGCACCATCGTCACGACGGACCGCCGCACCCCACACACCCCGTACGACCTCGCGGCCACCACAGCCCTGTTCCTGAACCTCCTCCTGGGCCCGGTACTGGCCCTGCTGGGCGCGCCGTTGGTGGCCGCCGCCTGGACGATCGACCTGCTCCTGGCCCCGGTGCTCCGCCGCACCCCCCTGTCGAACGCGTACCGGGTAATCGCCCGCAAGGAGCCGACCGCGGGGGCCTGAGTGCTGAACGGCCGCTCACTGCAACGCCGCCAGGGGCGCGTGGCTGTATTCGCTTTGCGGCTACCGCCGCGTGGGCGCGACCAGCCACACACAACCCGCAGCCGCCCGACGACAAACCGCGGCACTCTCATCCGCGAAGGACAAGCGCCTGCCCCGCAACAACCAGAACCACCTGCTCACACTCACCCGCAAACGCCGCATTCAGCCGCCCGAGCTCATCCCGATACCGCCGCCCCGACGCCGTAGCCGGCACAATCCCCGACCCCACCTCATTGGACACGGCGACGACGGTCCGCCGAGTAGCCCGCACCGCCGCCGTCAGCTCGCGCACGCGATCCCGCAGCGCCCGCTCCCCACCATCCGCCCACACCGCGTCGTCCCACGCCCCGACGGAGTCCATCGCGTCCGTCAGCCACAAGGACAGACAGTCGATCAGCACCGGCGCCCCACCCTCGGAGAGAACCGGCACCAGGTCGCACGTCTCGGCCGTACGCCATGACCCCGGCCGCCGCTCCCGGTGCGCGGCGACCCGCTCCGCCCACTCGGTGTCCCCGGCCCGGGTGCCCCCGGTCGCCACGTACAGCACGTCCGGAAAGGCCTCCAGCCGCCGCTCCGCCTCCACCGACTTCCCGGACCGGGCCCCGCCCACCACCAGGGTCCGGCGCGGCACGTCCGGCACGTCCTCGTACGCGCCCACCACCAGCGTCGCCCCGTCCGGCACGGCCCGCGCCCCCGCCGCGGCCAGCCGCCGCCGCAGCTCGGCGCCCGGCGGAACGTCATGGTCCAGATGGACGGCGATGACATCGGTCGTCGGCCCGACCGCGCCCACCGCCCGCAGCTTGGCCAGGGCGTCCGGCCGCCGCACGACATCGGCGACGACCATGTCGTACATCCCGACGGTCCCCTCCTCCAGCCCGGCCGGCGCACCCCCCGGCGGCAGATACAGCAGCCGCTGCCCGTCCGGCCCGGTCACCGCGTAACCGGTGCCCGGCGAGTCCATCGCCACCGCCCGCACCCGATGCCCCGTCAGCAGCGTCAACTCCCGCCCGTCCGGCACCCGCCCGGGCTGTGGCACCCCCGCGGGCACCTCGACGGCGGGCCCGTCGTGCGGATGCGACAGCAACACCTGCCGCACACCCGCCAGCGAACGCCCCGCCCGAGCCGCCGCGAACGCCGCCCCGGGTGTCAGATCGAGCAGCAGGGCCCCGTCCAGGAGCAAGGCGGTGGCAGCCCGCGCATCGTCACCGAGCGCGCCCGCACAGGCCGCACACGGACAGTCGGGGCGGGGGAGTCCCGCGGGGGCACCGGTGCCGAGGAGAGTGAGTTCCACGGTGCTGATTTTCGCCGGTCGCGACCGGTCTCGCGCACTGGCGGCCCCGAAGGGGCGCCAGTAAAGGGGCGCGGGGCCGTATCGGCCCGCGGACCACCGACTGCCTTGATCTTGTTCCGGCTCGCCCGGCGGAGCGCATACGCTGTTGCCTCGAACGTGCTGACACCTTGGAGGCGTACATGGCGGCATGGACGTGGCGGTTCGAGAAGACCGACGGGGCGGAGGTCCAGCCCGCGGTGCAGCCCGAGGAGTTCACCACCCAGGGCGACGCCGAGTCCTGGATCGGCGAGCACTGGAAGGCCCTGCTGGAGGGCGGCGCCGACCAGGTGCGGCTCTTCGAGGACGCCACGGAGATCTACGGCCCGATGAGCCTGCACGCCGAGGCGTAGCAGCCGTACGGGCGAGGGCCGTTCGGCCCTCGCCCGCCGTTCCCGTCAGTGCTCACCCAGTGTCACATCCACCGTCTTCTCGCTGCCGTCGCGCCGGTAGGTCACCGTCGTCCGGTCACCCGGCTTCTGCGCGGCCAGCGCCTCGGCGAGTGACGTGATGGTCGTGATGTCCGTGTCACCGAGCCGGATGACGACGTCCCCGGGCTTCAGTCCGGCCTGGTCCGCCGCCCCGCCCGACTGCACCTCGACGACGGCCACGCCCGCGGCCCGGTAGTCGTCGTTCACGACCGTACGGCCCGTGATGCCGAGCGCCGCCCGGCCCGAGTCGGTGACCCTGCCGTCCTCGATGATCTGGTCGGCGATCGTCGTCACCGTCGACGCCGGGATCGCGAACCCGATGCCGGGTGCCGCGCTGTCGCCGACGGAGGGGTCGGTGGCGGCGAGGGTCGGGATGCCGATGACCCGGCGGTCGAGGTTCACCAGGGCGCCGCCGCTGTTGCCGGGGTTGATGGCGGCCGACGTCTGCACCATGTTGGCGATCGTCGCGCCCGTACCGCCGTCCCTGCCGCCCTCGGTGACGGTCCGTCCGGTCGCCGAGACGATGCCCTGGGTCACACTCGACGACAGCCCGAGCGGTGAGCCCATGGCCAGCACGATCTGACCTACCTCGACCTTCGACGAGTCCCCGAACTCCGCCGCCCTGAGCCCCTTCGGCATGGTGTCCAGCTTGATGACGGCGAGGTCCTGCTGCGGATACGAGGAGACGAGCCTGGCGGTGAGCACGTCCTCGCTGTTGGCGGTCGTCACCTGGAAGGTCCGCTCGTCGCCGACGACATGCGCGTTGGTGACGACGTGGCCCCGGTCGTCGTAGACCACGCCCGATCCCAGGTCGTTCCTGGCCTGGATCTGCACGACCGACGGCAGAACGTCCTTGATCACCTTCAGGTAGCCGTTCTGCAGGTCGTCGACCGCCGTGACCGCCTTCGGTACGGCGGCCTGCCTGGTCGAGTCCTCCCGCTCCCGCTTCCCACCCGCGGACGGGGAGTCGGAACACCCGGCGAGGACACCGAGGCAGCAGACGACGACGGCGACCGCGAGGGCCGGCAGCAGGGCACGGAAACGGCGAGCAACCATGCCCCGAGTCTCGCCGCGCGGACCGGGGTCCGGCCTGTGCTGCTCACCCGAACGAGCTCAGAGCCTATGTCATGTCCCCGGCCGGGCGCCCGACGCCTGGCACGCACTCCCCCAGAGGGGGGACCCCCAGCCGCGTTGCCGAACCGCCCACGTGGCTCCTCCCGCGGGGGCACCCCCATCGAGGGCGCTCCGGCGCCTTGCGATCGCACGCGCCCCCACGCTCGAACCACCTCGCGCGGGGGGACCCCCATGACGCCGCGCGCTGATCCGGCCGGGGACATGACACAGGCTCTCAGCACGGGCTCAGCCGCGCACTCCGCACAGATGCAGCAGCGCCGCGACGCTCCGATACGGGTCCGTCTTCCCGGCCCGCTCCTCGACCGCCAGCAGCGCCTCCACGTCCGCCGGGATCTCCGCCCCGTCGGCCGCCGTGTCCGTGAACACCCGCACGCCGTACCAGACGTGCAGCGGCGCCCCGATGCCGGCGAGCGTCGAGGTCAGGTCGGTGAGCCGGTCCGCGCGCACGTCGAGCCCCAGCCGGTTCCGATACTGGGTGGTGTCGAAGGCGCCCAGGGCCCCGGCCCAGTCCCCGCCGAGCCCCGGCCGCATGGCCAGCGCGTCGCCGTTGCGCACCAGCAGCGACAGCAGCCCGCCCGGGGCGAGCATCCGGGCCAGCCCGGCCAGCAGCGGGTCGGGATCCTCGACGTACATCAGCACGCCATGGCACAGCACGACATCGAAGCTGCCCGGCAGAAAGTGGACGCCCGTGTCGCGTCCGTCCCCCTGGACGATGCGGACCCGCTCCCGGATCCCCTCGGGCTCGCCGGCGAGCTCCTCGCGGGCCGCCGCGATCATCTTCGGGTCCTGCTCCACACCGGTCACCTGGTGGCCGGCCCGGGCCAGGCGCAGCGCCTGCGTGCCCTGGCCCATCCCCACGTCGAGCACGCGCAGCCGCTGCCCGACCGGGAACCGCCCGGCTATCTGCTCGTCGAGCTGCCGGGCCACCAGCTCCTGTCGTACGACATCACGCAGCCCGCCCAGCTTGTTCAGCCACGCGTCGGCCGCACCCCCGGAGAAAGCAGTTGTGCTCAGGGTCGCTCTCCGCGCTTGACCTGAGGCTTCGGCAGCCGGAGCCGGCGCATCTGGAGGGAGCGCATCAGCGCGTAGGCGACGGCGCCACGCCTGTTGTCGTCGGGGAAGCGCTCGGCCAGCCGCTTCTTCAGGCGGAAGGCGGTGACGAACGAGTCGAGCACGATCAGCACGATCACGACGAGCCACAGCAGCAGCGCGATGTTCTGCAGCGCAGGCACCTGGACCATGCTCAGCACGAGGATGACCACGGCCATCGGCAGGAAGAACTCCGCGATGTTGAAGCGGGAGTCGACGAAGTCGCGCGCGAACCTGCGGACCGGGCCCTTGTCGCGGGCCGGCAGATACCGCTCGTCGCCCCCGGCCAGCGCCTGGCGCTGCCGCTCGAGGGCGGCCCGGCGCTCCTCGCGCTGCCGTTTGGCGGCGTCCTTGCGCGTCATCGACGTGTTGGCCACGCTGCGACGCTGCGACTGGGCCTCACTGCGCTTGGGCGTGGGGCGGCCCTTCGGGGCCTCGGGGTGACGGGTCTCATTGGAGTCGGTCACCGGCGCCTTGTCGGCGGCCTGGGCCTTCTCATCCTTGGCACGGCTACGGAACACAAAACCCAAGGGTACGGGGTGCCGGGGGTTGGACCCCAGCCCGGCCGGGAACGATCCGGCAACACCAGTCGTCGTAGGGGGACAGAGGGGACGTTGCACCCGGGAGTCACCTACTCCTTACGCCGGAGGGGGAGCGTGAGCAGTCGTCCTTGGGGATGAGCGCATCCGTCCCCGAACAGTGCGTCAATGGATGCAGGGCCCGTACTGTGGGTTCTGTCGCAGAGCTGGAGCTGGACGTCAGAAGGGGGCGCGCGAAGCCCATGAGCGGTGTCATGAAGCGTATGGGGATGATCTTCCGCGCGAAGGCGAACAAGGCCCTTGACCGGGCCGAGGACCCGCGCGAGACCCTCGATTACTCCTACCAGAAACAGCTGGAGCTGCTCCAGAAGGTCCGCCGTGGCGTCGCCGACGTGGCGACCTCGCGCAAGCGCCTGGAACTCCAGCTCAACCAACTCCAGCAGCAGTCGTCGAAGCTGGAGGACCAGGGCCGCAAGGCGCTCGCGCTGGGCCGGGAGGACCTGGCCCGCGAGGCGCTGTCGCGCCGCGCCGCCCTCCAGCAGCAGGTGACGGACCTGGAGACCCAGCACGCGACCCTGCAGGGTGAGGAGGAGAAGCTCACCCTCGCGGCCCAGCGCCTGCAGGCGAAGGTCGACGCCTTCCGCACCAAGAAGGAGACGATCAAGGCCACGTACACCGCGGCCCAGGCCCAGACCCGGATCGGTGAGGCGTTCTCCGGCATCTCCGAGGAGATGGGGGACGTCGGCCTGGCGATCCAGCGGGCCGAGGACAAGACGGCCCAGCTCCAGGCCCGCGCGGGCGCGATCGACGAACTCCTCGCCTCCGGCGCCCTCGACGACCAGTCCGGTATGCACAAGGACGACATCCAGGCCGAGCTGGACCGGCTCTCCGGTGGTACGGATGTAGAGCTGGAACTGCAGCGCATGAAGGCGGAGCTGGCGGGCGGTGCGTCCGGCGGACAGCAGGCCATCGAGGGCGGCAGCGGCCAGTCGCAGTCCCAGCAACAGCCGCAGGACACCCCGCGCTTCGACAAGCAGTAGCCGACGGCCGGGGCCCACGCCTAGGAGGGCGCCATGGGCGACATGATCGTCCGGATCATGGGCGAGGGGCAGGTGAAGCTGTCCGACAGCCATCTGCCCGAGCTGAACAAGCTCGACGACGAGCTCCTGGCGGAAATGGAGAACGGCGACGGCCCCGGCTTCCGCCGCACCCTCGCAGCACTCCTCGCCAAGGTCCGCGAACTGGGCGAGCCCCTGCCCGACGACTCCCTGGAACCGTCGGAACTGATCCTGCCGTCGCCGGACGCGACGTTGGAGGAGGTCCGGGAGCTGCTGAGCGATGACGGCTTGATCCCGGGCTGAGCCGACGGTGGCTTCTCGGCGCCGGTCCGTATCATCCAGCCCGTCCGGCGTTTGAGGACGAGACCCCTTAAGGGCCGAAGCGGGGGTCTGGGGGCCGCAGGCCCCCAGGGACGCGGACTGCAACGCCGGGCACACAACACGAGGAACTCCAGTTGGCCACCGCTCCAAGCCCCGCAGGTCCAGGCCCCGCAGGGACTCGCGTACGGCGGCACCTCGAGGCGCATCCCATGGCGCTGGACGCGGCGCTGGCCGTGGGCGTACTCGCCTGCATGGTGGCCGGCTCGTTCGTGGACCCGCACGGAAAGAACGGCGTGACCTGGGCCCTGCGCACCCCGGACGCTCTGAGCCTCGTACTCATCGCCCTCGGCGCCGCGGCCCTGGTCTTCCGCCGCCGCGCCCCCATGACGGTCCTCGCCCTCACCGGCACCGCCTCCGTCATCGAGTCCGTCACCAGCGACCCCCGCGCCCCCGTCGCCATGTCCGCGGTCATCGCCCTCTACACCGTCGCCTCGACCACCGACCGCCCCACCACCTGGCGCGTCGGCCTGCTCACCATGACCGTCCTGACCGGCTCCGCCATGCTCGCAGGAGCCCTGCCCTGGTACGCCCAGGAGAACCTCGCCATCTTCGCCTGGACCGGCATCGGCGCCACCGCCGGCGATGCCGTCCGCAGCCGCCGCGCCATGGTCGCCGCCATCCGTGAGCGCGCCGAACGAGCCGAGCGCACCCGGGAGGAGGAGGCCCGCCGCCGTGTGGCCGAGGAGCGCCTCCGTATCGCCCGGGACCTGCACGATGTCGTCGCCCACCACATCGCCCTCGTCAACGTCCAGGCCGGCGTCGCCGCCCACGTCATGGACAAGCGGCCCGACCAGGCCAAGGAGGCCCTCGCCCACGTACGCGAGGCCAGCCGCTCGGCGCTCAACGAACTCCGCGCCACCGTCGGCCTGCTGAGACAGTCCGGCGACCCCGAGGCCCCCACCGAACCCGCCCCCGGTCTGGAGCGCCTCGACGAACTCGTGGGCACCTTCCGCAGCGCGGGCCTCCAGGTCGAGGTCGCCCGCGCCGACCAGGGCACCACCCTTCCCGCCGCCGTCGACCTGGCCGCCTACCGCGTCATCCAGGAGGCCCTCACCAATGTGCAGAAGCACGCGGGCCCGGACGCGAAGGCCGAGGTCAGCGTCGTCCGCGTGGGCCCCAACATCGAGATCACCGTCCTCGACGACGGCTCCGGCGACGACGACACGATCGAGGGCGGCGGCCACGGCCTGCTCGGCATGCGCGAGCGCGTCACCGCCCTGCGCGGCACCCTCACCACCGGCCCCCGCTACGGAGGCGGCTTCCGCGTCCATGCGATCCTGCCGGTCAAGAGCCGTACCCGCGCCGCGGAAGACGCCGTATGACAGCGGGCCGTACGGCAACCGAGACCACCCACCGCCCCGCGGAGGACCCCGCATGACCATCCGTGTCCTGCTCGCCGACGACCAGGCCCTCCTGCGCAGCGCCTTCCGGGTGCTCGTCGACTCCGAGCCCGACATGGAGGTCGTCGCCGAGGCGTCCGACGGGGCTCAGGCGGTGCGGCTGGCCAAGGAGGAGCGGGCGGACGTCGTGCTGATGGACATCCGGATGCCCGGCACCGACGGCCTCGCCGCCACCCGCATGATCAGCGCCGATCCGGCCCTGGCGCATGTCCGCGTGGTCATCCTGACCACCTTCGAGGTCGACGACTACGTCGTGCAGTCGCTGCGGGCCGGCGCCTCCGGCTTCCTCGGCAAGGGCTCCGAACCCGACGAGCTCCTCGCCGCCATCCGCGTCGCGGCCGGCGGCGAGGCCCTGCTCTCGCCGGCCGCCACCAAGGGCCTGATCGCCCGCTTCCTCGCCCAGGGCGACGGCGCGGACGACGACCGCGACCCCGCCCGCGCCGAGCGGCTCGAGGCGCTGACCGTCCGCGAGCGGGAGGTCCTGGTGCAGGTCGCCGGCGGGCACTCCAACGACCAGATCGCCGAACGCCTCGAGGTCAGCCCGCTGACCGTGAAGACGCACGTCAACCGGGCCATGTCCAAGCTCGGCGCCCGCGACCGGGCCCAGCTCGTGGTGATCGCGTACGAGTCCGGGCTGGTACGTCCAAGGGTGGAGTGACGCAGGCACCGGCTACTGCGGCCGGAGTATGCGCCGTATAAGGAAATGGACCTGGGGCCTACGAAACGGGGCTCCACGATGGCTCAGGGTGTAGGGGCGGGCGCTCGTTTGTGATGCGCAGGCGTCCGCTGCCACTTCTGCCGCTCACAGAAGAGAGACCCTGACCCATGTCCTGGCTGTCCAGATTCAGCCTTGCCCAGCGTGCCCTGATAGGCCTGATGTCGATCATCGCGCTCGCCTTCGGCGCGATCGCGATACCCCAGCTCAAGCAGCAGCTGCTGCCCTCCATCGAACTGCCCATGGTCTCCGTGCTCGCGCCGTACCAGGGCGCGTCGCCCGACGTGGTCGAGAAGCAGGTCGTCGAGCCGATCGAGGACAGCCTCGAAGCCGTGGACGGCATCACCGGTGTCACCTCCACGGCCAGCGAGGGCAACGCCCTGATCATGGCGTCCTTCGAGTACGGCCCCGACAACAAGCAGCTCGTCGCCGACGTCCAGCAGGCCGTCAACCGGGCCCGCGTCCAGCTGCCGGACGACGTGGATCCGCAGGTCATCGCCGGTTCCACGGACGACATCCCGACCGTCGTCCTCGCCGTCACCTCCGGTCAGGACCAGCAGGCCCTGGCCGACCGGCTCGACCGGACCGTCGTGCCGGACCTGAAGGACATCGACGGCGTCGGCCAGGTCACCGTCGACGGCGTACGGGACCTCCAGGTCACCGTGACCCCCGACGACGCCAAGCTGGCGAAGGCGGGTCTGACGTCGGCGGCCGTCTCGCAGGCCCTGCAGGCGGGCGGCGCCACCGTTCCGGCGGGTTCCTTCGACGAGGGCGGCGACAACCGCACGGTCCAGGTGGGCGGCGGCTTCACCTCGCTGCAGCAGATCGAGGACCTGATGGTCACCGGCGAGGGCACGACCGGCAAGAAGCCGGTCCGCCTCGGTGACGTGGCCGACGTCAAGCAGGAGCAGGCCCCGGCCGACTCCATCACCCGCACCGACGGCAAGCCGTCCCTCGCCATCGCGGTCACCATGGACCGTGACGGCAGCGCGGTCGCCATCTCGGACGCCGTCGAGGACAAGCTCCCGGAGATGCGCAAGGACCTCGGCTCGGACGCCACGATCACCGTGGTCAGCGACCAGGGCCCGGCGGTGAAGAAGTCCATCGACGGCCTGACGACCGAGGGCGCCCTCGGCCTGCTCTTCGCGGTCCTCGTCATCCTGGTCTTCCTCGCGTCGATCCGCTCGACGCTGGTGACGGCGGTGAGCATCCCGCTCTCCGTGGTCCTGGCCCTGATCGTCCTGTGGACGAGGGACCTCTCCCTCAACATGCTGACGCTCGGCGCGCTCACCATCGCCATCGGCCGGGTCGTCGACGACTCGATCGTCGTCCTGGAGAACATCAAGCGGCACCTCGGCTACGGCGAGGAGCGCCAGGACGCCATCCTCAAGGCGGTCCGCGAGGTCGCCGGCGCGGTGACCTCCTCGACGCTCACCACGGTGGCTGTGTTCCTGCCGATCGGCCTGGTCGGCGGCATGGTGGGCGAGCTGTTCGGCTCGTTCAGCCTGACCGTGACGGCCGCGCTCCTGGCGTCGCTGCTCGTCTCGCTGACGGTCGTACCGGTCCTGTCGTACTGGTTCCTGCGCGCGCCGAAGGGCACCCCGGAGGACGCCGAGGAAGCGCGCCGGGTGGCGGAGGAGAAGGAGGCGAAGAGCCGGCTCCAGCGCCTCTACGTCCCCGTCCTGCGGTTCGCGACGCGCCGACGCCTGACGAGCGTGCTGCTCGCGGTCGTCGTCCTCATCGGCACGTTCGGCATGGCCCCGCTGCTGAAGACGAACTTCTTCGACCAGGGCGAGCAGGAAGTCCTCACCGTCAAGCAGGAGTTGAAGCCGGGCACCAGCCTCGCGGCGACCGACGAGCAGGCGAGGAAGGTCGAGAAGCTGCTCGCCGGCACCGAGGGCGTCAAGGACTACCAGGTCACGGTCGGCTCGTCCGGCTTCATGGCGGCCTTCGGCGGCGGCACCGACACCAACCAGGCGTCGTACCAGGTGATGCTGGAGGACTCGGCGTCGTTCGAGGACGTACAGGACCGCATCGAGACGGGCCTGAAGACCCTGGACGGCATCGGTACGACGACCATCGCGGCCGGTGACGGCTTCGGCGCCCAGGACCTGAGCGTGGTCGTGAAGGCGGCCGACGCGGAGGTCCTGCGCAAGGCGTCGGAGCAGGTTCGGGAAGCCGTGGCGGGCCTGGACGACGTCACGGACGTGACCAGCGACCTGTCGCAGAGCGTGCCGCGCATCTCGGTGAAGGCCAACGACAAGGCGGCCGCGGCCGGCTTCAACGACCAGACCCTCGGGATGGCGGTGGCCCAAGCGGTCCGCGGCAACACGGCGGCCCAGGCGACCCTCGACGACACCGAGCGGGACGTCGTCATCAGGTCGGCCAAGCCGGCGAAGACCCTGAAGCAGCTTCAGGACCTGCGCCTCGGCCCGGTGAAGCTCGGTGACATCGCGGACGTGAAGCTGGTGGACGGCCCCGTCGCGATGACCCGGATCGACGGCCAGCGCGCGGCGACGATCACCGCGAAGCCGACCGGCGACAACACCGGTGCGGTCAGCGCGGACCTCCAGTCCAAGATCAACGGGCTGACGCTGCCGGCGGGCGCGACCGCCTCGATCGGCGGCGTCTCCGAGGACCAGGACGAGGCGTTCGCCAACCTGGGCCTGGCGATGCTGGCGGCGATCGCGATCGTCTTCATGCTGCTGGTGGCGACCTTCCGCTCGCTGGTCCAGCCGCTGATCCTGCTCGTCTCGATCCCGTTCGCGGCGACCGGCGCGATCGGCCTCCTGGTGGCGACCGGCACCCCGATGGGCGTCCCCGCGATGATCGGCATGCTGATGCTGATCGGCATCGTGGTGACGAACGCGATCGTGCTGATCGACCTGATCAACCAGTACCGCAAGCAGGGTTACGGCGTCGTGGAGGCGGTCGTCGAGGGTGGCCGCCACCGCCTCCGCCCCATCCTGATGACCGCACTGGCGACGATCTTCGCGCTGCTGCCCATGGCGCTGGGCGTCACCGGCGAGGGCGGCTTCATCGCCCAGCCGCTGGCCGTGGTCGTGATCGGCGGCCTGATCACGTCGACGCTGCTCACCCTTCTCCTCGTCCCGACGCTGTACGCGATGGTGGAGCTCCGCAAGGAGCGCCGGGCGAAGAAGCGGGCGGCGAAGCGCGCGAAGAAGGTGGGCACCCCCGCCCGGCCGACGTCGGCTTCGGACGAACCGGAGCCGGCCGGGGTCTAGGCGATCTCCCCGACGGCGGCAGCCCGGCACCTGTGGTGCCGGGCTGCCGCCGTCATGCCGTTCTGTATCTTGTGGCTCGAACTGCTGTGCGGGGAAAGGGATTCGGCGGTGCCGCTGCAGACCGAGGCCAACGGCCAGGTGGCCGCCGTCTCCTCGCTGACCGGCGAGCAGCTGTGGCAGACCCGGACCAGCGTCGAGGCCTCCGGGCAGCCCACCTACGACGACCGCACCGGCACGTTGTACCTGGCCGGCATCAGCGGCCGGGTAGCCGCCCTCGACACCCGCAAGGGCGAGCTGCTGTGGGAGACGGGCGCGCACGCCGACCAGCCCGCGAGCGGCGAGTCGGTCAGGTCCCAGGTGCTGGCGTACGGCGGCGCACTGATCGTGAGCACCCCGGACGGCACCCTCTTCAGCGTCGACCCGGCTCACCCCGAGCGGAAATCCTCCTCGGGGTGAGCATGCAGCGCAGGTCGGACTACGGCAGCGCCAGCATCCGCTCCAGCGCCAGCTTCGCGAACGCCTCGGTCTCCTTGTCGACCTCGATGCGGTTGACGAGCTTGCCCTCGGCCAGCGACTCCAGCGCCCAGACCAGATGGGGCAGGTCGATGCGGTTCATCGTCGAGCAGAAGCAGACCGTCTTGTCGAGGAAGACGATCTCCTTGCCCTCCGGCGCGAAACGGTTCGCCAGGCGGCGTACCAGGTTCAGCTCCGTCCCGATGGCCCACTTGGAGCCGGCCGGGGCGGCCTCCAGGGCCTTGATGATGTACTCGGTCGACCCGACGTAGTCCGCCGCGGCCACGACCTCGTGCTTGCACTCGGGGTGGACCAGGACGTTGACGCCGGGGATCCGGGCGCGGACGTCCTGAACCGACTCCAGGCTGAAGCGGCCGTGCACCGAGCAGTGGCCGCGCCACAGGATCATCTTCGCGGCGCGCAGCTCGTCCGCCGTCAGCCCGCCGTTCGGCTTGTGCGGGTTGTAGACGACGCAGTCCTCCAGGGACATGCCCATGTCCCGGACGGCCGTGTTGCGCCCGAGGTGCTGGTCCGGCAGGAACAGGACCTTCTCACCCTGCTCGAAGGCCCAGTCCAGGGCCCGCTTCGCGTTCGAGGAGGTGCAGATCGTGCCGCCGTGCTTGCCCGTGAACGCCTTGATGTCCGCCGAGGAGTTCATGTACGACACCGGCACGACCTGCTCGGCTATGCCGGCCTCGGTCAGCACGTCCCAGCACTCGGCGACCTGCTCGGCCGTCGCCATGTCGGCCATCGAGCAGCCGGCGGCGAGGTCGGGGAGGACGACCTTCTGGTCGTCGGAGGTCAGGATGTCCGCCGACTCGGCCATGAAGTGCACACCGCAGAACACGATGTACTCGGCCTCCGGGCGGGCGGCCGCGTCCCGGGCCAGCTTGAAGGAGTCACCGGTCACGTCCGCGAACTGGATGACCTCGTCGCGCTGGTAGTGGTGGCCGAGCACGAAGACCTTGCTCCCGAGCTTCTCCTTCGCCGCACGGGCGCGCTCGACCAGGTCCGGGTCGGACGGCGAGGGAAGGTCACCGGGACACTCGACGCCACGCTCGCTCCTCGGGTCGGCCTCGCGGCCGAGGAGCAGCAGGGCGAGGGGCGTCGGCTGTACGTCGAGCTCCTGGGTCTGGGCGGTGGTCACGACACGCACCCTTTCTGTTCTGCGGCTCGCCGGGCCCGGAGAATCCGGACCCGGCGGGTCATGCGGGACACCTTCATCGACCTTCTCGTCGATTTGACGCTATCTATCATAACCGGTTCACGTCAGTTTGACGATGGCCATCATGTCGATGTGACGTGAATCCCGGTCGGGTCCCAGGCATTCCCGAATGAGGCGTTTTCCGCTTCGCACGCCGTGTGCGAGCATGAAGAAGGACCGAAAGACAAGCATCCGGCCCGGAATGAATCCGGCGACCCGCCGGTTGCACACATCGGCAAGCAGTCTCCGTACAACCCGGGAGAGATGTAGATGTCCGTATCGGACGAGACCAGCACCGCCACCGACGGCATCATCCTGAGCGACGCCGCCGCGGCCAAGGTCAAGGCCCTGCTCGACCAGGAAGGCCGTGACGACCTCGCCCTGCGTGTCGCCGTTCAGCCCGGTGGTTGCTCGGGCCTGCGCTACCAGCTCTTCTTCGACGAGCGCTCGCTCGACGGCGATGTCGTCAAGGACTTCGGCGGGGTCAAGGTCGTCACCGACCGCATGAGCGCTCCGTACCTGGGTGGCGCGTCCATCGACTTCGTGGACACGATCGAGAAGCAGGGCTTCACGATCGACAACCCGAACGCGACGGGTTCCTGCGCCTGCGGCGACTCCTTCAACTGAGTCCGACCAGAACGACGCGCGGAAAGGCGGCGACCCCCTCCGACGGGGCCGCCGCCTTTCCTGTGTCCGCGGGCCCCTACCGGGCCCCGGACGTCTCCGGCACTCCCGCGCCCGGCTTCTCCTTCGGGATCGCCTGCCCGTCGGTGCCCACGACCTTCCGGTCCCCGAGCGGCTCGTCGAGCTGCACGGTCTTGTGGAACAGCTTGGCGATCTGGATGCAGATCTCCTCCGGCTGCGAGGTCTCGGTCACCCGGACCGTCACCTCGCCCTCGCTCTCGTCCGCCGTCACCTTGTAGTCGGCGCACACACCGCCCGTGTAGGCGACGGTCAGCTCCGAGCCGTCGGCCGTATAGCCGTCCACCGCCACATTGCGCGTGACCGGCGCCGACGTCGGCTCGTCCTTGGGATCGGTCGGCCGCGGGGTCGGCTGCCCGGTCGGCTCCTCGGACGGCGTGGCCGGGGCCAGGAACTCCGGGTCGATCGCCGGATACGTGACCGTGAAGCCGTCCCGCGCGTCCGGCGCCTTCACCTCGAACAGCCAGGACGGCACCAGCGCCTGCCGCGCGTCCACGAAGTGCGAGGCCAGTCCGAACACCGCCTTCTCGACGGTCACGGTGTCCTTCGACGGCGTCGCCCCCGTTGAGGCCTCCGCACCGCAGGGCGCCTCGAGCCGGTCCTTCAGCGGTACGGGGCTGGCGCAGCCGCCGATGCCCATGCGGCCGTCCGACGCCGGCGCCGCGTTCATCAGCCCGAGCGTCTTCTCGGCACTGAGCACGGGGTAGGTGTCCCCCTTCACCGGTGCCTTCAACTGGCCGCTTCCGCCGACCACTTCGCCCTGGGCGCTCACGGTCACGCCCGTCGTCCAGCCGTAGGTGGGCATCCCGTCGACCACGGGATCGGCGTTCACCACCCGCTGGGCCCCCATGACCTGACTCGCATCGAGCTTCGCGTCATCCTGACCCACCGCCTTGAGGATCGGCGCGGCGGCCTTCTTCGCGGCCTCCTCGCCGACCGGGTCGCCGCCCGGCCCGGCGGAGTCCTTCTGGCACACCGTGGTGCTCTGGCAGTTGTCGGTGCCCGGCGCGTACCGGTAGAACGTCCAGCTCCCGGGCGCCTGCTTGTTCACCTGCAGGCTGGGACCCGCCCCGTCGGTCGCCCCGACCCGCCAGGTCTGCCCCTGCGCCACGGGCGTCCCATCCACCCCGAGCGCCTCGGCCAGCCGGGCCACCTCGTCCGCGCCGACCTCGCCGCCCGCCCGGTACACCGGCGCCGAGCCGGGCCCGTCCGCGAGCTCCCCGTCGGCCTTGTAGGTGACGCCGTACGGGTTGGGCTCCCCGGGCGCGATGCCAGGGGTGTCGCCCCCGGTGTAGCCGTCGAGACGGAGCGGCGGCGGAGTGTCATCTCCGGGCGCCGCCGACGTCGTACCGCCGTCGGAGCCGCCGGACGCGTTCGCGGCGAGGTAGGCCCCGCCGCCCCCGACGAGCAGTACGGCGGCGGCGACGGAGGCGATGATCGCGGGCGAGCGACGCCGGGCCTCACCACCGACCCCGCCCTCTTCGAGAGCGGCCGCGCGATCCGGAGCCCCGACGCGGCCGGACTCCGCGCCGACGGCAGCGCCGCGATCGATCTCCTCCCCGCCGGTTTCAGCAGCCTCGGCATCCGGCTCATCCGCGGTCGCGGTGGCTCCGGCATCGTCGCCGCCGCCGGTCCCGGTGGCCCCGGCGACGTGCTCATCCTCGGCGCCGGGGGCGGCCGTGCCGTCCTTCGCGACGCCGGAAGCCTCGGTGTCGGCGGTCCCCTTCTCCTCCCGGACGCCCTGCTCCTCGGCGGAGCCGTCGGCGCCCGTGTCGTCGTTCTCGGGTCGCTCGGTGTTCACCGCATCGCTCCTTCGGCTGCGCACATGTCCCATGACCCTGACCCGGCCCTGTCAAAAGGGTCGGCCCACGGGGTCGTATCCCGCATCCCCTCTACGGGGGACAGCGATGGGACGCAGCGGGGGAGCGCACGGTTCCCTGAAGGGCGCCGATTCGGTCGCCGTGCTCCGCTCAGTCGCCGTAGTCCGACATCGCGTCCAGCAGACGCGCCGACCTCGGCGGCACGGTGACCCCATGGATGAGTGACGGGGAGACCGGACGGGAAAGGACGCGGTCGGGGACGGTCCAGTGGGGAGCCATCCGCGCGCAGTCACCGAGCAGCGACGCCAGGTCGACCTCCAGGTCGGCCGGAGCGGGGGCATGGACCTCGAATTTCGTCATAGCGGCACAGTAGGCACGCGGCAGCCCGCGAAGAAAGATCTACTATCGGGTATTTTTGGCCGCTTCAGAGTCCCGGTCACGAACGGTAGCGTGGACTGTCAACCCGCCCTCCCGTCGCCCACCACCACCCTTCCAACGAGCGCTATCGCGCGCCCCCTTTGATTCCGCAGGAGACTCCACGCCGTGCGCATCGCAGTCACCGGCTCCATCGCCACCGACCACCTCATGACCTTCCCCGGCCGCTTCGCCGACCAGTTCGTCGCGGACCAACTGCACACGGTCTCGCTCTCCTTCCTGGTCGACAATCTGGACGTACGCCGGGGCGGCGTCGGCGCGAACATCGCCTTCGGCATGGGTCAGCTGGGCACGAGGCCGATCCTGGTCGGTGCCGCGGGCTCCGACTTCGACGAGTACCGGGCCTGGCTGGACCGGCACGGCGTCGACACCGGCTCGGTCCGTATCTCCGAGACCCTGCACACCGCCCGCTTCGTCTGCACCACGGACGCCGACCACAACCAGATCGGCTCCTTCTACACCGGTGCGATGAGCGAGGCCCGCCTGATCGAGCTGAAGACCGTCGCGGACCGCGTGGGCGGCCTCGACCTGGTCCTCATCGGCGCCGACGACCCCGAGGCGATGCTCCGCCACACGGAGGAGTGCCGCTCCCGCCAGATCCCGTTCGCCGCGGACTTCTCCCAGCAGATCGCCCGCATGAACGGCGACGAGATCCGCATACTGCTGGACGGCGCGACGTACCTCTTCTCCAACGAGTACGAGAAGGGCCTCATCGAGTCCAAGACCGGCTGGACGGACGAGGAGATCCTGTCCAAGGTCGGCCACCGCGTCACGACGCTCGGCTCGCGGGGCGTACGCATCGAGCGCGCGGGGGAGGACCCGATCGAGGTCGGCTGCCCCGAGGAGGAGCGCAAGGCCGACCCCACGGGTGTCGGCGACGCCTTCCGTGCGGGGTTCCTGTCGGGACTGGCGTGGGGGGTCTCCCTGGAGCGGGCCGCTCAGGTCGGGTGCATGCTCGCGACTCTCGTCATCGAGACCGTGGGGACGCAGGAGTACCAGTTGCGGCGGGCCCACTTCATGGAGCGGTTCAGCAAGGCGTACGGGGACGCTGCCGCTGAGGAAGTACAGGCTCACCTGGGCTGATCCAGCGACTATTCGCCTGCCTCAGAGGGCTGCGTGGTCGACTGCAGGTGCGCGGGGGCTGGTCGCGCAGTTCCCCGCGCCCCTTGAGGGCGTTCAGCTCACCCGGCGGATCAAGTACGCCGTTCCCTGCTCCGCCGGCTCCTCGCCCACGTACTCCTGCCCCCGCATCTCGCACCACGCCGGAATGTCCAGCCGAGCCGCCTCGTCGTCCGACAGGACCCGCACCAGCCCGCCTACCGGCACCTCCGCGATGACCTTCGCCAGCTCGATGACCGGGATCGGGCAGCGCTTGCCGAGGGAGTCGACCACCAGTACGTCGTCCCGTACGGCCGTCTCGGCCACCGGCGCCCCCAGCTTCTCCCGCACCGCGGTCACCGCCTCGGGCAGTGCCTCCAGGAACCGCTCCACGTCCTCCGCCGGCGTCCCGAACGGCAGGGACACCCGCACGTTCCCCTCGGTCAGCACGCCCATCGCCTTCAGCACATGGCTGGGCGTCAGCGTGCTGCTCGTGCAGGACGAGCCGGACGACACCGAGAACCCGGCCCGGTCCAGCTCGTGCAGCAGTGCCTCCCCGTCGACGTAGAGACAGGAGAAGGTGACGATCCCGGGAAGGCGCCGCACGGGATCGCCGACCACCTCCGCATCCGGCACCAGCCGCGGCACCCGCGCCCGGATCCGCTCCGTCAGCTCCCGCAGCCGTACCGCCTCTTGAGCCGCCTCCGCCTGCACGGCCCGCAGCGACGCAGCCGCGGCGACGATCGCCGGGATGTTCTCGAACCCGGCCGCCCGCCCCGACTCCCGCTCGTCCACGGGCCCTTGCACGGCGAACCGCACACCCTTGCGTACGGCGAGCAGCCCGACCCCCGACGGCCCACCCCACTTGTGGGCACTCCCGGTCAACACCGACCAGTCGCCCTCGACCCGTCCCCACCCGAGCGACTGCGCCGCGTCCACCAGCAACGGCACCCCGGCCTCCCGGCACACGGCGGCCACTTCGGCGACCGGCTGCTCCGTCCCCACCTCGTGGTTGGCCGACTGGAGGCAGGCGAGCGCGGTGTCCGCCCGAAGGGCCTCCGCGAAAGCACGCACACTCACGGTTCCCGCCCGGTCCACCACGACCTGCGTGACCGACCCGCCCTCGGCCTCGTGCGCGTCAGCCGCATGGAGCACAGAGGAGTGTTCGACCGCAGACACGATCAGGTGACGCCCAACCCGCCGCCGCCCGGCCAACACCCCCGTGAGACCGGTGTGGACGGCCTTCGTGCCCGACGAGGTGAACACCAGTTCGTCGGCCCGGCACCCCACAGCATCGGCAGCGGCCTCCCGAGCCGCATCCAGAAGCATCCGAGCCCGCCGCCCCTCCCTGTAAAGACGGGCGGGATCGGCCCACCCCTCATCAAGGGAGGCCTGCAGAGCCTGCCGAGCAACAGGATGGAGAGGAGCACTGGAAGCAGCGTCGAAGTAGCCCACACAGCAACGCTAAACCGCCGCTGACTGCCACGCCGTCAAGGGGCGCGGGTCCGTGACATTTGCGGCTCCGCCGCGGGGCGCGACCAGCCACAAACAACCCGCAGCCGCCAATCAAGCGAACCCCCCACCTCAGTAGGCCCCCCTCCCCGCGAACCCTCGGAGAGCGTCGGCTAGGGTTTGGTCCGCATAAACATCCAAACCCCTGCCCGACGCAGGGCGGCGACCGACCAGCGAGAAGAAGGCAGGCCGCAGCCAATCCGCGCGGGCGAGACTCTCGGGAAGGCGCTACGTGAGTCCCAACGGCTCCGACCGCTCGCCGCGGCGCCCGATGCGGCGGAAGCTGCTGCAGGCAATGACTGCGGGCCTGGTCCTGGCGACAGCCACCGGTTGCTCGTACAACTGGGAAGACTTCCCCCGTCTTGGTATGCCCACCCCGACCACGGAAGAGGCTCCGCGGATCCTCTCCCTGTGGCAGGGTTCCTGGGCGGCGGCGCTCGCCGTCGGCGTGCTCGTGTGGGGCCTCATCCTGTGGAGCGCCATCTTCCACCGGCGTAGCCGCACCAAGGTCGAGGTCCCTCCGCAGACCCGGTACAACATGCCCATCGAGGCGCTGTACACCGTGGTCCCCCTCATCATCGTCTCGGTCCTCTTCTACTTCACGGCCCGCGACGAGTCGAAGCTCCTCCAGCTCAAGGACAAGCCCGACGTCACCGTCAACGTCGTCGGCTTCCAGTGGAGCTGGTGCTTCAACATGATCGAGAACGTCGAAGGTTCCACCGGCGACGCCAAGAAGGCCAAGGAACTGGACGCGATCCCGGACCGGTTCAAGGAAGACTTCCCGGCGAACGCCGGCGGTGTCTACGACTGTGGCACCCCCGGCACCCGGAACCCGCAGACGGGCAACCCGGGCCCGACCCTGTGGCTGCCCAAGGGCAAGACGGTCCGCTTCGTCCTCACCTCGCGTGACGTCATCCACTCCTTCTGGGTGGTGCCGTTCCTGATGAAGCAGGACGTCATCCCGGGCCACACCAACGCCTTCGAGGTGACCCCCAACCGCGAGGGCACCTTCCTGGGCAAGTGCGCCGAGCTGTGCGGCGTCGACCACTCCCGGATGCTGTTCAACGTGAAGGTCGTCTCCCCTGAGCGCTACGAGCAGCACCTCAAGGACCTCGCCAAGAAGGGGCAGACCGGTTACGTTCCCGCCGGCATCGCGCAGACGAGCCACGAGAAGAACCGGGAGACGAACAACCTGTGAGCATCCTCAACGAACCCCAGGGTGCCGCGGCAGCTGAAGCCTCGTACGCAGACGAGCTGCCGGTCCGGCGCAGGCAACCCGGCAACGTCGTGGTCAAGTGGCTCACCACCACCGACCACAAGACGATCGGGACGCTGTATCTCGTCACGTCGTTCGCGTTCTTCGTGATCGGTGGCGTGATGGCGCTGCTCATGCGTGCCGAGCTGGCCCGTCCG
>NZ_JOFS01000031.1 GCF_000719285.1 Streptomyces bicolor | reverse complement strand
TGGAAGCACAGTAATGTGTGGAGGTGACCGGTACTAATAGGCCGAGGGCTTGTCCATAGAGGCTCGCGTCCACTGTGTTAGTTCTGAGGCAACGACCGTTGTCGGCTTTGAGTAGAACAGACAACAGAAGAGTGTGCTTGTTCGCTCGAAACCATTAGGGTTTCGGTGGTTATAGCGTGAGGGAAACGCCCGGTTACATTTCGAACCCGGAAGCTAAGCCTTACAGCGCCGATGGTACTGCAGGGGGGACCCTGTGGGAGAGTAGGACGCCGCCGAACAATCTTTGGAGGACCCCTGGTCACCAGCGTTCAGCTGGGACCAGGGGTCCTTTTGTTTTTACAATGCTTGCGGTACCGAAGACAGGAGTCACCGATGTCCACCAACTCTCCCGACGATCGACCGGAGCGCGACCAGCGGCGACGGGACAGTGGTGACCGCGGCGGTTTCCGAGGGGACCGTGGCGGCTTCCGTCGCGACAACGACCGTGGTGGCTACGGGCGTCGTGACGATCGGCGTGGTGACGACCGGGGCGGCGACCGCGGTGGCTTCCGCCGCGATGACCGACGTGACGACCGACGTGACGACCGCCGCGATGATCGCCGTGACGAGCGCCGTGGCGATGACCGTGGCGGGTTCCGGCGGGACGACAGCCGGGGCGGTGGCTACGGCCGGCGCGATGACCGGCGTGAAGGCGATCGTGGTTCCCGTCCGCCGTTCCGCAGGGACGACCGTTCCGGTGGGCCGCGTCGGGACGACCGCGACCGTGGCTTCCGACGCGAGGGCGATCGCCCAGCCTTCCGTCGCGACGACCGTGGGGCGCGTCGCGACGACGAGCGCGGTGGCTTCCGCCGCGATGACCGGCGGGACGACCGTCGGGATGATCGCCGTGACGACCGGGGCGGTTACCGGCATGATGATCGCCGTGACGACCGGGGCGGTTACCGGCGTGATGATCGCCGTGACGAGCGTCGTGGTGATGACCGTGGTGGGTTCCGGCGGGACGACAGCCGGGGCCATGGCTACGGTCGGCGCGATGACCGGGGTGGCGAACGCCGTAGCGACGAGCGTCGTGATGACCGGGGCGGCTTCCGCCGCGACGACCGGGACCGTGGTTTCCGCAGCGATGACCGGGACCGTGGTTTCCGCGACGACCGTGACCGTGGCTTCCGGCGTGACGACCGTCGTGGCGATGACCGCCGTGACGACCGGGGTGGTTACCGGCGTGATGACCGCCGTGACGATCGCCGTGACGAGCGTCGTGGTGATGACCGTGGTGGGTTCCGGCGGGACGACAGCCGAGGCGACCGTGGAGGGTTCCGTGGGCGCGACGACCGTGGCGGTCGTGGGCCCCGTCGCGACGACCGAGGTGGGCGTCCCGGAGGGTTCCGTGGGCGGGACGACCGGCGTGATGACCGGCGTGGCGGTGGCCGGTTCCGTGATGAGCGGGATCGGGACCGTGGGGACCGCGAGCCGATCAAGCGGTTGCCGATCCCCGAGGACGTCACGGGCGACGAGATCGACAAGGACGTACGGCAGGAGCTGCAGAGCCTGCCGAAGACGCTCGCCGAGGATGTCGCCAAGAACCTGGTGATGGTCGCGCGGCTCATCGATGAGGATCCCGAGGGCGCTTACGGGTACTCCAAGGTCGCGCTGCGGCTGGCGTCGCGCGTGGCTGCCGTGCGAGAGGCGGCCGGGTTCGCGGCGTACGCGAACCAGAAGTACGCCGAGGCGCTGGCCGAGTTCCGGGCCGCGCGGCGGATGACCGGGAACGTGGATCTGTGGCCGCTCATGGCCGACTGCGAGCGTGGGCTCGGGCGGCCGGAGAAGGCGCTGGACATGGCCGGCGCGGCCGAGGTGCACAAGCTGGACAAGGCCGGGCAGGTGGAGATGCGGCTCGTCGCGGCCGGCGCCCGGCGTGACATGGGGCAGCTGGACGCGGCCATCGTGACGCTGCAGAGCCCCGAGCTGGCCTCCAACGCCGTACAGCCGTGGACCGCGCGGCTGCGGTACGCCTACGCCGACGCGCTGCTTGCGGCCGGGCGGCAGGGTGAGGCGCGGGAGTGGTTCGCCAAGGCCGTCGAGGCCGACAAGGACGGCAGCACGGATGCCTCCGACCGGCTCGCCGAGCTGGACGGTGTCGAGTTCGTCGACGCCCTCGACGAGAACGAGGGCAAGAACGAGGACGCCACCGGTGAGGAGCAGCAGACTGAGGGCGGGTCTGACGAGGGCCACGTGGAGTGAGCGACGTCTGAGGTGAGGGGCGGGATCCCGGGTCGGGGTCCCGCCCCTCGCGCGTTCAGAGGTCCAGGGCGCGCAGGACCAGGCCCGAGGCCGGCTTCGGGCCGAAGGACGTCGACTTGCGGGGCATGGTGACGCCCTGGCGGGCGAGGTCGCGTACGACGTCCTCGCGGACGGGGTGCATCAGAACGGCCGTACCGCCGTCGCGTTCCGCCTTTCTGACGGTGGCGGCGGTGTCGTGGATGTAGGCGATGCGGGTGGGGTCGTCCTCGGGGACGCGCCAGACGTGGGCGAGGAGGGTGGCGTGCAGGACGGTCGCGTCCAGGGTGCGCCAGGCGGCGGGGTGCTCGGTGGGGACCGTGCGGGCGAGGAGGGCCGGGTCCGGTTGGTCGACGAGGTGGAAGGTGCCGTCGCCGGCGAGGAGGTAGGCGTTGCTCGCGCAGGCCGCGTCGGACAGGGCCTCCAGGGCCTCGGGCAGCGGGACTTCGAGGCGGCGTACGCGGAACAGGCCGTCGAGGGCGGCCAGGGCGTCCGGGACGGGCAGGTTGTGCAGGAGGCGGTGGATGGCGCGGACGCGGAGGGGATAGCGGGCCGTGTCGACCAGGAGGACGAGGCCGTAGTCCCAGGCGCTGGGGGAGGGGTGCTCCGCGCGTAGACGACGGTATGTCGCCCAGCGGTGGTGGCCGTCGGCGATCAGGGCCTGGTGGCGGGTCAGGTCCGACTGGATGCGGGACAGGTCGGCCGGGTCCGTGATCGACCACAGGCGGTGGCTGAAGCCGTCCTCCGTGGTGGTCGCGAGGAGCGGGGGGCGTTCGACCGCGCGCTCGATGACGGCGGTCGTGTCGGCCGCCGTGCCGTTGCCGCGGTAGGTCAGGAGCAGGGGTTCGAGGTTCGCGGACGTGGCGCGCATCAGGTCCGCGCGGTCGGCGACCACGTGCGGCATGACGTCCTCGTGCGGCAGGACCAGGCCCTCCGACGGCTCCGAGACGCGCAGGGCGCCGATGACGCCGCGCTGCAGCATGCCGTTGCCCTCGTGCTGTTCGTAGACGTAGAGACCGGGCTCGGGGTCGGCGGTCAGGACGCCTTCGGACAGCCAGTGGCGGAGGGTCTTGGCCGCCTGTTCGTTGCGGGCGCCGGGAGTGTCGGCCTGGGGGAGGATCAGGCGGACGATGTTGTGCGGGTCGGCCGACTCGAGATGGAGCAGGCCGTCGGGGCGGACCACGACGTCGTACGGCGGTGAGGTCACGGCCGCCAGGCTGCCGACCCGGTCGGGGTCGTAGCGAAGACCTCGGAACGGGGTGAGTTCGAGGCCTCGGTGCGCCGTTGCTTCCGGGTGACCTGCTGTGTTCATCCAGGCATCGTACGGGTGTCAGTGGCATGGGGGATGATCGGGGGAAAGCCGTCGAACGAGGAGCGATGCGGAATGAGCCAGAGCGTCAGGACGAGGCCAGAGGGCAGTGGCCAGGCCCTGAGCGAGGCGTACGACACGGCGCTGCTCGACCTCGACGGTGTGGTGTACGCGGGCGGCAACGCGATCGTGCATGCCGTCGAGTCGCTCGCCGTGGCCCGTGAGGGCGGGATGCATCTGGCGTACGTCACGAACAACGCGCTGCGGACTCCGGACGTCGTGGCCGCGCATCTGACCGCGCTGGGGATACCCACGGGCGCGGATGACGTCATCACCTCGGCGCAGGCGGTCGCGCGGCTGATCTCTGAGCAGGTACCGGCGGGCGCCCGGGTGCTCGTGATCGGCGGGGAGGGGCTGCGGGTGGCGTTGCGCGAGCGCGGGCTGGAGCCGGTCGAGTCGGCGGACGACGATCCGGCGGCGGTCGTGCAGGGGTACGGCGGGCCGGAGCTGCCGTGGGGGCGGTTCGCGGAGGCCTGTTACGCCGTCGCGCGCGGGGTGCCCTGGTTCGCGTCCAACACCGACCTGACGATCCCCGGTGCGCGGGGGATCGGACCGGGTAACGGGGCCGCGGTGGAGGTCGTACGGATAGCCACTGGCGCCGAGCCGCAGGTGGCGGGCAAGCCGTTGCCTCCCATGCACCGGGAGACGATCCTGCGGACCGGCGCCGAGCGGCCGCTGGTGGTCGGGGACCGGCTGGACACCGACATCGAGGGCGCGTTCAACGGGGACGTCGACTCGCTGCTCGTGCTGACCGGGGTGACCGACGGCGCGCAGTTGCTGGCCGCGCCGCCGCAGCACCGGCCGACGTATGTGGACGCCGATCTGCGGGGGTTGCTCACCGGGCAGCCGGAGGTCGTCGCCGACGGGGATGGCTTCCGGTGTGGTGGCTGGGCGGCGGTCGCGCGGGCCGAGCGGCTGGAACTCGAGGGT
Source organism: Streptomyces bicolor (assembly GCF_000719285.1). Classification (GTDB taxonomy): domain Bacteria; phylum Actinomycetota; class Actinomycetes; order Streptomycetales; family Streptomycetaceae; genus Streptomyces; species Streptomyces bicolor. The sequence goes on along the minus strand of NZ_JOFS01000031.1, from coordinate 101,852 downwards.
GAGGGTGCGGCTTTGGACGGACTGCGGGCGCTCTGTGCGGCGGCCTGGACCGTGGCCGGGGAGGGCACTTGCACGCTGGACGCGGAGAAGGCACTGGCCCGGCTGGGTTTGTGAGCTCCGTTGTACGGCTTCGGAGTGGTCGGTACGGCTTCCGAGGGCGGGGGTGCAGCGGGATCGTGGCCGAATAGGAGGGTAGGCTAACCTAACTGCGTGTTGGTCGACAGTCCTCCCGAACAGCGCGCGGAGTCCGTGTCCGCGCCCCCAACCCGACGGGCGATACGAGCCGTTGGGCTGCTCGTCTCCGTCCTGATCCTGGTGGTCGTCGCGTTGGCGAGCATCGCGATCGGGGCGAAACAGCTGTCCATCGGGGAGGTCTGGCACGGCCTGTTCGAGGCCTCCGGGACCTACGGCGACGTCGTGGTCGACGACCGGATCTCGCGCACCGTCCTGGGGCTGCTCGCCGGCGCCGCGCTCGGGCTCGCCGGGGCTGTGCTGCAGGCCCTCACCCGCAACCCGCTCGCCGATCCCGGCCTGCTCGGGATCAACGCGGGCGCGTCCGCCGCCGTCGTCACCGCCATCACCTTCTTCGGTGTCACGAGCCTGAGCAGCTATGTCTGGTTCGCCTTCCTCGGCGCGGCCGCGGTCGGGGCGATGGTCTGGTTCCTCGGCGGCAGCCGGGGCGCCACGCCGGTACGGCTCGCGCTGGCCGGTATGGCGATCACCGCGGCGCTCTACGGCTATCTGCAGGCCGTCATGATCATGGACGACGCGGCGCTCAACAGGATGCGCTTCTGGACGGTCGGTTCACTGTCATCGGCGACCGACGCGACCATCACCCAGGTCCTGCCGTTCCTCCTCGCGGGCACCGTCCTAGCGCTCGCCCTCGCCCGGCCGCTGAACGCCATGGAGATGGGCGACGACACCGCCAAGGCCCTCGGTGCCCACCTGAACCGCACCCGGGTGCTGTCGATGCTCGCCGCGACCGTGCTGTGCGGGGCGGCGACCGCCGCGTGTGGGCCGATCGTGTTCGTCGGCCTGATGGTGCCGCACGTCGTACGGTCCTTCACCGGCCCCGACCTGCGCTGGATCCTGCCGTACGCGGCCGTCCTGTCGCCCGTGCTGCTGCTCGGCGCCGACGTCCTCGGCCGGATCGTCGCCCGGCCGTCCGAGCTCCAGGTCGGCATCGTCACCGCGATCCTCGGCGGACCGGTCTTCATCTTTCTCGTACGACGGCGGAGGACGGCGCAGCTGTGAGGACCGCAGTGAAGAGCGATGCGAAGAACGCGTCGCGGAGCGAAGCGAAGACGGCGGAGAAGGCTTCCGCGAGGACCAGCCGTGCCACCCGCGCCGTGCGGACCCCGGGCGGGCTCTCCGTCCGCATGGACGTCCGGGCGCTGACCGTCGTCGTCCTGCTGCTCGTCGCCGCGCTCGCCGCGAGCGTTCTGCTGATCGGCACCGGAGACTTCCCGATCGCCGCGGGTGACGTACTCAGGACGCTGGTCGGCGACGGCAACGCGGGGCAGGAGTTCATCGTCAACGAGCTGCGGCTGCCGCGGGTCCTGGTCGGGCTCCTCGTCGGTGCCTCACTCGGCCTCGGCGGTGCGCTGTTCCAGGCGCTGTCCCGCAACCCGCTGGGCAGCCCGGACATCCTCGGCCTCGGGCAGGGGGCCACGGCCGGGGCGCTCGTGGTGATCGTGCTGTTCTCCGGAAGCGCCGGCCAGGTCACCGTCGGCGCGCTCGTGGGCGGACTCGCGACCGGGCTCGCCATCTATCTGCTCGCCTGGAAGCGGGGCGTGCACGGTTATCGACTGGTCCTGGTCGGTATCGGCATGTCCGCGATCATGACGGCGGTCAACGGCTATCTGCTGACCAAGGCCGACCTGGTCGACGCGGCCCGTGCGGTCGTGTGGATGACCGGATCCCTCAGCGGCCGTGACTGGGCCCAGGTCTGGCCGCTGCTCGCGCTGTGCGTCGTCCTCGTGCCCCTCGTCCTCGGCAACGCGCGAGCGCTGCGGATGATGGAGATGGGCGACGACGTCTCGTACGCCCTCGGAGTGCGTGTCGAGCGTGTACGGATGCTGCTGATGCTGGCGGCCGTACTGCTCACCGCGGCCGCCACCGCCGCCGCCGGTCCCGTCAGCTTCGTGGCGCTCACCGCCCCGCAGCTCGCTCGGCGTCTCACACGCTCGCCCGGGCCGAACCTGCTGCCCTCGCTGTGCATGGGCGCTGCCCTCCTCGTCGCCGCCGACTGGATCTCCCAGCGGGTCTTCGGAGCCGACCAGCTGCCCGTGGGCGTGGTCACGGGTGTGCTCGGCGGCGTGTACCTGCTCTGGCTGCTGGTCACCGAGCGCAAGGCGGGCCGTATATGAGCGCGGGCAGCAGCAACAGCAGCGAGAGCCTGAGCAGCGGGCCGAACAACGGGCTGAACAATCGAAGGAGCACTGTGAACCGCCTGTCCGCCGACAACGTCACCCTCGCCTACGACCAGCGGGTCATCGCCGAGCAGCTGTCGGTGGAGATACCCGACAACTCCTTCACCGTGATCGTCGGCCCGAACGCGTGCGGCAAGTCCACGCTGCTGCGGGCCCTGTCGCGGATGCTCAAGCCCAGCCAGGGCCGGGTCCTGCTGGACGGGCAGGCCATCCAGTCGATGCCGGCGAAGAAGGTCGCGCGCACGCTGGGGCTGCTGCCGCAGTCGTCGATCGCGCCCGACGGCATCACGGTGGCCGACCTGGTGGGCCGCGGCCGGTACCCGCACCAGGGGATCCTGCGCCAGTGGTCGACCGAGGACGAGCGGGTCGTACAGGAGTCGATGGAGCAGACCGGGGTGGCCGAGCTGGCCGATCGCTATGTCGACGAATTGTCGGGCGGTCAGCGGCAGCGTGTGTGGATCGCCATGGCGCTCGCCCAGCAGACCCCGCTGCTGCTCCTTGACGAGCCGACGACCTATCTCGACATCCAGCACCAGATCGACGTCCTCGACCTGTGCGCCGAGCTGCACGAGGAGCAGGGGCGGACGCTGGTCGCCGTGCTGCACGACCTCAACCACGCCGCCCGGTATGCCACGCACCTCATCGCGCTGCGCGGCGGCAAGATCATCGCCGAGGGTGCGCCGAACGACATCGTCACGGCCGAACTCGTCGAGGAGGTCTTCGGACTGCGCTGCCAGGTCATCGACGACCCGGAGACGGGGACGCCGCTGGTGGTGCCTGCGGCGCGGAAGGCGCGCGTCGAGGACAAGGCCGACAAATCCGACAAGACATACGTCAAGAAGGTCGCGGCTACGGAAGTGTCCTGAGGAGCGGGCTAGAGAAGCTTCCTGAGGAGCAGCAGGTCGCGCACACCCGCGTGCAGCTTCACGCGGCCCGAGCCCCAGGCCTTGGCGAAGTGCAGTTCGCCGTCGACCAGGGCGACCAGGTCGTCGCCGGCCATGCTCAGTCTGATCTGGGCCTTCTCGCGGGGCGGGCCCTGGATCGTGTCGTGGACGTGGATCCGGCCTCCGGCCATGCGGCCGGCGAACGTGACATCCAGGTCGGTGATGTGGCAGCTCACCGAGCGGTCCAGGGCCGCGGCCGTGCGGACGTCCCCTTCGGCACGCTGCATGTTGTCCGAGAGCTTTTCGAGTGCGGCGCGGCACTCCTCGATCGTGGCCATCGCGATCGACGGTACCCCAGCGGTTCGGGGTAGCGTCTGGGCATGAGCGACACAGTTCCGGAGAGGGAGATCCCGGAGGAGGCCGAGGCGGAGGTCGAGCCCGCTGCCGAGGCCGGGCTCGCGGGCGAACCCGAGTACGACCCCGCCGCCCCCGCCCCGCTGAACGTCCCGCGTACCCCCACCGGCAACGCCGACGTCGACGCCCAGCTGGAGCGGCTCGGCGACGCCGACCACCTCGCCACCGACGGGCACCTCGAGGTGTACGAGGATGTACATCGGGGGCTGCGCGACGCGCTCACCGCGCTCGACGCCCGCCCGGGACCGCCAGTTCCCACCCGTCACCCGACCACCACCCCTCAACGAGACCCTTCGGGTCGCACCTACTGAATTGCCGTATGGGACTAGGAGCTGAGCCGAAAGTGGCAGGAGTCGCACGTCGCCGTCTGGACGCGGAGCTGGTCCGCCGGAAGCTCGCGCGGTCGCGTGAGCACGCCAGCCAGCTGATCGCGGCCGGGCGGGTCACCGTCGGCAAGACCGTCGCGACCAAACCCGCCACGCAGGTCGAGACCGCGGCCGCGATCGTCGTGTCGGCCGATGACAGCGATCCCGACTACGTGTCCCGGGGTGGGCACAAGCTCGCGGGTGCGTTGAAGGTGTTCGTGCCGCAGGGGCTCGTCGTCGAAGGGCGGCGGGCGCTGGACGCCGGCGCGTCGACCGGTGGGTTCACCGATGTGCTGCTGCGGTCCGGAGCCGCGCACGTCGTCGCCGTCGACGTCGGATACGGACAACTCGCCTGGACTCTCCAGAGTGATGAACGCGTCACCGTCAAGGACCGTACGAACGTACGCGAGTTGACGCTCGAAGCGATCGATGGGGAACCAGTGGATCTTGTCGTGGGGGATCTGTCCTTCATCCCGCTCGGCCTGGTGCTGCCCGCCCTGGTGCGGTGTGTGAAGCCGGACGCCGATCTGGTGATGATGGTCAAGCCACAGTTCGAGGTGGGGAAGGAACGGCTGGGGAGCGGCGGGGTCGTCCGTAGCGCTGAGCTGCGGGCCGAGGCCGTGCGCGGCGTGGCCGAGAAGGCGTGGGGACTGGGCCTCGGCGTGAAGGGGGTCACGGCCAGTCCGTTGCCCGGGCCGTCCGGGAATGTCGAGTACTTTCTGTGGCTGCGTGCCGGGGCGCCCGCTCCGGACCCGGCCGACGTTGACCGTGCAGTGGCGGAGGGGCCTCGTTGATGCAGAACCGAGCTCGTACTGTTTTCCTGCTGGCCCACACGGGGCGGCCCGCCGCCATTCGCAGCGCGGAACTTGTGGTGAAGGGGTTGCTGCGGGAGGGCATCGGCGTGCGCGTCCTGGAGTACGAGGCCGCTGACCTGCCGCTGCCGGACGAGGTGGAACTCGTCAAGGAGGCGACCCCGCAGTGCCTCGACGGCTGCGAGCTGCTCATCGTGCTCGGCGGCGACGGAACGCTGCTGCGCGGTGCCGAGTTCGCCCGGGCGTCCGGGGTGCCGATGCTGGGCGTCAACCTCGGGCGGGTGGGGTTCCTCGCGGAGGCCGAGCGGGACGATCTCGACAAGGTTGTCGACCGCGTCGTGACCAAGGCGTACGAGGTCGAGGAGCGGATGACCGTCGATGTCGTCGTGCATCAGAACGGCAACGTCGTGCACACCGACTGGGCGCTGAACGAGGCGGCCGTGCAGAAGGCGGGCGCCGAGAAGCTGCTCGAGGTCGTGCTGGAGATCGATGGGCGGCCGGTGACGGGGTTCGGGTGCGACGGGATCGTGCTGTCCACGCCGACGGGTTCTACGGCGTATGCCTTCTCCGCGGGTGGGCCGGTGGTGTGGCCCGAGGTGGAGGCGCTGTTGATGGTGCCGATCAGTGCGCATGCGCTGTTCGCGAAGCCGTTGGTGACGTCTCCGGATTCTGTGCTGGCTGTGGAGGTTCTGCCGCATATTCCGCCGGGGGTGTTGTGGTGTGACGGGCGGCGGACTGTGGAGTTGCCGCCGGGGGCGCGGGTCGAGGTGCGGCGGGGGGCTGTGCCGGTGCGGCTGGCTCGGCTGCATCATGCGTCGTTCACTGATCGGTTGGTTGCGAAGTTTGCGTTGCCTGTTTCCGGGTGGCGAGGGGCGCCTCACTAGCCAACTGTGGGGGGTGGTTCGGAGCGTCGGTGGCTGCGGGTGGTCCGTGGCTGGTCGCGCCCGCGCGGCGGAGCCGCAAATCGATACAGCCCCGCGCCCCTAGGTGCCTCCACTCGCCTGGGTGACATGCGAGGCCGATACACATTCGTCACCTGGACCTTCACATCACGGGGGCTGGGGGGCGTCGCACTCCCCGCCCCCGACCTCGTAAGGTCGTGTCCGTGTTGGAGGAGATGCGGATACGGTCGCTCGGGGTGATCGACGACGCTGTCGTCGAGCTGTCGCCGGGATTCACCGCCGTCACCGGTGAGACGGGTGCGGGCAAGACCATGGTGGTCACCAGCCTCGGGCTGTTGCTGGGTGGGCGTGCCGACCCGGCGCTCGTGCGGATCGGGGCCGACAAGGCGGTCGTGGAGGGGCGGATCACCGTCGACGAGGGCGCGTCGGCCGTCGTGCGGGCCGAGGAGGCCGGGGCCGAGCTCGACGACGGGGCGCTGCTGATCAGCCGTACCGTTTCCGCGGAGGGGCGGTCGCGGGCGCATGTCGGTGGGCGCAGTGTGCCCGTGGGGCTGCTCGCCGACCTCGCCGACGACCTCGTGGCCGTGCACGGGCAGACGGACCAGCAGGGGCTGCTGAAGCTGTCCCGGCAGCGCCAGGCGCTCGACCGGTACGCCGGTGACGCGGTCGCCGGGCCGCTGGCCAAGTACGGCGAGGCCTACCGCCGGCTGCGGGCCGTGTCGGTGGAGCTGGAGGAGATCGTCACGCGCGCGCGTGAGCGGGCCCAGGAAGCCGACATGCTGCGGTACGGGCTCGACGAGATCGCGGGCGTGGAGCCGCGTGCCGGTGAGGATGTCGAGCTGGCGGAGGAGGCGGAGCGGCTCGGGCACGCGGAGGCCTTGTCGTCCGCTGCCACGGCCGCTCACGCCGCCCTTGCCGGGAACCCCGAGGATCCCGAGGGCATCGACGCCGCCACGCTCGTCGCGGGCGCTCAGCGGGCCCTGGACGCCGTGCGGTCGCACGATCCGGCGCTGGCCGCGCTGGCCGACCGGATCGGGGAGATCGGGATCCTGCTGGGCGATGTGGCGGGGGAGTTGGCGGGATACGCCGACGACCTGGACGCCGACCCCCTGCGGCTGTCGGCCGTCGAGGAGCGGCGGGCCGCGCTCGGCGCGCTGACGCGGAAGTACGGCGAGGACGTCGCCTCGGTGCTGGCCTGGGCCGAGAGCAGTGCCGCGCGGCTCACCGAACTGGACAGCGACGACGAGCGGATCGGGGAGCTGACCGCCGAGCGGGACGCGCTGCGGACCGAGCTCGGCGGGCTGGCGCAGGCGCTGACCGACGCTCGGGCGGAGGCCGCCGAGCGGTTCGCCGCCGCCGTGACCGCCGAGCTGGCCTCGCTCGCCATGCCGCACGCGCGCGTGTCCTTCGCCATCCGGCAGACCGAGGACCCGGAGGGGGTCGAGGTCGGCGGGCGTACGGTCGCGTACGGGCCGTCCGGTGTCGACGAGGTCGAGCTGCTGCTCGCGCCGCACCCGGGGGCGCCGGCGCGGCCGATCGCCAAGGGCGCGTCCGGTGGTGAGCTCTCGCGCGTGATGCTCGCCGTGGAGGTCGTGTTCGCGGGGACGGATCCCGTGCCGACGTATCTCTTCGACGAGGTCGACGCCGGAGTGGGCGGCAAGGCGGCCGTGGAGATCGGGCGGCGCCTGGCGCGGCTGGCGAAGTCCGCGCAGGTCGTTGTCGTGACCCACCTTCCGCAGGTCGCCGCGTTCGCCGACCGGCAGTTGCTCGTCGAGAAGACCAACGACGGGTCGGTCACCCGGTCGGGCGTGAAGGTCCTCGAGGGCGAGGAGCGGATCCGGGAGCTGTCCCGGATGCTCGCCGGCCAGGAGGACTCGGAGACCGCGCGGGCGCACGCCGAGGAGTTGCTGGCGACGGCTCGGGCGGACGTGTAGCGGAGCCCCTTCGCGCGAGGGCGGTTCTCTCGGGGGCTGCCGGGGCGTGTGGCGGACCGGGCTGTGATCGGCGGCCCGGTCGGTCGGTGGCGGTTGGGGTGGCGGCTGTGGCCGGGATTGTCAGTGACGGCGGGGGAGGCAGCTGTGGCCGGGATTGTCAGTGGTGGCTCGTAAGGTGGCCGAATGATCGAACGTGCCCCCAGGACCGCCGCCTTCGGCCTCTCCGCCGTCCTCACCCGCGCCACGGTCACCGCCCTGCGCGCCAAGGCCCCCGGTGGCCGCGGCCGTTGGGAGCGGAAGAACTACGCGGGGCGGACCGTGCAGCTGTACGCCGGTGCCGCCTCCGCGCTGGCGGCGACGGTCGCTGCCGGGCGGATACGGCCGGCCGCCGGGGTCGCCGTGGCCGTCGCCGGAGCCTGTGGGGCGTACGACGACGTCGCCGGGGCCGGTGATCCCCGGCGCGGGTTCCGGGCGCATCTGTCGGCCCTGCGGGACGGCGAAGTCACCAGCGGTGCGGTCAAGTTGTTCGGGATGTCCGCCGCCGGGCTCGTCGCGGGGGCGTTCCTTAGGGAGCGGCCCGTGGACAAGCTGCTCGCGGGCGTGGTGATCGCCGGGGCCGCGCACTTCGTCAACCTCGTCGATGTGCGCCCGGGCAGGGCCGCCGCCGCGGTGCTCGCGCTCGGGGCGCCGGGGCTGCTCCGTGAAGGGACCGGCGCCGGGATCGCCGCCGGCGCCATGGGAGCCGCCGCGGCCGTGCTGCCCGACGACCTGGGGGAGCGGGCGATGATCGGCGATACCGGCGCGCATGCGCTGGGCGCGGCCCTGGGCGCCGCTGTCGTCGCCGGCAACGGTCGGGCTGGGCTGGCCGCGCATGCCGCCGCCCTCGTGGCCGCCGCGGTGTACGGGGACAGGGTGAGCGAGGTGGCGCGGGCGTTGGGCACGCGCTGATTCGAGGGCTGCGGGTCCATCGACCCACTGCCGATCGGTCGGAGGCGACTGGTCAGCGGCCCAGTGCGGTGCGCTGGTTCGGGTCGGCTGTCGGGACATGCGCCACGCGCGCGTGTTCGGGCACACCAGCCCACCCCAACTCACTCGTGCAGGTGACTCGGTACGCCGTGTTGCCCGCCCTCCGCGCTCCCGCCGTTCCCGGAACACCGGTGCCTCCTGGCATCCTTGGCGTAAGCACGTCGTATGCGCGGGGATCCTCGCGGTACACCCCCTCCGCGCGATCCTTCTGTACTTTCTTCGTGACCGCCCGACCCACAACCAGGAGCCCCGGCCACGTGACCCCCGTGAGCAGCCACTCACCGCACGGCCAGTCGTCGCTGCGCACCGTGCAGGTGCTGGGCGGTGGCAACGCCGGCAGCAGCGCGCATGTGCGATCGCTGGCCTCGGGGCTCGTCGCGCGGGGTGTGCGGGTCACCGTGTGCGCCCCTGTCGAGGCCGATCACCTCTACGACTTCACCGGCGCCGGGGCCGAGCACGTGCACGTGCCGCGCAGCAGCGACCCCGGCTCCGTGGCCGCCCTGCGGGCCGCGTGCGCGGACGCCGACCTGGTGCACGCGCACGGGCTGCACGCCTCCTTCCGTGCCGTGCTGGCGCTCGGCGGGCGGCGCACTCCACTCGTCGTCACCTGGCACGACCGGGCGTATGCCGAAGGGGCCCGGGCCCATCTCGTGCGGCTGTTGGAGCGGCGGGTCGTCAAGGCCGCCTCCGTCGTGCTCGGGACCACCTCGGCGCTCGTGGACCGGGCCCGCCGGACCGGAGCACGGGACGCGCGCCTGGCCGCCGTCGCGCTGCCCGGGACCGGACGCCGGGCCGCCGAGCGCGACGAAACCGACCGGATGCGACCCAAGATCAGGGCCGAACTCGGCTCCACCGGGCGCCCGTTGCTGATCGCCGTCGGCTCGCTCGAACCGCATCGCGGTTACGACGTGCTGCTGGACGCCTCGCGCGCGTGGCTGCGGCTCGATCCGGTGCCGTTGGTCGTGATCGCGGGGGAGGGGGCGTTGCGGGCCGATCTGCAGCGGCGGATCGAGGACGAAGGGCTGCCCGTGCGGCTCATCGGGCGGCGTGACGACGTGTCCGAACTGCTGGCCGCCGCCGACATCGCGCTCGTGCCGAGCAGTTGGGAGTCGCGGTCCGTGCTCGCGCAGGAGGCCCTTCACGCGCGCGTGCCGCTCGTCGCCACCGACGTCGGAGGCATGGCGGAACTCGTCGGCGACGCGGCCGAACTCGTCCCGTACGGCAACGCGAAAGCGCTCGCCGACGCCGTAGTGAGGCTGCTGGGTGATCCGGAGCGCCAGGAGCTGCTCAAGGAGCGGAGTGGGCGGCAGGCGGCGACATGGCCGACCGAGGACGAGACCGTGGCCCAAGTGCTCAGTGTCTACGACGAGTTGACGCAACCACGGCCGATGATCTGAGCCCGGCCCTGAGCCAGACGCTCCTCGGCCGCCGTTCTTCCCTACGGCACATGCCTGCGCGCCCGCAGCGCCAGGCTCAACGCCAGCACCGTCTGCGGGTCGTCGAGGTCGGTGCCGAGCAACTCGCCGATGCGGGCGAGGCGGTTGTAGAGGGTCTGCCGGTTGAGGTGCAGTTCGCGGGCCGTCTCCGCCTTGCGGCCCGCGTGCGCCAAGTACGTCTCCAGCGTGGGCAGCAGGGGCGGCTTGGAGCGGTTGTCGTGGTCGCGGAGCGGGCCGATCGCGCGGTCCACGAAGGCCGCCAGGTCCGGGTGGTCGCGCAGCCGCCACAGCAGCAGGTCGATGTCCAGGCGGCGGGCGTCGTACCAGGGACGGTCCGACAGGCCCTGTGCCGCCGTCGCCGTCTCCGCCGCGTGCCGCAGGCTCGCCGAGGCCGCCGCCCACCCGCCGGCCACTCCGACGACCACGACCGGCGCAGGTGCCCCGGGCCGCTGGATCCCGGCCCGCTCCACGCCCGCCCGCAGCGCCGCCGCGACCCGGTCCGCGACCGACGACCGCTCCGCCTCCGAACGCAGGCCCAGCAGCAGCGGGACGCGCCCCTCGACCGGCCGTACGCCCAGCAGGACCGGCACTCCCACGGACGCCAGCTCCTCCCCGACCGCGCGCGCCAGCACCGCCCAGCCTCCCCCGCTCTCGAATCCGCTCGAGCGGGAGGTACCGCCGTCCGGCGACAGCACGTCCCCGAGCCGCATCACCACCGGCAGCAGCGGGCTGTTGCCCGGCTTGAAGCCCAGCACGCGCGCCTGTGCCGGGGCGTCCTCGGCAGAGACACGGCCCTCCGCGAGGTCGGTCAGGAAGTCACCGCGCCCGCGTGCCGCCAGCTCCTCCTCCTGCCGGGCCTGCATCAGCACCACGGCCAGGATGCCCGCGGCCCGCTCGGCGGCGATGCGGTGGACGGGGGTGAGCAGGCCCCGCACGGGAAGGAGGACCAGTCGCGCCCTGACCGAACCCGGCCCGGGGCCGCCACCCGGAACATCCACCAGCACCGACCCGGCGGGCGGCGGCGCGTCCTTGTGCTGCCCCCGCAGCCCCTCCCACACCTGCAACGGGTCCGCGCCCTCGGGACCGGCCCCGGCGGCGTACAGCAGCCGCCCGTCCGTCGTCTCCAGGAAGACCGGGTTGCCGCTGAAGTCGGCCAGGATGACGAGCACCTGGGGCACACCGCCGCCGCCGAGCAGTGCTTCCGTGCACCGGCGGTGCACCTCCTCCGCCCGTTGCAGCAGCGCGTAGTGGCCGTTGACGATCTCGGTGTGGATCTCCTCGGTCACCGTCACGAAGGGCACCTCGCGATGCAACTGGACCAGCGGCAGACCGGCCGTACGGGCCGTGTCGACCAGCGCGGCGGGCAGGCGTGTGAAGCGCGGGCCGAGTTCGACGACGAGGGCCGCGATGCCGCGCTCGGCCAGGGTGCGCACGAACGCGCGCTGGTCGGCGGGGCGGGTGCCGAGGCCGTAGCCCGTGGTCAGCAACAGCTCCCCGCCCTTCAGCAGGGACGCGATGTGGGGCACCTCGCCCGCGTGCACCCAGCGCACGGTCCGCCCCAGCCGGTCGGCGCCCGCGAGGATCTCGGGCAGCCCACTGCGCAGCCCGGGCAGCTCCAGCGCGCGCCGCACGGTGATCCCGGCGCCGGGGGTGTCGAATCCGCCGTCCACAGCGGCCGTGCCGCCGGCCATACCGCCCGTACCGCTGCCCATACCGCCCGAACCGCTCTCCATGAGCCGGACGCTACCCCTGGGGATGCTTCCACGACATATCCGGACCGTTACGGAGACGATCATCGGCCCCCGGCGCCCGACAACGCGCGCATGGCGGCGGCCCGGACACGGGCGCGCCCGCCGGCTTTCTCTTCGCGACGCTCGTGCTGACGGTGTTCTCCGTCGGATACGTCGCCATGGCCCGCCGTATCACCGCCGTCGGCGCCTTCTACGGCTACATCTCGCACGGGCTCGGCCGGATCACCGGCATGGCGTCCGGGATGCTCGCCGTGCTGGCGTACGTCGTCTTCGAGGCGTCCATCGTCGGCGTCTTCTCGTACTTCGCGCAGACGACGGTCCACGACCAGCTCGGCCTCGACCTGCCCTGGATCCTCTACGCCGCCGCCATGCTGCTCGTCACCGCCGTGCTGGCGTACTTCGACATCAACCTCACCGCGAAGGCCCTCGGCGTGATGCTGATCGCCGAGATCGCCGTCCTCTTCGCGGTCGCCACAGCCGTACTCCTGCACGGCGGCGGCCCGGACGGCATCCCCGTCGAGCCCATCGACCCCAGGAACGCCTTCACGGGCGCCTCCGCGGGCCTCGGCCTGTTCTTCGCCTTCTGGTCGTGGGTCGGCTTCGAGTCGACGGCGATGTACGGCGAGGAGTCCCGCGACCCCAAGCGCGTCATCCCGCGCGCGACGCTGATCTCGGTGATCGGCGTCGGGATCTTCTACATCTACGTCTCCTGGATGACCATCGCCGGCAACGGTCTCCCGGGGTCGGTCGAGATCTCCTCCGGCAGCAGCCCCCTCGATCTCTTCTTCGACCCCGCCCACACCTACATCGGCGCCTGAGCGGTCGACACCTTCAGTGGCTGCTGATCACCGGCTCGTTCGCCTGTGGGATGGCCTTCCACCAGTGCGCGGCGCGCTATCTGTACGCCGTCGGCCGCGAGGGCTTCCCGCACCCCGCGCTCGGCCGGACGCACGCCCGGCACGGATCGCCGGACATCGCCTCCTTCGTGCAGTCGGTCATCGCGGCCGGGCTCGTCGGCGCCTTCTGGCTGACCGGGCAGGACCCGTACATCCACCTCTACACACTGCTCGCGATCCTCGGCACGATGGCGATCCTCATCGTGCAGACCCTGTGCTCCTTCGCGGTCATCGGCTACTTCCGCCGCAACCACCCCGAGGACCGGCACTGGTTCCGCAGCTCACCGCCCCGCTGCTCGGCGGCATCGGCATGATCGCGGTCGTGGGGCTGCCGGTGACCAACCTGGACACCGCGGCCGGCACGGCGGCCGGCTCGCTGTTCTTCAGGGCCATCCCGTGGATCGTGGGGCTGGTGTTCTTCGGGGGCTCGGGCTCGGCTGGTATCTGAAGGTCCGGCGGCCGGAGCGCTACGACGTCATCGGCCGGATCGTGCTGGAGGACTCGGCCGAGCGGACACAAGCCCCGGTTGGGGCGCGCCCCGTGGGGTAGCGGCGCCTGCATGGAGTTCAGCGTGGTTGCCGTGGCACGGGAGGACGACAGTCCGGTCGAGGAGCCGCTGCGGGTGGCCGTGGTCGCCGACCGGCTCGGGTATCGCGAGGTGTGGGCGGGGGAGGGGCCCACCTGGGACTCCTTCGTCCTCGCCGCGGCCATCGGGCGGGACACCGAGCGGGTCGCGCTGACGGCCGGCCCGGTGGCGGTGTCGGTGCGGGACGCGTTCGGCATCGCGCGGGGCGCCGCCTCGGTCGCCGCGGTCATCGGGCGGCCGGTCGGAGTGGCGGTGGGAACGTCCAGCAAGCGGGTGGTCGAAGGCGTGCACGGCGTGCCGCGGGTGCGGCCCGCGGCGGCGATGGAGGCCTCGGCGGCGGCCGTACGCGGCTTCCTGCACGGCCGGCCCGGAGAGCCGGTGGTGCCTGGCAGCACTTTCCGGCGCCGTCTCCAACCGCCCGGCGGGCCGCTCACCGTGGCGGCCTTCGGCGACCGCGCGATCGCCACGGCCGCCGCGCACGCCGACCGGATGCTGCTCGACATCGTCTCGCCGGAACAGGTCCGCACGCTGCGCGCCAAACTCGACACCGCTGCCGAGCGCGCGGGCCGTACGTCGCCGCCGACCCTGGCCGCCTGGCTGCCGGCCGCCGTCGATCCGGACCCCGACTCCCTCGCGCAGGTCCTGCGAAGCATCGCCGGCTATCTGACGGTGCCGGGCTACAGCGACATGTTCGAGGCGGCCGGTTTCGGGGAGGCGGTCGAACTGGCCCGGACCGGTGCCGACGCCGGCGCGCTGGTGCGGGCGCTGCCCGCTGCGGCGGCGGGCACGGTGGGCCTGGTGGGCGACTTCGACGCCGTACGCGCGCGTGCCGAGGAGTACGCCGATGCCGGGCTCGACGAGATCGCCCTCGTCCCCGCGACGGCCGGCGATCCGGGCGGGGAGCGGACCCTGATTGCGCTCAGGCCGGCCTGATGTTGTGGTTGAACCGGAAGACGTTGTCCGGGTCCCACCGCCGCTTCAGCTCCGCCAGCCGCCGGGTGTTCCCGGCACCCAGACCGGCCACCACACGCTCCGCGCCCTCGTCGCCGATGAAGTTCAGGTACACGGCGCCGGTGCTCCAGGGCCGGACGCCGGTACGGACGTCACGCACCCACTGCACGCACCGCTCGTCGTCCGCCGGGTCCTCCCACATGCCGTAGGGATGGACCGCCCAGGGCGCGTCCCGGTAGGGCACCGGGAACTCGTGCGGACCGGCCGCGATCGCGCCGCCCTGCGGGAGGAGGGCGTACTGGGTGCCGGTCGGCACGGGCATCGTCCGGGCCTCGGCGGTGTAGACGTCCACGAAGTCGTCCGGCGCGCCCGTCAGGTACTCCGCCGACCAGTAGTGCCGCATGCCGGGCGGATCGTCGATCATGCACTGCACATCGGCGTACGGCATCGCGCCCACGATCTCCGCCTCGTGCGGCAGCGCCAGCAGCGGCTCGGCGTACTTGCGCATGTCCTGCTCGGCGCCGGCGTACGTGAGGAGCACACCGCACACCAGCTTGCCGACCAGGGACGGCGGTACGAAGTCCTCGGGCGGGCCGGTGAACCACAGGACGCCGCCGCCCACCTCGTCGGGGCCGGACTCGATCACGTCGCGGAAGGTGCGGACGGCATCGGGCGCGGTCTCGGGCCGGTACAGCGGCATCGCGATGGCGAAGCCGGGCAGTTCGTACAGCTTCAGCGTGATCGCGGTGGCGATGCCGAAGTTGCCGCCGCCTCCGTGCAGCGCCCAGAACAGGTCCGGGTTCTCGTCCGCGTTGGCGTGGACCCGGTCGCCGTCGGACGTGACCAGTTCCACACCGAGCAGATTGTCGACGGCGAGCCCGCAGCAGCGGTCCAGCCAGCCGGTACCGCCGCCGAGGACGAAGCCGCCGACGCCGGTGGTCGAGGCCCGGCCGCCGGTCGTGGCGAGGCCGTACGGCTGGGTGGCGCGGTCCAGGTCGCTCATCGTCGCGCCGCCCGCGATCCGTACCGCCTCGGCGGCGGGGTCGACGGTCACCGCCCGCAGGTGACGCAGGTCGACGACCAGGCCGTTGTCGTTCAGCGCCATGCCCGAGACGCTGTGCCCGCCGCCGCGCACCGCGATGTTGAGGTCCAGCTCCCGGCCGAACCGCACGGCCCGCACGACGTCGTCCTCGTCCACGCACTGCGCGATCACCGCGGGCCGCCGGTCGATCATGGTGTTGAAGACGGTCCGGGCGTCGTCGTACCCGAAGTCCCCCGGGGCGAACACGTCACCGGAGAGATCCTCGCGCAGCGCGTCGAGGGCCGCGCCCGCCTTCGACCGGGAAGCCATGGCCGCCCCCTTCCGACAAGGGGCAATCGCTTGCTTCCAGGCTAGGCGGGCACGTCACGTCCGTCCTGTCGGGCGGTGGGGCGGCCGGCTCAGCCGCCGTACGCGCCGGACGCCGTCAGCCGCAGGGCGGTGTCGATCAGCGGGACGTGGCTGAAGGCCTGCGGGAAGTTGCCGACCTGACGCTGCAGGCGCGGGTCCCACTCCTCCGCGAGCAGACCGAGGTCGTTACGCAGCGAGAGCAGCTTCTCGAACAGCTTGCGGGCCTCGTCGACGCGGCCGATCATCGCCAGGTCGTCGGCCATCCAGAACGAACAGGCCAGGAAGGCGCCCTCGTCGCCGGGGAGGCCGTCGACGCCCTCGTCGTCTCCCTGCGTCGGGTAGCGCAGGATGAAGCCGTCCTCGGTGGACAGCTCGCGCTGGATCGCCTCGATGGTGCCGATGACGCGCTTGTCGTCCGGCGGCAGGAAGCCCATCTGCGGGATCAGCAGCAGCGAGGCGTCCAGCTCCCTGGAGCCGTACGACTGCGTGAAGGTGTTGCGCTCCTTGTCGTAGCCCTTCTCGCACACATCCCTGTGAATGTCGTCACGCAGCTCGCGCCAGCGCTCCAGCGGGCCGTCGGCGTCGCCGGACTCGATGAGCTTGATGGTGCGGTCGACGGCGACCCAGGCCATCACCTTGGAGTGCACGAAGTGGCGACGCGGGCCGCGCACCTCCCAGATGCCCTCGTCCGGCTCGTCCCAGTGGTCCTCCAGGTAGCGGATGAGCTTGAGCTGCAGCAGCGAGGCGTAGTCGTTGCGGGCCAGGCCCGTCATGTGCGCCAGGTGCAGGGCCTCGGTGACCTCGCCGTACACGTCCAGCTGGAGCTGGTGCGCGGCGCCGTTGCCGACCCGGACCGGCGCGGAGCTCTCGTAGCCGGGCAGCCAGTCCAGCTCGGCCTCGCCGAGCTCGCGCTCGCCGGCGATGCCGTACATGATCTGCAGGTTCTCCGGGTCACCGGCGACGGCCCGCAGCAGCCACTCGCGCCAGGCGCGGGCCTCCTCGCGGTAGCCGGTGCGCAGCAGCGAGGACAGGGTGATCGCCGCGTCGCGCAGCCAGGTGTAGCGGTAGTCCCAGTTGCGGACGCCGCCGATGTCCTCGGGCAGGGAGGTCGTCGGGGCGGCGACGATGCCGCCCGTCGGGGCGTACGTCAGCGCCTTGAGGGTGATCAGCGAGCGGATGACCGCCTCGCGGTAAGGGCCGTGGTACGTGCAGTGCTCGACCCACTCCCGCCAGAACTCCTCCGTCGCCTCCAGCGACAGCTCCGGCTCCGGCAGCGCCGGCGGCTCCTTGTGCGAGGGCTCCCAGGAGATCGTGAACGCGATCCGCTCACCCGGAGCGACCGTGAAGTCCGAGTACGTCGTCAGCGACTTGCCGTAGGTCTCGGCCTCGGCGTCGAACCACACCGAGTCCGGGCCGGCGACGGCGACCGTACGGCCCTCGTGCTTGTGCACCCACGGCACCACCCGGCCGTACGAGAAACGCATCCTGAGCGCCGAACGCATCGGGACGCGGCCCGAGACGCCCTCCACGATCCGGATCAGCTGGGGCGCGCCGTCGCGCGGGGGCATGAAGTCGATCACCCGGACCGTGCCGCGTGGCGTGTCCCACTCGGATTCCAGGATCAGGGAGTCGCCGCGGTAGCTGCGCCGGGCCGCGGTGGGCGGCGGAGCGTCGGAGGCGTGGGCGGGGCCGAGCCGCCAGAAGCCGTGCTCCTCGGTGCCCAGCAGGCCGGCGAAGATGGCATGCGAGTCGAAGCGGGGCAGGCACAGCCAGTCCACCGTGCCGTCCCGGCAGACCAGGGCAGCGGTCTGCATGTCTCCGATGAGTGCGTAGTCTTCGATGCGCCCGGCCACGTGCAACTCCAGTCGAACGGCCACGTCACCCCCTTCTGACAAGGGGGCTCTCGCTAGTGCGGTCAAGGGGTGGTTGTAAATCGACGTTGAGCGGTGAAGCAAAGCAGTCGGTTCGGCGGTGAGGCAAAACGACTGGCGCTTCTCAACAATCTCTGCTCAACGAACTGACGAGCTCTCGTTGTTCCGGGTGCGACGGGCGGGGGTGGTGCCGTGTTTGCCGGCCGGGCTCGGCAGCGAATGTCCGAGCAGGATACGACGCACGTAGATGATCTGCGTGCCGCTCCGGGCAACCCGGGTCGGCCGAACGGGTGAGCAATGGGTGACCGACGGGTGGAAGACCGGTGAAGCGTGCGGATCCGTACCGACTCGTGTGCGGAGCGTGGCCGGAAGCCATCGCTTCTCGGCGCTGATACCCTGGTAGCCCGTGGACCGGTGGGCGTGAAGACCCCCGAACCGCACTTCAAGATCGCGACCACGGGAGCCCCCTCTTGGCCATGCCAAAATCCACGACGACCAAGCACATCTTCGTCACCGGGGGTGTCGCCTCCTCGCTCGGCAAGGGCCTGACGGCCTCCAGCCTCGGCATGCTGCTCAAGGCGCGGGGTCTGCGCGTCGTCATGCAGAAGCTGGACCCGTACCTCAATGTCGACCCTGGCACGATGAACCCCTTCCAGCACGGTGAGGTGTTCGTCACCAACGACGGCGCCGAGACCGATCTGGACATCGGCCACTACGAGCGCTTCCTCGACCGTGACCTGGACGGCTCGGCGAACGTCACCACCGGCCAGGTGTACAACACCGTGATCGCCAAGGAGCGGCGCGGCGAGTACCTCGGCGACACCGTGCAGGTCATCCCGCACATCACCAACGAGATCAAGCACCGCATCCGCCGCATGGCGACGGACGAGGTCGACGTCGTGATCACGGAGGTCGGCGGCACGGTCGGCGACATCGAGTCGCTGCCGTTCCTGGAGACCGTCCGCCAGGTCCGTCACGAGGTCGGCCGTGACAACGTCTTCGTCGTCCACATCTCGCTCCTGCCGTACATCGGCCCCTCGGGTGAGCTGAAGACGAAGCCGACCCAGCACTCGGTTGCGGCCCTGCGCAACATCGGTATTCAGCCAGACGCGATCGTGCTGCGCTGCGACCGTGAGGTGCCGACCGCGATCAAGCGCAAGATCTCGCTGATGTGCGACGTCGACGAGGCGGCCGTGGTGGCCTGCCCCGACGCCCGCTCCATCTACGACATCCCGAAGACCGTGCACGGCGAGGGCCTGGACGCCTATGTCGTCCGCAAGCTGGACCTGCCGTTCCGCGACGTGGACTGGACGACCTGGGACGACCTGCTCGACCGCGTCCACAACCCCGACCACGAGATCACTCTCGCCCTGGTCGGCAAGTACATCGACCTGCCCGACGCCTACCTCTCGGTCACCGAGGCGCTGCGCGCGGGCGGCTTCGCCAACAAGGCCCGCGTGAAGATCAAGTGGGTCACCTCCGACGACTGCAAGACCCCGGCCGGCGCCAAGCAGCAGCTCTCCGACGTGGACGGCATCTGCATCCCGGGCGGCTTCGGCGACCGCGGTGTGCTCGGCAAGGTCGGCGCGATCAAGTTCGCCCGCGAGAACAGGATCCCGCTGCTGGGCCTGTGCCTCGGCCTGCAGTGCATCGTGATCGAGGCGGCCCGCAACCTCGCCGACATCAACGACGCCAACTCCACCGAGTTCGACCCGGCCACCTCCCACCCGGTGATCTCCACCATGGCCGAGCAGCTCGACATCGTCGCCGGTGAGGGCGACATGGGTGGCACGATGCGGCTCGGCATGTACCCGGCCAAGCTGGCCGAGGGCTCGATCGTGCGCGAGGTGTACGACGGCAAGGAGTACGTCGAGGAGCGGCACCGTCACCGGTACGAGGTCAACAACGCCTACCGGGCGGAGCTGGAGAAGAAGGCGGGCATCCTGTTCTCCGGCACGTCGCCCGACGGCAAGCTCGTCGAGTACGTGGAGTACCCGCGCGAGGTCCACCCGTACCTGGTGGCCACGCAGGCCCACCCCGAGCTGCGCTCGCGCCCGACGCGTCCGCACCCGCTGTTCGCGGGCCTCGTGAAGGCCGCTGTCGAGCGCAAGAATTCCAAGTAACACACCAGTTGTACGGTGGCCGGGGTGCAAACCTTCAAAGGTGCGCACCCCGGTTTTCTTTGGTGGGTTCTTTTTTTGAAAGCGTGTGGAAGGGCAGAGCATGACGATCAAGGACACCGAGCAGGAGTGGGAGATCAGGGCGACGGACACCCCCTTCGTGGGTAACAAGACCTCCGTCCGCACGGACGACGTGCTCATGCCCGACGGCTCGGTGGTGCGACGTGACTACCAGGTCCACCCCGGCTCGGTGGCCGTCCTGGCCCTCGACGACGAGGACCGCGTCCTGCTCATCAAGCAGTACCGCCACCCCGTACGGCAGAAGCTGTGGGAGATCCCGGCCGGCCTGCTCGACATCCCCGGCGAGAACCCGCTGCACGCCGCCCAGCGCGAGCTGTACGAGGAGGCGCACGTCAAGGCCGAGGACTGGCGTGTCCTGACCGACGTCTACACGACCCCCGGCGGCTGTGACGAGGCCGTACGGATCTTCCTCGCCCGCAACCTCTCCGCGGCCGACGGCGAACGCTTCGAGGTCGAGGACGAGGAGGCCGACATGGAGCACGCGCGCGTGCCGGTCGACGAGCTCGTCCGGGGTGTGCTCGCGGGCGAGTTGCACAACAACTGCCTCGTCGTGGGTGTGCTGTCGCTGGTCGCCGCGCGCGGCGGCGACGGACTCGACGCGCTGCGCCCGGCGGAGGCGCCCTGGCCCGCGCGCCCCTTCGCGGCCTGATCGCGCGCGGCCTCGGGTTTCGCGATCCGGTCACCCACCCGTCAGTGTGAAGATCGGCTGATCCGGTCGGGGGATGTGCTCGCCGTGCCCGCCGTGCTCCGCACGGAACGTAGCAGAGCGTGAACTAGGCTCTGAACACGCCCGAACCGGAGTCCCGGCGGGCTTGCGCGTGTGGTGGGACGGGAGCGTGGCCCGTGACGGATCAGGTGGTGGACACAGGCGGCGTGCAGGTGTCGGCACAGGCGTCCGGCCGGAACCAGTTCCTGGGCCGTACCCGCGAGTTGAAGGAACTCCGCGCCGACATCGAGCGCGCGGGCCTGGACACCCTCTCCGGCCGCAAGGCGCCACGCGCGCGCGTACTGCTCATCGCGGGCCGTCCCGGCTCCGGCCGCACCGCGCTCGCCGAGGAACTCGTACGGCAGGTGGCGGACCGTTACGCCGACGGCGTGCTGCGCACCCGCCTGAGCGAGCCCGACGGCACCCCCGTCCCCGTCGAGCGCGCCGCCCGCGACCTGCTCACCGCCCTTGGCCGACCCATTCCGCCCGGCGCCGCCGAGGACGACCTCACGGCGGCGCTGCGCGAGGCGCTCGCCGGGCGCCGGGCCCTGCTCCTGCTGGACGACGCGGCCGAGGCCGAGCAGGTCGACGCCCTGCTGCCGGACTCCCCGGAGTGCCTGGCCGTCGCCGTCTCCGGCGGTCCGCTGACCGGGATCTCGGACGTACGGCCCTGCACTCTCGGCGGCCTGGACACCAAGTCGGCGGTGGAGCTGCTGTCCCGGTTCGCCGGCTCGGTGCGCATCACCGTCGACCCGCGTTCCGCCGAGGGCCTCGTCGAGGTGTGCCAGGGGCAGCCCGCCGCGCTGATGCTGGCGGGCGGCTGGCTCGCCGCCCGGCCCAAGGCGGCCGTCGCCGATTTCGCCAAGCAGTTGCGCGCCGAGGGCGAGGAGGGCACGCCGCTCGGCCGGGTCTTCCGCCTCGCCTACGGCTCCCTTCCCGCTCCCGCCGCCCGCATACTGCGCCTGCTCTGCCTCGCCCCGGGCGGCCTCGTCGACCCGCACACCGCCTCCGCCCTCGCCGGCTGCTCGGTCGACGGCGCCCGCACCACCCTGGACGACCTCGCCGCCCTCGGTCTGCTGCACTCCGTCGACTCGCCGCTGCCGCAGTACGAGGTCCCGGCCTGCCTGCACCCGTACCTCAGGACCCTCACCGAGACCCAGGACCGCCCCGCCGAGCTGCAGCTCGCCCGCGCCCGCATGCTGGAGCGGACCGTACGGCTGCTGCAGTCCTGCCGGGCGATCACCGAGACCGACAGCCCCGAGACCCGGCAGAAGCTCCTCGGCATGCCCCAGGCCCTGCGCTTTCCCAACCCGCGCGCGGCCGCCGACTGGCTGACCATCCGCAGGCCCGCCCTGCTGGCCTCGGCCCGGGCCGCGGTCGCCGACGGGGAGCTGGACACGCTCGCCCGGCGCCTGATGTCCCAGCTGGTCAGGGCGCTGGTCGCGCATGTCGGCACCCAGGCGGCCGCCGACGACCTGTACGCCATCCACAGCCTGGTCCTGGACGTGGCCGAGCGGCAGGACCTGCCCCGCGAGAAGACGGCGGCGCTGCTGAACCTCGGCGACGTCGACGCCCGCACGGGGCGCAGGCAGGAGGCGCTGGCGCGCTATCGGGCCGCGCTGGAGGCCGGGCGGCAGGCGAACGACCTGTACGCGACGGGTCGCGCGATGGAATCCGTAGGCGGCGCCCATCTGGAGCTCGGGGACTACGACCGGGCCGCCGACTGGTTCGGCCGGGCGCTCGCCCAGCGGCTGGCCCGCGACGAGCGCGTGGACGCCGCCCGGCTGTACGGCCGTATCGGCCAGGCCCACACCTATGCGGGCCGGTACGGCGAGGCGCTGCGGAACTGGCGGGCCGCCGTGGCCGGGCACCGCAAGAACGGCGATCTCGCCGGGCAGGCGCGGGCGTTGAGCGAGCTGGCCCGGGTCCAGGAGTACGCGGGCCGGCCGGAGGAGTCGCTGCGCACCTGCCAGGAGGCGGCGGAGTGGGCGCGGCGCGCCGAGGACACGCGGCTGCAGGGCGCCCTGTATCTGCGGCTCGCCGACACCCTCGACCATCTCGGTGATCCCGCGGCGGCGCAGCTGCACCGGAGCGCGGCCCGGCGGATGCTGGGGGAGGAGACCGAGGAGGCCGATGTGGACGAGCCGCTGCCCGAGCAAGACGCTTTCGAGCCGGAACACGGCCCTAACGCCTACGAAATCCGTAGTACATCCGCTGAAGATTGATGCAATGAAAGGCTAGACAGCGGGAACACCTTCATTAGACTGGCTCTGCCGCACCTTCTCCTGCGGTGTCTCCCGGTGTGCCCTGCATGCCTGGGTATGTCTTGCAATGCCCCCACACCCTCTGAGCCAAGGACCGTGATCGACGTGAAGGTCGGCATCCCCCGCGAGGTCAAGAACAACGAGTTCCGGGTGGCCATCACCCCCGCCGGCGTGCATGAGCTGGTGCGCCATGGCCACCAGGTCGTCATCGAGCAGGGCGCCGGTGTCGGCTCGTCGATCCCGGACAGCGAGTACGTCTCCGCCGGCGCCCAGATCCTCGGCACCGCCGACGAGGTGTGGGCCACCGCCGACCTGCTGCTGAAGGTCAAGGAGCCCATCGCCGAGGAGTACCACCGCCTCCGCAAGGACCAGACGCTCTTCACCTACCTGCACCTGGCCGCCTCCAAGGAGTGCACGGACGCGCTCATCGAGTCCGGCACCACGGCGATCGCCTACGAGACGGTCGAGCTGCCCTCCCGGGCCCTGCCGCTGCTCGCCCCCATGTCCGAGGTCGCGGGCCGCCTCGCCCCGCAGGTCGGCGCCTACCACCTGATGCGCTCGGCCGGCGGTCGTGGCGTGCTCCCCGGTGGTGTCCCCGGCACGCAGCCCGCGAAGGCCGTCGTCATCGGCGGTGGCGTCTCCGGCTGGAACGCGACGCAGATCGCCGTGGGCATGGGCTTCCACGTCACGCTGCTCGACCGCGACATCAACAAGCTGCGCGAGGCGGACAAGGTCTTCGGCACCAAGGTCCGGGCGATCATGTCCAACGCCTTCGAACTCGAGAAGGCCGTCCTCGAGGCCGACCTCGTCATCGGCGCCGTCCTCATCCCGGGCGCCAAGGCGCCGAAGCTGGTCACCAACGAGCTGGTCTCCCGGATGAAGCCGGGAAGTGTTCTTGTCGACATCGCGATCGACCAGGGCGGCTGCTTCGAGGACTCCCGCCCCACCACCCACGCCGAGCCGACCTTCCGGGTCCACGACTCGGTCTTCTACTGCGTCGCCAACATGCCCGGCGCGGTGCCCAACACCTCCACCTACGCGCTGACCAACGCCACGCTGCCCTACATCGTCGAGCTCGCGAACAAGGGCTGGGTCGAGGCGCTGCGCCGTGACCCCGCGCTGGCCAAGGGCCTCAACACGCATGACGGCAAGGTGGTTTACCGGGAGGTCGCGGAGGCGCACGGCCTGGAGCACGTGGAGCTCGAATCGCTGCTCGGCTGAGCCGATCGGTTAAGTCACTTTCTGGTAAAGGCGATACGTCAACACAAGTCGTCAACCGCACGCACCCGGCCGGACCTTGCCCGAAAAGGTCCGGCCGGATGTGTGTATGGTCACTTTGCGACTCTCGGTCAACTCGCCTCGAACGCAACCCTTCGACCGATTCGTACACCGGTGAAACCTGCTGTGCGACGGCCGTACGCCCTTGACAGCGGGATGTTTCATTGTCGACACATCTGCCCGGTCCGGCGGATTGTGTTGCTGCGGACCGCCGACACGCCATAGAGTCGCCAACCGTCGGCATGGTGCCACGCTGACCTGTCTAGAAGTTTCCTGGTCCCCAAGGAGGTAAGACGACTTGTGAATGAGTCGACATTTTCTCCCGGGGGTGGTCAACCAGGAATGCCGGTACGGGGCCAGGGTCCCGCGGGATTCGAGGCTGTCGGCTCCGTCGCGGTGCGCACCTTCGCAGCCCACCAGAGTCACCTGACCCAACGGGTGGCTCAGCCAGCAAACATGAGCATGGATGGCCATCACGTGAACGCCATGGCCGGCGACGGAAGTGGCGCGCCCCACAACCACTTCGCCGACTACGACGAACTGCCCGAGGGGCACTTCTACGACCCCGACGCGGAGTACGAGCCCGACCCCGAGTACGCGGCCACGCTCGCGCCCGACGCTGCCCGCCAGCGCCGCGAGCGCATCGGCCCGACCGGGCGTCCGCTGCCGTACTTCCCGATCCCGGGTCCACTGACCGACCACGGCCCCGCGAAGATCATCGCGATGTGCAACCAGAAGGGCGGCGTCGGCAAGACCACGTCGACCATCAACCTGGGTGCCGCGCTCGCGGAATACGGGCGCCGGGTCCTGCTCGTCGACTTCGACCCCCAGGGCGCGCTCTCGGTCGGCCTCGGCGTCAACCCGATGGAGCTCGACCTCACTGTCTACAACCTGCTCATGGAGCGGGGCATGTCGGCCGACGAGGTGCTCCTGAAGACGGCGGTCCCCAACATGGACCTGCTGCCGAGCAACATCGACCTGTCGGCCGCCGAGGTCCAGCTGGTGAGCGAGGTCGCGCGCGAGTCCACGCTCCAGCGCGCCCTGAAGCCGCTGATGGACGACTACGACTTCATCGTCATCGACTGTCAGCCCTCGCTCGGTCTGCTCACGGTCAACGCCCTGACGGCCGCCCACAAGGTGATCGTGCCGCTGGAGTGCGAGTTCTTCGCGCTGCGTGGTGTGGCGCTGCTGACCGAGACCATCGAGAAGGTCCAGGAGCGGCTCAACCCGGAGCTGGAGCTCGACGGGATCCTCGCCACGATGTACGACTCGCGCACCGTGCACAGCCGTGAGGTGCTGGCGCGTGTCGTCGAGGCGTTCGACGACCACGTCTACCACACGGTCATCGGGCGCACGGTCCGCTTCCCGGAGACCACGGTCGCCGGTGAGCCGATCACCACGTACGCCTCCAACTCCGTCGGTGCCGCCGCCTATCGCCAGCTCGCCAGGGAGGTGCTCGCCCGGTGTCACGCCGAGTGAGTCTGCCGGGGGCCGACGAACTGTTCCGTACGACAGGGGGTACAGCGCTCCAGCCGTCCACTCCCCGGCGCCCGGTCAACGGCGAGGCCCGGGTGCCGGCTCCCGCCGGAGAGTCCGACGCGGCCGCCGCGGCGGAGGACGCCCCGCAGTCGGTGCCCGCACAGGGCGGTGACGGCGACGGCGTGGAGCACGTGGCCGCCGACGCGGAGTCCGTCGACGCGGGCGAATCGCGCAGCCGGTCCGCCTCCGCCGAGCGTTCCGCGCGGCGTCAGGGGGCGCAGGAAGGTTCTGCCGCGGGTGCCTCCGGCGGTTCAGCCGCATCCGGCGCCGCCGCTTCCGCCGCCTCTGCCGCCGCGCCGCGCAAGCGGGGTCGCGCGGCCTCGCGCCGGCCCAGTGGCCGCGAACGGCACGACGAGAAGATCACTGTCTATGTCTCCGCCGAGGAGCTCATGGATCTGGAGCACGCGCGTCTGGTGCTCCGGGGTGAGCACGGGCTGGCCGTCGACCGTGGGCGGATCGTCCGCGAGGCGGTGGCCGTGGTCCTCGCCGATCTGGAGACCCGTGGAGACGCCAGCATCCTCGTACGACGGCTTCGCGGGCGGTAGCGGTAGCCTGCGGGGGCCATGACCTCGAACGACGTTCCCCCTCGCGGCGCCGGTGCCAGTGCCTCCGGCGGTCGGCGGCGTGCGCTGGGGCGGGGGCCGGGCGCTCATCGGGTCGAGCCGGTTCCTGCGCCGGCTCCGGAGGACGTGGGGCCGGAGGCGGTCGTCGCGGAGCCGGCACCTCAGATCGTTGAGCCGGAACCGCAGGTGGTGGGGCCGGAGCCCGAGGTTGTCCTCCCGGAGCCCCAACCTCCGGTCATCGCGCCGGATCCGGTACCGGAAGTCTCCGCTTCCGAGCCCGAGCCCGCCGCCCCCGAACAACCCGACGACGGCGTCTTCAAGGTCCGCCTGTCCAACTTCGAGGGCCCCTTCGACCTCCTCCTCCAGCTGATCTCCAAGCACAAGCTGGACGTCACCGAGGTCGCCCTGTCCAAGGTGACCGACGAGTTCATGGCCCACATCCGGGCGATGGGCGCGGACTGGGATCTCGACGAGACGACCGAGTTCCTGGTGGTCGCGGCCACCCTGCTCGACCTCAAGGCGGCCCGGCTGCTGCCCTCCGCCGAGGTGGAGGACGAGGCCGACCTCGCGCTGCTGGAGGCGCGGGACCTGCTGTTCGCGCGGCTGCTGCAGTACCGCGCGTACAAACAGATCGCCGATATCTTCAGCCGGCGGCTCGACGACGAGGCCCGGCGTTATCCGCGGACCGTTGGGCTCGAACCGCATCACGCGGAGCTGCTGCCCGAGGTCGTCATCAGCATTGGGGCGGAAGGATTCGCCAAGCTCGCGGTCAAGGCGATGCAGCCCAAGCCCAAGCCGCAGGTGTACGTCGATCACATCCACGCGCCGCTGGTGAGCGTGCAGGAGCAGGCCAGGATCGTCGTGGCGCGGCTGAAGGAGCTGGGCGAGGCCAGCTTCCGGGCGCTCATCGAGGACACCGACGACACGCTCACCGTCGTAGCGCGATTCCTTGCCCTGCTGGAGCTGTACCGCGAGAAGGCCGTGGCCCTCGACCAGGAGACCGCGCTCGGGGAGCTCGTCGTGCGGTGGACCGGCGGGGAAGGGGACGAGACGCCCATGGTGACCGACGAGTTCGACCGGCCGCCGGAGCAGCCCAAGGAGGAGAAGAAGGCGTGAGTGAGGAGACCACCGAGCTTCCGGCCGGACTGCGCGCCGTCGCGGACCTCGACCTCAAGCCCGCACTGGAGGCGATGCTCATGGTCGTGGACGAGCCCGCGACCGAGGAGCACCTCGCGAAACTCCTGGAGCGGCCCAAGCGCCGGATCGCCGATGCCCTGCGGGAGCTCGCCGACGAGTACGCCGTGCAGGGGCGGGGCTTCGAGCTGCGGTTCGTCGCGGGCGGCTGGCGCTTCTACACCCGCCCCGAGTACGCGGCCGCCGTCGAGCGCCTCGTCCTGGACGGCCAGACGGCGCGCCTGACCCAGGCCGCCCTGGAGACGCTCGCGGTCGTCGCCTACCGCCAGCCGGTCAGCCGCAGCCGCGTCTCGGCCGTGCGCGGAGTGAACTGCGACGGGGTCATGCGCACCCTCCTTCAGCGCGGGCTGGTCGAGGAGGCGGGCGCGGAACCCGAAACAGGTGCGATCCTGTACAGGACGACGAACTACTTCCTGGAGCGGATGGGCCTGCGCGGTCTGGACGAGCTCCCGGAGCTCGCGCCCTTCCTGCCGGAGGCGGAGGCGATCGAGGCCGAGACCCAGGAAGGGGTGCCGTCGTTCGACCCGGACGCTCCCGATGACGGTCCGGGGACCCCGGTCCGCCGGGGTACCGACGACGCAGACGACCAGACGGAACTTTGATGCGAAGCAGCGGCAGCGGCAAGAGCGGCGGGCGCGGTAACTACCGCGGTGCCGGCAACAACAGGGACCAGAAGCAGGGCGGCCAGGGCGGCCGTCCGCGCAAGCCCCGTCCCGAGGAGCGCCGCTACGACGTGGGCCCGGGGGCGACCAAGGACGGCCCGAAGTCCGGGCGCGGGGCCTCCGCGCGCGGAGGCGCCAAGGGCGGGCCGAAGCAGTCCCAGCAGCGCGACGGCGGACGCGGCCGCACGGCGCCTTCGCGCTCCCGTGAGTACGAGGCGCGGGCCGAGGAGCGCAACCGCGAGCGGTACGCGGGCAAGAAGGACGTCAAGCTGCCCAAGACCTTCCCGGGCGCCGAGCAGGAGGGCGAGCGCCTCCAGAAGGTGCTCGCGCGCGCGGGCTACGGCTCCCGGCGGGCCTGCGAGGAGCTGATCGACGAGGCCCGGGTCGAGGTCAACGGCGAGATCGTCACCGAGCAGGGCCTGCGGGTCGACCCGGAGAAGGACGAGATCAAGGTCGACGGCCTGACCGTCGCCACGCAGTCGTACCAGTTCTTCTCGCTCAACAAGCCCGCCGGTGTCGTCTCGACGATGGAGGACCCCGAGGGCCGGCAGTGCCTCGGCGACTACGTCACCAACCGCGAGACCCGGCTCTTCCACGTCGGCCGGCTCGACACCGAGACCGAGGGCGTCATCCTGCTCACCAACCACGGCGAGCTGGCCCACCGCCTGACCCACCCCAAGTACGGCGTGAAGAAGACCTACCTCGCGGCCATCGTCGGCCCGATCCCGCGCGATCTGGGCAAGAAGCTCAAGGACGGCATCCAGCTGGAGGACGGTTACGCGCGCGCGGACCACTTCCGGGTCGTCGAGCAGACCGGAAAGAACTACCTGGTCGAGGTCACCCTGCACGAGGGCCGCAAGCACATCGTGCGCCGCATGCTCGCGGAGGCCGGCTTCCCCGTCGAGAAGCTGGTGCGCACCGCCTTCGGGCCGATCACGCTCGGCGACCAGAAATCGGGCTGGCTGCGGCGGCTGTCGAACACCGAGGTCGGGATGCTGATGAAGGAAGTCGATCTCTAAGCACGCGTGTGTGCTGCGGGCCGGTTCCGGGTTGTCCCCGGGACCGGCCGATTTGTTTTCGCCTCCTGGCTGGTCTGCATCTGCGTCCGTGATCCGTATCCGTGATCCGTATCCGTGATCCGTATCCGTGACGGAGGGAGTGGCGATGACGAGGAGGATCGAGGCCGGAGCGCCCTCGGCACGTGTCAGACGGCGCTGGAGAGCCGCGCGCGGACTCCGCTGCCCTCGGGGCTCGGAGCGCCGTGGGAGGCGCCTGAGGGGCCACTGAGGGCCTTTGCGGCGGGTGCGGGCGGGCGGGGTGAGGGCAGATGAATTCCGGGGAGCTTGTGGAACCTCGCCTGCGGCTTCCGTACGCGCGCGTGCGCCGTGCTCGGCGCGTGGGCGGCCGGGCCGCCGGAGTCGGCGCTGGTGGCTGAACGGCCGCTGGACGTGCGGGTGATGGCCGCCCTGGGGGTCGTGGAGATCGCCGTGCACCGGGTGGGATGTCGCCCAGGCCGGCGGGGCGGTCCCGGCCCGTACCCGACGCGCTCGCGGCCGAGCTGCTGCCCGTCGCCAGGTGCGTGGTCGCGGAGGCGGACCAGGGCGTGCGGTTCGGCGCGCCGGTCGCGGTGCCGGTGGGCGCCGGACCTGATGTGCGGTTGTTGGGGTTCCTGGGGCGGTGTGACTCCTTGCCGGAGTGACGCGGGTTTGCCATCCGTTGGGTTGTGCAATCGGTCGACCCTCTTTATAGTCGTCATGACTAATAGTCGTGCTGACCATAAAAGGGGTGAGCGGCATGCCGGGACCCACCGTGCCAGAGGGCTACGACAAGCACGCCCACGAACCCTTCGCCGTCACCGCCGACCTCGCCGTCCTCACCATCCGCGACGGGGTCCTGCACGTCCTGCTCGTCGAACGCGGACAGGAGCCGTACAAGGGCCACTGGGCGCTGCCCGGCGGCTTCGTGCAGCCCGACGAGTCGGCGGAGACGGCGGCCCGGCGTGAACTCGCCGAGGAGACCGGCCTGTCGGACGTCTCCGGGCTGCATCTGGAACAGCTGCGGACCTACAGCGAGCCCGACCGCGACCCCCGGATGCGGGTCGTCACGGTCGCCTTCACCGCGCTGCTGCCCCACCCGCCCGAACCGCACGGCGGCAGCGACGCGGCACAGGCGCGCTGGGTGCCGTACGACAAGGCGGGGCCCCTCGCCTTCGACCACGACCGGATCCTGGCCGACGCCCATGACCGCGTCGGCGGCAAGCTCGAGTACTCCAGCCTCGCCACCGCCTTCTGCCCGCCCGAGTTCACGCTCGGCGAGCTCCAGCACGTCTACGAGGTCGTGTGGGGCACCGTCCTCGACCGGCCCAACTTCCGCCGCAAGGTGCTCGCCACGCCGGGCTTCGTCGAACCCGTCCCCGGCGCCGCCCGGCTCACCGGCGGCCGCGGGAAACCGGCCGCGCTGTACCGCGCGGGCACCGCGACCACCCTCCATCCGCCCCTGCTCCGGCCGATCCCGGAAGGACGCCCCGCATGACCACGACCACCGTCCGCAAGCGCGCCGCCACCGGCTCCCTGCTCGGCCTCGCCCTCGGGGACGCGCTCGGCTTCCCGACGGAGTTCAACGACGTGCCGTCGATCCTCGCCAAGTGCGGGCCGTGGCGCGAGATGGAGCTGCCGACGCCGGCGATCGTCACCGACGACACACAGATGACGCTGGCGCTCGGGAAGGGGCTGCGGACGGCGATGGACCGGGGCGTGCTCGGGCCGAAGCGGCTGGAGCGCCCGGTGCGGGAGGAGTTCGTGGACTGGTACCAGTCGCCGGAGAACAATCGCGCGCCGGGCCGGACCTGCCTCGTCGCCTGCAATCTGCTGAAGGACGAGCGCAGGCCCTGGCAGGACGCCGGCCAGATCAACTCCAAGGGCTGCGGCGCCAACATGCGCGTCGCGCCGATCGGGCTCATCCCCGGCCTGAGCGACGAACAGCGCGCGGGCGCCGCCCAGTTGCAGTCCGCCCTCACCCACGGGCATCCGACGGCACTCGCCGCCTCCGACCTGACCGCGCACGCCATACGCCTCCTCGCGCAGGGCGCCGACCCGTCGGGACTCGTCGGGCTGCTGCGGTCGTACGCCCTCGACAACCGCACCCACTACCACGAGCGCTGGCTCGGCGACCTGTGGACGCGCAGCCAGGACCCCGACCCCGAGCACTTCGTCGCGCGGGGCTGGGACGAGTGCCTGGCCATCCTGGACCGCCTCCAGGACGCCGTGCGCACGGCCTCGCCCGAGACCGACCCGTGTCTGGCCACCGGTGCGGGCTGGATCGCCGAAGAGGCCCTGGCCACCGGCCTGTTGTGCTTCCTGTGGTTCGTGGACGAGCCCCTGACGGCCCTGCGCCGGGCGGCGTGCACCTCCGGCGACTCGGACTCGATCGCGTGCCTGACGGGCGCGTTCGCGGGCGCCTGGCTGGGGGACGAGGCCTGGCCCACGGAGTGGGCGGACCGGATCGAGTACCGGGGTGACCTGCTGACCCTCGGAGCGCTCTGGGACGCTTGACGGATGATCGACGCCCTGGACATCGACCTCGCGCCCGTCGTCGCCGAACAGCCCGACCCGGTGCTGTTCGCGACCGTCTCCGGCGCGCATCTGTACGGCTTCCCGTCACGCGACTCCGACGTGGACCTGAGGGGCGTCCA
This sequence comes from Streptomyces bicolor, assembly GCF_000719285.1. GTDB lineage: Bacteria > Actinomycetota > Actinomycetes > Streptomycetales > Streptomycetaceae > Streptomyces > Streptomyces bicolor. The sequence goes on along the minus strand of NZ_JOFS01000031.1, from coordinate 70,104 downwards.
CCTGCTGCCCGCCGCCGACCTCGTCGGGCTGCGGGAGCCGGACGAGACGCGGTCGCGCATGTGGGTGCGGGACGGCGTAGAGATGGACCTGGTCACGCACGACCTGCGCAAGTTCGTACGGCTGATGCTGCGCCGCAACGGCTACGTCCTGGAGCAGCTGCTCTCGCCGCTCGTCGTGCACACCACGGACGCCCACCGGGAGCTGGCCGAACTGGCGCCCGCGGTGCTCACCGGTCACCACGCCCATCACTACCGCGGGTTCGCGAACACGCAGTGGCGGCTGTTCGAGAAGACCGGGGAGCTCAAGCCGCTGCTGTACACGTTCCGGGCGCTGCTCACCGGCGTTCACCTGATGCGCGCCGGTGAGGTGCAGGCGCATCTCCCCACGCTGCTGGAGCAGGTCGAAGCCCCGGCCTACCTGCCGGAGCTGATCGCGGCGAAGGCGGAGCGGGAGCACGGGGCCGCCGATGTCGACCACGCGCGCGTGGCGGCCGACATCGACCGGCTGCACGGTGTGCTCGACGAGGCGCAGACCGCCTCAGCGCTGCCCGACGCGCCGAGCGCCTACGACGCCCTGCACGCCCTCGTCGTACGGACCCGGCTGGAGGGCTGAGGCGCGGCGGGCCCGCGTCAGGAAGTCCTCCACGCGGCGGCGGTCCGGCTCGGCCGGGAGCGGGCTGTGCCGGAGGGCCTGCTCCGCCTCGCCCGCCAGGCGGGTCATCCGCGACTCGATCTCCGGCCAGGGGACCTCGCCGCGCTTGACCGCCAGCAGTGGCTCGCGCCGGTCGCCGACATCGATCGTCAGGCGGCCGGTGCGCAGCAGGTCGCGGGCGCTCGCCAGAAGGCGCAGGAGGTGCATCGCGTGCTTCCAGCGCGGGGCGCCGTGAGCGCGTACGTCGGCCTCCAGCTTCTTGCGCTGGCCGAGCGCGTAGCGGGTGAACGTCTCGTGGGCCTGGCGGGACAGGAAAGCCTCGCGCAGGGCGAGGAGCTCGCGGCCCGTGTCGTCGGCATACTCCACGAGTGGGGAGTGCAGGCACTCCAGGATGTTCGGGTTGGCGCGCAGCGCAAGCTCGCAGAAGCGCTCCAGTTCCCAGCTGAACTGCTCCTCCTGGGGGCCTTCGACGTGGGTGGGCGGCTTGTCGAAGCGCCAGAAGAGGGGGGTTGGGGCGAGGAACACGCCCCGGCGGTCGGTGTCGCTGCCGTCCGTCGCCAGACCGAAGGCGCGCGAGCCCATGACGCAGGCGTAGATCGTGTGGTCGCGTACCAGGGTCTCGGGGTGCATGCCCCGGAGCGTACGCGGCGGGTCACATCAGGCGGATCGAATTTCCGTCCACGGTGATCTGCTTCTCGGGCAGCGGCCGTGTCGCCGGAGGGTTGGCCACCGAGCCGTCCGTGATGCTGAACTTGCTGCCGTGGCAGGGGCAGTTGATCGTCCCGCCCGAGACACTGCCGACCGTGCACCGCTGGTGGGTGCAGATGGCGGAGAAGGCCTTGAACTCGCCCTGCTGCGGCTGGGTCACCACCACCTGCTCGTCCTTGAAGATCGTGCCGCCGCCGACCGGGACTTTGTCCGTGGTGGTCAGCTCCTGGCCGTCCTGGCCGGGGGAGCCGGTCGAGGTGGAGGTCGGTGTCGAGTCGCCGGAGTCGCCGTTGTCGCCGGAATCGCCGCAGCCCGCGACGAGCGCCGCCGCGCCCGCCCCGCCTGTCGCGATGAGGATCGTGCGCCGCGTCGGACGGATGCTCATGTCGTCACTCCGAAAGTGCGGAAGAACCAGAGGGCGGAGGCCAGCCAGATGATCGTGAGAGCGGTGAAGACCAGCCCGCCCACGATCGGCAGCAGCCGGCCGGGGGGTCGCTCCGACCGGAGAAACAGCATCTTTGCACTGAAAGCACAGAAGGAGAAGCAACCCAGGACAGAGTGCAAGAAAACGCGCGTTTCATACGTCTGGTAGCCCATTGCGTACAGGCAGTGCACCGCAACGGGGACGGACAGCAAGATCAGGGGGCCGCGGGGCGGGCGAGGGCTCGCCGTCGCGGGTGAGGACGTCGACCTGACGGCCGACCGGCAGCACGATCCAGCCGCCGTCGACCTCGGCGCCGCGCACGGTGGCGGTGGCCCGGTACAGGCCCGATGGCTTCCTCGTCCTGTCGGCGGTGAAGGCGTGGTGCTCACCGTCGATGTCGACCGTGCCGCGGATCCGCTTGCCCTCCTTGAGGCTGCCGTTCAGGACGCCACCGTCCTTGCCGGTGAGGAGTCGTCGTCGGTGCGGCCCGCGTAGCCGGCGTTCGGGACGGGTGTCTTCGACAGTGACGGGGTCGTCGGTTCGAGGGTGACGGGGAGGACGCGTTCTTCGCCCCCGTCGTCGCGTGAGAGCGGACCCGCGACCCGCCGTCCAGGGGTGTACGGAGGCGTTCGCGGTCCGGTCGCGAAATCGGGATGGACGGGCGACATTGGCTCAAAGCCGACGGCCCGTAGCCCAGGCGTCTCAGCGGGCGGGCGACCTGCGTCCGCCGCACGCGGGCTGACTAGGCTGGCGAGTCGAAGAGCCGATCCATAGAGCAGCGCAGAGCAGCGAGGAGCAGAGCCGTGGCGGTACGAGCGGTCCGGGGGGCCGTCCAACTGGAGCGGGACGAGGCCGGTCACATGGACGAGCAGGTCGGGGCCCTGCTCACCGCGATCCTGGAGCGCAACGGCCTGAGCGCGGACGACCTGATCAGCATCTGGTTCACGGCGACGCCCGATCTGCACAGCGACTTCCCGGCGGCGGCCGCCCGCAAGCTCGGCAGCGGCTTCGCCGACGTACCGCTGATCTGCGCCCAGGAACTGGACATCGAGGGCGCCATGCCGCGGGTCGTACGCGTCCTCGCGCACATCGAGTCCGACCGGCCCCGCGCCGACATCGCGCACGTCTACCTCGGTGCCGCGGCCGCCCTGCGCAAGGACATCGCCCAGTGAGAACCGCACTCGTCATCGGCACCGGCCTCATCGGTACGTCCGCCGCGCTGGCGCTGGCCGCGCGCGGGGTCGTCGTCCACCTCGCCGACCACGACCCCGAGCAGGCACGCACGGCGGCCGCGCTCGGCGCCGGCACCGACGATGCACCCGAAGGCCCCGTCGACCTGGCGATCATCGCTGCCCCGCCCGCGCACGTGGCGGGCGTGCTCGCGGACGCCATGCGCCGGGGTGTGGCCCGCGGCTACCTCGACGTGGCCAGCGTCAAGGGCGGGCCGCGCCGCGCGCTGGAGGCGCTCGGGCTCGACCTGTCGTCCTACATCGGCACGCATCCCATGTCGGGCCGGGAGAAGTCCGGGCCGCTGGCCGCGACCGGAGACCTCTTCGAGGGGCGCCCCTGGGTGCTCACGCCGACCCGCGACACCGACACCGAGGTGCTCAACCTCGCCCTGGAGCTCGTCTCGCACTGCCGCGCGGTGCCGGTGGTGATGGACGCCGACGCCCACGACCGCGCGGTCGCGCTGGTGTCCCACATGCCGCACCTGGTGTCCAGCATGGTCGCCGCGCGTCTGGAGAACGCCGAGGAGGCGGCCGTACGACTGTGTGGCCAGGGCATTCGGGACGTGACCCGGATCGCCGCGTCCGATCCCCGGATGTGGATCGACATCCTCTCCGCGAACCCGGGGCCCGTGGCCGATCTGCTCACGGACGTCGCCGGGGATCTGGAGGAGACGGTGCGGGCGCTGCGGGCACTGCAGTCGTCCGACGAGGCGAAGCGGCTGGAGGGGACCTCCGGTATCGAGGACGTGCTGCGGCGCGGGAACGCCGGGCAGGTCCGGGTGCCCGGCAAGCACGGGGCCGCTCCGCGGGTCTACGAGGTCGTCGCCGTGCTGATCGACGACCAGCCGGGACAGCTGGCGCGGATCTTCGCGGACGCGGGACGGGCCGGGGTCAACATCGAGGATGTGCGGATCGAGCATGCGACGGGGCAGCAGGCGGGTCTGGTCCAGCTGATGGTGGAGCCCAATGCGGCGCCGGTGTTGTCGGCCGGGTTGCGGGAGCGGGGCTGGGCGATCCGGCAGTAGGGTTTTTCGCCTCCGCCGCCCCCTGGACCCCCGTCGGCCCTGAAGGGGCCTCGTCCTCAAACGCCGGACGGGCTGAGAGTGCGCGGCCGGACGAGTGACGCGCACCCAGTAACCTTGTGCGGGGCGCCCTCGCGCCCGTCACCCCCAGCACACCGCACCAGGAAGGTGTCCCCCCGTGGAAAACGGTGCCGCCAAGCCCGTGATTGTCGCCATCGACGGCCCCTCCGGCACGGGCAAGTCGAGCACGTCGAAGGCCGTCGCCGCGCAGCTCGGGCTGAGCTACCTCGACACCGGCGCCCAGTACCGGGCGATCACCTGGTGGATGGTGACCAACGGCATCGACATCGAGGACCCGTCCGCGATCGCCGCGGTGGCCGGCAAGCCGGAGATCGTCTCCGGCACCGACCCGGCGGCCCCGACGATCAGCGTCGACGGCACCGACGTGTCCGGCCCGATCCGCACCCAGGAGGTCACCTCCCAGGTCAGCGCCGTCAGCGCGGTGCCCGAGGTGCGTGCGCGGATCACCGAGCTGCAGCGCTCCCTCGCCACCTCCGCCGAGTACGGCATCGTCGTCGAGGGCCGCGACATCGGTACGACCGTGCTGCCCGACGCCGACCTGAAGATCTTCCTCACCGCCTCGCCGGAGGCCCGCGCCGCCCGCCGCAGCGGTGAGCTCAAGGGCGCCGACGTGCACACGACCCGCGAGGCGCTGCTGAAGCGCGACGCGGCCGACTCCAGCCGCAAGACCTCGCCGCTCGCCAAGGCGGACGACGCCGTCGAGGTGGACACCACCGAGCTCACGCTGGCGCAGGTCATCGAGTGCGTCGTCACGCTCGTCGAGGAGAAGCGAGCCGGGAAGTGAGCGCCCGCCCGTCACCCGACCACCGCCCCTCAACGAGGCTCCCCCAGAGCCGAAAGCCCGGGGGGACCCCCACCGCGCCGCCCCAGCTTCCTTCCGAGCGGGGTGCCGAGGTCGGGCGGCGCATCGGCGTCGGCCTGATGTACGGGCTGTGGCGGCCCCGGGTCCTGGGTGCCTGGAAGGTGCCCGCGACCGGGCCGGTGATCCTCGCGGTCAACCACAGCCACAACATCGACGGGCCGATGGTGATGGGCGTGGCGCCCCGGCCCGTGCACTTCCTGATCAAGAAGGAAGCGTTCGTCGGCCCGCTCGACCCCTTCCTGACCGGCATCGGCCAGCTGAAGGTGGACCGTCACGCGGCCGACCGCACGGCGATCACGCAGGCGCTCGACGTGCTGTCGCACGGCGGTGTCCTGGGGATATTCCCCGAGGGCACCCGTGGCGAGGGCGACTTCGCCTCGCTGCGGGCCGGTCTCGCCTACTTCGCGGTGCGCAGCGGCGCGCCGATCGTCCCGGTCGCCGTGATGGGAAGTTCCGAGAAGCGGGGACGGTTGATGAAGGGGCTGCCTCCGCTGCGGCACCGCGTCGACGTCGTCTTCGGCGAACCCTTCGAGGCGGGCGACGGCAGCGGGCGGCGCACCCGCACGGCGCTGGACGAGGCGACCGAGCGCATCCAGAAGCAGCTCACCGAGCACCTGGAAATCTCCAAGCGGCTGACCGGCCGCTAGGCGACACTGAGTAGTGGATCAGCCGGGAAACACCCGGGTGCTCCACCGATCACCACGATGAACGAGGTACGGACTTCATGAACGACCACATCCACTCCGAGGGCTCGCTCGAAGAGCACGACCACGGAGAGCTTGGCGACGCCGAGTACGCGGAGTTCATGGAGCTCGCCGCGGAAGAGGGCTTCGACCTCGCGGACGTCGAGGGGGCGATCGAAGCGGCCGGTCACGGGCCGCTGCCCGTCCTCGCCGTCGTCGGGCGGCCCAATGTCGGCAAGTCGACTCTCGTCAACCGCATCATCGGGCGCCGCGAGGCCGTCGTCGAGGACAAGCCCGGCGTCACCCGCGACCGTGTGACCTACGAGGCCGAGTGGGCCGGCCGCCGCTTCAAGGTCGTCGACACCGGCGGCTGGGAGCAGGACGTCTTCGGCATCGACGCCTCCGTCGCGGCGCAGGCCGAGTTCGCCATCGAGGCCGCCGACGCCGTCGTGTTCGTGGTCGACGCCAAGGTGGGTGCCACCGACACCGACGAGGCCGTCGTACGACTGCTGCGCAAGGCCGGCAAGCCCGTGGTGCTGTGCGCCAACAAGGTCGACGGTCCCAGTGGCGAGGCGGACGCCGCGTACCTGTGGTCGCTGGGGCTCGGTGAGCCGTACCCCGTCTCGGCTCTGCACGGCCGCGGCACCGGCGACATGCTGGACGCCGTCCTGGAGGTGCTGCCGGACGCGCCGCGCGAGACCTTCGGCGGGGGCGGCATCGGCGGCCCGCGCCGTATCGCCCTCATCGGCCGCCCGAACGTCGGCAAGTCCTCGCTGCTGAACAAGGTGGCCGGCGAGGAGCGCGTCGTCGTCAACGAACTGGCCGGCACCACCCGTGACCCGGTCGACGAGCTCATCGAACTGGGCGGCGTGACCTGGAAGTTCGTCGACACGGCGGGCATCCGCAAGCGCGTCCACCTCCAGCAGGGCGCCGACTACTACGCCTCGCTGCGCACCGCCGCCGCCGTCGAGAAGGCCGAGGTCGCCGTCGTCCTGATCGACGCGACCGAGTCCATCTCGGTGCAGGACCAGCGCATCGTCACCATGGCCGTGGAGGCGGGCCGCGCGATGGTGATCGCCTACAACAAGTGGGACACCCTCGACGAGGAGCGCCGCTACTACCTGGAGCGGGAGATCGAGACCGAGTTCGGCCAGGTCGCATGGGCGCCCCGGGTGAACGTCTCGGCACGCACCGGGCGGCACATGGAGAAGCTGGTCCCGGCGATCGAGACGGCCCTCGCGGGCTGGGAGACCCGGGTCCCGACCGGGCGGCTGAACGCCTTCCTCGGCGAGCTGGTCGCCGCCCACCCCCACCCGATCCGCGGCGGCAAGCAGCCCCGCATCCTCTTCGGCACGCAGGCAGGCACCAAGCCCCCGCGGTTCGTGCTCTTCGCCTCGGGCTTCATCGAGGCGGGCTACCGCCGCTTCATCGAGCGCCGGCTGCGCGAGGAGTTCGGCTTCGAGGGGACGCCGATCCATATCTCGGTGCGCGTGCGCGAGAAGCGCGGCAAGAAGAAGTAACGGACGCAAAAACGCAAGGGCGGCCCGATGCGGGCCGCCCTTCGTGTGTGCTCAGCCTCTGCGCGCCGGGGGCAGCGCGGCGGGGACGTGCTGCATCCCCGAGCCCTGCGGACCGATGTGCCCGACGCGCTGCCACTGCGGCTGCTGACCGCTGCCGTGGCGGGCGCTGTGGGCGCCCGCGCTGTACGCGCTGTAGGAGCTGCTGAACGACCCCGGGCGATGGCCGCCGTACGAGCCCGCACTCCGCGGCATGTTCCCGAACGCGGTGAACCCCAGGTCCTCCTCGCCGCTGCGGTCACCCGGCAGCGAGCGGAAGGATTTGACGTACTCGGCGTAGAGCGCGTCGTAGATAGGCGTGGCCGATGGGCCGCCCTGAAGGCGGGGAACGTCGTATGCATGCACGTATGTCCAAACGACACCGCGCTCGAAGAGATGCGGCCGTCGTGACGGATCGCCTGCTCATCGGGGCCGCGGGCGGTGCCTCCGGGGTGCGGGGAGCGGCTCTCAGGTCCCCGCGAGAGGCAGCGCGGCCGCGACCAGCTTCCCGTTGGCGGCGGCCTTGTCCAGGGCATCCCTGAGCAGGTCCTCCCTGGGCTGACGGCCGATGGAGCCCACCGGTGCCGCGAACATCAGTACCTGCTGATGCTTGTTCGCGGCGGCCCGCCATCCGTCCGTCACCAGCAGCGGCTGATGTGCCTGCCACCACGCGACCGGCTGCCCCCCATTCGTGCCGGGCTGCAGAACCGCGTGCAGCTGCCCCATGGCCAGCAGCACGGACCAGCCGTGCAGCACCGGCGGCACGTCCGCCAGCTCCGGCACCGGCATGAACCCCTGCTCGATGAGCAGCGGAAGGAAGTCGTCCCCGGCGCCGGTCGCTCCGGGGCGCACGATGGGCCCGGTCGGCTCTACCACCAGGGCGGGGTGCAACTCCCCGGCGATCAGCACCAGTCCGCTGGTCACACCGAGCACGGCCTGCTCCGGCACGATCGTCTCGGGCTCCAGGTCGACCCTGTCGCCGGTGATGGACTTCACGGCGCCCCGCAACTGCTCCTCGGTGACCTGGACCACCTGCGAGGGCAGGCAGGTGGCGTGGGCGAAGGCGAGGACGGCGGTCTCGTCCCCGATGAACAGGACGGTGCTGGTGCGCTCCTGTTCGGAGTCGCCCGGGGTGCGACAGGACGTGCAGTCGTAACTGCCGGGGGCGTTGTCCCCGGCGAGCAGCCGGTCGGCTTCCTCGTCGCCGATCTCGGCACGTACCTCGTCGCTGACGTCGAGCATGCGTGGCACGGGTGGCTCCTCGGGATGTGGTGCGTGGCGGGGCCGGGTGGCTCCCGGCCCGTGAACCGGGCGGGTCCCGGGCTCATGAAGAAGACAACGGGCGATCTGTGGCGGGAGTCACGCCCCACACCGAACGGAATCGAACCATCCACCGCACACGGTCACCGCCGGTACGGAATCGCGCACTCACCGTCAACTCCTAGGAATGCCAAGGAAGTTGGTTGCGTGAGGTGAGTCACAGATCGTCGAGGTCGTTGGTCGACAAATCCCGAAATCAGCGAATGAAGTGGGTGGCCGGAAATCGCCGATACCGGAGGTAACGGCGAACTGGCCTGGAATGACAAGGAGTTGGTTGATACCGGCCGGTCCGCGTCCCTACATTCCTCGGCCGTGTGCAACGAGCACCGCTCGGGTACGTCCGCCGACCGCACCAGCCAGCACTCAGCACCAACCCTCGGCGGACGGGGCGGGCGCGACTCACACGCCCCATGGCGTGCGCAGTGGCGTTCCGTTCTGGGGGACCCCGGGTCCTTCGAGAGGGATCTACATGTCCGAATGTGCCGATAACACTCACGACAACGCTCGGAAGGCGCCGAAGGCTCCCATCGGGAGCCGGACTCGTACGACGGCGGTCCTCGCCGGGGCGGCACTGCTCGCCCCGCTCGGGCTGCTGGCCGCGACCGGCAACGCCGCAGCGGCGGACAACGGAGTGTGGGACCGCATCGCACAGTGCGAGAGCGGCGGCAACTGGCACATCAACACCGGCAACGGCTACTACGGCGGACTGCAGTTCGCCGCCTCCACCTGGCGCGCGTACGGCGGTACGGCCTACGCGCCGACGGCGGACCAGGCCACCAAGGCCCAGCAGATCGCGGTGGCCACCAAGGTCCAGCGTGCCCAGGGGTGGGGCGCGTGGCCGACCTGTTCGGCCAGGGCCGGGGCGTACGGGAGCGCACCCGCGGCTCCCGCGACCGGCTCGGCGGCCTCCTCCTCGACCAAGGCCGCCCCCTCGGACAACGAGGCGGCCCCGTCGAATCCGGCGCGGACGCCGGAGCGTTCGTCGGGACACACGACCCGTGGCTCGTCCCGCGGTGACTACACCGTCCGCGAGGGCGACACGCTGAGCGGTATCGCCGCCCGGCACGGGACCACATGGCAGCGGATCTTCGCCGCCAACAAGGCGGTCATCGGCGGTGATCCCGACGTGATCGTGCCCGGGCAGCGACTCGAACTCTGAGCATCGCTCCCCTGCCGGGGCACGGGCCCCATCCGGTCCGCCGACCGGGTGGGGCCCCAGCGTCCCTCGGACGCGCCGCGACGGCTGACCGCAACGAGCTGCCTAGCGTGCTCATATGAAATGCACACCGCTCACGATCGTCATCGCCGCCACACTGCTGACCGCCGTTGCCCCGGGAACCTCGCAGGCAGCGCCGGCCACGCACACAACACGCGCAAGCCATACGGCGCCGCCACGACCGGCTCCTGGACCGCCTCCCAAACACACGTCGTTCGGCTGTGCCAAGGACCAGTGGCCCTGGGGTTGCGTGGCCAAGTGCGAGAGCGGCGGCAATTGGCACATCAACACCGGCAACGGCCACTACGGCGGACTGCAGTTCTCGCAGCCGACCTGGGTCGCCTTCGGGGGTGGGAAGTACGCCCCGCGCGCGGATCTCGCCAGCCGCAAGGAGCAGATCACGGTCGCCAAGAAGGTGGTGGCCGTGCAGGGATGGGGGGCCTGGCCGCACTGCTCCAGGCGGTACGGGCTGAAGGGCCGTATCCAGACGTGGAAGCCCATCGTCGCGGATCGGCTGTCCACGAGGGCGTTGCTGGTCAACCGGAAGGGCCCGACCCGGTTCGGTGCACTGCACGGCGCTCCCATTCGCCCCGTTCGCCGCTGAACACGACCGCGCCCCGGCGCAGTTCGTAGACGAGTGCCGTCCGGCCGTGCGGGACGGGCGGCACTCGTTGCTCGGCGACGACCACGCACGCGTCGAGTTCGCTCAGCAGCGCGTACGTACGGGCCGCGACCGTGGGCGACATGCCCTGCGCGGGCTCGTCGACGAGCAGCACGCGCGCGCGTGCCAGCAGGGCGCGGGACAGCGCGAGCATGCGCTGCTCGCCGCCGGAGAGGGTGCCGGCGTGGCGCGCCAGCAGCGGCGCCAGCGCGGGATAGGCGTCGAGGGCGATGTCGTACGAGGGCGCGGCGAGTTCGAGGTTCTCGCGCACGGTGAGGGAGCCGAACACGGCCCGGCGCTCGGGGACCAGGCACAGTCCGCGGCGGGCCCGCTCGTGGGCGGGCACCCGGGTGATGTCGGTGCCGTCCCACACCACCGTGCCGCCGGACAGGGGCACGATTCCGGCCAGGGCGCGCAGGGCGGTCGTACGGCCGGATCCGTTCCGGCCGAGCAGAACGGTGAGGCCGGGGCCGGGGGCGGCGAGGGTGACGCCGTGGAGGGCCTCCAAGGGGCCGTAGCGCACGCGCGCGTGCCGCAGGGCGATGGTGGTCATGCGGGGGTCTCCTGGGGGCCTGCGGCGTCGAGTACGCGGTCGGGTGGGCCGGAGGCGACGATGCGGCCCGCCGTCATGACGTGCACGGTGTCGGCGAGGTCGGCGACCAGGTCGAGGTCGTGCTCCACGACGAGCAGGGCGGTGCCGTCGGCCGCGAGCGCCTTCAGGATCCGGGTCAGTGCGGTGACCTCGGTGGTGTCGAGGCCGGCGGCGGGTTCGTCGAGCAGGAGGACGCGCGGGCTGCCGGCGAGGGCCCTGGCCAGCTCGACGCGTCTCAGGGTGCCGGTGGGGAGGTCGGCGGCGGGCAGGGAGCGGACGGGGCCGTCCAGGCCGAGGAGTCTCAGGGATCGCTCCACCGCTGACGGGTCGCGGAGTCTGCCCTGTTCGGCGCCTACGCGGACGTTCTCGGCGACGGTCAGTGAGGGGAAGACGGCCAGTTGCTGGAAGGTGCGGGCGATGCCGAGGCGGGTGCGGGCATGGGCGGGGAGGTGGGTGATGTCGCGGGGGCCGAGGAGGACTTGGCCCTGGGTGGGGCGGTGGGTGCCGGCCAGGCAGTGGAACAGGGTGCTCTTGCCCGCGCCGTTGGGCCCGATGACTGCGGTGATGTGACCGGGCGGGACGGTGAGGGTGACGTCGTGCAGGGCGGTGAAGCCGTCGTAGCGGGCCTGGAGGTGGTGGGTGGTCAGTGCCGGTGGGTGGGGGTGCGCGCGGCGGCCCTCGGCCGCGTCTGGCTTCCCACCCGCACCACCCGTACAACTCTCGTCGTCGGGTGCGGGTGGCCCTTGTGGGGGCCGAGCGCCGTCGGCGGCCGCGGGGGGTTGAGCGGGCGCTCCGCGGCCGCCGGCTTCTCCGCGCGGTTTCCCGGCGTCCGTCGTGTCGTCCGTCTGTCGGCTTGCCGTGGGGTGGTTCTGTTGCCGTTGTGGTGGCCCAGTGGTCCCGCCTGGTCGTCGCCGTGGTGGGCCGGCGGCCCCGGCTCGCTCGGTCCGGCGCGTCGTTCCTGGGGCGTCCGACGTGGTCAGGCCGGTCAAGGTTGGCTGGGGGGTGGTTTCGTGGGCTGTTCGGTGTAGGAGGCTTCGTAGCTGTGCTCCCAGTGGCGTCAGTGTTGCTCTGCGTCGCGGGCGCAGGTTCTGTGCCGTCGTTCGTAGCGCCTCGTACGGCCCTCCTGGGAAACGGCCCACGAGCACCGCGAGGACGCCGATCAGTGCCGCCGCCACCCCGCCCCGGGCGCCCGCGTCGAGGCCGACCAGGAGGGCTGCCGCGGCCAGGGCGCCCAGGGTGCTGTCGGCGCCCAGGACCACCACCGCGGCGAACCAGAGGAGGCCGCGGACGGGGTCGTAGGCGGACGGGTCGAAGGCGCGCAGGCCCATGCCGAGCAGTCCGCCGCCCAGGGCTGCCAGGGCCGCGCCCGAGACGAAGGCCAGGAGCTTGAGGGAGGGGACCTGGACGCCTGCCGCCGACGCCCCCGACTCGTGGTCCCGCATCGCCGCCAGGGCCCGGCCCGTGCGGCCACGGCGCAGCAGCCAGGTCGTCAGGAGGGCGGCCGCCAGGAGGGCCAGTTCCAGGACGTAGTACGCGCGGTCGCCCTCGAAGCCCGCCGGTCGGCCCAGCGAGAGGCCCGAGATCGCGTACGGCTGGGCGAAGACGAAGCGGCTCACGCCGACGCCCACCGCGAAGGTCACCAGCGCGAGGGCCAGGCCGCGACGGCTGATCGCCGGCCAGCCCGTGAGGAGGCCCAGGGGGGCCACCAGGACGACAGCCAGCGCGAGCGCGGCCAGCTCCGGCAGGCGTGGCAGGCCCGGGAAGCGGCCCGCCGCCAGCAGGGCCGTGAACAGGGCGCCCAGGCCCGCGTACGCCGCCTGGCCCAGGGAGATCTGGCCCCCTCGGCCCGTGACCGTCACCAGCGAGAGCAGCACCACGGCCAGCGCGGGCACCTGCACCGAGGTGTGCAGGTCCGAGCCCGCGAAGCCCAAGGGGAGCAGGAAGAGCACCGCCGCCACGATCCAGGCGCCCGGCGGGGTCGGCACGCGCGTGGTGGCGCTGCGGGGGAGCGCGTCGCGGGTGCCGAGGCTGGGGAGGGTCAAGGCCGCGATCAGCAGGGCCACCACGAAGAGGTTCGTGCTGACCGCCTGGACCAGGGGGGCGCCCCAGCCCGACGGGTGCAGACGCGTCAGCTGGCTCTGTGCCACGCCGATGGCCAGCGCCGTCAGCACGGCGATCGGAAGGCTGCGCATGCGGGCGGCCACCGCCACCGCGACCACCTCCATGACCAGCAGCGGCAGGCCGTACGGGTCGAGACGGACGTACGGTGCCAGCAGGACGCCCGTCAGGCCCGCCGTGAACGAGCCGAACGCCCAGCCCGCCGCCGCCACCCGGTCCGCGTCGACGCCGCCGAGGACGGCCAGTTGACGGTCGTCCACCACGGCACGCAACTCCCGGCCGAAGCGGGTCCGGCGGATCACCGCCCCGACACCCGCGGCCAGCAGCAGGGCCACCGCCAGCTGCCCCCAGGGGTCCGCCGACACCAGCTCCGGCGCGTCGTCCCGCGCCCCCTGGCCCCACAGCAGCGCCGCACCGCCCACCAGCAGCACGAACACGCCGATGGACGCGACCAGGGTCTGCGCCGGGTCGCTGCCCAGGACCGACAGCGGCCGGAAGACGAACCGTTCCAGCACCATCCCGATCCCGGGTGCGACGAGCAGCAGCGTCACCGTCGCGCCCGCCCACAGCGGCCAGCCCCACTCCACCACGCACTGGCGCAGGACGTACGCGCACACCATCGCGATCGCCCCGTGCGCGAAGTTCAGCACGCCGGTCGCGCGATAGGTGACGATCAGGCCGATCCCGGTGAGCGCGGCGGCGCTGCCGACCGACAGGCCGGCCAGGGTGAGGTCGTACGTCAGCGAGGACATCGGTCATCCGCTTCAGTCGTCCGCTTCGGCGGGCTCACAGATCGGGCACGGGCCCAGTTCGCCGCTCCTCACCAGCTTCGCATCGACGGGTACGGCCTCCACCTTCCCGGCGACCAGCGGGCAGTCGGCGCGGTGCCACAGGGTGCCGCCGGGCACCATCAGCAGGTCCCCGCTGACCGCGAGCGGCGCCGTGGCCGGCTGCTCGGACTCCTCGGCGTCGGCGGGCTCCGCGGCCACCAGAAGGCCGTACAGCTCCTCCACGCGCGCGGCGGCGAGCACGCCCCGGCCATGGGTCAGCAGCACCGACCCGGCGATGATCAGCGCGGCCCCGGGAACCGTGCAGGACGCGAGATACGGCAGCTGCCGCTCGGCGAACCGCTCGCCGGAGACGCCGTACCAGCCGATCACGCACAACACCGCGCCGGCCGCGAGCGCGGCCCAGCCGGCCCAGAGGACGGGGTGCACTCTCCGCAGTCGGGCTGTCCGCATCGCCGGCTCCCACACGTCGGGTTTCGGGGCAGGCACAGCGGGTTTCTGTGCGTGTGCCTGTCCATGTCAGCCAATGGCTTGCACTATGCCTCCTGCAAGCTGACCCTGAAAGCACCGGGCGTACCCGGCCCGGATCGACACCCGGCGGTGAGCCAGATGGTTCTCGGGAGCGACCTCAGGCGGAGCAACGCGCACAGGGGACGGGGGACGGCGCTGGCGGCCGCCCTGCTCCTCTTCCTCGCCCCGGCCTTCGTGGCCTGCAGCGACGACGAGGGAGGCGGCGGCAACGAGACACCGCCGACACCGACCGTCGAGCAGACCGAACCGGCCGAGCAGTCCCCGGCCGCGACGGCGCCCGCCGACGTGGGGGCGGCCGAGACGGAGATCAAGCAGAACTGGCAGAAGTTCTTCGACCCGGCGACGTCCATGGAGGACAAGCAGACCGTCCTGGAGAACGGCGAGCAGATGGCGCCGGTCCTGCAGGCGTTCAGCGGCGACGAGCGCGGCGGGCAGGTCCAGGCCAAGGTCTCCAAGGTCGAGTTCACCTCGCCGACCGAGGCGAACGTGACATACGACCTGACCCTCAAGGGCGCGACCGCCCTGCCGAACGCCTCCGGGACCGCCGTCGAACAGGACGGCACCTGGAAGGTGTCCGCCAAGACACTGTGCGCGCTGGTCCAGTTGAGCGGCAATGGGTCGCCGATCCCGGGGTGCTGAGGCGGCGATCGCCGTGGTGATGCTGGCTCTGAGTACGGCGTGCGGCAGCCGGCTGCCGGAGAGCGACTTCGAGCACCGCGACCGGAGCACTCCCTCGGCTCCCGCGGGCGACCGCACCCCGATCCGCGTCGGCATCATCACCAGTGCCACCAGCCCGGTCGGCGGCAACGTCTTCACCGGCCCGCGCGACGGCGCCAAGGCCTTCTTCGACCGCCTCAACGCGCGCGGGGGCATCGACGGCCGCCGCGTCGAGGTGCGCGAGTGCGACGACGGCGGCAGCGGCGTCGGCAACAACGAGTGCGTGCACGAGCTGATCGACGAGGAGAAGGTCGTCGCCCTGGTCGCCACCACCGCCCTGGACTACGCGGGCGCCTCCCGCGTCTCACGCGCGCGCGTGCCCGACATCGGTGGCCAGCCCATCGGGGCCGCCTACGACACCTACCCGCACCTGTACGGCATCTACGGCAGCCTCGCACCCCGCGACGGCACGACCGGCTGGGACGGCGAGCAGTACGGCGGCACGGAGGTCTACCGCTACTTCAAGCGCGAGCACGGCGCCCGTACGGCCGCCGTCGTCTCGTACAACCAGCCCGCGTCCGCCGCCTACGCCCGGCTCGTCGAGCGGGGGCTGAAGGCCGAGGGCTACGAAGTGGTCACCGAACAGGTCGACTTCGCGCTGCCCAACTTCCGGGCGGTGGCCGCCGATCTGCAGGAGCAGGGCGCCGACCTCGTCTTCGACGCCATCGACAGCCACGGCAACGCCCGGCTGTGCGAGGCGATGGACGACGTCGGCGCCGAGGTCACCGCCAAGGTCACGAACGTACAGAACTGGACGTCCACCGTCGCCGAGGACTACAAGGACGCTCCGCGCTGCCGGAACGCCCTGTGGGCGACCGGGTCGTCCCGCAATTTCGAGGACAAGGGCCATGCCGCCGTACGGGAGTTCCGGGACGCCACCAACGGCCTCGAGACGCACTCCCAGTGGCAACTCGAGGGCTGGGCCGCCGCGATGTGGTTCACGGACGCGGCGAAGGCCTGCGCCGAGCGGGGCGTCACGCGCGCGTGCGTCGACGACTTCATGAACCGCAGCCAGGGATACACCGCCGACGGCCTGCTCATCCCGGTCAGGTTCGAGCGCCTGGCCGAGCCGCCGAAGAGCCGCCGGACCTGTCTGTCGGTGGCCCGCTGGGAGGACGGCAGGGGCTGGGTGGCCCAAGGAGACATGAACAACACGTGCTTCGACGTGCCGCAACTGTCGTACCGGCCGTGACGGGCAACCAAATGGCGGCATCGCCGGTCCAACCGACAGAGCAGAGAGCGGAGGAGGAACCGCAGCGCATGACGCCCGTGCCGCAGGCCGCACCACTGCGCGCCGACTGCATCGCGGATTCGGCCGGCGGGTTGACCTTCGACGTCAGCGCGACCGGGGCGACCGAGCCCGCCCACCTCGTCCTGCGCCACCGCGAGGGGCGCGAAGAGGTCACCCTGCCGCTGACCCCGGCCACGAAGGGCCACCTGCGCGCCGCCCTGCCGAGCAGCGTCGCCCTGCCGGAGGGCCACTGGGACGCGTACGCGCGCGTGACGGAAGGAGAGCCGCACCGCCTGGCACCGGGCGACATGGACGTGAACCCCCTCGCCTCCCGAGTCCCGTACGAAACCCGCCAAGGCAACCTGAGCGTGGAATGCCGGTTAGCCACGACGCCCTACAGGGGCGCGGGGAACTGCGCGACAAGCCACAACGGGCCCGCAGCCGCCCGTGAACCCGTACCCCCGAGCTGTTAGGCGACTGGCAAACTCGGATCATGCTGGACACTTCCGCCAGACTCCTGCGGCTGCTCTCCCTCCTCCAGTCCCACCGCGAATGGTCCGGCGCCGCACTGGCCGACCGCCTCGGCGTCACCCCCCGCACGGTCCGCCGGGACGTCGACCGCCTACGGGAACTCGGCTACCCCGTCAACGCCAGCCCCGGCACCGGCGGCGGCTACCAACTGGGCGCCGGCGCCGAACTGCCACCCCTGCTGCTGGACGACGACGAGGCCGTCGCGGTCGCCGTAGGCCTGCGCACCGCCGCAGGCCACGGCATCGAGGGCATCGGCGAGACCTCCGTACGCGCCCTCGCCAAGCTCGAGCAGGTCCTGCCCAGCCGCCTGCGCCGCCGCGTGGGCGCCCTCAACGCCTTCACCGTGCCCATGCTGCGCGGCCCCCAGCCCTCCGCGGTGGACCCGGCCGTCCTGACCGAGCTCGCCAACCTGTGCCGGGACGCCGAGCGCCTGCGGTTCGAGTACCGCGACCACGAGGGCGCCCCCACCCGCCGTACCGTCGAGCCGCACCGCCTGGTGTGCAGCGAGCGCCGCTGGTACCTGGTCGCCTGGGACCTCGATCGCGACGACTGGCGTACGTTCCGCGTCGACCGCATCGCCCCCAGGCCGCCGCACGGCCCGCGCTTCGCCCCGCGCACCCCGCCCGCCGAGGACCTCGCCGCGTACGTCTCGCAGGGCGTCTCCACGCGCGCGTACGCCTCCCACGCCGTCGTCCGGCTGCTGGTGCCCCTGCGGGAGGCCGCCGAGCGCATCTCGCCGTCCGCGGGCACGCTGGAGGCCGACGGGGACGCCGCCTGCATCCTGCGCACCGGGGCCGCGAGCCTCGACGTGATGGTGCTGCACATCATGATGATCGGCATCGAGTTCGAGGTGCTGGAGCCCGTCGAGTTCACCGAGGCGATCAGGGGCGCCCGGGATCTGCTGTCCCGGGCTCTGGAGCGGGGCGATTCTCACGCTCGTCGATCGCCGCGTGCGCCGGATGGTGCAGATCGAACGCCGGGGACTCGGAGCGGATCTTCGGCAGCGACGTGAAGTTGTGCCGCGGGGGCGGGCAGGAGGTGGCCCACTCCAGGGAGCGGCCGTAGCCCCAGGGGTCGTCGACCTCGACCTTCGTGCCGTACTTGGCGGTCTTCCAGACGTTGTAGAGGAACGGCAGCGTCGACAGGCCGAGCAGGAACGCGCCGATCGTCGAGACCGTGTTCAGGGCCGTGAAGCCGTCGGCGGCGAGGTAGTCGGCGTACCGGCGCGGCATGCCCTCCGCGCCCAGCCAGTGCTGCACCAGGAACGTGGTGTGGAAGCCGATGAAGAGCGTCCAGAACTGGATCTTGCCGAGCCGTTCGTCGAGCATCTTCCCGGTGAACTTCGGCCACCAGAAGTAGAAGCCGGCGAAGATCGCGAACACGACCGTGCCGAACACGACGTAGTGGAAGTGCGCGACCACGAAGTACGTGTCCGTGACGTGGAAGTCCATCGGCGGCGAGGCCAGGATCACCCCAGTGAGGCCGCCGAAGAGGAACGTCACCAGGAAGCCCACCGACCACAGCATCGGCGTCTCGAAGGACAGCGAGCCCCTGAGCATGGTGCCGGTCCAGTTGAAGAACTTCACGCCCGTCGGCACCGCGATCAGGAAGCTCATGAACGAGAAGAACGGCAGCAGCACCGCGCCCGTCGCGAACATGTGGTGCGCCCACACCACCACCGACAGACCGGTGATCGCCATCGTCGCCGCGACCAGCGTCAGATAGCCGAACATCGGCTTGCGCGAGAAGACCGGGACGATCTCGCTGATGATGCCGAAGAACGGCAGCGCGATGATGTACACCTCGGGATGGCCGAAGAACCAGAACAGGTGCTGCCACAGCAGCGCACCCCCGTTGGCCGCGTCGAAGATGTGCGAGCCGAACCGCCGGTCCGCCTCCAGGCACAGCAGCGCCGCCGCCAGCACCGGGAACGCCATCAGGATCAGGATCGACGTGAACAGCGTGTTCCAGGTGAAGATCGGCATCCGGAACATGGTCATGCCGGGGGCGCGCATCCCGATGATCGTGGTGATGAAGTTGACCGCGCCGAGGATCGTGCCGAAGCCGGCCAGCGCGAGGCCCATGATCCACAGGTCGGGGCCGATCCCGGGGGAGCGCTCCAGGCTGTTGAGCGGCGCGTAGGCGAACCAGCCGAAGGAGGCCGGCCCGTTCGGCACGATCAGCGAGCCCATCACGATCAGGCCGCCGAAGAGGAACAGCCAGTACGAGAACATGTTGAGCCGGGGGAAGGCCACGTCCGGGGCGCCGATCTGCAGCGGCATCAGCTCGTTGGCGAAGCCCGCGAAGGTCGGGGTCGCGAACAGCAGCAGCATGATCGTGCCGTGCATGGTGAACATCTGGTTGAACTGTTCGTTGGTCAGCAGCTGCAACCCCGGCCGGGCGAGTTCGGCCCGCATCAGCAGTGCCATGACACCGCCGGCCAGGAAGAACGCGAACGACGTGATCAGGTAGAGATGCCCGATCTTCTTGTGGTCGGTGGTGGTCAGCCAGTCGACGACCACCCGGCCGCCGGGCGGCTTGTCCCGCATGGGCCGTGCCGTCGCCTGTGCGGTCTGCGTCCCCATCGCTCGCTCGCCCCTTCGCTCGTCGCGCCCCGGGCCCGCTGGATCCCGCGCCGCACGCGCCGACGCGAGCTCACGCCATGATGCTCGCGTCGACAGCGCTCCGACAGGGGGCGTACGGGGGTTCTGTGCCGGAACCATGTGCTTTATGTGTGGAACCGGCTCCCGCGGCCGGCGCGGAATGGCGGGGAAAACGAGTTCGGGGGCAGTTCTCCCGGAACTTTTCCGCCGGGCTATTGGCAGGGTCGGCGCGACACGCGGAAATTACGATCGAATGCCTGCGGAAGGCCTATGGAACCGCTCGTCCGTGTGACGAAGTGTGGCCGAAACGCATGTCGTGATCCTGTGACAAAAGCGTGACCCAAGAGGCACGTGTGACCCGGATGGCCGCTACAAAGGTTCACGGTCCGCTCTGGCCCGATCCTTCCGACAGGGCCTAGCGTGGCGCCATGGCACCCATTCCGAAACCCTTTGACGAACCCCAGGACAACCCGGACACCTATGTTGGACTCGCCGCCGACCGGGCCGAGCGGCTCGCCCGCGACCGAGGGTGGTCGACGGTCCGTGCGCTGCCGCCGGGGGCGATCATCACCATGGAGTACCGCTCGGGACGGCTGAACTTCGAGGTCAAGGATGGCCAGGTGGCGCGGGCCTGGAAGGGCTGACGCAGGCCTGGTCACGGGCGACGGCCCCGGCTCCTGGAGAGGAGCCGGGGCCGTCGTCGTGCGGGGCGGTCGTGCGTACCGACCCCCGCTGTCCTGCGGTCCTGTGGTCAGCCGCCCGTCAGCGGCCGGGCCGTCGGGGCCGCGCCGCGTGCCAGGCGGTCCGGGTGGGGCGGGCGGCGGCTGCCGACCGGAGTGACCGGTGTGCGCTCCGAGCGGGTCGTGTGCGGGACCGGCGCCAGGTGGATCGTGGCGCGTGGTGAGTGGGCCACGGAGGCCGCCTCGTGGGCCGCGGCCTCGTCCTCGGCCGCGACCGGGCACGGCTTGAGCCGCACCGGCACCTCGACCGGAACGGGCGGCAGCTGCGCCGGGGCGGTCTGACGTGCGCGCCAGCGGTCGCGCAGGTCCAGGATCCAGGTCTCCGAGCGCGCGATCAGCGGCTCGAACCACGGCAGCGCCAGCAGGATCAGCAGGCCCGCGGCCCAGCCGAGCAGCACATCGCTCAGCCAGTGCGTACCGAGGTAGACCGTGGCGAGGCCGACGCCCAGCGAGGTCACCGCCGACAGGGCCGACAGCCAGCGGCGCGCTCTCGGGGTCGAGGCCAGATAGGCCAGGATTCCCCAGGTCACCACGGCGTTGGCGGTGTGGCCGCTGGGAAATATATCGCCGCCCAGCCACATCTCGTTCGAGCCGATGGAGGTGGCGTAGTGGGGGCCGAGGCGCCCCATGCCGAGCTTGGCGGCGCCGACGGTGATGTTCAGCAGGAGCAGTGAGACACCGAGCGCCAGCAGCGGCCGCAGCGTGTGCTGCCGCCACGAGCGCCAGCCCAGCCAGGCCGCGACCATCACGGCGGTCGGGCCGCGCTGGCCGAGCACCACGTAGTAGTCGACGAACGCGTGGATCTCCGCCCACTGCTGGTACGGCCGGAAGAACATGACCTGCCAGTCCAGCCGGACCAGCCACGACGTGATGACGACGGCCCAGACGATCGCCACATAGAAGGCCAGGGTGGAGGCGAACAGCACGATCCGGTGCCGGCTCATCCTCGGCACATCGATGTGTGCCGGACGTTCCGGTTCCCGGTCCAGCCTGGCGAACACCCGGTCCAGACGGGTGAGGGTTCGTTCGGTACGCACCCAATCGACGTTACAGCGAGTGAGCTCTGTTCCCGTGCGATACCGCCGGTTTGTGATGACGATGTGATGTGGGATTCCTCTCAGAGAGAGGTTTGTTTTCTCGGAATCCACAATCCTCGGACGGTGAACCCTTCATTTTCTTCGATCATTCAGATGGGCGGTTTTTCTCCGCTTATGAATTCGTTCACCGAATGCTGGGTTGCAATTCGCCGGGCGCTCATCGACGGCCGGGAGCCGGTCACGGCGGACCGGAGCCGTTCAGCCAGAACGCCCCGTACACCGCCGAGGCCGTCGCGACCCCGGCCAGCACCGCCGCCGACCTGGGCGTACGCAGCCGGGCCAGGGACAGCGCGAGGGGCAGCAGTAGAGGGAAGGCGGGCAGCAGCAGGCGCGGTTTCGAGCCGAAGTAGCTCGACGCGCACAGGGCGAGCGCGGTGACGACACCCCCGTACACCAGGAGCGGGAGGGGCTGGCGCTGCCGTACACAGACGACGTACAGCCACACCACCAGCCCGACCCCGACGATCAGACCGACCCCCGCCAGGGCGGACGGAAAC
This sequence comes from Streptomyces bicolor, assembly GCF_000719285.1. Lineage (GTDB taxonomy): Bacteria > Actinomycetota > Actinomycetes > Streptomycetales > Streptomycetaceae > Streptomyces > Streptomyces bicolor. The sequence goes on along the minus strand of NZ_JOFS01000031.1, from coordinate 48,245 downwards.
GACGTGAACTTGTCGGCGACGAACCGGGCGAAGGCGTAGCCGCCGTCGAAGCCGTTGCGCCAGCCGGCCTGGACGTCGAGATACCCGAGGGGGCCCTTTCCGGTGCGGTGGCCGACCCAGAGGACGTAGCCGGTGGTGCCGAGGGGGGCGAGAAGCATGCCGAGGGCGCGTGTCGCGCGCCGTGTGCCGTGCGGCCCCGGGTTGCTTCGGTCTCGCACGGAAGAGTCACTTCGGTCTCGCGCGAAAGAGGCGAGGCCCGCCGCCCACACCGCCGCGACGACGGCGATCCCCACCGGGCGGGTCAGGCCCGCCAGCAGGGCCAGGGTGCCCGCCGTCGGCCAGCGGCCGGTCAGGACGGCGTACAGCGACCAGGCGGCGAGCGCGGTGAAGAGCGACTCGCTGTACGCCATCGACTGCACGATCCCGACCGGGAGCACCGCCCACAGCAGTACGGCGCACACCCCCGCCCGACCGCCGTACAGGTGATCGGCGACCGCGAAGATCCCCCAGGCCGCCGCCAACGAGGCGAGCAGGCTCACCGCGAAGCCCGCGTCGGCGTACGACAGCGGGGTCAGTGTCGCGCCGAGCCGCTCCAGCCAGGGCAGGAGGGGGAAGAAGGCCAGGTTCGAGTGCACGTCGCCGTTCGGCAGGCGTACCTCGTAGCCGTAGCCCAGCTCCGCGACCCTCGTGTACCACAGCGCGTCCCAGCGGGCCGTCAGCAAGGTGTACGCGCTCTTGTCGCGCGCCGCGCTCCACAGGGCCAGGGTGAGCAGGCCCAGGGCGCGCACGGCCGCGTAGCCGAGGAGGGCCGGGGCAGCGCGGCGCAGGGGCGACGAACGGGCCGGTGCCATGCGCGTGTCAAGATCGGTCACGGGCTCGATTATCGACGGGGGGCCGAACCGCACCGACCGCCGGGACGTGGTCATACAGGAGGGGAGTGGCGTACGCCACACGCGTTCTGTGCGTGGTCTGAGAGGTCCGCCACTGGGCGCCGACCGGAACTCGCGTAACCTGACGAGTCACTCGCCCTTCGTTGCGCGGGCCGGAGACCACCGCTCCTCTCCGGCCGAGTCACGGGGAGTCCCCACCCCGTGAGCCCGCCGAGGGAGAGGAAACACTGGGAGGTACGTACATGTCCGGGACGACCACGGCCGCTGCGCTGCGCCGTCGGGCGGCCGGGGCCGGTGCCAACCGCTGGGTCGTCCTCGTCGTCCTCTGCGTCAGCCTGCTCCTCGTCGCCGTCGACGCGACCGTGCTGCACGTGGCGGTGCCCGCCGTCACCGAGGACCTCCGGCCCGGCGCGATAGAACTGCTCTGGATCGTCGACATCTACCCGCTGGTCTGCGCCTCGCTGCTGATCCTCTTCGGCACGCTCGGCGACCGGGTGGGCCGCAGAAGAGTCCTGCTCCTCGGATACGGCCTCTTCGGCATCGCCTCCGGCCTCGCGGCCCTCGCACACGACCCGCAGGTGCTGATCCTGGCCCGCGCCCTGCTCGGCGTCGGCGGCGCGATGATCATGCCCGCGACGCTGTCGATCCTGCGCCAGGTCTTCCCCGACCGGCGCGAGCGCGCCCTCGCGATCGGCATCTGGAGCGCCGTGGCCGCCGTGGGCGCCGCGGTCGGGCCGCTGCTCGGCGGCTTCCTCCTGGAGCACTTCTGGTGGGGCTCGGTCTTCCTCGTCAACATCCCGCTGATGCTGGTGAGCCTTCCGGTGGGACGGCTTCTGCTGCCCGAGTCCAAGGGCGACGGCAAGGGCCCCTGGGACGTGATCGGCGCGCTCCTTGCGGCGGCCGGGCTGTTCGGTGTGGTGCTGGGCGTGAAGCGGCTCGGCGGCGGGGAGCCGGTGGACAGCGTGTTCACGGTGGCGCCGCTGGTGATCGGTGCGGCAATGCTGGTGCTCTTCGTGCGACGGCAGCGGCGGCGGGCGTATCCGCTGGTGGACCTCAAGATGTTCGCGCGACCGGCGTTCAGTACGTCCGTCGGGTGCATCGTGCTGGCGATGCTCGCGCTGGTGGGGCTCGAACTGATCGCGGCGCAGTATCTGCAGTTGGTGCTGGAGCTGTCGCCGCTGGAGACGGGGCTACGGCTGCTGCCGCTGACCTTCGCCGCGATGGCGGCGGGGCTGGCGGGGGCGCGGATGCTGCGGCGGTTCGGGCCGCGCAGCATGGTGTGCTTCGGGTTCTGCCTGACGGCCGGTGCGGTCGTGCTGCTCACGGCGATGGGGCGGGCGGACAACTCCGCGCTGATGGTGTCCGGTTTCGTGCTGCTCGGGTTCGGGCTGGAGACGACCCTCTTCGGGGCGTACGAGTCGATGCTGAGCGAGGCTCCGCAGGAGCAGGCCGGTGGGGCGGCGGCGGTCGGGGAGACGTCGTACCAGCTGGGCGCCGGGATCGGGATCGCGTTGCTGGGCAGCGTGATGAACGCGGCGTATGCGCCCGCGCTGGAGACCGTGTCGGGTGTTCCGGCGTCGGCGTCCACTGCGGCTTCGCACTCGTTGGGTGAGGCTTACGAGGTTGCCGCGCAGCTGGGCGGGCCGGCGGGGGTTGCCCTGCGGAATGCGGCTCGGGACTCGTTCGTGCACGGGCTGCATGTGACGTTGCTGGTGAGTGCGGGGTTGTTGCTGCTCGGGGCGGTGATGGCGTTGCGGTTGCCGCGGGTCATGCAGTGTGAGGCCGCGGAGGCTGTGGAGTTGCCCAAGCCCAGGGAAGTCGCGGAGTCCCGCGTCTCTGCTTGACCAGGCCTTCTCCCGCCCACGCACCACCCGTTTCCAGTTCGTTGATGGGTGGACGTCTCCTGTGGGGGTGCTCGCCGTTGGCGGCTTGCGGTGAGTGGGTCGCCTTGCTCGGCCGCGATCGCCGGGCTGCCTCTCCCTGACAGTCGGTGCTGCCCCTCCGCGACAGCCAGTGCTGGAAGTCCGTGACAGCCGGTACTGGACGTTCGCGACCCCGCGTCGTAGCGTCGGCGGCACAGTCGTGACTAGCGGCGCTAGTTTTAGTCGTTGCCGGAGGGTCTCCCATGTCCGCGTCCTCGAAACTGCCCCCGTTCGACCCCGCCGACCCCCTCGGCATCGACGACCTCCTGGAGCCCGAGGACCTGGACATCAGGGGCACCGTGCGGGAGTGGGCGGCGGATCGGGTCGTGCCGTATGTCGCCGAGTGGTACGAGAAGGGCGAGCTGCCGGGGATTCGTGAGCTTGCCCGGGAGCTCGGGGAGATCGGTGCCCTCGGGATGTCGCTCAGTGGGTACGGGTGCGCCGGGGCCTCCGCCGTGCAGTACGGGCTGGCCTGTCTGGAGCTGGAGGCCGCCGACTCCGGGATTCGGTCCCTTGTCTCCGTGCAGGGCTCCCTTGCCATGTACGCGATTCATCGGTTCGGGAGTGAGGAGCAGAAGCAGGAGTGGTTGCCCCGTATGGCCGCCGGTGAGGTCATCGGGTGCTTCGGCCTGACCGAGCCCGATCACGGGTCGGACCCGGGCTCCATGCGGACGTATGCCAAGCGGGACGGCTCGGACTGGGTGCTCAGCGGGCGGAAGATGTGGATCACCAACGGCTCCGTGGCCGGGGTCGCCGTCGTGTGGGCGCAGACGGAGGAGGGGATCCGGGGGTTCGTGGTGCCTGCCGACAGCGCCGGGTTCTCCGCTCCCGAGATCAAGCACAAGCTGTCGCTGCGCGCCTCCGTCACGAGTGAACTGGTCCTGGATGACGTACGGCTGCCCGCTGACGCCGTGCTCCCGGAGGTCGTCGGGCTCAAGGGGCCGCTCAGCTGTCTTTCGCACGCCCGGTACGGGATCGTGTGGGGTGCCATGGGTGCGGCGCGGTCCTGTTTCGAGGCCGCTGTCGACTACGCGAAGACGCGGGAGCAGTTCGGCCGGCCGATCGGGGGCTTCCAGCTCACCCAGGCCAAGCTCGCCGACATGGCGCTCGAACTGCACAAGGGGATTCTGCTCGCCCACCATCTGGGGCGGCGCATGGACGCCGGCCGCCTGCGTCCCGAGCAGGTCAGCTTCGGCAAGCTCAACAACGTCCGTGAGGCCATCGACATCTGCCGTACGGCGCGGACGATTCTCGGTGCCAACGGGATCTCGCTCGAATACCCCGTGATGCGGCACGCCACCAACCTCGAATCGGTGCTCACCTACGAGGGCACCGTCGAGATGCACCAGCTCGTGCTGGGCAAGGCGCTCACCGGACTCGACGCCTTCCGCTGAACCCCACCAGACGGGGGGCAGGGCCGGTGAGCGGCCCTGCCTCAGCTCTGGTTGTAGAAGCCGTCCTCGCGGTGCGGCGCGCGCTCGCCGCTGATGATCTCCGTGTCGGCCGGGGTCAGCAGGAACACACGGTTGGACACGCGGTCGATCGAACCGCGCAGACCGAAGATGAGCCCCGCCGCGAAGTCGACGACGCGCTTGGCGTCGGCGGGCTCCATGGCCGTGAGGTTCATGATGACCGGGACCCCGTCCCGGAACAGCTCGCCGATGGCGCGGGCGTCCCGGAAGCTGTCCGGGGTGACCGTGCCGATACGGCGGCCCTTCTCCTCGGCCACGTCCGAGGCCACCTTGACCCTCGGGTCGGTGACCCAGGCGTCCCCGGGCTCGGTCCCTTCGGAGTAGTCGTCGTCGTAGTAACGCTCGTCATCGTTGTCGTCAACGAGGCCCAGCCAGGCACTCGCCTTGCGTACCGATCCCATGGACGCCTCCTCTCACAGCGTTCTTTCTTTCTTTCCTTCCGCATCCCTATGGTCATCCATGATGCGGACGTCGTGCCAAGTGGATAGACGCCGCGCGGGGGGTTTGTGACGGTACTGGTGCACAGCGAATCCGTCGAGAGCCCGTGTCCCCCAAGGGGCATGCCACGTACGGCTGCTGACTGGGAGTGAAATATGATTCTTCGCGGCGTATGGGTGATGCGGGGTGCGTCCGGGTGAACGAGCCGGGAGTCGCGATCGGTACTCCGGTCGGTACGATGCGGCAGCTCAGCGTCTTGGCCACGTTGTAAGAACCTCGGGGGAACGTCGTGTTCGGAATCGTCCGGCCCTGTCGTCATCGGCTCGGAGAGAAGCTCGCCGACCAATGGTTGGCGCATTTGTGCGGGCTTTGCCTCTCCTTGCGCGGGGACCACGGTCAGTTCGCGCGGATCGTGACGAACTACGACGGGCTCCTCATCTCCGTTCTGACGGAGGCTCAGGCCGAGCAGGGCGGCGAACTACGGCGTACGGCGGGACCGTGCCCGTTGCGCGGGATGCGCACCGCGTCCGTCGCCCAGGGCGAGGGCGCTCGGCTCGCCGCCGCCGTCTCGCTGGTACTCGCCTCGGCCAAGGTGCGTGACCATGTGGCCGACGGCGACGGGCTGCTGGCCCGCAAGCCCGTGGCGCTCGCCGCGCGCCGGGTGGCCGCGGGCTGGGGTGCGGCGGGTGCCCGCAGCGGCTCGGCCGTCGGGTTCGACACCGCCGTACTCGTCGACGCCGTGGACCGGCAGGTCGGCATCGAGGTGCTGGCCGGGATCGGGACGTCGATCCTCGAGGTGACCGAGCCGACCGAGACGGCGACCGCCGCCGCCTTCGCCCACACCGCGATCTTGGCCGGACGGCCGCACAACGCCGAGCCGCTCGCCGAGGCCGGGCGCCTCTTCGGACGGCTGGCGCACCTCCTGGACGCCGTGGAGGACCGGGCGGCCGACGCCCAGTCGGGTGCGTGGAACCCGCTGAGTGCGACCGGGACCTCGCTCGCCGAGGCGCGGCGGCTCGCCGACGACGCCGTGCACGGGGTCCGGCTGGCGCTGCGTGAGGTCGAGTTCGCCGACGCCAAGCTCGCCCATCTGCTGCTGGTGCACGAGCTGCGGCGCTCGGTGGACCGGGCGTTCGGCACGGTGCCGACGTGTGCGTCCCATGGGTCCCATCAGCCCGGGCCCTATGGGCAGCCACAGCAGGGGCAAGGTCAGGGCCAGGGGCCGTACGGGGTGCCGCAGAATCCGTATGCCGGTGGCGGGAATCCGTACGCCGGTGACAACCCGTACGCCGGCGGTGGGGGCGCGCCCGGCGGAGGTGGTGCCGGTGGCGGCGGTGGTGACTTCGGCGGGTTCGGCGGTGGGCCGGCCCCTCAGCCGCCGAAGGGGCGGCGGGGGTTCTGGGCCGGCTGCGGGATGTTCTGGCTGCTGTGCTGCACCTGCAAGCTGTGCTGCGCGAAGGAGTACGAGGGCCCGTGGTCCCGTAAGAAGCGCGAGGGCTGCTGCCGTGACTGTGACTGCGACTGCTGCGACGGCTGCTAGCAACGGGGGGCGGCTGGCGCTGCACACCCGGAGAGGCGACTTCCGGACATCCCTGGGGCATGGGGGCCCGATGGGGGTGGAGTTGTGCTGTCTGTCCTTTCCTGTCACCCGGGAACACGTCTGCCGTCGCGATCGCGGCGGGGGAGCGCACCCTGCGCCGAGAGCGGGGCGGCCGGGGCCGATCGTGGCAGCACCGGCCAATTCACGTAGATCGTTCAATGGTTGACGGCCGAAAGGCGCCCTTGCGTCTACCGGCCGTCCGGCCGAATACTCCCCCCAGCGCTTGTCAGGGGCACGACGTGTTCGGAATCCGGACTCGTGGCCCGCTGACTGCGCCTCACGGGCCCCGACCCCACGCGGGCCCCCCGATTTCCCTTGGAGGGAACGACAAGTGAGGATCAAGCGCACCACCCCCCGCAGTGGCATTACGAGACGGACCCGGCTGATCGCCGTTTCCTCCGGCCTCGTGGCCGCGGCCGCGATCGCGATCCCCAACGCGACCGCCGCCGACACCACCACCTTCAGCGCCGCCGAGCTCAAGAGCGCCAGCGGCTCAGTACTGAAGGCCGACATTCCGGGCACCGCCTGGGCCGTCGACAGCAAGACCAACCGCGTCACGGTGACCGTCGACAGCACGGTCTCCCAGGCGGAGATCGCGAAGATCAAGGAGCAGGCCGGCGCCAACGCCGACGCTCTCACGATCAAGCGCACCCCCGGCAAGTTCAGCAAGTTCATCCAGGGCGGCGACGCCATCTATGCGAGTAGCTGGCGCTGCTCGCTCGGCTTCAACGTCCAGGACAGCAGCGGCAACCAGTACTTCCTGACGGCCGGCCACTGCACCGACGGTGCGGGCACCTGGTACTCGAACTCCGGCCGCACCACGGTCATCGGCTCGACCGCGGGCTCCAGCTTCCCGGGCAACGACTACGGCATCGTGCGCTACTCCGGTTCCGTCAGCCGGCCCGGCACCGCGAACGGCGTGGACATCACCCGCGCGGCCACCCCCAGCGTGGGCACCACCGTCATCCGCGACGGCTCCACCACCGGTACGCACAGCGGCCGGGTCACCGCCCTCAACGCGACCGTCAACTACGGCGGCGGCGACGTCGTCGGCGGTCTGATCCAGACCAACGTCTGCGCCGAGCCCGGCGACTCCGGCGGTTCGCTCTACGGCAGCAACGGCACCGCGTACGGTCTGACCTCCGGCGGCAGCGGCAACTGCTCCTCCGGCGGCACGACCTTCTTCCAGCCGGTCACCGAGGCCCTCAGCGCGTACGGCGTCAGCGTCTACTGACGGCCAGTACTCGTGTGACGGCCCGTACTCGTATGACGGCCGGTACTCGTACCACGGTCAGTGCCTGTGTGGCCTGATCCGCAGCCAGCAGCACCGCGAGCCCTCGCACGCAACTGTCGTGCGGGGGCTCGCTCTTGGTCGCGTCGCGGGGTTACCGTCGAAGTGCAGGAAGTGCTCCCCTGTGATGCGCCCACGTCGGACCCCGGGGGGTCGTGATGGTCGAGGAGCTGGTGGCGGCGGGAGTGGCGCTCGCGTCCGCCGGAGTGGTGTACGTGGCGGCGGCAGCGCGGGTCGTCAAGCAGTACGAACGGGGCGTGGTGTTCCGCCTCGGGAAGCTCCGGTCCCAGGTGCGCGGGCCGGGGTTCACCATGATCGTTCCGGGCGTCGACAAACTGCGCAAAGTGAACATGCAGATCGTGACGATGCCCGTGCCCGCGCAGGAGGGCATCACGCGGGACAACGTCACCGTGCGAGTCGACGCCGTCGTCTACTTCAAGGTGACCGCGCCGGCCGAGGCGGTCGTACGGGTGGAGGACTACCGGTTCGCGGTCTCGCAGATGGCGCAGACGTCGCTGCGGTCGATCATCGGCAAGAGTGAGCTCGATGACCTGCTGTCCAACCGCGAAAAGCTCAACCAGGGGCTGGAGTTGATGATCGACAGCCCGGCGGTGGAGTGGGGTGTGACGATCGACCGGGTGGAGATCAAGGACGTCTCCCTTCCCGAGACCATGAAGCGGTCCATGGCCCGGCAGGCCGAGGCGGACCGGGAGCGGCGGGCGCGGCTGATCAACGCCGACGCGGAGTTCCAGGCCTCGAAGAAGCTGGCGGAGGCCGCTCATCAGATGGCCGATGCACCTGCGGCTCTGCAACTGCGGTTGCTGCAGACCGTGATGGCCGTGGCGGCCGAGAAGAACTCCACACTGGTGCTGCCGATTCCGGTGGAATTGTTGCGTTTTCTGGAGAAAGGGGCGCAGGTCGCGGTTTCCGGGCAACAGTCGGGGGGTGTGAAGGGGCGAGCGGAGGGGGGCGTTCCGCATCCCCTTGAATCCCGCTTGGATTCGGGTCATGATTCGGGCCACGAAGGGTCGGATTCAAGACAGGCGTAGACCTTACGCGTTGCTGATGTGTCGATAGCTCGGGGTGTTTGCTGTGCGAAGAAACCGGGTGTGACTGTGCACGGTCAAGGCTGCGGGTGAGTACAGCCGTGTTCTACGCGCGTCCGGAAGTCGACCTTGTGCGCTCCCTATGAGCCCCGAAATAGTGAGTGTTGTTCAACCGGCCCGGGCGTGGCTTTTGTTGTGAGCCGCCTCCGGAGCCGTACGCCTTCCGGTCCGTCGAGGTCCCCACAACCTCTCGGGCCGACCCCCCACAGGAGGACGTGAGTTGAAGCACCGACGCATACCCAAGCGGCGTGCAGCCGTGGCAGGTGCGGGCATCGCCGCACTGGTGGCCGCGGGAGTGACTTTGCAGACTGCGAACGCGAGTGAGACGCCCGAGGCGCCCGCGCTCAAGACCCTCTCGGTCGGCGCGGCCGGAAAGCTCGCCTCGACGCTCGCCAAGGACCTCGGCGCCGACGCCGCGGGTACCTACTACGACGCGCAGACCAAGAACCTTGTGGTGAACGTCCTCGACGAGGCCGCCGCCGACGCCGTCGAGGCGGCCGGTGCCAAGGCGAGAGTCGTCGAGAACTCGCTCGCCGAGCTGAAGAGCGCGCGTACGACGCTCAAGCAGGACGCGACCATTCCGGGCACCTCGTGGGCGACCGACCCCACGACCAACAAGGTCGTCGTCACCGCGGACCGTACGGTCTCCAAGGCCGAGCTGGCCAAGCTGACCGAGGTCGTCGACGGGCTCGGCGCCAAGGCCGAACTCAAGCGGACGAAGGGGGAGTTCAAGCCCTTCATCGCCGGTGGTGACGCGATCACCGGCAACGGTGGGCGTTGCTCGCTCGGCTTCAACGTCGTCAAGGGCGGCGAGCCGTTCTTCCTGACCGCCGGGCACTGCACCGAGGGCATCACCAGCTGGTCGGACTCGGACGGCAACGTCATCGGTGAGAACGAGGTCTCCAGCTTCCCGGACAACGACTACGGGCTGGTCAAGTACACGGCCGAGGTCGACCACCCGAGCGAGGTCAACCTCTACAACGGGTCCTCGCAGGCCATCAGCGGGGCCGCGGAGGCCACCGTGGGTATGGCGGTCACCCGGAGCGGCTCCACCACCCAGGTGCACGAGGGCAAGGTGACCGGGCTCGACGCCACCGTGAACTACGGCAACGGCGACATCGTCAACGGGCTGATCCAGACCGACGTCTGCGCCGAGCCGGGTGACAGTGGCGGGTCGCTGTTCTCCGGGGACAAGGCGGTCGGGCTCACGTCCGGTGGCAGCGGTGACTGCACCTCCGGTGGGGAGACGTTCTTCCAGCCGGTGACCGAGGCGCTGTCGGCCACGGGTACTGAGATCGGCTGACGGTTCGTCGATTCTTCGTGAGGTCCCGCCCTTCGTATGGAGGGCGGGACTTTGCGTGTTGGGTGCGGGTTTCGTCTCGTATGCCTGCGGCGCCTGTGCGGGTTCGGTGGGGGCGTGCGTACCTCCGTGCGTTTCTACGGCGTCCTGGGCGCCGTGCGGCCGGCCGTTCGCAGTGATGCCGCCAGGAGTGTGACTACGATCCCTGCCGCCGCCCACGCCGACAGCACCAGCAGTGATGCGGTCATGTCGTTGCCGTCGAAGTAGGCGATCGAGCGTGTGGCCCAGGTGCCCGCGCCGGGCGGTAGTGCTGGGCCGATGTCTCGCCAGAACGGTGGGAGCAGGGGTGGTGGGAGGGCGCCGCCTGCGCTCGGGTTGCCCAGGATGACGACGATCAGGATGACCAGGCCGATGCCGGCCATGCCGAAGACGGTCTGGAAGGCGAGTGTGGCCGCGCCGACCGCGAAGATGATCAGGGCGCCCAGGCCCCAGAGGGCGGCGATGCCGCCGGGCAGGGCGTTGAGGATCGGGCCCACGATCAGGGCGCCGCCGAGGCCGCCGATCAGTGCGACCACGGCCATGGCGATGAGACGGATCACCGAACGTCTTGGGGTGGGGCGGCCGGCGCCCGAGCTGATCGTCATGATCGACGCGCACAGGTAGCCGCCCACGCACCAGCCCACGGTCACGTAGAAGGACGTGAGTCCGTTGGCGTCGTGTGGGTCGGCGGGGGCCGCGTCGAGGGTGCGCAGGGTGCGTGCCTCGGATTTCTCCAGGGTGGTGACGAGGGTCTCCAGGGTGGTGGCCAGCACCCTTCCGCCGCCGGTGGCGACCAGGAGGGTGTCGGTGGTGCCGGTCGGGTCGATCAGCAGGGCGCCGTCGATCTCCCGGTTCAGGATCTGCTCGCGGGCCGTCCGCTCGTCGGGCAGGGCGCGTGGGTCGAGTGGGTCGCCGGGGAGGTTCTCCAGCCGGGTCACCGACTGCTGGGCGGCGGCCCGGGGGGCCACGACTCCGAAGGGCACGTCCTTGGGCCTCGGGTCGTGGAGTGCGCCCACGTAGGAGGCGATGAAGAGCAGGTGGAGGATCACCACACCGGTCACGAGCAGGGTGGCTCGTGGGGTGACCGCGTCCTTCACTTCGGCGAGGAAGGGGCTGCGGGGAGTGTCGGCGCCGGTGGTCTGCGTCATGCCCCCACGGTCTGGGGCCTGTGGTGTTCGTGCAGGTGGGAGGCGGCCGAATGGATGCCGTACGGATGTTCTGTGCCGTGTTCCTCCCTCAACTGCTCCGCCCGGCCGGGGAGTCGGTGGAACAGGGGCTTGTTTCGATCGCTGTTCGACTCTCAAGAATCGATGACGTGTTCGAATGCGGGTCGCTGACCGGGCCTGATCGGGTTAGAGTAATCGAACGCGAGTACGATGAACATATCGGGCTTATGGCTCAAAAGGGGTGGAGTGATGGAGGTGCGGCATGGAGGGTTTCGCCCACGTGCACGTCGCGTCCGGTTACTCCGCCCGCTACGGCGCATCCCACCCCGAACAGCTCGTCCGGCGGGCGGCCGAGCGGGGGATGGCGGTGCTCGCGCTCACCGACCGGGACACGGTCACCGGGGCTGTGCGGTTCGCGAAGGCGTGTGCGGAGGCCGGGGTCCGGCCGGTTTTCGGCATCGACCTGGCGGTGGAGGCTCTTGCGCCCCCGCCACCCGGCCGGCGCCGCCGCACCCCGGCACGCGGCGGTGCGCACGTCGTCGAGCCGCCGCTGCGGTTCGTGCTGCTCGCCCAGAACCGGGCGGGATGGGCGCGGCTGTGCCGCATCACGTCGGCCGCCCATGTCGGCGCCCTGTCCGGTACGCCGCCGGTGGTGCCGTGGGAGGCGTTGCGTGAGTACGGCGGTCCCGGGCTGGTGGCCCTGCTCGGGCCGCTGTCGGAGCCGGTGCGGGCGCTGTCGGTGGGGCGGGAGGACGTCGCGGTGAAGCTGCTGGCGCCGTGGAAGGAGATCTTCGGGAGGGGAGTCCGGCTGGAGGTTGTCGCGCAGAAACGTTTTGGCACAGGTCCGGGGTCGCTTCGGCTGGCTGCCCGGACCCTGGCGCTGGCCGATCGCACCCGCACCACCGCGGTGCTCTCCAACGCCGTCCGCTACGCCGATCCCGAGCAGCATCGGCTTGCCGATGTCCTGGACGCCGCCAGGCTGCTGCGGCCGATCGACCGACGCCACCTGGACAGCGGGCAGCGCTGGCTCAAGGACGAGAGGGCGATGACGGTCGTCGCACGGATGGTCGCCGAGTGCGCCGGAGGGGATGCCCGGCGGGCCCGCCGCCTGCTGGCGGACACCGCTGCCACGGCGGCCGAGTGCACCGTCGACCCCGGAGCGGACCTCGGGCTGGGCACGCCGCACTTCCCGGAACCGTCGCTCTTCGGCGCCGGGCCCGGAACGGGAGGAGCCGCCCAGCTGCTGCGCCGGCAGTGCGAGGCCGGCATGGCCCGGCGTGGCCTCGACCGCGACCGGGCGGCGCTCGACCGGCTGGACGAAGAGCTCAAGGTGATCTCCGCGCTGGACTACGACTCGTACTTCCTCGCCATCGGACAGGTGGTGGCCGACATCCGGGCCAAGGGCATCCGGGTCGCGGCCCGCGGCTCCGGTGCCGGGTCGATGGTCTGCCACGCGCTGGACATCGCCACCGCCAACCCGCTCGACCACCGTCTGCTGTTCGAACGCTTCCTGAGCGTGCGCCGGGCCTCGCTGCCCGACATCGACATCGACGTGGAGTCCGCCCGGCGCCTGGAGTGCTACGACACGATCTTCGAGCGGTTCGGCAAGGAACGGGTGGCGGTCACCGCCATGCCCGAGACCTACCGGGCCCGCCGGGCCCTGCGGGACACCGGTCTCGCGCTGGGGATCGAGCCGGCGGACGTCGACCGGATCGCCAAGAGCTTCCCGCACCTGAGGGCCGCCGACATCACCGGCGCCCTCGCCGAACTGCCGGAACTGCGGCAGCTGGCGGGCGAGGCGGGCCGGTACGGGCCGTTGTGGGAGCTCGCCGAGGGCCTCGACTCCCTGGTCCACGGCATGGCCATGCACCCCTGCGGCGTGGTCATCAGCGACGCCACCCTCCTGGACCGGCTGCCGGTCCAGCCCACCCCGCAGGGCGACTACCCCATGGCCATGGCCGCGAAGGAGGAGATCGAGGCGCTGGGCAACATCAAGCTGGATGTTCTGGGTGTGCGCATGCAGTCCGCGATGGCCCACGCCGTCGCCGAGATCGAACGGACCACCGGCAACCGCATCGACCTGGACGACGCCGAGCAGGTGCCGCTCGACGACGTCTTCGCGTTCAAGCTCATCCAGGAGAGCCAGACCCTGGGCCTGTTCCAGCTCGAGTCGCCAGGCCAGCAGGACCTGCTGTCGCGGTTGCAGCCGCGTGATGTGCAGGACGTCATCGCCGACATCAGTCTCTTCCGGCCCGGGCCGGTCGCCGGCGGCATGCCCGAGCGGTACATCGCCGCCCGGCACGGCGGCAGACCGTCGTACGCCCATCCGGACCTGGAGCCGGTGCTCGCCGACACCTACGGCGTGACCATCTGGCACGAGCAGATCATCGAGACACTGCATGTGATGACCGGCTGCGACCGGCCCTTCGCGGAGATCACCAGGCGTGCACTCGGCGACAAGGAGCAACTGCCCGGGATCAAGGACTGGTTCCACGAGCGGGCACGCGCGCGTGGCTACAGCGCGCCCGTCCGGGACGAGGTCTGGAAGACCATCGAGGCCTTCGGGGCGTACGGCTTCTGCCGCGCCCACGCGGTCGCCTTCGCCGTACCGGCGCTGCAGAGCGCCTGGCTCAAGGCCCACTACCCGGCGTTCCTGCTGGCGGGCCTGCTCGAGCACGACCCCGGGATGTGGCCCAAGCGGGTGCTCGTCTCCGACGCCCGTCGCCGTGGTGTGCCCGTCCTGCCCGTCGACGTCAACCGCTCCCAGGTGAGGCACACCGTGGAGAAGGCCGTCGGAGACCAGTGGGGTGTACGTCTCGCCCTGTCCGCGGTGCACGGCATCAGTGAGGACGAGTGCGCGCGGATCGAGGAGGGGCAGCCGTACGGATCGCTGTCGGACTTCTGGCAGCGGGCCCGTCCCAGCAGGCCCGTCGCCGAGCGCCTCGCGGAGATCGGCGCCCTGAACCCTCTGCACGACGGCCGGCTCACCCGGCGTGATCTGCTGCTCCAGATCGCCGAGTTGCACCGGCAGTCCCGCACCCGGTCCGCGCACGAGGGCCAGCTGCCCATCGTCGCGGGCGCCGTCGGCGGGGCGGAGCCGAGCGGGCTGCCGGAGATGACCGGGCGGGAGGCGCTGAGCGCGGAGCTGAGCACGCTCGGCATCGATGTCTCCAGGCATCTGATGGAGCACCACCACCGGCTGTTGCGGGAGATCGGCGCGACCGACGCGGCCCATCTGGCCGGACTGCGTGCCGGTCAGCAGGTCCTCGTCGCCGGCGTACGGGCCTCGACCCAGACCCCGCCGATCGCGAGCGGCAGGCGCATCATCTTCGTCACCCTGGAAGACGGCTCCGGCCTGGTCGACCTGGCCTTCTTCGAGGACTCCCACCCGGCCTGCGCGCACACCGTCTTCCACAGCGGGCTGCTGCTGGTACGCGGCACGGTACAGGTGCGCGGCACCCGCCGTACCGTCGTGGGCACCATGGCCTGGGACCTGGACGAGATCGCCGCCGCCCGCCGCGACAACGGTCCCGAGGCCGCGCTCGCCCTCCTCGGCGAGACCCGTCCGCACCCGACCCCCGCCCAGCCGCACCGCACCCTGGTCAACGGCACGACAGGGGCCCGGTTGCATCCGTACGCCGACCTGCAGCCCGCCGGCACCCGCTCGGCCGATCTGAAGAAGTTCGGTCACCGCAGTTCGGGGAGCGCGGGATGAGTACACGTCAGCGGCACATCGCCCACCTCCATCTGCACGCGGCGCTCACCGAGGCCCAGTACGGTGATGTAATCGAACTGATGTCCGGTGTCACGCCTCATGTGCAGGCCGTTCCGCCCGACGCCGTCCAGCTCGACCTGACGTCGGCGCTCAGGTACTTCGGCCTCTCTCCCTACGACCTGGTCCAGACGACGATGATGAGACTGAAGCTCCTCTACGGCATCGACTGCAGCGCCGGGCTCGCGGGCAACCGGATGCTGGCGGCGATGGCGGCCGACGCGTCCGCGCCGGGCGAGACCACCTGGGTCCCCGCCGAGCGGGCCGCCGACTGGCTCCACCCCCGCCCGGTCACCGCGCTGCCCGGTATCGGCCGCGCCACGGCGTCGACGCTCGGCAGATACGGCCTGCACACCATCGGTCAGATCACCGACCTGCCCTCGGGGACCCTGCAACGGCTCCTCGGCGCCGGCCAGGCACGGCTGCTGGCCGAGCGCGCCCGTGGCCACGACCCGCGCCCGGTCACCCCCGCGGAACCGGCGGAGCACCTGATCGCCGACCTGGTGCTGGAACGGGACTGCCTCGATCCCGCCGGGCATCACCGTGCGGTCCTGGGGCTCGCCGAGCAGCTCGGCGGGCGCCTGCGCGGCGAAGGGCGGATCGCGAGCCGGCTCACCCTCACGGTGCGGTACGCCGACCGCAGTGCCAGCACGCGCACGCGTGCGCTGCCGGAACCCACCCACCACTCACCCGCCCTCGCCGCGACCGCACTCGGTCTGCTGACCTCCCTCGGACTGCAGCGGGCACGCGTCCGCGCCTACGCGATCCGCGCCGACGGTCTGCTGCCGGCCGAGAGCGCCTACTGGCAGCTCTCCCTGGATCCCGGCGACGCCCGGGCCCGCGCGGCGGAAGCCGCCGCGGACCGCGCCCGCCGGCGCTTCGGGCCGCAGGCCGTACGGCCCGCGACGCTTGCGGACTGATCACGTGCACCGGGAACGCCGTCCCCCGACGCCGGCCGCCAAGGCCTTCCGGCGGTCGGAAACGGTGGGGCAGGCCCTGGGCCGGGTGAATCCAAATGCCCGCGGGATACGAACCGAACCCGGGGGCCGATCCGCGACTGGCGGATCAAACCCCTTCACGAGTACGGAAGTTGTACGGAAGTTGCGGCACCAGAGCCCGGGGAGTGCGGGATGACGATCCTCTGCGTACGTTTCCACCTGCCGCCGGCGGGCGAGGCGGCGGCCCTGCCGGGGCTGCTCGGGTTACTGGAGGACTTCACGCCGGTCGTGGAGGCGCTGCCGCCGGACGGGGCGCTGGCCGATCTGCGCGGTGTCGAGCGGCACTTCGGGCGCGGTGTGGTCGAGCTGGCCTCGGTGATCCGGGCACGCGCGCTCGCCCATCACGGGGTCGACTGCGCGATCGGCGCCGGACCGGGGCCGATGCTGGCCCGCGTGGCGCTGCGGGACGCCCGGCCGGGGGAGACATGTGCCGTCCCCGAGGGCGCCGTCGCGGAGTTCCTCGCCGGGAAGCCCGTCGCCGCGCTGCCCGGCGTCGGCGCCGCGACCGCCCGCACCCTGCGCGAGTACGGCCTGGACACCCTCGGCCTGGTCGCCGCCGCACCCCTGTCCAGGCTCCAGCACCTGGTCGGCCCCGGGGCCGGCCGCGAGCTGCGCGAGAAAGCGAGCGGGATCGACCGGGGCCGGGTCGTCCCGAACGCCGTGGCGCGCTCGCTGGTCACGGAACGCCCCTTCACCCGCGAGGAGCCGGACTCCGCGGGGCACCGCCACGTCCTGCTCTCGGCCGCCGAGGAACTGGGCGCCCGGCTGCGTGCCCTCGGCAAGGTCTGCCGCGCTCTGACCCTCACCGTCCGCTACACCGACTGCTCCTCGACGACCAGCGGTCGTAGCCTGACGGAACCGACGGCCGACCCCGCCGCGCTGACCAGGGCGGCGTACGACATGTACGACGCCCTCGGCCCCCGCCACCCCCGCGTCCGTGCCCTCGCCCTGCGCGCCGAGGACCTCGACCTCGCCGAGCGGGCCGCCGGTCGGCCCACCTTCGACCCGCTCGCCGCCCAAGGCTCAGTTCGCCCACGGCGGCGTGATCCGCGTGCCGTCGGCCAGCTCCGCCGTCAGGCCTATGGACGTGGTGACCCAGGTGACGGCGGTCCGGTCGGCCGGGTTCTCGATGGTCAGCGTCGCGCCGGGATTGATGATCAGGGTGTCGCCCGAGCTGATCCGTGCGGTGCGGTCGTCGAGCGTGATCAGCAGCTCGCCGGCGAGCAGGTGGAGGATCTCCTCCCGGCTGACGGTGTGCGCGGGCGCCTTGGTGCCCGCCGGTATCTCGCCGCGCCAGGCGCACAGCTCCTTGCTGCCGGTGCGGGGGGTGGCGTACGAGACGAATCGGGCGCCGTGGATTTCGTGGGTGACGGCTTCGGACGCGCGGATCACGGGCATGTGGGCTCCTGTGGGTAACTGGTCAAGTAGCTTGACTATGCGGGCTGGAGTTATGGTCAAGCCGCTTGACCAATTCGTCAAGGGTGTTTCAATGCCTGCGTGCGCAACTCCGAAGCCATGGCCCTGTCCGCAGCCCTGCTCGCCGTCGCCGGTGAGCTCACGCAACGCATCCATGACGGCGTGGTGGCCCGTGGCTTCGAGGGGCTGCGGCCCGCGCACGGCTTCGCGTTCGCCCGGCTCGCCCCGGACGGCGCCACGGTCACCGACCTCGCCGGCCATCTCGGTGTGACCAAGCAGGCCGCCAGTCAGCTCGTCGACGAGATCGTGCGCAAGGGGTACGCCGAGCGCCGGCCGCATCCGGAGGACGCGCGTGCCCGTCTGGTCGTGCTGACCGAGCGAGGGTGGGCCTGTACCCGTGCGGCCGAGGAGGCGGCCGCGGACGCCGTGCGGGCGTGGGGTGATGCGCTGGGCGAAGGGGAAATGCGCACGTTGCTCGAGCAATTGGCTCGCATCGCGCCCAACGGGCCCATTCGGCCCGCCTGGTGACGGTCCATCAGTGATGATGTTCCGCCGCTGACTATCACTGGAGGTTTTTACTGACGCGTAACTTCACACGTCTACTACTCGCCCGTAACTTGACGAGTGAACAGCATCCTCGTGATCCGGATCACAGGGCGTAAGGCAGTCGCACCTCCCTTGAGCCGCAAGGAGATCACCCGATGCTGCCCTGGAAACGAGTGCTCAGACCCCTGGCCGCGCTGCTGCTGACCGCCGCGGTCGCCGTCGTCCCCACCGCCACCGCCGCCACCGCCGCCCAGGCGGCCGAAGCGACGGCGACCTCGAACAGTGGCTGGAACGACTACTCCTGCAAGCCGTCCGCCGCCCATCCCCGCCCCGTCGTCCTCGTGCACGGCACCTTCGCCAACTCCGTCGACAACTGGCTCGGCCTCGCCCCCTACTTGAAGAACCGGGGCTACTGCGTCTTCTCCCTCGACTACGGCCAACTGCCGGGCGTGCCGTTCTTCCACGCGCTCGGCCCCATCGACAAGTCGGCGGAGCAACTGTCCGCCTATGTCGACAGAGTGCTCGCCGCGACCGGCGCCGCCGAGGCCGACCTGGTCGGCCACTCGCAGGGCGGCATGATGCCCCGCTACTACCTCAAGTTCCTCGGTGGCGCCGCCAAGGTGAACGCCCTGGTCGGCATCGCGCCCAACAACCACGGCACCACGCTGGCCGGACTCACCAACCTGCTGCCGTACTTCCCCGGCGCCGAGGACCTGCTCTCCACCGCCACTCCCGCCCTCGCCCAGCAGGTTGTCGGCTCCGACTTCATGACCAGGCTCAACGCCGGTGGCGACACCGTCCCCGGCGTCCGTTACACGGTCATCGCCACCAAGTACGACGAGGTGGTCACGCCGTATCGAAGTCAGTTCCTCAGCGGGCCCGACGTGAAGAACGTCCTGATCCAGGACCTGTGCGCGGTCGACCTGTCCGAGCACGCGTTCCTGGGTCTGACCGACCGGATCGCCTTCCACGAGGTGGCCAACGCTCTCGACCCGGCCCGTGCCACCCCGACCACCTGTGCGTCGGCGATCGGCTGAGATCGGCTGAGCACACACCGCCGGGGCCTGACCGGCCTGAGCCGCCGGTCAGGCCCCGGAGCCTTTGGGTCAGCCGGTTCAGCGGCCGGGACGACCGCCGCCGACCGCGCGCCTGCGCACCGACGCGAACAGGACCGCCGAGCCGAGCGCCAACGTCGCCGCACCGCCCATCGCCAGATACGCCGTGCCGCTGTCCCCACCCGTCTCGGCGAGGTTCTCGGTGGCGCCGGCCGCCTTCGGCTGGTTGGCCGGGGCGGCGGACCGCACATCCCCGGCCGCCGCGGCCGGCTCCGCCGACGTACTGGCGTCCTGGTCGCCGTGGCCGTTGTGCTCGATCGTCGACTTGTCGTTACCGGCCTCGATCTGTTCCTCCGAGGGCGCGGTGGCGCTCGGGGCCGCCGCGGCCGCGTCACCGTTGCCGCCGCTGCCGGAGCTGTCGGTGCCGCCGCCCGAGCTGCTGCCGCCGCCGTAGGTGACGTCCGAGCAGGAGTAGAACGCCTCCGGGCTGTCCGAGCGCTGCCACACCGCGTACAGCAGCTGCTTGCCGGAGCGCTCGGGCAGGGTGCCGGAGAACGTGTAGAAGCCGCCCGAGGCCGCCGGGTCGGTGGCCGTCGCCACCGGGTTCGCCAGGTCCAGGTCGGCCCAGGCCAGCGGCTTCGTGGGGTCGTAGCCCGCCTTGGTGATGTAGACCTTGAAGGTGCCCTTGTGCGGCGCGGTCACGCGGTACTTGAAGGTGTACGACCCACTGCTCACGCTCGTCGCCGGCCAGTCGGCGCGGGCCAGGTCGAGGCCCTTGAACTCCTCGCTGTTCGCGCTGCACAGCTTGCCGTCCGGGATCAGCTCCTGGTGGCGGCCGGCCGCGTCGCCGATGCGGATGCCGTTCCAGTCGTAGAGGGCCTGCGTGCCGCCCGCGGCGACCGCCGCCTTGCACGCGTCGGACTTCGGGCTCTCCGGGCCCTCCGCGTAGCACTGCGAGACCCGGCTGACCGGGTCGCCCATCGAACCGTGCGCCGACGCGGGAGCGGTGGCGAGGGCGGTCAGGGCGAGCGGAGTCAGGCCGACGGCGGCGACAGTGGCGGCCTTGCGGCGTGCGGACATGGGGGATCTCCTCGGAACCGGAACTGATGAGTGCCGGATCCAAGAAACCGTGAAATCGCCTGTCGCAGGGGGTTCGAGGCGATCTTTAGGGTCGCCTTAAGGGAGTGCTCAGACTGAGATCAGGTAGGTAGCGTTCACGCCATGACGAGCGAGGAGATCCGGCCTGCCACGGCCGCCGACGTACCGGCCGTGAAGGCCGTGACGGACGCGGCCTTCACGCCCTACATCGAGCGCATCGGCGTGGTCCCGGTGCCCATGGAGGCGGACCACGCGGCGAACGTGGCGGCGGGGAAGGTGTTCGTGACGGGCGATCCCGTGATCGGGCTCGTCGTGGTGGAGGCACGCGAGGACCATCTGTTCCTCGACAGCATCGCCGTCCACCCCGATGCGCACGGCACAGGCGTGGGGCGACGGCTGCTGCACTTCGTGGACGCACGCGCGCGTGCGCTGGGTCTGCACGAAGTCAGGCTCTATACGAACGCGATGATGTGGGAGAACCAGCAGATCTACCCGAAGTACGGCTACGAGTTGACCGAGCGTCGTGAGGACGGGCCGTACGACCGCATCCACTACCGCAAGCGGCTTGCCTGACGCGTCTCCGATTTTTTTCGGCCGGCGGGGCGTTTCAGCCGTCCGGCCACCAGGTTCGTGCGATGTCCTTGCGGACCTCCGGTCGTCCCGAGGGGCGCTCGTCCGCCTCCTCCTGTACCCGGCGGGCGTCCGACTTCCGCTTCAGGGGCTTCTGCACGGTCACACGGCGCATGACTGCCTCCTTCAGGGGCTACCGAGTTCCTCGTTCTCAAGGAGGTAGACCCGTTCGGCGAGAGTTCCTCATCGCCGCTGGTCCTGTCAGTGGCGGTTGTCACCATTCGACTGTCAGTGCGGGTGTCACTCTTTGCCGCATGACCAACATGGACTGGGACGCCGCGGCCGCCTCCTTCGACGACGAGCCGGACCACGGCCTGCGCGACCCCGAGGTGCGCCGGGCCTGGGCCTCCCGGCTGCGCTCCTGGCTGCCCGAGCGCCCGTCCGACGTGCTCGACCTCGGCTGCGGCACCGGCAGCGTGTCGCTCCTCGCCGCCGAGCAGGGACACCGCGTCACCGGGGTGGATCTGTCCCCGGCGATGGTGGACCTGGCCCGCGCCAAGCTCGCCGGGCGTCACGCGGTGTTCCTCGTCGGTGACGCGGCGGCCCCACCGGTGGGGGAGGAGCGGTTCGACGTGGTGTTCGTACGGCATGTGCTGTGGGCGCTGCCCGACCCCGCGCGCGTGCTGGGGCACTGGGCGGGGCTGCTGCGACCCGGAGCGCGGCTGGTGCTGGTCGAGGGCGTGTGGGGGACGGTCACCCCGGTCGGCATACCGGCGGACCGGCTCACCGAGTTCCTCGCCCCGCTGGCCGAGGACGTGCGCGTGGAGCGGCTGTCGGACGACGAGTCCCTGTGGGGGAAGGCCGTGCACGACGAGCGGTACGCCGTGGTGGCGCGGATCCCCGGAGCAGCGGCGTGATCCTCCGGACAGCCGCCAGGCCCTGTCGTTTGGATCATCCCGGCGTCGCGGGCCCTGACACGCACTGCTCGAACGGGCTTCGCCCGGCTCGCGCGGGGCCACCCCCATCGCCCCCGGCTCGGGTCGGCCGAGAGGAAGCGATCCTCGCAGCCGAGCTGATCCAAACGACAGGGCCTAGTCCAGCAGCGACTCCAGGCCGCCGTCGACGGTGGCGAACGCCTCCAGCTCGTCCAGGGCCGTCACCGCCGCCGCGGCCGCCTCCGGATCCGTCTCCGCCAGGCCGCTCGCGGCGAACTCGTCCTCGTCCAGGCGCAGTACGTCGGTGCCGTCGGCGGAGCGCCACAGGTCCAGGTCGAGGTCCTCGACGACCAGCTCGGCGCCGGACAGCGCGGCCGGGCGGGTGACGTCGCAGTACCAGCCCTTGAGGGCGCCCACGGCGTCGCGGACCTCCTTCACGGCGTACCAGCGGTCGCGCCAGTAGTACTCGGTGAAGACGTCGCCCGGCTCGAAGCGGACGAAGCCGAAATCGCGGACTCCGGCGCCGGACCAGGGGGCCCGGACGACGATGCGGGTGCCGTCGTCGGTGAGCAGTTCGGCCGCGTAACGGATCTTCGTACGGCCGCCCTTGACGAGCACCACATCCAGTTGGCGGGACCGGTCAGCCGAGTTCGCGGACATACCGCACCTCCGTCGCGCAGATCTCGTAGCCGAACCACTTGTTGATGGCGAGCATCGGGCCGTTGTCGGTGTCGTTGCCTGTGAACGCCTCCGTGAGACCGGCGGCGCGGGCGCGGTGCAGGGAGTCGTTCTTGGCGAGTTTGGCCAGGCCCCGGCCGCGGAAGGCGCGGGCGGTGCCGGTCATGACGGTCCCGTAGCGGGTGCCGCCGCCCGTGCGGGCCGCGCTGAAGGCGGCGGGGCGGCCGTCGACCAGGGCGACCGTGGTCAGTTCAGGGCTGAAGAGGGGGTGGTTCCAGGTGTTCTCCAGCCAGGCTTCGTAGTCGGTGAACTCGTAGTCGATGTCGCTCGGTTCGTCGGACATCGTCTCCGAGTCCAGCTCGAAGAACGGGCGCGGGTCGTCCGCGAAGTCGGCGCCCGTGCGCAGTTCGACGCCCGGGGGCGGGTCCTGGAGCGGGGGCAGGGTGCCTCCCGCCAGGTCCAGGCGCAGGAAGTGGGCGGAACGGCTGGCGCGGTAGCCGTGCCGTTCGGCGAAGGCGCGGTTGCCCGGCCGGTCCAGAACCCAGGAGTAGAGCTTGGTCGCGCCCTTGGCGGCCAGGTGCTCCTCGGCGGCCCGCACCAGGCCCGACCCGGCGCCGCGGCGCGTGCGCTCCGGGTGCACGTACACGTTGACGTAGCCCTGGCCCGGGTCCGGACTGTCGTGGACGATGCCGACCTGGGCCGTGCCGATCACCTCGCCGTCCTCCTCCGCGACGAGGGGGCGGTAGTGGGAGTCGGGGTGGGCATGGGTGAGGTCGTAGGCCAGGGAGTCGGGGGTGATGAGGTAGAAGGGCAGCGCGAGGTGGCGGACGCGGGCGAAACCCTCGACGTCGGCTCGGACCTCGGGACGGAGATCGCGCACAGTCATGGTCATATGGGCGCACGTTATGCGGGAGATGCCTCCCGGTGCCTCTCATTTTCGAGTGGGTGCGGGACAATCCCTGCGTGACCTTGAAGATCCACATCGACGACAGCGCACCACCGTACGAGCAGGTGCGGGCCCAGATCTCGGAGCAGGCGCGGTCGGGGGTGCTGCCGGTGGGGTACCGGCTGCCGACCGTGCGCGGGCTGGCGGAGTCGCTGGGGCTGGCGGCCAACACGGTCGCCAAGGCGTACCGGGCGCTGGAGAGCGACGGGGTGATCGAGACGCGGGGGCGCCACGGCACGTTCGTGGCGGCCGCCGGCTCGGCCGCGGAGCGGGAGCTGGCGTCGGCCGCGCAGGCGTACGTGGAGCGGGCTCGGCGGCTCGGGCTCACGGAGGCGGATGCGTTGGCGGCTGTGCGGGATGCCCTGCGGGCGGCTTACGGGGAGTAGGGGCGTTGCCCTGTCGGGGGTTGGGCAGCCGGGGCGTTGCTCTGTCGGGGGTTGAGCAGGGTCGGCACCGCCGGGATGCGATAGTCGTGGCTGAGCACCGCCGCGGCGGGAGAAGAGAGCGGCGTGATGACGGAAGCAGTGGAGAACGACGCGCGCTAGGCATGCGCCAGGTGCTTCGGTGTGCGCGTCGGCTCCAGGCCCGCCGTCTGCGCCACCCGCGCGAACGTCATCGCGTCCTCCACCGCCGCCCCCGTCGGGTCGTTGTTGAAGTACGCGTACACGTCCTCGCCGGACCAGGTGTCCGCGATGCGGTGGGCCCAGGTGTCCAGGGCCTGGCGGCCGTAGTGCGGCCAGCGTTGGGCGCGGCCCTGGTGGAAGCGGACGTAGCCCCAGTCGGTGGTGCGCCACAGCGGGGTCACGGGGCGGGACTCGACGTCGGCCCAGCACAGGGCGGCGCCCCGGGACTCCAGCACCTCGCGTACCTCGGGCGTCCACCAGCTGTCGTGCCGGGGTTCGACGGCGACCCGGGTACGCGACGGGAAGCAGGCCAGGCAGGCGTCCAGCAGCTCGGTGTCCGCCCGCAGGGTGGGTGGCAGCTGGAGGAGCACGGGGCCCAGGCGGGGGCCCAGGCCCTCCGCGTGCGTCATCAGGCGGGTCACCGGCTCCTCGGGATCACGTAGCCGCTTGATGTGGGTCAGGTAGCGGCTCGCCTTCACCGCGACCACGAAGTCTCCCGGCACCCGGTCCCGCCACGCCTCGAAGTTCTCCCGGGTCGGCAGGCGGTAGAAGGCGTTGTTGATCTCGACGGTGGCGAAGTGCGCCGTGTACTCCTCCAGCCACCGGCGCATGGGCACGCCGGCTGGATACAGGACGTCCCGCCAGTCCCGGTACTGCCACCCCGACGTGCCGACGAACAGGGTCATACGTCCATCAAAGCACTACAGATACAGCCCCGAGTCCGCCCCCTCCCGAGGCTCCGGCAGCGACGTCGGAGACGTGCCCCGCTGCAGCGCGTACAGCTCCGCCAGCGTGGCGCCCTCGCGGCCGACGCCCTCCTCCGTGCCCAGCCAGTTCACCGCCTCCCGGCGGGTCAGCGGCCCCACCTCGATGCGGGCCAGACAGCGGCCGGGGCGGACGACGGCCGGATGCAGCCGCTCCAGGTCCTCGTTGGTCGTCACGCCGACCAGGACGTTGCGGCCCTGGCCCAGCAGGCCGTCGGTCAGGTTCAGCAACCTCGACAGGGCCTGGCCCGCCGTGTGCTTCGCCTCGCCCCGGATCAGCTCGTCGCAGTCCTCCAGGAGCAGCAGCCGCCAGCGGCCCTTGCCCGTCGCGTCCTCCTCGCCGATCGCGATGTCCATCAGATAGCCGACGTCGGAGAACAGGCGCTCCGGGTCGAGGACGCAGTCCACCTGGCACCAGTCCCGCCAGGAGCGGGCCAGCGTCCGCAGCGCCGACGTCTTGCCGGTGCCCGGCGGGCCGTGCAGCAGGAGCAGACGGCCCGCGATGTCCTCCGGGGTCGTCTTCATCAGGCGGTCCATCGCGTCCGCGACCGGCGCGGTGTAGTTGGCGCGCACCTCGTCCCAGGTGCCCGCCGAGATCTGCCGGGTGGTGCGGTGCGGGCCGCGTCTTGGAGAGACGTACCAGAAGCCCATGGTCACGTTCTCCGGCTGCGGCTCGGGCTCGTCGGCCGCGCCGTCCGTCGCCTCGCCCAGCACCCGCTCCGCCAGTTCCTCGCTGGTCGCCGTCACCGTGACATCGGCGCCCCGGTTCCAGCGGGAGATCAGCAGGGTCCAGCCGTCGCCCTCCGCCAGCGTCGCGCTGCGGTCGTCGTCGCGGGCGGCGCGCAGCACGCGGGCGCCCGGCGGCAGGAGCGTCGCCCCGGACCGTACGCGGTCGATGTTCACCGCGTGCGAGTACGGCTGCTCGCCCGTCGCGAAGCGGCCGAGGAACAGCGCGTCGACGACGTCGGACGGCGAGTCGCTGTCGTCGACGTTGAGCCGGATCGGCAGAGCGTCGTGTGGGTTCGCAGACATGCGGCCATGATCCGGCACGGGGCGCCCCTGTGCACCCGGTTTCCGTGGCACGTCCCGCCAACGGTGCACGCCCGAGGGGCCAAAGACGTGCCGATGCGCCCCTCATTTCCCCCTCCGACTCCGCTCCGTCCCGTTACAGGACCGTGTACGTGCGGAACCTGCCCGTACGGAGGCCACCCCCGTTACCGTTGTCCTTGATGGGACGTCATGGGTGGAATTCGGGGGCACGGCGGTGGCGGCTCACCGCGCTGCTCGGCGTGGGCGCGGTGGCTCTGGCCCTGGTGGTGACCCTGTTCACCACGCTTCCGGGGAACGGCGTGAACACCGACGGCACCTCACGCGACGGCGACAAGGTGCACGGCACCCCGACCGCCACGCCGGACGCGACCGATCCCGAGGTGGGCTGGGGGTTCACCCACACCCAGCACAGCGCCGACGAGGGCGCTCCGGCCGCCGTGAAGCGCGTCGAGGGACGCCTCGCGGACGCCGGGGGACTGCCGCAGATCCAGCACATCATGGGCTGGGGCGCCGACAACCCCGAGCCGGTCGAGGGACGTTACGACTTCGAGGCCATGGACCGCCGTATCGACTTCGTCCGCGCCTCCGGCAGCACCCCGGTCGTCACCCTGTGCTGCGCCCCCGACTGGATGAAGGGCGGAAAGGCCGGCGTCGACAACACCGACTGGAGCCAGGCCGCCCTGGAGACGGCGCCCGAGCCCGAGCACTTCGACGACTTCGCCGCGCTCGCCGTCACCGTCGCCAAGCGCTACCCGGACGTACGGCACTTCATCGTCTGGAACGAGTTCAAGGGCTTCTGGAACGACGCCGAGGCCCGCTGGGACCACGAGGGCTACACCGAGCTGTACAACCTCGTCTACCGGGCGTTGAAGAAGGTCAACCCGGAGATCATGGTCGGCGGGCCCTACCTCGTGATGGACAGCGTCGACCCGCGCGCGGAGGAGGCCTCGCCCGCCTTGAAGGGCTCCTGGGGCGCCCTGGACCGGCGCCCCGTCGACGCCTTCGCGTACTGGAACGAGCACAAGGCCGGCGCCGACTTCGTCGTCGTGGACGGCTCCAGCTACACCCGGGACGACGAGCTCCTGCCCGACGAGTTCACCGCCACCGACAAGTTCACGGCCGTGAGCAGGTGGGTGCGGGGGCAGACCGGCGACCTGCCGCTGTGGTGGGCCGAGTACTACGTCGAGCCCGCCGACGGCAACGACGACCGCAAGGACTGGTCCGAGGCCCGCCGGGTCGCCGTCCAGGCCGCCGGCATGATCGCGCTGGCCAAGGGCGGGACCACCTCCGGCTTCTACTGGAACCCGCAGGAGGAGAAGGGCACCGAGTGCGCCGGCTGTCTGTGGACGCCGACCGACACCGCGGGCGGTGGCGCGAAGCTGCCCATGTACGACCTGGTCGCACGGTTCGGCAAGGAGTTCCGGCCGGGGACCGAGTACGAGTCGGTGTCCGTGGACAAGCCCGACGTGTTGGTCCTGGCCACCGGCAAGGTGATCCTGGCCGTGAACACCCTCGACCGGCAGACCAGCGCGAAGATCGACGGCGAGAAGGTCGAGCTTCAGGCGTACGAGGTCAAGTGGCTGGGGCGCTGAGCCACTTGACCGGGGCGAGGGCCTAGTCGATCGTCAGGAACCGCTGGACCAGCGAGGCCAGCAACACCGCCAGCAGCGGCAGCGAGAACCAGAAGCTGCTCTGCAGCCACCGCAGTTGCCGCACGCTCGGCGCCATCGCGACCCGGACGATCTCGCGGGCCATCAGCAGCACGATCAGCGCGACCGCCGCGAGGCCGCCGACCACCGACCACGGCGTCCAGGTCACCTGAGGCCCGATCGGCCCGGGATCGGCCTTGGGCACCTCACCCGCCGGCTGCTTCCTGAGCGCGTACATCGTCGCGTCCTCGTTGACGAAGACCTTCTTCAGCTCCTGCCGCTTGTCCAGGTTCTGGATCAGCCGCGACTCCCAGGTCGCCGAATAGCCGACGTCCAGCCGGAGATAGGTCACCTGGCTTCGGTTGATCATCAGATACGAGTTCGGGCCGGCGTCCTTGAGCGCCTTCACCAGCCCCGACACCAGCACCGGGTCGGCCGGCGCGAGCGTCGGCAGGTACTCCACCTTCTCCATGTCCCGAGAGCCCCACGGCATCGACGGCGTCACGACGTTGACCGGGTCGTCGCTCAGCCACAGCAGCCGCACGCTCGGATCGTCATGGGCGTACACGTACTCCATGGCGGCGACCTCGCCGGACCGCACCCGCTCGAACGGCTCGTTGCCCCAACGCGCCACCAGGAAGCCGCCCATCAGCACCAGGCCCGCCATGAGCGCGGCCAGCGGGGCGAGGCTCACCCGGTCCTTGTCGCGCTCCTTGGCGGTGACGCCGGTGCGCGGGAAGAAGGCGAGGCCGGTGAGCAGGGCCGCGCCGGGCAGGGCGAACATGAAGACCCGCAGCGCCATCTCACCGCCGTACGACTGCATGCCGAAGCCGAGGAACGGCACGAAGGTGAGGACGAGCAGCGAGCGCTCCCGGTAGTGGTGGAAGCGCCGGCGCCACCAGCCCCAGCAGGCGAAGGCCATCACACCGCCGGCCAGGAGCACGCGCGTATAGAGGACGAGTTTGTGGGTCGAGCTGCCGCCTTCGATACGGCCGGAGACCGAGGACGACACATTGCCGCCCACGCCGCCGACCCCGCCGAAGAGTTCGTCGAAGTGCCCGGACCAGTACGGCTCGGCCAGGAAGCCGATCCAGACGGTCACCATGACGCCGAACAGGATCGGCAGGCCGCGCAGTTCGGACTTGCCGATCAGGACGAGACCCGTCAGCACGCCCAGCATCACGAACGGCGTGAGCTGGTGAGCCGGGACGCTCGCCGCGAACAGCCCGATGACGACCGCCAGCAGCACGGCCTGCTGCCGCCGGTTCGCGGGCTCGACCTCCACCTCGCCGGGACGACGCTTCGTCCAGATCACGTGCGGCGCCCGGAACCAGACCAGAAGGATCGCCGCGAACACCAGATACAGCAGATAGGTGAAGCCCTGCGGCGAGAAGTAGTCCTGGCCCACCCAGCCGCTGAGCACGAAGACCCAGATGCCGGTCCACTTGGCGCGCCAGCTCGCCCGCATCGAGCGCACCAGCAGGAACATCGGCACCAGGTACAGCAGTTGCATGGTCAGCGGCCACCAGCGGATGACCTCGGTGAAGTCGCTGACCCCGCACGCCTTCGCGACGAACGCGGCCGCCGCGAAGAAGCCCGGCCAGCTCCAGCGCGCGTCCAGGTCGGGCACGGCCGAGCCGGTGCGGTCGATGTAGTCGAGGAAGCCGAGGTGCTGCCAGGCCGTCGCGAACCTCGGCTCGGTCTCGATCAGCGCGGGCAGGGCGTGCAGGGACACGACCGTCGCCAGCAGGGTGACCAGCAGCAGCGCCCTGTGCTCGCGCCCCAGCCACAGCAGCGAGGCGAACACCACCGCCAGCAGCGCGGCCCCGACCAGCGTCGGCATCGGCAGCACGGAGACCAGCCCGAGCCCGCCCATCCCGTCCAGGTCGGCCTCGCCGAGCCGCAGCGCGGGCACCCAGTACAGCAGCAGCGCGGCGATCAGCAGACAGCCGAGGACCACCCCGAGCCGGGTGGGCATCAGCCGCTCGCGCCAGGACAGTGAGGGCGCGGCGGGCTGTCGTACGGGCTCTTCGGGCATCGGCGGCTCTTCCCGTACGGCAGATTCCGGCCGTACGACGGCCTCCTCGCGTTCCTCCGGTACGGCCTCCTCGCCCTCGCCCGCGTCGAAGGCGGCGTCGAAGTCCGTCTCGAAGTCCGTCTCGAAGGGCGCGTCCACCTCGGCGGGCCCCAGCGAGGCATCCGAGCCGGGCTCCCGTTCTTCGACCGGCAGCCCGACCTCGGGCTTGCGCGCCCAGGTCGGCCGGTGTTCCGGCGGTACCGGTGGCGTACCCGTGGGCGGTGTGCCCGGGCCCGGGCGGACGTCCGGCCGGCGCTCCAGATGGTCGAAGTCGACGTGGACGCCGAGGGCGAGGGTGTCGGTGTCGAGCGCCCAGGCGGGCATGCGCCCCCGCGCCCCGTCGGGAACCTCGCGCGCCCCCAGGTCGGCGAGGTCACCGTCGGGGGCCGCGTCCTCCGGGACCTCGGCCGAGGTCGCACGGGCCGTCCTGTACAGCTTGGGCGCGGCGATCGCGACGATCACCGAGAGAGAGGCGATCTCGGCGACACCGGCGCCGGTCAGGCCCATCCGGGGGAGCAGCAGCAGGGTCAGGCCGAGCACCAGGGCGCACAACAGGCCCTGCAGCCAGGCCAGTCCGGCGGTACGGCTCTGTGCGCGCAGAACGGCGAAGTACGTCTCCATGACGACCCGCAGCAGCGCGCCGACGGCGAACCAGCGCAGCAGCGGGGTCGCCGCGTCCGCGTAGCCCTGGCCGAAGACGCCGAGGATCCAGGGCGCCCCGAAGAACAGGATCGCGGCGACCGGCACCATGATCCGCGCCATGCGCCTGAGCGCCGCCCGGGTGTTGGCGGCCAGCCGCCCCGGATCGTGCGAGCCCTCGACCGTGAGGGAGGCGCCCATGTTGATGGCGAGCAGATTGACCGTGCCGCCGATCGTGGCCGTGATGTAGAAGTACGCGTTGTCCTCGGCGGAGACCTGTGCGGCCACGATCACGGGGATGAGATAGACCACGGCGAGCGAGAACAGGGAGCCGGTGTAGTCGCCCGCGAGGAACTTCCCGACCTCCTTCAGGGACGGCGGTTCGGCGTTGTCCTCGGTCGCCTTCACATGGCGCGGCACCAGACGCCGGAACACCAGCCAGCCCAGTGGCAGCACCGACACCGCGATGGCCGCGACCCATGACACGAAGACCCCGGCGGTGGGGATCGCCACGGCGAAGGCCACCAGCAGCCCCAGCTTGACCGCGGAGAACACGGTGTTGCCGACCGGCACCCACACCGCGCTGCGCAGCCCGGTCAGCACGCCGTCCTGGAGGGTGAGCAGGTTCCAGGCGATGACGGCCACGACGAAGAAGAGCCCGCCCGCCGCGCCGTTCAGGAACCGGTACGACGGCCCCCACAGGTCCAGCGTCAGCAGGAACACGCCGGCCGCCAGGGCCACCACCACACAACTGCCGGCGTACGTACGGAAGATGAGCCGGCCGCTCCTGCGTCCCGCCACCGGGATGAACCGGGCCAGCGCCCCCGTCAGCGTCACCGCGGTCAGACCGGCGAGGAACTTCATCGCGGCGATCGCGGCGGAACCCTGCCCGACCGCGGCCTCGGAGTAGTAGCGGGCGGCGGCCAGCCAGAACCCGAGCCCCAGCACGGCCGAGATGCCGGTGTTGATCATCAGGGCGTAGGCGTTGCGGAACAGCTGACTTCCCCCGGAGGACCCGCCCATGCCGGGCAGGCGAAGCCGGCGCCCCGACTGCTCGGGCGCCGGCGCGTCGGTCGAGGCGGGCTCGGTCGTGGCCGTCGTGTCAGACACGGGAACGGATGGCCTTCCGGCGGACCTGTCGGGCTCTGCGGACCACGGCGTACCCCTTGGTGAGGGCGCGGTCCCTGGCGAAGGTGCGGGCGATGGCACGGCCCTCGACCATCCGCGCGAACTCCTCGATGCCGGTGGTGCGGCGCACGGTCAGGCGGGTGAGGGCGTACGGCCCCTGCCGACGCCGTGCGAGGCCGTTGTTGACGGCGAGCGCCTGGGCGTACCCGGTCTCCCGCACCGCCTCGCGCACCCGGCGGCTGGAGTAGCCGTACGGGTAGGCGAACGAGGCCGGGACGGTGCCGAGCTGGTCCGAGACGATCTCCTTGCAGAGGATCAGCTCGGAGCGCAGCCTGCCGTCCGGGAGCTGGTCGAGCTGGGGGTGCGTGTGGCTGTGGCCGCCGATCTCGACGTCCGCCGCGGAGAGTTCGCGGACCTGGTCCCAGTCGAGCATGGTGTCCAGGCCGCCGCCCATGTCGTGCGGGCCCTTCAGCCAGCCCGTGGAGACGAACACCGTGGCCGCGAAGCCGTGCTTGGCGAGCACGGGCAGGGCGTGCCGGTGCACGCCTTCATAGCCGTCGTCGAAGGTGATCAGCACCGGCCGCTCGGGCAGCGGTCTGCCGGAGCGCCAGCGCGCCGCGAGGTCGGCCGTCTTCATGGGCGTGAGGCCCAGGCCGCCGATCAGCGCCATCTGCTCCGCGAACGCCTCCGGCGCCACCGACAGGTCGCGGGTGGCGTCGTTCGGCGAGGTGGAGACGGCGTGGTACATCAGGATCGGCACACGCGCGTCGGTCATCTGCTTCCCCCCTTGATGCCCGGTTCCTCCTCAGCGCCCGCCTCGAGCCCTGCCACCGAGTACGTGGCACCGCCCCGGCGGGCCCGGACACTCCCGACCACGTACCCACCGGCCGCGGTCAGCACCCCGGCGACGATCGCGCCCGCCCGCCCCGCACCGCCCGGCCGGGCCAGCAGGGCGTCCCGCAGCCCGCGTGCCACCCCGGCCGGCAGGACCCTGGTGGTGTACCGGCGCTCGGACTCGAGTCCCTTGTCGGCGCCGACACTTCGGGCCACCAGCGCCTTCGACAGGCCCTCGGCGTAGGTGCGCGTCCGGAAGTACCCGAAGTGCTCACGCGCCTCGGGCACCCGGTGGTGGATCACCGCCCGGTCGTCGATCAGCAGCACGGCGTCCGGCCTGGCCCGCGTCAGCCGGATGCACAGCTCCGTCTCCTCGCCGCCCAGCGGCAGCCGGTCGCCGTCGCGCCCGATGCCGCTGGCGAAGCCGCCCGCGAAGTCGAACGCCGTACGCCGGAAGGAGGCGTTGCCGCCGAGGACGTTGCGCACCTTCACCCGGCCGCGCGGCAGCCCCCGGTACGTGCAGCCGACCACCCAGTCGAACTCCTCCGGGAACCAGTCCGGCCGGCGCCCCGACGCCCAGATCGGCTCGGTGCGCCCGCCGACGGCCATCACGCGCGGGTCGGCGTACCCGGCCGCGAAGTGCTTCAGCCAGTCGCGCTCGGCCACGGCGTCGTCGTCGAGGAACGCGATGACCTCGCCGTAGGAGGCGGCGATGCCGGTGTTGCGGCCGGCGGACAGACCGCGGGGGCCCGCGTTGGCGAGCACCCGCACATCGGTCGCTTCCTTGTACTCCTTGGTCAGCCGGTCCAGGAGCGCCGCGTTGTGGTCGACGACCAGCAGCGTCTCCAGGGCCGGATACGCCTGCGCCCGCACCGAGGAGACCGCCGCGAGGATGTCCTCCCAGCGGTCCTCGGTGTACACGCAGATCACGACGGAGATGTCGGGACCGCTCAAGACGCCTCTCCCCGGACCGAGGGAACCGAGCGGACCGCCGGCACCGAGTCGAGCGTCGGGGAGTGCGCCGCGGCACTGCGGCGGCGCAGGGCGCGCCGGTTGGAGCGCTCCTTGAGGATCACCTTGAGCACCCGCAGCCCGTCCCGCACGGCGCGCAGATTGCTCGTGCCGTGGATGCGGAGGTACTCGTGGCTCGGTATCTCCTGCACCTTCAGTCCCGCCTTGACGACCCGGATGTTCATCAGGGTCTCCACCTCGAAGCCGGTGCAGTCGAGGTCGATCTTGTCGAGGCAGTGCCGCCAGAACGCGTTGTATCCATAGCAGAGATCGGTGTAGCGGGCGCCGAACTTGCGGTTGACGGCCGTGCACAGCGCCCAGTTGCCCAGCTTGCGGATCGGCGTCATGTCGTCGGTGCCGCCGCCGTTGGCGAAGCGGGACCCCTTGGCGAAGTCCGCGCCCGAGACCAGGGCGGAGACGTAACTCACGATCTCCTGGCCGTCGGCCGAGCCGTCCGCGTCGACCATCACGATGATGTCGCCGGTGGCCGCCTCGAACCCGGTGATCAGGGCATCCCCCTTGCCCTTGCCGCGCTGCCGCACGACCTTGACGTCGGGCCACAGTTCACGGGCCACTTCGACGGTGTTGTCGGTGGAGTTGCCGTCGACCAGGACCACTTCGTGTATCCAGTCCGGCAGTGTCTTGAAGACGTACGGAAGGTTCTCCGCCTCGTTCATGGCCGGGATCACCACGCTCACCGGCGGCGCGATGGCCAGGTGGGTGGAGACGGGCCGGTACTTGCCGACCGGTGACGGATCTTGGTCCGCGACCGCCGGGCGCAGAACAGAACTCATGAGTCAGGTCCCTCTCGTCCGGTGGACCGCCCGCCCCTGGGCGGCCCGGCTCTTGGTCCGGTTCGAAAGGGGGGTATCTCACTCACGGCACGGATAAGCGGTTCTCCGCGCGCGTGTGGTGAGCTGGCATTTCTGGCCGGCCACCAGAAGATCGGCAGCCGGTCGCGCGGCACGACTCGATGGCAAGTGCGGACACCTTCACCGAGCACCCCCCTACCGCGTCCCGCGCCGGACCGTCGCGGTCCCTGAGCCCTCCCCTGGAGCCGTTGGCCGACCGTCCGATGCGAGTGAGATGTACGACGGTATTGATGATTGAGACTGTATGGCAAGAGCTGGAACGAGCTCTCACGTTTTTGTTGGTTTGACCGTAACCGGCCCTTTCGGTTCGGCCGTCACCGGCGGCCCGAGCGGATCTTCCCCATGCTCTTGAGGAGCCGGTCCGCCGGTTCGAACAGCTCCGGCCGTGCCTGCACGGTGTTGCGCAGCGCCCGGACCGGGGCACGCCGTGCCCGGTGTCCGAACGCGACCGGGTGACGCCTGGTCACCCACCCCTCCGACACCGTCAGCTCGCGTGTCTTCAGGGAGTCCTTGTACTCCTTCTGGCCCCGGCCGAGATCGAGGTAGGCGATGCCGTCGGCGGCGGCCGCCTCGGCCATCCGCAGATGCAGGACCAGCCCGGGCGAGTACTTCGAGAACGCCGGGTCGTAGGCCGGGAACCAGCACGCCAGCACCCGCTCGCTGCGCAGCCCGAAGTGCGCGGCGATCGGCTTGCCGCCCGCGTACAGCACCGACAGGATTCCGGCGAACGGCTCGGAGCGGCTGTGGAACAACTGCTCCACGAGCCGGGTGATCCACTCGTGCGCGAACCGGTCGCTACGTCCGGTCCTGCGGTACTGCGCGGACTTCCAGCCCATCAGCGTGCGCAGGGCGGCCGGATCACACTCGTCGTGCACATAGCGCACGCCGTCGTGGTCCCGGCCCAGCTTGCGCTCCTTGGCGAGCGTCGACTTGGTGAACTTCGGTGACCGCTCGCGGAGTTGGGCCAGATACGCCGCGTAGCCCTGGTCGACGTCCATGACCGGGGACGGGTACCTGCCGGACGCCTCCGCCGCGAACGCCGTCTGGCCCTCCACCAGGTGGTCGAACTCCCATACGGCGAGCCCGCACGCCTTCAGCAGCTCCCGCGCGTCCCAGGTGAACCCGGGCCGGTGCACCACCCCCTGGGCGTCCGAGACGCCGAGTCCGATGGCCCGGCCGACGCCGGCCGCCGTCCGCTGGAACGGGAAGAACGCGGCCGGCTCACCGCCTTCCCGGACGACCGCGATCCGCACCCCGCGCCGGCAGCGGCCGACCGCGAGGGCGAACTCGGGGGAGAGGAAGGGGTTGCCCAGTTCGGGTGAACCCTGGAGATGGGCCTTGGACTGCATCGATGTCCACGCCGCACGGTCGGCGGAGCTGAGCTCGCCGGGGCGGTACACGCTGATGTCCACGTCAGTCAGTCCGCCTTCGCGTCGTACGACCGCGCAGCCGCCGTACCAGGACCAGCAGGAGAATGAGGGCGCTGATCGCGGTCACGGCCACGATCCCGCCGCGTACCGACCACCGGTGCACGGCCAGCATGCCCTGGGTCACCAGCATGTTGACGACGACCGCGCCCGCAACCGAGGCGACGGTACGGCCGAAGGGTTCCAGCCCGCGCAGCGCGGCGGCGATCGCCGCGGCCGGTGCCGCGAGCAGGAAGAACAGAGTGAAGGGGCCGCGCAGCGGCGAGCCCGAGTCGACGAGCGCGAGGACCGCGCCGATTCCCCCCACAGCCGTCGCGGCGCCCGCGAGCAGCGGCGTCAGGTCCCTCCCCGGCCCTGGTCGCGCTCTCTCGGTGTCCTCGGACGAAGCTGTCTTGATACGTAAGGTCTGCATTGGCGACGTTTCCCCCCGAAGCGTCGGATGCCGGGCTTCAATGTCGCTCAGCGCCGCGTATGCCGTCAAGATGCGAATGGCCCCTTGACATTTGTTCGTTTCCGGCCCGGGAGCGCAAGTTCCCCGGAGGCAGTGGGGGCCTCCGGGGAACCGTCGTTCAGTTGATGCGCGTGTGCCTTACGACACGAGCTTCAGCAGCCGGTTCGGCGAACCGGTGCCGGGGCTGGTGACCACGTTCGTGGTGGCCCCGGCGGTCAGGGCCGAGGCGACCTGGGCCGGAGTGGACGAGGTGTGGCCCGCCAGGTAGACCGCGGCCGCGCCCGCGACGTGCGGGGTCGCCATGGACGTACCGGAGATGGTGTTCGTCGCGGTGTCGCTGGTGTACCAGCCCGCCGTGATCGAGGAACCCGGCGCGAAGATGTCCAGGACCGAGCCGTAGTTGGAGTAGCTGGCGCGCGCGTCCGAGCTGGTGGTGGCGCCGACGGTGATCGCCTCGGTGACCCGGGCCGGGGAGTACGAGGAGGCGTTGGCGCTGCTGTTGCCGGCCGCGATGGCGTAGGTCACGCCGCTGGCGATGGAGTTGCGCACGGCCGTGTCCAGCGCGGTGGAGGCGCCGCCGCCCAGCGACATGTTGGCGACCGAGGGGCCGGAATGGTTGGCCGTGACCCAGTCGATGCCCGCGACCACGCCGGCCGTGGTGCCCGAGCCGCTGTTGTTCAGCACCCGGACGCCCACGATGTTCGCCTTCTTGGCGACGCCGTAGGTGGAACCCGCGATGGTGGAGGCCACATGGGTTCCGTGGCCGTTGCCGTCCTGCGCGGTGGTGTCGCCGTCGACGGCGTCGTAGCCGTACGAGGCACGGCCGCCGAAGTCGCTGTGCGTGATGCGGACGCCGGTGTCGATGACATAGACGGTCACGCCGCTGCCTGCGGAATCCGGGTACGTGTAGGTGCCGGACAGCGGAAGCGAGGTCTGGTCGATGCGGTCCAGGCCCCAGGGGGCGTTGGACTGTGTGGCGTCCATCTGGACCCGTTGGTTCTGCTCGACGGAGGCCACCGCCGGGTCGGCCGCGAGTCTCCTGGCCTCGGCCGCGGAGAGGGTGGCGGTGTAGCCGTTCAGCGCCTTGGTGAACGTCTTCTTCACCGAGCCGCCGTACTCCTCGACCAGGTCCTTGCCGGCGGCAGAGGCGGCCTTGAGGCCCGCGCTCTTCTTGAGCGTGACGATGTAGCTGTCCTTGATCGCCGTGGGGGAGCCGGCGGCCAGGACCTTGCCCTCGGCCGGGGCGGCCTGGGCGGGGAGGGAGGTGAGCCCGCCCACGAGGGCGGCGGTCGCCAGGCTGGTTATCGCGGCGAACCGGACCTTCTTGCTACGCAGTTGTGCCATTACGAGGGAGTCCTCCTCCAGGCGGCGCGCATACGGGTTGGATGCGCGCGATGTGGGGGGTGCGCGCGTGATCGCGGGCACGACCTCGGAACGTCGCGTTCCCGTTCCGAAGCCGAGGTAAAGGATCTGTGGTCCCGGGGTGACCGACAAGGGAGTTGACGACCTGTCAACAACTCTGTCATGAACACGCAACAAAACCCACAGCAAACCGACAGGGTGAAGGTCGCGATGCCCGGAAAATTCTTGGCATGGACACTTCCTGTCAACACGCGTAGTTGGTACGACGGTTAAGGCAGAGATCCTGCTATAGGGAGGTTCCATGAGACGTTCCCGACTTTCCGCATACGTCGCCTCACTCCTCCTCGCCGTCGGCACCGCCCTCACCGGGGCCGGCGCCGCACAGGCCGCCGAAACCGCCGCCACCGGCGGCTATGTGGCCCTCGGCGACTCGTACT
This sequence comes from Streptomyces bicolor, assembly GCF_000719285.1. Classification (GTDB taxonomy): domain Bacteria; phylum Actinomycetota; class Actinomycetes; order Streptomycetales; family Streptomycetaceae; genus Streptomyces; species Streptomyces bicolor. The sequence goes on along the minus strand of NZ_JOFS01000031.1, from coordinate 10,683 downwards.
CCTCCGGTCTCGGTGCGGGCAGCTACCTCGCCTCCAGCGGTGACTGCGCACGCAGCACCAGGGCGTACCCGTACCTGTGGGCGGCCGCGAACTCACCCTCGTCGTTCGACTTCACGGCCTGCTCGGGCGCTCAAACGGGTGATGTGACCGCCAGTCAGCTCGGCCCGCTCAACTCCACCACCGCGCTGGTGTCCATCACGATCGGCGGCAACGACGCCGGTTTCGCCGACATCATGACGACCTGTGTGCTCCAGTCCGACAGCGCCTGCGTCTCACGGATCAACACCGCGAAGGCGTTCGTCGACTCGACGCTGCCCGGCCGGCTCGACACCGTCTACTCGGCCATCCGGGCCAAGGCCCCGTCCGCGCATGTGGTCGTTCTCGGCTACCCCCGCTTCTACAAGCTGGGCGTGTCGTCGTGCCTCGGCCTGTCGGAGACCAAGCGCAGGGCGCTCAACGACGCGGCCGATTACATCGACGCCGCGACCGAGAAGCGCGCCCTGGACCACGGCTTCGTCTTCGGCGACGTACGGCCCACGTTCACCGGGCACGAGATCTGCTCCGGCAGCTCGTGGATGCACGCCGTGAACTGGCTCAACATCCCGGAGTCGTACCACCCGACGGCCGCGGGCCAGTCGGGTGGTTATCTGCCGGTGCTGGACGCCGCGGCCTGAACGGCCGGTGTCACGACCTGCCCTAGGAACTCGGTGACGCGGTAGGCGATGGCGAGACCCCGCCCGTCGGGGTCTCCGTCACACAGGTCACCGAGAACGGCACCGAGTCGGACTTCGTCTCCACCGGATCGCGGACCTCGACGCTGATCTCGGTCTCGAAGGTCCCGCTGTCGTCGTACGTCGTCACAAAAGCCCTGTCCTGCTTGGTCAGCCCTCCGCCCTCGGGGAACGACAGGGTCTTCCAGCCCTGATCCATGACGTTGCCGTCCGCGGACACCCACCGATAGGTGACCTGCGCGGGCAGCTTCCCCACCGTGAACGTCGCCGTGAACGCGGGCGCCTGCTCGCGGGGCGGCGGACAGGCCCCCGAATACTCCGTGTTCGTGCCCGCCAGCGTCACCCGCACGGACTGCGGTGCCGCGGAGGGCGTGTCACTGCCGCTCGGGCCCGGTGTCGGGCTCTGAGCCCCTCCGGAGGCGTTCTCGTCCTCGGTCTCCGTCGGCGAAGTCCCCCCGCCCGTCTGGCTGGTGGTGTTCCCGCCGCCCCCCTTCTCGCCGTCGCCGCCACGGTTGAGGAGGGCGTACGTCAGCCCTGCCACGGCCAGTGCGAGGGCGGCGACACCGGCGATCAGGGCGGTGGCGGCCCGGCGGTTGCGGTCGGGGCGGACGGGGGCCGTGGTGGCGGCGGGGGCGCCCGGGCCGGTGACGGGCCTGGTCGGCGTGGGCGGGGGGACCGGGGCCGTCGGGGCGGTCCGGGACGGCGCCGGGAAGGCCGCGACCGTCGGGGTGTACGGGGACGCCCGCCCGGTGTCCGCGCGCGGTGTGCCTCCCGCGCCGATGATCCGCAGGTCCTGCTCGGCACGGTCGGCGGACAGCCGCTCCGCCGGGTCCTTGCGCAGCAGACCCTCGATGACGGGGGCCAGCGGGCCGGCCCGGTGCGGCGGGGGCAGCTCGTCGTCGACGATCGCGCGCAGGGTGCTGAGCGGGGTGTCCTGGCGGAAGGGGGAGTTGCCCTCCACGGCCGCGTAGAGGAGCACGCCGAGGGACCACAGGTCGGACTCCGGGCCCGGTGTGCGGCCCAGCGCCCGCTCCGGGGCCAGGAACTCGGGGGAGCCGATGACCTCGCCGGTCATCGTCAGCGCCGAGCTGCCCTCGACCATGGCGATGCCGAAGTCGGTGAGGACGACCCGGCCGTCGTTCGACATGAGCACGTTGGCCGGCTTCACGTCCCGGTGCAGCACCCCGGCCTCGTGCGCGGCCCGCAGCGCCGCCAGCACCTCGGCGCCGATGTGCGCGGCACGCTGCGGGCTCAGCGGCCCCTCGGCGTCCAGCAGCTCGGCCAGCGAGATGCCGCGGACCAGCTCCATCACGATCCAGGGTCTGCCGTCCTGTGTGGCCACGTCGTACACGGTGACGACATTGCGGTTGGCGACCCGCGCCGCCGCCCACGCCTCGCGCTCCAGCCGGGCGTACATCCGCTCGACCTCCGGCGCCGGCAGCCCGTGCGGCGCACGCACCTCCTTGACGGCGACCTCGCGGTGCAGCAGCTCGTCGCGGGCCCGCCACACAGTGCCCATGCCGCCCTCGCCGAGCGGGGACAGGAGGCGGTAGCGGCCCGCGATCACACGTTCACTGCCGTGTTCTTCGGACACGGGCGTCCCCCATTCGCATCCGTGCGCATTCTCCACAAAAGTAGCTCAACCGAGTGCGGATGCCGCCCCCTGGAGAACCAATCCGGCCCCGATCAGTACGACGAGCACCGCGGACCCCAGCGGTGCGGTCCGGCGGACGAAGACCGTCACGGGATGCGTCAGCCAGCGGGGACGCTTGTCCAGCAGCCGCATCGCCCCTGTACCCAGCCGTACGACGGCGAACCCGGCCGCGGTGAGAGTGAGCGCCAGCCCCACGCCGTACGCCACGACGAGCAGCAGTCCGAACCACGCCTTGCCGAGCGCCGCGGCGCCGACGAGCACGACGACCGCGGACGGGCTGGGCACGAGGCCGCCCGCGAAGCCGAGGAGGATCGTGCCGCGGAGGGTGGGGGCGGTGGGGTGGGTGTGGGTGAAACCGTTGTGGGTGTGGGTCAGCAGGCCGTGGGTGTGAGTGTGGGTGCGGCTGTGACCGTGACCGTGGGTGTGGTGGCGGCCGTCGTCGTGCCGATGGCCGTGGTCGTGGTGATCCGCGGGGGCGTGTCCAAGGGCGTGGGCGGGTGTGGGGGCGGGAGTGTCCCTCGCGGTGTGAGTGTGCGCGGCGACCAGGACCGGTTGGCGGTCGTGGGCGTGGTCGGTCTCGTGGGGGTGGTCGTGTGTGTGGGAGTGCTCGTGCGGATGGGTGTGGTCGCCGTGATCGTGTGAGTGCCCGTGCCCGTGCCCGTGCCCGTGGCGGCGGATGTGCCAGGCCCGGCGTACGAGTGTTCCGCCCGCCGCGATCACCAGGGCGCCGCTCGCGATGCCCAGCCAGGTGATCACCGAGGGCGCCGCCGCCGAACCGGCCGTGACCAGGAGGCCGAGGGCGACCACGCCCAGGGTGTGGGTGACCGTCACCGAGGCGGCCAGCGGCAGCACGTCCTTCATGCGGGCCCGGCCGCCGCGGGCCGCCGCCACCGCGGCCATCAGGGTCTTGCCGTGGCCGGGGGCGAGCGCGTGCATCGCTCCGAGGAAGACGGCGACGACCAGCGCGAGGGCGGCGAAGCCGAGGGTGAGGTCCTGGCGGGAGACCAGGCCGTCCAGGGTCCGCGTCCAGCGGTCGGCGCCGCGCGGCAGGACCGAGGAGGCGGGGGCGTCCTGCTCGGACTCGGCGAGGGCGGGTCCGCCGGGACGTACCCGCAGGGACGCGGTCTTGGTGCCGGCGGGGGAGGAGAGCAACTCCTCGGGGTACTCGGTCAGTTCCCCGGAGATCGACTCCTTCGGTACGTCCGAGGCGGTGAGCGTCATACGGTCGCCGCGCGCGGTGATCTCCCGCCAGCCGGGGCCGGCTTGCGCACCCGCACCGCGGAAGCCGAGCGCGACCGTCGCGTCCTCGGGGAGCGGTGTCGTCAGCCGGCACTCCACGCGGACGGTGTCGAGCCCGGCCTGACCGGGCCGCACGCGCGCGTGGCTGCTGTTCAGCGTCAGTTCGACCGTACGGCCGTCCACGGTGACCTCGCTGCCCCGCGCCGCCTTCTCGCAGCGCTCCCGGGCCCACGCCGTCATGCCCGCCTTCTCGATGTCCGGCCCGGCCTGCGTCGCGGGGATCTCGGCGAGGTCCTCCACATGGTGGACGCGCAGTTCGCCGGGGGCGGCGACGAGGCCGTCGTAGCGGTTGACGGTGAAGTTGCCGAGGGGGTGCGCGCTCGCGGGAGGGGAGGGGAACAGCGCGAGCGCGCAGGCCGCCGTGAGGACGGCGGCGCCGGAGGCGAACAGCCGACGAGGGGTCACTTGGCCGCCTCCAGGTCCTTGAGCGCCTTACGGGCTTCCCGGGCGCCCAGCGGGGAGAAGCCGGGGTTCAGCCCCAGCGCGGCTCGCAGATGCTCGCGGGCGTCCTCGGAGTGGCCCGTGGCGCGCTCGATGATGCCGCGGTGGTAGCGGAACGCGGCGTTTCGGTAGCCGGTCGCGGTGGCCTTGCGGGCGTAGGGCAGGGCCTCCTCGTCCTTGCCGTTGACGTGCAGGGCCCAGGCGAGGGCGTCCGCGGTGTGCACGGTCTGCCGGCGGTCCCACTCGGCGCGGGCGGCGCGCAGGGCGGACGCCTTGTCGCCGTGGTCGGCGGCCGCGAGGGCGGTGTCGAGGTCGGCGTTGACGCCGTTGGCGCGGGCGAGGGCCGTCCAGGCGTCGACGAGGGCGTACTGGTCGTCGGCCTTGACCTTGTCGCCGGCCGACTCGTACAGCTCGCCCAGTTCGACGAGCGGGCCGGGGAGGGGGTAGCGGGAGACCACGTCGCGCAGGCCGTTGAGCGCACCGGTGGTGTCGCCGCTCGCCGCCTGCGCGCGGGCGCGGCCTTCGAGCGCGGGGACGTAGTTCTCGTCCACGGCGAGGGCGCGGGCGTAGTGGGTGAGGGCCGTGTCGTAGTCGCCCTGGTTCCAGGCGAGTTGGCCGAGCTGGGTGGCGACGTACGCGATGTCGCCCGGGGTGACCGCGGAGGAGAGTGCCTGGTCCAGCACGCGTTGGGCCGTGCGGACATCGCCTCGCAGCTCGTGGACGTACGCGTACCTCGTGAAGACCGGGATGCCCGGGCGGCGGTCGTCGGCGGTGTCGGCGGCCTTGGACGCGTCGGTGTAGCGGCCGAGTTCGACGAGGGCGTCGACGCGGGTGCACAGGGCGCGTTCGCTGTACGGGTTCACCTTCAGGGCCTGGTCGGCGTACTTCAGGGCGTCCTCGAAGTCGTGGCGCGCGGCGGCGAGGGCGGCGCGGCCGGCGAGGGCCTGGTCGTTGTCGGGGCTAAGGGACAGGGAGCGCTTGAAGGCCTGGGCGGCCTGGGGGTAGCGGGAGGGGTCGCCGTTGGTGCGGGCCTGTTCGACGTAGGCGAGGCCCAGGGTGGCCCAGCTGGTGAAGTCCCTTGGTTGGGTGCGGAGGTGGGCCTGGAGGGAGGTGATGGCGGTGTCGAGGTCGCCGGTGGTGAGGAGGCCGGGGGAGACGGCGGCGGATGCGGGGGCGACGTTCGTGGGGGCGTTGTCGTGTACGGCGCCGATCGCTATGGAGCCGGCGGTGAGTGCTACGGCCAGCAGGGCGGCGCATCCGGCGAGGTGCAGGGCGCGGTGGCGGCGGCCGGCCGCGGCGGCGCGTCGTACGGCGGTGACGCGCTGATCGGCGGTTTTCTCGCCCCCGCCGCTCCTACCCGTCCCATCCTCCAGGGGCGCTGCCCCTTCGAGCCCGGGCCCCTGGGGGCTGCCGCCCCCAGACCCTCGCTTCGGCCCTGAAGGGGCCTCGTCCTCAAACTCCCCCAGAGGGGGGACCCCCAGACGGGCTGGACGATGCGGACGCATGGCCGCCAGGCGTCGTACAGCGGCAACGCGCTCATCCGTGCCGTCGGTGGTGGCTTTCGAGCCCGTGGTCGCGGTGGAGTCGCTCTTGCCTCCCGCGGCGGCGGCATCCGCACCGGTGGCTGTGCTGTTCTCCTCGTGCTCCGGCGCGTTGTCGTTCGTACGCGGGGCCATGCCCTCTCCTCAATCGAGTTTCCAGCGGCGGTTGTTGCGGGATGGCGGCGCGGCCCGCGCCGTGGGGGATGAGTACTGCGCGGGCCGCGCCAGTCAGGGGGCGGTTCGGCGGCGCCCCAAGGGGCGCGGGGCTGTATCTCTATGCGGCTCAGCCGCGTGGGCGCGACCAGCCACGACCAACCCGCAGACGAACGACGGCATATCGCCGCATTCGCAGCGCAGCGCCTAGTACGCCCGGTCCCGCATCCGGCGCCACCAGGCCAGGGCCCCGCCGACCAGCAGGATTCCCAGCGCGCCGGCGCCCGCCGAACCGGCGATCAGGGTCGTGTCGTCCAGGCCGCCGGAGGCGCCCGCCGGCTGCAGGGCGTCACCGAGCTGGCTGCGGACGTCGGTCTCGCCGTCCGTGCCCTTCGCGAGCGGGCCGCGCGAACCCTCGGTCGGCAGGGCGACGTACGGGAAGGCCTTCTCGAAGTCCTTGTCGTTCTTGTCGACCGCGTCGCCCAAGTCGTTCTTGGCGCCGAGGAGTTCACCCTCGACGACCTGGAGCGAGGCGTCGATCACGTCGTCGGTGAGGCGACGGCCGTTCGGGAAGCCCGCGGTGTCACCGTCGAGGACGCCGAGCCGCTTGGGTTCGGCGGCCGGCTTGATCGAGGTGTTGAGGCGCAGCATCTCCGACGGCGTCACGTGCGGCGGCTGGTTGAGGTCCTTCACGCCCTTGAGGAAGACGTCGACCAGGTCGTTGCGCGGCTCCTCGGGCGCCGGGATCTTGTAGATCGCCTCGATGAGCTTCGGCAGCTCGGGGTTGGTGACGTTCTTCAGGAACCGGGCGTCGTCCCAGGGCGCGGACGCGTTGAACTTGTCCTTGTCCTTCAGCGGGTTGACGACCTCGTTGACCAGCGGCATGCCGAGTCGCGACACCTGGTGGAACTGGCCGTCGGCGCCCTTGCGCTGGGTTGTCGACCAGATGCCCACGATCGGCTGGTCCGCCGACTCCGCGATCATGTGCGACGGGACCTGGAGGGCTATGGAGTTGACGTTGTAGCCCTTGAGCGTGTCGTTGCCGACCTCGGAGAGGTTCCCGCCGTAGAGGAGGTCGAAGACCCTGAGGTCCAGGAAGAACGGGTCGTCGGCCTGGCCGGCGAACGACGTCGCGTCGCCCGCGAGCTTGTGGACGGCCTGTTCGCGCAGTTTGGCGTAGTCCGGCATCGACGCCTTGCCCACGTTCGACGGCGCCACCGGCACGTCGTTGGCGACCTTCGTCTTCGACACCGGGTACTGGTCCTTGAGCTTGATCAGCTCGACGTCGTACGTCTGCGTGATGTTGAGGTCGGGGTCGTCGAGGCTCTCGACCGGACCCGTGTTGTACAGGAACGTCTTCTTGTTCTTGATGTGCGTGTCGAAGGTGAAGCGGTAGAGCAGCTCGCCCTGCGCGTCACCGTTGTTGTCGATGTGGATGTCGTACTGCGCGTCCTCGGCGAACGTGAAGAAGTTCGGACCGCCGGCCGGCTCCTCGAACGGGATCCAGTTCGCGATGATCGTCGTCGTGTCCGGCTTGTCCGGGCTGACGAACGCGTACACGTCCGTGTTGTCGTACTGCGGCGTCCCCGAGATCAGCGGGGCCTCCCGGTGGCTGGAGGCGGAGGCCGCCCCCGGTGCCAGCGCGGCGACGCCGGCGGCTGCGAGCCCCCCGGCGGCCAGCGCACCACATACGAGGGTCGCGAGGCCCTTGCGTCCCGCACCGCTCCTGGAAATAGGTGTCATGCCGTCCGTCCTCAGTGCCAACTTGCCTGACGAACCCGATTCGGAGCCGTCGCCAGGGTGGATTGGTTCGAATCCCAAGCGTTCTTACGGCGGAACTGAAAAGTTGTTTCATCGGCGGGCGACCCGCGTTTTCGGCCCGCTGATCCGTAACCCCATCCGGAGGTGGGTTCGTTGCGAATGCCTCGTGGGACGAGACGGCCGCGCTGCGGCCTCGCGGGAGGGGGAGACGAGTTGGAGGCGGACGAGCTGTTGGTGCTCGTTGCGGGCGGTGACCAGAAGGCGTTCGAGGAGCTGTACGGACTGGTCTCCGGGCCGGTGTACGGGCTGGTGCGGCGCGTGGTGCGCGATCCCGCGCAGTCCGAGGAGGTGGCGCAGGAGGTGCTGCTCGAACTGTGGCGGTCCGCCGGGAAGTTCGACCCGGGGCGGGGCAGCGCCCTGTCGTGGATCCTCACTCTCGCCCACCGCCGCGCCGTCGACCGGGTGCGCAGCGCCCGCGCGGCCGGCGAGCGCGAGCAGCGGGAGGCGATGCGCGCGAACCAGCCGGCGTTCGACCACGTCGCCGAGGAGGTCGAGGCCGGCCTCGAACGCGAGTGGGTGCGCCGCTGCCTGGACCGCCTCACCGCGCTGCAGCGCCAGTCCGTCACCCTCGCCTACTACGAGGGCTACACGTACCGTGAAGTGGCCGAGCGGCTTTCCCTGCCGCTCGGCACGGTCAAGACCCGTATGCGCGACGGACTCACCCAGCTGCGCAAATGTCTGGGAGGTGCCGCGTGAGCTTCGTCGACCGCCTTCTGCGGCGCGAGGACCTGCACTCCCTCGCCGCCCCGTACGCCCTCGACGCCCTGGAACCCGGTGAGCGGCTCCGCTTCGAGAAGCACCTGCGGGACTGTGACAGCTGTGCCGCCGAGGTGCGGGTCCTGACCGAGGACGCCGTGCGCCTCGCCTGGTCCGCGGCCGCCCCGGCGCCGGCCGCGATGCGCGACCGGGTGCTGGCCGCCGTACGGACGACTCCGCAGGAGTCCGCCGGGCGGGAACCGGCACGCGCGCGTGCGACGCAGCTGCCGCCGCATGTGTGGGGCACCCAGCCGCCGCCACGTACCCGTGCGGCCAGGACGCGCCCGTTGCTCGTGCCGTTCGCCACGGCCACCGCCGCCGCTGCCCTCGTCGTCGCCTCCCTCTTCGCCGTCCAGGCGAACCGGACGCAGGATCAGCTGGACGCCCAGCAGGACCGGGCGAGTGAGATCGCTAACGTTCTGGCGGCTCCCGACGCCCGGGCGACGTCCGGTGCGGACGCGGAGGGCCGAACGATCGGAGTGCTCGCTTCCGCATCCGAGGGGCGCGCGATCGTCACTCTGAGCGGATACGGCGACCTGCCCAGCGGCCGAGTGCACCAGCTCTGGCTCATGCTCCCGGACGGACAACCGCGCTCCCTCGGGCTTTTCGACGGCGACACGCCCTTGCTCGCGTCCGGTCTCGACACGTCGGCGACGTCACTGGCTGTGACGGTGGAGCCGGACGGAGGCTCGCCGCAACCCACCAGCCAGCCCGTTGTCCAACTCGCCCTGAAATCGGTCGGATTCGGAGAGTAATCAACGACGAGTCGTCAACACCCTTACGGGGAAGGTGAATCCTGTGACCGCGATACACGAGTGCCCCGCCGGGGCGATAGGGTTAACCTGCCCGGGCCGGGTGGACTCGTACGGGTGGGGAGTGACATGGATCAGATAACAGTGCGCAGCAGGGCCAGGGTCCCTGCGATCACCTGCGGGAGCAGCGCGACCAGTTCGCGCCTCGACCGCCATCTCTCGGTGCTGGCGGGTCCCGCCGTGCCGCAGACGGAGGCGGCCGAGGCGACCTCGCTGATGCGCGAACTGACCACTCGTGACACCACCCAGGCGCGCAGCGACCAGGGTGCGCGGGTGCGCCGGGTCTCGCTCTTCGCCCCACTGCGTCGGCTCCGCCGTTCGCTGTTCGGTGGACGCTGACTCGTACCGGCGTTCCTCGCACGACTCGCAGGCCCGCGCCCGGCAGTTCCACCGTCTCCGGTGTCGTACCGCGCTGTCGTCGCCGTCATCCCCACGGCACGCGGCGTGGCTTCGGAGTGCCACCCGGGCGCGGGTACGTCCCCCTGACTTCACCCACCCCGCTCATCGGCCCCGTCCCCTGCGTAACAGCTCTGTCACGCACGGATGTTGACGGGGCCGTTGTCATGCCCGGCTTTTGCGGGCCGCCTTGAGGGGACGTGCCCTCAGCGCTCGCCGCGCGTGTAATTGCGTACGGCGAGCGGCACGAACACCGCGAGCAGTACCGCGCACCACGCCAGCGAACCGGCTACCGGGTGGGCGACCGGCCAGGCGGCGCCGTCGGGCACGGGTGCGTTGCCGAAGAGGTCGCGCAGGGCCGTGGTGACGGCGCTGATCGGATTCCACTCGGCGAGTGTGCGCAGCCAGTCCGGCAGGCCGTCGGTGGGGATGTACGCGTTCGACAGCAGCGGCAGCAGGAAGACCGCCCCGCCGAGCTGACCGGCGGCCTCCTCGTTCCGGGTGAGCAGTCCGAGGAAGATCCCGACCCACGTCGTCGCGAACCGGAACAGCAGCAACAGCCCCAGGGCGCCCGCCGCTTCGAGCGCGGACCCCTCGATCCGCCAGCCCACCGCCAGTCCGACCAGCAGGAACGGCACCGTCCCGGCGGCCGTCACGACCAGGTCGGCGGCCGCCTGCCCCAGCGGTACGGCGGCCCGGCTCATCGGCAGCGTCCGGAAGCGGTCCATCACGCCCCGGTGCGTGTCCTGGGCGGCCTGGAACATGCCGGTCATGATCCCGTTCGCGGCGGTCGCCACCAGCAGACCGGGCACCAGGAAGGAGCGGTACTGCGCGCCGGGCATCGCCAGCGCGCTGCCGAAGACATAGCCGAAGAACAGCAGCATGGTGATCGGCATCGTCTGGGTCAGGATGAGCAGCCCCGGGTTGTTCCGCGCCCGCCGCAGCTGCCGGCCCAGCATCGCGCCGCCGTCGTAGGCCAAGGTGCTCATTAGAGGACCATCCCTTCTGCAGCCCTGGGTAGGGTTGTGACCTCTCGGTCCCGGTGGGTGCACGGCCAAGGGTGCGAGCCAGGTGATGGC
>NZ_JOFS01000030.1 GCF_000719285.1 Streptomyces bicolor | reverse complement strand
TGATGATCTTCCGGCCGGTCAGACCCGCGTCACCCATCGGGCCACCGATCTCGAACCGCCCGGTCGGGTTCACCAGCAGCCGGTAGCCGTCGGTGTCCAGCTTGATGCCCTCGTCCAGCAGGGCCTTCAGCTCCGGCTCGACCACGAACTCCCGGATGTCGGGGGCGAGAAGAGACTCCAGGTCGATGTCGCTCGCGTGCTGCGAGGAGACGACCACCGTGTCCAGGCGGACCGCCTTGTCGCCGTCGTACTCGATGGTGACCTGCGTCTTGCCGTCCGGGCGCAGGTAGGGGATGGTGCCGTTCTTGCGGACCTCGGACAGGCGCTTGGACAGGCGGTGCGCCAGGAAGATCGGCAGCGGCATCAGCGTCGGCGTCTCGTCCGTCGCGTAGCCGAACATCAGGCCCTGGTCACCGGCACCCTGACGGTCCAGCTCGTCCTCGTCGCCCTCGACCCGGGACTCGTACGCCGTGTCGACGCCCTGCGCGATGTCCGGCGACTGCGAGCCGATCGAGACCGAGACACCGCAGGAGGCGCCGTCGAAGCCCTTCTTCGAGGAGTCGTAGCCGATCTCGAGGATCTTGTTGCGGACCAGCGTCGCGATGTCCGCGTACGTCTTGGTCGTGACCTCTCCGGCCACGTGCACCAGACCGGTCGTGATCAGGGTCTCGACGGCGACCCGAGAGGTCGGGTCCTCGCGCAGAAGCGCGTCGAGAATGGTGTCGCTGATCTGGTCAGCGATCTTGTCGGGGTGACCCTCGGTCACGGACTCCGAGGTGAACAGGCGACGGGACACAACGCTCCCTGGGGTTGCAGCGGCTGCTGGCTGATCATTGGCGGACGGGACGGGGGCTGCGCCCGGCGTCGTCCGGGGACAGTTTATCTGTCGTGCTCGGTCACGGACCCCCTGTCTCGCCTCTCGGGAGCGCTGTGACCTGCGGCACGGGCATTCTGCCCAATGCCACGCACCCTTGGCCAGGGGCGCCACGCCCGAATCGAGCGACGCTCGATGGAGGACCGCAGCGCATCAAACATTCACCCCAGTCGCCGCGTCACCAGGTCCCACACAATTTCGGCCAAGGCTTCCTTGGGCCCGTGCGGTACGGGTGTCTCGCTGCCGTCGGCGCCCAGCACGACCGCCTCGTTCTCCTCGGAGCCGAAGGTCTTGCGCTCGCCCACCTCGTTCACCACAAGGAGGTCGCACCCCTTGCGCGCCAGCTTCTTGCGCCCGTTCGCAAGGACGTCGTCCGTCTCCGCGGCGAAGCCGACGATCACCTGGCCCGGGCGGGCCCGGTCGGTCGAGATCTCCGCGAGGATGTCCGGATTCCGCACCAGGACGATGGGCTCAGGCTCCTGGTCGTCCTTCTTCTTGATCTTTCCGGCGGCGTACGTCGCCGGGCGGAAGTCCGCGACCGCCGCCGCCATGACCACCGCGTCGGCGTCCGCGGCCGCCTTGAGCACCGCCTCCCGCAGCTGTACGGCCGTGCCGACCTGCAGGACGTCCACGCCGGCGGGGTCGGGCAGCCCGGTGTTGGCCGCGATCAACGTCACACGGGCGCCCCGGGCGGCGGCGGTGCGGGCGAGGGCGTAGCCCTGCTTGCCGGAGGAGCGGTTGCCGAGGAAGCGCACGGGGTCGAGGGGCTCGCGGGTACCGCCGGCGCTCACCACGACGTGCCGCCCCTTGAGGTCCGGCTCGGCGACCCCTCGGGCCAGCACACGGCGGCAGACCTCGAAGATCTCGGCCGGCTCGGGCAGCCGGCCCTTGCCCGTGTCGACGCCGGTGAGGCGCCCGACGGCGGGCTCGATGACGACCGCGCCGCGCCGGCGCAGCGTCGCCACGTTCTCCTGGGTGGCGGGGTGCTCCCACATCTCGGTGTGCATGGCCGGAGCGAAGACGACCGGACAGCGGGCGGTGAGCAGGGTGTTGGTCAGCAGGTCGTCGGCGAGGCCGTGCGCGGCCTTGGCGAGCGTGTCGGCCGTGGCCGGGGCGACGACCACCAGGTCGGCGTGCTGACCGATGCGGACGTGCGGAACCTCGTGGACGTCGTCCCAGACCTCCGTCGAGACGGGGTTGCCGGACAGGGCGGACCAGGTCGCGGCGCCGACGAAGTGCAGCGCGGAGGCGGTGGGCACGACCCGGACGTCATGGCCGGACTCGGTGAGTCTGCGCAGCAGCTCACAGGCCTTGTAGGCGGCGATGCCGCCACTGACGCCCAGAACGACCTTCGGCTTGTCCACCGTCTCTCCCCGCAATCGGCTCGGGTGCGCCAGGGACGAGCGCACGACTCCACTACACACCACAGGCCCGGCAGTCGCGCTGCCGGGCCTGTGGAAAAGTCAGCTGCAAGCTGAAAATCGTACTTACTGCGCCGGGCCCTCGACGGCCTCGGACGTCAGCAGACCCGCGTTGATCTCGCGCAGGGCGATCGACAGCGGCTTCTCGTGGACGTGGGTGTCGACGAGCGGACCGACGTACTCGAGGAGGCCCTCGCCGAGCTGCGAGTAGTACGCGTTGATCTGGCGGGCCCGCTTGGCCGCGTAGATCACGAGGCTGTACTTCGAGTCGGTGGCCTCGAGGAGCTCGTCGATCGGCGGGTTGATGATGCCCTCGGGCGCGGAGATGGAAGAGGACACGCTCTACCTTCCGATGGATGGGAAAGATTCAGAGTGAATGATCAAGCCTGAGCGAAATGATCAAGCTTGGACGATCAGTCACGATCACACAACGTCCATCAAGGCTAGCAGCTCGCGCGCCACGTCCTCGACGGAGGTGTTGACCAAGGTCACGTCGAACTCCGGCTCGGCCGCCAGCTCGACCTTCGCCGCGTCCAGACGGCGTTCGATCACCTCGGGCGGCTCGGTGCCACGTCCGGTGAGTCTGCGCACGAGCTCCTCCCAGGAGGGAGGAGCCAGGAACACCAGCTGGGCCTCCGCCATGGACTCGCGGACCTGCCGCGCCCCTTGGAGGTCGATCTCCAGGAGGACGGGCTCGCCCGCCTCCAGCCGCTCCATCACGGCCGCACGCGGCGTGCCGTAGCGGTTGCCGGCGAACTCGGCCCACTCCAGCAGCTCGCCGTTGGCGATCAGCTTGTCCATCTCGCCGTCGGTGACGAAGAAGTAGTGGACTCCGTGCCGCTCGCCGGGGCGGGGCTTACGGGTCGTCGCCGACACCGAGAGCCAGACCTCGGGGTGTTCCTTGCGCATATGGGCGACGACCGTGCTCTTGCCGACCCCGGAGGGGCCGGAGAGCACGGTCAGCCGCGGACGTTCACTCATGCAGCGATTATTCCAGCAATCCCGGAGTGCCCGGGACTCCCGGTCCGGAGCACCCGGACTCAGGAGCCGGTGCTGCCGAACTCACGCTCCAGGGAAGCGATCTGGTTGGAGCCGAGGCCACGCACGCGGCGGCTCTCGGAGATGCCGAGTCGCTCCATGATCTGCTTGGCGCGGACCTTGCCCACGCCCGGCAGGGACTCGAGCAGGGCGGAGACCTTCATCTTGCCGATGACGTCGTTCTCCTGGCCCTGCTTGATGACCTCATGCAGGGAGGCGCCGGAGTGCTTGAGTCGATTCTTGACCTCGGCCCGCTCCCGGCGAGCCGCGGCGGCCTTTTCGAGCGCGGCTGCGCGCTGTTCAGGGGTAAGGGGCGGAAGAGCCACGCCTACGTCACCTCGGATGTCGAACTGTCGGATACGGACCGGTGAGGAACCTAGTCGCCCCACACCTGGGGAGCCACGAGCAACACGCTTGCCCGTTGACTCTCGTCGGAGACTAGCGGGCAAGTCCGCCAGAGTCAGCGAGAACAGCGGAAAAGTCCTGGTCAGCCTCCGTCAGGCCGGACATTTAGGACATAATGCCCCGGATTTGAGGATGTATTCAGACTCAAGTCGGCCCCGAGTCACTCATCGGAGGTCTCCCACGAGAGCTCGAACACCCTTGACGACGGTCAGTCGACCGACACAGCCGCCCGGACCTCGTCAGCGAAGCGTGACGCTGTCTCACGCAGCGCGACGACGTCGGGGCCGTGACGCAGCACACCCCGGCTGACGTTCGGCACGACATTGCGCACCGCGGCGCCGAACACCCGCGGAAGATCGGCCGGCGTGGCCCCCTGGGCCCCGATGCCGGGCGCGAGGAGGGGACCGTTGATGTCCAGGTCGTACCTCGACAGGTCGCCGAGCGTGGCGCCGACCACCGCGCCGAAGGAACCCATGGGCTCCTCCCCCACGTTTTCGGCCGCCAGGTGCGCCAGCATGGTCGCGCCTACGTCACGGCCGTCCGCGCGGATCGCGTGCTGGACCTCGCCGCCCTCCGGGTTGGACGTCAGCGCGAGCACGAACAGGCCGGTGCCGCTCTCGCGGGCCAGCGCGACGGCCGGGGAGAGCGAGCCGTAGCCGAGGTACGGCGAGACGGTCAGCGCGTCCGAGAACAGCGGGGAGTCCTTGTGGAGGAAGGACTCGGCGTAGGCGGCCATGGTCGAGCCGATGTCGCCGCGCTTGGCGTCCATCACCACCAGCGCCCCGGCCGCCCGCGCCTCCTCGACCGACTTCTCCAGGACCGCGACGCCGCGCGATCCGAAGCGCTCGAAGAACGCGCTCTGCGGCTTGAGCACGGCGACCCGGTCGGCCATCGCCTCCACGACCGTGCGACTGAACCGCTCGAGGCCGGCCACGTCGTCGTTCAGGCCCCATTCGGCCAGCAGGGACGCGTGCGGGTCGATGCCGACGCACAGCGGGCCGCGCTCGTCCATGACCCGGCGAAGTCGTGCGCCAAAGGGTTCCAGAGCACTCATGCGGTCTTCCTTGCCTTCCTGACATCGGCGCCGACCGCGTCGGCGAGGGTGGCGTACGGGCTGGTGCGCAGGCGGGCGGCGAGGCCCTTGTGGATGGCGCGGCCCCAGAAGGGACCTTCGTAGATGAAGGCGCTGTACCCCTGGACCAGCGTCGCGCCCGCCAGGATCCGCTGCCAGGCGTCCTCGGCGTTCTCGACGCCGCCCACGCCCACGAGGGTGATCCGGTCGCCCACGCGCGCGTACAGCCGCCGCAGCACCTCCAGCGAGCGCGCCTTCAGGGGCGCCCCGGAGAGCCCGCCGGCCTCCTTGACCAGCGAGGGTTCGGATTTCAAACCCAGCCCCTCGCGCGCGATGGTGGTGTTCGTGGCGATGATCCCGTCCAGGCCCAGCTCCACGGCCAGGTCGGCGACCGCGTCCACGTCCTCGTCGGCGAGGTCGGGCGCGATCTTCACGAGCAGCGGAACGCGACGGCCGGTCACCGTACGGTCGGCGGCCTCGCGGACGGCGGTCAGGAGGGGGCGCAGCGCCTCCGTGGCCTGGAGGTTGCGCAGACCGGGCGTGTTGGGCGAGGAGACGTTGACCACCAGGTAGTCGGCGTACGGCGCCAGCCGCTCCGTCGACTTCACGTAGTCGAGGACGGCCTCCTCCTCCGGAACGACCTTGGTCTTGCCGATGTTGACGCCCACAACGGTCCGGAAAACCGGCTCCCGGGACGCCAGGCGGGCCGCCACGGCCAGCGAGCCCTCGTTGTTGAAGCCCATGCGGTTGATCAGCGCCCGGTCCTTCACAAGGCGGAACAGCCGCTTCTTGGGGTTGCCCGGCTGTGCCTCCCCCGTGACGGTGCCGATCTCGATGTGGTCGAAGCCCAGCATCGACATCCCGTCGATCGCGACCGCGTTCTTGTCGAAGCCGGCGGCGAGCCCGAAGGGGCCGTGCATCCGCAGCCCGAAGGCCTCGGTGCGCAGTTCCTTGTAGCGGGGGGCGAGAGCGGCCGCGACGAAGGTGCGCAGCACGGGGATGCGAACGGCCAGGCGGATCCAGCGGAACGCCAGGTGATGGGCCTGCTCCGGGTCCATCCGCTGGAAAACCAGACGGAAGAAAAGCTTGTACATGTCGGTGTCCTCACGAAGAGGGGGACACCGTGTCCGGTGTCCCCCTCAGGGCTGCTAGTCGCGGGCCGCGGTCAGATGCTCGGCGTGTTCCTGCAGTGAACGAACGCCCACGTCACCGTGGTTGAGGGCGTCGATGCCCTGGACGGCCGCGGCGAGCGCCTGGACCGTCGTCAGGCACGGGACGGACCGCGCCACGGCCGCCGTACGGATGTCGTAGCCGTCGAGGCGGCCGCCGGTGCCGTACGGGGTGTTGACGATGAGGTCGACCTCGCCGTCGTGGATGAGCTGGACGATGGTCCGCTCGCCGTTCGGGCCGGTTCCCTCGGACTGCTTGCGCACGACCGTGGCGTTGATGCCGTTGCGCTTGAGTACCTCGGCCGTGCCGGAGGTGGCGAGCAACTCGAAGCCGTGGGCGACCAGTTCACGCGCGGGGAAGATCATCGAGCGCTTGTCGCGGTTGGCGACCGAGATGAAGGCGCGGCCCTTGGTGGGCAGCGGGCCGTAGGCGCCCGCCTGCGACTTGGCGTACGCCGTGCCGAAGACCGAGTCGATGCCCATGACCTCGCCGGTCGAGCGCATCTCCGGGCCGAGGACGGTGTCGACGCCGCGCCCGTGGATGTCGCGGAAGCGCGACCACGGCATGACGGCCTCCTTGACGGAGATCGGCGCGTCGAGCGGGAGCTCACCGCCGTCGCCGTTGGCCGGGAGCAGCCCCTCGGCGCGCAGTTCGGCGATGGTGGCGCCCAGCGAGATCCGGGCGGCGGCCTTCGCCAGCGGCACCGCGGTCGCCTTCGAGGTGAAGGGGACCGTTCGGGACGCGCGCGGGTTGGCCTCCAGGACGTACAGGATGTCGCCGGCCATCGCGAACTGGATGTTGATCAGGCCGCGTACGCCGACGCCCTTCGCGATGGCCTCGGTGGAGGCCCGCAGGCGCTTGATGTCGAAGCCGCCCAGGGTGATCGGCGGCAACGCGCACGCCGAGTCGCCGGAGTGGATGCCGGCCTCCTCGATGTGCTCCATGACGCCGCCGAGGTACAGCTCCTGGCCGTCGTAGAGCGCGTCGACGTCGATCTCGATCGCGTCGTCGAGGAAGCGGTCGACCAGCACCGGCCGGGAGGGGCTGATCTCGGTCGACTCGGCGATGTAGGACGACAGTCGCGTCTCGTCGTACACGATCTCCATGCCGCGCCCGCCGAGGACGTACGAAGGCCGCACCAGGACCGGGTAGCCGATCTCGTCGGCGATGGCCTTGGCCTCCTCGAAGGTGGTGGCGGTGCCGTGCTTGGGGGCCGGGAGGCCGGCCTCCGCGAGGACGCGTCCGAACGCGCCCCGGTCCTCGGCCGCGTGGATCGCCTCCGGCGAAGTGCCCACGATCGGCACGCCGTTGTCCTTGAGCGCCTGCGACAGACCCAGCGGGGTCTGGCCACCCAGCTGGACCACGACGCCCGCCACCGGACCGGCCTGCTGCTCCGCGTGGACGATCTCCAGCACGTCCTCCAGCGTCAGCGGCTCGAAGTACAGGCGGTCGGAGGTGTCGTAGTCCGTGGAGACGGTCTCCGGGTTGCAGTTGACCATCACGGTCTCGAACCCGGCGTCGCTCAGCGCGAAGGAGGCGTGGACGCAGGAGTAGTCGAACTCGATGCCCTGGCCGATGCGGTTGGGACCGGAGCCCAGGATGATGACGGCCGGCTTCTCGCGCTGCGCGACCTCGGTCTCCTCGTCGTACGAGGAGTAGAAGTACGGCGTCTTGGCCGCGAACTCGGCGGCGCAGGTGTCGACCGTCTTGTAGACCGGGCGGATGCCGAGCGCGTGCCGCACCTCGCGCACCACGTCCTCGCGCAGTCCGCGGATCTCGCCGATCTGCTGGTCGGAGAAGCCGTGCCGCTTGGCCTCGGCGAGCAGTTCGGTGGTGAGCTCCGGGGCCTCGGCGATCTCGTCGGCGATCTCCTTGATGAGGAAGAGCTGGTCGACGAACCAGGGGTCGATCTTCGTGTACTCGAAGACCTCCTCCGGCGTGGCTCCGGCGCGGATGGCCTGCATGACGGCGTTGATGCGGCCGTCGGTCGGGCGGACCGCCTCTTCGAGGAGAACGGCCTTGTCACCGGGCTCGCCCACGAACGTGAACTGGCTGCCCTTCTTCTCCAGCGAGCGCAGCGCCTTCTGGAAGGCCTCGGTGAAGTTGCGGCCGATCGCCATGGCCTCGCCGACCGACTTCATGGTCGTGGTCAGCGTCGAGTCGGCCTGCGGGAACTTCTCGAAGGCGAACCGCGGCGCCTTGACGACCACGTAGTCGAGGGTCGGCTCGAAGGAGGCCGGGGTCTCCTGCGTGATGTCGTTCGGGATCTCGTCGAGGGTGTAGCCGACGGCGAGCTTGGCGGCGATCTTGGCGATCGGGAAGCCGGTCGCCTTGGAGGCGAGGGCGGAGGAACGCGATACGCGCGGGTTCATCTCGATGACGATGACGCGGCCGTCGTCCGGGTTCACCGCGAACTGGATGTTGCAGCCACCGGTGTCGACGCCGACCTCGCGGATCACGGCGATGCCGATGTCGCGCAGGATCTGGTACTCGCGGTCGGTGAGCGTCATCGCGGGTGCGACGGTGATCGAGTCGCCGGTGTGCACGCCCATGGGGTCGAAGTTCTCGATGGAGCAGACGACCACGACGTTGTCGTGCTTGTCGCGCATCAGCTCCAGCTCGTACTCCTTCCAGCCGAGGATGGACTCCTCCAGGAGCACCTCGGTGGTGGGAGACAGGGTCAGGCCCTGGCCGGCGATGCGGCGCAGCTCCTCCTCGTCGTGCGCGAAGCCGGAGCCGGCGCCGCCCATGGTGAAGGACGGGCGGACGACGACCGGGTAGCCGCCGAGCGTCTCGACGCCCGCGAGGACGTCTTCCATGGAGTGGCAGATGACGGAGCGGGCGGACTCGCCGTGGCCGATCTTCTGACGTACGGCCTCGACGACCTCCTTGAAGAGGTCGCGGTCCTCGCCCTTGTTGATGGCCTCGACGTTGGCACCGATCAGCTCGACGCCGTACTTCTCGAGCGTGCCGGCCTCGTGCAGCGAGATCGCCGTGTTGAGGGCCGTCTGGCCGCCCAGGGTGGGCAGCAGCGCGTCCGGCCGCTCCTTGGCGATGATCTTCTCGACGAACTCCGGGGTGATCGGCTCGACGTAGGTGGCGTCGGCGATCTCCGGGTCGGTCATGATCGTCGCCGGGTTGGAGTTGACGAGGATGACGCGCAGGCCTTCGGCCTTGAGGACGCGGCACGCCTGCGTGCCGGAGTAGTCGAACTCGGCGGCCTGGCCGATGACGATCGGGCCGGAGCCGATGACCAGGACGGACTGGATATCGGTGCGCTTAGGCACGCTGGCCCTCCATCAGGGATACGAAGCGGTCGAACAGGTAGGCGGCGTCGTGCGGGCCGGCTGCCGCTTCGGGGTGGTACTGGACGCTGAAGGCCGGCTTGTCGAGGAGCTGGAGGCCCTCCACCACGTTGTCGTTGAGGCAGACGTGGGAGACCTCGGCGCGGCCGTAGGGGGTCTCGGAGACCTTGTCGAGCGGGGCGTCCACGGCGAAGCCGTGGTTGTGCGCGGTGACCTCGACCTTGCCGGTCGTACGGTCCTGCACCGGCTGGTTGATGCCGCGGTGGCCGTACTTCAGCTTGTACGTGCCGAAGCCCAGCGCGCGCCCCAGGATCTGGTTGCCGAAGCAGATGCCGAACAGCGGGGTGCCGCGCTCCAGGACCGCCTGCATGACGGAGACCGGGTGGTCGGCGGTGGACGGGTCGCCCGGGCCGTTGGAGAAGAACACGCCGTCGGGGTTCACGGCGTACACGTCCTCGGCGGTCGCCGTGGCGGGCAGCACATGCACCTCGATGCCGCGTTCGGCCATGCGGTGCGGGGTCATGCCCTTGATGCCGAGGTCGACGGCGGCGACGGTGAACTTCTTCTCACCGATCGCCGGGACGACGTACGCCTCCTTGGTGGCGACCTCGGCGGAGAGGTCGGCGCCCTTCATCTCGGGGGCCTGGCGCACCTCGGCGAGCATGGTGCCCTCGTCGGGCAGCGCGTTGCCGGAGAAGATGCCGACGCGCATGGCGCCGCGCTCGCGCAGGTGACGCGTCAGCGCGCGCGTGTCGATGCCGGAGATCCCGACGACGCCCTGGTGGCGCAGCTCGTCGTCCAGCGAGCGCCGGGAGCGCCAGTTGGACGGCACGCGCGCGGGGTCGCGCACGACGTAGCCGGCGACCCAGATCTGCTTGCTCTCCGGGTCCTCGTCGTTGACGCCGGTGTTGCCGACGTGGGGGGCGGTCATGACGACGACCTGGCGGTGGTACGACGGGTCGGTGAGCGTCTCCTGGTAGCCGGTCATGCCGGTGGAGAACACGGCCTCGCCGAAGGTCACCCCCACGGCCCCGTAGGCACGGCCGCGGAAGATCCGGCCGTCCTCCAGGACGAGTACCGCGGGAACCTTGGTGGCTCCCCTTGTGGAGGTCGTCATCGTTCGGCGCCTTCCGTGCTGTTGGTGTTGATCATGGAGTTAATGACGTCGACCCACTCGTTGTGCTCCGCCGCGTGGTCCGAGCGGAAGCCGGAGTCGATCAGCCGCTCGCCGTGCGCCCAGGTCACCACGAGCAGCCCGCCCTCGGTCAGGACCTTGCCGGCGATGCCCTTGTCGAGCCGGGCCTCGCGCAGCTGCGCCGCCGGGACGAAGAAGTCGGTCGCGCCGGGGCGTACGACGTCCAGTCCCGCGTCCGTCAGCGTGAGCTCGACCCGGCTGCGGGTACCGAGGCCGTGCGCCACGATGCGGTCCAGCCACTGACCGGCGGTGGTGGAGCCGTGGTAGCGGCCGCTCATGCTCAGTGTCGCCGGGCCGGGGTCGTCCGGCGCGCTGGGCAGCTCGGGCAGGTCGCCCTGGAGGGTGCCGCGCCACTTCCAGCCCTCGCGCATCAGCCAGTAGACGAGCGCGACGAAGAGGGCGAGTCCGACGACCCAGCCGATGCGGGCGGCCCAGTCGGTCACTTCGGCAGACTTCTGGTCGGCCGCGAGTCCGGTGCCGGCTGCGAGCAGTGTTGCAGGTGTCACGTGAGCTTCCCGTCGACGAGCGTGGCCTTGCCCCGGAGCCACGTGTGCGTGACACGGCCCGGCAGCTCACGCCCCTCGTACGGAGTGTTGCGGCTGCGCGAGGCGAAGCCCGCGGGGTCCACGGACCCACGGTATTCCGTGTCGACGAGCGTGAGGTTGGCGGGCTCACCAGCCGAGACGGGACGGCCGTGGCCCTTGGCCTGCCCGATCTGCGCGGGCTTGAAGGACATGCGCTCGGCGACCCCGGCCCAGGTGAGGAGCCCGGTGTCCACCATGGTCTCCTGCACCACCGACAACGCGGTCTCCAGGCCGACCATCCCCATGGCGGCCGCGGCCCACTCGCAGTCCTTGTCCTCGTGCGGGTGCGGGGCGTGGTCGGTGGCGACGATGTCGATCGTGCCGTCCGCGAGGGCCTCGCGCAGCGCCAGCACGTCACGCTCGGTGCGCAGCGGCGGGTTCACCTTGTAGACCGGGTTGTAGGTGCGCACCAGCTCGTCGGTGAGGAGGAGGTGGTGCGGGGTGACCTCGGCGGTGACGTCGATGCCGCGGGACTTGGCCCAGCGCACGATCTCGACGGAGCCGGCGGTCGACAGGTGGCAGATGTGGACGCGCGAGCCGACGTGCTCGGCGAGCAGGACATCCCGGGCGATGATCGATTCCTCGGCCACCGCGGGCCAGCCGCCGAGACCCAGCTCGGCCGAGACGACACCCTCGTTCATCTGGGCGCCCTCGGTCAGCCGCGGCTCCTGCGCGTGCTGGGCGACGACACCGCCGAAGGCCTTCACGTACTCCAGGGCGCGGCGCATGATCACCGCGTCGTCGACGCACTTGCCGTCGTCGGAGAAGACGGTGACGCCCGCCGCCGACTCGTGCATGGCGCCCAGCTCGGCGAGCTTCTTGCCCTCCAGGCCGACAGTCACGGCGCCGATGGGCTGAACGTCGCAGTAGCCGTGCTCCTGCCCGAGCCGGTAGACCTGTTCGACCACGCCGGCGGTGTCGGCGACGGGGAAGGTGTTGGCCATGGCGAACACGGCGGTGTAGCCGCCGCTCGCCGCCGCGCGCGTGCCGGTCAGCACGGTCTCGGAGTCCTCGCGGCCCGGCTCACGCAGGTGGGTGTGCAGGTCGACCAGGCCCGGCAGCAGAACCCTGCCCGCCGCCTCGACGACCTGGGCGCCCTCTTCCGAGAGCCCGGTGCCGACCGCCTCGATGACGGCACCGTCGATCAGCACGTCCTGCGGCTCGCCGCCGAGCACCTTCGCACCACGGATCAGGATCTTGCTCATCTGTCTTACTTCTCCTCGGTACGGGTGTTGGTGACGGCGGGCTCGTTGCCTCCGAGCAGCAGGTACAGAACGGCCATCCGGATGGACACTCCGTTTGCGACCTGCTCGATGGCGGTGCAGCGCTCCGAGTCGGCGACCTCGGCAGTGATCTCCATGCCGCGGACCATCGGGCCGGGGTGCATCACGATGGCGTGCTCGGGCATCCGCGCCATGCGGTCGCCGTCGAGTCCGTAGCGCCGCGAGTACTCGCGCTCGGTCGGGAAGAACGCGGCGTTCATCCGCTCGCGCTGCACGCGCAGCATCATCACCGCGTCGGACTTCGTCAGCGTGGAGTCGAGGTCGTACGACACCTCGCAGGGCCAGGTCTCGACGCCGACCGGCACCAGGGTCGGCGGCGCGACGAGGGTGACCTCGGCGCCGAGGGTGTGCAGCAGGTCGACGTTGGAGCGGGCGACGCGGCTGTGCAGCACGTCGCCGACGATCGTGATGCGCTTCCCGGAGAGGTCCTGGCCGATCCCGGCGTCCCGTCCGACGAGGCGGCGCCGCATCGTGAAGGCGTCCAACAGGGCCTGGGTGGGGTGCTGGTGGGTGCCGTCACCGGCGTTGATGACGGCCGCGTCGATCCAGCCGGAGTTGGCGAGGCGGTACGGCGCTCCGGAGGCGCCGTGCCGGATGACGACGGCGTCGACGCCCATGGCCTCCAGGGTCTGGGCGGTGTCCTTCAGGGACTCGCCCTTGGACACGCTCGACCCCTTGGCGGAGAAGTTGATGACGTCCGCCGACAGCCGCTTCTCGGCGGCCTCGAAGGAGATCCGCGTGCGTGTGGAGTCCTCGAAGAAGAGGTTCACGACGGTCCGGCCGCGCAGGGTCGGCAGCTTCTTGATCGGCCGGTCGGCGACCCGGGCCATCTCCTCGGCGGTGTCGAGGATCAGGACGGCGTCGTCGCGGGTGAGGTCGGCGGCCGAGATGAGATGACGCTGCATCTTTCAGGCTCCGTAAGGCAGTTCATGAAGGAGGATTCGGGCAGACGGGTGCGCGCGAGGGCGCACTGAGCGGGCGTACGGCAGCGGCCGTACGCCGTGGGCGCTACTGGGAGGTCTGCTTGGCACCGAGCAGCACGGTGTCGCGACCGTCCTCCTCGGCGAGCTGGACCTTGACCGTCTCCCGCAACGACGTGGGGATGTTCTTGCCGACGTAGTCGGCGCGGATGGGCAGTTCTCGGTGGCCTCGGTCGACGAGGACCGCCAGCTGGACCGCGCGCGGACGACCGATGTCGTTCAGGGCGTCGAGGGCGGCGCGGATGGTGCGGCCGGAGAACAGGACGTCGTCGACGAGGACGACGAGGCGGCCGTCGAGGCCGTCACCGGGAATGTCGGTGCGGGCCAGCGCACGCGGCGGGTGCATGCGCAGGTCGTCGCGGTACATGGTGATGTCCAGCGACCCGACCGGGATCTTGCGCTCGGTGATCTCCTCGAGCTTGGCGGCGAGCCGCTGGGCGAGGAAGACGCCTCGGGTGGGAATCCCGAGGAGCACCACGTCGTCGGCGCCCTTGGCGCGCTCGACGATCTCGTGGGCGATGCGGGTCAACACCCGCGCGATGTCAGGGCCTTCGAGAACGGGCCTGGCGTCGGACGCTTGCGTGTCCTGCTGCCTGTCCATACGAAAAGGACCTCCTTCTCCGCCTCACGGGACGGACCTTAAAGGACGTCTGGTTTGCGCCATCCACCGTAGCAGGCCACCGACACGCCCCCCCCCATCACCCCCCTGGCCCAATCGGGCGCCGATAGCACGGAAGAGTCGGTGTGGACCATTCGGCTTGACGCGCCAGAGTAACGCTGCGTAACCTCACAGTGAGTTACCAACCGCGCGGCATGGAACCCAAGCCAGTCGCGTCGACCCAGTGCCGGGGAGCTATATGTCCAGCGAATACGCCAAACAGCTCGGGGCCAAGCTCCGGGCCATCCGCACCCAGCAGGGCCTTTCCCTTCACGGTGTCGAGGAGAAGTCCCAGGGACGCTGGAAGGCCGTCGTGGTCGGTTCGTACGAGCGCGGCGACCGCGCCGTGACCGTGCAGCGCCTCGCCGAGCTGGCGGATTTCTACGGCGTTCCGGTGCAGGAGCTGCTGCCGGGCACCACGCCGGGCGGCGCCGCGGAGCCGCCGCCGAAGCTGGTCCTGGACCTGGAGCGGCTGGCCCACGTGCCGGCCGAGAAGGCGGGTCCCCTGCAGCGCTATGCCGCGACCATCCAGTCGCAGCGCGGTGACTACAACGGCAAGGTGCTCTCGATCCGTCAGGACGACCTGCGCACGCTCGCCGTCATTTATGACCAGTCGCCCTCGGTCCTGACAGAGCAGCTGATCAGCTGGGGTGTGCTGGACGCGGACGCGCGTCGCGCGGTGACCCACGCCGAGGAGAGCTGAGCATTCCACACGGGTTGCACCCAGTCAGCAGAAACGTGCCGCCGGGGTGGCCGGAACTTTGCGGTTCCGGCCACCCCGGCGGCGTTCTGCGGGCCTGATGGGTTTCCCCGGGACAGACCGGTGACAGGGGGACGCCGCAGGGCCCGCAGCGGCGATGCTGCGGGCCCTGCGGCGTATGCGAAGACTCTTACGCTTCCTCTCGGCGCAGCGAGGGCTTCAGGTCCTTGAGCCGGCCGAGGAGACCGTTGACGAACGAGGGCGACTCGTCCGTGGAGAACTCCTTCGCCAGCTGCACCATCTCGTCGAGCACGACCGCGTCCGGGGTCTCGTCGACCCAGATCAGCTCGTACGCGCCGAGGCGCAGGATGTTGCGGTCCACGACCGGCATCCGGTCGAGCGTCCAGCCGACCGAGTACTGCGCGATCAGCTCGTCGATCCGCTTCACGTGCGCCGCGTAGCCCTCAACCAGCTGCATCGTGTACTCGCTCACCGGCGGCTGCCGGGTGTCGGTCCGGGAGAGCCGGATCCAGTCCGCGAGGACCGTCAGGACGTCGGCGCCGCGCTGGTCGCCCTCGAAGAGGATCTGGAAGGCGCGCTTGCGGGCCGTGTTGCGGGCAGCCAATTTAGCTGTTCACCCGGCCGAGGTAGTCGCTCGTGCGAGTGTCGACCTTGATCTTCTCACCGGTGGTGATGAAGAGCGGGACCTGGATCTGGTGACCGGTCTCCAGGGTGGCGGGCTTGGTGCCGCCGGTGGAGCGGTCGCCCTGGACACCCGGCTCGGTCTCCTGGACGACGAGCTCGACGGCGGCGGGCAGCTCGACGAAGAGCACCTCGCCCTCGTGCTGCGCGACGGTGGCGGTGAAGCCCTCGATCAGGAAGTTGGCGGCGTCGCCGACGGCCTTGCGGTCGACCATGAGCTGGTCGTAGGTCTCCATGTCCATGAAGACGAAGTACTCGCCGTCCATGTAGGAGAACTGCATGTCCCGCTTGTCGACGGTGGCCGTCTCGACCTTCACGCCGGCGTTGAAGGTCTTGTCGACGACCTTCCCGGAGAGCACGTTCTTGAGCTTGGTGCGCACGAAGGCCGGGCCCTTGCCGGGCTTGACGTGCTGGAACTCGACGACGGACCAGAGCTGGCCGCCTTCGAGCTTGAGCACCATGCCGTTCTTGAGGTCGTTCGTGGAAGCCACGGTTGCGGAATCTCCTGGACTGACGTGGACGACCCCGGCGCACGCTCCTGTCTAAAGGGCGAGCAGCTCCTTGGTCGTGATGGTGAGTAGCTCGGGTCCGCCGTCCGCCTCGGGGCGAACGACGAGCGTGTCATCGATCCGGACGCCGCCCCGGCCCGGGAGGTGGACCCCCGGTTCGACGGTGACCGGCACGCAAGCGTCCAGTTTACCCATGGCCGCGGGAGCCAACTGCGGGTCCTCGTCGATTTCGAGTCCGACGCCGTGGCCGGTGAGGGGTGGCAGTCCCTCGTGGTACCCGGCGGCATCCAGCACCTGACGTGCGGCACGGTCCACATCACGGTAGGCCGCGCCGGGTGCCAGCGACTCCCGTCCGGCGCGCTGGGCGGCGAAGACGACGTCGTACAACTCGATCTGCCAGTCGGCTGGGGACGTACCGATGACGAAGGTACGGCCGATCTCGCACCGGTAGCCGCGGTAGGTGGCGCCCAGGCAGACGGAGAGGAAGTCGCCCTCCTCGACCCGGCGGTCGGTGGGCCGGTGGGCGCGCCGGCCGGCGTTCGGGCCGGTGGCGACGGAGGTGGCGAAGGCGGGGCCGTCGGCGCCGTGATCGACCAGGCGCCGTTCCAGTTCGAGGGCGAGGTGGCGTTCGGTCCGGCCGACGAGGATGGATTCGAGGAGCTCGCCGAGGGCCTGGTCGGCGATCTCGGCCCCGATCCTGAGGCAGGAGATCTCCTCCTCGTCCTTGACCACCCTGAGCTGCTCAGCGGCTCCACCCAGGTCGGCGAGACGCAGTCGCGGGACGACCGAGCGGATGGCTCTGTGGCGGGCCACGGTGAGGTGGTGTTCCTCCACGGCCAGGGAGTCTCCGCCCTGCGCCGCCGCGAGGTCGGCAGCGGCGACGGCCGGGTCGCCTGCGGAGCCGGGGAGGGTGTGGATCCGCAGCGCCTCGTCGGGGCGGCCCTCGGTGGAACGGTCGTCGGGCGGGCCGACGCACACCAACAGGTCTTCGGTCTTGCCGAGGAGCAGCACGGAGCCCTGCGGGGCGGCGCCCGCGAGGTAGCGGACGTTGGCGGGGCGGGAGACGACCGCTGCCGCGTTGCCGGCCGCGTTGCACTGCTCCCGTAGGCGTGATCGGCGAGCGGCGTATACCTCTGACATGACTCGAGCGTAGGAGCTCCGCGGGGTTGGCGCCGGTTGAGGGCGGCTGAGTGGGCGGCGCCTGGATTGTCCTCTTTGTGAGGGTTCCGTTCGGGGAACGGGGTGCCGCACGGCGTGTGTGCCGTCTGCGGGCTCGTGGGGGCTTGCCGCGCCCACGCGGCGGAGCCGCATATCGATACAGCCTCGCGCCCCTTTGGTTGGCCCAGGCCCCCTGGGCTACCAGTTCGGAGGGCTTGCGATTGATCGTGCCAGTACGTCGTTCAGGACCTGGGCCGTTTGCGGGACGTCGAGCTGGGAGTTGTCGATGATCGGCAGGCCCGAGCCGTACCAGCCCGCCATGCGGCCGTGGATGCGGGCGACCTCCTCGTCGGTGAGGCGGCGGTTGCCGGTGCGTTCGGCGTTGCGCTCCAGGACTATCTCCAGGCCCGGGAGCAGGACGACGGGGAGGAGGCCGGGGCCGACATGGCGCTTCCAGCCGCCCAGGCCGACCACCGGCCGGTCGGGGAAGACCGCGTCGTCGAGGATGCACGAGATGCCGTTGGCCAGGAAGTTGCGCGCGGCGAATCCGCAGGTGCGGCGGGCGAGGCGGTACTGGGCCTCGGAGTTGTCGTTCCATCCGGACTGGGGGTCGGCGAAGCCCGAGCGGACCCATTCGCGTACGTCGTCCAGGCTGATGTGCGCCGTGGGAACCCGGCGGTGGTCCGCCCAGTACTTGGCGACGCTCGTCTTACCGGCCCCCGCGGGCCCGATGAGCAGCACCGCGAGGGTCGTGGTCGTCGGATCGGGCGACGCCGTGGCCGGCGGGGTGCTCGGCATGGCGACCGGGCCGCCCGGCGGGAGCTGGACATGGCCGGTGGTCTCGGGGGCCGGCGGGCCCGGCTGGACCGGGGCGTGCAGCGGCGCGGGCGGGACCTGGCCGGGCGGCGTGAAGCCCGGTGCCGGGGGCGGCGGAGGCACGGGAGCGGATCCGAGGTGCGGGGCAGGCCCTTGATGAGGGGCAGGTCCCTGAGGCGGTGGGGGTCCCTGGTGTGCGCCCGGTTGGTGCGGACCAGGGTGTTGTGCGGCCGGTGACCAGCCGTGCCCCGACTGGTGGGGCGGCGGCAGCGGAGAACCCACTGCGTGCTGCATCCGGTGCCACTCCATCTCGTCTTCCATGGCCATTGGCGCTGGCAGCAGGGCTCGAACCCCGCTCCTCCCCCACCACCCGAAAGGCGAGGGGGACCCCATCCGAACGGTACCGCCCCCGGCCGCCGTTTGGTGAACGGCCGGAGGCGGTCTGAAGTGCCCATCGCCACAGGCGAATCGGACGGAAGGGTGGTTCGCCGGACCTACTGGCCGACTTCGCCGTACGCGGCGAGGAGGACGGCCGGGTCCGGTCCCTCCAGGACGGTCGGCTTGGCCAGGCCGTCCAGGACGATGAAGCGCAGCAGATCACCGCGGGACTTCTTGTCGACCTTCATGTTCTCCAGCAGCTTGGGCCACTGGTCGTAGCGGTAGTGCAGCGGCAGGCCGACCGACTCGAGGATGGTGCGGTGGCGGTCGGCCGTTGCATCGTCCAACCGCCCGGCGAGACGGCCGAGTTCGGCGGCGAAGTGCATACCGACGGCCACCGCGGCGCCGTGCCGCCACTTGTAGCGCTCGTTCTTCTCGATGGCGTGGCCGAGGGTGTGGCCGTAGTTGAGGATCTCCCGCAGACCCGACTCCTTCAGGTCCGAGGACACGACCTCGGCCTTGACCCGGATCGACCGCTCGATCAGCTCGGCGGTGTGCGGGCCGGCCGGGGTGCGGGCGGCCTCGGGGTCGGCCTCGATCAGCTCCAGGATCGCCGGGTCGGCGATGAAACCGGCCTTGATGATCTCCGCGAGACCGGACACGTAGTCGTTGACCGGGAGGGACTCCAGCGCGGCCAGGTCGCACAGCACGCCGGCCGGCGGGTGGAAGGCGCCGACGAGGTTCTTGCCCTCGGCGGTGTTGATGCCGGTCTTGCCGCCGACCGCTGCGTCCACCATGGCGAGCACGGTGGTCGGGATCGCGATCCAGCGCACGCCGCGCAGCCAGGTCGCGGCCACGAACCCGGCCAGGTCGGTGGTCGCGCCACCGCCGACACCGACGATGACGTCGCTGCGGGTGAAGCCGGACTGGCCGAGCGCCTTCCAGCAGTAGGCGGCCACCTCGGCTGTCTTGGCCTCCTCGGCGTTCGGCACCTGGATGGCGACCACCTCGAAGCCCTGCCCGGCCAGATCGGCACGCAGCGCCTCACCGGTCTCGGCCAGCGCCTCGGGGTGGATGACGGCGACCCGCTTGGCCTTGCCGCCGATCAACCCGCCGAGCTCGCCCAGGAGTTGACGGCCCACCAGGACCTCGTACGGGTCACTGCCCGCGGTGCCGCCGACCTGGATCCGCGTCACTGCCTCAGTCATGCGTCCTTCAACTCCAGTGCGTCCAGGGCGGCTTGGGTCACTTCTTCGGGCGTACGGCCATCGGTGGCCACCACCGCCGTGGCGACCTCCTCGTACAGGTGCCGGCGAGCCTCCATCAGCTCACGCCACTGCTTGCGCGGGTTGACCGCGAGCAACGGGCGGGCGGCGTTCAGGCCGGTGCGCTTGACGGCCTCCTCGACGTCCATCGAGAGATAGACGACCCGCTGACCGGCGAGCAGCGCCCGCGTGTCGGCGTCGAGGATCGCGCCGCCGCCGAGCGCCAGGATCCCGTCGTGCTCGGCGAGTGCCCGGCGCACGGCCTGCTTCTCGATCGCCCGGAAGGCGGGCTCGCCCTCGTCGACGAAGATCTCGGCGATGGTCCGGCCCTGCTCGGCCACGATGTCGTCGTCGGTGTCCCGGTAGCCCACGCCCAGCCGCTCGGCCAGCAGCTGCCCGACCGTGGACTTGCCCACACCCATCGGCCCGACCAGCACCACCGAAGGTACTGCGCTCATCGGATGGCCAGGTTCTCGAGGTACGACCGGACATTGCGGCGGGTCTCGGTGACGCTGTCGCCGCCGAACTTCTCCGCGACCGCGTCCGCGAGGACGAGCGCCACCATGGCCTCGGCGACGATGCCCGCCGCCGGAACCGCGGAGACGTCGGAGCGCTGGTGGTGCGCCTGCGCCGCTTCACCGGTCGCCACGTCCACCGTCTGCAGCGCCCGCGGCACGGTCGCGATCGGCTTCATCGCGGCACGCACCCGCAGCAGCTCACCCGTGGTGAGGCCGCCCTCGGTCCCGCCGGAGCGGCCGGAGACACGGCGGATGCCCTCAGGCGTATTGACGATCTCGTCGTGCGCCTTGGAGCCGGGCACGCGTGCCAGCTCGAAGCCGTCGCCGAGCTCGACGCCCTTGATCGCCTGGATGCCCATCAGCGCGCCGGCGAGCCGGGCGTCCAGCTTGCGGTCCCAGTGCACGTGCGAGCCCAGGCCCACCGGCACGCCGTACGCCAGGATCTCGACCACGCCACCGAGGGTGTCGCCGTCCTTGTGAGCCTGGTCGACCTCCGCGACCATCTCCTTGGACGCGTCCGCATCCAGGCAGCGCAGCGGGTCGGCGTCCAGCTTCTCGACGTCGGCCGGGGTGGGGTACACACCCGCCGGGGCCTTCACGGAGCACAGCTCGACGACGTGGCTGACGATCTCGATGCCGGCCGTCTCCTTGAGGTACGACCGGGCCACCGCCCCCAGCGCCACACGGGCCGCCGTCTCACGGGCCGAGGCGCGCTCCAGGATCGGCCGGGCCTCGTCGAAGCCGTACTTCTGCATACCGGCCAGGTCGGCGTGGCCGGGGCGCGGGCGGGTCAACGGCGCGTTGCGGGCAAGGCCGGCGAGGATCTCCGGGTCGATCGGGTCGGCCGCCATGACCTGTTCCCACTTCGGCCACTCGGTGTTCCCCACCATGATCGCGACCGGGGAACCGAGGGTGAGCCCGTGCCGGACGCCACCGATGAAGGTGACCTCGTCCTGCTCGAACTTCATGCGCGCACCGCGGCCATAACCGAGCCGCCGCCTGGCCAGGTGGTCCGCCACCATCTGCGTGGTGATCGGCACGCCGGCGGGAAGGCCCTCCAGCGTCGCGACGAGTGCGGGGCCGTGGGACTCCCCCGCGGTCAGCCAGCGCAACCTGCTCAACGGTGCTCCTCGATGCTCGCGCCCTCGTACTGCCCTGCGTACGCGCGTCCTCGCGTACGGCGACGGCGCGACCGGGTGCGCGGCCCCGGCCCGCCTCCTCCGATCCTCCCACGTCCGGGACCGGTGCCCGGCCGCCGGTCCACCAGGCGGACGGCGGATGGACAGCGCGGGGCGCCGGAATCGACTAGGCGGGGCCGTTGCCCGGCTGCTGTTGCGGGGCGTACGAGCCGAGGTGGTCGGCGCCGCTGCCCTGCGCGTCCGGCTGGGCGGCCTGCGTCCGCGCAGGTGCGTAGGCGCCGAGGAAGTCCGCGCCGCTCGGCTGCCGCGCCTGCTGCTGGGGGGCGTACGGCCCCAGATGGTCCGCGCCCCTGCCCTGCCCGTGCTGCGCCGCCGTGTGAGCGGGCCGCCCCGCCCGCGCCGTGCCCCGCCGGGCGATCTTGCGCTTCAGTTTGACGCCCCACGAAGCGAGGACGGCCAGCACGACCAGGACGAGCACAGTGATCTGCACCCAGTCCGGCATGAACTGCAGGACGACCTCGAATATCTCGCTCTTGCCGGACGCCAGCGGCAGACCAGTGGACACAGCTCGTCGAACCCCCCTCTTGCCTGCTCCGCCCCCTGCGGAACCCAGCGGATACTAGCGGGCCGCGAGAGCGCGCTCTCCCGCTTTTCGCATGGCGTCGAGGGGCGCCGGAGCACGGCCGGTCATCTGCTCCACCTGCAGCACCGCCTGGTGCACCAGCAGGTCGAGGCCGCTCACGACGGCCCCGCCGTACATGGACCAGCGGGCGGCAAGAGCGGTCGGCCAGGGGTCGTACAGGACGTCGAAGAGGGTGGCGGGGCGCTCCGGTACGGCGGCGGCGAGGGCGTCCGTCGTACCGGCCGGGGTGGTCGCGATCACCAGCGGCGCGTGCAGCGCCCGGTCCGCGTCCGCCCAGTCGGCGGTCCGCACCTCCACGTCGAGCCGCTCGCCCCACTGCCGCATTTCGGCGGCGCGCGCCTCGCTGCGTACGTAGGCCACGACCTCACCGGTGCAGATCCGTGCGAGCGCGGCCAGCGCGGAGGACGCCGTGGCGCCCGCGCCGAGAATGGCCGCCGAGTCGACCTGTTCGATGCCGCGCTCCCGCAGTGCGGCGACCATCCCGGGGATGTCGGTGTTGTCGCCGACGCGGCGCCCGTCCTCGGTGAAGACGACCGTGTTGACCGCCTCGACGGAGGCCGCCGTCTCGCTGATCTCGTCGAGCAGGGGAATGACGGCCCGCTTGAGAGGCATGGTCAGCGACAACCCGGCCCACTCGCGCCCGAGTTCCGCGAGGAACCCGGGCAGCGCGGCTTCGTCGATCTCGAACCGGTCGTACGACCAGTCCACGAGCCCCAGTTCCTCATAGGCGGTGCGGTGCAGCACCGGGGAGAGGGAGTGGGCGATGGGCGAACCGAGGACGGCGGCCCTGCGGGCGTCAGTTGCCCCTGCTCTCATTGAACTTGTCCTTGAGCTTGAGGAACTCATCGTGGGTCTTGGCGAATTCGGTCTTGCTCACACCGTCGACCGCGACGAAGTAGTACCAACCCTGGTCAGTCGGATTGAGCGCCCCCTTCATCGCACCGTCCCCCGGGTTTCCGATCGGGCCGGGCGGCAGACCCTTGTGGTAGTACGTGTTGTACGGGTCCGGGTTGCTCTTGATCTCCGACTCACTGATGTCGATATTGCTCTGACCCTTCAGGTAATTGAAGGTCGAGTCGAACTGCAGGGCACCATAGGTCTCGGGATTCGCGAGGTCGAGACGGTTGTAGACGACTTCCGCCATCTTGCGGTAGTCGTCGTCGGTCTTGCCCTCGGCCTGGGCGAGGCTGGCGACCGTCACGATCTGCAGCGGGCTGTCCAACTTGAGTGCCTTGGCCTTGGCCTCCAGGTCGAGCGCGTCGTACTTGTTCGCGGCCTGGGTCACCATTTCCTTCAGGACCGCCTCTGGCTTCATGCCCTTGGCGGCGGCATAGGTGCCCGGGTAGAGGAAGCCCTCCAACGGGTCCTTGATCTCGCTGTTGTCGTTCGCCCAGCTCGGAAGTCCGAGGCTCTTGTATTTCTCCTTGGCGACCTTCTTGGTCGTGCCGGACGACAATTCGAGCTGTTTGTCGATCGCCTTGTAGACGTCCACGTTGCGCTCGCCCGGCCTGACCATGACGTTGTTCTGGCTCTTGGGATCGAGCATCATCTCGACGGCGCTCGCGGCGGACATCTGCTTCTTCAGCAGGTAGGCACCCGCCTGGATGATCTTCCCCTCGGAGTTTTTCTCCGCCTGTGCGGCGACGAACGCGTCGACGCTCTTGACGACACCGGCATCCTTCAGGCGTTGGCCGATTTCGTATCCACCCGCACCCTTGGGAATCTCGACGGTTACTGTCTCGCTGGTGCCGTCGCCCGCGTAGTCCGGCGCCGGGCCGAAACGATCCTGGTAGAACTGGTACCCGAAATACCCGATACCGCCCACGCCTCCGGCGAACACGAGCACGACGACCAGACAGGCCAAACCGCTGCGGCGCTTCTTGGGCTTACCGCCCCGGCCCCGTCGATCGCCGCGCCCCCGGCCGTCGCCCGACTCGTCGTCGGAGTCGTCGTCATCGTCGCCGCCCCCGGCGAAGAAAGCATGCTCGCCCTGGTCAGGACCGGGGTCCCAGTCGGTCTGGGGAGGCTCCGGTTCGGCTTGCCGCCGGCTCGGCGGCTGCGGCGGCGGGTATGCGTCGGGCGTGCCGTAGTAGTCGGCATGCTCACCGCCGTACGCCGCGGTCTGCTGCCCGTAGTGGTCCGCCGGGTCGGGGTACTGGGCCTGCGGGGATGTGCCGGTGGCCCAGCCGTTGCTGTCGTACTGCTGCTGCCCCTGAGCCGCGTACTGCTGCTGGTCGTACTGCTGCTGGTACTGCTGGCCCTGCTCCTGACCCTGCTGCTGGTACTGCTGCTGCGCCTGACCGTATGCGGCCTGCTGGCCGTTGCCCCAGTCGCCGTAGTGCTGTGGCTGCTGCGGCTGCTCCGGATAGTGCTGCGGCTGGCCGCCGTAGGCAGCCTGCTGGCCCGCATGGGCCTGCTGCTGCCCTTCCCATCCGCCGTCCCCGAACAACGGGTCCTCCGGATGCCACGGTTCGGAGCCTGGGCCCCGGCCATACTCAGTCATCGATCCCCTAGAGCCGCGAGGCGGCGGTCACGCGGCTGTCGAAGATCCGGTTCCCGTCCCGCCTCTTTGTGTGCGCCGGCTGTTCGAACACCGGTACATCGCGCGGAACGTTACCGTATCGCGATCAGATAACCACTTCGACGCTCTCGCCCGGAGCTTTACCTGACACTCGTTCGGATTCGAGCGCCTGCTGCAAGATGATCACAGCGGCTGCCTGGTCGATCACCGACCGGCCCTTCTTCGACTTCACGCCCGAGGCGCGCAGCCCCTGACTGGCCGTCACGGTCGTCATCCGCTCATCCACGAGCCTGACCGGTACGGGCGCGATCATGCGCGCCAGTTCCTGGGCGAAGCCCCGGACCTTGACCGCGGCCGGGCCCTCGCCCCCCTTGAGGGAGCGGGGGAGACCGACGACGACCTCGATCGGCTCGTACTCCTCGACGAGTTGCTTGAGGCGGCGCTGAGCTGCCGGGATGTCCCGGCCCGGGACCGTCTCCACCGGAGTGGCGAGGATCCCGTCGGGGTCGCACGAGGCGACGCCGATCCGGGCGTCGCCGACGTCGATCGCCAGGCGGCGGCCGCGGCGCATGCCCCGGCCGTCGCCACTCGCGGGTGTGTCGTCGCTCACTTGGCCGTTTCCGTCACGAGCCGCTCGACCGCGTCCACGGCGTCACCGATGGCGGCCGGGTTCTGGCCGCCGCCCTGGGCGACGTCCGGCTTGCCGCCACCGCCGCCGCCGAGCGTCTTGGCGGCCGTACGGACCAGGTCGCCGGCCTTGAGGCCGCGCTCGCGGGCGGCGTCGTTGGTGGCGATGACCGTCAGCGGCTTGCCGTTGTTGACGGTGAAGAGGGCCACCACGGCGGCCCGGCCGCCCTGGATACGGCCACGGACGTCGAGGACCAGCTTGCGCAGGTCGTCCGGCGTGGTGCCGTCCGGAACCTGGCCGGTGACGACGGCGATGCCGCGGACGTCCTTGGCGGACTCGGCGAGACCGGCGGCGGCCTGGAGCACCTTCTCCGCGCGGAACTTCTCGATCTCCTTCTCGGCGTCCTTCAGCTTGCCGAGCATGGCGGAGACCTTCTCCGGGAGCTCCTCCGGGCGGCCCTTGATCAGCTCCTGGAGCTGGGCGACGACCGTGTGCTCACGGGCGAGGAAGTTGTAGGCGTCCACGCCCACCAGGGCCTCGATGCGGCGCACGCCGGAGCCGATGGACGACTCGCCGAGCAGCTTCACCAGGCCGAGCTGGGCGGTGTTGTGCACATGCGTGCCACCACACAGCTCCTTGGAGAAGTCGCCGATGGTCACGACCCGCACCCGCTCGCCGTACTTCTCGCCGAACTCGGCGATGGCGCCCTGCTTCTTGGCCTCGTCGATGCCCATGACCTCGGCATGCACGTCGAGGTCTCGGGCAAGCACCTCGTTGATCTTCTGCTCGACGTCGGTCATCACGGCCGTGGGAACGGCGGACGGCGAGCCGAAGTCGAACCGGAAGCGGCCGGGCTGGTTCTCGGAACCGGCCTGGGCGGCCGTCGGGCCGAGGGCGTCGCGCAGGGCCTGGTGGGTGAGGTGGGTGGCCGAGTGGGCGCGGGCGATGGCCCGGCGGCGGAGCGAATCGATCGAGGCGTGGGCCTTGGCACCGACCGTCACCTCGCCGACCTGGACGACGCCCTTGTGGACGTAGACGCCCGGGACGGGCTTCTGGCAGTCGCGGACCTCGATGACGGCACCGGTGTCGACCTTGATGCGGCCGGTGTCGCCGATCTGGCCACCGCCCTCGGCGTAGAACGGGGTGCGGTCGAGGACGATCTCGACCTCGTCGCCCTCCGTGGCCGCCGGGGACGAGGCGCCGTCGACGAGGATGCCGACGACGGTGGACTCGCCCTCGGTGTCGCTGTAGCCGATGAAGTCGGTCTCGCCGACCTTGTCGGCGATCTCCCGGTAGGCGCCGGCGCCGGCGTGGCCGGTCTTCTTGGCCTGGGCGTCGGCCTTGGCGCGCTCCCGCTGCTCCTTCATCAGGCGGCGGAAACCGTCCTCGTCCACGGAAAGGCCCTGCTCGGCGGCCATCTCCAGGGTGAGGTCGATCGGGAAGCCCCAGGTGTCGTGGAGCAGGAACGCCTTGTCGCCGGGCAGCACGGTCGAACCGGCGGCCTTGGTGTCGGTGACTGCGGTGTCGAGGATGTTGGTGCCGGCCTTCAGCGTCTTGAGGAAGGCGTTCTCCTCGGCGAGGGCGACCTTCTCGATGCGCTCGCGGTCGGTGATGAGCTCCGGGTACTGCTGGCCCATCATGCCGATCACGACGTCGATCAGGTCCTTGACGACCGGGCCGGTGGCGCCGAGCAGACGCATGTTGCGGATGGCGCGGCGCATGATGCGGCGCAGCACGTAGCCGCGGCCCTCGTTGCCGGGGCTGACGCCGTCGCCGATGAGCATCGTGGCCGTACGCATGTGGTCGGTGACCACGCGCAGGGAGACGTCCGAGGCGTGGGCGTCGCCGTAGGCGACACCGGTCAGCTCGGTGGCCTTCTTGATGACGGCCATGGAGGTGTCGATCTCGTACATGTTCTGCACGCCCTGCAGAATCATGGCGAGTCGCTCCAGGCCGAGGCCCGTGTCGATGTTCTTGCTGGGCAGTTCACCGAGGATCTCGAAGTTGTCCTTGCCGGTGCCCTGGCCGCGCTCGTACTGCATGAAGACGAGGTTCCAGATCTCCACGTACCGCTCGTCGTTGACGGCGGGGCCGCCCTCGACGCCGAACTCGGGGCCGCGGTCGTAGTTGATCTCGGAACAGGGGCCGCAGGGGCCGGGGACGCCCATGGACCAGTAGTTGTCCTTCATGCCGAGGCGCTGGATGCGCTCCTTCGGCACGCCGACGACCTCGTGCCAGATGCGCTCGGCCTCGTCGTCGTCCTTGTAGACGGTGATCCAGAGCTTCTCCGGCTCCAGGCCGTAACCACCCTTGTCCTGGGGCGTGGTGAGCAGCTCCCAGGCGTACTTGATGGCGCCTTCCTTGAAGTAGTCGCCGAAGGAGAAGTTGCCGCACATCTGGAAGAACGTGCCGTGCCGGGTGGTCTTGCCGACCTCTTCGATGTCCGGCGTGCGCACGCACTTCTGGACGCTGGTGGCGCGGTCGAAGGGCGGCTTGACCTCACCCAGGAAGTAGGGCTTGAAGGGCACCATGCCGGCCGGGACGAGGAGCAGAGTCGGGTCGTCCGCGATGAGCGACGCCGAAGGGACGACGGTGTGCCCGCGCTCCTCGAAGAAGCTCAGCCAGCGGCGGCGAATCTCGGCCGACTCCATCAGTGGTCCTCATTCCGGTTGTACGAGTGCGTCGGGTTGTCGACGTACTTCGGGTTGCTGCGGTTGTTCTCGATGGCGGTGTACCGCCGGGTCGCGGGGAGTTCGGGACTCTCCTGGATGCCGAGCGCGTCCTCCAGCTCGGCCTCCCGCTGGGCCATGTTGTCGCGGACGTCGAGAGCGAAGTCCACCGCGCGCTCCTTCAGCCGCTGCCCCGTCTCCAGGGCCTTGTTCGCGGCGGTGGCGGCAAGGCTCTCCGGGGTGAGCTGCTTGAGCTTGCGGTTGACCTTGGTGGTGGCCCACACACCGGCGGCGACACCCGTGCTGAACCAGAACGTACGGCGGAACATCGCTCGGTCTCAGTCCTTACTTCCGCTTGCGTCGTGCGGCAGGGACCGTCCGGCCCACGATCACGGTACGCCGGGGCGACCTGGCGGGCGCGTCCTCCTGCTTGCGGCCACCGAGGGCCCGGCGCACGCCGTAGCCGAAGGCGGCGACCTTGACGAGGGGGCCGCCGAAGGTGGAGGCGACGGTCGTCGACAGGGCGGAGGCGTTCGACGTGACCTCCTGGACGTCGGAGGCGATCGCGTCGACCCGGTCGATCTGGGTCTGCGCGGAGCGCACCGCGGTGGAGGCCTCTGCCAGGAGCGGGACGGCCTGGTCGGTCACATCCGCGACAAGCTTGGTGGTCGCCTTGAGCGTCTGGGCCAGCCTCGCCAGCGCGACGGCGAGGAAGGAGACCAGGATCGCCCAGAAGACGGCCACCAGGATCCCGGCAACCTCTCCACCGGACACTGCGCACCCGCTCCCTGAAGTGTGAACACGTATCTTCGAGGGCGAGCCTATCGCGCCGGGGGCGGCGCTCCGTACCGGATTCGGGGCGGTGTGCGATACCGGATCAAGGGCGGTGCCCGATGAGCGTGCCCGTATGCGAAAGCCCGCCGCCCCGCCCGCCCCGAAGGGCAGGAGGAACGGCGGGCTCGGGCGCAGAAGTCCTACGGCCGCTGACGGATCAACGGGCGTAGTACTCGACGACGAGCTGCTCGTCGCAGATCACCGGGATCTCCTTGCGGTTCGGCTCGCGGTCCAGGCGGAACGCCAGGGCCTTGAGGTTCACCTGGAGGTAGCGCGGGGTCTCACCCTCGGGGGCGAAGCCACCCTCGCGGGCGATGGAGAAGAGGGTCTTCTCGCGGCTGCGCTCGCGGACCATCACGACGTCGTCGGGACGGACGCGGAACGACGGCTTGTCGACCTTCTGGCCGTTGACCTCGATGTGGCCGTGAACGACCATCTGACGGGCCTGGTAGATGGTGCGGGCGATGCCCGAACGCAGGACCAGGGCGTCGAGACGGCGCTCGAGCTCGATGATCAGGGCCTCACCGGTCTTGCCCTGAACCTTGGAGGCACGCTCGTAGGCGCGGACGAGCTGACGCTCGGACACGTCGTACTGCGCGCGCAGACGCTGCTTCTCCAGCAGACGGACCTTGTAGTCCGAGTTCTGCTTGCGGCCGCGGCCGTGCTCACCCGGCGGGTAGGGACGGGCCTCGAAGTACTTGACGGCCTTCGGGGTCAGCGCGATGCCGAGGGCACGCGACTTCTTGACCTTGGGGCGGGACTGGTTCGCCACGATCTCTCATTTCTCAGTGTTCGGCTTGTCAGGGTTGAGGGAGGTCGCATCCGCAGCCGGGGAAACCCTCCTCGCCCTTGCGGACGGGGTGGGCAGCCGCTCCCCTGGTCTGGGCACATATGTGCAGCACGCGAGTGGCCCACCGACCGATCCCGTCGTGCGACGAGTGGTGGTGGGCTGCCCGCGACACCATTCGAACGGTGCGCGACGCTCCTGGAACCCCCTGGGGGTTCCGGCTGACCGTCCCGTTCTGACAGCACGGGACACAGCACTTCGGCACAGTTTACAGGGTGCTCAGGACCGCTTGCGCCCGAGGTGCTTCCTGGTCCACTCCACGGCGTCCGCGTACCGCGCCTCGGCGCCGTGCCGGGTCGGGCTGTAGTACTCGCGGTCCTTGAGGGCATCCGGGGCGTACTGCTGCTCGGCGATGCCCTCGGACAGGTCGTGCGGATACACGTACCCCTGCGCGTGCCCGAGCTTGGCGGCGCCCTTGTAGTGCCCGTCGCGCAGGTGGGGCGGGACAGGGCCGGCCAGTCCCTTGCGTACGTCGTCCAGGGCGGCGCCGATCGCGGTGGTCGCGGAGTTGGACTTGGGGGCGAGGGCGAGGGCGATGGTGGCGTGACTGAGGGTCAGGGCCGCCTCGGGGAAGCCGATCATGGCGACGGCCTGGGCGGCGGCGACCGCGATCGGCAGGGCGTTCGGGTCCGCGAGGCCGATGTCCTCGCTGGCGGAGATCATCAGGCGGCGGGCGATGAAGCGGGGGTCCTCGCCGGCCTCGATCATCCGGGCCAGGTAGTGCAGGGCGGCGTCGACATCGGAGCCGCGGATCGACTTGATGAGGGCGCTGGCCACGTCGTAGTGCTGGTCGCCGTCGCGGTCGTACTTCACGGCGGCCCGGTCGACCGTCTCCTCCAGCGTCTGCAGACCGATCTCCCGCTCGCCCTTGTCGAGCGCTGCCCCGGCGGCCGCCTCGAGGGCGGTCAGGGCGCGGCGGGCGTCACCGCCTGCGATGCGCAGCAGATGGGCCTCGGTGTCCTCGGGGAGGGTGACGGCGCTCTTGAGGCCGCGCTCGTCGGTGAGCGCGCGCTTGAGGAGGTCGCGCAGGTCGTCGTCGGTGAGGGGTTCGAGGGTGAGGAGGAGGGAGCGGGACAGGAGCGGGGAGATGACCGAGAAGTACGGGTTCTCGGTGGTCGCCGCGATCAGGGTCACCCAGCGGTTCTCGACGGCCGGGAGGAGGGAGTCCTGCTGGGCCTTGCTGAAGCGGTGGATCTCGTCGAGGAAGAGGACGGTCTCCTTGCCGTAGCCACCGGTGGCGCGGCGGGCGCCGTCGATGACCGCGCGGACCTCCTTCACTCCGGCGGTGATGGCGGACAGCTCGACGAAGCGCTTGTTGGTGGCCTTCGAGACGACGTACGCCAGGGTGGTCTTGCCGGTGCCCGGCGGGCCCCAGAGGATCACCGACGACGGGCCCGCCGGGCCCTTGGCGCCTTCGCCGACCAGTCGGCGCAGGGGTGAGCCGGGCTTGAGCAGGTGCTGCTGGCCCACCACCTCGTCCAGGGTGCGCGGGCGCATGCGCACCGCCAGGGGACTGCCGGCGGGGTCCTTCTCCTGGCGTTCTTCTGCGGCGGCGGTGAACAGGTCGGGCTCCACGTGGGAAACCCTAAATCACCGCACTGACAATCCAGCCGGGCCCGGGAGGCTGGGCCTCGATCCCGGCGGGAGGTCCTGGCTCAGCTGGTCCAGAAGTCCCACCAGCGGGTCAGGATCAGCATGCCGATGATGCCGATGTGCAGGACGGGCATGACCCAGGTGAACTCGCCGAAGAAGCTCCTGAGCCAGTTCGGAGCGGGCAGGAAGCCGCTGCGGATGTTGAACGACGTCACGTA
Source organism: Streptomyces bicolor (assembly GCF_000719285.1). Taxonomy (GTDB): domain Bacteria; phylum Actinomycetota; class Actinomycetes; order Streptomycetales; family Streptomycetaceae; genus Streptomyces; species Streptomyces bicolor. The sequence continues at coordinate 204,545 of NZ_JOFS01000030.1, read as the reverse complement.
CCAGAACATGATGATCGTCGCGACCCAGGCCAGCGAGCACCACAGGCACAGCGCGTTGATCCGGTACAGCGACTGGTACATCAGCCAGGCGCAGAAGACCACACCGAAGAGGGTGCCGGCGTTGAAGGTGAGCCAGTACCAGCGCGGGAAGCGGGCGCGGCCGAGCAGGCTCATGCCGACGCAGATGACGATGGCGTAGGCGATGAGGCCGAGCATCGGGTTGGGGAACCCGAAGGCGGCGGCCTGCTTGCTCTCCATGACGCTGCCGCAGGAGACGATGGGGTTCAGGCTGCAGCCCGGCGTGAACGTCCTGCCCTCGACCTTGGCCTCGAGCAGCTTGAACTTGTCGATCGTGATGACCCACGCGGCAAGCAGTCCCGCCGCGCCGGTGATCACCAGCATCAGGGCGAACGCACGGCTGCCGCCCGTCGACCGCGGCGCCGCCTCGGCACGCTCCGGCTCGGGCTCGGTGGAGACGTCTTTGACTGTCGTCTTGCTCATCACGCCGATTCCGTCACTTGAGAGTTGGACCTTCTCCGGGCACGGCACATTGTGCCGTACACCCCCACTCGCCCGCCGTTCACGGGACATAAGCAAAGGCGCGCGACCGGGTAAAGGCGTTCGGTTCAGGACACCGACGGGACACGAAGGGGGCGGGAACCATGCGGTCCCCGCCCCCTGGAATCAGCGCTCCGGCAATCAGCCCAGTCGGGCTTCCAGCTCCGCCACGATCTCGTTGACGCCGACGGCCGTCTGCTCGCCGGACTCCATGTCCTTGAGCTGGACGACACCTTCGGCGAGGTCGCGTTCGCCGGCCACGATCGTGTAGCGGGCGCCACTGCGGTTGGCGTTCTTCATGGCGCCCTTGAGGCCCTTGCCGCCGTAGGAGAAGTCCGCCGCGATGCCGACCTTGCGCAGCTCGGTCACCTTGGCGAACAGGACCCGGCGGGCCTCCTCGCCGAGCGGCACCGCGAACACGCTGGTGGACGCCGGGAGTTCGAGCTCCACGCCCTCCGCCTCCAGGGCGAGCACCGTGCGGTCGACGCCGAGCGCCCAGCCGACGGACGGCAGCGCGGGGCCGCCGATCATCTCGGACAGGCCGTCGTAACGGCCGCCGCCGCCCACCGCGGACTGGGAGCCCAGTCCGTCGTGGACGAATTCGAAGGTCGTCCGCGTGTAGTAGTCCAGGCCACGGACCAGCTTCGGGTCGTCCTCGAAGGAGACGCCCGCCGCCGTGATCAGCTCGCGGACCTCCTCGTGGTACGCCTTGCAGGCGTCGCAGAGGTAGTCGCGCAGGAGCGGGGCGCCGGTGAGCTGCTTCTGGACCGACTCGCGCTTGTCGTCCAGGACGCGCAGCGGGTTGATGTCGACGCGGCGGCGCGTGTCCTCGTCCAGCGCCAGGGCGCGCAGGAAGTCCTGCAGGGCCGCTCGGTAGACCGGGCGGCACTCCTTGTCGCCCAGGCTGTTGAGCAGGATCCGGAAGTTGCGCAGGCCCAGCGAGCGGTAGGCCTGGTCGGCCAGGATGATCAGCTCGGCGTCGAGCGCCGGGTCCTCGGCGCCGATGGCCTCCGCGCCGACCTGGGAGAAGTGCCTGTAACGGCCCTTCTGCGGGCGCTCGTAGCGGTAGTAGGAGCCCGAGTACCAGAGCTTGACCGGGAGGTTGCCCGACTTGTGCAGGTTGGCCTCCAGGGCCGCGCGCAGGACCGAGGCCGTGCCCTCGGGACGCAGGGCGAGCTTGTCACCGCCCTTGGTCTCGAAGGCGTACATCTCCTTGGTCACGATGTCGGTGGACTCGCCCACGCCGCGTGCGAACAGTTCGACGCTCTCGAAGCCGGGCGTCTCGATATAGCCGTAGCCGGAGTTGCGCAGGGGAGCCGCGATCGCCTCACGGACGGCCAGGTACTTGGCGGAGTCCGGCGGGATCAGGTCGTACGTGCCCTTGGGGGCCTGAAAGGTGCTCACGGAGGTCTCTCGTCACATTCCTCGTCGGGGAGCCGGCTGAGCTCCCTGGCCGGCGGCCACCTGCCGCAGATACGGGTTGGTGGCGCGCTCCTGGCCGATGGTCGTCTGGGGGCCGTGGCCGGACAGCACCACGGTCGAGTCGTCGAGCGGCAGGCACACGCGGGCCAGCGAGTCGAGGATCTCGGCCATGTCACCGCCGGGCAGGTCGGTGCGTCCGATGGAGCCGGCGAACAGCAGGTCGCCCGAGAAGAGGATCGGCGGGATGTCCGCCGCCTCGGGCAGGCCGAAGGTCACCGACCCCTTGGTATGGCCCGGCGCGTGCGCGACGGTCAGCTCCATGCCGGCCAGCTCCAGCTTCGCGCCGTCGGTCAGCTCCTTGACGTCGTCCGGCTCCCCGATGGTCAGCTCACCCATCAGCTGCATGCCGATGGAGCGGCCGAGCGCCTTCTCGGGGTCGCTCATCATGTACCGGTCCTCCGGGTGGATCCAGGCCGGTACGTCGTGCGCGCCGCACACGGGGACGACCGAGGCCACGTGGTCGAGGTGGCCGTGGGTGAGGACGACGGCGACGGGCTTGAGCCGATGCTTCTTCAGCGCTTCCTCGACTCCGGGGGCCGCTTCGTGGCCCGGGTCGATGATCACGCACTCCTCACCGGCGGCGGGGGCGACGAGATAACAGTTCGTCCCCCAGGCCCCGGCGGGGAACCCGGCAATGAGCACGATCGTCCTTCGTTTGTGTCGACACAGGTGGTTTGTCGGCAGGCTTCGCCTGTCGTCAGAGCCTACCGGCGCTGCCGATTCCTCAGCGAACCCATATACGGTACGGGGCACACGCGGGCGATCGGCTCAATGGACGCACGCGTACCGGTCGACACATACGACGCATGAGGAGAGAACCCGGTGGTCAGCCAGGAACAGCGGCGGCGTCAGCTCGCCCGGGAGAAGTTCTTGCGGCAGCAGCAGCGGCGTACGGACGCCCGGCGCAAGGCGCGCATGCGCAACTCGGTGGTCGCGTCGGTGCTCGGCGTCACCGTCATCGGCAGCCTCGCGCTGTACACGACCGGGGTCCTCAAGGGCGACGACGGCAGCAAGAGCAACGCGAACGCGGAGGTCACGCCGAGCCCGACCAGCGAGGCTCCGGACCCGTGCGAGAAGCCCGCCGCGGGCAAGGTCAAGACGGCCACCTGGAAGAAGGAGCCGGAGCTGACCATCGACAAGTCGGCGAAGTACACGATGAAGCTCGCGACGACGTGCGGTGACATAGACATCGCGCTCAAGGCGTCGGCCGCCCCGCACACCGTGAACTCGTTCAACTTCCTCGCCGGCAAGGGCTTCTTCGACCACACCAAGTGCCACCGGCTCACCGACGCCAACATCTACGTGCTGCAGTGCGGTGACCCGCAGGGCACCGGAATGGGCGGTCCCGGGTACACGATTCCCGACGAGAACCTCAAGGACACGAGCCTCAAGGGCGGTGTCTACCCGGCGGGCACGGTCGCGATGGCAAACCAGTACAACGCGCAGACGAAGGAGGGCCGCAACACCGGAGGCAGCCAGTTCTTCCTCGTCTACCAGGACAGTCAGCTGCCGGCCGACTACACACCGTTCGGCACTGTGTCCGAGGCGGGCATGAAGGTCCTGAAGAAGATCGCGGACGCCGGAGCCGAGCCCGCCGATCCCACGACCGGCAACACCGCCCCCAATGCGACGGTCGTCATCAACAAGGCGACAGTCACGAAATCCTGACCGCCAACTGCGAAATTTCGGTCGCGCGGGATGCGGACAGGCAACCCGCCGGTCGCCTATGTTGGCCGTGACGAAACTGTGGACGATGCCCGGGGGAACACAAGCCCCTCGCAGGCATCATGTGGAGGAGGCGCTGTGAGCAGCGACCCGTGGGGCCGCGTCGACGAGACGGGGACCGTGTACGTGCGTACGGCCGACGGCGAGCAGGTCGTCGGTTCCTGGCAGGCCGGCTCCCCTGAGGAGGCGTTGGCCTACTTCGAGCGCAAGTACGAGGGCCTGGTCGTCGAAATCGGCCTCCTCGAGAAGCGAGTGAAGACCACCGACCTGTCGGCGAAGGACGCCCAGGCCGCGATCGACCACATCCGGGAGCAGGTCGACGCCCACCACGCGGTCGGTGACCTGGACGCCCTGCGGACCCGCCTGGACAAGCTGGTCGAGACCGTCGAGAAGCGTCGCGAGGAGCGCAAGCAGCAGCGGGCGAAGCAGTCCGACGAGGCGCGCCACGCCAAGGAGGCGCTGGTCAAGGAGGCGGAGGAGCTGGCCCAGTCCGACCAGTGGCGGGCCGCCGGTGAGCGGCTGCGGTCCCTGGTGGACACCTGGAAGGGCCTGCCGCGGCTGGACCGCAAGTCGGACGACGAGCTGTGGCACCGTTTCTCGCACGCCCGGTCGGCGTTCTCCAAGCGCCGCAAGGCACACTTCGCGCAGCTGGACGCGCAGCGCGAGGAGGCCCGCAAGACCAAGGAGCGGCTGGTCGCGGAGGCCGAGTCGCTGTCCGGTTCGACGGACTGGGGTGTGACCGCGGCGCGCTACCGCGAGCTGATGGCGGAGTGGAAGGCCGCGGGCCGCGCGCAGCGCGAGCACGAGGACGACCTGTGGAACCGCTTCCGCGGTGCCCAGGACATCTTCTTCGCGGCTCGCAGCTCGGTCTTCGCCGAGCGCGACGCCGAGCAGGCCGAGAACCTGAAGCTGAAGGAGGAGCTGGCCGAGGAGGCCGAGAAGCTCCTGCCGATCGGTGACCTGAAGGGTGCGCGTGCCGCCTTCCGCTCGATCAACGAGCGGTGGGAGGCCATCGGTCATGTGCCGCGCGACGCCCGCCCGAAGGTCGAGGGCCGGATGCACGCCGTCGAGCGGGCCATCCAGGAGGCCGAGGAGTCCGAGTGGCGCCGGACCAACCCGGAGGCACGCGCGCGTGCCGAGGGCCTGACCGGTCAGCTCCAGGCCGCCGTGGACAAGCTGAAGGGCCAGATCGAGCAGGCACGCGCCCAGGGCAACAACGCGAAGGCCGACAAGCTGGAGCGTGAGCTCGAGGGCCGCCAGGCGCTCCTCGACCAGGCGCTGAAGGGCCTGCAGGAGTTCGGCGGCTGACGGGCCGTTCGCCAGCCTTGACGAAGGCAAGGGCCCCGTACCTCGCGTACGGGGCCCTTCTCGTCGTATGCCTTGTGCGTCCTACGCCCGGCTGCGCGCCGAGGTCACGCGGTACACGTCGTACACGCCCTCGACGCCCCGGACCGCCTTCAGGACGTGCCCGAGGTGCTTCGGGTCGCCCATCTCGAAGGTGAAGCGGGAGGTGGCGACGCGGTCGCGGGAGGTCTGGACGGCCGCGGAGAGGATGTTGACGTGCTGGTCGGACAGGACGCGGGTGACGTCCGACAGCAGCCGGGAGCGGTCCAGGGCCTCGACCTGGATGGCGACCAGGAAGACCGAGGACTGCGTGGGCGCCCATTCGACTTCGAGGATGCGCTCGGGCTCGCGGGACAGTGACTCCACGTTCACGCAGTCGCTGCGGTGAACCGATACGCCACTACCGCGGGTGACGAAGCCGATGATCGGGTCGCCGGGTACGGGAGTACAGCAGCGGGCCAGCTTGACCCACACGTCCTCGACACCCTTGACGATGACGCCCGGGTCGGCGCTGGAGCGGCGCTTGCGGCCGCGGGTGCGGGTCGGCGGGACCGCCTCGTCGATCTCCTCGGTGGCGGCCTCCTCGCCGCCGAGCGCCTGTACGAGCTTCTGCACGACGCTCTGGGCGGAGACATGGCTCTCGCCGATCGCCGCGTACAGGGCGGAGATGTCCGGGTACCGCATCTCGTGTGCGAGCGTGACCAGTGAGTCGCCGGTCAGGATGCGCTGGATCGGCAGGTTCTGCTTGCGCATCGCGCGGACGATGGCGTCCTTGCCCTGCTCGATCGCCTCGTCGCGGCGCTCCTTGGAGAACCACGCGCGGATCTTGTTGCGGGCGCGCGGCGACTTCACGAAGCCCAGCCAGTCGCGGGAGGGGCCCGCGCCGGCCGCCTTGGAGGTGAAGACCTCGACCAGGTCGCCGTTGTCCAGGGTGGATTCGAGCGGCACCAGGCGTCCGTTGACCCTGGCGCCTATCGTGCGGTGGCCGACCTCGGTGTGGACGGCGTAGGCGAAGTCGACCGGGGTGGCGCCCGCCGGGAGCGCTATGACGTCGCCCTTCGGGGTGAAGACGAAGACCTCGTTGCGGGAGAGGTCGAAGCGCAGCGACTCCAGGAACTCGCTGGGGTCCTCGGTCTCCTTCTGCCAGTCGAGGAGCTGCCGCAGCCACGCCATGTCGTTGATGGCGTCCTTGTCCTTGCCGGCCTTGGGCACGTCGGTTCGGACCTTGGAGGCGCCGGCGACGGCTTCCTGCTTGTACTTCCAGTGCGCGGCGATGCCGTACTCGGCGCGGCGGTGCATGTCGAACGTGCGGATCTGGAGTTCGACCGGCTTGCCGTTGGGGCCGATGACCGTCGTGTGCAGCGACTGGTACATGTTGAACTTGGGCATCGCGATGTAGTCCTTGAACCGGCCGGGGACCGGGTTCCATCGCGCGTGCACGGTGCCGAGGGCGGCGTAACAGTCGCGGACGGTGTCGACGAGGACGCGGATGCCCACCAGGTCGTAGATCTCCGCGAAGTCGCGACCGCGGACGATCATCTTCTGGTAGACGCTGTAGTAGTGCTTCGGGCGGCCGGTGACCGTCGCCTTGATGCGGGCGGCGCGCAGGTCCTGCTGGACCTCGTCGGTCACTATGGCCAGGTACTCGTCACGCTTCGGTGCCCGCTCGGCCACCAGCCGTACGATCTCGTCGTACATCTTGGGGTAGAGGATCGCGAAGGCGAGGTCCTCCAGCTCCCACTTGATGGTGTTCATGCCGAGGCGGTGGGCGAGGGGCGCGTAGATCTCGAGGGTCTCGCGCGCCTTCTTCTCCTGCTTCTCGCGCTTGAGGTAGCGCATGGTGCGCATGTTGTGCAGGCGGTCGGCGAGCTTGATGACCAGGACGCGCGGGTCCTTGGCCATGGCGACGACCATCTTGCGCACGGTCTCGGCCTGCGCGGCCTCGCCGAACTTGACCTTGTCCAGCTTGGTGACGCCGTCGACGAGCAGGGCGACGGAGTCGCCGAAGTCGCGGCGGAGCTGGTCCAGGCCGTACTCGGTGTCCTCGACGGTGTCGTGCAGCAGGCCGGCCATCAGGGTGGCCGGATCCATTCCCAGCTCGGCGAGGATCGTGGTCACCGCGAGCGGGTGGGTGATGTACGGGTCGCCGCTCTTGCGCTTCTGGCCGCGGTGCCAGCGCTCGGCGACCTGGTAGGCCTTCTCGATCTGGCGGAGCGTGGCGGTCTCGATCTTCGGGTCGTTGCTGCGGACTATGCGCAGCAGGGGCTCCAGCACCGGGTTGTACGGGTTGGAGCGCTGGACGCCGAGACGGGCGAGGCGGGCGCGGACGCGGTTGGAGGAGCCGGAGCGGGCGGGCTGACCGGCGTTCGGGCGGGGCGCGGGCGAGTTGACGGGCCGCTCGGCCGGGGCAGGCTTGGGTCGCGTCTGCTCGGCCGGCTTGTCGACGGGCGCGGACTGGGCATGCTCGACCGTCCCGCGCGGGTCGTTCTTCGCGTGCGACGCGTTCGGCGCGGGCTTCGCCGCGGGCGCCGAGGCGGACTCGGGCTTGGCGGCGGTCAGGTGCTGGGCCTCGTCTGGCAAGAGGGCTCCTCGTGCGCGATCCGGGTCCCCCGGTCAGGCTCCGGAGAACCCATGGTAGCGATCCTGCGCCCCAGGATCGCCTTCAGTCCGATGTGAGGGACGTCTACCGGAGAAACACGAGGGGCCTCAGCGAGATTCCGCTGTGCTGTGCCTGCCGTGTCCCGGGGGTGGCGGGAGCGTTTCCTGTGGCTGTCGAGAACCTTGCCCACGGCCTTCCCGTACGGGCTGCGATGTGCGGGCTGCGCGCGGTGAACCGTCGGTTTCGCGCCATCCGGGTGCCCTCGGGTTGAGGGAGGGAGCGCTATGCGGCGGGGCGCGGGGCGGGGCCGCTGGGGCTTTTTGGGGGCGCGCGAGGCATGAATGCGGGGAAGGGCCCGCCCCTGGCGCCCCGATGCCGCGTCTCTGATGCGCAGATGCCGCGCGCCTGGCGTGCAGGCGCGCGGCATCGGGTGCTGCGGTTGGTAAGAGCCTGTGCTCGGGTGGCCGATCCGTGCGGAGCGCACCGGCTCAGACGGTGAGCAGCGACTCCAGCGGGGCTCCGTCCAGGGCCGGGGCCAGGCGGGCCCGGCCCCCGAGGAAGCCCAGTTCCATGAGGACGGCCAGGCCGGCCACTTCGGCGCCGGCCCGGCGGATCAGCTGGATCGAGGCCTCCGCGGTGCCGCCGGTCGCCAGGACGTCGTCGATGACCAGGACGCGGTCACCGCCGGTCAGGTCCTCGGCGTGCACCTCGATCTCGGCCGAGCCGTACTCCAGGTCGTACGCCTGGCTGAGCGTCGCCCCGGGGAGCTTGCCCGCCTTGCGTACGGGGATGAAGCCGACGCCCGCGCGGACGGCGACCGGCGCTCCGAGGATGAAGCCCCGGGCCTCCAGGCCGACGATCTTCGTGGCGCCGGTGTTCCCGGCGATCTCGGCCAGCGCGTCGGTGAGGGCCGTGAACGCCGCCGGGTCCGCCAGGAGCGGGGTGATGTCCTTGAACATCACGCCCGGCTCCGGGTAGTCCGCGACGTCCCGGATACGGCTGAGCAGGAGTTCCTTGATGTCGGTCATCGGCGCTTCCCGGAGGGTCGGCCGCGGCCGCGGCCTCGGGACGAGGGCTGGTTGCGCGGGCCGACGACCGCGGGGGCCGCGTCCTCCGGCTCGTCGGCGAGCGACTCGTCGCCGACCGGGGCGTCCTGGGACTCGCCCTGGGTGGCGGCCTGGGCGCGCTTGGCGAGCACGCGCTTCCTCAGGGCCTTCATCTGCGGCTCGCGCTCCTTGAGGTCGGCGACGAGCGGCGTGGCGATGAAGATCGAGGAGTACGCACCGGCCGCGAGGCCGACGAACAGCGACAGCGAGATGTCGTTGAGCATGCCGGCGCCGAGGAAGCCGCCACCGATGAACAGCAGGCCCGCCACCGGCAGCAGCGCGACCACCGTGGTGTTGATGGAGCGGACCAGGGTGCTGTTGATCGAGCGGTTGGCGATGTCGCTGTAGGTCCAGCGGGTCTGCTTGGTGATGTCCTTCGTCTGCTCCTTGAGGCTGTCGAAGACGACGACCGTGTCATAGAGCGAGTAACCGAGGATCGTCAGCAGACCGATCACGGTGCCCGGCGTGACCTCGAAGCCGACGAGGGCGTAGATGCCCACCGTGATGGTGATGTCGTGGATCAGGGCGACGAACGCGGCGAGTGCCATGCGCCACTCGAATGCGATCGCCAGATAGATCACCACGAGGACGAGGAAGATCCCGAGACCCTGCCAGGCCTTGTTGGCGATCTGCTCACCCCAGCTGGGGCCGACCAGCTCGCCGGTGACGTCCTTCTCGGCGACGTCCAGCTTCTCGGCCAGCTCCGCCGAGACCTTGTCGGCCTGCTTGGTGTCGATGCCCGCGATCTGGATGCGCAGCTTGGCGTCGTCGCCCTTGCCGAGCTGCTGGACGATCGCGTCGTGGCCGGACGCCTCTTCCGCGTACTCCTGCGCCTGGGACACCGAGACGCTGGTCTTCGGGGTGTTGAAGACCGCTCCGCCCTGGAACTCGATGCCCATGTTCAGGCCGCGTACCGCCAGGCCGACGATGGCCGTGATGGTGATCAGGATGGACAGGCCGTACCAGATCTTGCGGTTGCCGACGAAGTCGTAGCCGACCTCGCCACGGTGCAGTCGGGCGCCGAGGTTGCCGAGCTTCGACATCTCACGCCTCCTTCGTCTCGACGGGGGCGGAGGGACGGCGGGTGCGGCGCAGCGGCGGCCTGGCACCCAGTCGCTTGGGATCGAGGCCGGACCAGGGGTGACCGTTTCCGAAGAACTTCGTGCGGCCCAGGATGGTCAGCAGCGGCTTGGTGAACAGGAACACGACGACCACGTCGAGCAGGGTGGTCAGGCCGAGCGTGAACGCGAAGCCCTGGACCTTGCCGACGGTGACGACGAACAGCACCGCGGCGGCGAGGAACGACACGAAGTCCGAGACGAGGATGGTGCGCCGGGCGCGCGGCCAGGCCCGCTCGATGGCGGGGCGCAGGGAGCGGCCCTCACGGACCTCGTCGCGGACGCGTTCGAAGTACACGATGAACGAGTCCGCGGTGATGCCGATGGCGACGATGGCACCGCAGACGGCCGGCAGGTTCAGCGCGAAGCCGATGGTCGGGCCGAGCAGCGACATGATCGTGTAGGTCAGGGCCGCGGAGACCAGCAGCGAGAGGATCGCGATGATCGACAGGCCGCGGTAGTAGACCAGCAGGTAGATCACGACCAGGGCGAGACCGATGGCGCCGGCGATCAGACCGGCCTTGAGCTGCTCGCCGCCGAGTGCGGCGGTCACCGTGTTGACGCTGTCCTCGCTGAAGGACAGCGGCAGCGCGCCGTACGACAGCATGTTGGCGAGGCTCTGGGCCGACTCCTGGGTGAAGTTGCCGGAGATCTCGGCGCTGCCGCCGGTCAGGGCCTCGCGGACGGACGGGTCGGAGACGACGTCGTTGTCCAGCACGATGGCGAACTGGTTCTGCGGCTGCTGGTTCTGGGCCAGCTTGCCGGTGATGGAGGCGAACTTCTTGCTGCCCGCGTCCGTGAACTTCATGGTCACGGTCCAGCCGGCGCCGGTCTGCGTCTGGAAGACGGCCTCGGCCTTGTCGACGTCCGTGCCGTCGACCTCGGCGGGGCCGAGGATGTACTTCTGCCACTGTCCCGACGAGTTCTGACCGCACGCGACGGTGGATTCCTCGGGCTTGGCGCCGTCACCGGCCGTGGCGCGGGCCTTCTTGTTCGTGCAGTCCAGCGCGGCGTACTGCGCTTGGAGCTTGCTGCTGCCCGTGTCGCCGGTGGGGCTGCCGCTCGCGGACGGGGAGGCGCTGGAGGTGGCGCTCGTGGACGGCGTGGGGTCGGCCTTCAGTGCGTCGGTGACCGCGCGTCCCTGCGTGGTGGAGGTCGCCGAGGGGCTGGTCGAGCCGGAGGGCGTCGCCTTGTCGGTCGCCTTCTCGGTGGAGTCGCCCGACGCGCTGCTGGAGGCGCTCGGCGAGGGGGTGGCCGCGGCGTCGGCGCCGGAGATCTCGGTGGCGATTACCGGGCGGAAGTAGAGCTTGGCGGTGGTACCGACCTGGTCCCGGGCTTCCTTGGAGTTCGTGCCCTTGGGGATGTTGACGATGATGTTGCGATCGCCCTGGGTCTGTACCTCGGCCTCGGAGACGCCCAGACCGTTGACCCGGCGCTCCATGATCTGGACCGCGGTGTTCATGTTGGTCTGGTTGATCGCGGATTCCTGGCCGGGCTCGGCATCCGCCCGGAGCGTGATGCTCGTGCCGCCGGCCAAGTCGATACCAAGACGCGGAGTGGTGTGCCCCGAGGCGAACATCCCTCCGGTGAGCGCCGCGATGGCGATCAGGATGAGGGCCAGCGAGCGCCCCGGCTTGCTCTGGGCGCTCGCGTTCCGGCCCTTCTTAGGTGCTGCCACCTTCTCGTACTCCCTCTCGGGCCGCCTCGCGCCGGATCAGCGGGCGGGCGGCCATGACATGGTGTAGGGATCCCCGTGCGAGATCGGCATGCCCGGGGGCGCGCAGGCGTGGCCCGCGCGCCCCGGCACATGGCTACTTCGACTCGGAGTCGCCGTCGGTCTTCTTCGGCTCGTCGTCCGCCTTCGCCTCGGCGGCCACGGCGTCGGACGGCTCCTCGGCCTCGTCCTTCTCGTCCTTCTTACCGAAGTCGACGGGCTTCTCGTCGGAGGCGGCGGCAGCGGCGGGCTCGTCGTCCTCGGTGAGGGAGGAGGCGTCGTCCGGGACGACGTCGGACTTCAGGTCGTGCTCGATGCCGTGCACGATGCGGTTGTACTCGTCGTCGGAGAGGACGGCACCGATCGCGTTCTTGGCGAAGAGGAGCTCCACGCCCGGGCCGGCGTCAAGAAGGACGGTGTCCTCGCTGACCTCCTTGACAGTGGCGTACATGCCACCGATGGTGCGGACACCGGATCCGGGCTGCATCTGGTTCCGCATGTCGGCGGCCTGCTGCTGCTTCTTCTTGGCCGACCGGGTCATCAGGAACATGGCCCCGATGAGCACGATGAACGGGAGGAGGGTCACGAGACTCACGGGTCGGAACTTCCTTCACACGACCGCGACGGTGAGCGGCCTGATGGTTGGGGGTATGTGTGCCGCCGACAAAGGCGGCATCGGCGGAGTCTAAGCGAGTCTCCGCGCATGGAACAACGCTCAGCATGGCACCGGCGTTCCCTCTGCGGCCACAGAGCTCGCCGTCACGATGCCATCACGCCCCGAACAGGTCCTGTTGTCCGTTTCCCGCAGCTTGCGAGCGGGGCGGGGTGAGGCCGAGATGCGCCCATGCGGCGGGAGTGGCGACCCGGCCGCGCGGGGTGCGCGCGAGCAGCCCCTCCCGTACCAGGAAGGGCTCGGCGACCTCCTCGACGGTCTCGCGCTCCTCCCCCACCGCGACGGCGAGCGTGGACAGGCCGACCGGGCCACCGCCGAACAGCTTCAGCAGTGCCTCCAGCACGGCACGGTCGAGCCGGTCGAGGCCGCGGGCGTCGACCTCGTAGACGGCGAGGGCCGCCCCGGCGATGTCCCTGGTGATGATCCCGTCGGCCTTGACCTGGGCGTAGTCACGGACGCGGCGCAGCAGGCGGTTGGCGATACGGGGCGTGCCCCGCGAGCGGCCGGCGATCTCGGCGGCGCCCTCGGCGTCGATCTCGACGTCGAGGAGGTTCGCGGAGCGGTGGATGACGCGCTCCAGCTCGGCGGGCTCGTAGAACTCCATGTGCGCGGTGAAGCCGAAGCGGTCGCGCAGCGGGGGCGGCAGCAGGCCCGCGCGCGTGGTGGCGCCGACCAGGGTGAAAGGCGGCAGCTCGAGCGGGATGGCGGTGGCGCCGGGGCCCTTGCCGACGATCACGTCGACGCGGAAGTCCTCCATCGCCATGTAGAGCATCTCCTCGGCGGGCCGGGACATGCGGTGGATCTCGTCGAGGAAGAGGACCTCGCCCTCCTGCAGGGAGGAGAGGATCGCGGCGAGGTCGCCGGCGTGCTGGATTGCGGGGCCGCTGGTGATCCGGATGGGGGCGCCCATCTCGGCCGCGATGATCATCGACAGGGTGGTCTTGCCGAGGCCGGGGGCGCCGGAGAGCAGCACATGGTCGGCGGTGGCGCCACGCGCGCGGGCGGCGCGCAGGACGAGGTCCAGCTGTTCGCGGACCTTCTCCTGGCCGATGAACTCGCCCAGGTCCTTCGGGCGCAGCGCGGCCTCGACGGCCTGGTCCTCACGGTCGGCGGACGCACCGACGAGCCGCTCGGGGGCGGAGCTGTCGGTGGTGTCGTCCCAGTTCATGTGATGTGCCTCGGGTTCCGGTGGGTCAGCGGGCTCGGTTCAGGGTCTGCAGGGCAGCCTTCAGCAACTGGCCGACCTGGGGCGTGCCCTCGGCCGCCTCCGCCTGCGGGGCCACGGCGGATACGGCCTCGTCGGCTTCCCTCGTCGCGTACCCCAGGCCGATCAGTGCCGCGTGCAGTTGGTCGCGCCAGCTCTGGGTGACAGGGGTGCCCACGGCAGGTGCGCCGATGGGTTCGCCGAGGCGGTCCTTCAGCTCCAGGAGCAGCTTCTGGGCACCCTTCTTCCCGATGCCGGGGACCGCGGTGAGCGCCTTCTCGTCCCCGGTCGCCACGGCCCTGCGCAGGGCGTCGGGCGAGTGCACGGCCAGCATCGCCTGGGCGAGGCGCGGGCCGACTCCGCTCGCGGTCTGGAGCAGTTCGAAGGTCTGACGCTCGTCGTCCTCCGCGAATCCGTACAGGGTCAGCGAGTCTTCGCGGACCACCAGCGAGGTGTGCAGCTTGGCGGGCCGGCCGACGCGCAGCGTGGACAGCGTGTTCGGTGTGCACTGGACGGCCATACCGACGCCGCCGACCTCGACGACAGCAGCGTCCGGGGCGAGCGCGGCGACCATGCCGCTGACGAAGGCGATCATGCCGTACGGCCTTTCGGTGCTTTGGCGTTGTGCAGGGCGACGGCCTGCTGGAGTCGGTTCTGCGCGGGGGCCCGCCAGATGTGGCAGATGGCAAGCGCGAGGGCATCGGCGGCGTCGGCCGGGTTGGGCGGTGCGCTGAGCCGGAGCAGGCGGGTGACCATGGCGCCGACCTGTGCCTTGTCGGCGCGGCCGGAGCCGGTGACGGCGGCCTTGACCTCGCTGGGGGTGTGCAGGGCGACGGGAATCCCGCGGCGGGCGGCGCAGAGCATGGCAACGGCGCTGGCCTGGGCGGTGCCCATCACCGTACGGACGTTGTGCTGGCTGAACACCCGCTCCACGGCGACGAATTCGGGCCGGTGCGCCTCCAGCCACTCCTCGATGCCCCGTTCGATGGCGACGAGGCGCTGCCCCAACTCGGCGTCCACGGGCGTACGGACGACGCCGACGCCGATCATGGTGAGCGGGCGTCCGGCGACGCCCTCCACCACACCGACACCGCATCGCGTCAGCCCCGGGTCCACCCCCAGTACGCGCACCCCGCCCTCCCTTTCGATCGCCTGTTTGTGCAGGCTATCGGGTGCCACCGACAACGCGACGGGCCGACGGGGTGTGTCCCGTCGGCCCGTTGAGCCTGCTGAGCTCGCGGCAGCGCTACGCGTCGACCTTCTCCATGATCTCGTCGCTGACATCGAAGTTGGCGAAGACGTTCTGCACGTCGTCGCTGTCCTCGAGCGCGTCGATCAGCTTGAAGATCTTCTTGGCGCCCTCCTCGTCCAGCTCGACCTGGACGGACGGCACGAAGCTGGAGTCGGCGGAGTCGTAGTCGATGCCGGCCTCCTGGAGGGCGGTGCGGACCGCGACCAGGTCGGTGGCCTCGCTGATGACCTCGAAGGACTCGCCGAGGTCGTTGACTTCCTCGGCACCCGCGTCAAGGACGGCACCCAGAACGTCGTCCTCGGTCAGCTCGCCCTTGGGGACGATGACGACGCCCTTGCGGCTGAACATGTACGACACCGAGCCCGGGTCGGCCATGTTGCCGCCGTTGCGGGTCATGGCGACGCGGACGTCGGAGGCGGCGCGGTTGCGGTTGTCCGTCAGGCACTCGATGAGCACGGCGACGCCGTTCGGGCCGTAGCCCTCGTACATGATCGTCTCGTAGTCGGCGCCACCGGCCTCGAGACCGCCACCGCGCTTGATCGCGGAGTCGATGTTCTTGTTCGGCACCGACTGCTTCTTGGCCTTCTGGACGGCGTCATAGAGCGTCGGGTTGCCGTCGAGGTCGACGCCGCCCATGCGCGCCGCGACCTCGATGTTCTTGATCAGCTTCGCGAAGAGCTTGCCGCGCTTGGCGTCGATCACGGCCTTCTTGTGCTTCGTCGTGGCCCATTTAGAGTGGCCGGACATCTGCCTGTCTCCTTCGCGTAACCCATCTATGAACGAACGCCAGAGATCCTACAAGGACTCCGCTGTCCGGTTGGCGCGCACCATGTCGACGAACAGGCCGTGCACACGGTGGTCACCGGTCAGTTCCGGATGGAACGACGTGGCCAGCGCGTTGCCCTGGCGGACCGCGACGATGTGGCCGTCGTGCTCGGCGAGGACCTCTGCCTCGGCGCCGACGGACTCGACCCAGGGGGCGCGGATGAAGACGCCCTCCACAGGATCGCCGTCCACGCCCTTGATGTCGACCGCTGCCTCGAAGGACTCGTTCTGTCGTCCGAAGGCGTTGCGGCGCACGATCATGTCGATGCCGCCGATCGTCTCCTGACCCGAGCGCGGGTCGAGGATCTTGTCGGCGAGCATGATCATGCCGGCACAGGTGCCGTAGACCGGCATGCCGGCCCGCACGCGCGCGCGTAGCGGCTCCATCACGCCGAACAGGACGGCCAGCTTGGAGATGGTCGTGGACTCGCCGCCGGGGATGACCAGGCCGTCGACCTCGGCGAGCTCTTCGGGGCGCCGCACCGGCCTGGCCACGGCGTCGGCCGCGGCCAGGGCGATGAGGTGCTCCCGTACGTCGCCCTGGAGGGCCAGGACGCCTATGACAGGAGTGTTCATGGGTGGGTTACCTGTGCTTACCAGCCGCGGTTGGCGTAGCGCTCGGCCTCGGGGAGGGTGTCGCAGTTGATGCCGACCATGGCCTCGCCGAGGTTGCGGGACGCGTCCGCGATGATCTTCGGGTCGTCGTAGAAGGTGGTCGCCTTGACGATGGCGGCGGCGCGCTTGGCCGGGTCGCCGGACTTGAAGATGCCGGAGCCGACGAAGACGCCCTCGGCGCCGAGCTGGCGCATCAGCGCGGCATCGGCCGGGGTGGCGACACCGCCGGCGGAGAACAGCACCACCGGGAGCTTGCCGAGCTCGGAGACTTCCTTGACCAGCTCGTACGGGGCGCGCAGCTCCTTGGCGGCGGCGTACAGCTCGTTGTTGTCGAAGCCGCGCAGCTTGGCGATCTCGTTCTTGATCTGGCGCAGGTGGCGGACGGCCTCGACGACGTTGCCGGTGCCGGCCTCGCCCTTGGAGCGGATCATGGCCGCGCCCTCGGCGATACGGCGCAGGGCCTCGCCCAGGTTGGTGGCGCCACAGACGAAGGGGGTCGTGAAGGCCCACTTGTCGGAGTGGTTGACCTCGTCGGCCGGGGTGAGGACCTCGGACTCGTCGATGTAGTCGACGCCGAGGGACTGCAGGACCTGGGCCTCGACGAAGTGGCCGATACGGGACTTCGCCATGACCGGGATGGAGACGGCGTCGATGATGCCCTCGATCATGTCCGGGTCGGACATCCGGGCCACGCCGCCGTCCTGGCGGATGTCGGCGGGGACCCGCTCCAGGGCCATGACGGCGACGGCGCCCGCATCCTCGGCGATCTTCGCCTGCTCCGGCGTGACGACGTCCATGATCACGCCGCCCTTGAGCTGCTCGGCCATGCCGCGCTTCACGCGCGCGGTGCCAGTCTCGGGAGCCTGGTTTTCGGAGATGGACACGGGTGACCTCACACGGTGAAGAAGGGTTACTGCAAGCACCGAGGAAACGGGAGTGGACCAGTCCACTGCAAGGGCCAATAGGGAGCCGGTGGATCCTTTTCCTGGCTCCGGGCGTGAACACGCTGGTCAGGCGGCCCTGTCGACCAGTGCCATGGGCGGCTCGTCGTCCATCTCGAACGCCATCGGGAACGGCGCGTGCCCGGCCAGGCGGAACAGGCGGACCTTGCGGTGCCGGCGCAGAGCGCGGGCCGCGCGTACGGCGTCGTTGTGGAAGCGGCGGGCCATCGGTACCCGGCGGACGGCCTCGGTCAGCTCTCGGGCCGCCTCCTCTCCCCCGGGTGCCTCCCGTACCACCTCCACCTGCTGGGACTCGGCGAACACGGCCCGCAGCGCCTGGCTCAGCTCGCTCTCGGCGACCTCCCGCTGCTCCTCCTCGGCCTGCCGGGCGGCGTGGGCGGCCTCGTACAGGACGATCGACGCGGCTGGATCCAGTACCCCTGAGGTGGCCAGTTCCTGGGCCACGGAGGCGCGACGCAGCAGTTGTGCGTCGAGCGCGGCGCGGGCCGCGTCGATCCTGGCGTGCAGCCGGTCGAGGCGGCCGGCGGTCCAGCTCAGGTAGAGACCGATGGCGACGAGGGCGACGAGGATCCAGATGAGGGTTGCGGTCACGGGCGGAAAGCCTACGGGGGCGCCAAATGAGGTGGACCACTTGCCCTGGAGTGCCACGGTCCGCCGCAGCACTGGTGCCTACGTATCACCGGTGCTGCGATGTCACCAGTGCTGCGATGTCACCGGTGCAGCCGTGGCCGTCAGTCCCGCGCCAACCCCAACCGCGCGCGCAGCCCGCCGGCCCCGCCACCACCGGCCCGCTCGTCCGCCGCCACCGCGGCCGCCCCCGCCGTCACCGTCTCGTACACCGACAGGATGTCCGCGCCGACCGTGGACCAGTCGAAGCGGCGCACATGCACGCTCCCGCGCTCCCGCAGCTCCGCTCGGCGGGCAGGGTCCTCCAGGAGGCGTACCGCGGTCTCGGCCAGGGCGTCGGCGTCCTCGTTGGTGAAGAGTTCGCCGGCCGCGCCCCGGTCGAGGACCTGGGCGAAGGCGTCCAGGTCCGAGGCGAGGACCGGGGCACCGGCCGACATCGCCTCGACCAGGATGATGCCGAAGCTCTCACCGCCCGTGTTGGGGGCGACGTACAGGTCGATGCTGCGCAGGAGGCGGGCCTTGTCCTCGTCGCTGATCATGCCGAGGAACTCGACGCGGGAGCGCAGCTCGGCGGGCAGGGACTCGACCGCCTCCTCCTCGTCGCCCCGGCCCGCCACCAGCAGCCTCGTCTGCGGGCGGGCGGCGAGGATCTTCGGCAGGGCCCTCATCAGCACCGGTAGGCCCTTGCGGGGCTCGTCGATGCGGCCGATGAAGCCGATCGTGTCGCCCTGCCACTCCGGGTTCGGCTCGGCCTTGGCGAAGAAGTCGACGTCGACGCCGTTCGGGATGACGACCGCGTCGCCGCCGAGGTGCTCGACCAGCGTGCGGCGGGCGTACTCGCTCACCGCGATCCGCGCGCTGATCTTCTCCAGGGCGGCCTGGAGGATCGAGTACGCGGCGATCATCGCCTTGGACCGGGGGTTGGAGGTGTGGAACGTGGCGACCATCGGGCCCTGTGCCGCCCAGCAGGTCAGCAGGCCGAGCGACGGCGAGGCCGGCTCGTGGATGTGCACCACGTCGAACCGGCCGTCGTGCAGCCAGCGGCGTACGCGGGCCGCCGACAGGAAGCCGAAGTTCAGGCGGGCGACCGAGCCGTTGTACGGGACGGGGACGGCGCGACCCGCCGAGACCACGTACGGCGGCAGGGGCGTGTCGTCGTCGGCGGGGGCGAGGACGGACACCTCGTGGCCGAGCCGGATGAAGTACTCGGCGAGATCGCGGATGTGGAACTGGACGCCTCCTGGGACGTCCCAGGAGTACGGGCAGACGATGCCGATCCTCACGAGGATCCCTTCGTGGGGTCCAGATCAGCGAGCCACAGACGCTGAAGCATGTGCCAGTCCTCCGGATGTTCGGCGATCCCCGAGGCGAAGGCATCGGCCAGCGCCTGTGTCATGACAGACGTCTTCTCGGCCCGGGTACCTGTCTCGGGGACCTCGACCGGGGCATGAACCCGGCCGCGCATCACCGGGGAGTCGTCGTACCAGAGCGTCACGGGGAGCAGGAGCGCCCCGGTCTGCTGGGCCAGCAGCGCCGGTCCCGCGGGCATGCGGGCCGTGTCGCCGAAGAAGTCCACCTCGACGCCGGAGGCGGACAGGTCGCGGTCGGCGACCAGGCAGACCAGGCCGCCGTCGCGCAGCCTGCGGGCCAGCGTGCCGAAGGCGGTGCCGCCGCTGTGCGGCAGGACCTCCATGCCGAGGCCCTCGCGGTAGGCGACGAAGCGGTCGTAGAGCGTCTCGGGCTTGAGACGTTCGGCGACGGTGGTGAACGGCGTCTCGAGCTTGGTGGTGACCCAGGCGCCCGCGAGATCCCAGTTGGCCAGGTGCGGCAGGGCGAGTATCACGCCGTTGCCGGCGGCCAGGCCGTCGGTCAGATAGTGGATGTCCTTGGGTTCAAAGCCACCCTTGACGCGCTCGGCGCTCCAGGCGGGCAGCCGGAAGGACTCCATCCAGTAGCGCAGGTACGAGCGCATGCCCGCGTGCGAGAGCTCGGCGAGGCGCTCCGGGCTCGCGTCGGGCACCACGCGCGCGTAGTTGCTCTCGAGCCGCTGGACGCCCTTGCCGCGCTGCTTCCACGCGAGGTCGGCGATGGTGCGGCCGAGCCGTACGGCGACCGGTTCGGGAAGCTTCTTGACGGTGCCCCAGCCGAGGCCGTACAGCGCGTCCGTGAGCCGCTCCTGGGCACTCACTTCGCTGCCTCGCTCCCATGAGAGGCGTTCCGCTGAGAGGTGTTCTGCTGAGAGGTGTTCTGCTGAGAGGTGTTCTGCGGCGTCTCCTGCGCGGCCGCCGCGGCCTCCGCCTCCGCGGACTCGCGACGGACCGTGACGACCCGCTGGATCAGCGTGACGAGGCTGCCGACGGCGACGATCCACAGGGCGACGGGCAGCAGGTACTGGATGCCGGGTACCCCGAACTTGTGCAGCCCCGCGAGACCGGCCGCGACCAGCGAGATCACCAGGCGCTCGGCGCGCTCGACGAGGCCGTTGACCGCGACGGGCAGGCCGATCGATTCGCCACGGGCCTTGGTGTACGACACCACCTGGCCGCTGGCCAGGCAGAAGATCGAGACGGCGCACAGGACGAGGTCGTCGCCCCCACCGGCGTACCAGAGGATGAACCCGCCGAAGATCGCGCCGTCGGCGACCCGGTCGAGTGTCGAGTCCAGGAAGGCGCCCCAGCGGCTGGAGCGGCCGAGCTGGCGGGCCATGTTGCCGTCGACGAGGTCGGAGAACACGAAGAGCGTGATCACGACCGTGCCCCAGAAGAACTCGCCCATGGGGTAGAAGACCAGCGCGCCCGCGACCACACCGGCGGTGCCGATCAGCGTCACGGTGTCGGGGCTGACGCCCCGCCGGATCAGAAATGCGGCGAACGGCGTGAGGACACGCGTGAAAAACGCACGCGCGTACTTGTTCAGCATGGCCTTCCCGAGGGTCGGTGTGGCGCCGTGCGGCCCTTGCTGGCCACCGGCTGGCCCATCGTAGCCACGCGCGCGTGAGTGCGACCGCCGGGCACTCGTACCCGGGTCGGGCGGCCCGGTTCACCACGGTCGGACGGCGCGATCACGTCCGCCGTATGGACGCACCGTGACGGGAGTGGAAAGCTCGAAGAACCGCGGGCGTCAACGGAGCCGCCAATCGCACGCGGATCCGTATGTCCGCGCCCACAGTGACCTCACCGTGCACGGGAGGCAGGATCATGGGCGACAAGGCGAACGCACATCCCGGAGCCGCCGGCAGGGCTACGGCGGCCGACCACCCCGCGTCCGTACGGAATGTGGTGCTGGTCGGCCACTCCGGATCGGGCAAGACGACTCTGGTGGAAGCTCTCGCGCTCACCGCGGGGGCAGTGAACCGGGCGGGCCGTGTGGAGGACGGCGGCACCGTCTCCGACTACGACGAGATCGAGCACCGGCAGCAGCGCTCGGTGCAGCTCTCCCTGGTGCCGGTCGAATGGGACGGCATCAAGGTCAACCTTCTGGACACCCCCGGATACGCCGATTTCGTCGGGGAGCTCAGGGCCGGTCTGCGTGCGGCGGACGCGGCCCTTTTCGTCGTCTCCGCCTCGGACGGCGTGGACGGCTCGACCCGCATGGTGTGGGAGGAGTGCGCGGCCGTCGGCATGCCGCGCGCGATCGTCGTCACGCACCTCGAGGCCGCCCGGGCGAACTACGAGGAGATGACGCGGATCTGCGCGGAGGCCTTCGGCGGGGACGACCCCGACGCCGTGCTCCCGCTGTATCTGCCGCTGCACGGCCCGCAGGGCCCGGACGGGCACGCGCCCGTGACCGGCCTGACCGGGCTGCTGTCGCAGAAGCTGTTCGACTACTCGTCCGGGGAGCGCAAGGAGTCCGAGCCCGGCGAGGACCAGCTGCCGGAGATCGAGGAGGCCCGCAACCGGCTGATCGAGGGGATCATCGCCGAGAGCGAGGACGAGACCCTCATGGACCGGTATCTGGGCGGCGAGCAGGTCGACGTCAAGACGCTGATCGAGGACCTGGAGCGAGCCGTCGCGCGCGGCACGTTCTTCCCGGTCCTGGCCGCCGCTCCCGCCGCCGACGGTGCCCGGCAGGGCCTCGGCACGGTCGAGGTGCTGGAGCTGATCACGCGGGGCTTCCCGACACCGCTGGAACGCGAGGCGCCCCGGGTCACCACCGTGGACGGCAAGCCGCGCGAGCTGAAGCTGTGCGATCCGAACGGACCGCTGGTCGCGGAGGTCGTGAAGACGGCGTCCGACCCGTACGTCGGCCGGGTGTCGATGGTGCGCGTCTTCTCCGGCACCCTGCGCCCCGACGAGACGGTGCACGTCTCCGGGCACGGGCTGGCCGACCGCGGGCACGAGGACCATGACGTCGATGAGCGGATCGGCGCCCTGTCCGCGCCCTTCGGCAAGCAGCAGCGCACGCTCAGCCACTGCATCGCCGGTGACCTGGCGTGCGTGGCGAAGCTGAGCCGCGCGGAGACCGGCGACACGCTCTCGGCCAAGGACGACCCGCTGCTGATGGAGCCCTGGCAGATGCCCGACCCGCTCCTGCCGCTCGCCATCCAGGCGCACAGCAAGGCCGACGAGGACAAGCTGTCGCAGGGACTGTCCCGGCTCGTCGCCGAGGACCCGACCATGCGACTGGAACAGAACCAGGCCACCCACCAGGTCGTGCTGTGGGCCCTGGGAGAGGCGCACGCGGACGTCGCCCTCGAACGGCTCCGCAGCCGCTACGGCGTCCAGGTCGACGTCGTGCCGCACAAGGTCTCCCTGAGGGAGACGTTCGCGAGCAAGTCGGCGGGACGCGGGCGGCATGTGAAGCAGTCCGGCGGGCACGGGCAGTACGCCATCTGCGAGATCGAGGTGGAGCCGCTGCCGGGCGGCTCGGGCATCGAGTTCGTCGACAAGGTCGTCGGCGGGGCGGTGCCGCGGCAGTTCATCCCCTCGGTGGAGAAGGGCGTACGGGCCCAGGCGGCCAAGGGAGTCGCGGCCGGCTACCCGCTCGTCGACATCCGGGTGACGCTGCTCGACGGCAAGGCGCACTCCGTGGACTCCTCCGACGCCGCGTTCCAGACGGCCGGCGCGCTCGCGCTGCGGGAGGCGGCGGCCGACGTGAAGATCCATCTGCTGGAGCCGGTGGCCGAGGTTTCCGTCCTCGTCGGCGACGACTACGTCGGCGCCGTGATGAGCGATCTGTCCGGGCGGCGTGGGCGTGTCCTCGGCACCGAGCAGACCAGCGGTGGCCGCACGGTCATCAAGGCCGAGGTGCCCGAGATCGAGATCGGCCGGTACGCCGTCGATCTGCGGTCGCTGTCGCACGGCACCGCTCGCTTCAACCGTTCCTACGCGCGGCACGAACCGATGCCGCCGCAGGTCGCCGAAAGGATTCGTGAAGAGACGCGCGCCGCCTCGTAGGTACAGGCGCGCAGCGCCTCAAGGGAACAGGCGCGCGGCGCCCGGCGGTTGGCGCCGGCGCCACCAACCGGCCCTTGTGGAACGCTCCCCTCCCGTCGGCGGGCGGCTTCGGCCGTCCGCCGACGATTGTCGGTGGCGGGAGATACTCTGATCATTGATCAACAGGTGTGCGCAGTACGGAAGTCGGGAAAGGCCGCAGAAGCGACAGTGCGGCGATCGGGGGCGGGAATGACCGTTGAGAGCGGTTACGCGGACATCTTCGGTCCGCAGGTGCCTCGCACGGCCGGCGAGGGGCAGACGGCTACCTTCGCGCTGGCCTCGGCGGCCTATCGGGACAATCCGTACGAGGACATCAAGAAGGCCGACAACGAATGGCATCAGACCGAGGTCAAGGCAGGCCGCAGCTGGGCGAAGATCTTCCGTCCCAACCTGGGTGAGGCCTTCTCACGGGCCGTGGTCGACCGCATGCTCGGCAGCGGCCGCAAGCCCCTGATCCAGTCATTCGGCACCGAGCCGCAGGTCGTCGTCGAGCACTGTCTGGCGGCCAACAACATCCGCAAGGCCCGCGACCGGATGCTCAGCGCCATCATGGTGCTCTGCGGCGTGCTGTTCCTGCCCGGCCTGCTGGTGTGGCTGCTGATCTTCCAACTGCGCACCACCATCGTCAAGCGGGACGAGAAGCGGGGCGGCGCGCTCGCCTCCGCGCTGCTCGTCGCAGCGGGCGCGCTCGCCGTGATCTTCCTGATCCGTATGCCGTTCACCGGCTTCTGGGCCTGGTATGCGCGGGCCTCGGTCCTCATGCCCGTGGTCGGCTGGTTCTGGGCGAAGCAGGTCTGCGAGCGCACGGCGAGGGACCTGCGGGAGCGGTGGGACAGTCTGCTGGCCGGCAGCAGCGTCGGCGCGAAGGTCCCGGAGGCGGTGCCGAGCAGCCCCGGCGAGACCGCGGCCGAGCAACTGCGCCAGTCTCTCGCCAAGTTGAGCGCCGAGCAGCAGTCCAACTCCGTCTTCTACGCCGGCCCCAAGGGGATACTCGGCATGGGCACCCGCTGGGGCAGCTGGCAGCTGGCCGAGGACCTGGTGCCCGCCGACCCGACCCGGGAGATCCACCCCTTCCGCAGCTGGGACGTCATCCGCTCGATCCACGACCAGCTGCGCATGCTGGAGCGCGGTCCGCTCAACACCGGCGGTTTTCCCAAGCCTTCGATACGCCACTGGGTGGTCACGCCGATCGCCGAGGGCGCGAAGGCGGTGTCCCGGCCGGAGGGCACGGACGTCGAGGCGTATGTCGTCAAGTCGCACGCGATACAGGACATCTGCAACAAGCAGCAGTTCGGCAGCGGCGACCGGCACTACCTGGGCGTCCAGTGGACGCTCTGGGACGGGCAGTTGATCATCACCATGCTGATCACGGTGACCGTGCTGCACGAGACGTTGCGCATCGAGGTGACGGGGCATGCGCTCGGCCCGGTGAACGGGCTCTTCCAGGAGAAGCCCGAGGCGCCGACCAAGGAGGTCAGCAAGTCGCTGAAGCCGTGGGAGACCCGCAAGGTGAAGCTTCCGCTGGTGAACACCGACGAGGTGGTGCGGCTTGCGGTGCGCGCCCCGATCTCCTGGTATCCGCCGCTGCTGAACTGGCTCGGCGGGACGATAGGGCTGCCCGAGCCGTTCGGGCTGCGGCACGCGTGGGCGGATCAGCCGTGGCGGCACCGGTTCATGGCCGACGATGCCCTGCGGGCTGCTACGCCGGTGCTGCGGGTGGTGCATGCCTCGGCGATCAAGGTGCTGGAGGAGAACGGCGTGGACACCGAGAAGTTCGGTACGCGGTCGGCGTTCCTGAGTACGGCAGTGCAGGATCCGTCACCGCGGAAGGCGGACGTGTACGACGCGTAGGCCTGCGCCCAGCCGTGCCCCCAGCGGCACGACTGCCCGCAGGCTCAGGCTGGCTCGAGAGCGTTCCCCAGGCTCAAACCGTCGGCCAGGCCTCCGCCAGCATCTTCCGCGTATCGGCAAGCAGCTGCGGCAGCACCCGCGTGTGCCCCACCACCGGCATGAAGTTCGTGTCGCCGCCCCAGCGCGGGACGATGTGCTGGTGGAGATGGGCCGCGATGCCGGCGCCGGCGACCGTGCCCTGGTTCATGCCGATGTTGAAGCCGTGGGCGCCGGAGGCGGTGCGCAGGGCCGTCATCGCCTGCTTGGTCAGGGCGGCGAGCTCGATGGTCTCCGGCTCGGTGAGGTCGGTGTAGTCGGCGACGTGACGGTAGGGCACGACCATGAGGTGGCCGCCGTTGTACGGGTACAGGTTGAGGACCGCGTACACCTGCTGGCCGCGCTTGACGATCAGCCCGTCCTCGTCGGACTTGGCCGGGATCGAGCAGAAGGGGCAGCCGTCTTCGGCTCCGGGGCCGGTCGGCTTGTTCTCACCCTGGATGTAGGCCATCCGATGGGGCGTCCACAGGCGCTGGAACGCGTCCTGGATCCCCACTCCCCACTGCTGCTCCGGCTCACTCGTCATGCGTGCAGCATATGGCTTCGTCCGTTCGCGGCGTGTCGCCGGGGCTCGCCTCCGGTCGGCCCGCGCCAAGCTGGGCCGGTGGACGATGACAGCCGTTTGGCCCGCTGGCAGCAGCGCGCCGAGATCCCTCTCGGCGTGGCGTCGATGATCTTCCTCGCCTCGTACGCGATTCGCGTCCTGGGCCATGGTCAGCTCACGGACACCGTGCTCGACCTCTGCCTCGCGCTGACGTTCGCCGCCTGGGCGTTGTTCGTTGTCGACTACGCCGGGCGCTGGCTGCTCAGCAGGCAACGGTGGAGCTTCGTACGGAAGCACCCGCTGGACACGTTGGTTCTGTTTCTGCCCCTGCTGCGGCCACTCCAGATTGTGAAGGCGCACGACGCCATTCAGCGCCGGCACGGGCGGGCCCGGCTCACCGTGCACGCGCGCGTGATCGTCTACGCCGGTCTGTCCACCGTGCTTCTCGGCTTCACCGGTGCCCTGTCGGTCTACCACCAGGAGCGCGGCGCACCGGGGGCGACCATGCGGACCTTCGGGGACGCCGTGTGGTGGACCTGCTCGACCCTCGCCACGGTCGGCTACGGCGACATCACCCCGGTCACGCCGCGCGGGCGGCTGGTCGGCGTCGGGGTCATGGCCGTAGGGCTCGGCCTGCTCGGTGCGGTGACCGGCACCTTCGCCTCGTGGCTGTTGCAGGCCTTCTCCCGCGACGACGACGAAGGGCCCCCGGGAAGCTGAACTCCCCGAGGGCCCCGTCAGGTGCGATCAGACCTGCGCCCGCTCCTCGACCACCTGCGCGATCTTCGCGATGGCCTCGTCGAACGGGATGCCGTTCTCCTGCGAGCCGTCACGGTAGCGGAAGGAGACGGCGTTGTTGGCCATGTCCTCGTCGCCCGCGATGACCATGAAGGGCACCTTCTGCTTCTGGGCGTTGCGGATCTTCTTCTGCATACGGTCGGAGGACGAGTCGACCTCGACGCGCAGGCCCTTCTTCTTGGCGGCCGCGGCGAACTTCTCCAGATAGTCCACGTGCCCGTCGCCGATCGGGATGCCGATCGCCTGGACCGGGGCCAGCCACGCCGGGAAGGCGCCCGCGTAGTGCTCCAGGAGCACGGCGAAGAACCGCTCGATCGAGCCGAAGAGGGCCCGGTGGATCATGACCGGACGCTGCTTGGAGCCGTCCGCGGAGGTGTACTCCAGGTCGAAGCGCTCCGGCAGGTTGAAGTCGAGCTGGATGGTCGACATCTGCCAGGTGCGGCCGATGGCGTCCTTGGCCTGGACGGAGATCTTCGGACCGTAGAAGGCGGCGCCACCCGGGTCCGGGACCAGCGGCAGGCCCTGCTTCTCGGCGACCTGGCGCAGGGTCTCGGTCGCCTCCTCCCAGACCTCGTCGGAGCCGACGAACTTCTCCGGGTCCTTGGTGGACAGCTCCAGGTAGAAGTCGGTCAGTCCGTAGTCCCGCAGCAGGTCGAGGACGAAGGTGAGCAGCTTGTCGAGCTCGTCGGACATCTGCTCGCGGGTGCAGTAGATGTGCGCGTCGTCCTGGGTGAAGCCACGCGCGCGCGTGAGGCCGTGCACGACGCCCGACTTCTCGTACCGGTACACGGTCCCGAACTCGAAGAGGCGCAGCGGCAGTTCACGGTACGAGCGACCGCGCGCGTCGAAGATCAGGTTGTGCATCGGGCAGTTCATGGGCTTGAGGTAGTAGTCCACGCCCTCGTCGAGCTGCATGGGCGGGTACATGCCCTCGGCGTACCAGTCCAGGTGACCTGAGGTCTCGAAGAGCTTCCCCTTGGTCGCGTGGGGGGTGTAGACGAACTCGTAGCCCGCCTCCTCGTGGCGGCGCCGCGAGTAGTCCTCCATCACGCGGCGGATGATGCCGCCCTTGGGGTGGAAGACGGCGAGGCCGGAACCGATCTGCTCGGGGATCGAGAAGAGGTCGAGTTCGTTGCCCAGCTTGCGGTGGTCGCGCTTCTCGGCCTCGGCGAGGAAGTCGAGATGCGCCTTCAGCTCGTCCTTGGACGGCCAGGCGGTGCCGTAGATGCGCTGGAGCATCGGGTT
This sequence comes from Streptomyces bicolor, assembly GCF_000719285.1. Taxonomy (GTDB): domain Bacteria; phylum Actinomycetota; class Actinomycetes; order Streptomycetales; family Streptomycetaceae; genus Streptomyces; species Streptomyces bicolor. Next base: position 176,772 of record NZ_JOFS01000030.1, on the reverse strand, counting down.
CTTCTCGCTGCCGCGCCAGTAGGCGGCCGCGTTGCGCATCAGCTTGAACGCCGGGATCGCGCGGGTCGACGGCAGGTGAGGACCGCGGCACAGGTCCTTCCAGCACAGGTCGCCGGTCTTGGCGTCCAGGTTGTCGTAGATCGTCAGCTCACCGGCGCCGACCTCGACGTCCGCGCCGTCCTCGGAGGAGGCGGAGCCCTTGAGGCCGATCAGCTCCAGCTTGTACGGCTCGGAAGCCAGCTCCTCACGAGCCGCCTCGTCGGTCACGACACGGCGGGAGAAGCGCTGCCCCCGCTTCTGGATCTCCTGCATCTTCTTCTCGATGGCCTTGAGATCCTCGGGCGTGAACGGCTTCTCGACGTCGAAGTCGTAGTAGAAGCCGTCCTTGACGGGCGGGCCGATGCCCAGCTTGGCCTCGGGGAAGAGCTCCTGCACGGCCTGCGCCATCACATGCGCGGTGGAGTGGCGCAGGATGCCCAGACCGTCCTCGGAGGAGATCTCGACGCCCTCGACCTCCTCGCCGTCGGAGAGCACGTACGACAGGTCCTTGAGCTCGCCGCCCACGCGCGCGGCGATGATCGAGCGCTCGCCGGCGAAGAGGTCGGCGGCCGTAGTGCCCGTCGTCACCACGCGCTCTTCCCGCTCGGAATCGCGTTGGATGATCACACGGACGTCTGACACCGGTCTCTCCTGACTGAAGGTGGGGTGCGGCGCCATACCAGGAGCGCGCGCATTACGCGATCGTACCGACCCAGGACGGCTGACCGCGAAACGGTCACCTTCAGTACCGGCACGCATCCCCGCAGTACCGGGGCGCATCCCCGGTCCCGCCCGACCTCCCCCAGTTCTCGGGAGACCGCCCCTCAGTCGTCCCGCTCCTCCGCGCCGCAAGCCTCCTCAAAGAAGTCCAGATCCTCCTGCAGCGACTTCATCAGCCGGTCCCGCTCGGCGTCGTCCACCTGTACCGGTACGACGCCAGAGGCCCCCGTGACCTTGCGGAAGCCGCCTCGGCTCTCCAGACGGCCGTGCACCCGCACCGGCAGCCCGACGAGGTGCGCGTGGCCGGCTATGCGGTACGCCTCCTCGTCCAGGGTCAGCCGGACGTGCGGCACCTCGGCGCCCGCGAGGACGCGCAGCCGTACGGTGCCCTCTCCGCGCGGCCCCGACCTGCGCATCCGTACGACCGCGCCGGTGAGCCTGACCGGCACGGACGGCTCCTCGCGCAGATAGCGGGCCCCGGCCTCGCGCAGCGCGGGCAGGTCGCCCGGCGAGAACTCGACCGGCTCGACACCGGCCGCGCAGTCCTCGGGCACCCCGGCGGCGGGCGCCCACTCGACGGCGATGCGGGCGCCCTCGGTGCCGCGCACCAACGCCACCAGCGCTTCGGTGAGCTCGCGGCTGACGCCTGCCTCGACGGCGCCGTCGAAGGCGTCCATGCCGCCGGTGGCCCGCTGGTAGTCGATGGCCTCGCGGGCGGCGTACAGCGCCTGGTGGAGGCGTACGGCGAGCGGGCGCCCCGTACTGACGGGCACGAAGGCGGTGAGGCCGTGCCCGGCCGCGGCGGGGCCGACGAGCACGCTCTCCAGCATCGCGGCGGCCGAGCGGCGGTGCCGGGCGCCGTAGTAGCCGGCACGCGCGCGCGTGGCGAGCGCCGCGGCGAGGAGCATCTGGCGGGCGGCGCTGCGCTGTTCCTCCTCGACGGTCCAGGGCGCGGCCCCGGCCGGCCCGCTTGGCGCGTCCCGCCACCAGCGGATCTCGTCGCTGGGCACGGCGAGCCCGACCAGCACCTCACGTGCGGAGGGCATGCCGCTGCGGGACAGGGCGACGAGCGCCTCGCCTAGCAGGTCGTCGCTGTCGGGGAAGGCGCGGGACTCGGGGACGAGCAGACTCGTGCCGTTGCCGCCCGGCCCCGGCGGGGTCCAGCGGCCGTAGCGGCCCGCCGCTCCGCCGCGCCGCTGCCAGCCGTGCCGGTGCAGCAGGGCGCTCAGCACGGCGGGGTCGACCTCGCCGGGCTCGGGGGGACGGTCCCAGGACGCGTCGACCGGGTGCGGCCGCACTGGTCGTACCGGCTCCTCCAGGGGGCGATGCGTCACGGTTTGCCTCCCGTTCCGACCCGCGTCATGATCTCGCAGAGCGCCCGGTCGTCGAAGATGCGTGAGGTCGGTATCCGCACGGTGGTGCGGCGCCGCCCGGTGATCGGGTGCCCGGCCAGGTTGACCCAGTAGCAGCAGTGCCGCAGATCGAGCCGGTCGTGGCCGGCCCGCAGCCACTGCTCCTGCGACCGCGGAACGATCATCACGACCAGGATCTTGTGCACCGAGACCGGGGTGCGGGCGAGCTTCGCCAGGTGGTCGTTGTCGAGCGTGAACGAGAAGAAGCGGCGGAACTGGAGGGGCGGGGGCGCAGCCCCCTCCGTTGAGGGTGGTGGGAGACGGGCGGGCGGGTTCGGCGCGAGCTGGTACGTCGCCTTGAGCTGGACCTTGATGGTGACCTCGTCGTCGACCGTGTGGCCGGGCGCGCTGTGGCTGACGTGCCAGTCGATGCCGTTGTCCGGGAACGGCTGGGACAGCGAGCATCCGGCCGCCGCCGCGACGGCATGCAGATAACCCACCTGCAGTGTCTCCATGCAGGCGGTGGTGGCGAGTGAACCGCGATGGGGGCCCGTGCGTTCGGGCAGCAGCCCGCCCCGCTCGGGCTGCGCTATCGCCATGACGAACAGCCTTCCACGCCAAGTGAATCCCCGTCCGGGCCGCTGAACTGCAAAGACCCGCACTCCTGTTGTGTCCTCCCGGCGTACGCCGCAAACGGCCCGGGTATCACCAAACGGGCAGAAGACGGTACGTCAGCTGCCGTGGGTGAACGAGGGGTTGTGTAGGTATGGCGTGCTGGTATGAAGGCCCGCTGGCGGCATTCGACACGGAGACGACAGGCGTGGACGTCGAGACCGACCGGATCGTTTCGGCGGCCGTCGTCGTCCAGGACGCCCCGGGCACCCGGCCACGGGTGACCCGGTGGCTGGTGAACCCGGGCGTGCCGGTGCCGGAAGCGGCGACGGCAGTGCATGGACTGACGGAGGAACATCTCCAGCGCAACGGCCGCTGGCCGGCGCCGGTGATGCAGGAGATAGTCGAGGAACTGGCCGGTCAGGCGGCGGTGGGCCGGCCGATAGTGGTGATGAACGCGCCGTTCGATCTGACGCTGCTGGACCGCGAGTTGCGGCGCCATCGCGCGTCGTCCCTGGACCGATGGTTCGAGACGTCGCCCATGTTGGTGCTCGACCCGCGCGTCCTCGACAAGCATCTGGACCGCTATCGCAAGGGCCGTCGCACCCTGACCGACCTGTGCGCGCACTACGGCGTCACGCTGGACGGCGCGCACGACGCGGGGGCCGACGCACTGGCCTCGCTGGAGGTCGTACGGGCAGTGGGCCGCCGTTTCGCAGGCCGTCTGGAGCGCCTGTCCCCCGCGGAGCTGCACACGCTCCAGGCGGTGTGGCACGCGGCACAGGCACGTGGCCTGCAGGCGTGGTTCGCCCGCAGCGGCAGCGAGGAGGCGGTGGACCCGGCGTGGCCACTGCGACCTGATCTGCCGGCGGCGGCGTAGGCCTTCCGGCTCCGGCCGACGACAACGCCGCTGTGGGGCGGAGCCCCCACACCGCGCGGCGAAGCCGTGCACAACACGAAGAGAGCGACGTGGTCCGCGCTGTCTGCGGACACACGTCGCTCTCGCGATCGTGGGCGATACTGGGTTCGAACCAGTGACCTCTTCGGTGTGAACGAAGCGCTCTCCCACTGAGCTAATCGCCCGGGAACGGACTGAACAATACAGGTCCCGGCGGGTCTCCATCAAACCGCTTGATGACCGCCGGCCAAGTAGGCCACCAGGCCTCGCCGCCCGGACCGCATCATCAGCCAGTGATTGGCCCGGAAGACCGGCCGCCCCGGCACCGCGAACCGCCTCAGCAGCGGCTTGTTCACATCGACGACCTGCTCGTAGCGGGCCATGGTCCCGGCACCGTGCGGCGTGAGAGTCCAGCGCGCCCAGCCGTCGATGTCCCCGGACAGCGCGATCTCCAGCACTCCGGCCTCCCGGTCCCGCCGCACCTCACGTGCGCTGAAGACCATGCCGTACGGCAGTACGGAGCGGATCGTGATCACGCCGGTGGTGTCACTGAGTTTGTTCACCTCGCGCACCTGGGGCCACCAGCGGGGGTAGTCCTCGGCCTGCTCCAGCACGTCGTAGACGGCGGCCGGCGCCGCGGGCAGGGCCCACAGGCTGCGGAAGCGGTAGTGGCTCCAGTCCATGGGCCGAGTCTGCCCGCGTGCGGCGGGTTTCCGCCGCACCTGAGTACGTTCTGAGTACGCGCACTCATGCCGTACGACGTGACGCGGGCCACACTCCAGGCATGACGCACTTTCCGCCACCGGCCGAGGAGTTGCGGCTCCTCGACCTCGAGCTGCGCCAACTGGACGCCCGCCGGGCCCAGTTGCTGCACCGCCGGGCCTGGCTGGTCACCGCGCTGCACACTGCGGCACGACCGACCCCGGCGCCCGTCGCACCGCCACGCCCGGAGGCCTCGGCACCCCGGGTCCAGAACGTCCTGCTGGTGCTCGGCGGTGTCCTGCTCACCATCGCCGCGATGGCGTTCACGCTGGTCAGTTGGGGGCACATGGGGATCGCCGGGCGGGCTGTGGTGCTCGGCGGAGTCACGGTGGCGGTGCTCGCCGTGCCGGTGCCGCTGCTGAAGCGCGGACTGCGGTCGACGGCCGAGTCGGTGGCAGGCATCGGGCTCGCCCTGACCGTGCTCGACGCGTACGCGCTGCACCAGGTCGGGCTCGCCGACGTGGACGCCACGGGCTACGTGGCGGCCGCTTCCGCCGTACTGGCGGCCCTGTGGACGGCGTACGGCCTGCTGCCGCGCACGTCCGGGCTGCGTCTGCCCCTGCCCGCCGCACTGGTCGTGGCCCAACTGCCCCTCGCCCTCTGGGCGGTGGCGGCCGACGCGGGCCCGTACTGGATCACGGCCGCCGTGCTCGTGACCGCCGGGTTCGACACGGGCGTGGCGCTCCGGGTGCCCGCCGGGTCCGTGCGCATCACCGCCGCGATCGGTGCGTACGGCATGGGCGCCTGGGGTGTGTGGGCCGCCGGCTGGCTGTCCTGGACGGCCACCGGCCCGAGCGCCGCCGCCCGTGCGGCGGCGCTCCTCCTCTTCGCGGCGGGCGTCGCGCTGACGGCGGCCCGGCAGCAGGCCGCCGAGAAGCACGCGGGCGGCCTCACGGTCACCGCCGGCCTCCTCACGGTCGCCGCACTCGGCGGCACCGCCCGACCCGCGCTGCCGGACGCCTGGACGGTCCCGGCGTATCTGGCGTGCGGAATCGCGCTGCTCGCGGCGGTACGGCTGGACCGGCTGCCGGAGACGGTACGGCGCGGGCTCGCCCGGGCCTCCGCCGCCGTACAGGGGCTTGCCCTGCTGTGGACTGTGCCTCTGGTGGGGATCGTGCTGGTGGGCCCGGTCGCGTGGGCGGAGCGGGTGTGGTCCGGGGCGCCGGGAGGCCTCCGGGAGGCGCTGGCGGTCTCCGCGCCATGGCCTGTGGACATGGAGACGGTGCCTGTCGTCCTGGCGGTCGTCGCCGTCGTACTGGTCCTCGCTGCGCGTGACGCGGTCTGGCGGCCCCGGGCCCTGACCGGTGTGCTGGTGCTGGCGTGGGCGACGGCGCTGGTGCTTCCGGCGGTGCTCGAAGTCCCCTACGTCGTGGGCCTGGTGGCTCTGGGGATCACGACGGCCGGCGCCCTCGCGGCAGCCGCGTGGATGCGGCCGTCCGAGCGCCCGGAGACGGAGACCGCAAGGGAGGAGCCCTCAGCGGCCTCCACGGAGAAGGCCACAACTGTCGACTTCCCGACCCCCGGCCCCACCGCCACGGTCCTCGCCCTCCTCACCTCACTCTCCCTCGCCTTCCTCTCCCTGACCACGGAGCCCGCCACCCTGGCCGTGCTCGCCACACTGACGGCACTGCTCGCGGCAGCCTCCTGGAAGCCGCACCTCGCCCCGGTCACGGCCCCGGCCGCACTCGGGTACGCCGCCGCGCTCGCCTGCGCGACGGGAGCCGCGGCCGACTGGCAGCCGCAGTACACCGCCCTGCTGGTCCTGGCGGTCCCGTTGGCGGCGGCCCTGCTCGCGGCACGGCTCGGTGACCCGAGGGCGACGGTGCCGGTCGAGGTGGCGGGTGGGATCGCCGCACTGCTCGCCATCGGGCTGGCGGCGGTCTCGGCCGACCTGCCGATGCTCGCCCTGGTCCTGGCGCTCTGCGGTGTGGTCACCGCCGGTACGGCGATCCGTCCCGACCGCCGCCCCGTCGGCTACGCCGCCGCCGCGCTCTTCGTCCTGGCCACCTGGGTACGGCTGGCGGCCTGGGACATCGGAACGCCCGAGGCGTACACGCTGCCGGTCACCGTCCCGGCCCTGCTCGTCGGCGCCCTGCGCAGGCGCCGCGATCCACAGACCTCGTCCTGGACGGCGTACGGCCCCGGCCTCGCCGCCACCCTGGTACCGAGCCTCCTCACGGCCTGGGGCGACCCGCACTGGACGCGCCCCCTGCTGCTGGGCCTCACGGCCCTGGCGGTCACCTTGCTGGGCGCCCGCCACCACCTCCTGGCACCGCTGCTGCTCGGCGGCACGGTGCTCGCCCTGGACGCCCTGCACGAACTCGCCCCGTACATCGCCCAGGTGACCGACGCACTCCCCCGCTGGGTACCTCCGGCCCTCGCCGGCCTCTTGCTGCTCGCGATGGGAGCGACGTACGAACAACGCCTCAGGGATGCCCGAAGGATGCGGGATTTCTTGGGGAACATGCACTGAAGCGCCCCGATAGGGGCGCGGGGAACTGCGCGACCAGCCACAACGGACCCGCAGTTCCCCACAGACCCTTACGGCATCTTGTCCCCGAGCAGCGCCAAGTTCTCGATGGCTGCGAGGCCATACAGCGCGGTGTCGTTGGTAGATACCCACGAAGCCTCGCTACCCGGCACCAGCGCATCCGGCCCGCTCACCTCCACCGTCTTCCACGGCGCCGACTCCTTGTACCCGTCGGAGTTGTAGAACTTCTCCCAGGCCCGCTTGGCCAGCTTCTCGTCCCCGGTCTGGACGGCGGCGTACGCGTCGAGCCGCGAGTGCCCCTGGAAGAGCAGCAGTGTGCCGAAGTTGGAGCCGTAACGCGCCGCCTGCTCCGCCTTCGTCGCGTTGAAGTAGCGGCAGTAGTCGAAGTACGCCTCGTTGAACTTCGGCATGTCGACGAGATCGATGAGCTCGGCGCACAGCTCGTTGAGGCCGAAGACGGCGGAGAGGTGGGAAACCCCGACCACCGGCTTGTCGGCGACCGCGAACTTGCCGGTGTCGAGGTCGTACAGCCCACTGCCCTGCACGAACCCGTTCGGCTGGGCGGCGATCGTCTCCATCGTGGACAGCACGCGCGCGCGTGCCTTCTCCCACTTGGGCCCCTTGCGCTCCCACTCCGTCAGCCACGCCGAGACCAGCCCGCTCCAGTCCGTGCCGAAGCCGATCGACAGCGCGTGCCGGTCGGGTGTGTACGGCTCGGTGCGGATCTTGCGGATCGGGTCGAGGACGAGGAAGGTCTCGTCGGAGTCGACGTTGGCGTGCATGAGGTCGCCGACGCGTTCGTCGGCGGTGAGGAAGTAGTAGTAGCGGCGGTAGGTGGTGTTGGCGATGCGCTGCTGCTTGGCACTGTCGGCGTAGTGCTGGACGCCGTGCCGGGTGCCGAGACCGGCCCACTTGCCGCGGTGGTAGACGTCGACCTCGCCGGTGTGCCGGGTCATCGCCTCGGCGAACCGGAAGATGTCCGCGCGGCCGCTGCGGAGGTACGCGAACCACAACCACAGGTCCGGCGAAAGCTCGGAGTTGTCCCAGGCGTAGCCGCCGATGTCGTACCGCCACTGGTGTCTGACGGTGTCGTAGGTGTGCATGATGTCGCCGTAGTCCCAGAAGCCGTACCAACGGCGCATCTCCACCTGGTCCTTGTAGTAGGTGAAGAGGAAGTCGAGGTGGTCCTCGATCTTCGCCTTTGCGGGCGTGGACCGGTCCGGCTCGGAGTAGAGCCCCGGGCCGAAGACCTTGGCCTTGATCAGCTGCTTGGGCGGGGCGGCCAGCTGCGGCAGCACCCGTACGGCTTCGACCTGTTGGGCCAGGACCTCCGCCGAAGGGGTCGACTCGTTGGCCCAGAAGAGGAGTTCGGAGGTGCGGGCGATGCCGTACGGGGTGCCGAACCCCGGCTCGTAGTCCTCATAGGTGATGTTGAGACCTTCGAGCTGTTCGGGGTAGGTGTCCTGGCCCATGCCGTCGTGGTAGAAGCGCAGGTCCATGGGCTGCGCCTCGGGCGACCAGAGCCACATGGTCACCTCGGCCTCGTCGGTGTGGGCGTCGCGGATGTCGAGCTGCGCGGGGAACTTCTCCCAGAAGTCCCGCAGCCCGAACGACAGCCCGCCGCTGACGCCGCCGACATACCCGAACCCGGAGGCCCGTCGGCCACCGCCGGCGCCGATCCAGCCGTAGCCCTTCTTCGTGCGCTTGCGCAGGGTGAAGCCGTCGGCCGAGAGCTGGGAGAGCGTGTAGTCGCCCCACTCGGGGATGTACTGCAGCCGGGTCGTCACCCGCTGGTCCCAGGTGGCCGGGTCGGGCAGCTTCTCCCCCGCGAACTGCGCCGCCTGTACGGCCGCCCCCGGGTCGCGGCGCAGTCCGGTGATGCCCTTGACGGCCTCGCGGAGCATGCCGGTGCCCTCGCCGCCGATGCGGATGTGGCGGTCGTAGGACCGGTCGCGCATCGGCACGGTGAAGCGCACGCCGATGCCGCGGATGAAGTCGCCGCCGGCCTTGCCCGGCTCCTGGGTGCCGTCATAGGTGATGGTGTGCACCATGCGGAAGGAGTCGGCGCCCGCGTAGAAGTAGAGACGGAGGGAGAAGGGGAACCAACTGCGGCTGCCCTTGCGGTGCTTGCCGTCGATGCGGACGACCGCGCGGACCGGGCCCTCCTGCTCGACGGTGACCTCGGAGATGGCACCCTCGAAGCGCTCGGTCTTGACGGCGCCCTGGTCCTCGTCCTCGATCTCGGGCTGGCGGATCAGCACGAGCCGACCGTTGCGAGCGATCTCCGTCGATCCCCGGGTGACCGACTTGATCAGGGTGGCCCCGGACTTGCCGATCCTGGCGGTGATGACACCGGTCGATATGTCGATGGTGCCGCCGCTCTTGTCGACGGTGACCTTCTTGTCCGGTACGGCGGCCTCACCGGCGGCGAGCGTGAGCTTGCCGGTTCCCGAACTCACCGCGTGGGCCGTCCACTTGAGCGATCCGTCCGGCCAGTAGGCGATCGGCCAGGACTGCACGGGAACGGACTTGCCCTCCGCGTCGGTCAGCGCGAAGGTCTGGTCCTCCTGGTGGACGCCCTTCGGCCAGGGCACGCCGAGGGTGGAGCCGGGGGCGGCGCCGAGCCCGCCGTCCTCCAGCCAGTCCAGGGTCACGGGATCGGCGTCCGCGGCCTCGGCTCCGGTAGCGGCTTGGGCGTCCTTGGCTCCTAGGGCCCAGCTGAACTGCGCGGCGGCTCCGGCGACGGCAGCCGCCTTCAGGATGGACCTGCGGGGGATGGGAGACATGAGAGTTCAGCCTTTCCTTTCCGTGCGGGAAGCTTTCCGTGCAGCTGGACAGGGGCATGACAGAGAGAGGTACGGTGCCCGGGGCGCCGACCTTGACGAGGGCACCGCCGGTCAGCGGCGCCGGTACCGCTCCTCCACGGCGACGGCCGCCGCCACGGCGGCCCCCAGGACGGGAACCGCCAGCGGCGTGATGAACGCCCCGGACAGGGCAACGACGCCCAGCCCGCAGACGACGAGGAAGGACCCGGCGGGATCGAGCACGGTCCGCCGCCCGGCGTCCGCGAGCAGCCCCCGCCAGGAGACACCGGGCGTCCAGACGGCCGCCGCCCGCAGCAGGGCCACGACCAGCCCGATCAGCGCGAACAGCCCGACGGCCCCGACGAGCGGCCCTCCGGGTATCCCGGCCCGCGCGGCCAGGACGTCCACCCAGACCGCCCCGGCCACCGCCCAGCCCGCGAGCCCGACGACCCATCCCCCGCGCAGGGCCGCCCTGAAGTCCGCGACGAACTCCCGCCGCCCACCGCCCTCGTGGGCGGTACGACGCCGCAGATGCCGGGCGCCGGCGGCGAGGGCGGCGGGATAGGTGACGACTCCGAGGCAGGCCACGGCGATCCACACGCCGGTGAGCAGACACTCGGCGAAGACCGCGAAGCGCTCGCCGAACACCGGCTCCCTACGGGGTTTCACGCGTGCTTGCGCCATGCTGACCGCCTCAGCCCTTTCACTTCAGTCCGGAGGTCGCCATACCGTCGATCAGGTACCGCTGGAAGGCCATGAAGAAGGCGATGACCGGCACCAGCGCCACCAGTGACATCGCGATCATGCTGCCGTAGTTGGAGATGCCCTCCTGGTCGCGGAACATCATCAGGCCGAGCGAGACGGTGTACTTCTCGGGGGTGTTGAGGTAGATCAACGGCCCCATGAAGTCGTTCCACGCGTTGATGAAGGTGAAGATGGCGCTGGTGATGATGGCGGGGCGGCTCAGCGGCAGCACGATGGACCAGTAGGTCCTGAAGTGCCCGCAGCCGTCGAGCCTGGCGGCCTCGTCCAGCTCGCGCGGCAGCCCCCGCATGAACTGCACCATCAGGAAGACGAAGAACGCCTCCACGGCCAGGAACTTGCCCGCGACGAGCGGCACCAGCGTGTCGGTGAGCTCGAGGTTGCGGAAGAGCACGTACTGCGGGATGAGCAGCACGTGGTACGGCAGCAGCAGGGTGCCGATCATCAGCGTGAACAGCAGGTTCCGCCCGGCGAACCGGATCTTGGCGAAGGCGTACGCGGTCAGCGAGCTGGACAGCACCACACCGACCACGGCGAGGACCGCGTACATCAGCGAGTTCCAGAAGAAACTGCTGATGGAGATGCCGGAGATGCCGTCGGCGAGCCCGGAGAAGTTCGCCCAGACCGGCTTGGTGGGCAGCAGGTCGAGGCTGGCGATGATGTCCTTGCTCGGCTTGAACGAGGCACCGATCACCCAGACCACGGGATACAGGACGACCGCGAGGACGACGAGCGCGCCCACGTGCCAGGCGATCGATCCGGCGCGCCGTCGCCCACCCGCGCTGTGCACGACGGGAGTACTGGTGGCACTGGTCACTTGGCGGCCTCCTCGTAGTGCACCCACTTCTTCTGCGACCAGAACAGGACCGCCGTGACCAGCGCCACCGCGACCACCAGCGTCCAGGCCATCGCGGAGGCGAAGCCCATCTGAGCCTCCTTGAAGCCCTTCTGGTACAGGTAACAGGTGTAGACGAGCGTGGCGTCGGCGGGCCCGCACCGGGTGTCGGAGACGACGTACGCGGAGCCGAACACCTGGAACGCGTGGATGGACTCCAGCAGCACGTTGAAGAACAGCACCGGGGAGATCATCGGCAGCGTGATGTTCCAGAACCTCCGCAGAGGACCGGCCCCGTCCACCTCGGCGGCCTCGTACAGCTCCCGCGGGACCTGCTTGAGGCCGGCCAGGAAGATGACCATCGGCGCGCCGAACTGCCAGATACTCAGGGCCACCAGGGCGTAGATGACGTAGTCTGGGTTGCCGATCCAGCCGCCCACGTCGAGCCCGAAGACCTTCTGCCCACGGTCCACGATCGCGTCGTCGGAGAACAGCGCCCGCCACACGAAGCCCACGGAGACGCTGGCACCGATGAGCGAGGGCATGTAGAACGCCGCCCGGTACAGGCCCTGTCCGCGCCGCTTCTGCGCGAGCAGCAGCGCGACGCCGAGCGCGAGCAGCAGCTTCAGCGGGGTGGCCACGACGACGTACTTCAACGTGACCTCGACCGACTTCTGCCAGCGCGGGTCCTGGAACATCGTCGTGAAGTTGTCCAGCCCCACCCACTGGGGCGGCGTGAACAGGTTGTAGCTGGTGAACGCGTAGTACAGCGACGCGATCATCGGCCCCGCCGTGAGCAGCAGGAACCCCGCGATCCACGGCGACATGAAGAGATAGCCGGCGAGGTTCTCGCGGCGCCGCCCGCGCCGCCCGGCGGCGGGAGCGGCGGACCGCTTCCCGGCCGGGCGCACGGGCGTTTCCTTGACGAGCGTCATGGTGGTACGTCCCCTCAGCCCGCGAACGCGGCCTTGGCCTCGCTGAACAGCGCCTTGGCGGCGTCGGCGGGCTTGGTCTTGCCCTGGGCGACCTCGCCGCCGATGCGCAGGAACGCCGCCTCGATGACATCGGCGCCGGACGGGTGCGGCGTGATCTTCCCGAGGACGTCGGCCTTGGCGACCTCCTCCTCGTACGCCTTGACGCCCTTGTTGTTGGCGTCGGTGGGCGTGAACGCGTCGTACTGCTCGGTCGTGGCGAGGATGCCGCGGTCGTAGCCCATGATCTTGCCGACCTCGGGGTCGTGGACCATGAAGTCGATGAACTGGGCGACCTCCTTGGGGTGCTTGGTCCCGGAGAAGGCGCTGAGCATCAGCGAACCGAGGTACTGGCCGGTCTGCTTTCCGTCCGTGGTGGGGATCGGCGCGAGCCCGTAGTCCGACTCGCCCTCGCCCTCGTAGCGGATGGAGAAGTTGTCCCAGGTGAACTCGGAGGCCGCGAGCCCCGCTGAGAGGGCGGACTTGGGCTTGACCTGCTCGACCTTCTTCGGGTCGGCGACGAGGCCGGACCTGACGCGCTTGTAGCCGTCCTCCCACCACTGCGTCAGATCGTCCTCGGTGAACCCGAGATCGGTGTCGGTGAAGAAGGCCTTGCCGTTCTGCCGCAGGTACAGGTCGTACAGATACATGATGCTGAAGTAGCCGGTGTCACCCGCGATCTTCAGCTTGTCCTGGATGGTCTGCAACGCGTCGAAGTACTCGTCCCAGGTCCAACCGAACTTCGCCTCCACGCCCGCCTTCTTGAAGGCCTTGAGGTCGATGACGAGCGCCATGGTGTTGGCACCGACGGGAATGCCGATCTGCTTGCCGTCGACCTGACCGTTCGCCAGGACGCCGTTGCGGAAGTCGTCCAGGCTCAGATTCCCGGCGTCCGCCTGGGACTTGAGATCCATCAGAACACCGCGCTTGTCGTACTTGCGGAGGAAGCCGACGGCATTCTGGAAAACGTCCGGGGGATTTCCGCCGGAGGCCTGGGTCTGGAACTTCTCCCAGAACGCCTCATAATCCGTGAATTCAGGCTTGATCTTGATCTTCGGGTACTTCTTCTCGAAGAGCGCGATCGTCTTCTTGATGGCGATGGTGCGCGGCTCGCCACCCCACCACGCGTAACGGAGTGTCACCGTCCCGTCGCCGGAACCACTGCCCCCACCACACCCGGTCGTCGCGGCCAGCCCGAGCGTGGCCGCCGATGCACCGGCCGCCTTCAGGATCGTACGCCTCTCAACATTCCTGCTGGTTCCCACAGTCGGGCCCTCCCCGCAGCGTCGTTGCCGCCTGCATGAATCGTTTCAAGTAAGCGCTTGCTGGCACAAGTTACGGAGGGCCTCGGGGTGCGTCAATGATTCGGACAGGAATTTCTTGTGGGCCCGATGGGCGAGTTGACGGCTCGTGAGGGTGCAGCGGTCGAACGAGCGGCGCGATGTCGCAGGTGAGAGGTGTGCGGTCGGCTGATCGAACGAGAGGTGGGCTGTCGCACGCGTATGCCGGTCGGCCGAATTCGTCTGGTCGCCGGTGAGTTGACGGGATGTCGCCCGGCGGGGACAAGTATGCGGACCAGACCTTACGGGGCGTCACCCACGCGACGCCGCGGAGTCGCCTGCACTGTCGCAGGCGGGCCGCCGATCCGGGTGGGCGATACTGGGTTCGAACCAGTGACCTCTTCGGTGTGAACGAAGCGCTCTCCCACTGAGCTAATCGCCCGGACGCAGGAAGAACATTACCCCATGTCAGGGGGTGCGTGTGACCAGCGCGGACCCTGCCCGGCCGACACCCGCACCCCCGTCGCGGATCACTGGTCCTTGATCTTCCAGGGCATGACGATGCCGAACTTCCACAGGTAGATGCCGACCAGCACGGCGATGATCACGAGGCCGATCGACGTCAGGATGATGTTGCGGCGGCGCACCTTCGGGTCGAGGGCCTTCTGGGCCGCCTCGGTGACCTTGCGCTTGGTCCAGCGCAGCACCAGCTGGGCCCAGACGAACTCGGTCGCCCAGACCGCCATGCCGCCGAAGATCACGACCCAGCCGGGGCCGGGCAGCGGCAGCATGATGATGCCGGCGACCACTATCGCCAGGCCGATGATGAAGACGCCCACCTGCCAGCTCAGGTGCAGCATCCTGCGCGCCTTGATGAACTCCGGCGCTCTCGAGCCGAGCCCCTGCTCGCTGTCGCCCTTCACACCATCCACTTCGACCCCGTCAGTCGCCACGGCAACCTCGCCAGGCTCGTTACTCCCCGTATTCATACGGCCAAACCCTACCGGACCGAAACCAGTCACCGGAATGGTCGTACCTCGCGAACGGGTTCTCGGCCGGAAGAGTTACGTAAAGACACGCAAAACACTCAGAGGGGTTTACAACGGCACCGTAGGTGGCATGTCGATTTCGCCGACGTGCGAATCCCCGAGCGCACACTGAGCGAAAGGCCCTGGCGCTTATGAACACCACGGTCAGCTGCGAGCTGCACCTGCGCCTCGTTGTGTCGAGCGAGTCCTCCCTGCCTGTCCCCGCAGGCCTGCGGTACGACACGGCCGACCCCTACGCCGTGCACGCCACCTTCCACACCGGAGCCGAGGAGACCGTCGAGTGGGTGTTCGCCCGCGACCTCCTCGCGGAGGGCCTGCACCGGCCCACCGGAACCGGCGACGTCCGTGTCTGGCCGTCGCGCAGCCATGGCCAGGGCGTCGTCTGCATCGCCCTGAGCTCTCCGGAGGGCGAGGCGCTGCTCGAGGCCCCGGCACGGGCTCTGGAGTCCTTCCTGAAGCGGACGGATGCCGCCGTGCCGCCCGGCACGGAGCATCGGCATTTCGATCTCGATCAGGAGCTCTCGCACATCCTGGCGGAAAGCTAGGGAGAGGTCCCCACAAGCCGCCCGGCGCCGTCGACTCGGGGAGACGGCTCGGGCCAAGACAACCGCATACGGCACACATCCACGCCGTCTCCGCACCGCCGGAGGCGGCGTTGGTGTGCCCGCGTGGAGAGCGCCGGCGCCCCGGGTGGAGGCGGATCTGCGGGCCCTGCGGGCCGGTGCCGCCGCGTGCCGTCGGGCTGCGGCAGGGGCTCCCCGCGCACCGACGGGCTGCGGGAGGGGCGAGGCCCCGCACACGGTCGGGCTGCCACAGGGGCGTGAGCCCGCGCGCCCCCGACGATTGCCGAGCCGTCCCACAGCCGCCGTGTTCGCCGACGAGGGGGCGCGCTCCCACCCCCGCCGACCCTCGGCCCCTTGCGGGAACCACCGGCACTCCCGCGGCGTTGTAATGGACGTCACAGCAGAGGCAGGACCGGTGCGGTGCCGGTGGATGCCACTACGATCGGCCAGCATCGGCGGGCGCCCGCCCGACCCCCCAGGCCAGGGAGCGAAACGTGCTGATCACCCATGACACCCGGTGTGCGCTCGATGCCGTGGTGGATCTGGTGAACACCGCGCCGGACGACGAGACACCGGACCGGCTGCCGGACGTCGCGGCTCTCGAGGATTTCGTACAAAAGCACAAAATCAGCGATGTCGGGGTCCTCTCGGAGTTCGATCTGTCGGCGGTGCGCAAGGTGCGCGGGCGGTTCGCCGCGATCTTCGCGGAGCCGGAGGCCCGGCGCGCGGCCGCGCTGATCAACGAGCTGGTCGCGGCCGCGGGCACCACCCCCCGCCTCACCGACCACGACGGTTACGACTGGCATGTGCACTACTTCGCCCCCGGCGCCTCCGTCGCCGACCACCTGGCGGCCGACTGCGGCATGGCGCTGGCGTTCTTCGTGGTGGCCGGGGAGCAGGAGCGACTGAGGCGCTGTGAGGCGCCGGACTGTCGGCACGCCTTCGTGGATCTCTCCCGCAACCGTTCGCGGCGGTACTGCGACAGCCGCACCTGCGGAAACCGTCTGCATGTGGCCGCCTACCGGGCGCGTCGCAAGGAAGCGGCCGGCTGAGCGGCGACTGTTCGCGGGTCGACACGACATCTGCGTCTACGCGGACCCGGCGGGTGACGCCGGGGACCGCGGGTACGGCTCAGAGCAGCAGCAGATCGTGCAGCGCAGCCATGAGCAGCAGACACCCGATCACCGCAAGGAAGATCATCAGCGGTGGCTGGGAAAGGGCGAAGAGGCACCCGCGAGGCTCGTCCTGAGGGGGCGCGGCCTCGCTTTGAGTCGTGTCCAGCATCTCGCGCCGATGATGGCGCAGTTCCCCCGCACCGCGCGATCAACACGCCCGGAATGAGCGGGAGTTCGCTGAATTCCGCGATGTCCGGTTCGAGTCGTGATCGCTTACGGACGTGCGGCGACCCACTGTGTCGTTTCAGTCCGGCGTGCGGGAGTCATATGCCGTGCTTCTTCAGGATGGCCTCGATGTCGCTGAAGTCGTCACCGGCCTCGGCCTTGGGCGCGGTCGCGGGCCGGGTCGACTGACGGGAGCCCGGTCCCAGCGAGGGCGCCGAGGCGGTCGGGGCCACGGCATCGCTCCGTGCCGCGGCGCGGGCCTCCTTGCGCTCCTTGCGGCTGCCGCCTCGGCGGCGCTCCACCGCGCGGGTGCTCGCGAACAGCAGCCAGGAGGCACCCAGCACTCCGAAACCGGCCCAGGCGGTCGGGCTGAAGGCGGTGTCCGCCAGCCAGTCGACGACACCGGTCATCACCAGGCCGAGGGGCACCAGTGAGTACGCGGCTATCCGCGCGGCCGCGAGGAACCGCTTGCGGTACGCCGTGACCGCCGCGATGCCCAGGCCGGCCGCGGCGACGGCGGAACAGACGGTCTCGGCAATCATCCGGTCCTCCAGGGCATGCCGGCTCAAGGTCAGGGCACTTCGTCCCTTCCATCCTGCACCGTGGCAACCCCGCCCGGCCATGCCTGGGCCGGACATCAGGGACATCTCCGGGTCGTCTCCTCCACAGGTGCCGGTCCAAGTCGTACGACCGAGGCGGCGGGCTCGTACGACCAGGCGGCGGTCGTCGGACGACCAAGCGGCGGGCGGCGAAGCACCGGCCCACCCGCACCGGAGCAGCGGCCCGCGGACTCCCAGGCTGCGGCCAACGGACTCCCCAGCCGCGACTCGCGGACACCGTTGCCCAGGCCTCCGGGACGAAGCACCAGGTCGGATTGGGTCGTGCGCGCCGGGGCTGGGAGACTGGGGCCATGAGCGACTCCTCCCCCGACCGCCCCGCCGCCCCCGTCCTCGACGTCTGGTGCGAGCTGCAGTGCCCCGACTGCCGCAGCGCCCTGGATGACCTCCGTGCCCTGCGCGCCCGTTACGGCGACCGGCTGGAGCTGCGGCTGCGGCACTTCCCGCTGGAGAAGCACAAGCACGCCTTCGCCGCCGCGCAGGCCGCCGAGGAGGCGCTGGAGCAAGGGCGGGGCTGGGCGTACGTCGAGGCCGTGCTGGGCCGGGTCGAGGAGCTGGACCGTAAGGGAGAACCCTTCCTGGTCGAGGTGGCCGGGGAACTCGGCCTGGACGCCGAGGAGTTCGACACGGCGCTGATCGACGGCCGGCACATCCTGATCGTCGACGCCGACCAGGCCGAGGGCAAGGCGATCGGCGTGACCGGTACACCGACGTATGTGATCGGCGGCGAGCGCCTCGACGGCGGCAAGAGCCAGGAGGGGCTGCGCGAGCGGATCGAGGAGATCGCCGACCGGCTGCTGGCCGACGGGGCCTGAGCCTCAGAACAGGGGTTTGTGCAGGTTGTAGTGGGTGGTCTCGTAGCCGAGTGACTCATAGAGCCGCTCGGCCGGGGCGTTGCCCGCGAAGACGTGCAGGGAGACGCGGTCCTTCCCGCCGGCGACCGCCTGGGCCTCGGCGAGCAGCATGAGCGCCCGGCCGTGGCCACGACCTCGATACCGGGCGTCGGCCTCGACATCGAGCACATAAGCCGTGTCGGGCCACAGCCCCAGCCAGAGGACACCGACCGGCGTCTCCTCGTGCTCCAGCACGCTGATCAGGGTGTTCTCGGTGGCCAGTCCGTCCGGCAGGAATCTGGCGTGCCCCTGGTCGGCCCTGGCGTAGGCCGCTTCGGCGGGCACCCCCACGCCGATCAGGCTGCGGGCGACCTCCTCACGCTCGTGCACCAGCCAGGGCCCGTACTCGGCCTCGGTCATCGGCCGGGCCCGTGTACCGACGGGCAGCTCGGGCGGAGTCGGATCCAGCGACTTGGACATGTTCCGGCTGCGCAGGACGTACCCGAGGGCCGTGGCGAGCCTCAGTGCGACCTGGGCGTCGCCGGGCACACGCGCGTCGATGCTCCTGCAGCCCCAGCTCCGTGCGATCTCCTCGGCGGCGAGCACCGCCACCGTGCCGCGCCCCCGCCTGCGGTCCGGCTCCGCGATGTGCAGGTCCGAGACGCAGGCCACGGACGGCCCGTCGGGGCCGGTGGACAGGCGGATCCCGCCGACGGGACGGCTGTTCACGCACACCTGGTACCGGCGTGACTGCGTCCCGTCGGCGTTGCGCTGAAGCGGCTCGGTCGGCCGCAGGGTCGTGGTCATCAGAGGGGTTCTACCCACCGCACCGCCCCACGGCAGCCCATTTTCCTGCTCTACGGATCCAGGTCGTCCCCGGACCGCTCGGCGAAGATCCGCATGGCCTTGGCGGTCACCGGGCCCGGCGCGCCCGGCAGTTCACGGTCGTCGACGCGGTGCACGGCTTGGACGTCCCGCAGGGTGGAGGTGAGGAAGACCTCCTCGGCCCGCTCCAGGACGTCCAACGGCAGGTCGGTCTCCTTGGCACCGGTCCACTCGACCGTCAACGCGCGCGTGATGCCCGCGAGGCAGCCCGAGGCGACCGGCGGTGTGTGGATCTCGCCGTCCAGGACGACGAAGACGTTCGACCCGGTGCCCTCGCAGAGCTGCCCGACCGTGTTGCCGAACAGGGCCTCGGTGGCGCCGTGTTGGTGGGCGCGGGCGAGGGCGACGACGTTCTCGGCGTACGAAGTCGTCTTCAGGCCGGCGAGAGCGCCGCGTTCGTTACGGGTCCACGGCACGGTGATCACGGCCGTGGAGTCGGCGCGCCGGGCGGTCTCACCGAGGGCGACGACGAGGGTCGGGCCGTGCTCGCCCCGGTCGGAGCCGAGGGGGCCGTGGCCGCCGGTGTAGGTGATGCGCAACCGGCCGAGCGGCATCGGATTGGCCGCCAGGACGGCGGCGCAGGCGCGGCGGACCTCGTCGTGGTCGGGGTCGGGCAGACCGAGACCCCGCGCCGAACGCGTCAGCCGGTCGAGGTGCAGGGTCAGCGCGAACGGGCGGCCGTCCACCGCCTTCACCGTCTCGAAGACGCCGTCGCCCACGGTCAGCCCGTGGTCGAAGACGGAGACGCGGGCGGACTCGATGTCCTGCAGCCCGCCGTCGAGCCAAAGCTTCACTGGTCTCCTCGCAAGTCCACACCGGGGGCGTCGAGCCGACCGGGGCCCGGGAGGGTGCCCCCTGGTCCCGCAACGCCCGCTCGCGCTCCCTCTCCACTCACCGCGTACGCCCCCGACGCTACCGCGAGCAGCCGGGCCGCCTTCAGTTCGGTCTCCCGCCACTCCCCCTCGGGATCCGACCCCCAGGTGATCCCCGCACCGGTCCCGAAGCGCAGCACCCCCTCGGCCCGGTCGATCCAGAAGGTACGTATCCCCACGGCCAGCTCGCCGACGCCCCGGTCGGCGTCGACCCAGCCGATGCCGCCGCAGTACGGCCCTCGGGGCGCCGTCTCCAGCGCGTCGATGATCCGCAGGGCACTGGACTTCGGGGCGCCGGTGACCGAGCCAGGTGGGAAGGCGGCATCGAGCAGTTCGGGCCAGCCGGCCCCGGGACGCAGCTCACCACGCACCGTGGACACCAGATGGACAAGCCCCGGATGCTTCTCGACGACGCACAGATCGGGCACGGTCACGGTCCCGGTGGCGCACACCCGGCCGATGTCGTTCCGCACCAGGTCCACGATCATCACGTTCTCGGCGTAGTCCTTCTCCAGCAGGTCCGCCTCGGTGCGCCCGGTGCCCTTGATCGGCCCGGACTCGACGACCCGCCCGTCGCGCCGCAGGAAGAGCTCGGGAGACGCGGTGGCTATCTCGACCCCGTGCCCCGGCAGCCGGATCGTTCCTGCGTACGGCGCCGGATTGCCACGGGCCAACAAGGCGGTGAGGGAGTCCACATCCGCGTCCGGGCCGATGGGCGCGCTCAGGACGCGGCAGAGATTCGCCTGGTACACCTCGCCGGCCGCGATGTGCTCCCGGATACGCCGTACGCCAGCCGTGTACGCGGCGCGATCGAGCGAGGACGTCCAGTCACCGACCGCCGGGCCCTGCCACTCCCCCGGCACCGGGGCGGGCACGGGCGCCTCTCGTACGTCACGGAAGCGAGCGCAGGTCAGACCGCCCTCGAAGTCGGCGCAGACGGCCCAGAAACCGCTGGAGTCCAGGGCCGCGGGGTCGCTGGTGACATCGAGGAGACCGGTGGCGACGCGGGCGCCGAAGCGAGCGAGAGGAGGGAGGTCGAGCACGCAGTCGAGTCTATGGCCGGTGTCCCGCGGGTGACCTGGCCATGTCCCCTCGGGGGACCTTCATCGGGTCCCTGAGCAGGTGCAGCGCAGCACGCTGCACAAACGCGTTTTTGTACTGGCCCCGGAATCCGCTAGAGTTCAACACGTCGCCGGGCCGCGGGAGCGGAACGAAACGACAAGCGGACGTAGCTCAGTTGGTAGAGCGCAACCTTGCCAAGGTTGAGGTCGCGAGTTCGAGCCTCGTCGTCCGCTCGAAGGAACAAGGGGATCTTCCCGAACCCCTGCACTCCTGGTGGAGTGGCCGAGAGGCGAGGCAACGGCCTGCAAAGCCGTCTACACGGGTTCAAATCCCGTCTCCACCTCCAAGGACGATTAGCTCAGCGGGAGAGCGCTTCCCTGACACGGAAGAGGTCACTGGTTCAATCCCAGTATCGTCCACTGGATCTTCGACAGATCATCGAAGGTCTGGCCCGCGCGATTAGCTCAGCGGGAGAGCGCTTCCCTGACACGGAAGAGGTCACTGGTTCAATCCCAGTATCGCGCACGCAGTACTCGTGATCTCCGACGGATGATCGTCGATCACGGCCCGAGGACGATTAGCTCAGCGGGAGAGCGCTTCCCTGACACGGAAGAGGTCACTGGTTCAATCCCAGTATCGTCCACGCGTTGAAGCCCCCGGTCTCATGACCGGGGGCTTCGCTGTGGTACCGGGGGCTCAGCTGGAGAACAGCATGTGGCCGAAGCTCTTGTGGCGCTTGTGGCCGTAGTGACCGCCGTGGTGGCCGCCGCCGTGCGGGGCGCCCCAGGCCGGAGCCTGCGGCGGGGCCGGGTAGGCCTGGGGGGCTGCCGGGGGCGGCGGGGCCGGCTGGGACCACTGGGACTCCAGGCGGGTCAGCGCCTCCAGCTCGCCGTAGTCGAGAAAGATGCCGCGGCAACCGCTGCACTGCTCGATCTGGACGCCGTTGCGGTTGTAGGTGTGCATCGGCGCATGGCACTTCGGACACTGCATGGTCGGCTCAACTCCTCGCCGGTCGGTCCTGCTTCGACTATCGCCAGGACAGACTCTGTCCGGCTGCGGTCGGTTGCACCCTACTTCGCGTGTCCGTGGGTCAACTCAAGGGGGACGGACGCCATTCGGTCACAGGCGTCGACGAAGGACTCCTCGACCTCGTCGAGGGGACGGCCCTCCGCCAGCGCCTTGGTGATCGCCCGGGCGGCGGTCTGCACGGTGAGGGCACGGGCCGGGACGTCCAGCGCGGGCCAGGGGTCTCCCTCGGCGGGGACGGCCGTGCCGCCGGCGGCGCGGTAGGCGGTCAGGAACCGGTGCCACTCCTCGGGCGCGAGCAACCCGCACGCGTACCAGGCGGCGGGCCGCCCGAGATCCCAGGCCGGCACGCCTACGCCGAGGTCGTCGACGTCGATGAGCAGCCAAGGGCCGTCCGGGGCCGGGTGACATACGAGTTGGCCGAGGTGGAGGTCGCCGTGGCAGAGGGTGGTGCTGTCGGGCTGGGGGGCCTCGGCGCGGGCCCAGGCGGGGAGAGTGTCCCAGGCGCGGAGGACGGACGTGGTGGCGGTCGGTGGGGATGTGGTGTCGGCGGATGTGATGCCGGTCGGCGGTGATGCGATGCCGGTGGTCATCGGTTCCGGGCCGGCGACAGCGCGGAGGCGGGATATCGCGAGGGCGGCTTTGACGGGGCCGCGCGCGGGAGGCAGCGGAGTGGGCGCGGGGGTGCGATGGAGGCGGGCGAGGAGGGTGGCGGCCGCTTCCCAGGGGGCCGCGTCGGGGTCTGCCGGATCCACCGGGGTGCCGTACGGCCAGAAGGTCACCAGTCGGCCGTGCAGGTTGACGGGCGTGGGGGTGAGCGGGGGCAGGAGGAGGTCGGGGAGGTGGGTGGCGGTGGTGAGGCGGGGGGTCAGCTCGGTGGGGGTGATGTCCGGGGCGTGGGCCTTGGCGACCGTGTCGGCGTGACGGACGACGGTGGCGTCGGGGCGGTCGGCGAGCGTGACGGTTGCTCCGCAGGGACAGGCCGATGTGCGGGAGTGGGCGGTGGCCTCGGCTCGTGCGGTGAGGTGGGGGAGGAGGGGGTTGGAGGTCACTGGGGTCCCTTGGGTGCGGAGGCGTTGAGGCGAGGGTATGTGGGGCGGCGGCGTCGGCTTGGCCGTACGTCCGGGTGCGGCCGGTCTGCTGGGTGCGCGCGGCGTGGGGGCTGGGCGGGGTGAGGTCGCGCGGCCCGGCGCTGACGGGGTGCCGCCTTCTTTGGGACGGGCGCCGCCCCAGCGGCACGACTGCCCGCAGGCTGGGCAGGTGCGAAGCGCGGCAGGCTGCGCGCGGTCCTGCACCCTGCAGGCCGGGTGGGCTGTTGCGGGGTGCGGCTGGGTGGCGTGGTGGATTCCGTGGTTCGACGTGCACGTCCCGGACAAAAGCAATGCCGGCGCAGCTCCCCAGCTGCGCCGGCATTTGTGCCGTCCGCCGCACCCCCGTCCCCACGGGGTTTCATGGGTGGATGTCCCCGCCCGGACCGCTCTTCCGGGCCTGGGGTCGCCGCTCAGCGCCCCAGCATCACGCCCACGGACGACGCCTGTGTGGCCACTGTCTCCCAGCCGTCGAAGACGAGGAGGAGCAGGGCCGCCAGGGGAAGGGCCATGAGCGTCGCCACCAAGGGGTGGCGGCGGCCCTGGCGGCGGGGGCGCAGCACCGTGCGCTGCTGCATGCGGATCAGTGTCCGCGGTGCCGTCTGGGCCATGGTCCCTCTCCTGACCTGTGTCAGTTGTCGTTGGCAGCGGCGGGTGTCTGACCTCGGGGGACGAGTGCTGCACCCGCCGCTTGACCTCAAATCTAGGCGGCCGGGCCGCCCCGGGCGTCATGCCCTCGTACCGATTGCCGGGCCTCCCGGAGGATGAGCCATGACCTGCGAAGTACTCCCCTGGGTGGAGACGTGGTCCTAGGTCTCCGGGTCTTCCCGGAGGGGACGCCCGGTGTGCCCGGCTTTCTCCGGCCGCTTTCTTCGGCCCTTACTCCGGGCTTCTCTCCGAGCTGTCCTCACGCGGCACGGGCTGCTCGACCAGCGCCAGGACCCGGTTTGCCATGAAACGGGCCGTACGCACGACGGAACCGTTCCGGGTGACTTCGCTCACTTCCACCACACCACGACGCACCGCCGTCTCCACCCGGCGGCCCGCCCTGCTCGCCACCACCTCGTACGTGCGTGTCGTGTCCCCGGCGTCCACGACTATCTCCACGCGATCACCCTTCACGGGCTCAATCCCCCTTCTGCGACGGCTGGTTGAGCGTGCGGCAGAGCGTAAGTCGCCCTGCTCACCCGCCCCCTGACCACCCTTCAAGTCTCCCACCCAGCACTGACAATCCATCGGCTCGAGAGGGCGCGGCCTCTGCGCACGGCGGCCCGTGGAAACGTAAGCTGTGGCTCGTCAGACGGACCGGGCAGCGGGGATGAACATGGCGATGATGCGCCTGAGGCGCGAGGACCCGCGCGTCGTCGGCTCGTTCAGGCTTCACAGACGGCTTGGCGCGGGCGGCATGGGCGTCGTCTACCTGGGCTCCGACAAGAAGGGGCAGCGGGTCGCACTGAAGGTGATCCGGCCCGACCTGGCGGAGGATCAGGAGTTCCGCTCGCGGTTCGCGCGTGAGGTCTCGGCGGCACGGCGGATTCGCGGCGGCTGTACGGCACGGCTCGTGGCCGCCGACCTCGAGGCGGAGCGTCCCTGGTTCGCCACGCAGTACGTGCCCGGCCCCTCCCTGCACGACAAGGTCGCCGACGAGGGCCCGCTCGGCGCGGCCGAGGTCGCCGCCATCGGCGCCGCCCTGTCCGAGGGCCTGGTCGCCGTGCACGAGGCCGGGGTCGTGCACCGCGACCTCAAGCCCTCCAACATCCTCCTGTCCCCCAAGGGGCCGAGGATCATCGACTTCGGCATCGCCTGGGCGACAGGAGCCTCGACCCTCACCCACGTCGGCACCGCGGTCGGCTCCCCCGGCTTCCTCGCCCCGGAGCAGGTGCGCGGCGCCGCCGTCACCCCGGCCACGGACGTCTTCTCCCTCGGCGCCACACTCGCGTACGCGTCCATGGCCGACTCGCCCTTCGGCCATGGCAGTTCCGAGGTGATGCTGTACCGCGTCGTACACGAGGAAGCACAGCTGCACGGCGTCCCGGACGCTCTGGCGCCACTCGTACGGGCGTGTCTGGCGAAGGACCCGGAGGAGCGGCCCAGCACACTCCAGCTGTCGCTGCGCCTCAAGGAGATCGCGGCCCGGGAGGCACAGGGGCTCGGCGACGTACGCCCGCCCGCTCCCCGTTCCCCCGAGACGGACCGCCCGACCGGGCGGCTCGCCGACACCTACCCCGACCAGCAGCGCGCCCAGCGACGTGTGCAGGGCACTCCCCCGCCGCGCGGCGCCGGCCTGCCGCGCGGCAGCGGCGTCCCGCGAGTGCCCGGCCCCGCTCGTGACGGAGCCGTATCCAGGGGCGGCGGTGCCCCGCACAGCGGTACGGCGGCGTCCCGGCCCGGAGCCCGGCCGGTGCCCTCCGCGCGGAAATCCCCGCGCTCCAGCAACGGCAACCGGCCCGTCCAGCGCGGTGGCGGCGGCCGTCCGGCGCAGCGGACGACGGGGACGGGGCGGCGGCCCGCCAATCCGCAGCTGCTGCGGCAGCGGCTCTTCGTGTTCGTGGTGGTGACGCTGCTCGTGGCACTCGGCATCGCGGCCGCGCAGGGCTGCCAGGGTCCGCAGCGGGGGCTCGGCGACGACGGGGACGTACGGCAGCGGCAAGAGCGCGTGGAGCCGGGCTATCAGCCGTTGGACGGGGACTTGATGTCCGAGCGGTACGAGACGACGTTCGACATCTCCGAGTAGCGGGGGTCAACCGCTGTCCTGGGACGGCCTCACGGGTGTCACAGGCCGGGCAGGATCCGTTCGAAGAACTCCCGGTCGCCGTCGAAGACCGGGTCCAGGGACAGGAACTCCTCCGGCGTGACCCAACGGGCCTCGCCGACCTCGTCCGGATCGGGGATCACCTCGCCGGTGTCGGCCCGTGCCGTCCACCAGTGGAGGCGGAAGCGGCCGTCGTCGGTCTCGGACTCCCAGACCTTCGCCAGAGGTACGACGGTGAGGCCGACCTCCTCGCGGACCTCCCGGACGACGGCCTGCCGCTGGGTCTCCCCCGGCTCGACCTTGCCACTGAGGGGCTGCCAGTAGCCGGGGCGCGCGACGGCGGGGCCACGGCGGATGGCGAGGACGCGGTCGGCGCGGAGCAGGACCGCCACGATTGCCTCGCGCTGCGTCATCGTCGTAGGCCCTAGACCTGCGGGCGGCCCGTTGCCACTGCGTAGAAGGCGACCGCGGCCGCCGCGCCGACATTGAGGGAGTCGACGCCGTGGGCCATCGGGATGCGGACCCATTCGTCGGCGGCGACGAGGGCCTGCGTGGAGAGGCCGTCGCCCTCGGCGCCGAGCATGAGGGCGACCCGTTCCATCCGGTGCGGAGCGGCCTCGTCGAGGGTCTTGGCCTTCTCGTCGGGGGTGAGGGCGAGAAGGGTGAAGCCGGCCTCGCGCACCGACTCCAGGCCCTTGGGCCAGGTGTCCAGGCGGGCGTACGGCACGGAGAAGACCGCGCCCATGGAGACCTTGACGCTGCGGCGGTAGAGCGGGTCGGCGCAGTCCGGGGAGAGCAGGACCGCGTCCATGCCGAGGGCGGCGGCCGAGCGGAAGATGGCGCCGATGTTGGTGTGGTCGTTGACCGACTCCATGACCACCACCCGGCGGGCGGACTGGAGGAGCTCCGTGGCGGTCGGCAGCGGTTTGCGCTGCATGGAGGCGAGCGCGCCGCGGTGCACGTGGTAGCCGGTCACCTGCTCGGCGAGCTCCGGGCTGACCGCGTAGACCGGGGCCGGGAGTTCGTCGATGACGTCGCGCATGACGTCGACCCACTTGGCGGAGAGCAGCATCGACCGCATCTCGTAGCCGGCTTCCTTGGCTCGTCTGATCACCTTCTCGCCCTCGGCGATGAACAGGCCCTCGGCCGGTTCGCGCTTGCGGCGCAGTTCGACGTCGGTCAGGCCCGTGTAGTCGCGCAGGCGCGGGTCGTCGGGGTCATCGACGGTGATGAGATCGGCCACAGGGTGATACTGCCTTGTCCTGGGTGCGGTGCCAACGGCTTGGGACGGGTTGAGTTACCCGCGGTTACGTGGAGAGGTTCGGTCCTAGGTTCACGACCTCGCCGATGACGATGACCGCCGGGGGCTTCACGTCCTGGGTCCGTACGGTCTCCGCAACCGTCGCAAGGGTCGCGTCGACGCGGCGCTGGGCGGCGGTCGTGCCCTCCTGGATCAGGGCGACCGGTGTGTCGGCGGACTTGCCGTGGGCGACGAGGGTCTCGGCGATCTTGCCGATCTTGTCGACGCCCATGAGGATCACGAGCGTCCCGGTCAGCCTGGCCAGCGACGGCCAGTCGACGAGGGAACGCTCGTCGTCGGGGGCCACGTGGCCGCTGACCACCGTGAACTCGTGGGCCACGCCCCGGTGGGTGACCGGGATGCCGGCCGCGCCCGGCACCGAGATCGAGCTGGAGATGCCGGGGACCACCGTGCAGGGGATGCCGGCTTCGGCGAGGGCGTGCAGCTCCTCCATGCCGCGGCCGAAGACGTACGGGTCGCCGCCCTTCAGCCGTACGACCGACTTGCCCTGCTTGGCGTGCTCGATCAGGGCGTTGTTGATGGCCTCCTGGGCCATGAAGCGGCCGTACGGGATCTTCGCCGCGTCGATCACCTCGACGTGCGGCGGCAGTTCGGCGAGCAGGTCGCGCGGGCCGAGCCGGTCGGCGATGACGACGTCGGCCTCGGCGAGGAGGCGGCGGCCCCGGACGGTGATCAGGTCCGGGTCGCCCGGGCCGCCACCGACCAGGGCGACGCCCGGGGTGCGGGTGCGGTGGTGGGGGGCGACGAGGGTGCCGTCGCGCAGGCCCTCGACGACGGCATCGCGGATGGCCGCGGTGTGGCGGGGGTCGCGGCCGCGGGCGCTGGTGGTGAGGACGGCGACCGTGACGCCCTCGCTGTGGCCGGTGGCGGGGGTCCAGGCGGTGGCGGCGTCGGCGTCGTCGGAGCGGACGCACCAGACGCGGTGTCGCTCCGCTTCGGCGGAGGCCCGGGTGTTCGCTTCCTTGTCGCCGGTGGCGATCAGGGCGTACCAGGCGTCGGCGAGGTCGCCGTCCTCGTACGGGCGTTTCTGCCACGTGATCTCGCCTGCGTCGGCCATGGCCTCGACCGAGGGAGTGGCTTCCGGGGATACGAGGAGGATGTCCGCGCCCGCTGCGATCAGTGCCGGGAGGCGGCGCTGGGCGACCTGGCCGCCGCCGAGGACGACCACTTTGCGGCCGGTGAGGCGGAGGCCTACGGGGTAGGCGGGGTTTTCGGCCATGAGGGTGCGGCTCCTCTGTACGGCGGTGCAGTGGCCCTGACGTGCGGATTTTACGGGGCGGGTGGGGAGGGCGGCTTGGGTGTCCGGTGGCTGAGCTTCGTTGCCGGGTGCGGGTGCGTTGGTCTGTGCCCACCCGTTCCGCCCTGCGGAACGACTGCCCACAGACCAACGGACGAACTGCTGCCATGCGGCACTTCTACGAGGGACCCGGCGCTGTCGTACCGGAGTCCCTCGCCCGCACCGTGGCATTCGCTACTTCTCAGTTACCCCCGCCGAATCGAACGTCGCCACCTCGTGCATCGCCCTCGCCGTGCTCTGGACCAGCGGCAGGGCCAGCAGCGCGCCCGTGCCTTCGCCCAGCCTCAGGTCCAGGTCGACCAGGGGGCGCAGGCCCAGCTTGTTGAGGGCCGCCACGTGGCCCGGCTCCGCGCTGCGGTGGCCCGCGATGCAGGCGGCCAGGACCTCGGGGGCGATCGCGCGGGCGACCAGGGCGGCCGCGCCGGCGCTGACGCCGTCCAGGATCACCGGCGTACGCAGGGAGGCGCCGCCCAGCAGGAGGCCGACCAGTGCGGCGTGTTCGAAGCCGCCGATCGCCGCCAGGACGCCGATGGGGTCGGCGGGGTCGGGCTGGTGGAGCTCGATGGCGCGGCGGACGACCTCGGTCTTGCGGGCGAGGGTCTCGTCGTTGATGCCGGTGCCGCGGCCCGTCACCTCGGCCGGGTCGGTGTCCGTGTAGACGGAGATCAGGGCCGCCGACGCCGTCGTGTTGGCGATGCCCATCTCACCCGTCAGCAGGGCCTTGTTGCCGGCCGCCACCAGGTCGCGGGCGGTCTCGATGCCGACCTCGATGGCCTGCTTGGCCTCCTCGCGGGTCATCGCGGGGCCGGTCGTCATGTCGGAGGTGCCCGCGCGGACCTTGCGGGGCAGCAGACCGGGGGTGGCCGGGAGGTCGGCCGCGACGCCCACGTCGACGACGCAGACCTCGGCACCCACCTGACCGGCGAAGGCGTTGCAGACCGCGCCGCCGCCGAGGAAGTTGGCGACCATCTGCGCCGTCACCTCCTGCGGCCAGGGGGTGACGCCCTGGGCGTGCACACCGTGGTCGCCGGCGAAGATCGCGACGGCCGCGGGCTCCGGGATCGGCGGCGGGCACTGACGGGACAGGCCGGACAGCTGGGCGGAGATGATCTCCAGCATGCCGAGCGCACCGGCCGGCTTGGTCATGCGCTTCTGCCGCTCCCAGGCCTCGCCGAGCGCCTTGGCGTCCAGCGGGCGGATCTGGGCGACGGTCTCGGCGAGCAGGTCGTGCGGCTCCTCGCCGGGCAGGGCGCGACGGCCGTACGTCTCCTCGTGCACGACCCACGACAGCGGGCGGCGCTTGGACCAGCCGGCCTGCATCAGCTCGGGCTCGTCCGGGAACTCGTCGACGTACCCGACGCAGAGGTAGGCGATGACCTCCAGGTGCTCGGGCAGGCCGAGGGCGCGGACCATCTCGCGCTCGTCGAAGAAGCTGACCCAGCCGACGCCGAGGCCCTCAGCGCGTGCGGCGAGCCACAGGTTCTCCACCGCGAGCGCGGCGGAGTACGGCGCCATCTGCGGCTGGGTGTGCCGGCCGAGGGTGTGGCGGCCGCCGCGGGTCGGGTCGGCGGTGACGACGATGTTCACCGGGGTGTCGAGGATGGCCTCGATCTTCAGTTCCTTGAACTGCTTGGCCCGGCCCTTGGGGAGGGACTTGGCGTACGCCTCGCGCTGACGCTGGGCCAGTTCGTGCATGGTGCGCCGAGTCTCGGCCGAGCGGATGACGACGAAGTCCCAGGGCTGCGAGTGACCCACGGAGGGCGCGGTGTGGGCGGCCTCCAGGACACGCAGCAGGACCTCATGCGGGATCGGGTCGCTGCGGAACCCGTTGCGGATGTCGCGCCGTTCGCGCATGACCTTGAGGACGGCCTCGCGCTCGGCGTCGTCGTAGGCGGGCGCGGCGGGGCCGGTGGACTCACGTACTTCTTCCACTGCGGCCGTGCTCTCTTCTCGAAGGTCTTCCTGGTCGGCGGCCCGGGTGTCCAGGTCCTCCGCGTGCTGTACGAGTCCGGGGTCGCCCTCACGGGGTGCGGGGACGGTGGCCGCCGCCTCCTCCGTGGGGAGGACGAGCGGCTGAGGCGGGGTCGGCGCGAGGTGCGGGGTGGTCGGCACCGAGCCGTCGACCGGGACGAACTGGCCCAGGGGCTGCTCGGGCGTGGGCTCCAGGTGGGTGCCGGTCGGGAGGACGGCCGTGGCGCCGCCGTCGCCGCTGAACTCCGCGGGTGAGAGGGGCGGTTGGGCCGGGTCCTGGACATCCTGGGGCGTCGGCGCGGAGTGGGCCGCGGGCTGGCGCTGCGGTCCGGCGGGTTCCGCGACGAACGGCTCGGGGGCTTCGGCGGGTGCGACGTCCGTAGGGGACGGCTGCGGGTCGGACGAGTCCGGGGTCGCCGGGGCTGAGGTGGCCGCGTCGGGGGTGGTGGAGTCCGGGGCGGAGGTGTGCGAGGCGGCGGCCGCGGCGAGCGGCTGAGGGGCCTCGGCCGACTCGGTCGGCATGTCCGGGGTCTGCTGGGCGGCCGGCATCTGGGCTGCCGCGTCCGCGAGGGGGGGCTGCGCTTCGGGGGCGGTCGCGCTCGCGGCCACGGCCTGTGCGGCGGCGGCTGCGTCGGCGTCCGTCGGTGTGCCGTCCTGAGTCGGCGGCGCGGCCTGCGCGAGGCTCGGTTCCGCCACCGGGTCCGCGACCGGGGCGGCCAAGTCCGTCTGCTGCTGAGGGGCCTGCCCGGCGTCCGAGGGGTGCGCGGTCGGGTCGGGCGTTACGGCGGCGGAGGCGTCGTGGGCGGGCTGCTCGGCATCGCCGGGTTGGGGAGCCGACGCCGCTTCGGGGGCCGTAGGGTCGGGGGTGGCTTCGGGGACCGGCTGGACGTGAGCCGGGGCGACACCCTCGGCCGGGATCTGGGCAACATCGACTGCCGGAACGGCCTCGGGGGCCGGGGCGCCCTCGGGCACGGGCTCTCCGCCGACTTGGGCAAGAACCTCGGGCGCCTCGGCGTCGGCGACCTGAGCAGCCTCGGCGGAGGAAACTCGGGGGTTCTGCTCGGCATCGGCGACGGGCGTCTCGGGCATCTGCGCGGCTTCAGGGGTGGGCGCGGGGAGGGCGTGCTCGGCTTCGGGGGTGGGCGCCGCGAGGGGCTGCTCGCCTTCAACGGCGGCGGCTGCGAGGGGCTGCTCGCCCTCAGCGGGCGCTGCCACGGCCTGGTCGCCCTCAGCGGGCGATACCACGGCCTGCTCGCCCTCAGCGGCGGGCGCCGCGACTGCCTGCACGGCCTCAGGCGCGGCTGTCTCGACGACGTCCTCGGGGTCAGCCGCAGCATCCTCGCCAGTCGGCGCGGCCCCCGGCACGGCCTGGCCGGAAACCTCGGCGGCCTCGGGCACGGCGAGCTCGTGGGTCTGGGCGGCGTCTCTCACAGGGATCTCGGAGGCCGGGGCGGCGTCAATCACGGGGCCCCCGGAAGCCTGAACGCCCGCACCGGCGGCCTGCGCGCCCTCGTCCGCAGTGCCCTCGGCAACCGGCACGCCTGCCGGAACCTGCTCGGGCCCAGCTCCGTTCCCCTCCTCAGCGCTGCCAACTCCCGGGCTCTGTACGGCATCCGGGGCACCGGCAGCGCCAGGCACCTGCCCGGCATCCGGGTCGACCCCGCTCACCGGGGCCTCCCCGCCGTCGGTATCGGACGGGGCCACCTCGGCCGTACCGGCACCGGAATCGGCCACGCCCGCCACGGCGTCACCGGCCCCGGCCGCAGCGGCGTCCCCGACGCCGGGATCAGCCGCGGCCACCGCCGACTGACCGGCGTCCTGGCCGTGCGCCGCCTCGGCACCCGGTGCCTGCGCGGCACCCGGCATCTCCCCGGCGTCCGGAACCTGCCCGCCGCCCGGCATCTCCCCGGCCGGACCCTGAGCACCGCCGGCCGGCTCCCCGGCACTCGCGGCCGACTCCGTTCCCGGAGCGTGGCCGCTCTCCGCGCCCGGCTCCGCACCAACGGCCGGTGAGGCATCACCGGCCGGCGGCACCTCGACGCCGTACGCACCCTCCTGCGGAACTGCCACATCCACTGCGGCACTTTGCGGCGCGTCCGAAGCAGCCGTCTGCGCGATGTCCGTAGCGCCCTGCGGCCCGTCGGAAGCCGCGACCTGCGCGACATCCGTCGCACCCTGCGGACCGTCCGACGCCGCAACCCGCGCCGCCTCCGCCGTACCCTGCGGAGCGCCCCCCGCGGCCACGGCCTCGGTGGCGACCCGGGCCACCACCGCCTGCGCCGCGCCTGCCGGCTGCCCGGTCGGAACAACCGTTTCGGCAGCCGGGGCCTCGACGCTCACCGGCGCGGGGGCCTGCGCGCCCCAGGGTGCCGCCGTCTGAGGGGTCGACGCCTCGCGGTGCTGCGGGACGTCGAGGTACTCGGGGCCCGTCGCGCCGGGGTGGCGTGAGGGCGCGCCGACGGCGCCGCGGTCGGCGAGGGAGCGGACCGGGCTGGCGGAGGCGTCGGGGATGGGCGGACCGAGGTGCAGGGGGCGTCGGGGCGTGATGGGCGGGATCGGAGTCGACGGGGGCGTCGGGTTCGGGAGGCGGACGCCGCTGAGGTCGACCGAGCCGCTGTCGCGGCCGGAGATCTCGTGCGGGCCCGGCTCGTGGAGGGCCTCGACGACCGGCTCCGGCGCGGGCGGGGCGACCTCGTTGCCCCAGGCACCCTGGGAGCCGGGCAACAGCAGGTCTTCGTCCTCGGCGGTGGTCTCGGAGAGGTAGGTGTACGCACCGTGCGCCGCGGGGACGCCCGGCTGCTCCATGCCTGCGCTCTCCGGCAGTCCCTCGCCCGGGACCTGGCCGGTGTCGGTCATGCGTACCCCTCGCCCATCGGTTAGTGCCTCTACGACCAGCTCACCCGGGAACGGCGCACCGACCGCCCCCGTAGTGAAGAACGAGCGTGCATGCCCAGCGGCACGAACGACCCGCCCAAAAAGGCGACAAAGCCATTGAGTGGCATTGTCGTGGCCATTCGGCCGTCGCGACAGGTTGATCCGCGACAGGCCGCTGTGGACTGCGCCACGTTGCGCGTCCTCCGGTTCCGCCGTACCACACACACCCCAAACGGGGCGTGTTTTTCCGGACATTGACCGACGAAAAGCCGGGCGACCGAGTGCGGTACAACGATCGGCCAGCCTACCGCGCGCGGTACGACAACAGGATCACGGGGAGAGGTACTCGGTCATACCGAACGGTCGGGAAGTGCCCCGCTGAGCAGGAACGCGACCGTGCGCTCCCGCTCCGTCCAGGCCCGCGTGTCGAGTTCCACGGACTGCAGGAGCGCGCACTCCACGTCGTAGCCGTGCTCGGTCAGGTCGCGGCCGACGAGTTCGGCGTCGTCGCGGGTCGCGGCGTGCGTGACGATGCGCTGCGGGCGCCGGTCGGCGACGGCGGAGACGACCGCGGCTCCCCCGCCGCCGACGCGTACGACGTCCGGCTCGGGGAGGTTCTCCAGGACGTGCGGTGCGGTGCCCTGGACGATCTGCAGCTGGACCCCGAAGGCGCGCGCGTTGGCCCGGGTGCGCTCGCAGGCCCGCGGGTCGCTGTCGACGGCGATGACGGCGGCTCCGGCCCGCGCGGCCTCGGTGGCGAAGGCGCCGCTGCCGCAGCCGATGTCCCACACGAGGTCGCCGACGCGCGGGCCGAGCCGGGCGAGTTGGGCCGTGCGGAGCGGTTCCAGTTCGCCTTCGCCCATCAGGCCGCCGTAAGCCTCGGCGGGCAGCGTCCAGCCGCGCGGGGCGGCGGACGGGTCTCGTCCGGCGATCCAGCCCCCGGACTCCCCCGCGCCGGCCGGGCCGCCGATGACGATGACGACGTTCGGGTCCCGCCAGGCGTGGTCGGCGGCCTTGTCGGAAGTGACGACGGTGACCTGCTCGTGTTCGGTGCCCAGGGCCTCGCAGATGACGAAGGTGCGGTGGACGCCCTCCAGGAGCAGGCCGAGTTCGGCGGGTCCGGCGCCGGGTGAGGTGAGGACGGCGACCTTGGGGTGGGCGCGGCACACGTTCACCGCGCGTCGCAGGGTGCGCCGGTGTGCGACGACCACCTGTGCGTCGTCCCACGGCATGCCGGCCCGGGCGAAGGCGGCGGCGACCGAGGAGACGGCGGGGACGACCTCGACCTCCAGGCCGAACTCGGGTGCGCGCAGGGTTCGTACGACTCCGAAGAAGCCCGGGTCCCCGTCGGCGATGACGACCGCGGTGCCCCGGTGGCCGGCGATGCGGCGGGCGGCGAGGGCTGTGCTGCCGAGACGGACGCGTTCCGCGGCGGCGGGCACCTCGGGAAGCGCCAGGTGGTGCGCGGCACCGGCCACCAGCGTGGCGGCACCGAGGGCGGAGCGTGCCGCGGCGGTCAGCGGCGAGCCGTCCCAGCCGATCACCGTGACGCGGTCGGCCATCGTCGTCAGTCTCCAGGATTTGCGCAGGTCGTCATGGGCAGCCCGAGGGGGCTCCGTGAGAGTACCTGTTCGGCGGGTCGGCGCCGCCCGTGCCCGGGGGTTCGGTTCCCGTCAGTTCCAGTCGCCGAACGAGGTGAAGCCGCCGGTGTCGGCGAGTTGCTCCCCGGCGCCGTCGAGGTCCTCCGGGAGGAGGCTCCACACGATGAAGTCGGTGCGTACGTCGGTCCAGGTGCCGTCCTCCCTGCGGACGTGCGCTATGCACGCGTTGCGCAGGACGCCCTCGCTGATACAGCCGATCTTCTGGGCGACCTGCTGCGAGGCGGTGTTGTCGGCGGCCGTGCGCAGCTCGATGCGCTCGAACTTCTGGTCGCCGAGGAGCCACTGGGCGGTGGCCAGCGCCGCCTCGGAGGCGTAGCCCTCGCCGCGCGCCCAGGGGGCGACGATGTACGACATCTCGGTGGACCGGACATGCCAGTTGGTCTTGGCGAGCTGGACGATGCCGACCAGGCGCTGGGTGAGGAACTCGGTGACGGCGAGGTCGAGCCCGCGGCCTGCCTCACGCTCGGTGGGCGCGTACTCGGTGATCCAGGTGCGGGCCCGGTCCTCGCTGTAGGGCTGGGGGACGTCGGTCCAGGCGCCGACCTGCTCGTCGTTCATCATCTCGGCCAGTGCGGGCACGTCGTCCTCGTCGAGGGGACGCAGCACCAACCGCTCCGTGCTGATGGAGATGTTGGGGAAGGTGCTAGTCATGCGCCGCTCCGTAACCTTCGAAAAATGTTCAAGGGCTGCTGAACTGCCCAGCATGCAGCATGAAAGCACCGAACCGCACTACGGGGTCCACACCAAGTGAAGGAGTGGACCCCGTGCGTGGCGATACGCCGTATACGCGCCGTCAGAAGGCGGCGACGACCGCTCCGTCGTACTTGTCCTCGATGAACTTCTTCACCTCGGGCGAGGTGAGCAGCTTCGCGAGCTTCTGTACGCGCGGGTCGTCCTCGTTGCCCTTCTTCACGGCGAGGAAGTTGCCGTACGGGTTGTTCTCGGGCGACTCGGCGGCGATGGCGTCCTCGGCCGGGCTGAGGTCGGCCTCCAGCGCGTAGTTGCCGTTGATGACGGCGGCGTCGACGTCGCCGAGGGAGCGCGGCAGCTGGGCGGCCTCCAGCTCCTTGAACTCGATGTTCTTCGGGTTGGCGGCGATGTCCTTGGGGGTCGCTTCGTAGCCGGCGCCCGCCTTGAGCTTGATGACGCCGTTGGCCTCCAGCAGCTTCAGCGCACGGGCCTCGTTGGTGGTGTCGTTCGGCAGGGCGATCGTGGCGCCCTTCTTGAGGTCCGTCAGCTTCTTGACGCCCTGTGAGTACACGCCGAGCGGCTCCAGGTGCACCGTGGCGTTCGGCACGGCGACGATGTCGGTGCCGTTCTTCTTGTTGAAGTCGTCCAGGTACGGCTGGTGCTGGAAGTAGTTGGCGTCGACCTCACCCTGCTGGACGGCCGTGTTGGGCGTCACGTAGTCGGTGAACTCCTTGACCTGGAGTTCGAGGCCGGCCTTCTGCGCGAGGTTGTCCTTGATGTAGGTGAGGATCTCGCCCTGCGGGGTGGGTGTGGCGGCGACGGTCAGCGGGCCGCTCGCGTCGGAACCGGAGTCCTTGTCCGAGCCGCACGCGGTGAGCCCGAGGGTGAGGGCTCCGGCGGCGAGGACGGCAGTGGTGAACTTGGCGGTGTTACGCACGAAAAGTGCCTTTCCTTATGGGTGGTGCAGCCCCGTGGGGTATGACGGGGAGATCTGGGGGGCTCAGACGGTCTTGCTCGTGGCCGTGGACGCCTTCAGCAGCCGCAGCTTCGGCGCCGGACCCGACTGGCCGCCGCGGCGGTGCAGGGAGCGCGCCGCGTAGTCGCCGGCGAACTGGATGAGGGAGATGACGACGGCGAGGATGGCGACGGTGAGCCACATCAGCTCGGTCTCGAAGCGCTGGTAGCCGTAGCGGATGGCGATGTCGCCGAGGCCGCCGGCGCCGACCGTGCCGGCCATGGCGGAGTAGCCGATGAGGGCGACGATCGTGGTCGTGGTGCTGGCGATGACGGACGGCAGGGACTCGGGTACGAGGACCTTGCGTACGACCGTCCAGGTGTTGCCGCCCATCGACTGCACGGCCTCGACCAGCCCACCGTCCACTTCGCGGACAGCCGTCTCAACCAGGCGTGCGAAGAACGGGATCGCACCGATCGCGAGCGGCACGATGGCGGCCTCGCGACCGATGGTCGTCCCGGTGACCCAGCGCGTGAAGCTCATCAGCGCGACCATGAGGATGATGAACGGCATCGAGCGGGCGACGTTCACGATCTGCCCGATGACCTTGTTGGCCAGCACGTTCTGGAGCAGGCCGCCCCGGTCGGTCAGGACCAGGAGGATGCCGAGCGGAAGGCCGCCGACCACGGCGATGAGGGTGGACCAGCCGACCATATAAAGGGTGTCCCAACACGCCTGCTCCAGCAGGGGCTGCATCTCGGACCAGGTCACAGCTGGGCACCTTCCTTCAGCAGAACGGGCTCCTGGCCCAGCACGTCGATCTGGAGGCCCTGTTCGCGCAGGAACCCGATCGGCACGACGTTGTCCTCGTAGCGGCCGGGCAGTTCGATGCGCATCCGGCCGACCTGGAGTCCGCCGACGGTGTCGATGGCGGCGCCGAGAATCGATATGTCGATGTTGTAGGTGCGGGAGAGCTGGGAGATGACCGGCTGGGTGGCGGCCTCGCCCTGGAAGGTCACATCGACGACCGTGCGGTCGTCGGCGGGGGCCTCGCCGCCCAACGGGAAGAGCGCGGAGGCCAGTTCGGAACCGGGGGTCGCGAGCAGTTCGCTGACCGTGCCGGACTCGACGACGCGGCCCCGTTCCATGAGCGCGGCGGAGTCGCAGATCGACTTCACGACGTCCATCTCGTGCGTGATGAGCAGGACGGTCAGGCCCAGTTGCCGGTTCAGGTCGCGCAGCAGCTGGAGGATGGAACGGGTGGTCTCCGGGTCGAGGGCGCTGGTGGCCTCGTCGGAGAGCAGCACCTTGGGGTCGCCGGCCAGGGCGCGGGCGATGCCGACGCGCTGCTTCTGGCCGCCGGAGAGCTGGGCGGGGTAGGCCTTGGCCTTGTCCGCGAGACCGACCAGGTCGAGCAGTTCGAGCGCCTTGCGGGAGCGTTCCTTGCCCGACTTGCCGAGGATCTCCAGCGGCAGCTCGACGTTGTCCTGGACGGTGCGGGAGGACAGCAGGTTGAAGTGCTGGAAGACCATGCCGATACGGCTGCGCGCCCGGCGCAGCTCCTTGCCGGCCCGGGGACCGCGTCCCGCCAGGGCGGTGAGGTCCTGTCCGGCGACGGTCACCGTCCCGGAAGTGGGGCGCTCCAGCAGGTTGACGCAGCGGATGAGCGAGGACTTGCCGGCGCCGGACTGGCCGATGACGCCGTACACCTCGCCTTCGCGGACGTGCAGATCGACGCCGTCGAGGGCGGTGACCTCGCGGCCGCGCGAGCGGTAGACCTTGGTCAGGCCCGATGTGGTGATCACTGGGGATTCCGTCACTGTCGAGTACGCGGGCGTGGGTGTGCCCTGGTACGGGAGAGAAGATGTGCGCGGGGCAACGTGGTCACGTACGGCGAACTGCGTACGGACATGCCACGGCGGCTCGCTTCGGGGCGCGAGGCTCAGGGGTGGTGCAGGGGCCCTCTAGAAGGCGCACATTCGACACAGACAACGAGCACCGGGCGTCATGGTCGCCTCGGTCGCAGCAGTGCGGTAGCTCGTCGTGGTCATGCGATCAGTAAACCAGACCTACGGTCCTTACCGGCCGCCGCTGTCCGCATTCTGGACAGCGGTGGACACCCGGCGGACAGTCTTCAGGCGTGGACGGAGATCTCCACGCCCCCGTCGGTGACCAGCGCGGACAGGGCCGACAGATCCGGCACGACGAGGTCGGCGTCGAGTTCGTGGGGCCGGTGGGTTGTGGTCAACGCCACGGTGGTCATGCCGGCGGCCCGACCGGCCGCGAGGCCCGCGGGGGCGTCCTCGAAGACGACGCACCGGGCCGGGTCAACGCCCAGTTCGCGGGCGGCGAGGAGGTAGGGCTCGGGGTCGGGCTTGCCTCGCTTGATGTCGTCGGCGGTGACCATGGTCTTGGGGAGGATGCCGACGGCGTCGAGCCGGGCCTCGGCGAGGCGGCGGGTGGCGGAGGTGACGACGGCCCAGCGGATGGGGGTCCCCCCGGCTTCGAGCGAAGCCGAGAAGTTGGGGGAGGGCAGCGAGTCGAGGAACTCCTTCGTGCCGGGCAGCAGGTGCACGCCGCCGTTCGGTACGTCCTCGACCTCGAGGGTCTCGATCCGGGCCAGGGCCTCCGGCACGACGTCGGCGGGCAGCAGCTCGGCGACTATCTCGACGGCCGGGCGTCCGTGCAGTTCGACCCTGCCGAACTCCTCCGTGATGCCGTACTCCTCGGCCCAGCGCGCCCAGCAGCGGTCCACCGAGTCGAGGGAGGAGACGAGGGTGCCGTCGTTGTCGAACAGGAGGGCCTGTGCACGGATCTTCATGCCCTCGACCCTACGGTGCCCGCCGGGGGCGGCCGCACCAGGCCTTTTGGGCCGTAATAGGCTCGCCGCATGTTTGATGCCCTGACGCTGGTGACCGGGGTCGCCGCGCTGCTGCTCGCCGCGTGGTGCGGGTGGGCGGCGTACCGTGATCAGCCGACCAAGGACTGGCACTTCATCGGCATGGCCGTGGTGACGGTGCTGGCGTTGGTGCAGCTGGTGGTCGGGATCGTGCTGCTGGCGCGGGGCGAGGAGCCGGAGCAGGGCACGACGATCTTCGTGGCGTACCTGCTGGGCGCGTTCGCGTGCATCCCCGCCGCGGGGTTCATGTCGCTGGCCGAGCGGACCAAGTGGGGGTCGGTGACGGTCGCCGCCGGCGGTGTGGTGCTGGCCGTCCTCGAGGTACGGCTCTTCGACATCTGGGGAGGCTGAGGTGGCCGTGACGGAGGACAAGCCGACTCGGCTGATCAGCGGGCCGGGGATCCTGCTCGTCTGGCTGTACGGCGTGATGGTGGTCGGGGCCGTGTCGCGATCGGCGTACCAGATCGCGACGGAGTTCGACCGGGCGCCGCTGGCGTACGCGCTGTCGGCGGTCGCCGGTCTCGTCTACGGCTTCATCACGTACACCCTTGTCAGGGGCGGCGAAACGGCCCGCAAGGCGGCGCTGGTGTGCTGCGCCGCCGAGCTCGCGGGTGTGCTGATCGTCGGCACCTGGACGCTGGTGGAGCCCTCGGCGTTCCCCGATGCGACGGTCTGGTCCGACTACGGCATGGGGTACCTGTTCATCCCCGTACTGCTGCCCCTGTCGGCGATGTACTGGCTCCGCAAGGCACGAACCGTCAAGCAGTAGTGGCGTACGCCTCCGCCGGCTTCTCGAGGACGATCATCGGTACCCCGTCCGCGCCCTTCGACGTGCCCACCGCCTCGTAACCCACCTTGCGGTACAGGCGGAGGTTGCCCTCGCTGCGGTGGCCCGCTTCCAGGCGGAACCTCTTGGCGCCGCGCTGCTCGGCCAGGGCCGCTTCAGCCGCGCGCAGCAGCCTCGCGCCGATGCCGTGGCCCTGGAGGCGGGGGTGGACGCAGAGCTTGCCGATGGCGGCGGCGCCGTCCGCGGTGACGCTGCCGCGGACCGAGCCGACGACCTCCTCGCCGAGCCGCGCCACGAAGACACAGTCCGCGGCGACCTCCGCGCGGACCGAGTCCAGGGTTTGGACGAGCGGGTCGATGCGGTAATTGCCGTACAGCGCCGCCTCGCTCTGGAAGCACAGGTACTGCAGCCTGAAGATCTGCTCCGCATCCTGCTCGGTCGCCGCCGAGATGGAAACGCTCATGCCCATGTGCGCACGCCTCCCGCTCACCTGATCGCCTGTCGTTCCTCACTCCTATCCCCGCGCTCCGCGGGCCGCAACCTCCGGTGTGAGCAAACGACGCAGACATCCCAGGCATCTGGAACGTTCCGGGCCGAGACTGCCCTGTGAGATACCCAACTCCCCCGCGATTTCCCGGTATGTCGGGTCGTTCGGGGAGAGGAGCGCCTCCACGAGGCGGGGACAGCGGCCGGGGAGGCGGCGGACCGCTTCGCGCAGGGCGCGCCGGCGGGCGGCCGCGAGGGCGAGGTGTTCCGGATCGTCGGCGCTCTCGTCCGCGGGCTCGTTCTCATACGGCCGTTCGAGCCGAGTCGTACGGCGGCTTCGGCGTGCCTCGGAGCGGACCGCCCTGCGCAGCCAGCCCGGCGGGTCGACGGGCGGGCCGTGCGAGTCGAGGCGTTCGAGGAGGCGGAGCCAGACCGCCTGTTCCAGGTCGCCGGGCTCCGCTCCACAGGCGTGCGCCTCGGCTGAGGCCTCGGCGGTGAGCAGGGGCCGCAGCGCGGCAACCAGGTCGTCCGTCATATCCGGCACGACGCGGCCGCCCGGGCGCTGGGTTGCCCGGGCGGCCTACGGTCACCCCAACCGGGGCGTTTCGCTCAGCTGTTGACGAAGTCCTCGCGGGCCAGCAGGCCCGTGTCGGGCTGGTCGGTGAAGATGCCGTCGATGCCGGTCGCGAAGTACGCCTTGTAGGCGCCGAAGACATCGCCGTAGGCGTCCGCGTCGGTGCCCTTGCGGAAGTTCGCGGGGAGGAAGGGGTTCTCGTTGCGCAGCGTCCAGGGGTGCAGGAGCAGGCCGACCTTGTGCGCGTCGGCCACCAGCGTGGTGGGCGTGGTGAGGTTGCCGTTCGCGTCCTTCGGGATGATCAGGTCCAGGGTGCAGCCGATGCCCTGGGCGTAGGACGCGATCTCGCGCAGGCCGGCCGGCTTGACCAGGTCGGCGACCGTGCGCGGGTCACCCGTCTCGACGAAGTCCCAGGGGCGGGTCGTCGCGCCGGAGAGCAGGACCACCAGCGGGTTGTCGACCAGCTTGTTCAGGCGCTGGATGCTGGTCGGCTCGAAGGACTGGATGATGACCGGCGAGTTCCGCCTGTCCTTGCCGTGCTTGTGCAGCACCTTGGCGATCCGCTCCTCCAGGGCGAGGCCCTGCTTGCGGAAGTAGGTGGGGTGCTTGAGCTCGGGGTAGATCCAGACCTGCTTGCCCCTCTTGCGTGTCTGCTCGTCCTGCCACTTCAGGACCTCTTCGAAGGTCGGGATCTCCCAGCGGCCGTTGTAGAGGGTGTTGTGCGGGCGGTTGGCCGGGATGCGCTCGACGGCGCGCAGGGTCTTCAGCTCGGCGAGCGTGAAGTCCTCGGTGAACCAGCCGGTCGTGGAGACGCCGTCCAGGGACTTCGTCTTCTTGCGGTCGGCGAACTCGGGGTGGTTCGCGACGTCGGTCGTGCCGCCGATCTCCGGCTCGTGACGGCAGACGAGGTGGCCGTCCTTGGTCGGGACCAGGTCGCCGGCCTCGACGATGTCGGCGCCCATGTCGAGGGCCAGCTGGTACGCGGCGAGAGTGTGCTCGGGACGGTAGCCGCTGGCGCCGCGGTGGCCGATGATCGTCGGCTTGGGCAGGCTCTTCACACCGCCACTGTGCCGGGCCTCGGCGGCCTTCGCCGTACCGGACAGCCCGAGGACCGCTCCGCCCGCGCCGAGCACGGCCGCGCCGAGAAGCATCCGCCGTCCGGTTACGCCCGTCTGCTCGTTCTCCTGGGTTCCCATGAGCACCTCTCTGCCCGTTCCATCATCAGTGCGGGCCGATCGTAGGTGCGCGCACATGACGGACGGGAGACCTGCGGCGGAACTCGCGGGTGACGCTGGATGTCGTACGTGAAGGGAGTGGTGACGGTCCGTCGGATTCGGTTCGGCGACGCGGGGAACGCGTCCGGTATGCCCGGGGGCGATGTCCGTCACACCGTGGCGGGCGCGTTACGCCCCGCCATCGGCACGCCACCGCAGGTAAACCCGCGTCAACAGTGCGTAAGACCTCGGTGAAGTCGGCCCACCCGATGTGCGGGACACCCGGGACCGCGAGTATCGTCCTCACCTGCACAGACTTATCCGAATCCCGTGACACCGGAGGGCACGTTGTCCCGCTTCGCGCTCATCAAGGCAGTGCTCGGACCGATCATGCGCCTGATGTTCCGCCCACAGGTGGAGGGCGCGGAGCACATCCCGGGCGACGGTCCGGTCATCCTGGCCGGCAACCACCTCACGTTCATCGACTC
Source organism: Streptomyces bicolor (assembly GCF_000719285.1). Lineage (GTDB taxonomy): Bacteria > Actinomycetota > Actinomycetes > Streptomycetales > Streptomycetaceae > Streptomyces > Streptomyces bicolor. The sequence continues at coordinate 133,942 of NZ_JOFS01000030.1, read as the reverse complement.
GATGATCCTGCCGCTGGTCTGCGACCGTCAGGTCTTCTTCATCGGCAAGGACGAGTACGTCACCGGCAAGGGCCTCAAGGGCCGTGCGATGGCCTGGTTCTTCACGGGCGTCGGCATGATCCCGGTGGACCGGGACGGCGGCCGGGGCGGCGTGGCGGCGCTGATGACCGGGCGCCGGGTCCTGGAGGAGGGCAAGGTCTTCGGCATCTACCCCGAGGGCACACGGTCGCCCGACGGGCGGCTGTACCGGGGCCGTACCGGCATCGCGCGCCTGACGCTGATGACCGGGGCGCCGGTCGTGCCCTTCGCCATGATCGGCACGGACAAGATCCAGCCGGGTGGTGCGGGCATGCCGCGGCCGCGCAAGGTGACGGTGCGCTTCGGCGAGGCGATGGAGTTCTCGCGGTACGAGGGGATGGACCGGGACCGTTACGTCCTGCGGGCGGTGACCGACTCGGTGATGGCGGAGGTCATGCGGCTGTCCGGGCAGGAGTACGTGGACATGTACGCGAGCAAGGCGAAAGAGGCGGCGTAGCTCCGCTGGTTGGGCCGAGGGGGTTCGGGGGCTGCGGGCGGGTTCTTGGCCACCGGTCCGTTGTGGCTCGTCGCGCCCGCGCGGCGGAGCCGCATAGTGAACACAGCCCCGCGCCCCTGAGGGGGCGCTTCTGAGGCGGGTCGCTCATCAGGCGGCCCGCCATTCGTGTGTTCCATGCCCGGAGCCGGCAGGCACAGTACGAACGTCGATCCCTCCCCCATCGTCTCGGCGACCACGACGCCCCGCGCCGCTTAAGCGGCGTTGTCCAGCCGTTGGCCGCGGAGGAGGAACCAGGCGGCCACCGCCGCAGCGAGCAGTACGGCCGCTCCTGCTCCCGCCGCAAGGGCGAGACCGTCGACGAACGAACTCCGGGCCGCGTCCAGCATCGCCTCGGACGTCTGCGCCGGCAGGCCCGCCGCCGCCTCCACCGCGCCGCCCAGCGACTCGTGGGCCTCCGCCGGTGTGCCCGCCGGGCCCGTGAAGTCCCGGTAGACGCCCGTGACGATCGAACCGAGTACGGCGATTCCCATGGCCGCGCCCAGCTCGTACGCCGTCTCCGACACCGCGCTCGCCGCTCCCGCCTGTTCCTTCGGCACGCTGGAGAGGATCACGTCCGAGGTCACCGTGAAGGAGAAGCCCGCGCCGATGCCGACGACCAGCAGGGCGGCGCCCAGCAGGGGGTAGCCCGTCGACCGGTCGATCACCGTGAGCGCGGCCAGGGCGAGGCCGATCGCCGCGAGGCCGCCGGAGACCACGGCCCGGACCGAGAAGCGGCGCGCCGCACGGCCGGCGATCAGTCCGGCCACCACCGCGCCGATCGCGGCGGGTAGTTCGGCAAGACCCGCCTCCAACGGGCCCCGGCCCTGCACGAGTTGCAGGAACTGGGAGAGGAAGAACACCAGGCCGGACAGGCCGAGGATGGTCAGCAGGTCGGCGAGCACCGCGCCGCTGAAGCCTCGGCTGCGGAACAGCCGCATGTCCAGCAGCGGGGTGGGCAGCGTGAGTTGGCGACGGACGAAGCCGTACAGCGCGGCGGCGCCCAGCAGGCCCGCGGCCGGCGTGGGCCACGTGAAGCCGTGTGCGGCCGCCTCCTTGACGGCGTACACGACACCGATCATGCCGACGAGGGACAGGGCGACGCTGATCATGTCCCAGGGGCCGGGGTTCGGATTGCGCGACTCGGGCAGCAGCTTGATCCCGACGACGACCAGGACCGCCATCACCGGCAGGTTGATCAGGAAGACCGAGCCCCACCAGAAGTGTTCGAGCAGGAAGCCACCGGCGATCGGGCCGACGGCGGTACCGGCGGAGGCGGTCGCGCCCCAGATGCCGATGGCGAGGCTGCGTTCGCGCGGGTCGTGGAAGAGGTTGCGGATCAGGGCGAGGGTGGCGGGCATCAGGGTCGCGCCCGCGACACCGAGCAGCGCCCGGGCCACGATCATCAGCTCCGGTGTCGTCGCGTAGGCGTTGAGCACGGATATCGCGCCGAACGCCGTGGCGCCGACGAGCAGGATCCGTTTGCGGCCTATTCGGTCTCCGAGACTGCCCATCGACACGAGCAGACCCGCGATCACGAAGGAGTAGACGTCGCCGATCCAGAGGAGCTGGGTGCCGGAGGGCTTCAGGTCCTCGCTGATGTAGGGGGTCGCGAGACCGAGGACGGTCGCGTCGACGGCCACCAGCAGCACGGCGAGCACGAGGACGGACAGCGCGAGCCATCGGCCGGGGCGCTTGCTCACCGCCTCGGTCGTCTCCGCCGGCTGCAGGGTGCTGGTCATGATTCCTCTCTCGGTTGTTCGGGTTGGCGCAGTGCGCCGCCGAGCAGCAGCTCGACGATCATGTGGGTGAAGTCGTTGCGGGCGACCCTGCCCTCCGAGACCGCCCAGGCCCCGGAGGCCAGCAGGCCGTAGAGCGCCTCGGTGAGCCAGGCCGGGGTGAGGTCGATGCGGAACTCACCACTCTGCTGACCGCGCCGGAACAGCGCGGCGATGCGCTCGTCGATGCGCGCCCAGCCCGCGTTCTGCTCTTCGCCCTCGAAGAGCTGGTTCTCCGTGTAGAGGAAGGCGAGCAGTCCGGCCGCGGGCTCGATCTCGCGGACCAGCCGGTGTACGGCGTCCCGCGCCGCCCCCTCGTCCAGGCGGGCCGCGTCCAGCGCGGCCTCGCACTCGGCGATGCCGAGCGACTCCAGCGCTCGGACGAGGGCGTCGCGCCCGGCGAAGTGCCGGTGCAGCGTGGCACGACTGATCCCGGCCGCCTTGGCGACCTCGTCCATGGTCGCGGTGGACTTACGGGTCAGCAGGGCGGCCGCAGTGCGCAGCACGTGGTCACGATCGACAGCCATGAGACAAGAGTAGCGCATGTGAGACATTGATGTCTCATAGCAGGCATGTGTGGCTCATAGCCGCTGATCAACAGGGGTCCGCCGTCAGTGCCAGGGCAGCTGCCCGCGCCGCTCCCAGTACGCGCCCGGCTCCTCCACCAGCGCGGCCAACCGTTCCAGCTGATCCTCGTCCAGATCCACGACGGCCGCGTGCAGATTGGACGCGAGCTGCACGGTCGTCGCCGCGCCGGAGAGCACCACGCCGGCCCAGGACTGGCGCAGGATCAGCGCGAGGGCGACCGCGTCGGAGCCCAGCGAGGTTTCCTCGGCTACGGCCTTCAGCGCGTCCGGCGCGTACGGGTCCGCCAGCCGTCCGTTGGCCATGCCCTCCTTGACGATCACGGTGAGCCCGGCGTCGTGGGCCTCGGCGAGGGCGGGGGCGGCCGAGGTCTCCAGGGCGTTGTACGTCGACTGGACGGTACGGAAGAGGGGCTCGCCGTCGACGGTCACCGCGAGGGCGGCGCGGATGGCGTCGGCCTGGGCGGGGCCGCTGGTGGAGAAGCCGATGGTGAGGCCCTGTGCGGCGGCTTCGGCGAGCCTGGCGTGGAGGTCCTTGTCGGTGAGCGCGGGGCTGTCCGGGGTCACCGAGTGGATCTGGTAGAGGTCGAGCCGGTCGCCGAGCAGGGCGTCGGTCTCGGCACGCTGACGCTCGTAGGTCTGGAGGCTGTGGTCCTTGACCTCGTGCTTGTCGGCGTCGGTCGTCCAGTCCGCGGTGTAGGTGTAACCCCACTTGCTGCCCACGACGATGTCGTCGAACGCGGGGCGGGCCTTGAGCCAGTCGGCGAGGAACTCCTCCGAGCGGCCGTACGAGCGGGCGGCGTCGAAGTAGCGGACGCCCTGGACGTAGGCGGCGTCGAGGAGTTCGTGGGTGCGATGGCGCAGGGCGTCGACGGTGCGCTCCGCCGGGAGGTCGCCCTCCCGGCCGAGATTGATGTAGCCGGGGCGGCCGACGGCAGCCAGGCCCAGACCGATGTGCGCTGTGGGGGTGGTCACGGTGGCCAGACGACTGAAGGGCATGGGGCGCTCCCGGCACGATCGGCGAAGAGGGATCCGGCACCAATCTACCCAGCCCCGGGCGGTTCAGCCGGAGCCGGCGCAGCGCGGGCCGAAGGCCGGGTCGGCCGGTCCCCTTTGCTTGAGGGCGTCGAGCACCCACTGCTTGACCAGCGGGGACTTGGGCGCCTGGTCGTGCTCGGTGACGTCGAGCGGGCAGCGGTCCTGGAGCAGCACGTTGGTCACGTAGGAGCCCGGGCCGTCGAGGAAGGAGCTGGTGTGGGGCAGCACGACCTCGTCGTAGCGGGTGGCGATCGACGTGTAGTCGGGACCCACCGGCGCCTCCGGGTCGGCATTGAGCCTCTGCAGGAAGTCCGAGCCGGCGGTCTGGTCGACACAGGAGGGGCAGGCGGTGGCGCCGGCCACGAGGGCGAGCGGGTTGGTGGTGCCGTGGTTGGAGGGCACGATGCCCACGAGGTCGTCGACCTTGGTCGCGCCGCCGAGGAACTTGACGTAGTAGCGGGGCATCATGCCGCCCTGGCTGTGGCCGACGATGTCGGCCTTCTTGGCGCCGGTCGCGCCGAGCACGGCGTTCACGAAGTCGCGCAGTTCGGCCGCCGAGTCCGCGACCGGGGCGGTCTCCAGGCCGCCGTACTCGAAGGAGAAGACGCAGTAACCGGCGTTCGCGAGGGCGGGCGACAGGGTCAGCCAGTTCTCGTACGAGGTCTTGAAGGTGCCGTTCACCAGGACCACGGGCTGCGGATGAGCGGAGTCCGTCTTGCAGGACCAGTTGTTGGCGCCCGCGGGGGCGCTGAGGCCGAATGCGCAGAGCGCGGCCATGACGGTGAGGGCGAGGAGGCGGGCAGTTCGTCTTGTACGTCTTGCGCGCATGACGTCCCTTTCATGCTCGGCAGCAACCGGTCGGCGTTCGACCATGTCGACCGGAACCGGAATCGTTACTTCCGAGTAAGGGCAAGTCAAGGTTTCGGCCAGTGGCTGATTTCCTTCCGTTACCGAGCAGGCGGGCAGCACGAAGGGGCCCGATGGACGGAGGTCCGGGCCCCTTCGGAACGCTGGAACGGGTCAGCTCTGCTTGGCCGTGGCCCACGCGTGCTGTGCCGCCACGTCAGCCTTCACCTCGGCCAGCTGGATCGCGACCGCGCTCGGCGCCGTACCGCCACGGCCGTTACGGGACGCCAGCGCACCCGGCACGTTCAGCACCGAGCGCACCTCCGGCGTCAGATGAGCCGAGATCTTCGCGAACTGCTCGTCCGTCAGGTCGTCCAGTTCCTTGCCCTCGGCCTCGGCGACCTTGACGCACTCGCCCGCGACCTCGTGCGCGACGCGGAACGGGACGCCCTGCTTGACCAGCCACTCGGCGATGTCGGTGGCGAGGGAGAAGCCGGCCGGGGCCAGTTCCTCCATGCGCTCGCGGTTGACGGTGAGGGTGGCCATCATGCCGGTGAAGGCGGGGAGCAGGACCTCCAGCTGGTCGCAGGAGTCGAAGACCGGCTCCTTGTCCTCCTGGAGGTCGCGGTTGTACGCGAGGGGGAGGGCCTTGAGGGTGGCCATGAGGCCCGTCAGGTTGCCGATCAGGCGGCCGCTCTTGCCGCGCGCCAGCTCCGCGATGTCCGGGTTCTTCTTCTGCGGCATGATCGACGAGCCCGTGGAGAACGCGTCGTGCAGGGTCACGAAGGAGAACTCCTTCGTGTTCCAGATGATGACCTCCTCGGCGATCCGGGAGAGGTTCACCCCGATCATCGCGGTGATGAAGGCGAACTCGGCGACGAAGTCACGGGACGCCGTGCCGTCGATCGAGTTGGCGGCCGACCCGTGCTCGAACCCGAGGTCCTTCGCCACCGCCTCCGGGTCCAGGCCGAGGGAGGAGCCCGCCAGGGCGCCCGAGCCGTACGGGGAGACCGCCGTGCGCTCGTCCCACTGGCGCAGCCGCTCGGCGTCCCGGGACAGGGACTGGACGTGGGCCAGGACGTGGTGGGCGAAGAGCACCGGCTGGGCGTGCTGGAGGTGGGTGCGGCCGGGCATCGCCACGTCCGGGTGGGCCTCGGCCAGGCCGATCAGCGCGTCCTGGAGGTCGGCGATCAGACCGCCGATGATCCGGGCGTGGTCGCGCAGGTACATCCGGAACAGGGTGGCGACCTGGTCGTTGCGGGAGCGGCCGGCGCGCAGCTTGCCACCGAGGTCGGGGCCGAGGCGCTCCAGCAGACCGCGCTCCAGGGCGGTGTGGACGTCCTCGTCGGAGATGGTGCCCACGAAGTCACCCGAGGCCACATCCGCCTCGAGCTGGTCGAGGCCCGCGATCATGCGCTGAAGCTCGTCCTCCGTGAGCAGCCCCGCCTTGTGCAGCACGCGCGCGTGGGCACGCGAACCGGCGATGTCGTACGGCGCCAGCCGCCAGTCGAAGTGGACGGACGCGGACAGCTTGGCCAGGGCCTCGGCGGGACCGTCGGCGAAACGGCCGCCCCAGAGCCGTACGTCACCGCTGTTGCTGCTCACTTGCGTGCTCCTCGGGAGGGTCTGGTGTGGCACCGCCTCCCCGTGGCGTGAACGGGGAGGCGGTCGTCAGGCTAGTGCGAACTCACCACACAGTGACCTGCATGAGTATGCAGAGCTCTGCATGATTCGTCAATCTGGCGTCGATCTGGGTCGACGGCGGTGGGAAATCCGAGGCGCCTTTGAACGCGGGAAACCGCTTACCCGTATCTCTCGCCGAACGCAGGCGCCGCGTTTGTCAACCACGACCACCTGACCCGAGTGAGGCATCCGCATGTCCAGGGCTCTTCCGAAGTACAACAAGCGTCGCGTCACGTTCATCGGCGGCGCTGCCGCGGTGGCACTGTCCGGCACGGTGATCGCCGGTTTCGCCCTCGCGGGGGAGACGTCCAAGAACAACGGGACCGGCGCCCGCACCCTGGCGAGCCCCGGCACGATCACATGCCCGGACGTCCGGTCGAAGCTGCCCGCGGTCCCGGCCTCCGCCAAGGCCGAGGTCGACCGCAACCTCGCGCTCCTGAACACCCAGATCCAGGAGGCCAACAAGCGACTCGTCGACACGGTGGGCCAGGGCGGACCCAACTTCGTCAACAACGCCATCCTCGGCCCGCTGAAGGACAAGCGCGTGGCGACGGTCAACCGCATCGCAACGGCGATCGGACGTACGGCGGCCAAGCCGCAGGGGCTGGACGCGCTGGCGGCGTGCACCCTGAACGCCGCCGGGACGAATGCGGGCGGCGGCGCCAAGGCCACGCCCAGCGCGAAGGCGACCGCCGGACAGCAGGCCGGCGGAAACACGGGCAACGGCGGCAACGCGGGCCGTGTCGGCACGATCAGCTGCCCCGACGTGCGGTCGAAGCTGCCCGCGGTCCCGGCCTCCGCCAAGGCCGAGGTCGACCGCAACCTCGCGCTCCTGAACACCCAGATCCAGGAGGCCAACACGCGCCTGGTCAACACCGTCGGCCAGGGCGGACCCAACTTCGTCAACAACGCCATCCTCGGCCCACTGAAGGACAAGCGCACGGCCGCCATCGAGCGCATCGCCATCTCGATCGGCCGCACCGCCGCGAAGCCGCAGGGCCTGAACTCCCTGGCCGCTTGCACCCTCGTCAAGTGAGGTGAGAGGCAGCCATGGCCGCCCCGTTGGCACGCCGGCCGGGGCGGCCGTGGTGACGGCAAAGGGACCCCTCAATTCCTCAGACAGTCGAACGATCACCGTTCATACTCGGTTGACGTGGGAAAGACTTACGAACGCATAGACGGCAGGCTGCGCACGTTCATCGAGGAGCAGCCCCTCTTCTTCACTGCGACCGCTCCCCTGTCCGCCGAAGGGACGGTCAACCTCTCCCCCAAGGGCCTCAAGGGCTCCTTCGCGATCCTCGACGAAGTCACCCTGGCCTACCTCGACTTCGCCGGCTCCAACGCCGAGACCATCGCCCATCTGCGGGAGAACGGCCGGATCACCCTCATGTGGTGCGCCTTCCAGGGACCGCCCAACATCGTCCGTGTGCACGGCCGCGGTGAGGCCGTCTTCCGCGACGACCCACGGTTCGAGGAACTGCTCGGCCACTTCCCCGACATCGACCCGTCGCTGCACGGCCTGCGCGCGATCATCGTGGTGCGGGCCGAAGTCGTTCGCGACTCCTGCGGGTACGCGGTGCCCCTCATGACGTACGACGAGGACCGCGACCTGCACGGCAAGCGGTTCGCGCGCGAGGACGACGACTCGCTCAGCGCCTACTTCGCCAAGAAGGAGCACATCGCGACCAGCCTGGATGGCCTACCCGGGCTGCCGTTGCCGCTGCCTCCCTCTAGCGTCTGAGCCATGCGCCCCGGTGTCGTAGCCCTCGCGTCCGCGTCCCTCCTCGTGCTCGGTGCCGCGCCCGGCGGAGCCCCGCCGCAGCCGCTGCCCGCGCGGATGGCCGACACCGGGGGCGGCAGCCAGCTGATCACCGCCGTGGCGCCGGAGGCCGGCTCGACGTCGGGGACGGTCACGTGGTGGGACCGGGTGGACGGGCAGTGGGTGGAGGCCGGTTCGGCGACGGCCCGGTTCGGGGCGAAGGGGCTCGTCGAGGGGACCGAGCGGAAGCAGGGCACGAACACGACGCCGACGGGGCTGTACGGACTGCCGTACGCCTTCGGCATCGAGGCGGCGCCGCCCACGACGTACACCTACCGCCGCGTTCACGAGGACTCCTGGTGGTGCCAGGACAACGACTCCCGCGCCTACAACCGCTGGACCGAGCCGCTGGCGCGTGACTGCCGGGCCGCCGAGTCCGAGCACCTGATCTCGTACGGGGCGCTGTACGCGTACGCGCTCGTCATCGACTTCAACTACCAGCGTCCGGTGAAGGGTCGAGGCGCCGGGATCTTCCTCCATGTCAAGGGGCGTGGGGCGACGGCCGGTTGTGTCTCGGTGCCGCAGGACGCGATGAGGCGGATCCTCCAGTGGGCCGATCCGCGGCGCAGGCCGCACATGGCGATCGGGACGGCGGACGGCCCCACGGCGATCACCCGGTACTGAGCGAGCACGGAGCCGACACCACTGAACACACGGACCTCCCCGCACGTATCTCTGGGCCAAGGGACCACGTCAACCACGCACTCCCCTTGCTCCCGTCCCCGGAGGAACCGTGACCACCACGCTCGCGGGCGGCCGTGCCGCCCGACGCCAGACGATGCGCCGCATCCGTCCGCGCCGCTCCCCGGCCGTACCGCTGGTCATCGCCCTATGGGCGGGCGCGGCGGCGGTGCTGTGGCTGTGGTGGGACAACACGCCGTCCCTCGCGGACAACACCGCCAAGATCCTCGCCGCGGGCCGGATCACCGGCCTGCTCGCCGGCTATCTGATGGCGCTCGTCGTGCTGCAGATGGCCCGGGTGCCCGCGCTGGAGCGGCGGGTGGGCTCGGACCGGGTGGCGCGCTGGCACGCGATGAGCGGCCGGTACACGGTGTGCCTGGTCATCGCGCACGTCTTCCTCACCATGTGGGCGTACGCGCTCCAGGCCGGCAAGACGCTCGGCGACATCGTTCAGCAGACGATCGACTCGATCAACACCTTGCCGGACATGGGCAAGGCGGCCATCGGCACCGGCCTGCTGTTCTTCATCGCGTTCATCTCGGTCGGGGGCGTCCGCCGCCGGATCCCGTACGACACCTGGTACCACGTGCACCTGCTGACATACGCGGCCGTGTACCTGACGTTCTGGCACCAGATCACCACCGGCAACGAGTTCGCCGTCGAGCCTGCCGCGAAGACCTTCTGGTACGGGCTGTACGGCGCCGTGACCGCGGCCGTGGTCTGGTACCGGATCCTCACCCCGATCCGCCTGAACCTGCGGCACCGGATGTACGTCGAGGCGGTCATCGAGGAGACGCCGGGCGTCGTGTCGGTGCTGATCGGCGGGCGCAAGCTGCACCGCATGGGCGCGGAGGCGGGGCACTTCTTCCGCTGGCGGTTCAAGGCGCCGGGCATGCGGTTCAGCTCGCATCCCTACTCGCTGTCGGCGGCGCCCCGCCCCGACATGCTGCGGATCACGGTCAAGGCGATCGGCGACCACACGTCCCGGCTGCGTGACCTGAAGCCGGGTACCAAGGTGTGGGCCGAGGGCCCGTACGGCGCGCTGACCGCCCAGCGCCGCAGCCGGGGCAAGGTGCTGCTGGTGGCGGGCGGCGTCGGCATCACGCCGATGCGGGCGCTGTTCGAGACGCTGCCGGGCGCGGCTGGCGACATCACCCTGCTGTACCGGGCCAACAGCACCCAGGACCTGGCGCTGTGGGACGAGCTCGCGGCCATCGCCGACGAGCGCGGTGCCCGGTTGATGTACGCGGTGAACAGCCCGGACGGGGAGCGGCCGGACATCTCGGCGGAGCGGCTGAAGCAGAAGCTGCCGGACATCGACAAGCACGACGTGTTCATGTGCGGGCCGGCCGGCTTCGCGCAGACCGTGTACGAAGCACTGCGCGGCGCGGGTGTGCCCGCCCGCCGCATCCATCACGAGTCGTTCGAGATGTGAGCGACGGGACTTAAAGACTTCAGGAGCTGTTGAAGCGATGAGGAAGAGTCACCCCATCCGGCGTGTCGTGCTGGCCGGTGCCGCCACCGTGTCCGGGATCGTGCTGCTGCTGTCGCTGAAGCCGGCGACGGACCCGGGTTCCGCGCAGGCGGCGGGCATCGGGGCACCGCCGGCGGCCTCGGCCCAGGGCGGCGCCCAGGCGGCCGGGACCGGCACGGTCACCGGTGACGCGGCGCAGACCCAGTACGGGGCCGTGCAGGTACGGCTGACCTTGAGCAACGGCAAGATCACCCAGGCGGAGGCGGTCCAGGCCCCCAAGGGCGGCCAGAGCGACCAGATCACCGCGAACGCCGTGCCCAAGCTCAACCAGGCGGCGGTCGCCGCACAGAGCGCCGACATCGACTCGGTGTCCGGGGCGACGTACACCAGCACCGGCTACAAGAAGTCCCTCCAGTCGGCGATCGACAAGGCGAAGGCGAGCGCCGGTTCGCAGGGGTCGGGCGCCGCCCAGGCCGGCACGGTCACCGGCGACGCCGTCCAGACCCAGTACGGGCCCGTCCAGGTCCGCATCACCGTCAGCGGCGGAAAGATCACCAAGGCCGAGACCGTCCAGGCACCCAGCGGCGGCCAGAGCACCAACATCACCGCCAACGCCGTACCCAAGCTCAACCAAGCCGCCGTGGCAGCCGGCAGCGCCGACATCGACGCCGTGTCCGGGGCGACGTACACGAGCAACGGCTACAAGGAATCCCTCCAGTCGGCGATCGACAAGGCGAAGGCGAGCGGCGGTTCGTCGCAGGGCTCCGGTTCGCAGGATGCGGGCGCCGCACAGGCCAGTACGGTCACCGGCGACGCCGTCCAGACCCAGTACGGGCCCGTCCAGGTCCGCATCACCGTCAGCGGCGGCAAGATCACCAAGGCCGAGACCGTCCAGGCACCCAGCGGCGGCCAGAGCACCAACATCACCGCCAACGCCGTACCGAAACTCAACCAGGCGGCCGTGGCAGCCGGCAGCGCCGACATCGACGCCGTCTCCGGCGCCACCTACACCAGCGCCGGCTACAAGGAATCCCTCCAGTCGGCACTGGACCAGGCCGGTGGCTGACACGGTGGCGGAACCGACACAAGCTCCCGCCGCGGTACGTCATGCGGAGGAGGTCATGGGGACGGTCTTCTCCTTCGACGTCCGCGGCGGGGATCCCGGTGCCGTGCGGTCGGCACTGGAAGAGGCGGTCGCCGGGCTGCACCGGGTCGACGAGGTGTTCAGCACCTACCGCGACGACAGCCAGGTCTCCCGGCTGGCACGCGGTGAGCTGACCGTCGGCGACTGCGATCCGGAGGTGGCCGAGGTGCTCGACCTCGCCGCCGAGGCGGAGCGGCTCAGCGAGGGCTGGTTCAGCACGACGTACGAGGGCCGCCTCGACCCGACCGGCATCGTCAAGGGCTGGTCGGTGGAACGGTCGGCCCGCCTCCTCGCGGACGTCCCCGGCGTGACCGGCGTGAGCGTCAACGGCGGCGGCGACGTGCAGCTGCTGGGCGTGCCGGGTCCGCAGCGACCGTGGCGGGTCGGCGTGTCCGATCCCCTGCGCCCGGGCGGGCTGGCCGCGGTGATCTCGGCGGCGGGGCTGGACGAACTGGCGGTGGCCACGTCCGGTACGGCGGAGCGGGGCGCGCATATCGTCGACCCGCGCACGGGGCGCTCGGCGGTGACCGATCTGGTTGCGGTGACCGTGGTGGCCCCTCGCCTGACTTGGGCGGACTGCTGGGCCACGGCGGCGTTCGCGATGGGGTCGCGGCAGGGGTTGCGGTGGCTGGAGTCGCTGCCGGGGGTGGAGGCGTTGCTGATCACGGCGGGTGACGAGGTGCGGTGCACGGGGGGACTGGCGGCGCGGCTCGGTTGAACGGTGACCGTACGTGGGGGCTGGGCAGGGGTATCGCGCAGCCCGGCGCCAACGGGGTGCCGCCCTTCTGTCGGGAGCCGCCCCAGCGGCACGACTGCCCGCGGCTGGAGCAGGGTGACAAGGCGTCGCAGGCGAGGGCAACGCCCCAAGGGGCGCGGGGAACTGCGCGACCAGCCACGATCCACCCGCAGTCGCCCGCCACCACCCCACTCAGTGGCCGTTCTGCGCCAACCTCAACAGATGGTCGGCCAGCGCCTGACCCCCCGTCGGATTCCGGCTGATCAACAACAACGTGTCATCACCGGCGATGGTCCCCAGAATGTCATGCAGCTCAGCCTGATCAATGGCCGAGGCAAGGAACTGCGCAGCCCCCGGAGGCGTACGCAGGACCACGAGATTCGCCGAAGCCTCCGCGGAGATGAGCAGCTCCTGCGACAACCGCCGCATCCGCTCTTCCTTCGCCGACTCCCCCAGCGGCGCCCGAGGGGTCCGAAATCCTCCCTCGCTCGGCACCGCGTAGATCAGGTCACCGTCGTTGTTACGGATCTTCACCGCGTTCAGCTCGTCCAGATCCCGGGAGAGCGTCGCCTGAGTGACGCTCAGCCCGTCGTCCGCGAGCAGCTTCGCCAGCTGGCTCTGGGACCGCACCGGCTGCCGGTTGAGAATGTCCACGATCCGGCGGTGACGTGCGGTGCGGGTCTGCGGCACGGCAGGCCCGGCGGCGCCGTTCGCCTCGTTCGCCCCGGTCTGCCCGTGGTCCTGCGCCTGACTCATCGTCGTCTCATTCTCCGGATCATCTGTCCCCGTCGGCCACGCCGGCCTCGTCCAGGATGCCGGGAAGGGCCTGAAGAAGCGCCTCCACTTCGTCGTCACCGAGGTTCAGCGGCGGCATGAGCCGTACGACATCGGGGGCGGGCGCGTTCACCAGGAAACCGGCGTCCTGAGCCGCCTGCTGCACGCGGGCGGCGAGCGGCTCGGTGAGCACGATACCCAGGAGCAGGCCCGCGCCCCGGACATAATCGATCAGCGGGTGGCCGAGGCCCTCGATGCCGTCACGCAACTTCTCGCTCTGCCGCTTGACATTCTCCAGCAACCCGTCGTTCGCGATGGTGTCCAGCACGGCCAGCCCCGCGGCGCACGCGACGGGGTTCCCGCCGAAGGTCGTCCCGTGGTGACCGGGCTGCAGCAGCTCCGCCGCCCGCCCGAACGCGACCGTCGCACCCAGCGGCAGCCCGCCGCCGAGCTGCTTGGCGAGGGTGACGACGTCCGGGAGGACGCCCTCGTGGGCCTGGTACTCGAACCAGTGCCCGGTACGGCCGATGCCGGTCTGCACCTCGTCGAGGACGAGCAGCGCCCCCGTGGAGGCCGTGATCGCCCGAGCCGCCTTCAGGTATCCGGCGGGCGGCACCACGACGCCGAGCTCTCCCTGGATCGGCTCGATGATCACCAGAGCCGTCTCCTCCGTCACCGCCGCGGCGAGCGCCTGCGCGTCGCCGAACGGCACGTGGGTGACGTCACCGGGCAGCGGCAGGAACGGCTCCCGCTTGCCGGGCTGCCCGGTCATCGCGAGGGCGCCCATGGTACGGCCGTGGAAACCGCCCTCGGTGGCGACGATGTGGGTGCGCCCGGTCAGCCGGCCGATCTTGAACGCGGCCTCGTTGGCCTCGGCGCCGGAGTTGCAGAAGAAAACCCGGCCGTCCCGGCCGAAGAGCTGGAGCAGCCGTTCCGCGAGCGCGAGGGTCGGCTCCGCCATGAAGAAGTTGGAGATGTGGCCGAGGGACGCGATCTGCTTGCTGACCGCCTCGACGATCGCCGGGTGTGCATGGCCCAGCGCGTTGGTCGCGATGCCGCCGACGAAGTCGAGGTACCGCCTGCCCTCGGCGTCCCAGACCATGAGGCCCTCACCGCGCACGAGGGGGAGCCGCGGGGTGCCGTAGTTGTTCATGAGCGAGCCCTGCCACCGCTGGGCGTACTCCTGGTTCCCGGTCATTGCGCGTCCCCCTCTGGCGCGTCCGGCACGACCATCGTGCCGATTCCCTCGTCGGTGAAGATCTCCAGCAGGATCGAGTGCTGGACCCGGCCGTCGATCACCCGGGCGGTGTTCACACCGTTGCGCACGGCGTGCAGACAGCCCTCCATCTTCGGCACCATGCCGGAGCTCAACTCCGGCAGCAGCTTCTCCAGTTGGGAAGCGGTGAGGCGGCTGATCACCTCGTCGGAGTTGGGCCAGTCCTCGTAGAGACCCTCGACGTCCGTGAGGACCATGAGGGTTTCGGCGCCCAGCGCAGCAGCGAGTGCCGCAGCCGCCGTATCAGCATTGACGTTGTAGACATGTCCGTCGTCCTGGGAACGGGCGATCGACGAGACGACCGGGATCCGGCCGTCGGCCAGCAGTGCCTCGATCGCGCCCGTGTCGATGTCGGTGATCTCGCCGACCCGCCCGATGTCGACCAACTCGCCGTCGATCTCGGGCTGGTGCTTGGTGGCGGTGATGGTGTGCGCGTCCTCGCCGGTCAACCCGACGGCGAGCGGCCCGTGTTCGTTGAGCAGGCCGACCAGCTCGCGCTGCACCTGCCCGGCGAGGACCATGCGTACGACGTCCATGGCGTCCTCGGTGGTGACGCGCAGGCCGGCCTTGAACTCGCTGACGATGCCGTGCTTGTCGAGGGCGGCGCTGATCTGCGGGCCGCCGCCGTGCACGACGACCGGCTTGAGGCCGGCGTGGTGCAGGAACACGACGTCCTGGGCGAACGCGGCCTTCAGCTCCTCGTCGATCATGGCGTTGCCGCCGAACTTGATCACGACGGTCTTGCCGTTGTGCCGGACCAGCCAGGGCAGCGCTTCGATGAGGATCTGGGCCTTGGGAAGGGCGGTGTGCTTCCGCGCGGGTACGTTGCTCATGAGGAGTAGGCGCTGTTCTCGTGGACGTAGTCGGCGGTCAGGTCGTTGGTCCAGATGGTGGCCGTCTCGGAGCCGGCGGCGAGGTCGGCGACGATGTGCACCTCGCGGTAGCGCATGTCGACCTTCTCGCGGTCCTCGCCGACGCCGCCGTTCTTGCACACCCAGATGCCGTTGATGGCGACGTTGAGCCGGTCGGGCTCGAAGGCGGCGGACGTCGTGCCGATCGCGGACAGGACACGGCCCCAGTTGGGGTCCTCGCCATGGATCGCGCACTTGAGGAGGTTGTTGCGGGCGATGGAGCGGCCCACCTCCACCGCGTCGTCCTCGGTCGCGGCGTTGATCACCTCGACCCGGATGTCCTTGCTCGCGCCCTCGGCGTCCCGGATCAGCTGCTGTCCGAGGTCGTCGCAGACGGCCCGTACGGCCTCGGCGAACTCGTCGTAGGCGGGGGTGATCCCCGAGGCGCCCGACGAGAGCAGCAGCACGGTGTCGTTGGTGGACATGCAGCCGTCGGAGTCGACGCGGTCGAAGGTGACCTTGGTGGCGGCGCGCAGGGCCTTGTCGAGTACGTCGTTGTCGAGCTCGGCGTCGGTGGTGAGGACGACGAGCATGGTGGCGAGGCCCGGGGCGAGCATGCCGGCGCCCTTCGCCATCCCGCCGACGGTCCAGCCGTCCTTCGTCACGACGGACGTCTTGTGGACGGTGTCGGTGGTCTTGATGGCGATGGCGGCCTTCTCACCGCCGTGCTCGGAGAGCTGTTCGGCGGCGGTCTCGACGCCGGGGAGCAGCTTGTCCATGGGCAGCAGCACTCCGATGAGGCCCGTGGAACAGACGGCGACCTCGATGGCGCCCCGGCCGAGCACCTCGGCCACCTTCTCGGCGGTGGCGTGGGTGTCCTGGAAGCCCTTCGGGCCCGTACAGGCGTTGGCGCCACCGGAGTTGAGGACGACGGCGGAGACCTGACCGCTCTTCAGGACCTGCTCGGACCACAGGACGGGTGCGGCCTTCACACGGTTGGAGGTGAAGACGCCGGCGGCGGCGCGGCGCGGGCCGTTGGTGACCACGAGGGCCAGGTCCGGGTTGCCGTTCTCCTTGATCCCGGCGGCGATGCCCGCCGCCGTGAATCCCTTTGCTGCCGTGACACTCACGGTGCGACTCCGATCGTGGAAAGCCCGGTGTTCTCGTGAAACCCGAGGGCGATGTTCATGCTCTGGACGGCGCCGCCGGCCGTGCCCTTGGTCAGGTTGTCGATGGCGCTGATCGCGATGATGCGGTTCGCGGCGGCGTCGAATGCGACCTGCACCTGAACGGCGTTCGAACCGTAGACGGACGCCGTGGCGGGCCACTGCCCCTCGGGCAGGAGGTGGACGAAGGGCTCGTCGGCGAAGGCCTTCTCGTACGCGGCGCGGACGGACTCGGCGGTGACGCCGTCCTGCGCGGAGGCGGTGCAGGTGGCGAGGATGCCGCGCGGCATCGGGGCGAGGGTCGGGGTGAAGGAGACCGAGACCCGCTCGCCTGCGGTCGCGCTGAGGTTCTGGGTGATCTCGGGCGTGTGGCGGTGGCCGCCGCCGACGCCGTACGGCGACATGGAGCCCATCACCTCGCTGCCCAGCAGATGGGGCTTGAGGGCCTTGCCCGCGCCGGAGGTGCCGGAGGCGGCGACGATCACGGCCTCGGGCCGGGCGAGTCCGGCGGCGTAGGCCGGGAAGAGGGCGAGGGAGACGGCGGTGGGGTAGCAGCCGGGTACCGCGATGCGCTTGGACCCCTCCAGCGCGGCGCGGCCACCCGGCAGTTCGGGAAGGCCGTACGGCCAGGTGCCGGCGTGCGGGGAGCCGTAGAACTTCTCCCAGTCACCGGCGTCCTTCAGCCGGAAGTCGGCGCCCATGTCGACGACCAGCACGTCCGGGCCGAGCTGCTCGGCGACGGCGGCGGACTGCCCGTGCGGCAGGGCGAGGAAGACGACGTCATGGCCGGCCAGTACCTCGGCCGTGGTCTCCTGGAGCACGCGGTCGGCGAGCGGCAGCAGATGCGGCTGCAGTGATCCGAGCCTCTGTCCCGCGTTCGAGTGGCCGGTCAGGGCCCCCACCTCGACCTCGGGGTGCGCCAGGAGCAGACGCAGCAGTTCCCCGCCCGCGTATCCGCTCGCTCCGGCCACTGCCGCACGTACCGCCATGGAATCCTCCTCCTAGAGGGCATGACTATACGTTTCGATGTACGTTTATGCAATCTCCGCCGGCATTCGCGCCGGTGGCGCTGAGAACCGGATCCCAACTGGAGACGCCCACCCATGAATGCGCCACCATCGTCACCTGCAGCGGAGCGTACCGACGGATCATCCGTCCGGATCGGCGCTCTCGTTCCGCTCACTCGGCCTGGCTGGGTCGCGGCCGGCCGACATCTGCTCGCCGGACTCGAGCTGGCCGTTCGCGACGTCAATGACGCAGGCGGGATCGGCGGAAGACCGCTCGAGCTGCTGGTCCGGGACACCGCGGCCGATCCGCGGAGGGCCGCGGCGGCCGTGGACGAACTGGCTCGCCTGGGCGTGGCTGCCTTGGCGGGGGAATATCACAGCGTCGTCGCTCGCGCCGCTGCCGCCAGGACCGATGCCCTCGGCCTGCCGTTCCTCTGCTCGTCAGCGGTCCTCGACGCGCTCACCGAACAGCCGACGCAATGGGTCGCCCGCCTCTGCCCGGCGCAGTCGCACGGTTGGCAGATCTACGCGGACTTCCTCCTCGGCGCGGGCCACAGTCGTATCGCCGTGGCAGTCCAGCCGAGTGTCTACTGGGCATCCGGAGTCGGCATCCTCCGGAACTACCTGGCTCCACGCGGCGGCACCGTCGACGAGCTCGACATGAGCGCGCTCGCCCCCACGGCCGTGTGCGACGCACTCGTCGACAACGGCGCGACAGCCCTGCTCCTTCTGGTCGGCCACCCGGAGCCGGCGGTGCCGATCGTCAAGGCCGTCCGCCGCGACCCGCGCCTCACCGAGATCATGATCGGTGCGCCGGCCGGACAACCGGAGTTCGCCGAGTGGGCGACGCTACTGGGCGGCGACGGCGCCGGGATCCCGTACCTGCGCTACCTGCCCGAGCGCTTCAGCCCCCTGGGCGCGCGCATCGAGACCGCCCTCCACGAGCGGCTGGCCGAAGCGCCCTCCTTCGTCGCCTTCGAGGGCTACGACACGGTCACCGTCCTCGCCGATGTGCTGCGGTCCCACGGCTCGGACCGGGCGCGCATTGCCGAATCCTGGCCGCGCGTCGCAGTCGAGGGCACCCGCGGGAAGATCCGGTTCTCCCGCACGCCGGGCATCAGCGTGTGGCAGTGGGCCTGGCCGCCGGTCCAGGTCGTTGATCGAGATCCGGCCGAACCCGATCGCTTTCGGATCCTGCACGCCGGCTGAGAGGACACGAGGTCCGACTGCCCAGTCCTGTCCGAGCGTGGATCCGAGCGTGGAGCGGCGGCAGTCGGACCGGCATCAAGATCTGTCCCGGGTCGCGCCCAGGCCCGAGATCACCGGCTAGGACGGCGGCTCGAGGTCGACCGGCAGAGTCGTCGCCGTGCCCGCCGGCCGCTTCAGCGAGAAGGTCTGCTTGTACGTGGCCCCTTCTTCGCAGGTCACGGTGGCCGTCGGCTTCTGGCTCTTCTTGGGGACATTCTTGAGGGTGATCGTGTACTCGCCGGTGTCCACCACGTCCGTGCTCTTGTCGGTGCGGGTCTCCTGGGCGGTCTTGATGGTCACTCTGACGGGGGAGGTTCCGTCCTCACAGTCGTCGACGGACCCCGTGACCGTGACCTTCGGGCTGTTGGGGTCGGCTCCCGCCTGGTTCGCCGCCGCGAGTGAGCCCACGACCGTCAGCGGGAGTACCGCCGCGACGGTGAGAATTGCGACGCGATTGCGCATGACTTCTCCTCGGCATGTCGGCTGTCCTTCGCACCCAACATCCGACTTCGCCGCGATGTGATCAAGGGGAACGGTTACCCACCGGCGCCGGGGTAGGACTACCCACAGCGCCCCCTCCCGCACCGTTCTCGACGCTCACCACACCTGGTCGGTGAGACCGTGCTCGATCGCGAGCCGAGCGAGGTCGAACCTGCGTCGCGTCCCCGTCTTCTCACCGATCCGGTCGAGATGGGAATGGACGGTGTGCTTGCTGATACGGAGCCTGGAGGCGATCTCATCATCCGTCGCACCGTTGGCGAGAAGGCGCAGGACCTCCTGCTCCCGGTTCGTGAAGCGCGGAGAATCCGCCAGCAGACGGCTGGCGGGCGCGGACACATAGCAGTGCCCCGCTCCCACGAGCCGAATCGCCGTGAGCAGTTCGTCGCCCTCGGCCTGCCGGCTCACATAGCCGCCGGCACCGGCCCTGATCACCTCAACCGCGTCGATCTGCGGAGAGGACGACACGATGACGACGGCATGCCCGCGTTCCCGCAGCTCCGCCGCGGCTGCGGCCAGTCGCCGTCCCGATTGCTGGAGGTCCACCAACACCACGTCCGCCCCGCGCAGCCCACCGTCGGCCCCCGGGACCGACGACGCGGCCACCACCAGATGGAGATCGGGGGCGCCGCCGATCAGCTGCGAAGCCCCGTGACGGAAGACCGGACAGTCCCCGATGACCGCGACACCCACGGACCCGTTACTCATTCGGTGCTCACAGGCGGCCGCAACCACTCATGGGAGGCCTCCGATCTCGCGTGCGGTACCCGGCCCTCAGTCTCGACGCCCCGAAGCCCCCCGGCCCGCCGGACTCACCCGTCCGGGTCCACCAGGCTCGGCGGTGGGCCGCTGCCACCCGGGCAACGACCCACCGACGGAACCGGCTCCGCGGACCTTGCGCGGACTACCTCTGCTTGATCCGCAGGAAGGTGACCGAGTTCGGCGGGAAGGTGTACGTGAACTTCTCGGCGACCCCCGAGAAGGTGGACGTAGCCGGGGCGACCGGCGTGTCCGTCTCGGTGTTCACCGCGTCCTGGTCGGCGGCGAGAGTGGTCACCCGGGCCGTGGCGGCGACGCGGGCGGTGCCCAGGTCGATGGCCGTACGGGCCTGGGCGGACTGGGCGTTGACGACCTTGACGATCAGGTCACCGGTCCGGGCGTCCTTGGTAACGACCTGGCGGAACGGCTCGGCCGGCTTGTCGTCGGTGAAGCTGCCCCACTCCTGGCCGTCCAGGTAGAGGGTGACCTGGCGGCCGCGCACCTTGATGTCGATGTCGTAGGCGCGCCCCGTCTCGATGGACCCGGCCTTGGTCATCAGCGTGCCCTTGCCGCCGTCCACGGCCTGCTCGACGGCGGACTGGGTGTTGTTCCAGCCACCGAGGTTCCACCAGTAGTAGTTGCCGGTGTCCTTGACGCCGAAGGCGACGAGGAAGCCCTCCTTGCCGGACTTCTTGGTGGCCTTCACATGCAGGTCGTAGTCGTGCCAGGACGGGTCACCGGCCGACACCATGGTGTTCTCGGCGGCGGCGTCCGTCTGGACGTACTGGCCGTCCTGGACGCTCCAGCTGCCGGTGCCGTTGTGCGTCCACTTCGTCCCGTCACCGGAGAAGTCGTCGCTCAGCAGGGTCGAGCCGTCCGCCGCGGTGACCTTCACGTCGTCGTACGCGGCGCTGGTCGCCCAGGTCGACAGTCCGACGGCACCGGTGATCGGGCCGCTGACGTTCGGCGTGGTCGTGGCCTTCGACGGGACGACCCGGTCGCCGACGTTGTTCATGAACAGCTTCTGGACCTCGTAGTTGGTCGAGTTCCAGGAGGCGCGGTTGTTGAACCAGATCAGGTCCGGGCGCCACTGGACGTAGTCCTCGTTGGCGAGCAGCGGGGCGTACGAGGCGAGCTTGACGACGTCCGCGTTGCGTTCCAGGCCGGTCATGAACGCGGCTTCGGCGAGACCGTTCTTCCAGGCGTTGCCCTGGGAGGCGTACTCGCCGAGGAAGACCTTCGGGCCGCCGCGGTCGTAGGAGTCGTAGCGGTCGTTGTTCTGCAGGAACCAGTTCGGGTTGTTGTAGTAGTGCTCGTCGACCATGTCGACGTTCGCCTCGCGGTTCAGCTTCCAGGCGGTGTCGAAGGTCGTGCCGCTGTCGTCCGGACCGGAGTTGGAGATGACCGTGATGTCCGGGTACTTGGCCTCGATGGCGGCGCGGAACCGCTGGAAGCGGGCGAAGAACTCGTTGGGGAGGTTCTCCTCGTTGCCGACTCCGATGTGGGTGAGGTGGAAGGGCTTGGGGTGGCCCATCTCGGCGCGCACCTTGCCCCACTTGGAGGTCGCCGGGCCGCCTGCGAACTCGATGAGGTCGAGGGTGTCCTGGATGTGCCGCTTGAGCAGCGCCTCGTCGTCGACGGCCTTGTTCTGGCCGCAGCCGGTCACCAGGGCCGGTACGACGGGCAGCGGCATGGCGCCGATGTCCTCGGAGAAGCGGAAGTACTCGTAGTAGCCGAGGCCGTAGCTCTGGTTGTAGCCCCAGAAGTTGGCGTTGGTGGCGCGCTCCTCGACCGGGCCGATGGTGTCCTTCCACTGGTAGGAGCGCTTGCGCTGCCAGCCCGAGGCCTCGCTGTAGTCCTCCATCGAACCCGTGTTGACCAGGCAGCCGCCGGGGAAGCGCACGAAGCCCGGCTTCAGGGCGGCGATCTTCTCGGCGAGGTCCTTGCGCAGGCCGTTCGGCTGGTTCTTGTAGGTGTCGCGCGGGAACAGCGACACCATGTCAAGGGCCGCCGCGTTCGTGGCGGCGACGGCGAGGCGGCCGCGGTTGCTGGTGCGGGTGGCGGTGAACGTGGCCCTGTACTTGGCCCAGCCGCCCTTGACGGCGACCTGGCGGGCGGTCGCCAGCGCGCCGGCGGCGTCCTTGAGCGTGACGCTCAACGTGCTGCCGTTCTCGGCCCGGGCCCACACCGAGAAGTCGTACCGCTTGCCCTGCTCCACCCGGATCCCGGTGTTGTAACCGGCGTTCGTGACGGCCGAACCGGCGCCCAGGGAAAGGTAGTTGCGGTTGTGCTCGCCCAGCCGGCCGGCGTCGTTCACGACCTGCCCGGTGCCGTCAACGGTCCAGGAGGTGAGGGGCGTGTACGACCGGTTGTCGTCCGTGGAGTACTCGAAGGACCGGTTCTGCACGAGCTCGGCGTACAGACCGCCGTCCGCGGCCCGGTTGATGTCCTCGAAGAAGACGCCGTACATCGTGTCGTCGATCTTCGCGCCCTGGGTGGTGGGGTCGACGGTGATGGCGTAGTCGGTGACGTCCTCGGCGTGGGCGGGGGCGGGGATGAGGCCGGCCGCCACCAGGAAGGCGGTGGTGGCGACGCCGTATCTCCAGCGCGTGCGTGACATGGACACTCCGCGGCTCGATGTTCGAAATATCAGACATTGATCAGCACTTCGAACGGCAAGATAGGGAGGGGGATTTGAGAGCGTCAACAGGTCGGGCGGTATCGAAAGTGTCGGAAGCGGTGGGAGGTGAGCGACGGATGGGCGAGTTCTGGCCGGTTCCGGATGTGCTGACCTATCTGGCCGGGAGCTGGCGGGTCGAGCGAACCGTGCGGGACCTCGCGAGCGGGGAGGAAGGGGAGTTCTCCGGTACGACGGTTTTCGGCCGACTGGAGAACGGCGGGCTGCTGCACGAGGAGTCCGGCACTTTCCGCTGGCGGGGCGTCGGGCGCCCCGCCGAGCGGACGCTGCGCTTCCTGCCGGGCGTGACGCCGGGCACCGTGGAGGTGCGGTTCGCCGACGGACGACACTTCCACGACCTGGACCTGACCTGCGGGCGGCACATCGCCGACCACCCCTGCTCCGCCGACCTCTACCGGGGCGAGTTCACCGTCCGGGACGAGGACCACTGGCGGACGGTGTGGCGGGTGCGCGGCCCGGCCAAGGAACTCGTCCTCAGTACCGACTACGCGCGCGAGGGCTGAGCCTGCGCCCCGTCGAAGCGGAGGTTCCAGCGGCCCGCCCGGCCGGTCACGGTGGTCGTCGACAGGGGGCGCACGTCGAGGTTCCAGTAGGTAGCCGGCGGCGCCTTCAGCGCGTACACCAGGGCGGCGCGGATGACTGAGGGTTCGGCCACGGCGACGATCCGGCCGCCGTCCTCCACGGGCCGGGTGTCGAGCCAGCCGCCCACACGTGAGATGAACGCGATCAGCGACTCACCGCCGTGCGGCGTGGCGCGCGGGTCGGCCAGCCAAGCGTCCACCGCCTCCGGCTCCCGGGCCATCGCCTCGCCGAGGGTCAGCCCCCGCCAGCGACCCATGTCACAGTCGCGCAGGGCGAGTTGCACCAGCGGGGCATAGCCGAGGGCGTCACCGGTGGCACGGCTGCGCGGGGTCGGTGAGCAGTAGCGCAGCTCGGCGGCCGCCAGGGGCAGCAGGTCGCGCGCGACGCCCTGCACCTCGTCCCAGCCGGCCTGGTCCAGCGGCCGGTCGTCCTCGAAGCGCTCGGCGAGCAGCGGTGAGCTGCGCGCTGCGGCGACGAACGTGACCCGAAGTGGCATGCGGCGATGGTGTGTCGCGAAGGTGCGCAGGTCAAGAGGCGTTGTGGAGGCGTCACCGAGGGTTGGTGGAACCTTACTGCGGGGTCAGGATCAGGCGGACAAGTCGCCGGAAATCGAGCTGTTGGAAGTTCAAGTACAGCGACCGGAGTTGTCAGAAGTGGAGCGTCATCCACTGGTCCGGCCTCTCCAGCGGCGCGAACCCGAGCTTCTCGTAGACGCCGTGCGCGTCGTGCGTCGCGAGCAGCATCCGCTTCAGCCCGTACGGCCGCAGGTGCTCGCGCACACCCCCGACGAGTGCCGTCCCGATCCCCTTGCCGCGCACCGAGGGATCGACGTACACATCGCACAGCCACGCGAAGGTCGCCCGATCAGTGATGACCCGGGCATACGCCACCTGCTCCCCCGAGACCGTCACGTACACCCCGAAGTTCAGCGAGCCCTCGATCGCCCGGTCCTGCTTCTCCCGCGCCCGCCCGATCGCCCAGTACGCGTCGGTGGACAGCCACCGGTGCACACGCTCGGCGTCGATGCGGTCGGGGTCGGTCGAGATCTCGTAGCCCTCGGCGAGGGGCGGAGTGTCGGTCATGGGGCGAGATTCGCAGGCCGGGGGCGAGGGCGTCGAGCGGTTTTCCCCTGGCGGGCGGGGCGTTGTCAGTGGCGGGTGCGACGCTGCGGGCACGCCTGCACTTCGAGCCGCTCTTCGCCTGCACGACCACACCGAGACGGCGTTCGCCCTCGCCACCGCCTCACGGGCATACGCCTGCCTCTGGAACTCTTGGAGGAGGCGGAGTTCGCGTGCGGCCTCACACCGCTCCCCCGCACCTAGGCCCTGTCGTCAAATTCCCGCCTGCCCGGCGACGCCTGGCACGCACTCCCCCAGAGCCATCGAGGGCGGCTCCGGCGCCTTGCGATCGCACGCACCAGACGCCGCCGGGCCCGCCCTTCGGGCGGACGACGGGAATTTGACGACAGGACCTAGAGCACCTCGTCACACGCCGTACGGAGTCGCCGTACCCCCTCCGCGATCTCCCCCACCCCCGCCACCGCCGCGAAGCTCAACCGCACGTGACCGGCCGGGGGTTCCGCGCTGAAGTACGGGCGGCCCGGCGTGATCGCGACGCCCGCGCGCAGGGCGGCGGAGGTCAGGGCCGTCTCTTCGATGCCGTCGGGGAGGCGGAGCCACAGGTGGTAGCCGCCGGACGGGATGTGCGGGAGGGCGAGTTCGGGGAGGTCGAGGCGCAGGGCCGCCGTCATGGCGTCGCGGCGGGTCTTCAACTCGGCGGAGATCGCCCGCAGATGACGCGGCCAGGCGGGCGAGCCCACGAGTTCGAGCGCGGCCTCCTGCAGGGGCCGGGGCACGAAAAAGGTGTCGACGACCTGGATGGCGCGCAGCCGCTCCAGCACCGGGCCCCGGGCGGCGAGCGCGCTCAGCCGGAAGCTCGGCGAGGTCGCCTTGGTCAGTGAGCAGACATGGACGACGACGCCGTCGGGATCGTCGGCGGCCAGCGGACGCGGCAGCGGCCCCGCGTCCTCGTGCACCAGCCGTCGTACGAAGTCGTCCTCGGCGACGAAGGCGCCGGCCTCCCGCGCGATGCGCAGGACCTCGCCACGCCGCTCGGGGGCGAGCAGCGCACCGGTCGGGTTCTGGAACAGCGGCTGGCAGACGAACACCCGGGCGCCGGTCGCCCGGAAGGCGTCGGCGAGCAGCGACGGCCGTACCCCGTCCGGGTCGACCGGGACCGGGATCGGGCGCAGGCCGGCCGCGCGGGCGATCGCCAGCATGCCGGGGTACGTCGGTGACTCGACCAGCACCGGAGCGCCCGGCGGTGCGAGCGCCCGCAGCGCGGTCGTCAGGGCCGACTGACCGCCGGCGGTGATCAGCACCTCGGCCGCCGTGACCGGGCCGCCCGGCCCGCCGATGCTGCGCGCGAACCACTCCCGCAGCTCCGGCAACCCTTCCACGGGCGGCCTCCCCCACGCCCCGGGCCGGCGGCCGGCCCGCGACAGCGCGGCGGCCATCGCCCGCTCCGGCTGCAACGACTGGTGCAGATAGCCGCCGTTGAACTCGATCACGCCGGGCGGCGGGGCGGACAGCGTGGCCAGCACCCCGGAGGCGTCCACCGAGCGCGGTACGAGATCCGCGGCGGCGTCCGCGCTGAGCGTCACCTCCTGCCAGGAGGTGTCGCCGACCGGGGCGACCTGCGTACGAGGTTCGGCGCGAAAGGCTCCGGCGCCCGGCCGGGTGACCACCAGCCCCTCGGCGGCCAGCTGCGCCAGGGCACGGGAGACGGTCACCGGGCTCACCTTGAACCGCTCGACGAGAACCCGGCTCGACGGGAGCTTTCCACCCGGAGAGTAGCGGTCCAGCTCCCGTCGCAGCCGACTCGCCAGTTCACCGACGCTGCTACGCTCATGCATGAGAGCAGAGAATAGCGCTACCGACGGGACCTCGATAGCAGTCACCACCCCGACCGCGCCGACAGCGACAACAGCCCCGGGTGGAGCGACCACGGCACCCCTGCGCGGCACCCTCCAGGCCGCCCTCGGTGTCGCGGCCTTCTCCCTCACCTTCCCCGCCACCGCCTGGGGTCTGGAGGGTTTCGGCCCCTGGTCCCTGGTCGCCGTGCGCAGCGTGCTGGCCGCGCTGATCGCGGCGGGCTGTCTGCTCGCGTTGCGGGTGCCGCTTCCCGCCCGCCGACACTGGGCCGGCCTCGCGGTGGTCGCCGCCGGGGTGGTCCTCGGCTTCCCCCTCCTCACCACGCTCGCGCTCCAGACGTCCACCACCGCGCACGCCGCCGTCGTGGTCGGCCTGCTTCCGCTGACCACCGCCCTGTTCTCCGCCCTGCGCGTCGGCACCCGCCCGTCCCGCACCTTCTGGACGGCGGCGCTGGTGGGCGCGGGTGCCGTGGTCGCGTTCACCGTGCAGCAGAGCGGCGGCGCGCTGACCACGGCCGACCTGTATCTGTTCGCGGCGCTGCTGGTGTGCGCGGCCGGCTACACCGAGGGCGGTCGGCTGGCCCGGGTGATGCCTGGCTGGCAGGTGGTCGGCTGGGCGCTGGTGCTGTGTCTGCCGCTCACCGTCCCGGCCGCCGCCGTGGCGCTGTCGTACGAGCCCGTGCACCTGAACTGGCACGGCGTGACCGGACTGCTGTGGGTCGCGGCGGGCTCGCAGTTCCTCGGCCTGGTCGTCTGGTACCGGGGCATGGCGGCCATCGGCATCCCCAAGGCCAGCCAGTTGCAGTTGGCCCAGCCCCTGCTCACACTGGTGTGGTCGGTGCTGCTGCTGGGCGAGCACCTGACAGTGGCCGCCCCCCTCACGGCCGCGGCGGTACTCGTGTGCATCGCCGTGACCCAGCGGGCGCGTGGCTGAGCGGGCCGTACGACCCACTTCCAACCACCGCTCCACGCCGTAGACTCAAGGCCACGGACCGCTGCTCCCGCTCCTGGTGAGGAGGACCGACAGATGCGTGCAACCGTGGGCGACCAGCTTGTCCAGCACGGCAGGGTGGTCGGGCAACACGACAAGGTCGGCGAGATCGTCGAAGTCCTGGGCCAGGAGGGCAACCCTCCGTTCCGCGTCCGCTTCGAGGACGGTCACGAGGGGATCTGCTCCCCCGGCCCCGACACCGAGATCCGTCACAAGGACATCCACCGGACCGGGCGATAGGCCCGGCAGTCGATCAGCGCGGTGCCCTGGCCGGCTGCCCGTAGTGGTCGGCCACCACCCGCGCCATCGCCCCGATCCGGTCCGTCGCCACGTCCTTCGCGGCGAAGAAGACATGCCCGTTCGGCTCCGGGTGCTCCTTTGCCAGGGTGAGGTGCCGGGACAGCTCGGCCGGGTCCTGCCAGGCCGCGGGCTGCGCCGGATCACCGGCCTTGTACAGCGCCTCACCGATGTACAGCTGCGTCCTGCTGCCCCGCGCGACCTCAGCCCACCAGGGCACGAGCTTGGCGTAGTCGGCGGCGGCGAAGCCGATGTTCCAGTACAGCTGCGGGCAGATGTAGTCGATCCAGCCCTCGCGGACCCACTTGCGGGTGTCCGCGTACAGGTCGTCGTATGTCTGCACCCCTGCCCGTGAGTCGGAGCCGAGCGGGTCGGTGGCGGCGTTGCGCCACACGCCGAACGGGCTGATGCCGAACTGCGTGGTGGGCCGGATCCGCCGGATGCCGGCCGCCATCTCGATGACCAGCTTGTCGATGTTGTCCCGCCGCCACGCGGCCCGGCTCGCGAAGCCGCCGCCGTAGCGGTTGTAGGCGTCGGTGTCGTCGAAGGTCTGGCCCGCCACCGGATAGGGGTAGAAGTAGTCGTCGAAGTGGACCCCGTCGACCTGGTACTTCTCCACCGCGTCGAGCATCGCCCGCTGCACGAAGGTACGGACCTCGGGCAGCCCCGGGTTGTAGTAGAGCTTGCCGCCGTACGTCACCACCCACTGCGGATAGCGGCGGGCGGGGTGGGATTCGGCCAGCCTGCCGGGGTCCGTGTGGTTGGCGATGCGGTACGGGTTGAACCAGGCGTGCAGCTGCAGACCACGGGCGTGGGCCTCCCGTACGGCGGTGCCGAGCGGGTCCCAGCCGGGGTCCTGGCCCTGCGTACCGGTGAGGACCTGCGACCACGGCTCGTACGGCGACGGCCACAGGGCGTCGGCCGTGGGCCGCACCTGGAGGATCACCGTGTTCAGACCGCGGTCCGCCGCCCGGTCCAGGTGAGCGACCAGCTCGTCGCACTGCTCGTCCGGGGTCAGCCCCTGCGCGGAGGGCCAGTCCCGGTTCGCCACGGTCGCCACCCATACACCGCGCATCTCCCGGATCGCCCGTCGCCGGCCCGGCTCCGACCCGCCCGCCGTGGCGGCACTCGCCGCCATCGCGCCGCCTGACGCCACGAGTGCCGACAGGGCGGTCACCGTGAACGCCCGCCGTGACAGCCGTGACTTCCGGTGCAGCATCTCTTCGTACCTCCGTGTGCCGTGGTCAAGGGCCCACCCACCGCAGATCCGCACTTATGGGATCGCGCCCGCGCCAGCTTTTCATGAGGCACCCGAACGATCGATCAAACTTCGCCGAAGGTAACGTGCAGGTTTGGAGCAGGCGTCGAACAACGGCGGACCTGCCGCAGTCGTGGATCAGCGAAGGGGACGATGTGACCGGCATCTCCGGAGATATTGCACGCGTCGGCGTGGTGGGCTGCGGCCAGATGGGAGCGGGCATCGCCGAGGTGTGCGCCCGCGCCAGCCTGGACGTGAAGGTCGCCGAGACCACCGGCGAGGCCCTGGAGATCGGCCGTACCCGGCTGTTCACCTCCCTGGCCAAGGCCGCCGAGCGCGGCAAGATCAGCGACGAGGAGCTGGACGCCACGCAGGCGCGGCTGTCCTTCACCACCGACCTGGGCGAGTTCGCCGACCGCGATCTGGTGATCGAGGCGGTCGTCGAGAACGAGCAGGTGAAGACCGAGATCTTCCAGGTGCTCGACCAGGTCGTGACCCGACCGGACGCCATCCTGGCCTCCAACACCTCCTCGATCCCGCTGGTGAAGCTGGCGGTCGCCACCTCACGCCCCGACCAGGTCATCGGCGTCCACTTCTTCAACCCGGCCCCGGTGCAGAAGCTCGTCGAGCTGATCCCCGCCCTCACCACCTCCGAGGGCACGATCGCCCGCGCCCAGGCCTTCGCCGAGAAGCTGCTGGGCAAGCACGCCATCCGGGCCCAGGACCGTTCCGGCTTCGTGGTCAACGCACTGCTGATCCCCTACCTCCTGTCGGCGATCCGGATGTTCGAGTCGGGCATCGCCAGCCGCGAGGACATCGACAACGGCATGGAGCTCGGCTGCGCCCACCCGATGGGCCCGCTGAAGCTGTCCGACCTGATCGGCCTGGACACGGTCGCCTCCGTGGCGGAGAGCATGTACGAGGAGTACAAGGAGCCGCTGTACGCCGCTCCCCCGCTGCTGCAGCGCATGGTCGACGCGGGCCGGCTCGGCCGTAAGACCGGCTCGGGCTTCTACACCTACGGCTGATTACAGACGGTCAGATTCCGGCCAAGCACACGGGCCCGGCACCGCGAAGGTGCCGGGCCCGCGTCATTCACACACCGTGTGCGCGCCGGGCCCGCATATGCCCCTCGCACACTCTCCCCATGCGTCCACCAGGCGAGTTCACTTTCCCTGCGCATGCAAGGGATGACAGACGACTACGGAAAGGAGCGGACTGTGACCGCCGATCCCGAGCATCCGGTCGTGTCCGGAGAACTCGCAGAGTTACGACGTCGCCTCGACGTCGCCTACGCCCGTGTGGAGGGCGGGCTGGCTCTGCTCACGCACCGCAGCGAGGAGACCGCCAAGGAACTCGACGAGCTGAACACCCGGATCCACACACTGGAACACACGCGCTGGCCGCTGCCCGCGGTCGCCGCCCTCACCGCCGTGGGTGCTCTCGTCGTGGCGATCTGGCAGGCGATCGGACATTAGCCGAGCCTGAGATGGTGCAGCATCAGTAACGCGGCCGCCATGTTGGCGGCCGGGACCTCCCCACGGGCGACCATGTCGGGGACGAGCTTGAGAGGGACCCATTCCCGGCGGTCCGACTCGAAGTCGTCCACGGGATGTCCGACGTACTCGCCCTCGTCGGCCCAGTAGATGTGGTGCCGGGCGTCGGTGAGCCCGTTGGAGGGCTCCA
Source organism: Streptomyces bicolor (assembly GCF_000719285.1). GTDB lineage: Bacteria > Actinomycetota > Actinomycetes > Streptomycetales > Streptomycetaceae > Streptomyces > Streptomyces bicolor. The sequence goes on along the minus strand of NZ_JOFS01000030.1, from coordinate 103,565 downwards.
CGCTCATGAGGTGGTGCAGGGGTCCCGGCCGCCAGCCGGTCTCCTCCTCGAGCTCCCTGGCGGCCGCGCGGACGATGTCCTCGCCGTCCTCGACGACGCCCGCCGCGAGTTCCCACCCCCAGCTGTCGGTGATGAAACGGTGGCGCCACAGAAGGAGGACCTCATTGGCCTCGTTGACCACTGTGGCCACGGCGACCGGCCGCATCCGTATGAGGAAGTGGTCCAGGTGCCGGCCGTCGGGCAGCTCCACGTCTGCCAGGTTGACGGTGAACCAGCGGTTTTCATACACAGTTTGTTCGTCCTGTTTCGTCCACTGCACGGTTCTGCCACCTTCCGTCGAGTAAGTGGCAATATCGCAGCAGGGACTATGAGATGTCGGGGCTCCAGTACTTGCCTACAGCGGTACGCGCAGTGCCCCGTCGATGAGTTCGGCGGCTTCGGCGGTGCCCGCACTGCCGCTGCGCACGAGGTGTTCGCGTACCGCCCGGAGTCTGTCGCGCAGGCGCTGGGACTCCATTCCCCGCGCCTGCTCGGCCATCTGCACCGCCGTGGCCACCGCCTTGTCGGCATTGCCCTGGCGCAGCTCGATCGTGCTGAGCATGGCCAGCCGGTGCACCCGGCCCCGGTCGTGGGCGGGATTGTCGACGGCGGCCGCGGCGTGCTCCCCGGCGGCCGCCAGCTCCCCGAGGCTCAGCAGCGCCTCCGCCACCTGGACGTTGACGAGCCCGGGCTGGACATAGCCCGTTTCGTCGGGTTCGTATCCGCGGTGGATACGTTCGGCGGCCTGCTCGGCACGCCGGATGCAGGACAGGGCACTCGTGCCGTCGCCGAGGTGGGCGTACGCCTTCGCCTGCATCGCGTACAGGTCGGAGGCGAGCGCCGGGGTGATGTGCTTGCCGGCGGCCCGCAGCGCGGCCTCCGCGAAGGCGACGGCCTGCCGGAACTCCCGCATGAACAGCGCCTGGTTGACCAGCAGCGCGATCACATACGCGCCGAGCCCCCGGTCCCCGCTCGCCTTCGCCAGCCGCAGCGCCTGGTGGAAGTAGCGCTGGGCGAGCCCGTGCGCGTCCGAGTCGTACGCGCAGATGCCCGCGACGGCCACCAATCCCCCCGTGGCGCGGTGCAGTTGACGTCCCGTGGCGTCGGTGTAGCTGCCGCGCAGCAGCGGGGCGGCCTCGGCGTTGAGGAATCCGACGATCCGGGTGCGGGTCGCTATGCCGCCCGCCTTCCGGTACATCTGCTCGTAGTGGGTGCGGGCGGCCCGCAGCATCTCGATGTCGGCGGGCGTGACCCGGTGCCGTCCCCCGCGCGAGACGTCGACGTCCTCGGGCGGGTTCTCCCACTCCCACACGGGCATGACGGCGGGCGTGCCCGTGACCGCGGGCGCTCCCAGGATGTGGGGGCGCTGCTGCTCGTCGGAGCGCCACAGGGCGGTGGCCCGCTCCACGAAGCCGGACAGCGAGGTGGCGTGGGCGGTGGACGGTTCGCCGGGTACGCCCAGTCCGATGTCGTCGAGTGTGACGGTACGGTGCAGCCGGGCGGCGAGCACCTCGCAGATCAGGTCGGGCACCTGACCGCGCGGCCGCTGGCCCTTCAACCATCGTGCGACGGCGGTGTGTTCGTATCTCAGCGCGAGCCCGCGCGCCCGCCCCGCCTGGTTCACGTGCGCTGCCAGCCCCGCGTGCGAGATCCCGGCCTCGTCCAGGATCGCGTCGAGCAGAGTGTTGGGCTGCATATATGCCCCCCGGGTGGCTCGGTGCCGACAGAGTAGTGCGAACCGCTTCACACGGGGTGTGAAGCGAGTGCCCGAATCCGTAGCGTGCGCGCGCTGTTGCGGAGAGTTTCCATCCGGTTGACTGAAATGCCTCGCAAGAGGCCGGCCGGGCCGCCGGCTCCCCCTCGTACACTGCGGCGGCCCGCATCCGCGCCGTCCGCCCAGCTGCCTGCCCGACACTCCGTGGCGGGGCGGACGGCGACCAATCGCCGTTGCGTCAAAGGTGGTTGGTCGGCTGCGGGTTCGTTGTGGCTGGTCGCGCCCCGGCGGCGGAGCCGCCTATGTCACAGCCCCGCGCCCCTGAAGGTTGGCTGCACTGCAGCCTCGTTCGGTCGTTCCGTAGGACCAGTAGTGCTATGTCGTCTGCCGGCCTTCCTCCTGTGTGGCGGAGTAGGGCCGTGAAGAAGGTGCGCAGCATTGTCTGTGGAGTGGTCGGGGCATGGCGTACGACGTCGATGAGCGCCGCCTGCAGGGAAAAGAACCGGCCTCTTGCATCCCTGGCGTCCTCGACACCGTCCGTGTACAGGACCAGGGAGTCGCCGGGCTGCAGCGTGCCGCAGCTCAACGCGGGCAGGTCGGCGGGGAGCGGGAAGGGCCCCAGGGGTGGAAGGGGATCGGCTCGGGCGAGGGATTCAACGCTGGTGCCGCTCAGCAGGTAAGGCCAGGGATGACCGCAGTTGAGGGCGGTGATCTCGCCGTCCTGTCCGATCTCGAGCAGCAGGACGGTGACGAACTCCTCGGCGACCGGGGTGTCGGGCTCCAGGCCCGAGGCGGGGTGCTCGTCCCGAGCCCGCTCGCGCAGGTGGCGGGCCAGGGCACGGTCCAGCCTGCGCAGCACCCGGCTCAGGTCGGGTTCGTCGTGGACGGCCTCGCGGAAGCTGCCGAGGAGGGCGGCCACCGTGCCTATGGCCGCGATGCCGTGGCCCCGTACGTCGCCCATCACCGCCCGCACGCCGTGCTCGGTGGCGATGACCTCGTACAGGTCACCGCCTACACAGGCACTGCGATCCGCGGAGAGCTGGGCGGCGGCGACGTTCAGCCCGTCGATGCGCGCGGGGAGCGGCCGCAGCAGCGCGTTCTGCGCGGCCCCGGCGACCTTGCGGACCTGCCGAAGCTCACGCAACAGGGCGTGCCGGACGTGCAGGATCAGCCCGGTCCCCACGGCGAAGAAGACGGCGCTGGTGACGACCCGAGCACCGAAGCTGTCCTCCTGCGCGAGCGGACAGGCCAGCTTGTACGTGATCGCCATCGCGCCCCAGACGGTGGGCAGCCCCATCGCCAGCACCTTCCGGGGAACCCGAGCCTTGATGCGGAACATGCCGATGGCCCCCCAATAGGCCCTGACAACGCAAAATCGGACCGACCTCGAAAGGCCGGTCCGATTCTGTCGAGAGATGCCCCGGAAGTACCAGATCACCCAGAGAAGTCACCCTATTGAGTGAGGTGACTGCAACGCGCCACCCTTGGGCGAACTAACCCCTCAAAACCGCCCCCGTACGCTCGCCCGCCAGGGCAACCGCGGCGTCCCGGGCAGCCGAAGCCTCATCGACGGTCAGCGTCCGATCCCCCGCACGGAAGCGCAACGCATACGCGAGCGACTTCTTGCCATCACCCAGCTGCTCGTCATTGACGTACACGTCGAACAGCCGGATTCCCTCGAGGAGTTCACCCGCACCCTCACGAAGCGCGGCCTCCACCTCCGCGGCCGGCACCGGCTTGTCCACCACGAGGGCGACATCCTGCGTGGCGACCGGGAACGTGGAGATGCTCGGCGCCTGCGCGACCCCGTCCCCGACCTGCTCCAGGGCGTCGAGGTCGAGCTCCATCGCACAGGTACGCCCAGGCAGACCCAGCGCCTTGAGCACCCGCGGGTGCAGCTCACCGGCATGCCCGATGACCCGCTCCGCACCGTCGACGGTGATCGCCAGCTCGGCGCACCGACCCGGGTGCCACGGCCCGTACTGTCCGGCCCGCACGATCAGCTCGGCCCCGGCCTCCCGCGCGACCACACGTGCCGCCTCGACCGCGTCGGCCCACCCGGCCGGACGGCCATCGCCCCACCAGCCCGCCTGCTCACGCGCACCGGCGAGGACGACAGCGACGTGCCGCGGCTGCTCGGGCAGCACGGCGTTCAGCGACGCGATCTCCTCGTCGGTCGGGCGGCGGTCGACCGGCAGATGCCCGGCAACGCGCTGCTCCTCACGCGGCTGGAAGACCAGCCCCGTCTCGAACAGGGCCAGATCGTGCGAACCCCGGCCGTCATTGCGCCGCAAGGCACCCAGCAGCCCGGGCAGCAGCGACGTGCGCAGCGCGGGCTCCTCGTCGTTGAGCGGGTTGACCAGCTTGACGACGCGGCGGGCCGGGTCGTCGGCCTCCAGGCCGAGCTGGTCGAAGACCTGCTCGCCGACGAACGGGTAGTTCGGCGCCTCGACATAGCCCGCACCGGCCAGCGCGCGGCCGACCCGGCGGTGCAGCCGCTGACGGTGGGTCAGGCCACGGCCGGACGGCGGCTTGGGCAGCGTGGAGGGCAGGTTCTCGTAGCCCTCCAGGCGGATGACCTCTTCGGCCAGGTCGTTCGGCTCGAGCAGGTCGGGCCGCCAGGACGGCACGGTGACGATCAGCTCGTCCTGCCCGTACACGTCGCAGCCGATCTCCTGCAGCCGCCGTACGACGGTCTCGCGGCCGTACTCGACGCCCGCGACCTTGTCCGGGTGGTCGGCCGGGCTGGTGATGGTGTGCGGGCCGGACGGCGTGACGACCTCGGTGACACCGGCCTCGGCGGTGCCGCCCGCGAGCAGCACCAGCAGGTCCACCGTGCGCTGAGCGGCCGCAGCGGCCGCCGCCGGGTCGACGCCGCGCTCGAAACGGCGGGACGCCTCGGAGGACAGCTTGTGGCGGCGGGCCGTACGCGCGATCGCGACCTGGTCGAAGTGCGCGGCCTCGATCACGACGTCGGTGGTCGCGTTCTCCACGTCGATGGGGGTCCCCCCGGTCGAGTCCATTCGAGACTGGGGGAGGTCGGCGATCTCCGTGTTGGCGCCGCCCATGACGCCCGCGAGGCCGATCGGACCGCGCTCGTCGGTGATCACCAGGTCCTCGGCGTGCAGCTTGCGCTCGACGCCGTCGAGGGTGACGAGCTTCTCGCCCTCCTCGGCCCGGCGCACACCGATGGTGCCCTGGACCAGGTTGCGGTCGTAGGCGTGCAGCGGCTGGCCAAGCTCCATCATCACGTAGTTGGTGATGTCGACGGCGAGCGAGATCGGACGCATGCCGACCTTCTGCAGGCGGCGCTGCAGCCAGATCGGGGAGCGCGCCTCGGGGCTCAGGCCGGTCACCGTGCGGGCGGTGAAGCGGTCGCAGCCGATCGGGTCGGAGACCTGCACCGGGTAGCCGAAGGCGTTGGGGCCGGGGACGTCCAGCAGTGCGGGGTCGCGCAGCGGGCGGCCGTAGGCGATGGCGGTCTCGCGGGCGACGCCGCGGATGGACAGGCAGTCGCCGCGGTTGGCGGTGACGGCGATGTCCAGGACCTCGTCGACCAGCTCGAGCAGCTCGATGGCGTCCTTGCCGACCTCGGTCTCCGGGGGCAGCACGATGATGCCGTGCGTGCCGTCGTCGCCCATGCCCAGCTCGCTGGTGGAGCAGATCATGCCGTGCGAGACACGGCCGTAGGTCTTGCGCGCGGCGATCGCGAAGCCGCCGGGCAGCACGGCGCCGGGGAGTACGACCACGACCTTGTCGCCGACCTGGAAGTTGCGGGCGCCGCAGATGAGTTCCTGGGGCTCGCCGGTGCCGTTGGCCTGGCCGACGTCGACGGTGCAGAAGCGGATCGGCTTCTTGAACTCCGTCAGCTCCTCGATGGTCAGCACCTGGCCGACGACGAGGGGGCCCTTGAGGTCGGCGCCGAGCTGCTCGACGGTCTCGACCTCCAGACCGGCGGAAATGAGCTTGGCCTGGACGTCGCGCCCGGTCTCCGTCTCCGGCAGGTCGACGTACTCCCGCAGCCAAGAAAGCGGGACCCGCATCAGATCTCCATCCCGAACGGCCGGGTGAACCGGACGTCACCCTCGACCATGTCTCGCATGTCTTCGACGTTGTGGCGGAACATCAGCATCCGCTCGATGCCGAACCCGAAGGCGAAGCCGCTGTACTTCTCCGGGTCGACGCCGCAGGCGGTGAGCACCCGCGGGTTGACCATGCCGCAGCCGCCGAGCTCGATCCAGCCTTCGGAGGAGCAGGTGCGGCAGGGGCGGTCGGGGTTGCCGACGGACTCGCCGCGGCAGACGTAGCACACCATGTCCATCTCGGCGGACGGCTCGGTGAACGGGAAGAAGTTGGGCCGCAGCCGGGTCTTCATGCCCTCGCCGAACAGGGACTGGACCATGTGGTCCAGGGTGCCCTTGAGGTCGGCCATGGTGAGGCCCTCGTCCACGGCGAGCAGCTCGACCTGGTGGAAGACCGGGGTGTGCGTGGCGTCCAGCTCGTCGGTGCGGTACACGCGGCCGGGGCAGATCACGTAGACCGGCAGCTCGCGGTCGAGCAGGGAGCGGATCTGCACGGGCGAGGTGTGGGTACGCAGCACGACACCGGACTCGCTGCCGCCGTCCGGGCCCTCGATGAAGAAGGTGTCGGCCTCGCCGCGCGCCGGGTGGTCCGGGCCGATGTTCAGCGCGTCGAAGTTGAACCACTCCGCCTCGACCTGCGGGCCCTCGGCGACCTCGTAGCCCATGGCCACGAAGATGTCCTCAATGCGCTCGGACAGGGTGGTGAGCGGGTGGCGGGCGCCGGACGGTACGCGGTCGTAGGGCAGCGTGACGTCCACGGCCTCCTCGACCAGCACCCGCTGGTCGCGCTCGGCCTCCAGCTCGGCCTGGCGGGCGGCGAGGGCCTTGTTCACGGCGCCGCGGGCCTGGCCGACGCGCTTGCCGGCCTCGGCCTTGGCGTGCGGGGGCAGGGCGCCGATCTCGCGGTTGGCGAGAGCCAGCGGGGAGGTGCCGCCGGTGTGGGCGACCTTGGCCTCCTGGAGCGCGTCGAGGGAGTCCGCGGCGGCGAAGGCGGCGAGCGCCTCGTCCCGCATGCGCTCGATCTCTTCCGGTTTCAAGGCCTCGACCTCTACAGGGTCGTACGACTTATTCGGTGCCGACATCTCTTCCCGTGCTTCCGATTGGCTGGCTGAAGTGCCCCGTCTTCGACCGGGAGACGATTCGTCCCTGGTTCTGGACACAAAGGTGCCAAAGGCCGAGTCTAACGGGGTTGAGGTACGCGGATGCGCCCGTGGTGCCTCAGGCCATGAAGGCCGGTGCCGCCACGGGCAACGTAAATCGGAACTGTGCGCCGCCGCCGGGGGCGCGGCCGACCTCGATGGCGCCGCCGTGTGCCTCGACGATGCCCTTGACGATGTAGAGCCCGAGGCCCGTGCCGCCGCGCTTGCTGCCCCGCCAGAAGCGGGTGAAGACGCGGTTCATGGACTCCTCCGGGATGCCGGGCCCCTCGTCGCTCACGGTGACCGACGTGCCGGTGTACTCGTCTTCGCGCGGGGACGCCGTGGCCGTGATGTCAATGGTGACCGTTCCGTCGCCGTGCCGCACGGCATTTTCGATGAGGTTACTGAGCACCTGGTCGACCTTGTCGGGATCGGCCCACAGGGCGGGCAGCGGCTGCTCGATGCGGAGCAGGAACCGGTCGGCGGGCTGGCCGGCGGCGACGTACGCCTGGATGTGCCGGCCCACGGCCGCGCCGATGTCCACGGGCTGGCGCCGTACCTCCAGCCGCCCGCTGTCGATCCGCGAGATGTCGAGCAGCTCGGCGATGAGCCGGGTGACCCGGTCGGCGTCGGCGTCGACGGTCTCCAGCATGAGCCGCTTCTGGTCGTCGGTGAACCGTTCCCACTTGGCGAGGAGCGTGGCGGTGAAACCCTTGACCGAGGTCAGCGGCGAACGCAGCTCGTGCGCGACGGTGGCGATCAGCTCGGCGTGACTGCGCTCGGTGCGGCGGCGGGCCTCGGTGTCGCGCAGGGAGACGACGACACGGTGCACCGGCCCGGCCGGTTCGCTCCGCACGTACCGCACCGAGACGAGCACCTCACGCCCACCGGGCAGGAGGAGATTGCGCTCGGGCTGCCTGCGCCTGATGGCCAGCCCGCCGTACGGGTCGGTCACCTGCCACCAGCGCCGCCCGTCGAGGTCCTCTAACGGCAGGGCCTTCTCCAGCCGCTTCCCGAGGGCGTCGGCGGCGGGGACGGCGGTGATGCGCTCGGCGGCGGCGTTGAAGCAGATGACGTGCCCGTGCTCGTCGGCGACTACGAGGCCGTCGGGCAGGTCGTCAGGATCGATTCCGAGCCCCGGGAGATCACCGGCATCACCGGGCCGGGACGTGGACGGCCGCCGCACCCCCCGTGCCCCCGGTGCGCTGCTCGTGCCGACACTCATCCCCGTACCCCACCTCTCACGACGGCTTTGGGGCCCCCGAGCTGGTCACCCTACTAGCTCTCGGTGACGGTGCGGCACCCTGCGGTGCCGCGCTGTGCACGGGCCGACGCATAGAGACATACGGCGGCGGCGGTGGCGAGGTTCAGGCTCTCGGCCTTCCCATGGATCGGTACGCGCACGACGGCGTCGGCCAGCGCACGGGTCTCCTCCGGAAGCCCCCACGCCTCGTTCCCGAAGACCCAGGCGGTCGGCCCGCCCATGGTCCCCTTGTCGAGCTCGTCGTCGAGGTCCCGGTCGCCCGCACCGTCGGCGGCGAGGATCCGCACCCCGGCATCCCGCAGCCCGGCCATGGCCCGCTCGACGGGCACGCCCACGGCGACGGGAAGGTGGAACAGGGAGCCCACCGAGGCCCGTACGGCCTTGGGATTGTAGAGATCCACCGACGCGTCGGTGAGTACGACGGCCTCCGCCCCGGCGGCATCGGCGCACCGCAGCACGGTCCCGGCGTTCCCCGGGTCGCGGACGTGCGCGAGTACGGCGACGAGCCTGGGCCGGGCAGCGAGGATCTCGTCGAAGGGGGTGTCGATGAACCGGCAGACGCCGACGAGCCCCTGTGGCGTCACGGTGGTCGAGATGTCGGCGATCACCTGCTCGTCGGCGAGATGTACGCGGGCACCGGCGGCCCGGGCCTCCCCGATGATGTCGGCGTACCGCTCCGCGGCCTCGACGGTCGTGAACAGTTCCACGAGCGTGGACCCGTAGGCCGCCGCCTCCCGCACGGCCTGCGGCCCTTCCGCGAGAAAGAGCCGCTCCTTGCTCCGGAAGTTCCGCTTGGCGAGCCGCCGGGCGGCGGAGACGCGGGGGGAACGGGGGGAGATCAGCTCGGGGGCGCCGGCAGGCATGGGGCTCACTTTCGGTGTCTCTGTCCGCCGCGACGGCGATCAACCACGACGGCGGCGTTCGGCGGTGCCGAACCCGCCGCACTACTCAACACAACGGACCCGCAGGCAGAAACCCACGGGTCCGTCCAGTCACGTCGGCTCAGGCCGAGCGTGGCGTCACGCGGCCTTCGGCGCGTTGACGTCGCTCGGGAGCGCCTTCTGGGCGACCTCGACCAGCGCGGCGAACGCGCCCGCGTCGTTGACGGCCAGCTCGGCGAGGATCTTGCGGTCGACCTCGACGTTGGCGGCCTTCAGGCCCTGGATGAAGCGGTTGTAGGTGATGCCGTTGGCGCGGGCAGCGGCGTTGATGCGCTGGATCCACAGCTGACGGAAGTCGCCCTTGCGCTTCTTGCGGTCGTTGTAGTTGTAGACCAGCGAGTGGGTGACCTGCTCCTTGGCCTTGCGGTACAGGCGCGAACGCTGACCGCGGTAGCCGGAGGCCTGCTCGAGGATCGCCCGGCGCTTCTTGTGGGCGTTCACTGCCCGCTTGACGCGTGCCACTTTTTAACTCCTTGTAGCGGGGCCGCGGTTGGACTCACACGGCCCGGTATCGATTGGGTCCCGGTCCAGACGTACGGCGCTCAGTCGAAGCGCCGGGTACGTCACTTGCCGAGAAGCTTCTTGATCTTCTTGGCGTCGCCCGGGGCCATCTCGGCGTTGCCGGTGAGGCGACGCGTCAGACGGGACGACTTGTGCTCGAGCAGGTGGCGCTTGCCGGCGCGCTCACGGAGCACCTTGCCGGAGCCGGTGACCTTGAAGCGCTTGCTGGCACCGCTGTGCGACTTGTTCTTCGGCATAGCGCCGTTCTCTCCTCGTAGATGGCGCTCCGATGCCCGGTCGTGAAACCGGGCACGGTGGAGCGTCGCTCTTGTATCGGTTACGTCCTGGGGACCTGGATCCCCCGGGATCACGCCTCGGCGGAAGCCTCGGCAGGGGCCTCGGCGATCTCGGCGTCCGCGGCGTTCTGCGACTTGCCGGGGTTGGCCTTCGCTTCGGCCTTGCGGGCTTCCTGCGCCTGGCGGGCCTCGGCCATCGCCTCGGTCTTCTTCTTGTGCGGACCGAGAACCATGATCATGTTTCGGCCGTCCTGCTTCGGGTTCGACTCGACGAACCCGAGGTCCTGAACGTCCTCCGCGAGCTTCTGCAGCAGTCGGTAGCCCAGCTCGGGCCGGGACTGCTCGCGACCACGGAACATGATCGTGATCTTGACCTTGTCGCCCTGCTTGAGGAACCGGACGACGTGACCCTTCTTGGTGTCATAGTCGTGCGGGTCGATCTTCGGCCGGAGCTTCATCTCCTTGATGACCGTGTGCGCCTGGTTCTTGCGCGCCTCACGGGCCTTCATGGCCGACTCGTACTTGAACTTCCCGTAGTCCATGAGCTTGCACACGGGCGGACGGGCGTTCGCCGCTACCTCGACGAGATCGAGGTCGTACTCCTGGGCAAGCTCCAGTGCCTTGGCCAGCGGGACGATGCCCACCTGCTCGCCACTGGGACCGACAAGTCGCACCTCGGGAACGCGAATCCGGTCGTTGATGCGGGGCTCGGCGCTGATGGATCCTCCTCGGTTAGCACCACACGGCGGTCTGGCGGACAGCCGCGTATGTCTTCTTTCGTAAGACCTAACCGCGCCGAAGCACAAAAAATGCCCCGGACGATCACAGGCGGGGCTCCAAAACACTACCGGAGCACCGCCGCGATGATCGCGGGGCGCGATTTCGGGCGACTCCATCGTCCGTACGGAACGATGGTGGCCACCTGACCGGGTGACCCGCCGTCCCAGAGGACGGTCAGGTGGGAGATCGGAGCCTCCACTTGTGGGCTGAGCACATACGTGTCCAGCCGGTCGTTACACAAGGTTAGCAGCATCCCGGGGGTGGCGCGAACCGGTGTGCACCGGGGCCTATCGTGTGAGGCATGAGTGACACCTCCCCCTCGAACACCCCCGAGACCTCCGGCCCGACCGACTTCGACGCCATGACCCGGGACATCGCCGAGGTCCCCGCCGTCGAGGTGATCGTGACGGTCGCCGTCAACCTGATGAGCGCCGCCGCCGTGAAGCTCGGTCTGACCGACGAGGGCGACAAGTACAAGGACCTGGACGAGGCCCGCAAGCTGGTGCACGCCCTCGCCGGGCTGCTGGACGCGAGCACGACCGAGATCAGCTCCTTCCACGCGGCCCCGCTGCGCGACGGCCTGAAGTCGCTGCAGCTGGCGTTCCGCGAGGCGTCGATCGTCCCGGACGAGCCGGGTCAGGGGCCGGGCGAGAAGTACACGGGCCCGGTCTACGGCTAGTTCATCCGCGTACGTACAGGGGCTCGCCCGGAGGTGTCGTCCCGGCCGGCAGCAGTGCCAGGTCGAGGCCGCGCAGCAGGCGGGCCCTCAGTGTTTCGTCGGCGGCGAGCCGCTCGGCGACCGCGCGGGCGGCCTGGGCGGGTACGGCGGACTCGTCGAGTACGAGGGCGAGGGTGCCGTCGGCCTGTCCGGGCCCGAGGTGGGCGCTGAGCACGGCGGGCTCGGCGGCGACGGCGGCGCGCACCGCCTCCCGCACGGCCGGGTCGGCCAGCGGATCCGTGGTGGTACGCCCCTCGGCGAGCGCGAGCAGGGCCCGCCCCGTCAGCTCGTAGGGCACCGGACCGGCCATGTCCAGCACGATCGTGTCCGCCTTCTCGTGCACGGCGGCCTGCAGGGCCTGGTGCAGGGGTACGGCGACGGGGCGGGCCGCCGGGTCCCAGCGGGCGAGGGAGTCGGTGGACGTGAAGGCGGGCAGGGCAGTGCGATCGCCGGCCTTCAGGGTCGGTACGGCCATGTCGCTGGTCTTCTCGCGGCGCAAGCCGTTCTCGTCCTCCTCGACCTCGCCGAGCACGGCCACGACGGGGACGAGCAGCCGGGCGTCCTTGAGCGCCGCCAGGACGGGCCCCTCGGCGGTGCGGTCCTCGGCCCAGGCGGCGAGCGCTGCGCTCAGCCGGGGATCGGCGGTGCCGTCGTCGTCGGAGAAGGGAGAGTCGGGAATGTTCTTGTTCGCCACGGTCACCGACCCTATCGGGGGGATGCTGCTGCGCTTGTGCGGCCCCGGAAACCGTGCCGTGACACACCTCTGCGCAATCTGCGTTTCTCTGACACAGATCTAACGTCCGTCTAACGGCACGCACAGACGCCGCCTCCACGATCGCGGACATGGAGTCCTCCGGAGCCCGCCGAAGCCGCCGCGCTCGTCCGGGAAAGCGCCGCTCCCTTTGGTACGGCGCCCTCGCCGCCGTCACCGTCCTCGGCGGTACGGCCGCCGGAACCGTGTACATGAAGGCGCAGGCGCACTCCGGGGGGAGGGCCGTATCGTCGGCCGCGTCGCCGTCGGCCTCGCCCTCGCCTTCGGCTGCGGTCCCAGTGAGCGGGGAGGCATCGGTGGAACCTGTGGCGCGGCCGACGGTGGATCACGACGAGCTGCTGGCGACGGCCATGGAGTCGGTGGACATCCCGGACGGGGCCGAGGTGTCGGTGGCGGTGCTGGACACGGAGTCCGGTGAGAGCGCCGGGTACGGCGACGGCGCCTTCGACACGGCGAGCATCGTCAAGGTCGACATCCTGGCGGCGCTCCTGCTGCGGGCGCAGGACGAGGGGCGGGAGCTGACTGCGGCGGAGCAGTCGTACGCGAGCGCGATGATCGAGAACAGCGACAACGCCGCCGCGTCGGAGCTGTGGCGGACGATCGGGCGGGCGGAGGGGCTCGACGCGGCGAACGAGCGCTTCGGGCTGACGGAGACCGAGGGCGGCGACGGGATGCTGTGGGGCCTGACGCAGACCACGGCGGCCGATCAACTCCAGTTGTTGCGGCAGGTGTTCGTGGGCGAGGAGTCCGAGCTGAGCGAGGCCTCGCGGACGTATCTGAGCGGGCTGATGGGGCAGATCGCCGTGGGCCAGCGGTGGGGGGTGTCGGCAGCGGGCGACAGCGACGCGTGGGCGCTGAAGAACGGGTGGCTGCCGCGTACGGCCACCGGGCTGTGGGTCATCAACAGCGTGGGGCGGGTGACGGTCGACGGCCATGGCTGTCTGGTGGCCGCGCTGTCCCACGGCAACGTGACGCAGGCGAAGGGGATTTCGCTGGTCGAGGCGACGGCGGTGGCGGCGGTGTCGGTGTTCGCCGGGGAGGGGGCCGCCGGGGCGTCCGCTGCCCCGTCGGTGTCCGCCACGGCGGCGTCGTAGCCGATCAGGCACCCTGGACCGGCATCCGTTTCCGGTCGCCCTTCGGTTCGAACGTCAGTAGCCTGACGCGGTGCCGTCGTCGGACCTCCTGTCCCGAGCCCTGTCGGCCCCCCGTCGATCCGCCCCTGCGGCCGCTCCCGGCGCCGGTGGCGGACCTTCTTCGCGCCCTCGATGCCCCGCCGCGGCTGGCTGCCCATCTGCGTGCCGTGCACGACGTCGCGGTTCAGCTGGCCCCACGGATGTCGCGGAGCGCCAAGTTCCCTCCGGGCACTGGTGCTTCTGGTGGGGTTAGGCTCCGGCGCGCCTCAGAAGGCTGAGAAGCCTCAGAAGTCGTGGCGTCCGCGGCGGCCGCGCAGTACCACGACCGCTGCGATCAGCAGCAGGACGCCGGCGCCGCCCGCGAGCGCGGCGGTCCAACTCGTCGCGTCGTCGTCGGACTTGCCGGCTTCGGGGCCCGAGCCGAAGTACTGCTCGCCGTACGCCGCCGCCTGGAGGTTCTTCGGCTTGATGGTCGCGGCCTTCTTGATGGCGGCGGCCGGATCGATGAAGCCGTAGCCGCGGGAGTCGTCGCGGCCGTCGCTGGGGGCGTCGCGGGCGGTGTCCTCCAGGAGCTTCTTGATCTGGGCCGGGGTCAGGCCGGGGTGGGCGGCCTTGATCAGGGCCACCGCTCCGGAGACGAAGGCGGCCGCGGCGCTCGTGCCCCAGCCCTCGTAGTACTTGTGGTCGGGGTCGGCGATGACGACGTCGACGCCGGGGGCGCTGACCGTGGCGTACCAGCGGCGGGTGGAGAAGGAGGCGCGCGTGCCGTAGCGGTCGACGGCGGTCGCGGCGATGACGCCCGGGTAGGCGGCCGGGTAGGAGATGTGGTCGCCCTTCTCGCCGCCGTTGCCGGCTGAGGCGACGACGACGGCGCCCTTCTTCAGGGCGTACTGGACGGCCTCGTCCTCCCCCGCCTCGGGGTGGGCGGACTTGGAGTCGTCGCCGAGGGAGAGGTTGATGACGTCGGCGCCGTGGTCGGCGGCCCAGCGGATGCCTTCGGCGAGGGCGTTGCCGCGGGTGCTGCGGGCCTTGGCGCGGGCGGAGTCGCCGTCCTCCAGGATGACGCGGACAGGGAGGATCTTGGCCTCGGGGGCGATGCCCATGACACCGTCGCCGTTGCCGGCGCCGTGCCCGTGACCGGCGATGATGCCGGCCATCGCGGTGCCGTGCCGGGCCCAGGCGCGATCGCCGGGCTCGGCGCCGAAGCCGACCATGTCCTTGCCTTCGAGGACGTTGCCGGCCAGGTCGGGGTGGTCGGGCTCGACGCCGGTGTCGAGGACGGCGACGGTGACGCCGGCGCCCTTGGTCGTCTGCCAGGCCTCCTGGGTGTGCATGGCGTCCAGGGCCCACTGGCGGGCGCGTATCGAGTCGGCGTGCGCGGCGGTGGGGGGCAGGAGGGCGAGGCCGGCGGCGAGGAGGACGGCGAGCGGGGCGGTACGGCGGCTCATGAAGGTCCTCCGGGGCGTGGTCACCACGTTGGTCGTGCCGGGGTTCATGACGACTGCTCCGTGGCCGGGCCGACGTTCTTGCGCAGGGCGCGTTCGACACGGTCGGCGAGGCCCTGTGCCTCGTGGCCGAGGCCGGCCTGGGCGACGGCCGTGGTACTGCCGGACCGCATGGCCTCCTCGGCGGACTCGGGCTCGTCGACGGTGCGGTCGTCGGCCCAGCCGGAGACGGCGTAGACGACGACGGGGGCGTCGGTGAGGACGGACACGGTCCAGGAGGCGCGCTGTTCGTCGCCGAATCCGGCGGCCAGGGTGCCCTTGGGCGCGTAGGGGCGGGGCATGAGGTCGGTGCGGCGGTCCAGGCCCTGTTTGGCGAACCGGGTGTCGAGCGCGCGCATGGCCGCCGCGTCGGCGTCGGTGAAGAGCAGGCCGACGGTGGTGACGTGGCTCTGGGTGGCGTCGATGTACGTGGCTCGCAGGAGGCGCTCACAGCCGACCGGCGCGAGGGCCTTGCGCAGCAGCGGGTCGAAGGCGTTGGCGCAGCCGCTGTCCGGGGCTACGGCGATCCGCGTCCAGGTCCGGTCGGCGCCGCCGGGTCCCGCGCCCTTGCCGATCACCGTACGCGGGAACAGCTGGTCGACGGGGACGCTGTGCCACAGGCTCCCGGCCGTGGCGTAGGTGTCCTGCGCACCGCCGTCGCCGGGCTCCCCGACCAGCCAGCTTCCGGTCACGGACCCGCCGATGAGACCGAGCCCGAGCACGACGCACGCGGCGGCCATGGCGACCCGGGGCCGGATCCGCACTCCGAGGGGTCTCGGTCGCGCCCGCTCGTCGTACCCCTCGGGCTCCGCGAACGACACGAAGGGCCGCCCGGCGCCCGGGGACGCGCCCGGCGTCATGGGGGCGCTCCAGGAGAGGGCGGGGTCCGGGGCGAAGGAGGCGGGGTCTTGGCCGTTCGCGGGGTGTCCGGTGGCGTGGGCGGGCGTGGAGTACCCGGGGGAATGGCCGTTCGCGGGGTGCCCCGTGCCGTGGGTGGGCGCGGAGGCCGCATACCCGTTGCCCGCCGACGGGTGCCCGGCCGAAGGTTCCCGCTCGGGAGGCAGCGGGGCCGATACGCCGGGCCGCGGGGGTGGCGGGGTGGAACCGGGACGGCGAGTGGGGTCGGCGGGTGCCGGGCCGGGACGAGTGGCCGAGGCGGGAGGCATGGCGGCGGAGCCCTGCGCGGGCCCGCTCGCGGGCCGGAAAGGTGCGCCGCTCGAGCCCTGTGCACCGGAGGCGCCCGCCTGAGAAGGCACACCGGCCGAGCCCGGCGCGGGCCCGCTGCCGCCCGGTCGGGAAGGGGCACCGGCCGAGTTGCCCGCCTGAGGAGGCACGCCGGTGGAACCCGGCGTGGAGGGCGGCCGGTTGTCGGACTCGGGCGTGGGGGCCGCGGGGATCGGCCGGAGCCTGAAGGTGGTCTCCGCCGCGGTCTCGGCGGGGGCGCCCGTACGGCGCGGTGTCGAGGCCCGCTCGCCCGGGCGGGGCGGTATGCCGCCGGGCGCCGCCTGCCCGGCGGCCTCCTGGCGCAACGATCCGCCGCTCTCCGGGCGCCCGGCGGTGGGCGGCGCGTCCGGGAAACGTGCCGAGGCCCGGGGTGGGGGCGGGTCCATGGGGTCGGCGTCTCCGGAGGCGGAGACCCGCAGATCGGGAGTGTAGGGCGACGTACCTGACATACCGGACGTAATCGATGAATCGGATGCGCTGGCGGTGCCGGACGGGGGCCGGGCGGGGCTCACCGGAGCTCCCGGCATCGCAGCGGCCGCACCACGCGACGGCACGGGACCGGCCGAGCCCGGCCGCACGTCCCCACCGAGCATCGCCTCGTCCGGCAGGGCACCCGGGCCACGGCGTGCGGCCTCGCCCGGCATCCCGTACGGCGCCGCCCCGGACCCACCGGGCACCGTCCCGTCCGTCAAAGAGCCCGGCCCCCCGCTCGCACCGCCACGCACAGGCCCCTCGGTTCGTGAAGTCTCGTCGGGCGCCCATGTGGGCTGCGGGCCCGGAGCGGTCGGCTGGTCACCTTGCGCGTTGCCGGGCGTCGGCGGCTCCGTGGGGCGCGGCGGTGTCGTCGGGCGGGGCGGGACGGCCGGCGGTGGGGGCGCCGTAGGACGTGGAGGGACGGGGGCGCGACGCGCTTCCGTGCTCATGCACCCCCCGTTTCCTCATGTCCGGGCCCGATCTCCTGCGCGGGCCGTCGTTCCGTGTGCTGCCCTGCCCGGCGCGGACTCGTCCGACCAGGCACGCATACCCGCACGGGCGGAGCGTCATCCCGGCGCGGCCGTGGGCGTTCCACACATGCGTGCGCGTCACTCTACGGGTTGATGCAGGGCGAACGGGAACCAGTCCACGACCCTGCGTAAATCTGCCCGGAACGTCCCCCTACCCTGCGGTAATCCCGTCTGGCAGGCTGCGTTCATGACTGCGCGCGCCGCCGACCGGGCCCGTTACGACCGGGCCACCGCCCATCTCGACGCCCCTCTCGCGATCGTGGACCTGGACGCCTTCGACGCCAACGCGGAGGACCTGGTCCGCCGCGCGGGCGGGAAACCGATCCGCGTCGCGAGCAAGTCCGTACGCTGCCGGGCCCTGCTGGAGCGGGTGCTCGCGAAGGACGGGTTCGCGGGGATCATGTCCTTCACGCTGGCCGAGTCCCTGTGGCTGGCGCGCTCCGGCTTCGACGACGTCCTGCTCGCCTACCCGTCCGCCGACCGCGCCGGTTTCGCGGAGCTGACCGGTGATCCCAAGCTCGCCTCCGCCGTCACCGTGATGATCGACGATCCGGCACAGCTCCGGTTCATCGACGACGCCCGGGACGGGGGCCGCGAAGTGGTGCGGGTCTGCCTGGAGTTGGACACCTCGCTGAGGATGTTCGGCGGGCGCGTGCGGGTCGGCGCCCGGCGTTCCCCGCTGCACTCCCCCGCCCAGGTCGCCGACATGGCCCGTGCCGCCGCCCGGCGGCCTGGCTTCGAGGTGGTCGGGATCATGGCGTACGAGGGGCACATCGCCGGCGTCGGGGACGCGGTGGCGGGGCGGCCGCTGCGGTCGCGTGCCATACGGCTGCTGCAGGCGACCGCGCGCCGGGAACTCGCCGAGCGGCGGGCCGAGGTCGTACGGGCGGTACGGGCCGTCGTGCCGGGGCTGGAGTTCGTCAACGGCGGCGGCACCGGCAGCGTGCAGCACACCGCCGCCGAGGACTGCGTCACCGAGATCGGGGCAGGGTCGGGGCTGTACGTGCCGCGGCTGTTCGACAACTACACGTCCTTCAGCGGGCGTCCGGCCGCGCTGTTCGCGCAGCCCGTCGTGCGCCGGCCGGGGGTCGGGGTGGTGACCGTCCTGGGAGGCGGGTACCCGGCCTCGGGCGCCGCCGGGCACGACCGGCTGCCGGTGCCGTATCTGCCGGAGGGGCTGCGCTACGACCCCCAGGAGGGTCCCGGCGAGGTGCAGACGCCGCTGCTCGGCTCCCCGGCCGACGATCTGCTGATCGGCGACAAGGTGTGGTTCCGGCACGCCAAGGCCGGTGAGCTGTGCGAACGGTTCGACGCGCTGCACCTCGTCGAGGGCGACTCGGTGACGGCGACCGTGCCGACATATCGGGGCGAGGGCCGGACTTTCCTCTAGTCCGGCCCGGGCCGCTCCGTCCCCGTCGGGCGCCTTACAGCGGCGTGACGTACGCCCCCGAGATTCCGCCGTCTACCAGGAAGTCGGTGGCGTTCACGAAGGAGGAGTCGTCGCTGGCCAGGAAGGCGACGGCGGCGGCGATCTCCTCGGCCTCGGCGAAACGGCCGACCGGGATGTGCACCAGGCGGCGCGCGGCGCGCTCCGGGTCCTTGGCGAACAGTTCCTGCAGGAGCGGGGTGTTGACCGGTCCCGGGCACAGGGCGTTGACCCGGATGCCGTCGCGGGCGAACTGCACGCCCAGTTCGCGGGACATGGCCAGGACGCCGCCCTTGGAGGCCGTGTACGAGATCTGGGAGGTGGCGGCGCCCATCCGCGCCACGAACGACGCCGTGTTGATGATGGAGCCCTTGCCCTGCTGCCGCATGTAGGGGATGGCAGCCTTGCAGCACAGGTAGACGGAGGTGAGGTTGACCTCCTGGACCCGCTTCCAGGCCTCCAGGCCGGTCTCCAGGATGGAGTCGTCGTCGGGCGGAGAGATACCGGCGTTGTTGAAGGCGATGTCGACGCTGCCGTAGGTGTCGTACGCGGCCTTGAAGAGCGCCTCGACCTGCTCGGGGTCGGTGACGTCGACCTTCACGAAGATCCCGCCGACCTCCTCGGCGGCCGCCTTGCCGCGCTGCTCGTCGACGTCGCCGCAGACGACACGGGCGCCCTCGGAGGCCAGGCGGCGGGCGGTGGCGAGGCCGATGCCGCTGCCGGCGCCGGTGATGACGGCGGTACGGCCGACCAGTCGGCGGCAGATGTTTTCCTCGGTCGATGCGCTCACTGTGCGGGGCCCTCCGTGCTGATGAAGACGTTCTTTGTTTCGGTGAAGGCGGTCAGGGCGTCCGGGCCCAGCTCACGGCCGATGCCGGACTGCTTGAAGCCGCCGAAGGGGGTCCAGTAGCGGACGCTGGAGTGGGAGTTGACGGACAGGTTGCCGGCCCGGACCGCCTGGGAGACGCGCAGGGCACGGCCGACGTCACGGGTCCAGATGGAGCCGGAGAGGCCGTAGTCGGTGGCGTTGGCCAACTGGATCGCCTCCGCCTCGTCCTCGAAGGGGAGGACGACGGCGACGGGGCCGAAGACCTCCTCGACGGCCACGCGCGCGTGCGGATCGACGCCGGTCAGGACGGTCGGCGGGAACCAGAAGCCGGGGCCCTCGGGGGCCTTGCCGCGGATGCCGTCGGCGCCCGGGTCGACGTACGAACGCACGCGTTCCAGCTGCGCCTTGGAGATCAGCGGGCCCATCTGCGTCTGCTCGTCCGCCGGGTCGCCGACCGTCACCGCCTCGATCGCGGGGCTCAGCAGCTCCAGGAAGCGGTCGTAGGCGGAGCGCTGGACGAGGATGCGGGTGCGGGCGCAGCAGTCCTGGCCGGAGTTGTCCAGGAAGGACATCGGCGCGGCAGCCGCGGCGGCCTCGAGGTCGGCGTCGGCGAAGACGATGTTGGGGCTCTTGCCGCCGAGTTCGAGGGTGACGCGCTTGAGGAGCGCGGATCCTTTTGCCAACACCTGTTTGCCCACGGCCGTCGACCCGGTGAAGACGATTTTCGCGACGCCCGGGTGCTCGACGAGCGCGTTGCCGGCGACGGGGCCGTGGCCGGGCAGGACTTGGAACAGCCCCTCCGGAAGCCCTGCCTCCAGGGCGAGTTCGGCCAGGCGGAGGGCGGTCAGGGGAGTCGTTTCGGCGGGCTTGAGGATGACCGCGTTGCCTGCCGCGAGCGCCGGCGCCGTGCCCCATGCGGCGATCGGCATCGGGAAGTTCCAGGGGGCGATCACGCCCACGACGCCGAGCGGTTCGAGGATTGTCACGTCCAAGCCGCCGCGGACAGGGATCTGACGGCCGGTCAGCCGCTCCACTCCCCCGGCCGCGTAGTCGAGCAGATCGCGGACGTTGCCCGCCTCCCAGCGGGCGTTGCCGACGGTGTGTCCGGCCTCGCGGACCTCCAACTGGGCGAGTTCTTCGAGGTGTTCGTCGACGGCGACGGCGAACCGGCGCAGCAGCCGGGCGCGTTCGCCGGGTGCGAGGGCGGCCCATGCGGACTGCGCCTTCGTGGCCCGTACGACAGCGGCGTCGACGTCGGCCGCGGTGGTGGCCGGGACGGTGGCGACGACCTCTTCAGTGGCCGGATTGAGTACCTGGAGCTGGTCGGACAAGGAGGGCCTCACATGCGTTCGAAGGAGCGGCGCAGCTCCCAGTCGGTGACCGCGGCGTCGAAGGCGTCCAGTTCGACGCGCGCCATGTTGCGGTAGTGGGCGACGACCTCGTCGCCGAAGGCGGCCTTGGCGATCGGGCTGTTCTCCCAGAGTTCGGCGGCCTCGCGCAGGGTCGTGGGGACGTGCTCGAAGTCGGCGGCGTAGGCGTTGCCGGGGCAGGGCTCGGGCAGCTCCAGCTTCTGCTCGATGCCGTACAGACCCGCGGCCACCAGTCCGGCGACGGCGAGGTGCGGGTTGACGTCGCCGCCGGGGAGCCGGTTTTCGAAGCGCAGGGAGCGGCCGTGGCCGACGACGCGCAGGGCGCAGGTGCGGTTGTCGTGGCCCCAGGCGACGGCGGTCGGGGCGAAAGAGCCCGGCTGGAACCGCTTGTAGGAGTTGATGTTGGGGGCGTAGAGGAGGGAGAAGTCCCGCAGGGCGGCGAGCTGTCCGGCGAGGAAGTGCCGCATGACCTCTGACATGCCGCCTTCGCCGTCCCCCGCCATCGCGTTGTTCCCGGCGGCGTCCGCGAGCGAGAGGTGGATGTGGCAGGAGTTGCCCTCGCGCTCGTTGTACTTGGCCATGAAGGTGATCGAGACGCCCTCCTGAGCGGCGATCTCCTTGGTGCCGGTCTTGTAGACGGCGTGCTGGTCGCAGGTGACCAGGGCGTCGTCGTACTTGAAGGCGATCTCGTGCTGGCCGGGGTTGCACTCGCCCTTGGCGGACTCGACGGTGAGGCCGGCGCCGGCCATCTCGTTGCGGATACGGCGGAGCAGTGGCTCGATCCGGCCGGTCCCGAGCACCGAGTAGTCGATGTTGTACTGGTTGGCCGGCGTGAGGCCTCGGTAGTTCGCGTCCCAGGCCTGCTCGTAGGTGTCCTTGAAGACGATGAACTCCAGCTCGGTGCCGACGTTCGCCGTGTAGCCGTGCTCGGCGAGGCGCTCCAGCTGGCGGCGCAGGATCTGGCGGGGCGCGGCCACCACGGGTGAGCCGTCGTTCCAGGCGAGGTCCGCGATCAGCATGGCCGTACCGGCGTTCCAGGGCACGCGGCGGAGCGTGGCCAGGTCCGGGTGCATGGCGAAGTCGCCGTAGCCGCGGTCCCAGGAGGACATGGCGTAGCCGCCGACGGTGTTCATCTCGGTGTCGACGGCGAGGAGGTAGTTGCAGCCCTCGGTGCCGTGGTGGAGGACCTCGTCGAGGAAGAAGCGGGCGGCGAACCGCTTGCCCTGGAGCCGCCCTTGCATATCGGGGAAGGCCAGGACGACAGTGTCGATCTCACCGCTCGCGACGAGGGCGTGCAGCTCCTCGACGCTCAGCGGGGGTGTGCGGTCTGCCACGGGAGAGCCTCCTTGGGCCACTTCGGTCAGCCGGGAGCCATAAGGTATTGCGCAGGACCATTGATTGGGAAGGGGGTCCGGCCACATGTCGCAGGCGGACACGGAGCACGGGGCGCCCGGGGCCGACGACCGGCTGACGTCGGTGCTGCGGCCGGTGCGGGCCGGCAACGGCTTCGAGGAGGCACTGGAGCAGATCCTCCAGGTCGTCCGGCTCGGCCTGGTTCCGGGCGGCGAACGGCTGCCGGCGGAGCGGGAGCTGGCCGACCGGCTCGGGATCAGCCGGGTGACGCTGCGCGAGGTGCTGAAGGTGCTCCAGGACCAGGGCCTCGTCGAGTCGCGGCGCGGGCGCTACGGCGGAACATTCGTGCTGCCACGCTCGGAAACCCCCGGCGAGGAGGAACTGCGCCGCCGCCTGAAGGACGTCGACGTCGAGGACGCGCTGCGCTTCCGCGAGGTGCTGGAGGTGGGCGCGGCCGGACTGTGCGCGGCGCACGGGCTGGACGAGGAACAGGCGAACCGCCTCCGGGAGGCCCTGGCCCGCACGCACGACGCCCCGCTCGCCGAGTACCGCCGCCTGGACACCCTGCTGCACCTGACGCTGGCCGAGCTGTCCGGCTCCCCCACGCTCACCGCCCAGTACGCGGCCGTCCGCGCGACCGTCAACGACCTCCTCGACTGCATCCCGCTCCTCGTCCGCAACCTGGAGCACTCCCAGCGCCAGCACACCGCCCTGGTGGAGGCCGTGATCGAGGGCAACGCCGAGTGCGCGCGGGAGATCATGCGCGAGCACTGCGGGGGGACGGCGGCGCTGTTGCGGGGCTTCCTGGGCTGACCGGCGCGACCCATCGGCGGGCGGGGATTTACCGGCGATTAACGCACGGGTATTGCTTTCCCGTGGTTGACAGCGCAAAGGTATGGATCCATTCCATTGAGCCGGAGCTCGGTCGACCCCACCGTGCCCGGAAATGCCCGGTGTCCGTCGCCCCGTGGGGAGTCTGCGATGTCCCAGGAATCCACCAGCACACGCGCCGCCGCGGAGGCGGACGACTATCTGGAGCGCAGAACGCTCCGCCGCGGCAGCGCCGGCTGGGTGCTGCTGACCGGTCTCGGTGTCGCCTACGTCGTGTCCGGCGACTACTCCGGCTGGAACTTCGGCCTGGCCGAGGGCGGCTTCGGCGGCCTCGCGATCGCCATGGTGCTCATGGGCGCGATGTACGCCTGCATGGTCTTCGCCCTCGCCGAGCTGTCCTCGATCCTGCCGACGGCGGGCGGCGGCTACGGCTTCGCCCGCCGGGCGCTCGGCCCGTGGGGCGGCTTCCTGACCGGTACGGCGATCCTCATCGAGTACGTCCTCGCGCCCGCCGCCATCGTCATCTTCATCGGCGACTACGTCGAGTCGCTGGGCCTGTTCGGCCTGGAATCCGGCTGGCCGGTGTACCTGGTCTGCTTCGCGATCTTCCTCGGCATCCATCTGTGGGGGGTGGGCGAGGCACTGCGCTTCAGCTTCGTGGTCACCGGCATCGCGGTGGTGGCCCTGGTCGTGTTCGCGCTGGCGGCGCTGCCCGACTTCTCCTTCGCGGCGCTGGACGACATCCCGGTCGACTCCTCGGCGGCGGGTTCGAGCTCCTGGCTGCCGTTCGGTCTGCTCGGCATCTGGGCGGCGTTCCCCTTCGGCATGTGGTTCTTCCTGGGCGTCGAGGGCGTGCCGCTGGCCGCCGAGGAGACCAAGGAGCCGGCCCGTACGCTGCCGAAGGCGATCCGCTGGTCGATGGCGATCCTGGTGGTGCTGGCCGTGGTGACCTTCTTCGCGGCGGCCGGCGCACGCGGCTCGGCGGCGATCCAGGAGGCGGGCAATCCGCTGGTGGAAGCCCTTCAGCCGGACGGCGAGGCCACGGCCCTGAGCCGGATCGTGAACTACGCGGGCCTGGCGGGCCTGGTGGCGTCGTTCTTCTCGCTCATCTACGCGGGCTCGCGCCAGCTGTTCGCCCTGTCCCGCGCGGGCTACCTGCCCCGCTTCCTGTCCCTCACCAGCAGCCGCAAGGCGCCGTACCTGGGCCTGCTGGTGCCCGGCACGATCGGCTTCCTGCTGGCGGCGGTGTCGGGCGACGGCGCGCGGATGCTGAACATCGCGGTCTTCGGCGCCACCATCTCCTACGCGCTGATGTCCCTGTCGCACATCGTGCTGCGCCGCCGGGAGCCGGAACTGCCCAGGCCGTACCGGACGCCGGGCGGTGTGCTGACCTCCTCGGTCGCGCTGGTGCTGGCCTGCGCGGCACTGGTGGCGACGTTCCTGGTGGACGTGACGGCCGCGTTGATCGCGCTCGCGGTGTACGTGGTCGCGATCGGGTACTTCGGCCTGTACAGCCGTAAGCGTCTGGTGGCGAAGGCGCCGGAGGAGGAGTTCGCGGCGCTGGCCGCGGCCGAGGCAGAGTTGGCGCGGGACTGAAACGTCGAGGAACGTCGCGGGAGAGGGAGTCGCTGTGGCCAGGCCGCTGATCGGGGTCAGCACCTATCTGGAAGCCGGTGCGCGCTGGGGCGTGTGGGAACTGGACGCGGCGCTGCTGCCGGTCGGGTATCCGCGGCTGGTGCAGCGGGCGGGCGGCCTGGCCGCGATGCTCCCGCCGGACGACCCGGCGCTCGCCGCCGATGCCGTGGCCCGGCTGGACGGGCTGGTGATCGCGGGCGGCCCGGACGTCGAGCCGGTCCGCTACGGCGCGCAGCGTGAGCCGCGCACCGGGCCGCCGGCGCGGGAGCGGGACGCGTGGGAGCTGGCGCTGATCGACGCGGCGCTGGCGGCGGGGCTGCCCCTGCTGGGCATCTGCCGGGGCATGCAGCTGCTGAACGTCGCCCTCGGTGGGACGCTCGTCCAGCACATCGACGGTCATGCGGAGGTCGTGGGCGTCTTCGGCAGCCACACCGTCAAGCCGGTGCCGGGGAGTCTGTACGCCGGTGTCGTGCCGGAGGAGACCTCGGTGCCGACGTATCACCATCAGGCCGTGGACCGACTGGGGGAGGGTCTTGTCGCGTCGGCGTACGCGGTGGACGGGACGGTGGAGGCGGTGGAGTTGCCGTCGGGCGGCGGGTGGGTGTTGGGGGTGCAGTGGCATCCGGAGATGGGGGAGGATCTGCGGGTGATGCGGGGGTTGGTGCGGGCCGCCGCCGGCTGACGCCGGGTGTTTCTCGCCCCCGCCGCCCCTACCCGTCCCGTCCTCCAGGGGCTCCGCCCCTTCGACCCCGCCAGGGGGCTCTGCCCCCTGGCCCCCCGCTCCTCAAACGCCGGAGGGGCTGACTTACTCAGCCCGTCCGGCGTTTGAGGACGAGGCCCCTTCAGGGCCGAAGCGGGGGTCTGGGGGCGGCAGCCCCCAGGGATGGGACGGGTAGGGGCGGCGGGGGCGAAAACTGTCTACCCCCGCGTCAGCGACAGCAGGTCCCGCGCCGGGCCCACCGGGCGGTGCCCCGTCGGCCAGACCGCACGGAGGTCCCGCGCCAGGGAGACATCGGCCAGCGGGACGCTCACCAGGCGGCGCATCGACAGCTCCTCCCCGACGGCCAGCTCACTCAGCACCGCCGGCCCCGCCCCGCTCACCGCCGCCGCCTTCACCGCGGTCGTCGAGGACAGCTCGATCAGAGGGCGAGCCAGACCCCCCAGCGCCGCGTCCAGCACCTGACGCGTACCCGACCCCTTCTCCCGCAGGATCAGCGGCGTCGCCGCCAGCTCGTTCGCCTCCAGCGGCCGCCGCCGACGCGACCACACGTGACCCGGCGCCGTCACCACGATCAGGTTGTCGTGGGCGATGACCACGGAGTCCAGGCCGGTCGGGACCGACAGCCCCTCCACGAACCCGAGATCCGCCTCGTCCGCCAGCAACCGCTCCGCCACGGCCGCCGAGTTCCCGGCGAGCAGCGACACCGCCGTGTCCGGCCGCTGGGCGCGCAGCGCGAGCAGCCAGCCCGGCAGCAGGTACTCCGCGATCGTCATGCTCGCCGCCACCCGCAACCGCGAGTCACGCCGGTCCCGCAAGGCCTGCGCCCCCGCGTCGAACGCCTCCGCCGCCTCCACGATCCGCCGCGCCCAGTCCGTGACAAGCGCCCCGGCGTCCGTCAGCCGCGAGCCCCGCGGTGAACGGTCCACCAACGCCACGCCCAGCTGGCGCTCCATCGACCGGATCCGGCTGCTCGCCGCCGGCTGAGTGATCCCCAGCTCACGCGCCGCCCCACCGAGACTGCCGAGCCGCGCCACCGCCAGCAACAGCTCCAGCGCGCCGAGATCCGGAACGCGGTGCGCCAAGGATCCCGCGCGCAGTTGCCCCTCCGCCGCCTGTGTCATAAGTCCAGTTTATGTCGCCATAGAGGCGAACTCCCTGGTGGAGGGCGACAGCCGCACCGACCCTGAGCCCATGGTCACCGCCGTCCGTCACCTCGGACCCAACTGGTACGCCTCCGTCATGGGCACCGCCGCCGTCGCCACCGCCGGAGCCGCGCTGCCGTTTCAGCTCCCTGGCCTGCGCACGATCTGCGCAGCCGTCTGGGCGCTCTCCCTCGTCCTGCTCGTCGTCCTGCTCGCCGCCCGCGCCCTGCACTGGATCCACCACCGCGACCAGGCCCGCGCCCACCTCCTCGACCCGGCCACGGCGCCCTTCTACGGCTGCCTGGCCATGGCCCTGCTCGCGGTCGGCGGCGGTGCCGTCACCGTCGGCCGGGACTGGATCGGGACCGGGGCGGCGGTCGCGCTCGACACCGTGCTGTTCGGCGCCGGTACGGTCGTCGGGCTGGCGGCCGCCGTCGCCGTCCCGTACCTCATGGCCGTACGCCATCGCATCGAGCCGTCACAGGCCACGCCCGTATGGCTGCTGCCGCTCGTGGCGCCCATGGTGTCGGCCGCGCTGGGGCCGCTCCTGGTGCCGTATCTGCCGCCCGGGCAGGCCCGGGAGACGTTGCTGCTCGCCTGCTTCGCGATGTTCGGGCTCAGTCTGCTCGCCACCCTGCTGATGCTGCCGCTGGTCTTCGCCCGGATCGTCGCCGGCGGGCCGCTGCCACTCGCCCTCACCCCGACCCTCTTCCTGGTACTGGGCCCGCTCGGGCAGTCCACCACCGCCGTCGGCAGCTTCGCGGACGTCGCCCCGGGCGTGGTCCCGGCCCCGTACAGCGGGGGCTTCGGCGTGCTCGCCGTCCTCTACGGCGTGCCCGTCATGGGCTTCGCGCTGCTGTGGTTCGGGCTCGCCACCGCCCACGTCCTGCGCGCCCGGCGGCACGGCATGGGGTTCGCGATGACCTGGTGGGCGTTCACCTTCCCGGTCGGCACCTGTGTCACCGGCGCCGCGGCACTGGCCCGGCACACCGGGGTCGTGGTCTACGAGGGACTCGCCGTCGGGCTGTACGTCGTGCTCGTCGGCGCCTGGGCCGTCGCCGCCGCGTGCACCGCGCGCGGTCTGCTCAGCGGTGTGCTGCTCGCAGCGCCTCGGACAGCACTCCCGGCGCCTCGGCCAGCGACGGGCCGTACCAGGTCAGGTGCCGTCCGCTGACCAGCGCGCAGGGCAGGCCGGGGAAGGCCTCGGGGCCGTCGTCGGCCGTGAAGCGGTACGGCTCGTCCGGGAGGACGACGACGTCGGGGGACGCGGCGCGCAACTCGTCCAGGGGGATGCGCGGGTAGCGGTCCTCGTGCGTCGCGTACAGGTGGTCCACGCCGAGGCGGGCCAGGACGTCGCCCGCGAAGGTGTCGCGGCCCAGCACCATCCAGGGGCGCCGCCAGATCGGGACCACCGCCGTCGTACGGCGCTGCGGGGGCGGAAGCGACGACCAGGTCTCCTCCGCATCCTCCAGCCACCGCGGGCGCGCCGTCGCCCCGCAGGCGTCCAGCACACGGGCCAGCTCGCGCAAGGCCTGCGGGACGTCCCGTACCTCGGTCACCAGGACCTCGACGCCGGCCGCGCGGAGGGCGGCGAGGTCGGGCTCGCGGTTCTCCTCCTCGTTGGCGATCACCAGGTCGGGGGCGAGGGCGACGATGCCGTCGACCTTGGGGTTCTTGGTGCCGCCGACGCGGGTGACGTCCAGGTCGGCCGGGTGACCGCACCAGTCCGTGGCGCCGACGAGGACGCCGGGGGCCGAAACCGCCACGGCCTCCGTCAGGGACGGCACCAGGGAGACGACGCGCATCAGCGCCCCGGCCGGTCCCGGACCGCCTCGATGTGCTCCGCCACCGCGACGACGACCACGCGCGTGTCCGGCACGGTCGCCCGCCAGCGATGACGCACCCCGCCGGTGAGGTACAGGGTGTCGCCGCGGCCGAGCCGGTAGGCGCGGCCCTCCGCCTCTATCTCCACGGCGCCGTCCGCGACGTACATCAACTGGTCGTTGCGGTACTGGAATTCACGGCCCGCGTCATGGTCGCCGGTGAACTCCGAGGCGTGCATCTGGTGGTGACCGCGCACCAGGGACCGGGTCCGTGGTTCCGGCGCCAGTTCGGTGAGGTCGGCCCGGACCACGTCCACGCTGCACGCCGGGTCGGCGGCGGCGAGGAGCTCGACGGCGGTCGTACGCAAGGCGTCGGCGACCTTTTCGAGGGAGCTTCTGCTGGGGCGTGCCCGGTCGTTCTCGACCTGGCTCAGGAAGGGCACGGACAGGCCGCTGCGCTCGGCCACGACGGCGAGGGTGAGGTCCAGCGCGCGGCGTCGCCGCCGTACGGCCGCGCCCACCCGAAGAGGCTGCTCTTTGTGGTCGCCCATCGCTCCGGCTCCCTCCTTCGCTCGTCGCTCCACTGGCCGGGCGCCCGCCGTCCGGCGCACACCTTCTGTTGGGTTCCTTGCACCCTACGCATGTTCGGCAAACCGTTTCATGCGCCCGTCACATCGACGACACATCGGGGGGAGTACGACCCATCGGTTCGCGCCAGCGGATCGGCTCCCCCGACACACCGGTCACCCCCATGCCACCCCTGACTCCCGCTCAGCGCAAGAGATCCGCCGCTTTTGTTCAATGCTCCGGGGACCGTCCGTGTTCCCTCGTCCTCCCAGGCTGGAGAAGCAGGTCAGCGGGCCCGCCGGGGACTGCCTGCCGAGTCGTCAAGGCGGTGGCGGCGGTGGGGAGTTGGCCTGGCCGAGTTCGGGTGGTGGGGTAGCGCTGCGTGGTTGTCCGGATCCTTTTCGTGGCATGCCGTGTGACTATGCGGCCAAACCGAGAGGGGTGGGCCCGCCGTACGTGAGGGGAAAACGTACGGCGAGACCCACCCCTCGGGCGGCGGTCCGGGCCCGTCAGGTCACCCGGCCGCCTGGCTCTTCGGCTCCGATCCGGCGACCGGAGCCCACTTGTCCAGCAGCCCCGGGTTCTGCTTCAGCCAGGTGCGGACGGCGTCCTGCTCCTTGCCCTTGCCGGCCTTCGTGATCTGCGACTCCAGCCCGGTGAGCTGCTCCTCGGTCATCGAGAAGTCCTTCAGCCACTCGCCGACCTCGGGGTTGTCCTCGGCGAAGCCCTTGCGGGCGAGGGTGTGCACGCCGTCGCCCTTGCCCCAGGCGCCCTTGGGATCCTTGAGCTTCTTGAGGTCGTAGTCGCTGTACGCCCAGTGCGGCGACCAGAGCGTGACGACGACCGGCTCCTTCTTGGCGTACGCCCGCTTGAGCTCGGCCAGCATCGCGGGCGTCGAGCCGTCCACGACGTCGTACGTGCCCTGAAGGCCGTACTCCTTGAGGACCTTGTCCTTGAGCAGGCCCATCATTCCGGCGCTCGGCTCGATGCCGATGATCTTGCCCTTGAACTCGGAGGACTTGTTCTTGAGGTCCTCCAGGGAGTTCACGTCCTTCATGTACGACGGCACGGTGAGCTCCAGGGAGGTGGGACCGTACCAGGAGCCGAGGTCGTCGAGCTGCTTCCCGAACTTCTGCCAGTACTCGGCATGGGTGGTGGGCAGCCAGGCGTCCGTCTGGAAGTCGAGCTGGCCGGTGGCGACGCCGGTGTAGAGGGGACCCGCGGCGTACTGGGTGGTGGTGACCTTGAAGCCGCGTCGCTCCAGCAGTTCCTTCCACAGGTACGTGGACGCGATGCCCTCGTCCCAAGGGATGTACCCGATCTTGATCTCCTTGCCCTTGCCGACATCCGTGGCGGAGGCCTCGGCAGTGCCGGCGGAGGGACCGAAGGTGCCCAGGCCGCCCGCCACGAGGGCCAGGATCGCCACCCCGGCGACCGCGACGACGGGGCGGGGGCGGTAGCTCCAGATCTTGGTGTTGCCCGCGGCACGGGCCTTGGCGGCGGTGCGGCGGCCGAGCGGGGAGATCTGCGCGCCGAGCGCGCCGGTGATGCGGTCCAGGTAGATGGCGAGGACGACGATGCCGACGCCCGCCTCGAAGCCGAAGCCGATGTCGAGCTGGCCGATCGCCTCGTTGACCGCGCCGCCGAGGCCGCCGGTGCCGACCATGCCGGCGATGACGACCATCGACAGGCTCAGCATGATCACCTGGTTGACGCCCGCCATGATCGTCGGCAGGGCGAGCGGCAGCTGGACCCGCAGCAGGGTGTCGCGGGGTGTGGTGCCGAACGCCTCGGCGGCCTCGACCAGCTCGGCGTCGACCTGCCGGATGCCCAGCTCGGTCATGCGGACGCCGGGGGCGAGCGCGAAGATCAGGGTGGCGATGACACCGGCGGCGGTGCCCAGGCCGAAGAAGAGGATGGCCGGGATCAGCAGGACCATCGACGGCATCGTCTGGAGCAGGTCCAGCACGGGCCGCAGCGCCGCGCTGACCGTCCTGGAGCGGGCCGCCCAGATGCCCAGCGGGATCGAGATCACCAGCGCGATGACCGTCGCCACCAGCACCAGGGCCAGCGTCGACATGGCCCGGTCCCACAGGTCGAGCGAGTCGACCAACGCGAACCCGGCGAAGCCGAGGACGCCCGCGACCAGGCCGCGCAGCCACCAGGCGAGCACGGCGAGGATGCCCGCGAGGAGCAGGGGCTCGGGCGCGGTCAGGACGGCGTTCACGCCGTCGTACATGCCCTCGACGACCGCCTTGATCGCGTCGAAGAGCCAGCCCATGTGGGCGACGAGCCAGTCCACACCGGAATCGACCCAGTCACCGAGAGGGAGCCTAGGCATGCGCGATCACCTTCCCCTCCGGGTTGTCGCAGGGCGATGGATCGGCCGTCTCGTCGCCGAGGAAGGCGACCAGCCGCTGCCGCGGCACGACTCCGATGACCTTGTTCGCCCCGTCCACGACCGAGACGCGGTGCGACAGCCGGGCACTGATCGCGCACAGCTCCGCGAACGTCGTCTCGCTGGTCGCGGTCTCGCAGGCGCAGAGGGGGGCGTCGGCGGTGACGGAGGTGTCCATGAGGGCGGCCGCGGTCAGCACACGGGAGCGGTCGACGTCCTGGATGAAGGAGGCGACGTAGTCGTTCGCCGGACGCAGGAGGATGTCCTCCGCCGAGCCGGTCTGGACGATACGGCCGTCGCGCATGACCGCGATGCGGTCGCCCAGGCGCATGGCCTCGTTGAGGTCGTGGGTGATGAAGACGATCGTCTTCTTCAGGGTGCGCTGCAGTTCGAGCAGCTGGTCCTGCATGTCACGGCGGATCAGCGGGTCGAGCGCGCTGAAGGACTCGTCCATCAGGAGCAGGTCGGCGTCGGTGGCGAGGGCGCGGGCGAGGCCCACGCGCTGCTGCATACCGCCGGACAGCTCGTCGGGCCAGGACTTCTCCCAGCCGCCCAGGCCGCACAGCTGCAGGGCCTCGGCGGCGCGCTTCTCGCGCTCGGCCCGGGGCACGCCCTGGACGGCGAGACCGTAGGCGGCGTTCTCCAGGACGCTGCGGTGCGGGAAGAGCGCGAAGTGCTGGAACACCATGCTGATCTTCTGTGCGCGGACCTCGCGCAGCTCGCGGTCGCTGAGCGCCGTCAGGTCCTGGCCGTCGAAGCGGACGTGGCCCGCGGTCGGCTCCAGGAGCCCGTTGAGCATGCGCAGCAGCGTGGACTTGCCGGACCCGGACAGGCCCATGACGACGAAGATCTGGCCGGGCTCCACGGTGAAGGAGGCGTCGATCACGGCGGCGGTGGTGCCGTCGGCGCGCAGCTCCTCGCGGTCGGCTCCCTGGCGGAGCCGCTCGACGGCCTCGTCCGGTCGTCTGCCGAACACCTTGTAGAGATGTTCGGCCTCAAGCCTGGATGACACGGGTACCTCTTGTCTCGACGGCGGATGGAGGGGCGACGGGCGCGGCAGTTGAACGTGCAAGCGACGTCACTCCGAGGCCGCGCCTGCCCGGGTTCTCCGGGCACAAACGCACAAGTGGTCCAGGCCACAGAAATGGCATACAGCGCAACTTGTTGCGCAGGTGGAGAGCGCGGCAGGGCCGCGGTGCCGCACCGAAGAGCCGCTGTCAGTGCCGTACGGCATGATGCGTGGCGTGACCGGACGACTGATGCTCCTCGACACCGCCTCGCTCTACTTCCGCGCCTACTTCGGCGTCCCGGACTCCGTGAAGGCGCCGGACGGCACGCCGGTGAACGCCGTGCGCGGGCTCCTCGACTTCATCGACCGCCTGGTCAAGGACCACCGCCCCGACCAGCTGGTGGCCTGCATGGACGCCGACTGGCGGCCGCAGTGGCGGGTCGAGCTGATCCCCTCCTACAAGGCACACCGCGTCGCCGAGGAGCACGAGGTGGGGCCGGACGAGGAGGAGGTGCCGGACACCCTGTCGCCGCAGGTGCCGGTCATCGAGGCCGTCCTCGACGCGCTCGGCATCGCGCGCGTGGGCGTCGAGGGGTACGAGGCGGACGACGTGATCGGCACGTTCACCGGCCGGGCGAAGGGCCCGGTCGACATCGTCACCGGCGACCGCGACCTGTACCAGCTGGTGGACGACGCGCGCGGGGTGCGGGTGCTGTACCCGCTCAAGGGCGTGGGCACGCTCCAACTGACCGACGAGGAGTGGCTGCGCGAGAAGTACGGCGTGGACGGCCGGGGGTACGCGGATCTGGCGCTGCTGCGCGGCGACCCCAGCGACGGCCTGCCGGGCGTGCCCGGGATCGGCGAGAAGACGGCCGCGAAGCTGCTGGCCGAGTTCGGCGACCTGGCCGGGATCATGGCGGCGGTCGACGACCCGAGGGCGAAGCTGACGCCGGCGCAGCGCAAGCGGCTGGACGAGTCGCGGCCCTACCTCGCCGTCGCGCCGACGGTGGTCCGGGTCGCGGCCGACGTGCCGCTGCCCGAGGTGGACACCGCGCTGCCGCGTGCACCCCGCGATCCGGCGGGGCTGGACGAGCTGGCGGTGCGGTGGGGGCTGGGCGGGTCGCTGCAGCGGCTGCTCGTGACGCTGGGGGCGTGAAGGGCCCGAGCGGGTGAATGGGTCTTGGGAGGCGGGGAATTCGGTCCTGCGTGCACGACATGCACCTCATTCATGAACGTTCATAGCGGCATTCCCCGGGCGGAGGTGCTAACTTAGGTAAACCTAAGCTTGGAACGAGGGAGGCCAGTGATGGCGCTACGCCCTGCCCGCAAGCCGCGGAAGCCCCACTCCGCGCAGGTCATCCGTACCGAACGGCTGACCCCGCACATGCAGCGTGTGGTGCTCGGGGGTGAGGGGCTCGCCGACTTCGCGGCGGACACCTGCACGGACCATTACGTCAAGATGCTGTTCTCCCCCGTCGGCGTGAGCTATCCCGAGCCGTTCGACCTGGAGCGCATCCGCGAGGAGCTGCCGCGCGAGCAGTGGCCGGTGACGCGGACGTACACCGTGCGGGCCTGGGACCCCGAGCACCGTGAGCTGACGCTGGACTTCGTGCTGCACGGCGACGAGGGCCTGGCCGGTCCCTGGGCGATGCGCGCCCAGCCGGGCGAGATCGTGCGGTTCATGGGCCCGGGCGGCGCCTACGCCCCCGACCCCGACGCCGACTGGCATCTGCTCGTCGGCGACGAGAGCGCGCTGCCCGCGATCGCCCGCTCCCTGGAGTCGCTGCCCGACGGCGCCACGGCGTACGCCTTCGTGGAGGTCGCCGGCCCCGAGGAGGAGCAGAAGATCGACTCCGATGTGGAGGTCGTCTGGCTGCACCGAGGCTCCCGTCCCATCGGCGAGGCGCTGGTCGAGGCCGTCCGCTCGCTGGACTTCCCGGCGGGCCGGGTGCACGCGTTCGTGCACGGCGAGGCGCACTTCGTGAAGGAGCTGCGCCACCTGCTGCGGGTCGAGCGCGGCGTGCCCCGCGAGGATCTGTCGATCTCCGGCTACTGGCGGCTCGGCCACAACGAGGACGGCTGGCAGGCCTCCAAGCGGGACTGGAACGCGCGGATCGAGGCGGAGCAGGAGGGGGCGAAGCCGGCCGCCTAGGCCTGTGCTTGGGTTTTGGAGGGGCGGCACCTTCAGAGGTGCCGCCCCTTCACCGTGTCCGGGGCTCACACCGACCGCTGGTACGACCGGAAGGTCCGTATGGACAGCCACACCGCGGCGACAGCCAGGGTCAGCAACCCGCCGCCCCGGATGAGGACATCACCCCAGTCGGGCCGGCCGGACATGGCCGAACGGCCCGCGACCATCGCCCAGTCGAGCGGGTTGAAGTCGGCGACGTGCCGCATCCAGCCGGGCATCTGCGACGGCGCCATGAAAGCGGAGGACAGGAAGGTCAGCGGCAGCAGCAGGAAGGTGTTGATGCCGATGATCGACTCCCGCTCCCGCACCAGCATCCCCAGCGCGTTGGACAACGCCCCGAAGACCGTCCCGAGCAGGACCGAGGCGACGACCAGGACGGCGATGCCGACGACGCCGCCCGGGTAGTCGGCACCGCCCAGCAGGCCGAGCAGCACGATGACGACCGACTGGAAGGCGGTGACCAGGCCGTTGTTGACGACGTTGCCGTTCATCAGGGCGGCCCGGCTGACCGGGGTGGTCAGGAACCGGTCGAGGGTGCCCCGCTGGATCTCGTCGAGGGTGCCCATCCCCGCCCACATGTTGGAGCTGAGGGCACTCATCACGACGACGCCCGGCACCAGGTAGTCCAGGTACGAGGTGGTGCCGAAGCCGCCGAGTTCGACGACCTTCTTGAAGAGGCTGCCGAAGAGGAACAGCCAGATCACCGGCTGGATCAGGGTGATGACGGCGTACGCGGGCTGCCGTACGAACACCATGAGTTGACGTTGCGTCATGTACCAGGTCTGGGCGACGGCGGTGCTCATCGCGCACCTCCGGTCCCGGCGAGGACGAGGTCCCCGGCGCTGTCGGCCTCGGCGTCCGCGTAACGGCGGCCGGCGTAGCGGAGGTAGACGTCGTCGAGGGACGGGCGCGCGACGGTCGCCGTGGCGACACCGACCCCGGCGCGGTCGAGCGCGGCGAGGAGCGCGGGCATCGCGGCGGCCCCTTCGTCGGCGCGGACGCTGACGCGGCGCCCGTCGACCAGCACCTCGTGCACGCCCGGCAGCCCGCCGAGGGCGCCGTTGAGCAGCGTGCGGCCGGCCTCGCCGATCGCCTGGCGCAGCTCCACATGGACGGCGTCACCGCGGAGTTCACCCTTGAGGGAGTCCGGGGTGCCCGCCACGACGACCCGGCCCCGGTCGACGATCGCGATACGCTCGGCGAGCCGGTCCGCCTCCTCCAGGTAGTGCGTGGTGAGCAGGACGGTCAGGCCGTCCTCGCCGGCCAGCCGGCCGATCTCGTCCCACATCGCGGCGCGGGTCTCGGGGTCGAGGCCGGTGGTGGGCTCGTCGAGGAAGAGCACCTCGGGCCGGTGCACCAGGCCGAGGGCGACGTCGAGACGGCGGCGCATCCCACCGGAGTAGCCCTTGACGGTGCGGTCGGCGGCGTCGGCGAGGTGGAACCGGTCGAGCAGCTCGGCGACCCGGCGACCGAGGCCGGCGCGGCTCAAACCATGGAGCCGGCCCTGGAGTCGGAGGTTCTCACGGCCCGTGGCGACCGGATCGGCGCCGGAGTTCTGGGCGACCACGCCGATCGCGCGGCGCACCCGGTCCGGGTGGCGCAGCACGTCGTGGCCCGCGACGGTGGCCGAGCCCGAGTCGGGCCGGGCCAGGGTGGTGAGGATCTTGACGGTGGTGGACTTGCCGGCGCCGTTGGGCCCGAGGAGGCCGAAGACGGTGCCCGGCTCGACGGTGAGGTCCATGCCGCCCAGGGCGGTGACATCGCCGTAGGTCTTGATCAGTTGACGCGCCTCGACTGCGGGCGCGCGGGTTGCCCCGCTGCTGGTACTCATGACGACTGCTCTCCTGGTGAGCGGACTCGTGATCGATCCGCGTGAGCAGTGCCGGGCTATCCTGGGTGTGCCGCACCTCGATGACCCGGTTCTGCCCCACGGCGGATCCGTTTCGGGGTTCGCGACCCCGGCGGAGCTGCTGCAACAGCCCTGCCGGGGTCCTTCTCATGATGTGAACTCGGCCGGAAACTCCCCCGTTTCATGGAATCGCCGCCACGACTCGACGCCCGGCAGCGAACCCTTCTTGATCTCCTCGAGGAACCCGCCGACCCATTTCGCCTGCGCCTCGACCATGTGCAGTTGGTACTCGACCTCGATGAGGAACAGCCTCGGCACCCTCTCGTAGAGCTTTTCGAGGGCGCCCCGGCCGCTCGCCACCTGCACTTCCAGCGAGCTCAGCCGCATCTCCAGCAGCCGCGCCACATCCGCGGGAGGCAGCGCCGACATCAGGGAGAGGGCCGTCTCGAAGATCGGGTACTCCTTGGCCGGGACGGCGATCAGATCGGACAGCCACTCGGCCATCTCCTCGCGCCCGGCCTCGGTGAGCCCGTAGACCGTGCGCTCGGGGCGGTTGCCCTGGCGTTCCACACCGGCGACCTCGACGAAGCCGTGCTTCTCGAGGTTCTGCACGACCGTGTACAGCGAGCCGTAGTTGGTCTTCGTGCTGGCGTCCTTGCCCTGGCTGCGCAGGGTCTGGGCGATCTCATACGGATGCATCGGCTTCTGCCAGAGGGTCGTCATCACGGCGAGCGCCAAGGGGTTGGTGAGCTTGCGGCGCTTCCTCGCCATGACGACCACCTCGCTTCCGAATATCCGCAGCCGAACATATCGCGAGTCGCGGGAATGCGTCAATAGACACGATGTATCGCGATCGAGGGCTGCCGCCAGGGGCCGGCGGCGTCCACCGTGAGGACCTGGGATCACCTCAGACATGAGCACGTCATGCGAACGAAACAGCTCCTCCCTAATTTCTGTCGCCCGACAGGAATTCTCGCGCCGCTGTGCGAAAGCAGGTTGCCGCCATGACGAGCACCGCCCCCGCCGCCCCTCGCCCCGACCCGCCGCTGGATCCTGACGAGCGCGTACTCGCCGGGTTCGGGTACCGCCAGGAACTGCACCGCAGCCTCGGCCGGTACGCGTCCTTCGCGGCCGGCTTCTCCTTCATCTCCGTCCTGACGACCGTCTTCCAGTTCTTCGCCTTCGGGTACGCGTTCGGCGGCCCCGTCTTCTTCTGGGCCTGGCCCGCGGTCCTCGTCGGACAGCTGCTGGTGGCCGCGTGCTTCGCGGAACTGGCCGCGCGCTACCCGATCTCGGGCGCTGTCTACCAGTGGTCGTCACGCCTGTCGAACGTCACCTTCGGCTGGTTCGCCGGCTGGATCATGGTGATCGGGCAGGTCGTGGTGGTCGCGGCGGCCGCGCTGGCGCTGCAGATGGTGCTGCCCGCCATCTGGTCCGGCTTCCAGCTCATCGGCACCGACCCCGCGCCGACCTCGGCGGACGGCGCGGCCAACGCGGCGCTGCTCGGCGTCCTCCTGCTGGTCCTGACCACGCTCGTGAACCTCATGGACAACCGTGTGCTGTCGCTGGTGAACCGGGTCGGGGTGACCGCCGAGATCATCGGCGCGGTGCTGATCATCGCGCTGCTGCTGACCCACTCCGAGCGCTCCCCCGGCATCACCTTCCACACCGAAGGCGCCGCCGAGTCGGGCCTGTTGGGCGCGCTGCTGGTCGGCTCGTTCACGGCGGCGTACGTGATGATCGGTTTCGACAGCGCGGGAGAGATGAGCGAGGAGACCCACCACCCGCGCCGCACCGCGCCCCGCACGATCCTCACCGCGCTGGGCGCGGCCGGTCTGCTGGGCGGACTGCTGGTGCTCGGCGGGCTGCTCGCCGCACCCAGCCTCACGGACGGCCGGCTGGCCGTCGACGGGCTGAGCTACGTCCTGACGAGCAGCCTGGGCGACGGCGTGGGCCGGGTGCTGCTGGCCGACGTCGTGGTGGCGATCACGGTGGCGACCCTCGCCATCCAGACGGCCGCCTGCCGGATGCTGTTCTCGATGGCCCGCGACGGCCAACTCCCGTTCTCCGGACGCCTGGCGAAGGTCAACCCGCGCACCGGCATGCCGGGCGCGCCCGCCCTGGTGGTCGGCGCCCTCGCGGCGGCCCTGCTGCTGCTCAACTTCGCCTCACCGGAGGCGTTCCTGGCCATCGGCACGACCTGCATCGTGCTGCTCTACCTGGCGTACGCGATGGTCACCGGCCCCCTCCTGATCGCCCGCCTGCGCGGGCGGTTCACCACCACCGGCACCGACGAGACGGGCGCCCGCCTGTTCTCCCTCGGCCGCTGGGGCGTCCCGGTCAACGCCCTGGCCCTGCTGTACGGCCTCGTCATGAGCGTCAACCTCGCCTGGCCACGGGCGGCGGTGTACGACCCGGCGGGCGGGCACTGGTACTTCCAGTACTTCACCGTGCTGTTCCTCGGCGTGACGGTGGTCGCGGGTGTCGGCTTCCGGACGTACCGGCGGCGCACGGCACCCGTGAGCACCGACCCGGAGCCGACAGCACCCGAAGCCGCCGCCTAGGCACGTCCCCCCGCCGCTCGGTCGCCCTGCACGCGCGCGTGCAGATGCATGTCGTGCCAGCCGTCCATGTGCAGGGCGGAGCTGTGCTTGGTGCCCTCCACGTGTCGTCGAGCGCCCAGCGGGCCGGCGTGGTCGTGGCGCGGGCCGCGACGGCCCCGGCCTCGCGCCTCGGCGGTGGTCCAGCAGGCGACCTCGGCCGTGCCGTCGTCGAGGTGGATCTCGCGCAGGCCGACGCGCCCCAGCAGACGGTCGGTGTCGGCGTCGACGACGGCCCACTGGGCGCCCGCTCCTCCGCCCAGGCCTTCAGCCACTCCTCGATCCAGCCGCCGACCTCCTCCACCGAGTCGGCGGCGCGGACGTGCCACTGGTGCATCACCGGGTCCTGGAAGGCCGCGTGCACGGCGGGCGCGTCCTCAGCCCGCCAGGGACGCAGAAGGAGGCCGTCACCGGTAGGGAGGCCGGGCTGCGGATTGCGGGCGAGGGTTCCGGCGGGCAGGACAGGGCTGGTCAGAAAGGGCATGCGCCGGATCTTGCCCACGCGCCAAGGCGTGGCCCACCGTCCTTCCGGGCGCCGTACGCTTGATCGTGATGAGACGCCGTACCCCGCCCCCGCCCTCTCCCCTGCCGCAGCGCGACGGGGTCGACGCGGTGCGGGTGCGGCTGCCGTTCGAGGGGGCATGGGCCACCGTGCGGGAGCATCTGGTGGAGCGGCTCTCGGGGGCCGGGCCCGGGGTCGTCACCGGGATGTTCGACTCGGGGCTGATCGTCGGGGAAGACGGGAAGCCGGTGGCGGCGGACGCGGCGTATGTGCCGGGGATGTTCGTCTGGTTCCACCGGGAGCTGCCCGAGGAGGTGCGGGTGCCGTTCGCGGTCGACGTCGTGTACCGCGACGAGCACATCGTCGTCGCCGACAAGCCGCACTTCCTGGCCACGACACCGCGCGGCGGCCATGTCACCGAGACCGCGCTGGCGCGGCTGCGCCGGGAGCTGGGCCTCCCGACACTGAGCGCCGCACACCGGCTCGACCGGCTCACCGCCGGGCTGGTGCTGTTCACGGTGCGGCCCGAGGAGCGGGGCGCGTATCAGGGGCTGTTCCGCGACAAGCGGGTGCGCAAGGAGTACGAGGCCGTGGCGCCGTACGATCCCGAGCTGGCCCTGCCCCGGACCGTGCGCAGCCGCATCGTGAAGGAGCGCGGGGTGCTCACCGCCCTGGAGGTCGACGGCGAGCCGAACGCCGTCACGCACGTCGAGGTCGTCGAACACCGGGAGGGGCTTGCCCGGTACCGGCTGACGCCCGCCACCGGACAGACCCACCAGCTACGGGTCCACATGAACGCCCTGGGCGTACCCCTCCTCGGCGACCCGCTGTACCCCGAGGTGACCGCCCCCGCGCCGGCCGACGACTTCCGACGCCCGCTCCAACTGCTGGCGCGGGCGCTGGAGTTCACCGATCCGGTGACGGGGGCGGCACATCGGTTCCGGAGCCCGCGGACCCTTGAGGCCTGGGCCTCGTACGCCGGGTGGGCGGCGGGGTAGCCGAACATCGCCGCACGCTGCGGACGGACCCGTGCGGTGTCGGGCCTGAATCCGTGCCGGTGTCCGGGCCGGGCCCGGGCCGGTGTCCGAACGCGCGCCGCGCCGCCGGCCGAGTGCCGTGTGCGGTTGCGCTGGTGGACGCCGACCCGGGTTCGCCGCTCAGTTGCCCCGCCACCACCGCAGGAACCGTCGCCAGGCCCCCTTCGGCCGCACCGGTTCCGGCGTCGTCGCCGAAGCCGGAGCCGGCGTCGGCGCGGGTGGCTGTTCGGCGGACGGCTGGGGGGCCGGGGTGGGTGTCGGCTGGGCCTGGGGCGTGCCGACCTGCCAGGTGGCGCGCTGGGGCGGGACCGGGGCGTGGCCCGGCTTCTGCATCACGTCCTGCGGCGGTTTCGGCGCGAAGCGGACCGGCAGTTCCACCAGGTGGGCCGACATCATCGACTGCCGCCACTCCAGCTCTTCCTCGGGGCAGTCGAGTTCCACGTCGGGCAGCCGCATCAGGAGCGCGTCGACGCCGACCTCGGCGATCGCACGGCCGATGTCCGCACCCGGGCACTCGTGCGGGCCGCCGCCGAAGGCGAGGTGGGACCGGTTGCCCATCATGTTGGCGGACAGGTCGGGACGTACCCGGGGGTCGACGTTGCCGGGGGCGGGAGCGAAGAGCAACCCGTCGCCCTTGCGGATGTGCTGACCGCCCAACTCCGTGTCCTGCTTGGCGAAATAGCCCAGGACCGCGCTGAACGGCGGCTCGTCCCACAGGGACTGCTCGACCGCCTCCGGCACGGTCATCTGACCGCCGCTGAGCTGGGCGCGGAAACGCGGGTCGGTGAGGACGACGCGCAGCACGTTGGCGAGGAGGTTGGCGGTGGCCTCGTAGGCCGCGATGAGCACGACACGCAGGTGCTGGCCGACCTCCTCGTCGGTCAGCCGCGCCGGGTGGTTGATCAGGTGGGTGGTGAAGTCCTCCTGCGGCTGGGCCCGGCGCTTGCCGGTGAGCCGCATGAGGGCCTCCATGATGTACGCGTTGCTGGCGATCGCGGTCTCGGTGCCCTTGAGCATGTCGCGGGCGGCCTCGACGATCCGGTCGTTGTACTCCTCGGGCATGCCGAGGATCTCGCACATCACGGCCATGGGCAGATGCTCGGCGTACTGGGCGACCAGGTCGGCGCGGCCCTCCTCGCAGAACCGGTTGACGAGCCGCTGCGTGGAACGGTTGATGTGCCGGCGCAGACCGCGGTGGTCGATGGTGGACATGGCGCCGGTGACCGCTCCGCGCAACCGCAGGTGTTCGTCGCCCTCGGCGTGGGAGCAGATCGGCTGCCAGGTGATGAGCGGCATCAGCGGGTGGTCGGGCTTGACCATGCCCTCCAGCAGCGGGGTCCAGATACGGCTGTCCCGGCAGAACTGCGAGGGCGTACGCACCATGTGCAGGTTCTCGGTGTGACCGAGGACCACCCACATCGGCACGTCGTCGTGGAGTAGTACGGGCGCCACCTGCCCGTGTTGCTCGCGCAGCTGCTCGTACAGCTCGCCCAGGTCCTCCGCCTCGTGGAGCCGGTGCAGTCCTCCGGGTCCGAGTCCATGGGCCGGGCAGCCGGGCGGCGGGGCGGGAAAGGCGTCGTGCGTACCGGTCGTGGAAGGGGATTCAGGCGTCACAGTGGTCGCTCCGAAGTGGATCCGGTGTCTGGGGAGTCGTCTGGGGAGTCAAGGTGCCCGCCGTGCGGGCGGTTGTGGATACGGGCGGATGAGATGTCGCCGGACGCGAGGGGGTGGGCCGCTCCGGCGGACGGGCCTGCCTGGGCGAGCCCTGCCTGAGCGCGGCCCTACCTCAGCGCGCCCGACATGGCGAGCGAGTGCAGGAAGTGCATCAGGGTCATCAGGACGTCACGACTGGACGCCCGGCGGCGTGCGTCGCACTCGATGATCGGGATCTCCTCGTCGAGGTCGAGCGCCGCGCGCAGATCGGCGATGGCGTAACGGGGCGCGTCGGGGAAGGAGTTGACGGCGACGACGAACGGCACGCCGCGCTCCTCCAGTCGCCCTATCACGTCGAAGCTGACTTCGAGCCGACGGGTGTCGATCAGCACGACCGCGCCCAGCGCGCCCTCGAACAGCCCGTTCCACAGGAACCAGAAGCGCTCCTGGCCGGGCGTGCCGAAGAGGTACAGCACGAGCTGGTCGGTGATGCTGATCCGGCCGAAGTCCATGGCGACGGTGGTGGCGGTCTTGGAGTCCGAGCCGAAGTTGTCGTCGACACCGATACCGGCCTGCGTCATGGTCTCCTCGGTGGTCAGCGGCCTGATCTCGCTGACGGAACCGACCATGGTCGTCTTGCCGACTCCGAAGCCACCCACGATCACGATCTTGACCGCGGCCTCGGCCGTGTGCGGCAGCTGGTCCTCGGTCCGTGGACCGGGGATGGTGTCAGAGCCTTTGAAGTCCATGCATCACCGCTTCGAGAAGGGACCGGTCGGCGACGGCCTGGCGCACGATCGGGGCGCGCGCCGTCACCAGGTCGGCCGTCAGCATGTCGGTGAGCAGGACCGTCATCGCACTGAACGGCAGACTGAGATAGGCCGAGAGCTCGGCCACGGACAGGGGGGTCGTGCAGAGCCGGAGCAGCGCCGCCTGCTCGGGCGCGGCGGAGGGCGGTGGGTCGGCGCTCGCCACGATTAAGGTGACGAGGTCGAGCTCGGCCCGCTCGGCCCCGTCCTTCCCGGCCACCACGAAGAGCCTTTCCGGGTTCTTCTTCTGCCTCGGCTGGGGAAGGCGTGGGGGCGGTTGTCCTTTGGGGTATCGCCGCTGGCGTTGCGGAGGAGTCATACGGTCTGCCCGTTGCGCCTCGACGGACTGGTGAGATGGGCGCCGATGCGGCCGACGAGGTCGGACATGCGGTTGCTCATCAGGCCCGGTTCGGCGAACGTGTCGGAGAGCACGGCGAGATAGGCGTTGGCGCCGGCGGCCATGAGATAGAAGTAGCCGCCGTTGATCTCGATGAGGACCATCTTCATCTTGCCGTCGCTGTTCGGGATCTCCGTGGCGACCGCGCTCGCCAGGCTCTGCAGGCCGGCGCAGGCCGCGGCGACGCGGTCGGCGGTGTCCGGGTCGCCGCCGTAGCGGGCGATGCGCAGGCCGTCGGCGGAGAGCACCACGATCATCTCGATGCCCGGTACGCCGTCGTGGAGCTCCTTGAGCATCCAGTCGAAGTTGGCGCGCTGCTGGATCACTTGTGGTCCCCCTCGTCGTCGGCCTCGCGGCGGGCCGGTTGGGTTCGCGGCTGGAGTGTGTAGGGGTCGGGCTTGTCCTTGAGTCCGTTCCAGAACGCCTCGACCCAGGCACCGGGAGCGGGTTCGTCCTTCTCCGGCTCGGGCACGGGCTCGGGTTCGGGCTTCGGCGTCGACCAGATGGTCGGCCTGCCCTCCCGTTCGGCCCGTTCGATGGCCGCCTGCTCGGCGAGCCGCTTGCTGAGCGGGGTCTTGACCCGGCTGCGGCGCTGCGGCAGGCCGCCCGCGGTCCACTCGGTGACCACGGGGACGTCGTCCTCCATGGAGACCGTGGCGGGGATCTTCGGGCTGGTGGGGCGCCGCTTCTTGGGGGTGCGCTTGGGACCTTCGAGCGCACCGGGTCCGAGCTTGGGCGCCGACACGGCACCGATGCCGTGCGCGT
Source organism: Streptomyces bicolor (assembly GCF_000719285.1). Taxonomy (GTDB): domain Bacteria; phylum Actinomycetota; class Actinomycetes; order Streptomycetales; family Streptomycetaceae; genus Streptomyces; species Streptomyces bicolor. Next base: position 59,567 of record NZ_JOFS01000030.1, on the reverse strand, counting down.
ATCCGGGCGCGGCGTCGGTGGTCAGCATCTCGCGCGGGATCACGAGGACGGCACGGACGCCGCCGTACGCGGAGGTGCGCAGGGAGACCTGCATGTTGAACGCCGTGCACAGGCGGCCCACGACGGCGAGGCCGAGTCGCGGGGACTCGCCGAGTTCCTGGAGGTCTCCGCCCATCTTGGCGCGCTCCAGCATGCCCTCCACCCGGGCCCGGGCCTCCTCGCTGAGGCTGACGCCCGCGTCCTCGATCTCGATCGCGATGCCCGTCTGCACCTCGGTTGCGGTGACGTGCACCTCGGTCTGCGGCGGCGAGTAGCGCGTGGCGTTGTCGAGGAGTTCGGCCGCGGCGTGGATGACCGGCTCCACGGAGATGCCGCGGATGTTGACCTGGGCGATGGAGTCCAGCTTGATGCGGCGGTACTCCAGGATGCGGGACATGGCGCCACGCAGCACGCTGTACAGCTGGACGGGGTTGGGCCACTGACGGCCCGGGCGGCCACCGCCGAGCACGGAGATGGAGTCGGCGAGGCGGCCGATCAGCATGGTGCCGTGGTCGATGCGCAGCAGGTCGTCGAAGACCTCGGGGTTGCGGCCGTGGTCCTCCTCCATCTCCCGCAGTTCCACGGCCTGTTGGTGGACGATCGCCTGGACGCGGCGGGCGATGTTGACGAAGGAGCGCTGGGCGGAGTCGCGCAGCGATTCCTCGTAGTCGACGATGTCGAGCATCGACTTCACCAACGCGATCTGCGCCGAGGGGAGTTGGGCGTAGGACGGGTCGATCTCGGCGAGGTCGCGAATCACCTCATAGGGTGAATTGCCACAGCGCAGCCGATAGATCGCGGCGGGCGTGATCTCCGTGGCGAGGCGGACCATCTCCTCGTCGTGGGCGGCGACACGCCGTTCCAGATACGCGGTGTGACGGGCGTGCTCGGCCCGCTCGTCCCGCAGGGCACGGCCGCTGCGCAGCACCTCGGCCGCGGATGCCAGCACCAGCAACAGGGCCACGGCACCGCACACGCCGACGGCCGTCCGGGCCGGTTCCGCCACCACGGCGACGGCGGCTCCGGTTGCCGCGGCCATGACTATGGCGGGCAGCAACAGGACGCGCACGTACGGGAGTTCACGGCGACGGGGCGGGGATTGAACGCTCACCATGTGGGCCCTCTGAAACGAATCGGGTGGGTGTAGGGGGAGCTTGCAGCGGGGTACGTCATGGGTATGTCGGAATTTTCTGCACGTTTGGGAACAAGCGCACGAATACGCCTCAACTCGGTGCGCTGCGGGCGAGCTTAGTCCGACCGGATCATCGCCGTGTCATATTCAGCAAGCACCTGAAATGGGGTGCGCGAGAGGAGTACGCTCGGCTCCATTTATACGCTCGGCTTACATTCGTACACGGCCTGTCACGGCGTAAGGGTGTACGAAAAATACTCACCGTGACGGGTGAAGGGTGAGCTTGTGGCGGGGTCCGGCGAGGATTCGGACCTGGTTCGGCCGGAGGTTCAGATCCCCGCGATGCGCAGCGCCGCGTCCGCCGTGGCCTCGGCGAACACCGACACCGGGCGCTCCGGGTCGGAGCGGTGGACGAGGATGACGCCCTCGATCAGACCGAAGACCAGATCCGTACGCAGGTCCAGCTCACCCTTGGACAGCGCGCCGCCCGCAGCCGTGGCGGCGAGCAACTGGCGGTACGAATCCTTGAGTTCGGCGCGCACGGCATGGAAGCCGGCGAAGCGCTCGGCGCGCACCTCGGGCAGCAGGTACAGCCCGCCGAGGTTGTGCGGGCCGCCGCACAGCAGCTCCACGTCCGCGCGGCACAGTTCCCACAGCCGGTCCTCGGCCGGGGTGGCGTCGTCGGCGAGGAGCTGACGGGCGTACGTGAGGGAGGGCGTGACCGTGGACTCCAGGAGGTCGGCGAGGAGTTCCTCCTTGCCGGAGACGTAGTGGTACATCGACGCCTGCCGCATGCCCGCGCGCTCGGCGACGGCACGGGTGGTGGTCGCGGCGTAACCCCGGGTGGTGAACAACTCGGCGGCGGCAGCGAGGAGTTCGGCACGCGGTTCCAGCCCGCTGTCCGCCCGCTGAGCGACCCGCGGCCGACCGACCCGGCGGCTTCCCGGCCCACCTGACGTACCCATGGGTTCGATCCTCGCACATCGGGACGTACGACGATTTCGACGCGGGCGCGGAAGCTGCTGGTCAGCCTCCCGGGGGGTGCGCCGCGGGGCGGCACAGGTGGGCGCGGGAGGGCCTACCCGGCGGGCACGGAGGCCGCTGATCACCCTGCCGGGCACCGTCGCGCCGCTGGGGCGTCGCGGGTGGGCGCGACGGACGCCCCGTTGGCAGCCGGCCCCGGCGGCGGCTCCGGACGCCTTGCGAGGGGCTGCGACTTGCGGGAACGTGGCGGGCGTCGGCCGGGAGCGGGCGCCGGTGGGGTGGGGTCCTTGATGTGGTGCGCGAGGCCTGCGGAGCGGCATGGCCACGGGATTTCAGGCTGCGGGGAGCGGCGCGCCCCGCCGAGTCCAGGCCGACGGAACAGGGCGGCCCGCCGGAGTCCAGACCCACGGAACAGGGCGGCCCGCCCAAGCCCAGACCCACGAAACGGGTCAGTCCGTCAGAGTCCAGGCCCGCGAAACGCGGCGGCCCGCCCACACCCACACCGACCACCACGCTCACGCTCACGCCCACGCCCACGCCCACGAGTCCTCGGTAACTACCCGGCAACACCCGCGCAATCGCCCCGACCCACCCCGTCCCTAATTTCTGTCGGGCGACAGAAAAGAGCCCGCAGGCTTACATCCCGAGCCGGAGGTCCCGCGTATGGCGACAGAGACCACTTACGGAGCCCGTGACCACGCCCGCGCCCAGGAGGGCACCCGGGCCGAGGCGATGCCCGTCGTGCCGGCGCGGGAGTGGCCGGCGCCGCCCTGTGCGGCGGGGCATCTGGTGTGGGCCGAGACGGTGGCGGGCGGCAACTACACGCACAGGGTGCTGGCGCGCGGCACGGAGCTGCGGCTGACCGACCTGCGTGGCGACGCCTGCGCGCACCTGCTGCTGTACGTCGCCGACCGCCCCTGGGAGCGGCTGAACGTCGCCGACACGGTGAAGGTGCAGTGGAACGCCTACCTCGGCGAGGGCCGCCTGCTGCTGTCCGACCAGGGCCGCGTGCTCGCGAGCGTCGTCGCCGACACCTCCGGACACCACGACGCCCTGTGCGGCACGTCCACCCTCGTCCGCAACACGGAGCGCTACGGCGACGGCGCCCCTCAGTCGGCCTCCCCCGCCGGCCGCGAACTGTTCAAGCTGGCGGCCGCGAAGAACGGCCTGGAGCCCCGGGACCTGGCCCCTTCGCTGTCCTTCTTCCAGGGTGTCGAGGTACGCGAGGACGGCACCCTCGACTTCACCGGCTCGGCCGGCCCCGGCGGCAGCGTGACCCTGCGCGCCGAGCAGGACGTGACCGTGCTGATCGCCAACGTGCCGCATCCGGCCGACCCGCGCCCGGAGTACGTCAGCACCCCGCTGGAGGTGCTCGCCTGGCGCGCGGCACCGACCGCCCCCGACGACCCGCTCTGGAACGCCACGCCCGAGGGCCGCCGCGCGTTCCTCAACACCGCCGAATTCCTTGCCGCGAGGGGGATCGCATGAAGACTGTGGTGCCGGCCAGGGCCGCCTGGTCGTCCGTCGCCCGCGAGGGCGAGACGCTCACCATCACCGACCTGCACGGCAACCAGGCCGTCGACTTCCTCGTGTACGACGCCCATGACACGTCGGTCCGCTACAGCGCGCCCGACACCATCCACGCGCAGGGCACCATCTTCCTGACCACGGGCAGCGTGCTGATGTCGAACGAGTACACGCCGCTGATGACAGTCGTCGACGACGAGGTGGGCCGTCACGACACGGTCGGCGGCGCCTGTTCCAAGGAGTCCAACACCCTCCGCTACGGCCACCACACCTGGTCGCAGCACGCCTGCGTGGACAACTTCCTCGCCGAGGGCGCCAAGCACGGCCTCGGCAAGCGCGACCTGGTCTCCAACATCAACTGGTACATGAACGTGCCGGTCGAGAAGGACGGCACCCTCGGCATCGTGGACGGCATCTCGGCCCCGGGCCTGAAGCTGACCCTGCGCGCCGAACGCGACGTCCTGGTGCTCGTCTCCAACTGCCCCCAGATCAACAACCCCTGCAACGGCTTCGAGCCGACGGCGGTGGAGCTGACGATCGGGGTCGCCGGATGAGCTTCGACACGCTGCTCGTCGCCAACCGCGGCGAGATAGCCGTCCGTATCATCCGCACGGCCCGCGAACTGGGCCTGCGTACGGTCGCGGTGTTCTCCGACCCGGACCGCTCGGCGCCCCATGTCCGGCTCGCCGACAAGGCCGTACGGCTCGGCCCGGCGCCCGCGAAGGAGTCGTATCTCGACGCCGACCTGGTGCTGAAGGCGGCGAAGGACAGCGGGGCCGGGGCGATCCACCCCGGCTACGGCTTCCTGTCCGAGGACGCGGGATTCGCGCGGCGCTGCGAGGACGCCGGGATCGTCTTCGTCGGGCCGACGCCCGAGCAACTGGAGCTGTTCGGCGCCAAGCACACGGCGCGAGCGGCGGCTCAGGCGGCGGGCGTGCCGTCGGCGCCGGGGACCGGGCTGCTGGGATCGCTCGCCGCGGCACTCGAAGAGGCCCAGGTCATCGGCTATCCCGTCATGCTCAAGGCGACCGGGGGCGGGGGCGGTATCGGCATGTCGGCATGTCGATCCGCCGATGAACTGACCGAGGCCTGGGAGCGGGTGCAACGTGTCGCCGCCGCCTCGTTCGCCACCGCCGGCGTCTTCCTGGAGCGGCTCGTCGAGCACGCCCGCCATGTCGAGGTGCAGGTCTTCGGCGACGGCGACGGCAGGGTGGTCACCTTCGGCGACCGGGACTGCACTCTCCAACGGCGCAATCAGAAGGTGGTGGAGGAGGCCCCGGCACCTGGGATCCCGTCCCGGATACTTGATCAGCTGTCCGCCTGGGCACGCGACCTGTGCGCGTCCGTCGGCTACCGCTCCGCCGGAACGGTCGAGTTCGTCTACGACGCCGACCGCGAGGAGGCGTACTTCCTCGAGGTCAACACCCGCCTCCAGGTCGAACACCCGGTCACCGAGGAGATCTACGGCGTCGACCTGGTCACCTGGATGCTGCGCCTGGCACGCGGCGAGCGCGACGTCGTCCGCGACCCGGGCGTACCGCGCGGCCACGCCGTCGAGGCCCGCCTCTACGCCGAGGACCCGTCGCGTGGACACCGGCCCGGCGCGGGTCTGTTGACGCGGGTCGAGTTCCCGAGCGGGGTGCGGGTCGACGGCTGGGTCGAGACGGGCACCGAGGTGACGACGTCGTACGACCCCCTCCTCGCGAAGATCATCGCGTACGGCCCCGACCGCGCCCACGCGCTGGAACGGCTGGACGAGGCGCTGGCCCGCACCCGAGTCGACGGCATCGAGACGAACCTCGGCCTGGTGCGGGCGGCTCTCGCGCGCCGGGACTTCCGCGAGGCCACCCACTCGACGGCGACCCTCGCGTCCGTCACCGACCCGACGCCCCGCATCGAGGTCGTCTCCGGCGGCACCCTCACGACCGTGCAGGACTGGCCGGGCCGCACCGGCTACTGGCAGGTGGGCGTACCGCCGTCCGGCCCGATGGACGACCTGTCCTTCCGGCTCGGCAACCGGGCGCTGGGCAACCACGAGGGCGCTCCCGGCCTCGAATGCACGCTCCAGGGCCCGGCGTTGAGATTCACCCACCCCACCACCGTGTGCGTGACCGGCGCCCCGGCCCCGGTGACCGTCGACGGCACCGCCGTGGCGCAGTGGGAGCCGGTGACGGTTCCGGCGGGCGCCGTACTGGAGGTCGGCACCCCGGCCGAGCACGGTCTGCGGACCTACGTCCTCGTCGCGGGCGGCCTCGACGTCCCCGCCTTCCTGGGCAGCGCGGGCACCTTCACGCTCGGCCGGTTCGGCGGGCACGGCGGGCGGGCACTGCGCGGCGGCGACGTGCTGCACGGCGGGACCGTCGTCCAGGGATCGCCCGTGCCGTTGACGGACCGGCCGGACTTCGGTGCCGTATGGCACATCGCGGCCGTCGAAGGACCGCACGCCGCACCGGAGTTCTTCACCGAGGACGACATCCGCGAGTTCTACGCCGCCGACTGGAAGGTCCACTTCAACTCGGCACGGACCGGCATACGGCTCGTCGGTCCCCGGCCGCGCTGGGCGCGCTCCGACGGCGGTGAGGCGGGCCTGCACCCGTCCAACATCCACGACACGCCGTACTCCGTCGGCGCCGTCGACTACACGGGCGACATGCCGGTGCTGCTCGGCCCGGACGGCCCGTCGCTGGGCGGGTTCGTGTGCCCGGCGACGGTGATCAGCGGGGAGCGCTGGAAGCTGGGGCAGTTGCGGCCGGGGGACACGGTGCGGTTCGCGCCGGTGGACGTGACGGGCCGGAAACGTCCCGTGATCGTCGACGGCGGTGTGCTGGCGCGGGACGGCGATGTGACGTACCGGCGCAGTGGTGACGACAACCTGCTGGTCGAGTTCGGGCCGATGCAGCTGGACCTGGCCCTGCGGATGCGGGTTCACGCGCTGATGGAGGCGGTCGCCGAGGCGGCCCGGGACGGGATCACCGACCTGACCCCGGGCATCCGTTCCCTCCAGATCCAGACGGACCCGAACCGGCTGCCGCAGCAGGAACTCCTCGCCGAGGTAAGGGGGTTGGTCGCGTCCCTGCCGCCCACCGACGAGCTCGTCGTCCCGTCCCGCACCGTCCACCTCCCCCTCTCCTGGGACGACCCGGCCACCCGCGAGGCCATCGCCCGCTACATGGCGGGCGTGCGCGACGACGCCCCGTGGTGCCCGTGGAACATCGAGTTCATCCGGCGCGTCAACGGCCTGGAGTCGGTCGAGGACGTGTACCGCACGGTCTTCGACGCGGAATACCTGGTCCTGGGCCTGGGCGATGTGTATCTGGGCGCGCCGGTGGCGACCCCGCTGGATCCGCGGCACCGTCTGGTGACCACCAAGTACAACCCGGCGCGCACCTGGACGGCGGAGAACTCGGTCGGCATCGGCGGGGCCTATCTGTGCGTCTACGGCATGGAGGGACCCGGCGGTTACCAGTTCGTGGGGCGTACGACCCAGGTGTGGTCCGGGTGGCAGCAGCGGGGGGCGTTCGAGCCGGGGTCGCCCTGGCTGCTGCGGTTCTTCGACCGGATCCGGTGGTACCCCGTGGATGCCGAGGAGCTGCTGGAGCTGCGGGCTGACATCACGTCCGGGCGGTTCGTGCCGCGCATCGAGGAGGGCACCTTCTCGCTCGCCGGGTACCGGGCCTTCCTCGAGGAGAACGCCGAGTCGATCGCGGAGTTCAGGGCCCGGCAGCGGGCCGCCTTCGCGGCGGAGCGGGACGCGTGGGAGGCGGCCGGCGAGTTCGCGCGGGCGGAGCAGGAGGCTCCGTCGGCCGCGCCCGCCGTCGAGGTGACCGTCCCGCCCGGCGGGCGGCTGGTCGAGGCCGAGTTCGCGGCGTCCGTGTGGCAGCTGAACGTCCGGCCGGGTGACGAGGTGACGGCCGGACAGCCGCTGCTCGCCCTGGAGGCCATGAAGATGGAGTCCAGGGTGGACGCGCCGATGGCCGGCGTGGTCGTGGAGGTCCTGGCCAGACCCGGAGATCAGGTGGAGGCGGGGACGGCGCTGGTCGTGCTCGCGCCCGCCGTGACCTGAACGGCGCGCAGCAGATCCTGAGTCGCGGGCAACAATCCCGGATCGCGAGGAGAACAAGAATGTCGAGCGCTGTGTCCCGTGTCCGCGCCGCCTACGCCCGGATCGAGGCCGTGGACCGCCCCGAGGTCTGGATCGACCTGCGCGCGCAGAGCGCGGTCGAGGCCGAGGCCCGGATCATCGACGAACGCGTGGCCGCGGGGGAACCACTCCCCCTCGCGGGCCGCCTGTTCGCCGCCAAGGGCAACATCGACGTCCAGGGCCTGCTCACCACCGCGGGATGCCCTTCGTACGCCTACCAGCCGGACGCCGACGCACCCGTGGTCGCCCGTCTCCGTGCCGCCGGCGCACTCGTCCTCGGCACGACGAACCTCGACCAGTTCGCGACGGGCCTGGTCGGCACCCGCTCGCCCTACGGCGCCGTCCGCAACGCACACGACCCCTCGAGGGTCAGCGGCGGCTCCAGCGCGGGCTCGGCCGTCGCCGTGGCGCTCGGCATCGTCGACTTCGCGCTCGGCACCGACACGGCGGGCTCGGGCCGGGTCCCGGCCGCCTTCAACGGCATCGTCGGTCTCAAGCCGACCCGGGGTCTCGTCCCGGCGGAGGGCGTGGTCCCGGCCTGCGCGTCGCTCGACTGCGTGACGGTGTTCGCGCGGACGCTGCCGGAGGCCGAGCAGGCGCTGTCGTTCATGGCGTCCCCGCCCGGCCGCGCCCTGCCCCCGCTCCCCCAGCGCGCACCGGGGCCCTGGCGGATCGCGGTCCCGCCCGTGCGCCGGCTCGGCGAGCTGGACGACGGCTGGGCCGAGGCCTACGAGGCGGCGGTACGGCAGCTCACCGCCGCCGGCGCCGAGATCCGCACCGTCGACCTCGCCCCCTTCACCGAAGCCGCCGCGATGCTCTACGAGGGCGCCTTCGTCGCCGAGCGCTATACGGCCGTGGGGAGCTTTGTCGACAAAGCACTGGCGGCGGGGGACGGCTCTCTCGACCCCACCGTCGTCGGCATCATCACCCGCGCCCGTGACATCCCGGCCCACCAGCTCTTCGCCGACCAGGACCGGCTCGCCGCCCTGCGTTCCCGCGCGGAGGCCGAACTCGCCGACGCGGACGCCCTGTTGCTCCCGACCGTGCCCGGTCACCCCACCCTCGCCGAGGTCACCGCCGACCCGCTGGGCGCCAACGCCCGCCTGGGCCGCTTCACCAACTCCACGAACCTCTTCGACCTGGCCGCGGTCGCCGTCCCGGCCGGCGAGGTGAACGGCCTGCCGTTCGGCGTGATGCTGATCGGCCCGGCGTTCACGGACGACAGGGTCGCGAGGATCGCGGGGGCGCTCCGCCCGGAGGTATGTCTCGCCGTGGTCGGCGCCCACCTCTCGGACCAGCCCCTCAACCCCCAACTCCTGGCCCTGGGCGCCCGATTCGACCGTACGGTCACCACGGCGCCCCGCTACCGGCTGCACGCCCTGTCCACGACCCCGCCCAAGCCGGGCCTGGTCCACGTCGGCGAGGGGGGCGCCGCGATCGAGGCCGAGGTGTGGCGGCTCCCGGCGGAGGGGCTCGGCCGGCTCCTCGCGGAACTGCCGCGCCCGATGGCCCTGGGGCGCGTGGAGTTGGCGGACGGCAGCCACGTACCCGGGTTCCTGTGCGAGCCTGGGGCCCTCAAGGACGCCGAGGACATCACGTCGTACGGGGGCTGGCGGGCGTACCTCGGGGGCGGCCGCTCCTGAAAAACCGAAGGCAAAAAACCAAAGGCAAGGAGGTCTCCCACTCCTTGCCACTCTTAACTTATAGCGCACTGGGGGGCTTGCGGCAAGGCCCCCATCGTGCCGCAGAATCTCCGGCCTAAGGGCACGGACCTGCGGAAACGGGAGTCGCGTAGTGCGTGTTGTGTTGTCGACCTATGGGTCGCGAGGGGATGTCGAACCGCTGGTGGCACTCGCGGTGCGGTTGCGGGCGCTCGGCGCGGAGGTGGGGGTGTGCGCCCCGCCGGACGAGGACTTCGCGCGGCGGCTGGCGGGTGTCGGCGTGCCACTGGTGCCGGTCGGCCCGTCCGCGCGCATGTTGACGAAGGCGGCGCCGCCCGCGTCGACCCTGTCCCAGCGGGCGGCCGAGATCGTCGCCGGGATGGTCGAGGCGGTCACCGTCGCGGCCGAGGGATGCGATGCCCTGGTGGCGACCGGGGTGCCGTCGGCCGCGGCCGGTGCGCTGTCGGTCGCGGAGAAGCTGGGCATCCCCTCCGTGTTCGTGACCTTCCAGCAGCTCACCCTCCCGTCGCCACACCGCCCACCGCTGGCCTATCCGGGCCGGCCGCTCCCGCAGGAGGTGACCGACAACCGGGAGCTGTGGGACCTGGACGCGCAGAGCATCAACGCGCTGTTCGGTGAAGGGGTCAACTCCAGCCGGGCGTCGATCGGCCTGCCCCCGGTGGACGGCCTGCGCGACTACGTCATCGGAGACCGGCCGTGGCTGGCGACGGATCCGGTCCTGGACCCGTGGCAGGAGCAGGCGGACTTGAACGTCGTGCAGACCGGCGCCTGGACCCTGCCGGACGAACGCCCGCTGCCGGCCGAGTTGGCGGCGTTCCTGAACGCCGGCGCACCGCCGGTGTACGTGGGCTTCGGCAGCATGCCCATGCACGCGTCGGCGGACGTGGCCCAGGTGGCCGTCGACGCGGTTCGCGCGCAGGGCCGCCGCGTGGTCATGGCCCGCGGCTGGGCCGACCTGGCCCTGATCGACGACCGGGACGACTGCTTCGCCGTCGGTGAGGTCAACCATCAGGCGCTGTTCCGCCGGGTGGCCGCCGTCGTGCATCACGGCGGCGCGGGGACCACGACGACGGCCGCCCGGGCCGGGGCACCTCAGGTGGTGGTGCCTCAGCTGGCGGACCAGCCGTACTGGGCCGGTCGCGTGGCCGATCTGGGCATCGGCGCGGCACATGACGGGCCGAACCCGACCTTCGAGTCCCTGTCGGCCGCGCTGAAGACCGCCCTGACCCCCGAGACCCGGGCCCGGGCGACCACCGTGGCGGCCACGATCCACACCGACGGGGCAACGGTCGCCGCGCAGCTCCTCCTCGACAAGATCAGCCGGGACAGGCGGCCCACCTCCGCGTGAACCCCGCGGACCACCCGAGCAAGGACCCGGAACACCGCGGCCCACACACCTTGCCGCACGCGACGGTCGCAAGCGACCTCAGATCGGAGCCCACCGCAGTGACCCCCTTGACCACCAGCGCGTTCGCCCTGCCCGACCGCCTCTCCGCCAAGTCCGACCCGGCCCTGATCACCGGCGACGAGCGGTACTTCGCGGCCCTCGCGGAGTGCCTGGAACAGTCGATCGCCGAGGCCTCCGACCAGCTCGACGCGGCCCGCAGGGCGCCCGGCGGCCTGGGTCGGCAGGCGATGGACCGGGACACGGAGATCCACCGGCTCACCGCCCGCCTGCGGACCCTGCGCCGCTTCGGCCTGGACCTGTGCCTCGGCCACATGGTCGGCACGGACGACCCCCAGCCCGTGTACATCGGACGACTCGGCCTCACGGACGGCACCGGCCGCCGGCTGCTGGTCGACTGGCGCTCCCCCGCGGCCGAGCCGTTCTTCGGCGCCACCCACGCCAACCCGATGGGGCTGGCCAGCCGCCGCCGGTACCGTTGGACCGGCGGCCGGATCAGCGACTACTGGGACGAGGTGTTCACCCCGGACGGACTCGAACGGCGCGCCGCACTCGACGACCAGTCCGCCTTCATCGCGAGCCTGGGCAGCAACCGTTCGCCCCGGATGCGCGACGTGCTCGGCACCATCCAGGCCGACCAGGACGCCATCATCCGCGCGGGATCACGCGGCGCACTCGTGGTCGACGGCGGCCCCGGCACCGGCAAGACGGTCGTCGCCCTGCACCGCTCCGCCTACCTCCTCCACTCCGACCCCCGCCTCGGTCACCGTCGCGGCGGCGTACTGTTCGTCGGCCCGCACCGGCCCTACCTGGCGTACGTCTCCGATGTCCTGCCCAGCCTCGGCGAGGAGGGCGTGCAGACCTGCATCCTGCGGGACCTCGTCACCGAGGGCGCCGAGGCGGGGGTGGAGCGCGACCCCGAGGTGGCCCGGCTGAAGTCGTCTGCGGAGCTGGTGAAGGCGATCGAGAAGGCCGTCCGGTTCTACGAGGAGCCGCCCGCCAAGGGCATGACGGTCACCACCCACTGGTCCGACATCTGGCTGAGCGCCGACGACTGGGCCACGGCGTTCGAGGCGGCTGAACCCGGCACCCCGCACAACGAGGCGCGCGACCAGGTCTGGGAGGAACTGCTCACGATCCTGGCGGACAAGCACGAGGGCGACTCCGCCGGGGACGACGGCGAGGTTCCGGCCGACCTCCTTCGCAGGTCGCTGTGCCAGAACAGGGAGTTGCTGACGGCCTTCAACGGCGCTTGGCCGCTACTCGAGGCGACGGACCTGGTCGGCGACCTGTGGTCGGTACCGGCGTACCTGCGGATGTGCGCACCCTGGCTCGGCCGCGACGAGGTTCACAGGCTCCAGCGCACGAACCCGCACGCCTGGACGGTGTCCGACCTGCCGCTCCTGGACGCGGCACGGCAGCGGCTGGGCGACCCGGAGGCGGCCCGGCGAAAGCGCCGGCACGAGGGCGTCCTCGCCGCCCAGCGCGAGCGCATGACGCAGGTCGTCGACAACCTGATCGAGGCTGTGGCCCACTCCGGCGCGGACGGTGACGACGGCGAGGGCCTGGTGACGATGCTGCGCGGCCAGGACGCCCAGGTCAGCCTGGTCGACGACGCCGAACTGACCACCACCGACCCCGATCTGCTCGCCGGCCCCTTCGCGCACATCGTCGTGGACGAGGCCCAGGAACTCACCGACGCCGAGTGGCAGATGCTCCTGCTGCGCTGCCCGTCCCGAAGCTTCACCATCGTCGGAGACCGCGCCCAGGCCAGGCACGGCTTCACGGAGTCCTGGCGGGAACGGCTCGAACGGGTCGGCTTCGACCGGATCGACCTGGCATCCCTGACCGTCAACTACCGAACGCCGGAAGAGATCATGACGGAGGCGGAGCCGGTCATCCGCGCCGCGCTCCCGGACGCGAACGTGCCGACGTCGATCCGCAGCGGCGGGGGCCCCGTCGTGCACGGTTCGGTGGCGGACCTCGACTCGGTCCTGGACAACTGGCTCGCCACGCACGCGGAGGGAACCGCCTGCGTCATCGGCGACTCCGAGTTCCAGCCGACGGACCGAGTCCGGTCACTGACTCCGGAGCTGTCGAAGGGGCTGGAGTTCGACCTGGTCGTCCTGGTGAACCCGGAGAAGTTCGGCGAGGGGATCGAAGGAGCGGTGAACCGCTACGTCTCGATGACGCGCGCGACCCAGCAGTTGGTCGTCCTCACGTCTTGATCGGCGCCAAGTGCATGCCCGCAGGGGCGCGGGGCTGTATCGATATGCGGCTCCGCCGCGCGGGCGCGACCAGCCCCAACTCACCCGCCCCGCCCCCGAAAGCCTCACCCCACCGACGAGTAGGCGACAACCCCCCGCAGCAGCCCGTCCACAGCCTTCCGCGCATTCTTCGCCACAGTCGACCCCTCCACAGGAGAAGCCGCCGAAATCTGCCCCAGCACGTCAATCACCTGCTTGCACCACCGAACAAAGTCCCCGGCCGGCATCTCCGCCTCCCGAAGCACCTCATCCAGCCCCTTGCCACTGGCCCACATATAGGCAGCCCAGGCAAAGCCGAGGTCAGGTTCACGCTGCCCAACCCCCTCGCTCTGGGTGATCCGGAACTCCTCCTCAAGGGAATCCAGCCGCCCCCAGATCCGGACCATCTCACCCAGCGCGGCCTTGGCCTTGCCCGACGGCAGCTTCGGCGCCATCGCATCGTCCCCGACCCGCGCCTCGTACACCAACGCCGAGACGCAGGCGGCCAGTTCGGCAGGACCCAGCCCCTCCCAGACCCGCTCGCGGAGGCATTCACTCGCCAGCAGATCCAGCTCACCGTACAACCGGGCAAGCCGCTTGCCGTGCTCGGTGACCTCGTCGCCGCGCAGGTAGTCCAGTTCGGTCAGCAGCGCCACGATCCGGTCGAACGTTCGGGCAATCGTGTTCGTGCGGCCTTCGATACGCCGCTCCAGCTGCGAGGTGTCCCGCAGCAGCCGGTGGTAGCGCTCGGCCCAACGGGCGTGGTCCTCACGGTCGTTGCAGCCATGGCAGGGGTGCGCGCGCAGTGCCTTGCGCAGCCGCTCGATCTCCCGGTCGTCCGCTGCCTGGGAGCGCCGCTTGCGCTGCCGCTCCGGCGGAATGTGCCCGGCCTTGGTGCGCAGCGCGGAGGCGAGGTCCCGACGGGACTGCGGGGAGCGCGGGTTGAAGGACTTCGGGATCCGCATCCGCTCCAACGCCTCGACGGGCACCGGGAAGTCCATGGACGCCAGCCGCTTGACCTGCCGTTCGGCGGTCAGGACCAGCGGGCGCGGCCCGTCGTGGTGCTCGAAGCCGCGGTGCCCGTTGGACCGCCCGGCCGGCAGCCCGGGATCCAGCACCAGCGCGAGACCGGCGTACTTGCCCGTCGGCACATGGATGACGTCGCCCGGCTTGAGCTTCTCCAGCGCGACCGCGGCCTCGGCGCGCCGCTGCGCGGCCCCCTGCCGGGCCAACTCGTTCTCCCGGTCCTTGAGTTCGCGGCGCAGTCGCGCGTACTCCTCGAAGTCCCCGAGATGGCAGGTCATGGACTCCTTGTAACCGGCCAGCCCCTCCTCGTTGCGCTGCACCTGGCGCGAGATCCCGACGACGGACTTGTCGGCCTGGAACTGCGCGAAGGACGTCTCAAGGAGTTCGCGCGAGCGGTGCCGGCCGAACTGCTCGACGAGGTTGACCGCCATGTTGTACGACGGCTTGAAGCTGGACCGCAGCGGATAGGTACGCGTCCCCGCGAGCCCGGCCAGGTGCTCGGGGCTCATCCCGCGCTGCCACAGCACCACCGCGTGGCCCTCGACGTCGATGCCGCGCCGCCCCGCACGACCGGTCAGCTGGGTGTACTCACCGGGCGTGATGTCGGCGTGCTGCTCGCCGTTCCACTTGACGAGCTTCTCCAACACCACCGACCGGGCGGGCATGTTGATGCCCAGCGCGAGCGTCTCCGTGGCGAACACGGCCTTCACCAGGCCGCGCACGAACAGCTCCTCGACGACCTCCTTGAAGGTCGGCAGCATGCCCGCGTGGTGGGCGGCTATGCCACGCTCCAGGCCTTCCAGCCACTCGTAGTAGCCGAGGACATGGAGGTCCTCGGTCGGGATGGAGGCGGTGCGCTCCTCGACGAGGGCACGCACCTGTTCCCGGGACTCCTCGTCGTTCAGCCGCAGTCCCGCGTACAGGCACTGCTGGACGGCGGCCTCGCAGGCGGCCCGGCTGAAGATGAAGGTGATGGCGGGCAGCAGACCCTCGGCGTCGAGCCGTTCGATGACCTCGGGACGCCCCGGTGTCCACACCCGGGAGCGCTGTCTGCGCTCCCGCTCCCGGTCGGCCTCGCGCATGGCCCGCCCGCGTCTGCGGTCCTGGTAGGACGGGCGCTGGGCCTCCATCCGGGCCAGGCGCGTGAGGTCGGGGTTGACGGCCTTCTTGTGGCCCTCGCCCTCCTCGAACAGGTCGTACATCCGCCGTCCGGCGAGCACGTGCTGGAACAGCGGCACGGGCCGGTGCTCGGAGACGATCACCTCGGTGTCGCCGCGGACGGTGTCGAGCCAGTCGCCGAACTCCTCGGCGTTCGACACGGTCGCCGACAGCGAGACGAGCGTGACCGACTCCGGGAGGTGGATGATCACTTCCTCCCATACGGCGCCGCGGAAGCGGTCGGAGAGGTAGTGCACCTCGTCCATGACCACATAGCCGAGGCCGAGGAGGGTCTGCGACCCGGCGTACAGCATGTTCCGCAGCACCTCGGTGGTCATCACGACCACGGCGGCGTCGGGGTTGACGCTGTTGTCGCCGGTGAGCAGACCGACCATGCCATTGCCGTAACGGCGGCACAGGTCGGCGTACTTCTGGTTCGACAGCGCCTTGATGGGTGTCGTGTAGAAGCACTTCTTGCCCTGCATCATGGCGAGGTGGACGGCGAATTCGCCCACGATCGTCTTGCCGGAGCCGGTGGGAGCGGCCACCAGCACGCCCTTGCCCGCCTCGAGTGCCTGGCAGGCCTCGATCTGGAAGGGGTCGAGGCCGAAGTCGTACATCTCGCGGAAGGAGGCGAGCGCGGTGGCCTGCTCGACAGCACGCCTGCGCGCTGCCGCGTACCGCTCGGCCGGAGAGAGGTCCTCTGTCATCGTGCTTTCGAGCGTACCGGGCGCCACTGACAACAGGACGATCATTATCCGGATCGGAACCCCGGCCCCGGAGTCGCGATTTTGCACCTGATCAAATGTGAACTAATGTTCACATCCGTCCGGCCGGACATGCACCTGACCACTGCATACGCCAGACACAGGAAACAGGGGGAGATCATGAATCTCATTCGCAAGGGCGCCATCGTCGCCACCACCGCCGCAGCGGCTCTGGCCATCGGCGCGGCCACGCCCGCCGCAGCCGCCGACGCGGCCTCCACGCGGGCAGTACACCGCGGATCCGCCAAGTGCATCAACTGGTCGTGGGGCGACGGAAGCGTGACATGGACCGTGTACTACCACAGCACATGCAGTGGCACGGCCCAGTTCTGGGTGAAGACGGGTGCTACTTCGGCCTTCGAGACCTGCATCACCGTGAAGCCGGACGCCAAGGGCTCCAAGGTCTTCTACAACAAGCCGCTGAACTTCGGCTACAAGGCCGGTAGCTGCTGACGCGGCCTTACTGAGTTCACAAACAGTGGGCCCTACCGGTGCACCGGTAGGGCCCACTGCTTTTGTCCTTTGCCACGGCACCTCCTGTGCCGTCCCGCTCAGGTCACGTCGTCGTAGCCGTTCACCCGCTCACGATCAGGACCGCTCTGCTCCGGCACCGTGCGCGAGGCCGAGACAGTCTCGATCTCGCCGATGTCCTCCGGCGTGAGATCGAGGTCGGAGGCCTCGTCCGGGCTGGGCTCGGCCGCTTCGGCCCGGGCCCGCCGCAGGTCGTTCAGCAGGGAGAAACCGACGGCGACGAAGTAGAGAAGGACGATCGGCGTGGCCAGCGAGAGCATCGACACCGGGTCGACCGTCGGCGTGGCAAACGCCGCGAAGACGGTGACACCCATGATCATGCCGCGCCACCATCCGAGCATCCGGCGTCCGCTGACCACACCGCCCAGGTTGAGCATGACCAGCAGCAGCGGCATCTCGAAGGACAGCCCAAAGACGATCACCATGCGGGTCACGAGGTCCAACAGCTCGTCCAGGGGCAGCAGATTGACCGCGCCGTCCGGCGTGAAGTCGATCAGTACCTCGGCCGCGGCGGGCAGCACGTGGTACGAGAACCAGCCGCCCGCCAGGAACAGCGGGAAGCCCGCGGCGACAAACGCCAACGAGTACCGCTTCTCGTGCTGGTGCAGTCCCGGGGCGACAAAGCCCCACAGCTGGTAGAGCCAGATGGGGCTGGCCAGGACTACACCCGACATCAGCGACACCTTGATCATCAGCGTGAACGGCCCCATCAGGCCGGACATCGTGATGTTCCCGCAGGCCCCGTCGCCCTTCTTGGCCAATTCCGTGAAGGCCGTGTTGCAGCCCACGGACTTCTGGATGGGCTCAGTGAGGATGTCGATGATGTCTTGGTAGAAGACCGCACCTACGACTGCACCTACCACAATGGCCAAGATGGCCTTCGCGAGCCGGTTCCGCAGCTCGCGCAAGTGCTCCGCGAGGGGCATCCGCCCCTCGGGATCCTTCTCCTCTTTGCGGGCAGACTTCAGCAACCCACGTTCCCATCTCGTACATCGGGCCGGAGGTCACCGGCCCTGCGTCAGCGCTTGGTGGTGTCCGTCGGCTCGTTGACCGGGCGCGAGCTGGTCACGTCACCGGGCGAGGCCTGGATGATGCGCTGAGCCGGGGGCTGCTGGTCGTCGCCGGTGTTGTTCGGCGGGTCGGCCGGGGCGGAGGACTTGCCGTCGTCCTTCATCGCCTTCGCCTCGCTCTTCAGGATGCGGGCGGACTTGCCGAGCGAGCGCGCCATGTCCGGAAGCTTCTTCGCGCCGAACAGCAGGATGATGACGACGAGGATGAGAATGATCTCGGGGGCTCCGAGCCTTCCGAACATAAGTCTTTACCTTCTCACCGAGGCGGCTGGGGTGGGTGCTGTCCGACCGGTCGGACATGTGTCCGAACGATCGTGGTGACAGCGATCGTAACGCTCAGGGGTAAACGTCAGGCAATCCCCGTGCGTACTCCCTGTCCGCGGAACCGGGCCTCGTTCTCCGGGCCGCGACCAGCAGCGTACCTGTCCCGACCGCCAAGTTGACAGGGCGAAGTGGCCCAAAACGCATACGCCGCAGGACTCACACCCGATACTTGAGGGGCCTACAGCGAGTCCACAGCCCTGGCCGCGCTCACCGTCGCCCGCTCCAGGTCCTCGGCCGCCCTGCTGATACGCCGCGCCGACTCCGTGACCTGCCTGCCGAGGCGCTGTGCCTCCAGGAAGACCCGCACGGCCAGCACGCCGAGCACGGCGAGACCCAGAAAACCCACAGCTACCGCGAACATCGGCCAGAACATGACGCCGAGCCTAGACCGTCCTACAGCGTGGAGTGCAGCCGCAGGGTGCTGACCCCGCCGCCCGTCAGCAGCTCGACGATCCGCTCACCGGCCGGCTTGCGCACGGAGACACCGCACTCGGGGCAGGTGAAGGAGTAGAAGGTCGTACGGCTGGTCGCGCCGATGGCGAGGCGCAGCGCGCTCGCGGCGAGTTCGAAGCGGCCCCGGCAGTCCGGGCAGCCCGCCTTGAACACCACCGGAGCCACGCTTCTCATCCCGGCGAAAGCGGACGCCACCGTCATCCCCGGCACTCCAGACGTCGCCGACTCACTCAAAGCCCCTGCTCCTGCCTGTCGAACTGCGTGTCCTACTGTCCGTCGCCAACCGGGTTCGCCTCGTGAGCGCCCTGTGCCTCGATCCCGTCGTACGCCGCCAGCGCCTCACGGGCCGCCTGCCGGGCGCTGTCCGCCAGCTCGGGCGGCGACACGATCCGTCCGTCCCGGCCGAGCCGAAGGGCCAGGCGCCGCAAGGACGCCGGGTCGGGGGTGCGCAGAGTGATACGCAGCCCGCCGTCCGCCAGCTCATCGGCACTGTCGTGCGGGTAGTACTCGGCGACCCAGCGCCCGCCCGGCCCGACCTCGACCACGACCTCCGGGTCCTCCGCGGCGGGCTGCACCAGCCCCTCCGACAGATCCCGCAGCTCGATCTCGGGCGGCGCCGACGGCTCGTCCAGGATCTTGATCTCGGCGACCCGGTCGAGCCGGAAGGTGCGGCGCGCCTCGGAGCGGCGGCACCAGGCCTCGACGTAGGTGTGGCCGACGCTGACCAGGCGGATCGGGTCGATCTCGCGCTCGGTGACCTCGTCGCGGGCCGGCGAGTAGTAGCGGATCCACAGCCGCCGCCGCTCGGAGATCGCGCGATCGACGTCCGCGAAGACGCCGCCCTCGGACTCGAACGTCACCGACAGCCGGGAACTGGCGCCGGCCGCCTCCCCGGCCGCGGCCTCCACCTTGGCGGTGGCCCGCAGCAGCGCCTGCCGGTCGCTCTCGCGCAGCCCCGGCAGCGTGGCCACGGCCCGGGCGGCCACCAGCAGCGCGGTCGCCTCGTCCGCGGCGAGCCGCAGCGGCTCCGCCGTCTCCGCCCCCAGGGCGGCGGGGTTGTGCCACCAGATGCGCTCACCGTCGGTGTCGATGTCGAGCAGGTCGCCACCGCGGAAGCTGGTGCCGCACATGGGCAGCACGTCGAGGTCGGAGACCAGTTCGTCCTCGGAGATGCCGAAGGCGCGCGCGACGTCCTCCAGGCGCGCACCAGGCCGCTCCCTCAGATACGTCACCAGGGAGAGCATCCGCCGGGTCTGGTCGATGGCGTTCGCGGGCCTGACCGGTTTACCTGCCACTGTGTCGCTCCGCTCCCCCTCAGCCCTTGGCCACGGCACGCAGCCGGTCCACCACGTCGGCCCGCAGCTCCGCCGGCTCCAGGACCACCACATCCGGCCCGAACTCCACCAGCCAGGCATCCAGACCGTGGCCGTACGGAATCTCCAACTCGTCCCAGCCGTCCCCGAGTTCCCTCACCGAGGTGGCCTTCGCCCGCAGGGGGTACCCCGCGTCCGTGCGCAGCCGGATCAGCGCGGAGCGGTCGGCGGTCTCCCCCGCCCAGCTCGCGACCGTCTCCCGCACGGTGACGACATCGGGGACCTCGGCGGTGAAACGGCCACTGCGGCTGCGCACCTTGCCGGTGATCCGGGACAGCCGGAAGACCCGCTCGGCGCTCCGGTCGCGGTCCCAGCCCGCCAGATACCAGTGGCCGCGCCAGCACTCCAGCGCCCACGGCTCCACGTGCCGGGCTTCGGGGCGGGCGGCGGTGGCCTTGCGGTAGTCGAAGACGACCGGACGGCGATCCCGGCAGGCCAGCATCAGCGGCTCGAACGCGGCCTCGTGCACCGGAATACGGGGCTCCAGCGCGCCGTGCGCCTCGTACGGGTCGACATCCTCGGGCAGCCCCGCCGCGCGCAGCTTCTGCAGGGCGCCGCTGGCCGCGCCCGCGAGGCGCGCCTGCTGCCACACCTTGGCGGCCAGCCCCAGGGCGGCGGCCTCCTCGGCGTCGAGAGTGATGGGCGGCAGCCGGTTGCTGTCCCGGCGGGCGAGATAGCCGACCTCACCGTCGAGGTTCTCCACCGTCTCGATGACCAGGCCGAGCTCGCGCAGATCGTCCTTGTCGCGCTCGAACATCCGGTTGAAGGAGTCGTCGGAGCCCGCCTCGAGATAGGCCTCGATGGACTCACGCAGCTCGCGCTTGCTCAGCGGCCGCCGCGTCCCGAGCAGACACAGCGCCAGATTCATGAGCCGCTCTGCCTTGGCAATGGCCATCGACGCCCTTCGCCTTCCCTATGGTGCTTACGATCGATGACCGTACCGCCCCGAAGTGGCGTCGCAAAAGCCGAGGGCCCATGCCCGGACAGGCATGGGCCCCAGGTAGTCGGGTCCGGTCGTCCGCCGATCAGAGGCGACGATCGGATACGACGGTCAGGCGCGACGATCAGACGCCGAGCAGGTCGACCACGAAGATCAGCGTCTCACCGGGCTTGATCGCCGGGGTCGGGCTCTGGTTGCCGTAGGCGAGGTGCGCCGGAATGGTCAGCTGGCGGCGGCCGCCGACCTTCATGCCCTGCACGCCCTGGTCCCAGCCCTTGATGACACGGCCGGCACCCAGCGGGAAGCGGAACGGCGTACCGCGGTTCCAGCTGGCGTCGAACTCCTCACCCGTGCTGAAGGCGACACCCACGTAGTGGACGGTGACGGTCTGGCCCGCCTGCGCAACCGCGCCGTCGCCCTCCCAGATGTCCTTGATCTCGAGGTCCGCCGGCGGCTCGCCGCCCGGGAAGTCGATCTCGGGCTTGTCGATGCTCACGTCTAACGCTCCATGCTTGTTGTGGAAAGGCAACGGCCCCAGTCTTTCATCACCCCGGGCGGCGTCACATCTTCGCGAGGATGTCCACGGTGAAGACCAGAGTGGCGCCCTTGGCGATGCCGCTGCCCTGCGGCGGATTGTCGCCGTAGCCCAGGTCCGGCGGGATGACGATCAGCACCCGGCTGCCGACCTTCTTGCCGGTCAGCCCCTGCGACCAGCCCTTGACGACCTGCTGCAGCGAGAACGACGTCAGCTGCTTGTTGGCGTACGTCGAGTCGAACTCCTTGCCGGTGTCCCACTGCACGCCCTTGTACTGCACGAGCACCGAGTTCTCGGCGGCGAGCTCGTCACCGTCGCCCTCGATGACATAGTTCGCCACCAGCTTCTTGGGCGGGTCCGTCTTGGGGATCTCGATGGAGGGCGCCTTGCCGTCGGTGTTGGTGCCGACCTTGGGCAGGTCGACGTTGTCCTGCGCGACCTCGCTGCCCTTGGCGGAGCTCTTGGTGCTGAACGTGTCCTGGATGTCGACCACGAACACCAGGGTGTCGGTGCCCTTGATCCCGGCCTGCGCATTGCCCTCCGTGCCGTAGCCCCAGGTCGGGGGGACGGCCATCTGCACGCGGCTGCCGACCTTCTTGCCGACCAGGCCGTACCGCCAGCCCTCGTAGATCTGGCCCTGTGCGAGCGGGACGAGCGCCGTCGTCTTGGCGTCGTAGGAGTTGGCGAAGACCTTCGCGCTGTCCCAGACCTGGCCGAGGTAGTGGGCCTGGATGTAGTCGTTCTCGGCCACCAGCTTGCCGCCGCCCGCGATGACCGTCTTCACCGCGAGATCCTTCGACGGATCGCCGCTGCCCTTGGCGACCGTCGGCTTCTGGCCGAACTTCGTGCCCGCCGTGATCGCCGGAACCGGACCGTCCACGATCTTCGGCGACGGCGCGGCCTCCGGGGTCGAGGGTGACGCGCTGTCGCTCGCCTTGCTCGAGTCGTCCTTGTCGTCGCCGCATGCGGCGAGCGTGACCATTCCTGCGGGTACGGCGATGAGAAGTGAGCGTCGGCGCACGGTGGGGGCCTCGTAATCGGTCGATCTTGTGGATGGCGTGCGCGCAACTCTACGGCGTGAGAAGGGCGCCGTACGGGAAACGTACGGCGCCCGTGTTGCGTTCCGGACGATCAGACCCGATCATCCGCAACGCGTCACTCACATACCGGCGATCAGTTTCTCCACCCGGTCGTCCACTGAACGGAACGGGTCCTTGCACAACACCGTGCGCTGAGCCTGGTCGTTGAGCTTCAGATGGACCCAGTCGACCGTGAAGTCCCGGCGCTGCTCCTGAGCCCTGCGGATGAAGTCGCCGCGCAGCCGCGCCCTCGTCGTCTGCGGCGGAACGGACTTGCCCTCGAAGATCTTCAAGTCGTTGCAGATACGCGCGGCTTGACCCTTCTTCTCCAGCAGGTAGTACAGGCCGCGACGACGGTGGATGTCGTGATACGCGAGGTCTATCTGCGCGACCCGCGGATGCGACATGGTCATGTTGTGCTTGGCCCGGTACCGCTCGATGAGCTTGTACTTCATCACCCAGTCGATCTCGGTGCCGATGCGGTCGAGATCCTCGGACTCGATCGCCTCCAGCGTGCGGCCCCACAACTCCAGGACCTGCTCGACCGTGCCGGTACGGATACCGCGGCGCTCACAGAAGTCCACGGCCTTCTCGTAGTACTCGCGCTGCACCTCCAGCGCCGAGGCCTCCCGGCCACTGGCCAGGCGCACCTTACGGCGGCCCGTGATGTCGTGGCTGACCTCGCGGATCGCCCGGATCGGGTTCTCCAGGGTCAGATCCCGCATCACCGTGCCCGCCTCGATCATGCGCAGCACCAGGTCGGTCGCGCCGACCTTCAGCAGCATGGTCGTCTCGGACATGTTGGAGTCACCCACGATGACATGCAGACGCCGGTAGCGCTCGGCGTCCGCGTGCGGCTCGTCGCGGGTGTTGATGATCGGCCGGGAACGGGTCGTCGCCGAGGAGACGCCCTCCCAGATGTGCTCCGCACGCTGACTGACGCAGTACACCGCCCCGCGCGGGGTCTGCAGAACCTTGCCCGCACCACACAACAACTGGCGCGTGACCAGGAACGGAATGAGGATGTCCGCGAGCCGGGAGAACTCCCCGTGCCGCGCCACGAGATAGTTCTCGTGACACCCGTAGGAGTTGCCCGCCGAGTCGGTGTTGTTCTTGAAGAGGTAGACGTCGCCCGCGATTCCCTCCTCGTGCAGGCGTCGTTCGGCGTCCACCAGGAGTCCTTCGAGAATGCGCTCGCCTGCTTTGTCGTGGGTGACCAGTTCGGTCACGTTGTCACATTCGGGTGTCGCGTATTCCGGATGTGAGCCCACGTCGAGATAGAGGCGGGCGCCGTTTCGCAGAAAGACATTGCTGCTACGGCCCCATGACACGACACGGCGGAAGAGGTACCGCGCCACCTCGTCAGGCGACAGGCGGCGCTGTCCCCTGAACGTGCACGTGACGCCGTACTCGTTCTCCAGCCCGAAAATGCGGCGGTCCATGACTGAACATTACGCCCGATCCCCTGAGCTGAAACGGGGTTCGACAGCACGGTTTGGATCATTTTCCGATGAAGCCGCAACCACCGCACCCCTGGCGGGAGCTGCGAGGACCCGCCCCGTGCCCAGCAGGACCAGCAACGACACGGCCCCCGCGGCACCCGGCACGGCGAACCCCCACAGCGCCCCGCCCGCCTCGACGACCGGCCCCGCCAGACCCGTTCCGACCGACGCACCCACCGTGAACGTCGTCACAAGCCAGGAGAACGCCTCGGTGACCGTCCCACGCGGCGCGTGCCGGTCGACCAGCACGAACGCACAGGCGATGCACGGCGCCAGGAACACACCCGCGAGCACGGCCAGCAGCGTCATCGCGAACACCCCTGGCATCAGCATCAGCGGCAGATAACACACCGCCAGAAGCGCCACCAGCACCCGCAGTCGCCGCGCCGGATCCCCGCCCCACTGCCGCGCCCCGTACACCGTGCCACCCACCAGCGCACCCAGCCCCAGGCCCGCCATCAACCAGCCGTACACCGCGTCACCACCGTGGTCGTCCGCGTACGACACGGCCGCCACCGCGATCGACCCCATCGCCATCCCGACGAACAGGAACGAGGCGAGCAACGCCACCAGACCGGCCGAACGCAGCGCCCCCAGCCAGTGCGCCTCACGCGGCGCCGAACGCCACGCGCGCGAAGGCGGCGACACGACCACCGAGAGCGCGCCCAGCACCCCGACCACGTTCAGGACGAGCAGCGCCGCCTGCGCCGACCACAGCGATGTGCACAGCGTCAGCAGCAACGGTCCGAGGGTGAACATCACTTCCTGCGCCACCGCGTCCATCGCATACGCCGCGTGCACCTGGCCCTCCTTGTGCAGGACCGACGACCACAGCGCCCGCAGGCCGCCCTCCAACGGCGGTGCGAACAACCCCGAGGCCGCCACGGCCGCATAGGCGAGCGGCAGCGGGCCGATGCCCACGAAGGCGAAAGCGGCCATCGCCAGACCAGAGGCGACCGCGGCGGGCAGCTGCACCCGCGGCTGGCCGTACAGATCCACCAGCCGCCCCAGCACCGGCTGCCCCACGGCGTTGGCGACCCCGTACACCGCCGCCAGCCCGCCGGCCAGGCTGTACGAACCACCCTCCGCGCGCACGAACAGCATGATCGCGAGCGCGGCGACGGCATTCGGCAGCCGGCCCACGAGCGTGCCGACGAGAAGCCGGGCCGCATGCCTCGCCCTGAGGATCTCCACGTATGCGCCGGTCATCGGCCGCGCCGCCCTCCGCTGAAGTTTTACGTATAACGTCCTTCATCATACGTACCATGTGCGCTGTTCAGGAGTCCAGACGAAGGAGCAGGTGCACGGTGGCACACGGCAGCGCCCGCCCCACCAGCCGAGACGTCGCCCAAGCGGCGGGAGTGTCCCAGGCCGCGGTCTCACTCGTCCTCGGCGACAAATGGCGCGGCCGCGTCTCCGAGGCCACAGCCGAACGCGTACGCCAGGCAGCCCGCGAACTCGGCTACCGGCCCAACCTCGCCGCCCGCAACCTCCGCCTCGGCCACACCCGAACCGTACTCCTGGTGGTCCCCGCCCTCACCACCGAATTCTTCGCAGGCGTCTACACCGGCGCCGCCCGCGTCGCCGCCCAACACGGCTTCGGCGTCGTCCTCTACCCCTCACCCGAAGGCATCGGCCCCGCCCGCGACCCCTTCGCCTCCGCCCAAGCCGCCCTCGACGGCGTCATCGCCTCCTCCATGGCCGCCGACGCCCTCACCGCCATCCGCGGCGACCAACTCCCCCTCGTCATGCTCGACAGCGACCCGGCCGGCAGCCTCGGCGCCGCCACCGTCAACCTCGACATCACCGACGGCGTCCGTCAGGTCGCCGCACACCTCCTCAACCTCGGCCACCGCCGCATCCTGCACCTCGCCGCCGACATCGCCTCCTGGACCTTCGACGTACGCGCACGCGAGCTCGCCGCCCGCATCGGCGAAGTCCCCGGTACCTCACTGCTCACCGTCAGCGCCCCCATCTCCATCGAAGGCGCCCTCACCGCCGCAGCGACCGCCCTGTCCGCCAAGGGCCCCCGCCCCACGGCCATCGTCTGCGACGACGACAAACTCGCCGCCGGCGCCTACAAGGCCGTACGCCGCCTCGGCCTGCGCATCCCCGACGACATCTCCGTCACCGGCCTCGACGACCTCGCCCTCGCCACCGCCATCGACCCCGAACTCACCACCGTCCGACTCGACGCCGAGCTCTTCGGCGAACGGGGCATGCAAGCCCTCCTGGCGGTCCTGGAAGGCCGCGAACCCGAGGCGGGTGACATTCCCGTCGAACTCGTCGTACGGGGCTCCACAGCGCCACCCAGGGCGCCATGACAGCCCCCTGAAACGCGCTGTGCCCCGGCCGAACAGTCGGCCAGGGCACAGAAGGGGCGAGTGAAGCAACCAGGAACTACTCCTCGGAGGCGCCGGACTCCTCGGAACCCTCCGCACCGTCGGCACTCTCGGCCTCCGTGGCCGCACCGTCGGCCTCCAGCAGCCGAGCCAGCTGACGCCCGACAATCCGCTTGAACTTGCGCGACTGCGGACGCGTACGGTCCAGCACCGCGACCTCAAGGCGCTCCGCGGGAATCTCCCGCTGCGTGCCGTTCGACTCACGGGACAGAGCCTGCACCGCCAGACTGAGAGCCTCCGCGAGGCTCATGCCGTCCTGATGACGCTGGTCCAAGAAGTTACTGATCAACTCGGCATTGCCACCGACAGCGACCGAACCGTGCTCATCCACGATCGACCCGTCATGCGGCAGCCGATAAATCTGGTCACCCTCAGGAGTCTCCCCCACCTCGGCGACGACCAGCTCCACCTCATACGGCTTCTCAGCAGCGGAAGAGAAGATCGTGCCCAGCGTCTGGGCGTACACGTTGGCCAGACCACGAGCAGTCACGTCATCACGGTCATAGGTGTAACCACGAAGATCGGCATACCGCACACCACCGATCCGCAGGTTCTCGTACTCGTTGTACTTACCGGCCGCCGCGAAGCCGATCCGGTCATAGATCTCGCTGAACTTGTGCAGCGCACGGGACGGGTTCTCGCCAACGAAGACAATGCCGTCGGCATACTGCAGCACGACCAGGCTGCGACCACGGGCGATGCCCTTCCGGGCGTACTCCGCCCGGTCGGCCATCGCCTGCTGAGGTGAGACATAGAACGGCGTCGACACCGGTTATCCGTCCCTTTCTGTCGAAGTCACAGGATCACCTTGATAAGACCGAGCCGCCGCCTACAGCAGCGCGGCCCGCGGGCCGTCGGGCTGCTCCAGACGCCGCTCCAGAATGGAACGCGCGATCTCGGAGGACTCGTCATCGCCGAGCCGACGGAAGCCGTCTTCGGTGATCACGGTGACGATCGGGTAGATCCGGCGCGCGACATCGGGACCACCGGTCGCCGAGTCGTCGTCAGCCGCGTCGTACAGGGCCTGCACCACCAGCGTCGTGGCCTCGGCCTCACTCAGGTCATCACGGAAGAGCTTCTTCATCGCGCCACGCGCGAAGATCGAACCCGAGCCGGTGGCGGCGTAACCCTGCTCCTCGGAACGACCACCCGTCACGTCGTACGAGAAGATCCGCCCCTTCTCCCGGTCGACGTCATACCCGGCGAAGAGCGGCACCACAGCCAGCCCCTGCATCGCCATCCCCAGGTTCGACCGGATCATGGTCGACAGCCGGTTCGCCTTGCCCTCCAGCGACAGCTGCGCACCCTCGACCTTCTCGAAGTGCTCCAGCTCCAACTGGAAGAGCTTGACCATCTCGACGGCCAGACCGGCGGTGCCGGCGATACCGACGGCCGAGTACTCGTCCGCCGGGAACACCTTCTCGATGTCCCGCTGGGCGATGACGTTGCCCATGGTGGCGCGACGGTCACCGGCGAGCACGACGCCACCGGGGAAGGTCACAGCCACGATCGTGGTGCCGTGCGGCGCCTCGATCACGCCTTGCGTGGGCGGGAGTTGACGCTTGCCGGGCAGCAGCTCCGGCTGGTGCTCGGAGAGGAAGTCCATGAAGGAGGACGACCCAGGCGTCAGGAAGGCAGCTGGTAGACGCCCGGTGCTACGAGTGTTGGCTTCCACGCGATTCCTTCCACGTATGCAGCAGCCCGCCTTATGACGTCGGGCCGATCCTTGAACTGCCCCAGTGCAGCGTTGCAGCTGAAGCACAGTACGCCACGGACCCTACCCGTCTCGTGGCAGTGATCCACATGCTCAGGTACAGCGGCCAAACATATGCAGCAGACGCCCCCTTGAGAGGCGACCAGCTCGTCGCGGTCGGCTTCGGTGATGCCGTACTGCCGCTTCAGATGGTCCCGCCGACTTTGGACCGCCCGGCATGCCCTGCAGCGCGTCGACAGGCCGTCGGAAGCAGTTGCGTTGCGATGCCACTCGCTGTGCGGCTTCACCTCTCAGCATGTCCGGCAGAGCTTGTGCCCGGCCGGCACATCAACCTTCTCCCGCACCGACTTCCCCAGAGCCTCCTGGCGCTGCCGGTAGCGCGCGGCGCTGTATTCCGCCACGCACTCCCGGCAACGCACCTGGAGGCCATCACGCCGATTCCTGTCGCGCGCAAAGGCGGCGATAGGCAGGTCCCGCTTGCAACCCGTGCATTTCTTGGCGCTCGGCTCGTCAGCCACTCGAATCCCCCGCAACCTTCACTTCGAAGGCAAAGTGACCAACGTACCTTTACTCGCCACCCTTTTGCACGAATGAACGCACGAAATCCTCTGCGTTTTCCTCGAGTACGTCATCGATTTCGTCGAGAACCGAGTCCACGTCATCGCTCAGCTTCTCGTGCCGCTCCTTGAGGTCCTCAGAAGCCTGCGCCTCAGCCGCCTGC
Organism: Streptomyces bicolor; assembly: GCF_000719285.1. Classification (GTDB taxonomy): domain Bacteria; phylum Actinomycetota; class Actinomycetes; order Streptomycetales; family Streptomycetaceae; genus Streptomyces; species Streptomyces bicolor. The sequence goes on along the minus strand of NZ_JOFS01000030.1, from coordinate 30,816 downwards.
TCCTCGACCTCCTCAGTGGAACGCGTGGCCTTCTGCTGTCCGCCGCCGGTGTCCTTGGTTGCCATATCCCTCACCCCGCTCAGTTCGCCCGACATGGTCGACAGGTCGGCTTTCCTGCCGATCGGTGATGATCAGACCCTACAAGCCGGGTCTGACATCGGCCCCGCAGTTTCTCTAACGTACGGGGGCCACCTCGATGATTCCCGGCGGCCGGGTTTTCCACCCTGTCCGGCCGATCTCCGGCCGAGACCGCCGGGGTACCCGTCAGCCGCCTGACAGGACCCTGACCAGGTCTTCCGCGGTGCGGCAGCGGTCCAGGAGCTCCTTGACGTGATTTCGCGTTCCGCGAAGTGGTTCGAGGGTTGGAACGCGCTGGAGGGAGTCGCGGCCGGGCAGGTCGAAGATGACCGAGTCCCAGGAGGCCGCGGCGACGTCGTCGGCGTACTGCTCCAGGCAGCGGCCGCGGAAGTACGCGCGGGTGTCCTCCGGGGGCTTCGCCTTGGCCCGTTCCACGGCTTCCTCGTCCAGGAGGCGCTTCATGCGTCCCCTGGCCGCCAGACGGTTGTACAGGCCCTTGTCGGGGCGTACGTCGGCGTATTGGAGGTCGACCAGGTGGAGCCTGGCCGCGTCCCAGTCGAGGTTGTCGCGGCGCCGGTAGCCCTCCATGAGCTCGCGCTTGGCGACCCAGTCGAGTTCGCCGGCGAGGCTCATGGGATCCCGCTCCAGGCGGTTCAGGGTGTCTTCCCAGCGGGACAGGACGTCCTTGGTCTGTTCGTCCGCGTCCGCGCCGAACCGCTCCTCCACGTATTTGCGCGACAGCTCGTAGTACTCCATCTGGAGCTGGACGGCGGTCAGTGTGCGCCCGCTGCGCAGTGTGACCAGGCGCTTGAGGGCCGGGTCGTGCGATACCTGGTGCAGGGTGCGAACGGGCTGGTCGACGGCCAGGTCCACGGCGATGAACCCGTCCTCGATCATCGACAGGACCAGGGCCGTCGTCCCCAGTTTCAGGTACGTCGAGATCTCCGACAGGTTCGCGTCGCCGATGATCACGTGCAGTCGGCGGTATTTCTCGGCGTCGGCGTGGGGCTCGTCCCGGGTGTTGATGATCGGGCGCTTGAGGGTCGTCTCGAGGCCCACCTCGACCTCGAAGTAGTCCGCGCGCTGGCTCAGCTGGAAGCCGTGTTCATGACCGTCCTGGCCGATGCCCACCCGCCCCGCTCCGGCGAAGACCTGGCGGGAGACGAAGAAGGGGGTGAGGTGGCGCACGATGTCCGAGAAGGGGGTTTCCCGCTTCATCAGGTAGTTCTCGTGCGTGCCGTAGGAGGCGCCTTTGTTGTCGGTGTTGTTCTTGTAGAGGTGGATCGGCTGGGCGCCGGGGAGCTGGGCGGCGCGTTCTGCGGCTTCGGCCATGATGCGTTCGCCGGCCTTGTCCCAGAGGACGGCGTCGCGGGGGTTGGTGACCTCGGGCGCGCTGTATTCGGGGTGTGCGTGGTCGACGTAGAGTCGCGCGCCGTTGGTGAGGATGACGTTGGCGAGGCCGATGTCCTCGTCGGTGAGCTGGCTGGAGTCGGCGGCCTCGCGTGCGAGGTCGAAGCCTCGCGCGTCGCGCAGCGGGTTCTCCTCCTCGAAGTCCCAGCGGGCCCGGCGGGCCCGGTGCATCGCCGCCGCGTAGGCGTTGACGATCTGGGATGAGGTGAGCATGGCATTGGCGTTGGGGTGGCCGGGGACGGAGATCCCGTACTCCGTCTCGATGCCCATTACTCGCCGTACGGTCATGCGGCCCTCCTTGCCCGGCGGCACCCTCGGTCGTGGGCGCCGCGCAGATACCGCTGGCGCTCGGTTGCGTGTGCGGTGCCCGTCCCCGCACTGCGCGACTCGGCGGTATGGAAGAGCCTAGAACGCCTTTGCGCTGGTGGGGAGATCATTTGCGTCATTGCCTTGCACGCCTTGTGGTCCGGTGGTGGCCGGAAAAACAGTGGGCTGCGGGTACCCGGTGAGGGCACCCGCAGCCGCCCTGTTTTTTACAGGTACTGACCGGTGTTGGCCACCGTGTCGATGGAGCGTCCGGTGTCCGCGCCCTGCTTTCCGGTGATGAGGGTGCGGATGTAGACGATCCGCTCGCCCTTCTTTCCGGAGATGCGGGCCCAGTCGTCCGGGTTGGTGGTGTTGGGCAGGTCTTCGTTCTCCTTGAACTCGTCCACGCATGCCTGGAGGAGGTGGGAGACGCGGAGGCCCTTCTGGTTGTGCTCGAGGAAGTCCTTGATCGCCATTTTCTTGGCGCGGCCCACGATGTTCTCGATCATGGCGCCGGAATTGAAGTCCTTGAAGTAGAGGACTTCCTTGTCGCCGTTGGCGTAGGTGACTTCCAGGAAGCGGTTTTCCTCGGATTCGGCGTACATCTGCTCGACGGCGGTCTGGATCATGCTCTGGACCGTGGTCGCCTTGCTGCCGCCGTGCTCGCCGAGGTCTTCGGAGTGCAGGGGGAGGCGTTCGGTGAGGTACTTGCCGAAGATGTCCTTGGCGGCCTCGGCGTCGGGACGCTCGATTTTGATCTTCACGTCGAGTCGGCCGGGGCGCAGGATGGCGGGGTCGATCATGTCCTCGCGGTTGGAGGCGCCGATGACGACCACGTTCTGGAGGCCTTCGACGCCGTCGATCTCGGCGAGGAGCTGAGGGACGATGGTGTTCTCTACGTCCGAGCTGACGCCTGAGCCGCGGGTGCGGAAGAGGGATTCCATTTCGTCGAAGAAGACGATGACGGGTGTGCCCTCGCTGGCCTTCTCGCGTGCGCGCTGGAAGACGAGGCGGATTTGTCGTTCGGTTTCGCCGACGTATTTGTTGAGGAGCTCGGGGCCCTTGATGTTGAGGAAGAAGCTCTTGCCCTGGGCCTGGCCGGTGACTTCGGCGACCTTTTTGGCCAGTGAGTTGGCGACGGCCTTGGCGATGAGTGTCTTGCCGCATCCGGGGGGCCCGTACAGGAGGACGCCCTTGGGCGGCCGCAGTTCGTGCTCCTTGAACAGGTCGGGGTAGAGGTACGGGAGCTCGACGGCGTCGCGGATCATTTCGATCTGGTTGCCCAGGCCGCCGATCTGTTCGTAGCCGATGTCCGGTACTTCTTCGAGGACGAGTTCCTCGACTTCGCTCTTGGGGACGATCTCGTAGACGTAGCCGGAGCGGGGTTCGAGCAGGAGGGCGTCGCCGGGGCGGATGGTGACGTCCAGCAGCGGCTCGGCGAGCCGTACCACCCGTTCCTCGTCGGTGTGCCCGAGCACCAGGGCGCGCTCGCCGTCCTCGAGGATCTCCTTGAGGGTGACGATGTCCCCGACGCGCTCGAACTCCATGGCTTCGACCACGTTGAGCGCTTCGTTGAGCATCAGTTCCTGGCCGCGCCGGAGGTCGTCGAGTTCGACGCTCGGGCTGACGTTCACGCGGAGTTTGCGGCCTCCGGTGAAGATGTCGGCGGTGCCGTCCTCGTTGGCTTGCAGGAAGACACCGAAGCCGGCCGGTGGCTGTGCGAGCCGGTCGACTTCTTCCTTGAGGGCCACGATCTGGTCTCGGGCCTCACGGAGCGTGTTCGCGAGTCGTTCGTTCTGTGCGGACACGCCGGCCAGGTTGGTCTGCAGCTCGACGATCCGCTCTTCGAGAATCCTCGTGTGTCGCGGAGAGTCGGCGAGCTTGCGTCGCAGGACGGCGATCTCCTGCTCAAGGTAGGCGATCTGCCCGGCCGGGTCGTCGGACCCTCGTCCCGGGCGGATGCCGCGGTTCATGTCGTCGTCGTGGGCTGCCACGGTCCTCACCTCCTCCAAGGGGAGCTGGACGCTTCCAGACCCTACCTGGGTGGGTGTCGATTGAAACCCCTAGATCACAAAGACGGTCGGGGTGTGTCCGATCTTCACCCTTGCGCTCTCCCTCACGCCAGGGGAATACCCACCGCACATGATTGGAACCCAGGCCCGGGTAGGGTCGAAGCGTTCAACACCCGTCAGAGCTGGCCGGATTCCCGTTCGGCTCGGCGCAGGAAGCGGTAGGAGAGATGAGCGTGGAGCAGGCGGCCGGGGTCCAGGGTGAGGCGCTGGAGGTCTGGATCGACCAGGATCTCTGTACTGGTGACGGGATCTGCGCCCAGTACGCGCCTGAGGTGTTCGAGCTGGACATCGACGGTCTGGCGTATGTGAAGGGCGTGCAGGACGAGCTTTTGCAGGCCAAGGGGGCCACAACGCCTGTGCCGTTGCCGCTTGTCACGGATGTGGTGGACTCGGCGAAGGAGTGTCCGGGCGAGTGCATCCATGTGCGTCGGGTTTCGGACAAGGTCGAGGTGTACGGTCCGGACGTCGAGTGACCTTGCGGATACGGGCTGTTACGACTGTCTGATTTCTCACAACGGCCGGTGGCGTGGGTCAGACGCTGTGGGCGCCGGCGGGTGTCGAGCGGACGAACGAGCCGTTCTTCCACTGCCACTTCGCGCCGTTCTTCACGTCCGGGCAGCAGCGGGGTACGTCGTCCGTGGAGTAGCCGAGCAGTTCACCGACGACCGCTCCGTCACGGACGGCGATGTCACTGACGGTGATGCTGTCTTTCGGGTTGACGAGGGTGGCGACGAGGCGGGGAGTGGCCGTCTCGGCGCTGCGGGTGAGGACGTAGACGCCGTCGGGCGGGGTGCCCATGGGGGAGTCGCAGTGGACGACGGCCACGGTTTCGGGGCTGCCGTCGCCGTCCAGGTCGCCTGTGGCCTTCTTGACCACGACCGCTTTCACGGGCCCGCATTGGAGCGGGAAGTCGACGCCCGCGGGGTTGGGGGGCGTGGTGGCGGCGGGGGTTTTCTTCGCTTCCGGGCCGGCTGTCTGGGCCGCTGTCGCCGAGTTGGGCTGCAGGACCGAGGAGAGGGCCACGACTGCGGCTACCGCTGTGGCGGTGGCGAGCCAGTGGATCGGGCGGGTGTGGGTGTGTGCCAGTTCCGGGACGGCGGATTGCTGCACTAGGAGCGTCTCCTGTGAGGGCTGTGCCGGTGGGGTGCCCAGCATCGTGCCACACGTCACAGTGGGGTGGAACGGTGGGGGTGTGGAGTTCCGGTGCCGGATGCGGGCGCTCGGGGGTGCGGCGGGATGTCGTATGACTGTCGGAGTTGTCGTTCGGTCGGCTCGCGTCAACGGAGAAGCGCTGTGGCCGAGTTCCTCGGTGGTTTCCGGGAACTCGGCCACAGCGCTTGTGCGTTGAATGCGGCACGGGGCCACGTCAGCGGCCGGAGCCTCCGTCGGCGTTGGGGCCTTCGTAGTCGTCGCCGTAGGCGCCCTTGGCGGGGCGGCGGCGGCGCATGGGTGGTTCGACTCCGTCGGCGAGGCGGCGCGCGGTGAGCAGGAAGCCGGTGTGGCCGATCATGCGGTGGTCGGGGCGGACGGCGAGGCCTTCGATGTGCCAGTTGCGGATCATCGTCTCCCAGGCGGTCGGCTCGTTGAAGCAGCCGATCTCGCGGATGGACTCGACGGTCCGGGCGAGCTGGGTGGTGGTGGCGACGTAGCAGCAGAGGATGCCGCCGGGGACGAGCGCCTTGGAGACGGCTTCCAGGCATTCCCAGGGGGCGAGCATGTCGAGGATGACGCGGTCGACGTCGGTGTCGGACAGGTTGTCCTGGAGGTCGCCGACGGTGAGCTGCCAGGCGGGGTGGGGGCCGCCGAAGTAGCGCTCCACGTTCTGCTTGGCGATGTCGGCGAAGTCCTCGCGGCGCTCGTAGGAGTGCAGCATGCCCTGGTCGCCGATGGCGCGCAGCAGGAAGCTGCTGAGGCTGCCGGAGCCGACGCCGGCCTCGACGACGCGTGCGCCGGGGAAGATGTCGGCGAAGGCGAGGATCTGCCCCGCGTCCTTGGGGTAGACGACGGCTGCCCCGCGGGGCATGGACAGGACGTAGTCGGGGAGCAGGGGGCGCAGCGCGAGGTAGGCGACGTTACCGGTGGTGCGGACAACGCTGCCCTCGGGTGCGCCGATCAGTTCGTCGTGCGGGAAGGAACCCTTGTGGGTGTGGAAGTTCTTTCCGGCTTCGAGCGTGAACGTGTAGTGGCGGCCCTTGGGGTCGGTCAGCTGTACCTGGTCCCCGACCTTGAAGGGCCCGCGCCTGCGGGCGGCACCGGTCGGTTCGGACATGTGACCAGCCTACCGGCGTTTCGGGGGGTCGCCGACCACGCGTGCGTGCCGACCACCGCGGAGGGAGTGCGGGTGTCTCAGTTGGGCCGTGCCATGGCCTTCACGAAGGCGCGCTCCACGTCCGCCGCGGACAGGACGCCGTAGATCTCGCCGCTCTCCTCGACCACCAGGTACTCGGTTGCCGGGGCGGCGCGCAGGGCGTCCAGGAGTTCTTCTCCCGCAAGCTCGGCGGAGACGCGCATGCCGTCGGTGAGTTCATGGGCGAGGCCGCTGACGGCGACCCAGGGGCGGCGGTGTTCGGGTACGCCGACGATGGCGGCCTCGCGGACGAGGGAGAGGGGGTTGCCGTCGGGGTCGACGACGACGAGGGCGCGGGCGCCGGCGGCGTTGGCGCGGCGCAGGGCCTCGGAGAGGGGGGTGTCGGTCTCGACGGGTACGGCGCGGCGGGTGAGGGTGCGGGCGCGTAGTTCGGGGAGGTGTTCGCGCAGGCGGGCCATGCGCAGGCTGTTGCCGGCGCCGGTCCAGATGATCGCGGCGAGGATGGCGGCGAGCAGGGCGTCCATGACGGTGTCCATGCCGACGTTGTCGACGGCGTCGGAGCCGAGGGCGCCGGACTGGGTGAGCAGGGGGAGCCCGATGAGGACGCAGACGGCGAGGGCGCGGCCGATCCAGGCGGCGGCGATGGTGCCGGCCATGGGCTTGCCGGTGATCTTCCAGACGACGGCGCGGAGCATGCGGCCGCCGTCGAGGGGCAGGCCGGGGAGCAGGTTGAAGGCGGCCACGATGAGGTTGGAGACCATCAGGCCGGCCAGCAGGACGCCGGGGACGGTGCCGGGTTCGACGGTCTGCATGGCGGCGTAGAAGGCGCCGGCGAGGACGAGGGAGAGCAGGGGGCCGACGAAGGCGAGGACGAATTCCCGTCCCGGTGTCTCGGCCTCTTTCTCGATTTCGGAGACGCCGCCGAAGAACTGCAGCTGGATGCGGCGGACGGGCAGTTTGAAGCGGAGGGCGGCGACGGTGTGGGCGAGCTCGTGGACGAGGACGGAGGCGTAGAAGGCGACCGCGAAGAACAGGGAGACGAGATAGCGGGCGGCTCCGAGCTCGGGCAGCACGCGGTCGAGCTGTCCGCCGAAGACCCAGGTGATGAGCGCGGCGACGAGGAACCAGCTGGGGGCGACGTAGACGGGCACCCCGAAGGGGCGTCCCATGAGCAGTCCGCCTCGCGGTTCGGGTGCCCGGGGCGGTTGGCCCTTGGTTGCGGTGTGGGCGAGGGTGCGGTGGTCCTCGGCGGTGTGGGCGTGCGGGTCGCCGGTGGCGGGGCCGTAGGCGTGGCTGCCGGGCTGGCTGTCGGGGCTCTGCGGGGCCTCCGGCGAGATTTCCGTCGTGGGGCTGTCCGGGTCCGGCGCGGCGTCTGCGGGCGTGCGGTCGTCGGGGGCGTGGCGGGGGGTGTCGTGCTGCCCGGTTTCGTTGCCGCTCGTGGTGCTGGGGTCCCGCGTGTCCGCCGTCCCGGCCTGGCGGCCGTCGGCATCCAGCCCCTGCTGCTCGCCCTTCGCTTCCGCGGTGTCGTCCTCGGGGCGGTCCAAGCGCCGTACCACCATGGTCGGTTCGTCGGCCGGTGGCATGGGGGGCTGGTCGGGGCCGGGGGCGGGTCGGGGGGTGCCGGGGCGTGTGGGGCCCGTGGCCGGGGTCGCAGGTGGTGCGTGGCGCTCGGCCGATTCCTCGTTGCCGGACCGCGGCTGCCCGCTGCCGCTCTCGTCCACGGTGTCCCCTCGTTCGAAGCGTCGTCCGCGCCTGGCGGGCGGACGGGTCTCGGGTCGATGGTATGCGGCCGTGGTGGCGTGTTTCTCCCCGGCACCCCCTCTGTTTTCCCCGCTGTCGCGGGCGGGACGGCGGCGGCTGGGTCACTGTCAGTGGTGGGCCGTAAGGTCTGTGGTCATGGAGACGAGCACGGAGGGTGCCGCGGCGGGCTGCGGCAGTGACGTCGCGCCGGTGACGGGGCCGGCGGCGGACGGGTTCCCGGCGGGGGCGGACAGTACGGTGGCGACGGTCGAGGCGGGTGCCGTCGAGGCGGACGCGGTGGCGGTGGCCGACGGCGCCCGGGCGGCCATACCGCCGGCTTCGCTGTCGCCCTCCCGTGCCAGTGACTTCATGCAGTGTCCGCTGCTCTACCGGTTCCGGGTGATCGACCGGCTGCCCGAGAAGCCGAGCGCGGCGGCGACCAAGGGCACGCTGGTGCACGCGGTGCTGGAGCGGCTCTTCGACGCTCCGGCGGCCGAGCGGACGGCTCCGCGTGCCAAGTCCCTGGTCCCCGGCCAGTGGGAGCGGCTGCGGGAGAGCAGGCCGGAGGTCGTGGAGCTGTTCGCGGACGATCCCGAGGGCGTGCGGCTGGCGACGTGGCTCGGGGAGGCGGAGCAGCTCGTCGAGCGGTGGTTCGGTCTTGAGGATCCGACCCGTCTCGAGCCCGCCGAGCGTGAGCTTTTCGTGGAGGCCGAGCTGGACTCGGGGCTGCGGCTGCGCGGCATCATCGACCGGGTCGACGTGGCGCCCACGGGTGAGGTGCGGATCGTCGACTACAAGACGGGCAAGGCGCCGCGGCCCGAGTACGCCGAGGGCGCGCTGTTCCAGATGAAGTTCTACGCCCTGGTGGTCTGGCGGCTGAAGGGGGTCGTCCCGCGTCGGCTGCAGCTCGTCTATCTCGGCAGCGGTGATGTGCTGACGTACGACCCCGTCCTCGCGGATCTGGAGCGGGTCGAGCGCAAGCTGCTCGCGCTGTGGGAGGCGATCCGGCTGGCGACGGAGACGGGCGAGTGGCGTCCGCGGCCGACCAAGCTGTGCGGGTGGTGCGACCACCAGGCCCACTGCCCGGAATTCGGCGGCACTCCCCCGCCGTACCCCTTGCCGGTGAGGGTGGCCGAGTCCGGTGGCGTCCCGCAGGGCAGAATGGGGCCGGACTAGCGAAGGAGACTTACGTGGCCATCCGCGTCCTACTGGTCGACGACCAGCCGTTGCTGCGTACCGGCTTCCGGATGATCCTGGAGGCAGAGCAGGACATCGCGGTCGTCGGTGAGGCCGGTGACGGTCTGCAGGCCCTCGACCAGGTGCGGGCCCTGCAGCCCGACGTGGTCCTGATGGACATCCGTATGCCCCGCATGGACGGGGTCGAGGCGACGCGGCAGATCACCGGGCCCGGGCGGGACGGCCCGGCGAAGGTGCTGGTGCTGACCACCTTCGATCTCGACGAGTACGTCGTGGAGGCGCTGAAGGCGGGCGCCAGCGGCTTTCTGCTGAAGGACGCCCCGGCCAATGAGCTGGTGCAGGCGATCCGTGTGGTGGCCGCGGGTGAGGCGATGCTGGCGCCGAGCATCACGCGCCGGCTGCTCGACAAGTACGCCACGCATCTGCCGTCGGGTGACGAGCCCGTCCCGGACACCCTGCACACGCTCACCGAGCGCGAGGTGGAGGTGCTGAAGCTGGTGGCGCGGGGTCTGTCCAACGCGGAGATCGCCGCCGATCTGTTCGTCAGCGAGACGACCGTGAAGACGCACGTCGGCCATGTGCTCACCAAGCTGGGCCTGCGTGACCGGGTGCAGGCCGCGGTGTACGCGTACGAGAGCGGGCTGGTGCGGCCGGGCGCGCAGTAGGAGCAACAGTCTGCGTGACGACGCGGAGGGCGCCCCTTCATGGGAAGGGGCGCCCTTTGTGTGTGTACGACGCGTACGGCCGTCCGTCAGCTCTTGCTGAGTTCCCAGAAGCGGAACACGGTGGAGGCGTCGAGGCAGTACTCCAGGCCGTAGACGTTCTCGTGGGTGACGGCGTACTGCTTGGCCTGCCAGACCGGGAGGACGGGGAGTTCCTTGGCGACGATGTCCTGGAGCTGCCCGAACTCGTCGTCCGTGGCGGAGCGGTCGCTCTCGGCGGCGGTGCGCGGGATGAGCGAGCCGGTGATCGAGTTGTTGTCGTAGTTGTTGCTCAGCACGTTGCCCTTGCCGAAGAAGGGGGCCGTGAAGTTGTCGGCGTCCGGGTAGTCCGGGATCCAGCCCTTCACGTACACGCCGTACTTGCCGGCGGCGATGTCCTTCTCGTACTGGTCGAACGCGACGGACTGCACCTCGGCGTCGAACAGGCCGCTGTCGTTGAGCTGCTTGGCGATCGCCTTCAACTCGTCGTCGGTGGCGGGGCCGTAGCGCGACGGGGTGGACCACAGGGTCAGCTTGACCTTGCCGTTGATGCCCTCGTCCTGCAGCGCTGCGGCGGCCTTGGCCTTGGAGGGGCGGGCGCCGTAGGTGTCGAAGAAGGCCGTGTTGTGGCCGCCGATACCGGCCGGGACGATCGAGTACAGCGGGGTGGCCGTGCCCTGGTAGACGTCCTTGATGAGGGCGTCGCGGTCGATGAGGTAGGCGATGGCCTTGCGGACGCCGAGCTTTCCGGTGACCGGGTCGTCCATGTTGAAGACCAGGTGCTGGACCTCGGCGCTGCTGCCCTCGACGACCTCGGCGATGGAGTCGTCGCCCGTCTTCTCCACGTCGGCGATGTCGCCCGCGGTGAGGCCGCGGTAGGCGATGTCGACCTGCTTGTCGAGCAGTGCCTTCTTCAGGGCGTCCTGGTCGCCGTGGAAGAACTTCAGCGTCACGCCGTCGTTCTGGACGTCGGCGGTGCCCTTGTAGTTCTCGTTGACGGAGAAGACGGCCTCCTCGTCGTCGAACTTGTCCAGCTTGTACGGGCCGGAGCCGACGGCCTCGCCGTCCTTGCGCAGGCCCTGCGCGTCGTACTGGTCCTCGCTGACGATGGAGCCGGCGCCGGAGGCTATCTTGCTCGGGAAGGTGGCGTCGGGGGTGTTGAGCCGGAAGACGACCGTCTTGTCGTCCGGCGTCTCCACCTTCTGGAGGGTGGGGAACATGACCGCGGGGCCGTCGGGGTCATGGATCTTCAGCATGCGGTCGAAGGAGAACTTGACGTCCGCCGAGGTGAGTTCGTCATCGTTGCTGAACTTCAGGCCGTCCTTGAGGGTGCACTTGTAGACCGTGGCCCTGGTGTCGGAGAAGGCGCATTGCTCGGCGGCCTCGGGCTGCGGTTCGGTGGCGCCCTTGGGGAAACTGAGCAGCGACTGGAAGACGTTGTTGAACAACAGCCAGGAGCCGGGGTCGTAGCCGGAGGCGGGGTCGGTGGCCAGGACATCGTCCGACATCCCCATGACCACCGAGGTGCCGGTCCCCCCGGTGTCCCCCGTCTCCGTTCCGCAGCCGGTCAACAGGCCGGAGGCCAGCCCTGCCACGACGGGCAGGACCGGCCACTGGTTGCGCATGTTCACGTACGAGTGCCTTGTCGTCGGTTGTGAGAAGCCCGGGCCGCATCCTGGATCCCGGGCCGGTGCCGGCGCCCTGGTCCAGGCGCCGGGCATGGAGAGACGTCAGCCGCTCACGCCACGGCCGAGCTCCCACAGCTGAAGCGTGGAGGACGAGTTGAGCGCGTACGCCGTACCCGTGACGTCGTCACCCGCGGCGACGTACTGCTTGCCCTGCCACAGCGGGATCACGGGCACGTCGCCCGCGACGATGTTCTGGATGTCCTCCAGGCTGCCGACCGCGGACAGCCGGTCGGCGGCGCGCCGGGACTCCGGGATGAGGGTGTTGCGGATCGTGCTGTTGGCGTACGGCGAGCCGAGGAAGTTGTCCTTGTCGAGGAACGGCGCGAGGTAGTTGTCGGCGTCGGGGAAGTCCGGGAACCAGCCCATGCCGTAGACCTCGTACTCGCCCTTCTGCTCGGCGGGGCGGAACGTCGCCCAGGGGGTGCCCTCGATGGTGACGTCGAACAGGCCGCTGTCGTTGAGCTGCTTCTGCAGCAGCTCGAACTCCTTCTTCGTGGCCGGGCCGTAGTGGTCGGTGGTGTAGTGCAGCGTCAGCTTCACCGGGGTGGTGATGCCGGCCTTCTCCAGCAGGGACTTGGCCTTGGCGGTGCTCGGGTCGCCGTACTTGTTGAAGAACGCGTTGGAATGGCCGGTGATGCTGGCGGGGACCAGCGAGTACAGCGGTTCGGCCTGGGATCCGTAGACCTTGGAGACGAGTTCGCCGCGGTCGATGACCTGGGCCATGGCCCGGCGGACGGCCTTGCTGCGGACGGACGGGTCGTCGGTGTTGAAGGCCAGGTAGCGGATTTCCAGGCCGGACATGTCGACGAGGTCGACGGTGTCGTCGGAGTCGGCGGACAGCTTCTGGATCTGCTCGGGCGACATGGTGCGGGTCATCACGTCGATGTCGCCCTTGGAGAGGGCGGTGCCCATCTCGTCGGCGTCCGCGAAGTTGCGCAGTTCGACCTTGTCGTTGTTCACCGTCAGACTCCCCTTGTAGTCGGGGTTCTTGGTGAACACGGCGGAGACCAGCTGGTCGTTGTTGACCTCGGCCTGGAGGGTGTACGGGCCGGAGCCGTCGACCGCGAAGCCGTCGCGCAGCTTGTCCTTGGCGTAGGTGTCCGGGTCGACGATGCCGGCGACCGGGGTGGACAGCTTGAACGGGAAGGTGGCGTCGGCGGTCCTGAGGTGGAAGATGACTTCGCGGTCGCCCTTGGTCTCGACGGTGTCGATGGTGGACAGCAGGGCGAAGACGCCGCTGTCGGCCTTGAGGGCGCGGGCGCGGTCGATGGAGTACTTCACGTCCTCCGCGGTGACGGGGTCACCGTTGGCGAACTTCAGGCCCTCGCGCAGGGTGCAGGCGTAGCGTTCGTTGCCGCTGTCGGTGAAGCCGCAGTTCTCGGCGGCCTCGGGGACCGGGGCGCCCTCACCGCGCGGCTGGATCATCAGGGTCTGCACGGTCTGGCGCAGGATGTTCCAGGTGCCGACGTCGTAGGCGTAGGCGGGGTCGAGTGGCGCGGGAGCGTCCTTCGAGGCAGTGAACGAGTCCGTGGTGCCGACGACGATCGCATCGCCACTGTCGCCGCTGTCGGCTGCGCCGCAGGCGGCGACAACCGGGGCGAGCAGGCCGATGACGGCCGGCAGCACCAAAGTCTTGCGGTTCATGCTCGGGTTTCTCCAGCTGTCGACTCCGTGTACCCGGCATGCAGGGGTGGCGCGGCCGATCACGGGGTAAGTGCGATGTTCTCGCGACGAGATTAGTCCGCGCGTGTGCGGCGGTTCGCAGCCACCGGAGTCAAGGGTCCGTCACGGAGCGGAACGGGGTGCGGACACACCGGCAGACTGGCCGTGGAAGGATTCGTGCACCGATCCATCAATCGGGACACAAGGGCGCGTTCACAGTCCTTTGTCGCGGGCGGGCGGGATGGCCCGGGATGCCTCCCGACCCCGAATGAAGTGGCGAACGTCACAAACTGAACGGTCTTCGGTCACGCCGGAATTCAGCCATCCGGCAGGTTCGAATTTCCTTGCGGAATTTCCCCGCTATCGATGTTGCACGCTGCGTGAACCGGCGTGCGCATTTCCGTTGTCACGCCGCCATCAGGCCGCGCAGAAATGCCAGATCGACCTCTTCCAGCGACGTCACCACGGTGCGCCGGGCGGCCGGGGTGATGGGTGCCACCGACGGCACGGCCACCACATGACAGCCGGCGGCTTCGGCCGCGGCGACTCCGGTGGCCGTGTCCTCGACGACCGCGCAGCGGGCCGGGTCGGCGCCGAGCCCGGCGGCGGCGTACAGGTACGGGTCCGGGTGCGGCTTGGTGCGGGGCACCTCGTCGCCGGCGACGGTCAGCGCGAAGTGCTGGGGGCCGAGCGAGGTGAGCACACGGTCGATGATGCGCCGGTGCGAGGCGGAGACCAGGGCCGTGGGGATCTCGTACTCGGCCAGCTCGGCCAGCAGCCGGGCGGCTCCGGGCATCAGCGGCAGGGCACGGTCGATGCGGTCCTCGAAGCCCTCGTTGAGGAGCACCGTGAGTTCGGCGAGGGTGATGTCGGCGCCGGTGGCCTCGATCAGGAACCCGGCGCTGCGGCTCATCGGGCCGCCGACCACGACATGGCGCCAGGTCTCGTCGAGGGTGTGCCCGAGGCCGGCGAAGATCTCGACCTCGACGTCCCACCAGAAGCCCTCGGTGTCCACCAGGGTTCCGTCCATGTCGAGGAGGACGGCCTGGAGGGCCGAGCCGTCCGCCGTACGGGTTGTTGGCGCGGGGACCGTGCTGGTCATCCACATACCTCCTTGAAGGGACGATCAGGCCGGTTCCCAGCGAGGGAACCGGCCTGCGGTGGACCGACCAGTGTACGTCCGCCTCGACCGAAGCGCCTCGTTTATCCGGCGTGGCGCGGGGCACATCCCGTTTACCGTCGGGGGGCGTTCCGACGTGCGCCGACACGACCCCCGGGCGGCTCGTCAGCGGGCGTTGAAGTACTTCGCCTCCGGGTGGTGGATGACGATCGCGTCGGTGGACTGCTCGGGATGCAGCTGGAACTCCTCGGACAGGTGGACGCCGATGCGCTCCGGCTGGAGCAGGTCGGCGATCTTGGACCTGTCCTCCAGGTTCGGGCAGGCGCCGTAGCCGAGGGAGAAGCGGGCGCCGCGGTACTTCAGCGCGAACATGTCCTCGATGTCGGCCGGGTCCTCACCGGCGAAGCCGAGCTCGGAACGCACGCGCGCGTGCCAGTACTCGGCGAGCGCCTCGGCCAGCTGCACGGACAGGCCGTGCAGTTCGAGGTAGTCGCGGTAGGAGTTCGACTCGAACAGCCGGGCCGTCTCCTCCCCGATCCGCGAGCCGACGGTGACGACCTGGAGGCCCACGACGTCCGTCTCGCCCGACTCCTGCGGCCGGAAGAAGTCCGCGAGGCACAGACGGCGGCCGCGGCGCTGGCGCGGGAAGGTGAACCGGGTGCTTTCGTTGCCGTGCTCGTCCAGGAGGATCAGGTCGTCGTCCTTGGAGACACACGGGAAGTAGCCGTAGACCACGGCCGCTTCCAGGAGGTTCTCCGTCTGGAGCCGGTCGAGCAGTCCGCGCAGCCGCGGCCGGCCCTCGCTCTCGACGAGTTCCTCGTACGACGGGCCGTCGCCGGTGCGGGTCTCCTTCAGGCCCCACTGTCCCTTGAAGAGGGCGCCTTCGTCGAGCCAGGAGGCGTACTCCTTGAGCTGGATGCCCTTGATGACGCGGGTGCCCCAGAACGGGGGCTCGGGAACCGGGTTGTCGGTGGCGACGTCGGAGCGGACATGGCCTTCCTCGGGCCGCTCCTCGAGTACGGCCGCGGTGGCCGCGGTCCTGACCCGGCGCTGCTTGAGCTCGGGCAGCTGCACGCCGGGCACGCCCCGCTTGACGCCGATCAGGGCGTCCATCAGGCGCAGGCCCTCGAACGCGTCGCGGGCGTAGCGGACTTCGCCCTCGTACAGCTCGTGCAGGTCCTGCTCGACGTACGCGCGCGTGAGGGCGGCGCCGCCGAGGATGACGGGGTAATTCGCCGCCAGGCCGCGCTGGTTGAGCTCCTCCAGGTTCTCCTTCATGATCACCGTGGACTTCACCAGCAGGCCGGACATGCCGATGACGTCGGCCCGGTGCTCCTCGGCGGCCTCCAGAATCGCGGAGACGGGCTGCTTGATGCCGAGGTTGACCACGTTGTAGCCGTTGTTGGACAGGATGATGTCCACGAGGTTCTTGCCGATGTCGTGCACGTCGCCGCGCACGGTGGCCAGCACGATGGTGCCCTTGCCGTCGGCGTCCGTCTTCTCCATGTGCGGCTCGAGGTAGGCGACGGCGGCCTTCATCACCTCGGCGGACTGGAGCACGAACGGCAGCTGCATCTGGCCGGAGCCGAACAGCTCACCGACCACCTTCATGCCGTCCAGGAGGGTGTTGTTGACGATGTCCAGCGCGGGGGTGGTCTGCAGCGCCTCGTCGAGGTCGGCCTCCAGGCCGTTGCGCTCGCCGTCGATGATGCGGCGCTTGAGACGCTCCTCAAGCGGCAGGGCGGCCAGTTCCTCGGCCTTGCCCGCCTTCAGCGACTTGGCGGTGGCGCCCTCGAACAGGGCCATCAGCTTCTGCAGCGGGTCGTAGCCCTCGGCGCGGCGGTCGTAGATCAGGTCGAGGGCCGTCTGCACCTCTTCCTCGCTGAAGCGGGCGATCGGCAGGATCTTCGAGGCGTGCACGATCGCCGAGTCGAGGCCGGCCTTGACGCACTCGTCGAGGAAGACGGAGTTGAGCAGGATGCGCGCGGCCGGGTTCAGGCCGAAGGAGATGTTCGACAGGCCGAGTGTGGTCTGCACATCCGGGTGGCGGCGCTTGAGTTCGCGGATCGCCTCGATGGTGGCGATGCCGTCCCCGCGGGACTCCTCCTGGCCGGTGCAGATGGTGAAGGTCAGGGTGTCGATGAGGATGTCCGACTCGTGGATGCCCCAGTTCCCGGTGAGGTCCTCGATCAGCCGTTCGGCGATTTCGACCTTCTTCTCCGGGGTGCGGGCCTGGCCCTCCTCGTCGATGGTCAGCGCGATCAGGGCGGCGCCGTGCTCCTGGGCGAGCTTGGTGACCTTCGCGAAGCGGGACTCGGGGCCGTCGCCGTCCTCGTAGTTGACGGAGTTGATGACCGCGCGCCCGCCGAGCTTCTCCAGGCCGGCCTGGATGACGTCGACCTCGGTGGAGTCCAGGACGATCGGCAGGGTCGAGGCGGTCGCGAAGCGGCCGGCCAGCTCCTCCATGTCGGCGACGCCGTCACGGCCGACGTAGTCCACGCACAGGTCGAGCATGTGCGCGCCCTCACGGATCTGCTCGCGGGCCATTTCCACGCAGTCGTCCCAGCGGGCCTCCAGCATGGCCTCGCGGAACTTCTTCGAGCCGTTGGCGTTGGTGCGCTCACCGATGGCCAGGTAGGAGGTGTCCTGGCGGAACGGGACGGTCTGGTAGAGGGAGGCGGCGCCGGGCTCGGGACGCGGGTCGCGCTCGGTCGGGGCGAGGTCGCGGACGCGCTCGACCAGTTGGCGCAGGTGCTCGGGGGTGGTGCCGCAGCAGCCGCCGACCAGGGACAGGCCGTAGTCGCGTACGAAGGTCTCGTGGGCGTCGGCCAGCTCCGACGCACTGAGCGGATAGGTGGCGCCGTCCTTGCCGAGGACCGGCAGGCCCGCGTTCGGCATGCACGACAGCGGGATGCGCGAGTGCCGGGAGAGGTAGCGCAGGTGCTCGCTCATCTCCGCGGGACCGGTGGCGCAGTTCATGCCGATCATGTCGATACCGAGCGGCTCGAGCGCGGTGAGCGCCGCGCCGATCTCGGAGCCGAGCAGCATGGTGCCGGTCGTCTCGACGGTGACGGAGACGATGATCGGCAGGTCGAGGCCGGAGATCTGCCGGGCGCGCTGGGCGCCGATGACGGCGGCCTTGGTCTGGAGCAGGTCCTGGGTGGTCTCCACGATCAGCGCGTCCGCGCCACCCGCGATCAGGCCCTCGGCGTTCTGCTGGAAGGCGTCGCGGATCGTGGTGTAGCCGATGTGGCCGAGCGTGGGCAGCTTGGTGCCCGGGCCGATGGAGCCGAGAACCCAGCGCTGTCGTCCGTCGCGGGTGACGTAGCCGTCGGCGGTCTCGCGGGCGATACGGGCGCCCGCCTCGGACAGCTCGAAGACACGCTCGGGGATGTCGTACTCGGCCATCGCCGCGTAGTTCGCGCCGAACGTGTTCGTCTCGACGCAGTCCACGCCCGCGTCGAAGTACGCCTCATGGACCGAACGGACGATGTCCGGCCGGGTCAGGTTCAGGATCTCGTTGCACCCTTCGAGGTTCTCGAAGTCCTCGAGGGTGGGGTCCTGGGCCTGGAGCATGGTGCCCATCGCTCCGTCGGCGACCACCACTCGGGTGGCGAGCGCCTCGCGGAGGGCGGACACGCGGGTCCGGCTGTCGGCTGAAGGGGTCGGTGGCAACGAGGCCATGTAAGGGCTCCCTGGAGTGCGACGGCTGTCGGCTTTGCGCCCGGTAGTGGAACCTTCCACAGTGGGCGCACGCCGCCAGCGTAGCCGGGACCGCCGCCGGATGGTCAGGGCGTCCACGGGGCGGGACGAGGATGACCGGCGGGCCGACTGCCGTATACGAGTGACGCAACACAACCGGACGGATGCGCGCCGACCATTAGCGGGAGGTCGGCATCGACCGGTAGTGTTCGACATTGCCGAACGGCGGCAGCGACGTCGCGGGTCGACGGCGAAGGGGACGGAGGCAGTACGGCGATGGCACGGAACATCCAGTCGCTCGAACGGGCGGCCGCGATGCTGCGGCTCCTCGCGGGCGGCGAGCGACGCCTCGGCCTGTCGGACATCGCCTCGTCGCTGGGCCTCGCCAAGGGCACCGCCCACGGCATTCTGCGCACCCTCCAGCAGGAGGGCTTCGTCGAGCAGGACGACGCCTCCGGGCGCTACCAGCTGGGCGCCGAGCTGCTGCGCCTGGGCACCACCTATCTGGACGTGCACGAGCTGCGGGCGCGAGCCCTCGTGTGGACGGACGATCTGGCCCGCTCCAGCGGGGAGAGCGTCTATCTGGGCGTGCTGCACCAGCAGGGCGTGCTGATCGTCCACCACGTCTTCCGCCCCGACGACAGCCGGCAAGTGCTGGAGATAGGGGCCATGCAGCCGCTGCACTCGACGGCCCTGGGCAAGGTCCTGTCGGCGTACGACCCGGTCGCGCACAGCGAGGCGATCGAGGCCGACCGCAAGGCCTTCACGGACCGCACGGTGTGCGAGCTGGACGGCTTCGAGCACATCCTCGACATGACACGCGCGCGTGGCTACGCCGCCGATGTGGAGGAGACCTGGGAAGGCGTCTCCTCGGTCGCCGCTCCCATCCACGACCGGCGCCGTATGCCGGTGGGCGCGGTCGGCATCACCGGCGCGGTGGAGCGGCTGTGCCGGGACGGCGAGCTGCGCCCCGAGCTGATCGCCGCGGTACGGGACTGTGCCCGCGCGGTGTCGCGGGATCTGGGCGCCGGGCGCTTCTGAAGCGGCCCTACGGGGAGAAAGTGACGGCCGGGACGTCGCAGGACGTTCCGGGCGTCGCCATGTCCTGATACGTCAGGACAAACCACCTGCTAGACACGCACCGTGTTCCCTACGCGGCAGTATGCGGCGAACCCGCGAGAGTCGATAAATCAACACAACCCATAACGATCGAGCATTCGATAACAGAGCCCTTGACGGGCGCCTGACGCCGGGGCAAGACTCCCGTCCATCGGTCGGCATTGTCGAACACCTACCGGCAATACGCGCTAGAGTGTGACAACGCCAAGGGCCGGCATCGCTCTCACCCCCGAGGGCACGCGAACCACCGGTGGGACCCGGGGTTCGGCTTCCCCTGGACGAAGGACAAAGGAGTCGCGGGTGTCCAGCTCCGACATCTTCATCGGCGAGACCATCGGTACCGCCATACTCATCCTGCTCGGCGGCGGCGTCTGCGCGGCCGTGACGCTCAAGGCCTCGAAGGCCCGCAACGCCGGCTGGCTCGCCATCACCTTCGGGTGGGGCTTCGCAGTGCTCACGGCGGTCTACACGTCGGCGCCGCTGTCCGGCGCCCACCTGAACCCGGCCGTGACGGTCGCCCTGGCGATCAAGGACAACGACTGGAGCAACGTTCCGGCGTACCTCGCCGGACAGCTCCTCGGCGCCATGATCGGTGCGACTCTGGTCTGGGTCGCCTACTACGGCCAGTTCCACGCCCACCTCACCGACAAGGAGATCGTCGGCGGTCCGGGTGCGCAGGCCACCGAGGCCAAGGCAGTCGAGGCTCAGGAGACGGGCGCCGGCCCGGTCCTGGGCATCTTCTCCACCGGCCCCGAGATCCGGAACGTGGTGCAGAACCTGCTCACGGAGATCATCGGCACGGTCGTGCTGGTGCTCGCCATCCTCACGCAGGGCCTCAACAACAACGGCGACGGCCTCGGCCCGATCGGCGCACTGATCGTCGCGCTCGTCGTCGTCTCGATCGGTCTGTCCCTCGGCGGCCCGACCGGCTACGCGATCAACCCGGCCCGTGACCTCGGTCCGCGTATCGTGCACGCCCTTCTGCCCCTGCCCAACAAGGGCGGTTCCGACTGGGGCTACGCCTGGATCCCGGTCGTCGGTCCGCTGATCGGCGCGGCGATCGCCGCAGGCATCTACAACGTCGCTTTTGCTTAGGAGTACCGAGCTTCACCCGTTCGAGTGAGAAGCACCGAAACTCTCAGCACGCGCCGTACGTAAAGCCCCATAACCACGGAACTTCCAGGAGTAGACAGTGACCGACGCGCACACCGCCGGCCCCTTCATCGCCGCCATCGACCAGGGCACCACCTCTTCCCGCTGCATCGTCTTCGACCGCGACGGCCGTATCGTCTCCGTCGACCAGAAGGAGCACGAGCAGATCTTCCCGAAGCCGGGCTGGGTCGAGCACAACGCCACCGAGATCTGGACCAACGTCCAGGAGGTCGTCGCCGGAGCCATCGCCAAGGCCGGCATCACCCGCGACGACATCAAGGCCATCGGCATCACCAACCAGCGCGAGACCACCGTGCTGTGGGACAAGAACACCGGTGAGCCCGTCCACAACGCCATCGTCTGGCAGGACACCCGCACCGACGCGCTCTGCAGGGAGCTCGGCCGCAACGTCGGCCAGGACCGCTTCCGCCGCGAGACCGGTCTTCCCCTCGCCTCCTACTTCGCCGGTCCCAAGGCCCGCTGGCTGCTGGACAACGTCGAGGGCCTCAAGGAGCGCGCCGAGGCCGGCGACATCCTCTTCGGCACCATGGACACCTGGGTCATCTGGAACCTGACCGGCGGTGTCAACGGCGGCAAGCACGTCACGGACGTCACCAACGCCTCCCGCACCATGCTGATGAACCTGCACAACACGGAGTGGGACGAGAAGATCTGCGAGTCCATCGGCGTGCCGATGCAGATCCTGCCCGAGATCCGCTCCTCCGCCGAGGTCTACGGCGAGATCACCGGCGGCAAGCTGGGCGACCTGCTCGGCGGCATCCCGGTCGCCTCCGCGCTCGGTGACCAGCAGGCGGCCCTGTTCGGCCAGACCTGCTTCGCCGAGGGCGAGACCAAGTCGACGTACGGCACCGGCACCTTCATGGTGATGAACACCGGTGACAAGATCATCAACTCGTACGCGGGTCTGCTGACCACCGTCGGCTACAAGATCGGCGAGCAGGACACGGTCTACGCCCTGGAGGGCTCGATCGCCGTCACCGGCTCCCTGGTGCAGTGGATGCGCGACCAGATGGGCCTGATCTCCACCGCGGCCGAGATCGAGACGCTCGCGCTGTCGGTCGAGGACAACGGCGGCGCCTACTTCGTGCCGGCCTTCTCCGGCCTGTTCGCCCCGCACTGGCGTTCCGACGCCCGCGGTGTGATCGCCGGTCTGACCCGGTACGTCACCAAGGCGCACCTCGCGCGTGCCGTCCTGGAGGCCACCGCCTGGCAGACGCGGGAGATCGCCGACGCCATGGTCAAGGACTCCGGCGTCGAGCTGGTGACCCTCAAGGTCGACGGCGGCATGACCGCCAACAACCTGCTGATGCAGACGCTCTCCGACGTCCTGGACGCCCCCGTGGTGCGCCCGATGGTCGCCGAGACCACCTGCCTCGGCGCCGCCTACGCCGCCGGTCTCGCCGTCGGCTTCTGGAACAGCACCGACGACCTGCGCGCCAACTGGCGCCGGGCCGCCGAGTGGACCCCCCGCATGGACGCGGAGACCCGCGACCGTGAGTACAAGAGCTGGCTCAAGGCCGTCGACCGGACCATGGGCTGGCTCGAGGACGACGAGAGCTGACAGACGTCCACGACAGAGACGTCCCCGACGGCTCTGCCAGCTCCGACGCGAGCTCTGATGAGGAGTAACAACCCGACATGACCAGTCAGTCCACCCTGCAGTCCGTGCCTGCCCTCGGGACGCGCCCGGCCTCCGGCTCCAACCCGAGCCGCGCCGAGACCCGGGAGCAGCTCGCCAAGGCGTCGTACGACCTTCTCGTGATCGGCGGCGGCATCCTGGGCATCTCCACCGCCTGGCACGCCGCGCAGTCCGGCCTCAGGGTGGCTCTGGTCGACGCCGGCGACTTCGCCGGCGCCACCTCCTCCGCCTCCTCCAAGTTGCTCCACGGCGGTCTGCGCTACCTGCAGACCGGCGCGGTGAAGCTGGTGGCGGAGAACCACTTCGAGCGCCGTGCGGTCTCCCGCCAGGTGGCCCCCCACCTGGCGAACCCGCTCACGTTCTACCTCCCCGTGTACAAGGGCGGGCCGCACGGCGCCGCGAAGCTCGGGGCGGGCGTCTTCGCCTACTCCGCGCTCTCCGCGTTCGGTGACGGCGTCGGCCACCTCCTGTCCCCCGCCAAGGCGGCCCAGGACGTGCCCGAGCTGCGCACCGAGAACCTCAAGGCCGTGGCCGTGTACGGCGACGACCAGATGAACGACGCGCGCATGGCGCTGATGACGGTCCGCGCGGCCGTCGAGGCGGGCGCGGTCGTGCTCAACCACGCCGAGGTCACCGGCCTGCGCTTCACCAAGGGCCGGGTGACCGGCGCCGACCTCAAGGACCGCCTGTCCGGTGACGAGTTCGGGGTGAACGCCCGTCTCGTGCTGAACGCGACCGGCCCGTGGGTCGACCACCTGCGCAAGATGGAGGACCCGGACGCCGCCCCGTCGATCCGCCTGTCGAAGGGCGCGCATCTGGTCCTCAAGCGGACCTCGCCCTGGAAGGCGGCGCTCGCCACCCCGATCGACAAGTACCGCATCACGTTCGCCCTGCCGTGGGAGGACATGCTGCTGCTGGGCACCACGGACGAGGAGTTCGAGGGCGACCCGGCGGATGTCGCGGTCAACGACAAGGACATAGCCCAGATCCTGGACGAGGCCGCGTTCTCCATCCGGGACCAGCAGCTCGACCGGGATCTGATCACCTACGCCTTCGCGGGCCTGCGTGTGCTGCCGGGTGGCCCCGGTGACACGGCGAAGGCCAAGCGCGAGACCGTCGTGACCGAGGGCAAGGGCGGCATGCTGTCCGTCGCGGGCGGCAAGTGGACCACCTTCCGCCACATCGGCCGCACGATCATGAAGAAGCTGGAGGCGCTGCCGGGCGCCCCGCTGGGCGACGACTTCGAGCCGATCGCCTCGCTGCCGAAGAAGCTGCCGCTGCCGGGCATCGCCAACCCGCGCGCGGTGGCCCACCGCCTGCTGACCGACCGCCCGGCGCCGGGTCCGCGCATGGCAGCCGACACGGCGAAGCACCTGGCGACCCACTACGGCTCCCTGGCCTTCGACATCGCCCG
The DNA here is from genome assembly GCF_000719285.1 of Streptomyces bicolor. Lineage (GTDB taxonomy): Bacteria > Actinomycetota > Actinomycetes > Streptomycetales > Streptomycetaceae > Streptomyces > Streptomyces bicolor. Next base: position 7,487 of record NZ_JOFS01000030.1, on the reverse strand, counting down.
CATCGCCAACGAGAACCCCGAGCTGGGCGAGCGCGTCCACCCGGACGCCCCGGAGATCTGGGCCCAGGTCGTCTACGCCCGCGACAACGAGTGGGCCGAGACGCCGGACGACGTGCTGCGCCGCCGTACGACGCTGACGATCCGGGGTCTGGCGACGGACGACGTCCGCGCGAAGGTGCGGGACCTGCTCGACAAGAAGTGACCTCGAGAGCGCCGAGGGAGGTTTTCGCCGGATGAGCCTCCCGCGGCGCAAGGTTCGGCCACTCCCCTGACCGGGCCGGACCGCACGAGGGCGGCCCCATCCGCACCGGGGCCGGCCACCACCGGAAGGGGCGGCTCCCCGCCGACGGAGCCGCCCCTTTCGCATGCCCCTTGAAATACGCCGCGGCTCAGGGCCTATTGAGGAAGCAGCGCCTCACCCAGCCGCCGCCAGTGCGGCATCGCGGAACTGCCCGGTTCGGTGCCGATGACCTGTACGGCGACATGGTCCGCGCCCGCCTGGACGTGGGCGCGGAGCTTGTCCGCCACGGTGTCCACGTCCCCCCAGAACACGAGGTCGTCCACCAGACGGTCGCTGCCGCCGTGCGCGATCTCGTCGTCCGTGTAGCCGAGACGGCGGAACTTGGCGACGTTGTAAGGGGTGTTGAGGTACGGGTGCAGATGCTCGCGCGCCGTCGCGCGGGCCTTGCCCGGGTCCGGCTCGAAGAGCACCGCGTGCTCCACGCCGAGGAACGCGTCGGGGCCGAGGATCTCCCTGGCCTGGGCGGTGTGGGCCGTGTTGACGTGGCAGGTGTGGGGCACCGGCGGAGCGGTCCCTGGCCAGGGCGAGCATCTTGGGGCCGTAGGCGGCGAGGAGACGGCGGACGGGGGTTCGCGGTGCCGGGTTGGATGACTCCTTGGCGTGGGTGTCCAGTTCGTCGAGATAGCCGGCCATGGCGGCGAGGGGTTTCACGCCCGGCCTCCGCGCGCCGCCGAATCCCAGGCCCAGGACATGCCGTCCCGGGTAGGCGTCGGCCAGCAGGGCGCTCGCGGCCTGCGTCGCGCCCGCCTCACGGGACCAGATCTGCGCGATGCCGTTGACCACGTGCAGCCGTTCGGTGCAGGAGAGCAGATACCCGGCCTGGGTGAGGGCCTCACGCCCGCCCACCTCGGGGAACCACACGGCCCGCCATCCAAGTTGCTCCAGTTCCTGTACCGAGTCGCGCACCAACGCGGCGGGCTGGTGCTCGAAGTCGAAGGTGTAGATGCCGAAGGTCCCCAGGTTCTTCATGCATCGAAATATCGCAGATTCTCGATATGAAGCGCAACAGGGGGCGGTCTCGCACGACACACCCCAACCGCTAGAGAGTCCGCCCGAGTTGGGCCACCAGCTCGGCGATGCGCTCCTCGTCCCGCTTGTAGTGGGTCCACTTACCCACCCGCGTCGCCCGCACCAGCCCCGCCCGCTGCAGCTCCGCCATGTACGCCGACACCGTCGACTGCGCCAGCCCGGCCTTGGCCTGGATGTGGCTCACACACACCCCCACCTCGGCGGGATCCACGATCGCCTCGTACTGCGAGAAGTGCCGTTCCGGCTCACGCAGCCACACCAGCAGCTGCAACCGCACGGGGTTGGCCAGCGCCTTCAGAGCGCCGACCAGATCCGCATCCGGTGAGAGCGCAGCGTCGGCCATGGGTCCGGAGTATAGGGCGGTGCGGAGATCGGGAACTTCAGCGCAACCGGGCAGGCCCCATAATGTGGCTGAGACATCGGACGTCTTGAATCGGATCCTTCGCGACATTCCGCCCGATGTCCCGCACCACAACGGAACGACAGGGAGGCGCGCCATGGCAGTCACCGACGAGGCGATCGAGAAGATCAAAGGCATGATCGTCTCCGGCGCGCTGCGCCCCGGCGACCGGCTTCCCAAGGAGAGCGAGCTGGCCGCCGAACTGGGGCTGTCCCGCAACTCCCTGCGGGAGGCCGTACGGGCCCTGTCGCTGATCCGGATCCTGGACGTACGGCAGGGCGACGGCACCTACGTCACGAGCCTCGACCCGCAGCTGCTGCTGGAGGCGCTGAGTTTCGTCGTCGACTTCCACCGCGACGACACGGTCCTGGAGTTCCTCGCCGTCCGCCGCATCCTTGAGCCGGCCGCCACGGCGATGGCCGCCGCCCGGATCAGCGAGCAGCAGCTGGACGCGCTGGCGAACCAGTTGGACAAGCTCGGCACCGATCCCTCGGTGGAGGAACTCGTCGCCTGCGACCTGGAGTTCCACCGGGGCATCGTGCAGAGCTCCGGGAACTCGGTGCTGTGCTCGCTGCTGGACGGGCTCTCGGGGCCGACGACGCGGGCGCGCATCTGGCGGGGGCTGACCCAGGAGGACGCGGTCAGCCGGACCCTGCACGAACACCGGGCGATCCTCGCGGCGCTGCGCGACCGGGACGCGGAGGCGGCGCGGTCGTGGGCGACCGTGCACATCGCGAGCGTGGAGCAGTGGCTGCGGTCGACGCTGTGAGCCACCGCACGCTGGACCTCGGATCTCTGACGGGGTGTTCCGAGGTGGCGAACGGGGCAGTGATCCGTTCACTCCCCCGTGCAGGGGGCTGCGGGCGCCCCCGCCGCACGCCGTAAGGTTGGGTCGTCAAGCGAGGGCACGTCGGAAGGAGGCACTGGGTGATCGAGCTCGAGGGGGTTCCCGAGCTGATCGACCCGGTCATGGTGGCCGCGTTCGAGGGCTGGAACGATGCCGGCGACGCCGCCTCCACCGCGGTCGCGCATCTGGACAGGGAGTGGAAGGGCGAGGTGTTCGCGGCGCTGGACGCCGAGGACTACTACGACTTCCAGGTGAACCGCCCCACGGTGTGGATGGACGACGGAGTAAGGAAGATCACTTGGCCGACGACAAGGTTGTCGGTCGTCCGGGTGGGCGGCGAGAAGCCGCGTGATCTCGTACTCGTCCGAGGTATCGAACCGTCCATGCGGTGGCGCTCGTTCTGCAACGAGCTCCTCGGCTTCGCGCACGAACTGGGCGTGGAGCTGGTGGTCATCCTGGGCGCCCTGCTCGGCGACACCCCGCACACGCGTCCGGTTCCGATCAGCGGGACCACGTCCGACACGGACCTGGCCCGCAGGATGGATCTCGAGGAGACCAAGTACGAGGGGCCGACGGGCATCGTCGGCGTCCTTCAGGAGGCGTGCACGCACGCGGGCGTGCCGGCGGTCAGCCTCTGGGCCGCCGTACCGCACTACGTCTCGCAGCCGCCCAACCCGAAGGCGACGCTGGCCCTGCTCAACCGGCTGGAGGACCTGATCGAGGTACGCATCCCGCTGGGCGAGCTGCCCGAGGACGCGCGCGCCTGGCAGGTCGGCGTGGACCAGCTGGCCGCCGAGGACAGCGAGGTCGCGGAGTACGTGCAGACGCTGGAGGAGGCCCGGGACACCGCGGAGCTGCCGGAGGCGTCGGGCGAGGCGATCGCCCGCGAGTTCGAGCGGTATCTGCGCAGGCGGGACGGCGGCGGTCCGTCGGCCGAGGACCGTACGCGTCCGCCGATGCCGCCGAAGCCCGGCGGCAAGGACGAGGACGAGGACTCGTCGGAGGACTGAGGCGCTCGGAACCGGGAGTCGGACGAGGGCGGTGCACCATTGATGTGCACCGCCCTCTGCTGTCACCCAGATCCCTCCTGTCTCCCAAGCCGCACCCGTGTCAGACGGGCACCGAGATCACGTCGTACGTCGTCTCCGGCGTCGGCGACGTCGTGAAGCGCGCGTTGGGCAGGTAGAGCCGGCCCCGGTACGCGGCCACCGTCGTCGGCACGTCGAAGAGCGGGTCGGTGATGCGGCGCTGGAAGACGCCGCTGCGGCCGTCGGCGGCGAGCTTGAACACGTCGATCGCGTTCTGCCGGTTCTGCACGACGTACAGCGTCCGCCCGACCAGCAACAGGCCGTCGCCGTTGGTGAGCGGGGCGGCGTCGGCGAGGTCGACGCGCTGCGTGACGCCGGTGCGCGGATGCACGCGATGCAGGCCGCCGACGCCGGACTGCACGACGAGGAGGGCCGAGCCGTCGGGGGTGCCGGTGATGCCGTTGGCGTTGACGACCTCGCCGGCGACCTGGCTCCAGTCGCCGCCCAGGGTGATCCGTACGACGTCCTGCGCGTCCGGCAGCTCGCCGTGCCGGCCGAGCGGCAGGGCGTACAGCGCGGGCTGGTAGGAGTCGGTGAACCAGGCCGTGCGCGGGGTCAGGAACACGTCGTTGGCGAAGGTCGGGGTCGCCGTGGTGAGGACGTACGAGGCGAGGATCTCGCCCGTGCGGGCGTCCACGACGCGGGCGCCCTGGCCGCGTCCGGCGACGAACAGGCGTCCCCGGTGATCGAGTTTGAGGCCGACCGACGGCGTGCTCGGGCCGGTCGAGATGATCGAGCCCTCGCCGGTGCGCAGGTCGGCGCGGTAGATCGAGCCGTCACCGAGGGAGCCGAGGTAGGCGTACGGTCCGCCGCCGATGGTGATGCCCTCCGGGCGGAAGCCGTTCGGGAGGTGGATCACGGCGGGCCGGGTCTTCTCGGCCGCCGCGGCGGAGGTGCCGGCGGACCCGGCGAGTACGGCGCCGGCGGTGGCGGCACCGGCCGCGAGGAGTCTGCGGCGGGTGAGCTGAGGTGCGAAGGAGCGGTGTTCGGGGGCCACGGTGCGTCCTTCCGCGGACAGGACCGGCCGACGGCTGGTCCAACGGTCAACTGACTCCTCCACCCCATCACACGCCGACCGCCTCTGCAGCGGGAGGCAGCCCCTCGACAGCGACTGGACAGCATCTGGCCCGATTATGGCGTGACATGTCTTTCAGGCCGGATTGCACACGGTGCCCAATTCAACTTGTTCCAAACCGACTTGGCGAAATAAGTCTGGACGGACCGGGCCGGGCGTGCTTGGTTGTCCTGCGAAGGCGCGCCGCACCACCCGCACTTGGTACCCGCAGGACCGAAGGGAGCGGCAGACGATGACCGACCAGGCACAACCGGCGCAGGGCCCGGGAACGTCCGGGCCGGGGCCTGACGGAGCGGGATTCACCTATCGAGGAGCCGAGCGGGAACTGATCGTCGTCGCCCGTCCCGAGGCCCGGCTGCGTGCCCAGGCCGAGGGTGTGCGTTCGGCGGCGGGCGCCGACGTCTCGGCCCTCAACATGTTCCTCAATGACGAACAACTCGCGCTGGAGCCGCTGTTCGGCAGCGAGGAGCGCCTCCAGCAGGCGGCCGGCACCGACGACGTGCCCGACCTCGCGCTGTTCTACCGGGTGCGCGGCGGTGAGCGGCGCGCCGAGGAGCTGCGGGCGCGCATCGCCGCGCTGCCGGGGATCGACACGGCGTATGTGAAGCCGGGCGCGGTGCCGGCCTCGATCGGGCAGATCGGCGAGGACGGGCGCCTGAAGGAGGGCGCGCCCGTCACGCCCGACTACAGCGGCCGGCAAGGGTATCTGCGGTCGGCGCCCGAGGGCGTCGACGCCCACTGGGCCTGGCAGCGGCCCGGTGGCGCCGGTCAGGGCGTGACCGTGATCGACGTGGAGGGCTCCTGGCAGCTGGGCCACGAGGACCTGGCCGGCAAGCTGGCCGGCGTCGTCGTCGGCACCCCGCTGACCGACCTGGCCTGGCGCAACCACGGCACCGCCGTGATCGGGGTGATCGGCGGCGACCCGGGCGAGTACGGCATCACCGGCATCGCGCCGGAGACGGTGACCGCGGCCGCGTCCTTCCAGGGCATCGGCACGGCGGCCGCGATCCACGCGGCGGCCGACCGGCTGAGCCCCGGCGACATCGTGCTGATCGAATTGCACCGCCCGGGACCCCGGTTCGAGTACGCCGAGCGCGACGACCAGCGCGGCTACATCCCGCTCGAGTGGTGGCCGGACGACCTCGCCGCCGTCCGCCACGCCACCGCCAGGGGCGTCCTCGTGGTGGCGGCCGCGGGCAACGGCGCCGAGTCGCTCGACGACGCCGTCTACGAGCGCCGCCCGGACGAATTCCCCGAGTCGTGGCGCAACCCGTTCAACCCGTCCAACCCGTCCTCCGGCGCCGTCCTGGTCGGCGCGGGCGCCCCGCCGCCCGGCACGCACGGCCGCGACCACGGCCCGGACCGCTCACGGCTCGCGTTCTCCAACTACGGCGCCCGGGTGGACGCCCAGGGCTGGGGGCGCGAGGTGACGACGACCGGCGGCTTCTGGGACCGGCCCGGCGATCTGCAGGGCGGGCCCGAGGAGATCGCCTGGTACACGGACACGTTCTCGGGGACATCGTCCGCCTCCCCGGTGGTGGTCGGCGCGCTGGCCGCGCTGCAGGGCATGCTCAAGGCGGCCGGCCAGCAGCCGATGTCCCCCGAGCAGGCGCGTGCGGTGCTGCGGGCGACGGGTTCCCCGCAGCAGGACGCGCCGGGCCGCCCCGCCTCCCAGCGGATCGGCAACCGGCCCGACATCAAGGCGGCGGTCACCCATCTGATGCCGCAGGCGGTCGGCTCGGGCAAGGCCGAGCGGTACTGGGACGAGTTGCTGCCGTATCCGCGTGAACTTCCGCCCAGGCTCCGGCTGTTCGTAGCCGGCGAGTGGCGGAACCTCAATCATCCGTCCCCGGAGATCCGCCAGGCGGTCCATACCGCCTTCGCGGGGGGACGGCCCGATGTCCGAGTGTGGTTCTCGGACGACGAGATCGTCGGCCTGGTGATCACCGGCTGACACAGCCCATCACATCAAGGGAAGGTGACACCCGCATGAGCACCACCCCGCAGATGAGTCACATGGGACAACAGCAAGGCCAGCAGTACCCCAGCACGTCGCCGTACCAGCAGCAGCCGTTCGGGCAGCAGCAGGGCTACGGCCAGCAGGGCCTCGGCCAGCAGCAGCCGTACGGCATGAGCGGCTCGCTGGAGCAGCTCCAGCAGCTCGGCCAGCAGCAGCCGTTCCAGCAGCTGCTGCAGCAGCTGGGCCAGCCTTTCGGCACCCAGCAGGACCAGCAGGCGCAGCAGGCCGAGCAGCAGATGCAGCAGCAGCTCCAGCAGGTCACGCTGGCGGCGGTTCAACAGGTCGTCCAGCAGGTGCAGGCCCAGGCGCTCGCCTCCGGTGTGGCGAACGGCTTCGTCGACGTCGTCCATCCGCTCCAGGGGCAGCCGCACCAGATCTTCCTGCGCATCAACAACCAGTTCCGGGTTCTCAACAACCCGAACCCGCAGATCCACCAGCAGATCCAGCAGGCCTTCGCGTTCGGCCACCAGGTGATCGGCATCTGGGACACCCAGTCGCCGAGCGTCCTGCGCAGCGTACGGATCCAGCGGATATGACCGGCACCTGAACCACAGGGGGCGCTTCCACCCGCGGGGAGGAAGCGCCCCTCTCTCATGCTCCGGTCGCTAGGCCCAGTCGTCAAATTCCTGCCTGCCCGGCGACGCCTGGCACGCACGCTCGCTGCGTTGCCGAACCGCCCACGTGGCTCCTCCCCCACGCTCGAACCGAGCTTCGCTCGGCTCGCGCG